>JADKEA010000022.1 GCA_016718275.1 Candidatus Villigracilis affinis
GTTGGCTTTTGATCCAGGATCAAAGCTACCCATTATCCTGAACGGTTGAGATCCGCAACTTCTCTACAAATCAGGCAGGTGCCACGCCGATGGGCATCTTCGTCGCCCGGCGCATCTCATCATATCCAGATCCTCAACAACAACATCCATCACATCAGAAACATACGCAGGCGCGAACAGCGGCGAATGCCCATGGCCTCGCGGTATATGGAAGCGCCGCCTTGGCATCCATCCGCTGAAACCTGTTGATCCAAGGGCAACAAACTGCATGACTTGAAACTCGGCAGCTTAGCGAAGCGATGGTCCTCAACAGGAATGTTGAAATTTTCACCGTTACAAATAACACAGTGAGCTACAGCGACAACATCGGCATGGACTTTCCCCATCGGTTTTGAAGGCGTCTCACCCAGCCCTGCGATCAGGCACGGGATGGTGTGAGTCAGCGATAACAGGAGTATGCCATTGATACGATCACCAATCCCGCTTATGGTGAAGCAAAGTGCGGCCGCCATTTATGCAGACGGCGGTACGCGTATCGTTTATCGAACGCAATCAGGTTTTCATGTCCAACATCGGCATTGAGATCGCCAGTGAACATCAGGGGCCGCGCCACAGGTGAGATCACCGTGCGCAACAACCTGATCTACTACAATCATATAGCCGGTCTTGCCATGGGCGGATACGACACCCAGCGCAGCAACACTGAAAACTCAACCATTGTCAACAACACCTTCTTCGGGAACAACTCAACCAGGATGGCAACGGCGAACTATGGATTCAATTCGACACCCGCGACAACATCATCCAGAACAATATCTTCTTCGCCAATTCACAAAGCTGGCTCATCACCAATCCACCTCCAAAATCAAAATAATGTGGTGGATTACAGCAACTACTTCGCCCCGCTGGAATTGACGGCAGTGAATGGCAATGGAAAAGCACCTTTCATCGGGCTTTGCCGCTTAATAATCCACCACGAGCAACGATACCCACTCCATGTTCATCGATCCATGACTTTCAGGCACTTCCTGTTTCAGAATAGAGGTACGCTCTCCGGTTCGCCGCCATTGACACAGCGAATTGCGCCAGCGCGCCGTCAACGTTTTCACCGGCGACCTTCGTCCGCAAGGCGCAGGCGCGATATCGGCGCAGACGAATATTCTTCAAGCCTTTTCGCGGTATTTGCCTTCCCGATCGTTGGGCTCGAAGCTGGATCGAAACCTGTACGCCGCAGGCATTACCCAGCAGGCGCGGAACAAATCCACTGACCTTCTGCCCCGATGCTGATCACCCGCGCAGAAATGGCGGTCTTCCTCGAACCCGGCATGAATGGCGCGGCTTACAATCCGCCTGCCGCAACAGAGCACGGTCTTCTCGACATCTCCGCTGATTTTGAGGCTGCTGCGTAGGTTGAGCAACTCTTCGCCGGTGGGATCACGGCTGGCTGTCAGCCCTGACCTGTATTGCCCCAACGATTACGTCACCCGCGACCAAATGGCCATCTTTCTCCTGCGCGCAAAATACGGCTCCGCCCACCCCGCCGCCCGCAACTGGCGTATTTTCCGACGTACCCACAGATTACTGGGCGGCCGCGTGGATCCGAACGGCGCTCGCCGCCGAAGGCATCGGCTGGGTGCGGCAACGACAGCTATTTTGTGTCCAAGCCAGCTGGTCGGCGCGCCGAGATGGCAGTCTTCCTCGTGAGAACATTCAATCTCGCGCCATAAGCGTTTTTCAAATGACTTACAAAGAGGCGGTCCATCTTATTTAAGATGGACCGCCTCTTTCCTGTTATCTTCGCCCGAAACATTGCTTCACGCTTCGCATCTGCCGATAACTGCTTCTTCTTTTCGACAGGAGGTCAGCGCCTAATCCTCAACGAGCCGCATGACCAGCCAGCCATCAGATCCTTCCACAATAAACTCGCGGCGATAGCTCATGTCATCGCTCGACGTGTCCACACACTCATACCTGACCAATTTGCCTTGATTCGATCTGTTTACAAGTGGACACTGCTCGGCATCCACAATGGATTGATCAGAATAAAAAGGATGAACAGGAAAATGAACGCCAGCACCAGGTATGTGACCTTACACCCTAACAACTTCTTTTTTGGCTAAGCAAAATGCAGACCGGGGTCCCAGCACATGCAGATCAGCAAATACAACAAGAAAGCGAGTGTCCTGATTGGGCCGAACCAGGTACGAACTTCATGAAGGATAGGATTGCCGAAAAAATGGGAGCGGCGATGATGTAGCATGGAGTTTGATAAGGTTGGGCTTGTTTTCTGTTTTCCTTTTCACCTGTTCTTGAAATATTCGCTCACAATGTCAGAGTAATCTGCATCGGTATGTCGAGAATACGAGAGAAATCATCGCCTGAGACGATCCTCTTAGCCCACAGTTGGCAACCAATCCTGCAGAAGCGAAGAAGGCTTCATCGCCGATGCGTCCGCGCAGGTCTTTCATAAAATGTGCGCCGTTGAAATAGACAATGTATTTATACGTGTCGCGTTCTAGCCTTCGTACACGGGGATGTTGATCTCCCCGAACGGTTCGAAGAAATCGATGGATCGTCCACCGCCAGCCGCCTGACGCATCCTGAGTTGCGACTTCATAATAGATCGCTTCCGAATGGGTGGTCGCGGGGATTAAATCCAGCCAGGGTTCCTGCGCCTGATCGTTCGCGACCTGATCGAACCACCATTGATGCCCCGGTTTCGTGCGCAGCCACAGCGACCAGGTAACTTTGCAGACTTCCGTCATACAGGTTATAGAAACTGCGGCTGTGAAAATACAGCGCAGAGGAATTCCATGCTGTCTTGAAAATCAGCGATGACGATCAACGAAAGCGTTTTATGCGGATACAGCCCGAACATCTGCGAGAAGACTTGAATGGCCTGTGCACTGAGTAACCTTAAGCGGCAACGCCCCGCATTTTCTCCCCGTAGAATAGTAGCTGTAAACGGTCGTCTCACCCATCTGCGTAGTGGATACCTGAAAATCACGGCTGGCGGAGATCACTTAAAAGCACGCCAGCAGTTAATGTATAGCGTGTGAACTCACCATTTGGTTCAGCAGATCCGCTGGTGGCGATGACGGGGCGGTCTGCGGGTCTGCAAATTTCGTTGACTTCAAAATCCGCAATGGGATACACGAGATATTCGCCATGCGACCACGGTTGTGGATGACCCAGTCGCCATCCTTGAACAGCGCAATGAATGCAGATACCAGTTCACGGATTAAATTTTAGTTTCACTGTACCCAAAGATGCGCGCGTTGACTGTTGACCTGGTGTAAGGGAGGAAGATGCTATAGCGCAGAGACACTGTCGAAACGGAATCAGGTTCGAGTGGGTCGGAAGCGGAATGTCGAGGTCGATTAAGGTTGAGGTGTAATTCGTAACCCTTGACCCCATCCACTTTTATTTCCATGACATAAAAACAGTTCGGCCAAAAATTCGGAGCAACGGCAAGCGTGAGGGAGGTAGTTGCTTGCCCTGGCGTGTGATTCGGGTAGACGATGGTTTCCGATTTATCAATGAAGTGAAGGTGTAATCGATGAAGGTGTTGAGCGTATATTTTTCACGCGCGGGGGATCGGAATCGGCGTAACCGTTGAGGTGGGCACTTCGGCTTCAAGAAGGCATTGTGGGTGCAAAGTGTGCTGACTGGAAGTGCCGTCGCTGTTTGAGAAGCGGGCTGTGAACATGCTGTGACCAGCAGGAAGAATAGGAGGAAGATTCGGCGTGGAGTATATTTTAAACCTTTTTGTGTATAATTCCCAGTATCGCCCTGATAGTTCAACGGATGGAACGAAGCACTCCTAAGGCTTAGATGTAGGTTCGAATTCACTACTCGGGGCACAAGCTCAAAATTTCTTATACAACATTAATCTACAAGCCCTTGCAAAAATAAAAGATAGTAGTAATATTGTCAACGATGAGCGCCAGGGGTGCCCCCTCACCCTGGCGCTCATCATTGGTAATAATCAAAGGAACATCCCGCAGGCTTGAGGTCGAAAGACTGACGAACCTGCGGGATGCCTTGTTTCAATGACTACGATTTATTTTTCGTACTCTTGACCATTTGGCGCGCGGTTTGCGGCCAGTTCGTGTGCGGATCGCAATGTGCCTTCGCCCACTTCATGAAAGCATCTGCAAAAGTTCGAGCAGGCGCGGTTCGCCTTCGACGTTTTCCACGCGTGTCAATGTGCGGCCCTTATCCACAAGCTTTTGGACTTGATAATGCTGGTCACCAAAAACAGCGAGTTGGGGAAGATGGGTGACGCAAAAAGACCCTGGTGTGAACGCGAAAGATTCCAAAGTTTCTGACCGACCACCATGCCTACACGACCGCCAATGCCTAATTAATCTCATCAAAAATAAGAGATGGAGACTTGATCAGCACGGGCCAACACGTTCTTCAAGCCGAGCATCAAACGCGAGGTCTCTCACACCGCGGAGGCGATCTTTACCAGCGGCGGGGGCCTTCACCGGGATTCGGCGCGATCGGGGAATTCCACGCGATCGAAACCATTTTGATCGAACGCGATGCGTACCATCAGGCAATGGGAATGCCATTCATCAGGTTTGGTTTGAAGTCCACACCGAAGCTGGGCCGCTTCCATTCTGAGATCGGCATGAGTTCGGTTTCGATTCACTTGCCCATTGTGATCGCTGCAGATTTGCGTTTTCAGAAAGCGAGCCGCCATGTTTGGCGAGAGTTTTCGAGCAGTTCCCTTCCTGCATTTCCAATTCGTTAATCCGTTCCACCGCGCCCGTTAGGGGTTTCCAACTGTTTGCGGGCATCAGCGCCATAGGAAAGTACCGCAGGAATGTTGCCCGCCATATTTGCGCGTGTGGCGAGTGAATGGATCCAGGTCAAAACCCGTTCTTCCACTTCATCGAGTCTTTTGAGGTTGAATTCGATCTCTTCAAGATAATTCTGCAAGCCATGAACGACATCTGAGATCGTATCGAGCATGAGTTCAGCCTGATTCGCAAGCTCAGCTTGTTCAGGGTCAATCTTTGCGAGGGCGGCTAATGCCTGTGCGGCCTGACCGATCAGGTCGGTGGCGGCGGGTGTTTCAGGCGAACCTTCATCGAGGACAGCCAGCGCCTCCTGGGCATTCTGCGCCAGAGACTCGGCATTTGCCAGACGGTCACGTTCCTTGCGCAATTCCTCGTCCTCGCCAGTTTTCAGGTGGGCCAGTTCAATTTCCTCCACCTGATGTGAGCATTTCGGTGCGGCGTTCCGCATCCGATTGCGCTTTTCGTAGTTCAGAAAGTTCGCCAGCGCAACCCAAGCAGGATTGATAGCTCTGGCGATAATCGTCAAGGGGCTTTGCAGCTTCCGCGTAGCGTCAGGCAGGCCGAGGTGTGCGCGGGGATCGCGCGGCGAGAGATGTTCCGCCTGCCCGTGGATGTCCGATCAACAATGCGCCAAGTTCACGTAACAAACCGACATTGACCGTCGGGCCATTCACGCGCGCCACACTGCGTCCTCCTTGCGGATCTCGCGCATCAGGACCACATAATTCGGATCATCCAACGGTTCCTCACGGGTGAGGACTTCAGTGACCGCTTCTTTTTCTGGATACTTTCGGTTGGAACACCGCTTCGACAAATGCGGCGTCTGGATCAGTGCGCACAAAGGTCATCTGCCTTGCCGCCGATGAGCATGACCACCGCGTCGAGGATGATGGATTTGCCCGCACCTGTTTCACCCGTGAGAATGATCAGGCGGAGTCAAAGCGCAGGTCGAGTTTATCGATAATGGCAAAATTTTGGATGTGAAGTTCAGTGAGCATAGGCTATTGTCTAAAGACCAGACCTGAGAAGTGGGAATATGCCAGCGGTGTGGCGATGACAAGATAAACGATCTGCCAGAGCACGGGCGAGAAAAAAGGATATTCCACTCATCACATCCGTGCCCCCGGAAAGCATGACAAACAAAGCGGGCGGGCCGCTCACATCAGCAAAACAGGAAATTGTGCCAACGATCATGCCTGCCACCAGCGTGTAATTCAAAGCGGGCGAGCGGTGATTTTTCACAAAACGGCGTGTAACATTGGCGATCATCGAACCTGCAAGCGGGGCAAGCCCAATAATAAAGATGCCCCAGATAATGGATGTAATGATGATCGTGGCAACCGCGGCCAGCCCCGAAAGAGTTGCCGATGTAAAGAACACGATCAAATAATCGTATGATTCAGCAAGTATTGAATATTTTCTGATGCTGGTTGACGCAATCCCCTTGCTGAGATGCCCAGTGGGCGTGCAGCCGCGCACACGGGGGCGCAGATCGGTGCTTTCGCGGCCCGTTTACAACGCAAACCAGTCTCACGGCCGGGGTAGGCATAACGGTAGGTAACAGCTGGATTATTCTCTATATTGGTCATCGTGGAAATCCTAAAGAATTTTCGTTCATGTGCGCTGTAATATTGCGATAAAAATAACCAGGGTCACCAAAGCGGACAAATTGCGCGGTGACATCCCCATGACTGGTCACTTTCACCTGGTCTTCTTCCATCAACGGTGTCGGCGGTTGACCATCCACACTGAGAACCAGGCATCGACTTTTCACAACAATGCTAACCGAAGACGCTTCCGACAAAACCACTGCACGATCTACAGAGATGCGGAGCAATGGGTACAAAGTAAAATATTATTGCGTAACTCAGGCGGAAGAATGGGCCCGCCTGCGGCTTAAGAACCCACGCTGCCAGGACCTGTCGCTGTGGAGGCGATCGTCCATCTGCAACATAGCTGGTGAGACGACGATCATCCACCGAAGCGGTCAGACGCACGGGACGCAGGTTTTGTCCGCGTGCAACGACGACTTCATTCGGTGCATTGGAACTGCCGAGGCTTTCACCCACGGATATGTTCAGCGCGCAGCATCATGCGACTCTCGATCCACGCTTCGCCATTGAATAGTTTTGCAAAATACTCGCCCATTCTTTGCGATCGATCTGGATCAAAAAGCCCAGCCTGCCAAGATTCACGAGATCGGCACACCGCTGGGAGCGCACAAATGAAGCCCGCCCGCAGGACACTGCCATCCCCACCAACGGCGATGGGCATGTCGAACTCGCCTTTTTTACGCTTGCGGAGTTCTTCATCGGCCTGAGGTACTGCAAGGCGCCGCAGATTCCTCTCTCTTTGAGGAAGAAATTGCCATCCCTTCGGCTTCAGCAAAAGCTTCAGGCATTTTCCGATGAAGCCGTGACCACAGGATGTTTGGCGGGAAGGATGGCATAACGAAATTATACCTTTTGTAATCTCACAACGTATCCCTAGTTTCAAGGGCAAGGCTTTAGTCACAAATATTCTTGAAACCGCATTTTGCCTGACGTCCAGCTTGTTCGTAGCAGGCGCGCAACATCATGCTTGTGTTCGTCCACTTTCATATCTCCCAGAAGGTCGATCAGGCGGTCTCCCAGCTCGTGGGTATAATCCACGGCGAAATCGCGGTTCTCGTAATGGATAGTCCCATACGGCGGATTTGCTTCCCGTATGTTTTTCCACAAGTAGACAATATGCCGCAAGTTGATAAATATGCAGATCATACGGCGCTTCGGTGCGCGGCCAGATTTCACTTCCACGGGGATGATCTGCCCATTCTTTTTGACGAGGTAATCGGGCTTGCTGTCAACTCGAGTGCCGGGTAAAGAGAGGCTTCTCCACTTGCCCCAGCCGCGTGTATCCGTATAGATGATGCGGCCACCAGGCAAACCCGCTTCCCTTCCGTTGAATGGGATTTGCGGAAGAAGAACAGGGCAAAGATAAAGAGGGCAAGGAAACTAGATACAAAGCATTTTTAGTGACCAATGAAGTTTAGATTTTTCAGCCAGCCTTATGATACGACCCAGACGGGTAAATGCCGCGCGGAAAGATCGTCAATTTCTTTTCCTGAGGACTTTGATGAAATCATCCTTGTTGGATTCATTCACAGCAGGCGGCGTTCTCTCTGCATCTTGCGGAACTTCCTCACTTAAGGGCCTTAGGTCCCGATAAATACTTGAGCAGGTATGGAAAAAATGGCTTTGTTGTACTCGTCATTTGCGGCGGTGTGCGCCAGCGCGGAGACGGAATTATCGATGGTGATAACCAGAACCTTCATCTCTGGCCCAGCACGGTGTCATCCAAATGATTGAAGATGATATCGGGTCTGACTTTTGCCACTTCAGCCAGCGCGGTCGCGCTTTTAGACCATATCGTTGTGTCTGCTTTTCAACAGCTTGATGAAATCACCTCGGCGTAGGGCGCAATGAGTTCAGGATCGATGATGCCAATCATACATGACGTGGATGCAGTCCCAGTGAATGTTCTTGTTTTTCACTCCACATGTTTTGCGCGATCACGGATGCCGCCTTGTCGTTGCGCGCGGCAAGGTCACGCGCCAGATCGAGATTGGGCGTTCGGTCGCCCGGGTTTGTAAATAGGCAAGGCGGTTGAACAGATCAGACATGATTCTCCGATGAATTTATAACTGCGCAGTGCAATATGCCACGAGCAGGATCAATGCCCGTAGAAACAGGATCAGGCCAAAGGTCCGCGAGAGAGACGAGTCGAGGGCTTTGCGCCCATGCCTGTGATGTAGCTCCGTCCCAGGCGGCCATCTCAGCCTGGTTCGCTGATCCAATCCCTTTTTGCGATACCACCGTGAGGGCGGCAATAGAGATTCCCGATTTCGGAAGCACGAGTGACTGGCATGGGCAAGTATAGCACAAATTTTCTATGCCCGATTATTTCAGTTTCGATTAGAGTTATGATAAACTTCAAGTGCGCAAAATATCATTCCCATCAAGAGGAAATCCACACACCACTCATGACACCTATTCCATTGAGATCGCAGGTACTCGCGTGAATTACCATTGTTCGAGATCAAGCCCGGATTGCGGATCGCCATTCTTAATATTTCTCGGCGACACCGAACTGGTACAGGCCAGTACTCGCGAGCGCGGAAAAAACTTGAGGGATGTTGATTACGACAGCACATCATATCGCTGGGACATTTGCCGTTATTTACAGGATAGCAGCAGAATCGTCAAACAATTAAAAAATTAAGGCCTTGGGAAAATATCCCGGGCCTTTTTTCATTTATTACTTACTATTTACTTTTCCTGCCTCGATCAACTTTCCCTTTTGTTCCCGCTTCATTCGCTTGATTGTAAGCTCGCGCTTCTTGGCTTCGGTACGATTGGGTTTGGGATTCGAGGTAGACCAGTTTCACAGGTCGGCGGGTGCTCGTGTATTTTGCGCCAACGCCTTTATTGTCTTTGCGAAACGCGTCTCTTTCAGGGTCAGTCGTCCAGCCCGGTGTAAACAGGTTCCATCAGAACATTCAACGATGTAACAATAACAACTCATTTTTGGTGTGTTTTTTACAAACATGCCGCCAAAATCTTTCGGAGAAGGTCGGCATATCTACTGCTTCCGGAGCGGGCACCCTTGTCCAATCCGCAGAGACTCCTCTCCGCTCAACCAACGCTGACGTCCTTCCAGCGCTGCTTCCGAGGCGGGCAGCAACCCCGTCATCATCTTCCTTTTCAATGTCATCACGGAAACCACGCAGCGCCGCGATCATCACATCCAATGCGTGGATCATGCCCGCGCGGTTTTGTAGGGAGTGAGATCCGCAGCGAATCGATTTCGTCCTGATAGGCCAGCCCTGCAGTCACAGTTGCATAAGCACGGCCACCTTGCGGGCTTCCAGCCAGCCCGGGGCTGGTCAACCGTGGCGTTCAACAATGAAGCCCGCTACAAAGTTGCGGCAAAATATGCGTAGTGGACATTAATCCGTCTGATTCCATGGGATCGGCAAGCAAGGCAGCGCCTCCAAAAGGCGCACAAAACCACAGCCGTGGTCACCGCTTCTTCTGGGGTTCCGTAGGGTGCGTCGTTGAGGAACTGGCCATTCGCAAACAAATCAGCTTTCGCGCGGCCTGACCGAATGGGAAGTCGTGCATGTAAACAGGGTTAATTAAGGCCAATCCCATAATATCGCCCTTCGGGTAGTAATTCCTTCGCCCACTTCGCCACATTCGATTTTACAGGCGAAGTATCGAGGCACTACAGTGTTTTCCTGTAGATCGGGAGCGATAAACTCCAACGTCTCGCGCACTTGACTGACAGGCATTGCCAGCACCACGATCCGCGCGTCGCGCACAGCGGTGAACGGGTTGTGCTCCGCCTTGTCGATTGCATCTTTTGCTGGGCTTCGCGTTCCAGATCCGCTTTTTATCGTGTCCAACCCGCAGAATGGAATTTCTTATGGGCCGCGAGCGCCAGCCCCATTGAAGTATGAATTTGACCAAGGCCACGATTGTGATTTGAATGGGCATATATACCTCGCAGGAATTTGATGAAACAATTATACTGCCAGTATCTCGTTAAATACGAGAACCGCGGACGCCGACCGCGGTTCTCTTGGTAAAGGAGGAGAAGAGAAATCACCCTTACGAATGTAAATTTATCACGGTTACAAAAACGTACTTTGACGCCTGACCTACGCTTGCCCTACGATTGTCCGACAATTTCAGGAATGCAAACACTTTTAGCTTTTTTTTTTTTGAGGACGATACAATGTACATTCTCTCCCCTAAAAATTTATCTTGGTGAATTGAACAACACTCCCCTCGGAGATTTACGCATCTGCCCTCCGACTTAGGTCTGGTCTCTGTTGAATGGGCAGACTCTCAGCCCGAACTGATTCAACATCTGTTCCGACTGAAAGCGACAGTGGAACAAAATCAAAAGTGATCCATCCCCATGTCAAAAGAACTGGGGAAAACCTCAAAGGCAAACGCCGTGATTTCACCCTTTAGATCGATTGGGGGATTTTCAAAACCATTTCAACAAAAAAGCATTACGCTGTATATGCCATCCCCTACGGAGAAATTCTCACCTACGCCGATGTCGCCGCGCAGATCGGACACCCACACGCCTACCGTGCCGTGGGCCGCGCCAACGCCACAAACCCCATGCCACTCGTCATCCCCTGTCACCGCCTCATCGGCAAAGACGGCAAACTCCACGGCTACGGCGGCAAAGGCGGGCTGCGAAGACAAAGGAATGGTCTCCTGAAAATGGAAGGCGCGGTAATTACACAGATTTGAACAAAATTACCTCGCCATCCACAATCAAGGATATGATACACTTTCGAGAATTAAATATTCCAGACACATCATATTTTCCTGAGCTTTCAAAACTTTAAACCGTGGACATCCTCTCCCAACTCTTCTGGACTTTCATCAAAGTCAATTTACTCAACACCCCGGGCGGCTTCCGTGGGTTACTCTATCATGAAGCCATAGGCAGATTTGTAACCGAAAGCCAATTTATTCAAGCTGTGGGATTTTCCTCAGTATTACCTGGCAGTGACGCACTTCAACTCGCCATGTACATCGGATATGCCCTGCCGGCATTCCGGCGGATTGGTGGCTTTACTCGCATCCATATTGCCGCCCACGCTTATCATTCTAGGTGTAACCATGATCCTCCATCGCCTGCGACGTGAAGCCTGGGTGGGTCATTTTGTGGAAGGTCTTGCCCCTCATTTCAATCCTCATGGTCTTTACAACCTGGAAAATATTTGAAAAGGGCGGGGAGACCAGGGTCTGGTCGGCTGGGGGATTGGCATCGTCAGCCTGCTTGCCATGTGGTTCAAAGCGCCCGAGCGGGTCATTGTAATCCTGGCTGGCCTTGTTGGAATCTTTCTACTTTCATCATGAATCTATCAAAGTTCTCTGTCTGGATCAGTCTGTTGTGGATGTTCCTGAAAGTAAACCTGCTTTCGCCATCCGGACCAGCATCGGTCGGCCTGCTTTACAAAGAAGCCGTCGGCAAGGTCATGAGCGAGGAGCAATTTGTTGAAGCGGTTGGTTTTTCCAACGTATTACCGGGAAGCGAAGCGCTAAAACTTGCGATGTTTGTTGGTTACGCAGCAGGCGGAATCCCCGGTGTATTTACCGCTTTGCTTGGCGCGGTGCTGCCTCCTACCGTCATGATGCTGGCTGTGGCATCCATCCTTCAGCGTTTTCAACAGGAAGATTGGCTTAAGGGATTTGTAAAAGGCATGAGTCCGGCGATCGCTGCGCTGATCATCATGGTGGCTTGGGAGCTTTTCCATGTGGGCGAACTAAGAAAATCGATAGACGAACATTGTTCATCGCAGCGGCAAGCGCCGTTGCTCTATGGTTTGAAATTCCTCGCCCCTGGTCCTGCTTGGCGCAGGAGTTTTGGGCGTATTCTTATTTCGCTAAATGGATATCTTGCGACACCTGACTTATAATCGCAACCAACGGATTCACAGGAACCTGGCCTTCCATTGAATATGGCATCTGGCTTGCTTCAAATATCAATGCCAAAATTACTTTACTGGGTGTGAATGAAAAATTAAATCCCGCAGCCATTGACGACCATAATCCGCTTGAAGATGTGTTCGAGCGTGCCATTGAATTATTCAAGAAAAATCAAGTGGAATATGACCTGCTTGTGGAAAATGGCAATGCAGGAAGATGTCATCCACAAAAAGCTCGTCAGGGTGACTACATCGTTGTACTCGGCCCACTGGGACGTCCACAGATCCGCCGCCTGCTGACGGGGGCGCTCCATTCGTCATTTAATGGAAGAGATCGAACAACCGATCCTGTATGTGCCTGAATCAAAACTTCCGCTGAAAAAGATATTGATCTGCATCGGCGGGCTTGGATACGAAGTCACCGCGGAACATATTGCCATGCAAATGGCGATGAAAAGCCGCGCAGAAGTCACCTTGCTCCATATTGTTCCGCCAATGGAGCTGGATTACCCCACCGCTCGGATCGTCCGCGAGAACTGGAAAACCTGACAGAGACAGATACCCCCATTGGGCGGAGTCTGCGCGAGGCGTTGAGCGTGGCAAAGATGACGGGTTAACTGCCAGCGTAAAAGCGCGTCAAGGCAATGTGGTCGAGGAGATATTGTCTGAGATCAAGGAGGTGGATACGATTTACTGTGCGTGGGATCGCCATACAGCACGAATGCATTGCGACAGCTTTATGCGCCCAATGTGACCGCAGAGAGCGCCGAAAGCGGAATTGCCGGTATTATCGGCTCGATATAAGAGGGAATAGTCTTTTTATCTCGCCCCAGGTACGTATTTTTCTTCCCACTCGGCGATGGCGGCGCGGATCTCTTTCTTGATCGCCGCATCCCCGGACATCGTCCGCTAGTGGCAAATTTTTCCAGACCCACGATCACTTCCACACCACCTTCGGCGGATTCCTGCAAACGAATGCCCGCTTTTTTCAAGAGGGGTGTCTGCGAGGCGCGCCTGTAAAACCGTATCGATCTGATTGACAATGCTCATCGCCCGTATCGCTTTATCGGCTTCCGCCTTTGCGGAAACGGTCATGATCGGCTGCATGGGACGAGGCGCTGTTGATTGAACAGAAACAGGCATCGGCTGGGATTGAGTCGGTGCGGCGAGTTGAGAGGCAGGCTGGGAAGGCTGTCCGCCATCGAGCCACGGACGAAAGATCGTGATCAGTTCGATCAAGCGCCGCTTTTCGTCTGGCGAAAGGGGTTTGCCGACGACCCTTCCATCCATTTCAAGCGAGTAGTGGGCATTTTCTTTTTGAGGCGCAACAAGCCGGGGTTATCAGTTTGCTGTTCGCCCGTCTCATGAGCTGCAAGGATCATCTTATTTTCAGCTTCTCTGATCTTGGCCTCCGCCTGCACTTCAGCGGCGGTTATTTTTTGTTCGTGCGCAGATTGAATCCAAAAACCGATAAAGCCGATCAACAACACCACAAGACCCACAGCCCATACGGCGGGCACAGGCCAAGTAACTGTTTCAAATTGAAGTTCCATGATTTATTTCCTTTCAAGAACCTGGCACTTCGGGCAGACATGCGTACCACGCTGGCCAACGGTAAACTTTTGTATTGTTGTGCCGCAATCAGGGCAGGGCTTGCCATCCTGATCGTACACACGAAATGGTTTTGAAAATCACCGCCGCGATACACCCAATCTATGCTGGCACCGTTGCGGCGAATGCCTTCTTGAGCACGGCGCGGATCGCCTTATGAAGAGCTTCGGCCTGTTCCAGCTTGACGGTATTCGATAATGCAAGCGGATGAAGTTTTGCGATATGCAGGCATTCATCTGTATAAATATTGCCGAGACCCGCAATGAAAGATTGGTCGAGAAGCAGTGGTTTTAGCTGGCGTTTGCGGGTGTGTAAATTTTCAAAGAGCCAACGCGCTGTAAAATCTTTTTCGAGCGGTTCGGAGGCCGAGTTTACTGAGAATTTTTTCGGGCTGGTCGGTGAGCCACACGCGCCCAAATTTACGGGTGTCATTGAACGCCAGGGTCTTGTTACCAGAAAGGTGTAAAAGCAGGCGGTCGTGTTTTTCAGCCCTGATTTTACCTGTTCTTATGACCAAATCTCCGCTCATGCGCAAATGTATCAGGAGATTGTAATCTTTCAGATGGATGACGAGGTATTTTGCGCGGCGCGAAACATCCACGATCTTTTGCCCAGCCACCTGTTTTCTAAATTGAGCAGGCGAAGGAATGGCAAGCGTACGCGCCCAGCGCAAATCGGCAGAGAGGATGGTACTGCCAACCAATTCCGGTTTCAGCGCGCGGGCAAACGTTTCTACTTCGGGGAGTTCGGGCATATGGAAGGTTTATTCGTTGAACATCTCTCCAACCGAGCGGCCTTCGTGGGCGCGTTTGATCACTTCGCCCAGCAGCTCAGAGACAGAAAGTACGGTGATGCGGCCTTCGAGAAATTTCCATTTTTCAGGAGTAAGCGGAGCAGAGTCAGTCGTGATGATATGCTTGATGGGCAGGGAGGCCAATCGTTCCGCACCGTTGCGAGAAAGGATGGCATGTACAAAAGCGAGATACACATTGCGCGCGCCATTATTCTTGACCACATTCACAGCCTGGGCGATCGAGCCGCCCGTATCCACTTCATCATCCACGATGATCACATCGCGGTCTTTGACATCGCCAATGAGGGTCAATGCTTCGGCATTGGCGTCATTTCCGTGACGACGTTTTTCGATGAAGGCGATGGGCATATCCATATCTGCGGCGTAGTTGCGTCCCTTTTTGGCAAAGCCAAGGTCTACAGAAACCACGACCGGATCTTTCATATCCTGGCGCATGTTTCGATTGATATGCCCCACCAGCAAGTGAGAGGCAGTCAAAACATCGCCGGGGATCGAGAAGAATCCCTGCACCTGACCCGCATGCGGGTCGAGGGTCATGTAACGATCTGCGCCTGCAACTTCGAGCATATCCGCGACCAAACGCGCGGTGATCGGCACTCGCGGCTGATCTTTTTTATCGGAGCGGCCATAGCATAAATACGGGATCACAGCCGTAATACGGGCCGCGGGATCAAACGCAGGGTCTGGATCATAATGAGCAATCCATCAAATTGCGATGCACTGCGACGATGTAGTCTGGATCACATAAACATCCTGTCCCCGCACGCTTCATTTAGCTTCGCAAGATTTTCATTCGGGAATTCGATCACTCACGGCCGCTCACGGCTGACCGAGGTAATCTGCTATTTTTTGGGCAAGTTCCCGGCGAGACGGTACCTGCAAACAACTTAATTCCGCCGTACACTCAGGTCGTGATGAACATGATGCATCTATTATTTGCCTTTCCTCTGGTCCCATTCCGAACGTAATATACTCATGACGATCACATCGTCATACTTTCCATGTTTATAAACCGCCTCGCGCAAACGTCCCTCCTCCAAAAAGCCCGCTTTTTCATAGGCGCGCTTCGCACGCAGATTTTCCGCATATACGCGCAAATGAACACGATTAAGGTTCAAGGTATCAAAACAATGGCGGGCCAAAAGCAGCATGGCTTCCGTGCCGTAGCCTTTGTTCCATTCACTTTTTTCGCCGATCATGATTCCAAGTTCAGCGGAGCGGGTCACCTGATCGACATCGAACACCCCGCTATTGCCGATCAGCTTCCAGCCGTCGCCGTCGCGCACTTCAATCGAAAGTGTCTTTTCGCTTTGCGCACGCTGGCTCATGGAGTTAAACCAGTTCTCTTCATCCACATTCGAAATCGGAAGTGAAAGCGATAAATAGCGTGTCACTTCCGGGGTCATTCACCCAGGCATGAAAACTTTTCACATCTTCCCGCTCGGTGGCACGCAGCCTGATCCGCTCACCATAAATGATGCTCATCTCAACCTCCGTTCATCAATAACTTGACGGCTTCCCACGGAGACATCTTTCTTTGGATCATCTTCGTCAGCGCGTCTTCATACTGACTTTGTGAGACCTGCTCACGAAATCGGCTGACCAGAGTCTCCTGGATCAACGCATCCAACTCGACCTCGAGCCTGGCACGCTCACGAACGGCCCAACCGCCGCTGTGAGTTAAGTGCGCCACATGCCGCGCAATGGCTTCAGCCAATTCTGCGATGCCTTTGCCTTCGGTGGAAATCGTGCGCTGAATGGGAGGAATCCATATCGGCGCTGACGATGAATCTTGTTTTGAAGCAGGCCCGCCCGAAGTCTGATCGTAGGATGTCCGCATGGCGGTGCCGTGATGTTGAAAGATCCGCTCGGCTGGGTGTGCCAGATCAAGCATGGACTTCAAAGCCTTTTCAGTATTTTCCACGCCGGGGCGGTCAGATTTATTGACCACCAAAATATCGGCGATCTCCAAAATGCCAGCTTTGATGGCTTGAATATCATCGCCAAGGCCGGGCGCTTCGACCACCAGCGTGGTGTGCGCAAGCCGGGCAACATCCACTTCGCTTTGACCAGCGCCGACAGTTTCGATGATGAATGATCTCGTAGCCAGCCGCATCGAAGACCTGAGCCATGTTCGCAGTGGATTGCGCAAGGCCACCCAGCGAACCACGCGTCGCCATCGAGCGGATGAATACGGCTGTGTCACCCCGGAGGTCACGCATGCGCCACGGTCACCAAGCACCGCGCCGCCTGTGAACGGGCTGGAAGGGTCAACAGCGATGATCGCCACGCTTCTGCGCCGTCTTGCGATAATGAAGCGCCTTCTGATTCACCAGCGAGGTTTGCCTGTGCCGGGCGAACCCGTCACACCGATCAAATGCGCCTTGCCTGTGCGCAAACAATTCGATCAACGCGGCGCGGCCTTCCAACGCGTCATTCTCCACCTGGGTCAACAGGCGGGAGAGTGCAGGCGTTCGCCATTGAGGACTGCTTGAGAATAGGTCATTGAATATTTTTCAGGATCATCCCATCGAAACAATCAAAGATGAACGGGGATGGATACACTCTGACTATCTCCGTTCACCTTGGTTTGTTTTCGACGAAAAAAACACAGAGCACAGGCTCTGTGTGTGAGAACAGGTTAACCCGTCACCGCCAATTTGACGTCGCGGATAATGTCTTCGGTGGAAGCACCCGGGTCCATACACTCTGCCACGCCCATTTCTTTAAACGCTGCAGGTCTTCGTCGGGGATGATACCTCCGACAAAGATCTTTACATGGGATTGACCATTATTTTTCAGTAATTCCAACAGGCGCGGTGTAAGTGCCATATGCGCGCCGGAAAGGATCGATAGTCCAACGATATCCACATCTTACTGAAGCGCGGCTTCCGCGATCATTTCAGGGTTTGGCGCAGGCGGTGTAAATCACTTCCATGCCGGCATCACGCAAGGCCGCGCCACGACTTTTGCGCCGCGGTCATGCCCATCAGGCGGGTTTGGCGACTAATACACGGATCCTTCGACCTTGCTCAGGATTTGTCTTGTTTTCGGTCATAGTTCCTCCGAGGGAATGATGAGTGAAATTATACTATGTATCATAAACCCAATTCCCCAGGGTCGGATAGGGTTTATGAAAACTCAGGATTTTGTCCCGGGTTTTGATTACAAAACCACATTCCATCATCTTTTGGTCAGGTGCAGTCTGTCCATAATCGAGCACGGCCCGCATTTGTGCCGGCGCCTTCAGGCGGACCGACGATCTTCTTGTCCTCCATCTTATCCCACGATGCGGGAGGCGCGGGTGTAGCCGATGCGCAACCTGCGCTGCAGCATGGAAACAGATGCACGGCCTTCCTTGCGGACAAGCTCCACAGCATCATTGAAAAGCGGATCGCCTTCGACCTTGGCCATATCATCCCAAAGCGGAGTCTTTTTGAGCGGAACATTGGTCGGCACGGGTCTGCGGGGTTGGAACCCGCTACGGCATAAGGGCTTGCTCCGCCTGCCTGGTTGCGCCAATATTCCACGAGGTTTTAATCTCATGATCTGAAACGAATACACCCTGCAAACGCGCAGCAGACGGCGCATCGGGCGCTTGATAGAGCACGTCACCGCGGCCAAGCAAACGTTCCGCGCCCGGCTGATCGAGGATCACGCGGCTATCGGTATTGGATGCAACAGCGAAGGCGATGCGCGCCGGGAAGTTGGCTTTGATGAGACCCGTCACCACATCCACCGATGGCCGCTGGGTGGCGAGAATCATGTGAATACCCGTGGCACGTGCCAGCTGTGCAAGACGTGTGATGGTCTTTTCGGTTTCATCAGGGGCGATCATCATCAGATCGGCCAATTCGTCGATGATGACCACGAGGAAGGGCAGTTTTTCTGTCCCTGCAATTTCATTTTCGCGTTGTAATCAGTGATGTTACGCGAACCCACCTGCGCAAACGGGTGATAACGCTTATCCATTTCACGGGTCATCCACTGCAAAGCGCCGATCACGCGATCCATTTCAACAACTACTTGGCCGAGTAAATGCGGAATGCCGTTGTACCCGGTCAATTCCACACGTTTGGGATCGACGAGGACAATACGCAAATCATCAGGGGTGTTGTATAACAACATACAGGTGAGGATGGAATTCACACACACAGATTTACCAGAACCCGTGGTACCTGCGATTAACATGTGCGGCATGCTTTCGATGCTGGCAATAATGGGGAGTCCGGCCACATCGCGTCCAAGCGCAAAACTCAACGGCTTGGTATTGCGTTTGTAAACTTCACTTTCCAAAATATCGCGCAAACCACCATCGCCATTTCTTCGTTAGGCACTTCAATACCCACATAGCTGTGACCCCGGCACGGCGCTTGAATACGGATGCGGGGAGCAGCCAAGGCGAGCGCCAGATCATCGGAAGGGATGCGATCTTGCTTACACGGACTTTGGTCCGCACGCCGCCTCGGGATTCAAGGAAAAGCGGTTCCACTCCGAACTGCGTGATCGATGGTCCACGGCTGATCGTAACGACCTGCGCTGGCGCGCCAAAGGAGGCGAGTCTCTTCAATTAATCTTGCGCGCTGTTGGATGAAATCTTCATTGATGGATGGGGCATTGCCCGGAGTCGAGAATATCGCTGACGTTTGGTAATGTCAATGAATGACGGTTGCGCCGCTGGTCGTGCGCGTGGGTTGGACTCAGCCGCCGCGGGCTTCACTTCGGGCATGGCAGAAGCGTCGATCAGGGTGAATTCCTCTGTCGAAACAGGAGCAGGTGTCGGTACGTTTGAAGCGATGGGCCTGCTTCAGCAGTTTCCGGATCCAGGCGAATAACGGTCCGAGCCAGAAGAATAATTCCTGCACGGGTTTGTCGAGCAATATGGCAATGCCGATCCCCAGCCATGCGACGAGGGCGGTGAAGGCTCCGCCGCTGCCGAACCCGATCCAAAGAACCCATTGAAATTTTCCGCCGATGTATCCGCCGCCAATGCCTTTGAGGGCGACGGCTTCGGCGGTTTCGGCTGTGGCAACGAAGGTATGCAGGATGGTCAGCAGCCAAAAGAACAGGATGAGGCTGCCGACAACACGTTCAATGGAAAGCGGGGGAATGCGTTCGATCTTACGGAAGACGAGCCACAAGCCAAAGATCAACATGCCCAGCGGAAGGATGCAAATGCCCCAGCCGAAAATTTGCGAGATGATGGAAAATATTTTTCAATCGGCTCGGAATGGGTTAGCGAGACCAGCCCAAGAATAATGACAACTCCAATGAATGCAAGGAGAATACCCACTACATCGAGCTTGCGCTCCGCTGAAAGATGATCCCAAAGGAGAGCGCAGGCGGCCTGGGAGCAGGCGGCGGAGGCTGGTGGGAACTTTCCCTTTGCCATGCGGCGCTTCTCCTTTTTTAGGGGGAAGGGTTTTGCCCGCAGGTTTTGTCGGTTTCTTGGGTGGGGTTGATGGTTTAAGGAGTGGCATATTAAAGGGATGAAGGAGGAATGATAAAGGATGAAGATGTATCCTATCCTTTTATATCTGCCCAACATCATATAAATTTGCGTTTATTGAATTCAAAAAGATTATAGCACAAATGGTCTGTTATCTTTTGTGATGTCGGGCTGGCAAAAAAGACCAAACTTCGAGAAAAAACTTACAATTCCTGTGGATGGAGTTTTTTTAGTCCATGCTTTCAGATGCTCTCCACTTTCCCATAAGGCGGGAAGGCCATTTCTTTAAGGTACAATTGCGAGGTTTAACGCCGATTATCATTACGTCTTTTATATTCCCGATTCACCCCAGGTCTTCAAAACGTTTTCCTGAGGAATCAACCTTGTTCGAAATACTTTTTCTTGCGCATCTGCCTCCGCGCCCTCTGCAAAACGCGGGCTTTCCGGGACAGATCGTTTCCCATAATGAATACCGTTTCCTTGTCGATTGCGGCGGGTACACAAAGGCAGATCCTGCAATCGGCATCGGATTCAAACGCCTGACCCGTATTCTGCTGACCCACGGCCATCTCGATCACATTCTCGGACTGGGCGGTTTGCTTTCCACTTTTTTGCGCTGGGAAGCCATCGAAGAACTTGAGATCTACGGCGGTCACAGCACGCTCGAACGCGTGCGCACGCTTCTATTTGATGTGGTCCTGCGCGGCAATCAACCTCCCATGCCGCTGGTTCTAAAAGAGATCAAACCTGGGGTCATTTTCGACGCCGAGGATTTTACCGTTACCGCATTTTCGGTCACTCACCGCGAGCCCGGATTGCCTTGGCTATATTTTCGAAGAGAAATCGCGGCGTCCCTTCCTTTCTCAAAAAGCGGATGAACTCGGCGTGCCATTCGGACCGGAACGCCGTGACTTGGTCGATGGCAAGGAGATCACCCTCGCCGATGGCACACGCATCAAACCTGACGATGTGCTAGGGGCGTGGGAAAAGGGCAGTAAACTCGTCCTTGTGGGAGACGCCGGCCGAACAGACAACCTGCTCGAAGCCTGCAAGGATGCCGATACGCTTGTCATCGAATCCACATATCTGGATGAGGAAGCCGATATGGCAAAGCAATTCTCTCATCTCACCGCACGCATGGGTGCGGAACTCGCCAGAAAAGCGGGGGTTAAAGCTAATTCTTACTCATATTTCGCGCCGCTATCGTGAAAAGATGTGATCGCCGAAGCGCAATCCATTTTTCCAAACACGGTGGTGGCCCGCGATTTTGACAATTATCAAATCAGGAAAGAAACAGACAATGGTAAATAAATTTACAGTAGGGGTACTTACCCGGCGGCGATGCACCCGGTATGAACGCGGCCATCCGGGCTGTGGTGCGAACCGCATTAACCAACAACTTGCAAGTTATCGGTATTCAAAACGGATACGAAGGCTTGATCAACGGCGAGTTTCACCCGATGGATGCCCGCTCCGTGGGTGGGATCCTGCAGCGCGGCGGGACCATTTTGCTCACCAGCCGAAGCAAGCGTTTTCAGGAACCAGCAGGCCAGCGCGATGCCATTCGTAAAATGAATGAAGCGGGCATGGATGCGTTGATCGTGATCGGCGGCGAAGGGTCGATGAATGGCGCATATGCGCTCTCGCAAAAAGGCGTGAAAGTGATCGGCATCCCCGGCAGCATCGACAACGATATCTGGGGCACGAACATCGCCATCGGCACCGACACTGCCATGAATACCATCATGGAGGCTGTGGATAAACTACGCGACACGGCATCCTCCCACCAGCGCGCTTTTGTGATCGAAACCATGGGACGCAACAGCGGCTACCTTGCCGTCATGGCTGGGATCGTCTGCGGCGCAGAGATGGTGTTGATCCCTGAAGTGCCTGTGACCCGGTGAAGAAGTGGCCGCCGCCGTGGAAGACGCTTATCAACGCGGGAAAACTCACGCGATCATCATCAATGCCGAAGGTTCCGCCATCCGCACCACTGATCTGGTGGAAAAGATCGACACCCTCGACCTTGGCTTCAAAACACGTATGACCATCCTCGGTCATATTCAACGCGGCGGGTCCCCGACCGCTTATGACCGTTTGCTGGCGTCCCGCATGGGGTCAAAGCTGTTGAGGCGCTTGTGGAAGGTCAACATGGCGTGATGCCGGGCTGAAAGGCAAAGGCGTGGATTTTATTCCGCTGCTGGATGTGATCAGCAATAAGCGCAAGGTGAATATGGAGTATTATCACACGACCAAGGTGCTGGCGAGATAGGCGAAATTCGAAGGATGAAAAAGGCCGTTGAGAATAATTCTCAACGGCCTTTTCTTTAATTCTTTCTTCAATTAGCGGCTGCCCAGCACTTCTTCCACTCCCGTGCAGGCGCATATCGAGCAGTTGATTGAGGGTGAGGTGATCACCATATTTCTGTCTCATTTCGCGGATGAAGCGCGGTGTGACGTGGTGAATGCTCAACTCAACCAACTCATCGGCGGGCAGGTTGCTGAAACCCATTTCGCGCAGCTCACGCACGAACTTTGGAGTGACGTTGTGGATGCGCATCTCGACCAGTTCCTCCGTATCCACATCTTTCAAACCCGCTTCCTTCATTTCAGCAATATAGCGCGCGGTAACGTTGTGAATGCCCAGTTCGACCACATCGTCCACATCGAAACCTGTCATGCCGAAATCGCGCAGGGCTTTCATGAATTCGGGGTCGATGTTGTGGATGCTTAATTGAACGAGATCATCCGTATCCAGATTCTTTAATCCAAATTCGCGCATCTGCGCAATGAATTCGGGCGAGACACCATGTGTGCCCAACTCGACGAGGTCATCGATATCCAGGTCTTTGATCCCGAGCGTTTGCAGCTCTGCGATGAATTCAGGTGAGATATCGTGACTACCCAACTCCACGAGATCATCCACGTCGAAATTCTTGAAGCCCATTTTCTTCAACTCGGCGATGTATTTTGGGGAAATGTCATGATTGCTAAGTTCGATCAGGTCATCCACGTCGAAATCTTTCAGTCCCATGGCGCGTAATTCGGCAACATATTTTGCGGAAACGTCGTGATTGTTCAATTCGATGAGTTCGTCCACATCGAGGTCTTTTAATCCCAGTTCGCGCATCTCGGCAATGTATTTGGCGGAGACGTCGTGATTGCTAAGCTCAACCAGTTCGTCCACATCCAGATCCTTCAAGCCGACTTCGCGTAATTCGGAAACGTATTTTGCAGAAACATCGTGCAGGCTTAGTTCAACCAGTTCATCGATATCGAGATCTTCAATGCCCATATCACGCAATTCGCGGACGTAACGCGGGGTGATATCGTGAATACGCAGGTTGACCCACTCGCCAAGGCCGTCTGGTTCGATGCCGAGGGCAAGCATTTCGTTGATGTATTCTGCGGTAAGACTGTGTTCGTGCATTTCCTGAACATCGCTCAGGGTGACGTGGTCAATGCCTGCGGTTTTGAGCGCGGCGACCAATTCAGTGGAGGCACGCTGTCCACGCGGAGATTGGGGAGATTCAGGCCGAAGGGGAGGGAATGGCGCTTGAGGTGGAACAGGCGTCGGGTTGTCTGATTCGGCCGAAGGCTCATCCACTTCCTCCAATGCTCTGAAAAGTTCCTCGCCTTCTGCGGCGGTGATCTTGCCTTCCGAGATCATGTCTAAAATCATCAGTCGTTCTTTGGTTCCATTCATGATGGGTCTCCTTTAATTTGAGCGAGCAATTTGGTGGCTTCCTGCACGTTGATCTCGCCGCGACTCAGACGCGCAAGGATCTCCTGCCGCCGCGTGGAAAGGTCATCCTCTTTGGGTGATTCCTCGAAACCCATTTCGGTGATGACTTCATCCAATTGTCGGCGGATGGCCCAATAAGATCTCCCGTTTCGCGTTCCATCTCTTTGACATTGCCGCGATTGCGCACGAATACCTCTAAAAAAACGCAGGCTGTCTGGTGAGAGACGGAAAAATGGCGAAAGTTCGAATTTGCCCACCACGCCCGGTGCCGCACGAGGTGCAGTTGAGTTGCGTGACGACCAGTGGGGATGAGCAGCTTGGGCAGGACTGGGGGATTAATGGCATACGGTTAACTCCTGACGCCATATTAGCAAATATTTTGCATTAAGTCAATAGTTTTGATGAAATACAAAATATTTTGGTTTTTCGAAAATTTATTTGGTTTACAAGTGAAAAACAGGGTTTTGACTAGAAATACGCTAAAACGAACAAGCGATCGAGAAAAAGAGCCTTGTTGCTGAATTTGGAGTAAATCCGTATAATCATCAATGGACTAAAATCATTTCGGAAGATGACTGTACACAAGTAGAAAAAAAAATTTTCAAGCACTGATAAGCGCATCCCTTTTCCAAGCCATCTGATGCCAGCATTTTATTTTTATTGGAGGAGTAGATGTTTCCTGATCAATATAATTTTCAATTAGCGATCAACGACTTCCAATCTGCGCGCCTCAAGGCAGGCATACAGGAAGTCCTCGCACGTATCACGGGGAAATCAACCCAACTTCTTTCGTACGAGGAAGTGGCCGAAAAACTAAAACTGCGGTCACGCACCGAGCGCGGCATACAACATATTCCGCTGAATGCGATCGTCGGGAGCGTGGGGCGTTACACCGATTTCACGCGCACATTTTTGCCGCGCAGCGACAAAGACCGGGAACGCTGGTCACGTGTCAAAGCCGCATTCGTGGGAAGCAACGCAAGCCTGCCGCCGATCGAAGCTTACAAAGTCGGCGAAGCCTATTTTGTAGTGGACGGAAACCATCGCGTATCGATCGCGCGGCGGGAGGGATTATTATCCATTGAAGGGCGCGTGATCGAATTCAAAACAGACATTCCGCTCACCCCAACGTGCAGCCTGATGATTTGATCATCAAGGCGGAATACGCGGAATTTCTCGATACGACCCGCATCCACGAATCGCGGCCCAATGTAGATCTAAGTGTCACCTCCTGCTGTCAATATGAAAAATTGATGGAACAGATTCAAATCTGCCAATATGTTATGCAGGAGGAACGCAGACAGGAAATCCCGATTCGGGACGCCGCCGCAAACTGGTACGACACGATCTACATTCCCCTCGCTGAAGCCATCCGCGACCGTGGACTATTACGTTGGTTCCCAAACCGCACCATCACCGATCTGTTCTTGTGGATCTCGGAAAACCGCGCCGCACTTGAAAAAGAACTGGGTTGGGAGATCCAATCTGATATCGCCGCAACAGATTTGATTCTGGAAGAGAGCGCCAAGTCTGAGCCTGGGAGTTGGCGCAAAGCGCATATGGTCGCCCGCTACACCGACCATCTTTTCACAGACCTTCTTGTCCCACTGAGCGGATTCAAAGAAAGCTGGGACGCGCTTGATCAGGCGCTCATCATCGCAAAACACGAGAATGCCAAACTGCATGGCCTGCACATTGTTGAAACAATAGACGATGCACACAGTTCAGATTCGCTGGGAGTAAAAGCGCGTTTCGACCAAACGTGTGCAGAAGCAGGCGTGGAAGGAAACCTTGCCATTGACGTTGGCGACATCACCACCAGGATCTGTGAACGCGCCGTATTGACCGACCTCATCGTTGTAAAGATCACCAACCCGCCAACCGCTGGGATATCTGCATTGCAATCCCCATTCCGAAAGATCATTGAAAAATCATCTCGTCCCCTGTTAACCGTCCCTGAGGAGGCACGTCCCTTCAAACGCGCCCTGTTGGCATTTGACGGAAGCGACCGCGCAAAGGAAGCCCTGTTCGTAGCGACCTATCTCGCAGAAATGTGGAAGACCGAGCTGGTTGTTTTCACCGCGCTTGACTCACCTCAATTAAATGCAGATGCGCAGGATCACGTCCGCCGCTATCTCGACCTTCACGAAGTGGAAGCTGAATACATAGTCAGCGATCGCGGAGCAACGGAACACTTAAAACAGACCGCGGACGAAAATAATATTGATCTGGTGTTAATGGGTGGCTACGGCGGTTCCAAATTGCAACAAGTATTCATCGGCAGCGCGTTGGATTACATGCTGCGGAATCCAATATTCCTATCTTTATTGCCGGTAAAAGACAGTTAGCCAACAGCTATTTGATCGTCACCTGGATTACCGCTGTATCCACGATTTGATCTGTCCGCACTACCAACAATTGCACGGCATACAAACCGCTCAATCCGCTGGTATCCCATTCAGCGAGTACAGCATTTTCAACGGGAGCAATGACATCGCCGCCCACCTGGATCCATTCCTGCGGATTCAAGCCCTTCCCCACTTGCACACGATAGTATTGAAAATTCTCACCCGCAGCCGTGCCGACGATCTTCACGACTCCGCCGACCTCTGCGAACAATTTCGGCTCCGTGATATTCGCAAACGGATTCACAGGCGGCGCTTGAATGGCATCATAGGAGGCTGGCGGAATATCCAGTCCGGCGCTCAAGGCCCAATCCCGAGCAGATTCGGGAACCAGCATGTAAATGCGAGTCTCGATCAATTCGGGTGGCGTGAACACTGTGGCAAGCAAACCCGTCTCACGATTGATCCCAAACTCACGATATAAATTATCCGCCTGTATCGGCTCACTGCCGTTCAGAAAAACCTCACTCACCAAACTCGGACATTCTTGAGTAGGCAGCATTCCAGATGGATCACACACCGTAATGGTGGATACATCTTGGGGTACAGTCCATCCATCGGCAGGCGCATCGCCGGAAGCGGTTTGCATTAACGCGCTCCACAATGCGGCGGGGAATCGCGGCGTAACTGTTTCATTCGCATCGCGGCCGCGCACACCCGTCCATGTCACAACCACATGCGCGGGCGTATAACCGACCACCCATGCATCGAGCCCATCTGTGGTTTGACCAACCTTCACACCTGCAGGTCTGCCGATCTCCAGCACATTGGGCCGCCCCAGCGAAGGCCAGCGCGCGGTTTCATCGCTCAGCACATGCGTCATCAAATACGCAAGCGCAGGAGTCAACACGGGTTTCGCCTGCGGCAGAGACCAATCCAACAGCATTGAACGATCCACACCTTCCACACGCAGCACGGTTGTCGGCAGAAACTCATCGTCCATGTTCTGGCCGAAATAAATGCCCTGCTTTCCAAACACACCGTAAGCGCCCGCAAGCTGCAACATCGTCACCTGCTCGTTCGGCTCAACACCAAACGACGAGGCAATGCTGGTTACATTTTCGATTCCCATTTGCGCCTTCAACGCTTCCACGGGAATTTGATAATCATTCGCCAGCGCAATTCGCAGCCGCACAGGCCCGTGATATTCGCCGTCAAAATTTTGAACGATGCCTTCGCCGGGGATATCCCACGTCAACGTGGCTGGACTCAACCCGCGGGTGAATCCTGTCAAATAAACGAACGCATCCAAACTGGACCCTGGCCTGTGTGCGGTCACGAGCGGTGTTTCCTCACCTTGAACAGTTTCACCAACCACCGCCAACACCTGACCATGATTCCGGGTCGAGGATCAACGCGCTCGCAGAAGAATCGGTCAACGTAACGGCAGGCGGCAGCGACGGCAGGAATCGCGCAGAGTCGCATTTTTCGTTTGGCTCGGCAAGACCAGCCATGCGTGCCGCATACACTTCAGTGACACAAACCGCCTGCTTTTGAAGATCGAAATCCAACGTGGTAATAATGTTGATCCCGCCGCGTTCAATGCGGTCACGCGGCAGTTGCGAATCCAGCTGGGCGAGGACCATGTTGACGAAAGCCGGAGCAGGCTCGGGCTGAGTCTGAGGCGCGGACTGGATCTCGGGAGTCTCTGCCAGGGCCAGTTCAGTCGCTTCATCGCTGACAATTCCAAGCCCGTTCAAAACATAAAGCACTTCACGTCCGCGCTGTAACGCCACCTGCGGAGCATCCATCGGATTGAGCGCAGGCGTTTCACTCGCCGCCGCAAGGATCGCAGATTCGGCCAGCGTAAGCTGTTCAACGGCTTTGCCAAAATACAACTGCGACGCGGCTTCGACACCGTAGGCATAATTGCCAAAGTGTGCGCTGTTGAGATACCACTCCATCACCTGCGTGCGGCCAAACTGCGCAGTGATCTGCGCCGCAAGAATCCGCTCTCGGACAGCGCGCCGCAGCGACGGCGGTTCGTTGTAAATAACCAGCCCGCCGATCAGTTTTTGCGCAATGGTCGGATGCACATTCGCATCGTCCAAGCCTTGAAGGGAATATCCCGAATGTTTACGAAATTGCGGGTCCTGCACGGCGATGACGGCATCGATTAAATTGGCGGGAATATGCTGGGGATTTTGTTCATTGACAGGAATATAACGCCGCTGTGCATCGATCGGCGCAAAAGTAAAAAGAGTCTGCGTGCCTGTGCGGTCATAGATGCGCGAAGGTTCAAGCAAAAGACCATCAGGCGGGTTAAGCAAACGCGGAAGAATTTCAACAGAAGGAAGCTCGCGCGTGACATCGGCATAGACAAACGCGCCGAGAATGATGAACACGGCCAGCAAAAGTGAGAAAACAATCCCCCCGCTGAGAATCGCGCCGCGCGCGTTATTCGCCTGTTTGTTTTGCTTTTGCAGTCTGCGCTCACGCCGCGCACGAAGGACGGGAATATATTTTGCATACCCCTATTTTAGCGTAGGTCACGCTTGAAGCGTGACCTACATTTTATTTAACAAACATCCACCATCAATCATCCAACAGATCCGCGAGGAAACCCAACAGCCCGCCCTTTTCATCTTCCTCTTCAACCTTTTCTGCCAAATCGCTATGTACTACCCCGTTCTGGCCGTTGATCAGCACCAGATGTTCGCGCCCATTGAACGGCAATTCCGTCATCCACACCGGGAGCAGGTTGAGTTTAAAAGATTCAACCAAAAGATTTGCAGAAGACGTACGGATGATATTCGCATGGTTGGTCATGCTTGGAAGATTGCGTTTGAATTTCGCAAGCACGCGGCTGCGCGCATCCAGTGAAGCGTCAGCCATGGGCACGTCGTAAATTTCGGCGGGCCAATCCACAAGAAAGCGCGGATCATACGGCTGGATGGATTTCATATCGAAAGTGGGAATCATCTTCAAAAAGACCGCCGACGGCTTTTTTGAAGCGGGCAAGGGCAGGTCATCTTCCATGATCGGGTAGTCGCTTGTAATGCGGACAGGCTCCATTTCGCCAAGCTGCAGTCCGCGTTTCCTGTTTCGCCTATTCACGTCTTCCATTTCGTAGGTGTATTCGATCGAACCGCCAATATCGAAGGTCCACAACGGCAGGTACAACCCGCGCGGAAGCTCCACCTGCTTTTCAGGTTTGATCTGATTTCCCTCCACCCAATTGATAAGCAATTTAACGGCCTGCTTCTGGTTGAATGCATGCGGAATGATCCCATCGGGCGCAAGCAGGTCTTTTGTCTTTTCAAGGCTCACCACATGCGGCGAATTGCAATAGGCACACGAAACAGAAATTTGTTTCGGCGGCAGGATGAACTCCGCGCCGCAGCCATTGCAACGGAAGACCTGTTCCTGCAAGGGTTTTCCGTGTCCGCGCGCGGTGGCCATCGCCACGATGAAATCCTTTTCGTTGGCAGTCCCTGAGTCGAGCGTTTGATTGCGCGTACAATATTCACAGACCAATCCATGCCCATCGGGAGAAAAAGACATCCGTCCGCCGCACTTGGGACACATGAAACGCTGTGCATCTGATTCGCGCATTCCCACAGGCTCGGCTGGCAATTGATCAGGGTTGATGACTTCATTGGCTTTGAGCTTCCCATCCAAAATCGCCAGCGAACGCCGTGCACGCGCATGATGCATTTCATGAGCAAGGCAATTCTCCAATGCCTTGCGTTTTTCGGCGGGATCATCCACAACCTCGCTCATCCAATACCAGGCCTCAGCCAACACATCAAAAGAAGATGACATGTAAATGGCGCGGTCCAAATAACGGCGGGCCGAATCCTTGCCGCCCGTTTTCGCCTCGATAATTCCCGTACGGAGAAGTTCCTTGCCGTAATCGTCCATGTTTTTTAACCGCAGATGAACATGGATAAAAGTTTATCCGCGTTCATCCCTTTCGTTTATGGTGAATGGTTTTCTCACGATCGCATCCGTCATCTTCGCAACACGCGCCATCTCTTTCACATCATGCACACGAATAATATCCGCGCCGCGCGTAATGCCAACTGCCACCGTCGCCGCCGTGCCTTCCACACGCTGGTCAGCGGGCAGGTCGAGCGTGAAACCAATAAACGATTTGCGGGATGTCCCCAACAAAACGGGATATCCCAACTTGCGGATTTCCCCCAGCCGATCGATCAACTCGAGATTATGCTCGCGCGTCTTCCCAAAGCCGACACCTGGATCCAAAATAATATGCGACTCAGCAATTTGGGCATTCTTCGCCAGTGCCACACATTCGAGCAATTCCCGTTTCACATCTTCCATTAGATTCTGATATTCCGAACCTGCATACGCTCCCCCCAACTTCTCGCGGACTTCCACACTGGCAGGGTTGCTGCGATTGTGCATCAAAATGACAGGCACCTTATATTTCGCAGCCACAGAAGCAAGCCCATCATCGGCACGCAGCCCCCATACATCGTTGACGATCCGCGCACCAGCCTTGATCGCTTCTTCAGCCACTTGCGCCTTGTAAGTATCGATTGAAATGAGCGCATCAGGGAAATTTTGTTTCAACGCCTGCACAATGGGAATCACACGTTCCATCTCTTCATCCGCATTGACTGGAGCGGAACCGGGCCGCGTCGATTCTCCTCCCACATCCAGAATATCTGCACCTGAAGCGAGAAATCCGCGCGCCTGCTCAACAGCACTGTTTATCGCATCCCCTTTGGCAATGAGACCATCACCAGAAAACGAATCGGGAGTCACATTCAGAATTCCCATCACATACGTACGGGAACCCCAATTGAATGTAAAACTCCCGATCTTCAAAAAAGGTGAATTCATAAAACTAAAGACCTGACAGGTTTCTTGAGCTCCGTCAGGTCTTTTTACTAGATCTGATCCAATGGGCGGGCGAGCCAGGCTTCGGCTTCGTTGATATCCGCAAATATTTTCATGGCAGAGGCTGTGCCTGCCAGCGCAAGCGCCGCCACACTGCGGATCGCATCCGCAACAGACTGGTCGGCCACCACCACCGCCACACGGATATTCCGCGCGGATGGGTCGCTGTTGGCATCCACCGCCATACGAATGGCTTTTTCAGGGATCTCCTTCACATTGCGCAGGTCATACAAATTGCGCGTGCGGCGGTCTGAACCAAGCAAATGTTCCAGCGCAAATTCATGCCAGTGAGCCAGCGTGGCATCCGAAAGATCGGTAAAGGTCAGGGTCATGCCGCCATCACCGCGGCGGATCACGGAATAACCGACATCGGTTGCCGGGGTCCAATTTAGGGGTTTTGATTCAGTCATGGGTCTCTCCTGTTCGATTAAATATGATTATAACGCAGGCAAATATCAAGGGTTGGAAAATTACATGATTGTAGGGGAATCGAAATCTTTCATTTTTCCAATCACATGCTATAATGCGGTTCTCACGGGCGCTTAGCTCAGTTGGTTAGAGCACCTCGTTTACACCGAGGGGGTCGGGGGTTCGAGTCCCTCAGCGCCCACAAAATATCCCATTTTCTTGGGATATTTTATTTAACCGCGTGACAGGGGTTCGAGCGCTTCGCGTCAGCGCCCACAAAATATCCCATTTTCTTGGGATATTTTTATTTACCCGAGTGATAGGGGATCAAACGCTCTGTGTCAGCGCTGATGGCCCTCTGCTATAATCTCAGCTATGATTCTCATCACAGGCGCCACTGGTTTTATTGGTCGTACGCTGGTGCGTCAGCTCTCTTCCATTGGATATCCGCTGCGGGCATTGATCCGCCCTTCGCCGCGGACGCCGAACCTGCCAAAAGGCGTGCCCGTGGAAGTGGCGGTGGTGAGCCTTGCCGATAAACGCGGTCTGCGCGCCGCCATGCGTGACGTGGAAGCCGTCATCCACCTTGCCAGCGCAGAAAATCAGGGCAGCCGCGGCAATCTATTAACTGCCGATATTCAAGGCACCGAAAATATCGTCGAAGCAGCATCAGATGCGGGCGTGGATCGAATCGTGTATCTCAGTCATATCGGCGCGGCGCGCTCATCGGGCTATCCCGCTTTCAGGGCAAAAGGCATCGCCGAGGAGCATGTCCGCAATGGGAGGGTTCCGTATACGATCCTGCGCTCTTCACTTGTGTATGGACCTGAAGACCATTTCACGAACAATCTTTCAAGGTTGATCCGCGCATCTGTGGGTGTATTCCCGATCCAATCCGGCGGGCGGACCGTGGTGCAGCCTGTGTGGGTGGAAGATCTGGCGACGTGCATTTTGTGGTCGCTTGAAAATGAAAACACACTCAACAGGGTGTATGAACTCGGCGGCAGTGAATTTTTCACGCTGCAACAGATCATCGAAACTATCATGGATGTGACTCACAGGCGGCGCGTTCTCGTGCCGCTTTCACCGATCACACTGCGTGCGATCACTGTATTTCTCGATGGCGTGATTCCCAACTTCCCCATTTCATCTTTCTGGCTCGATTATTTCGCCGTCAACCGCACCTGCGCCGTGGATTCGATGCCGCGCGTGTTCGGACTCATGCCCGCGCGTTTTACCTACCGCCTTGATTACCTCATTCATAAGCCGTGGTATCAACGCGCATGGAATACCCTTGCTGAAAGAATTGCGGCGCTCCGCCCACGACAACCATGAAAAACTTCAACATTCGCCTGATCGAAACCCCCGAAGAAATGCGCCTCGTGGAGGAATTACAGCGCAATGTGTGGCCCGGCTCCGAAACCGATGTGGTGCCATTGCATATGCTCATCACCGCCGTTCACAATGGCGGGCTTGTGCTTGGCGCATTCATCGAGGAAAAGATCGTCGGGTTTGTGTTTGGCTTTCCCGGCCTTGAAGCCACTGCCGATGGTCCACGCCCGAAACATTGTTCACACATGATGGGCATTCACTCCGATCATCGCGATGACGGGGTTGGTTTCGCGCTCAAACGCGCGCAATGGCAGATGGTTCGTCATCAGGGCCTCGACCATGTCACCTGGACGTACGATCCCCTGCTCAGCCGCAACGCTTATCTCAACATCGCAAAACTCGGCGCGGTCTGCATCACCTATCGCCGCTCTGAATATGGCGATATGCGCGATGGCCTCAACGCAGGCCTGCCCTCCGACCGTTTTCAAGTGGATTGGTGGATCAACACCCCGCGTGTGGAAAGAAGACTCAGCAAACGGCCGCGTCCCACCCTCAAGCTGACTCACGTTGCCAGCTCGGGATTGCACCCGTTCTATCCGCTTCGCACTTCGACCGATGGCCTGTCCCAGCCGCCCGAGCATGTCCCAGCCTTTGAAGATCGTCTGCTGCTCGCCGAGATCCCCAGCGACTTTACCGCCCTCAAATCACAAGATTTCGCCCTCGCCCGCGACTGGCGATTCTTTACCCGCGAATTATTCGAAACCGCCTTCGAAAAGAATTTCATCGTCACCGATTTTGTCTTCGACCCAAACAACGGCAACCCGCGCGGACTCTACATCCTCACCCACGGCGAAAGCACATTGGACGAATTCGAGTAGCAGTGCATCGCAATGTTGGGTTAACGCATGAGGCGCCCTTACGGGCGCCTCAGCGGTTGGATGGGGAGAGTATCAGTTGATTATGCAGAAACGGTTTGTTTTCTACCTCCGCACAGATTGGGAATTGCTGCCTTCGCTATGTCCCATCGCGGTCATGCCAATGGGGTGATAGGTGGGTTCGGGACGGTTGACGCCATAGTTCGGCGACACTGGAGCGGGTCGCGGCTTGGGTGCAGGACGCGGATAATTTTGATTGTTTGAACTTGCGCCCATCGCTGCGGGGCGATACACAGGCTGCGATGAAGCGGCAGGACGCGGCGAATTATTTTGATATGCGGTGGCGGCAGGCCGTGCGTTCGATTCAGCCAGCGAGAAGAGACGCTCTCCAGCGATGGAGAAAGTGCCAATGATCAGCACACGGATCAACCAGACCATCACAGCTACAAAGATGGGTACGGCTTTCATCATCACCGCCTGGCCGACCAATGAGCCGCCTTCAGCGTTGTGATTGAGGATCGCCACCGAAACGCCCCACCAGGTGAGCATGGCATTGAAGCCAGCCGCCAGCAGCCACGCGCCGAAGAGATACCAAACCTCTGTGGGTTCGTCACGACCCTGTTCGGGGGTAAAGATGCGGGCAATACCGGCAAAGTCGATTCCGCAAAAGGCAAAGGCGAGGATGGCAGACCATTGAATACCCGCAAATTTCAAATTGCCAAGCACGTCCTGCAAGGCGAAGGATGTCGTACCGAAATTGAACAACTCAAAAGCAAGCAGGGCGCTGATAAGAATGCTGCCGAAGATCGCGCCGCGTTTGTGGGATGCGCTTTTCAGAAAGGGAAGCAGTTTCAATTGAAGATTAAGGGAACGGTTCATGGGAATTCTCCTTTTTTTGGAGCCCTGCACCAGGCGAGGCCAACTGCCCCTAATATAGAACAAGTGTTCTAAAATGTCAAGAGAGATTCATTGCAAGTTTATGATTTCCCCAAAATTACGTAAATGATAGGAGGAGATGGAAATCCATCTCCTCCTCTTCTTTCTCATACTTCCTTTGGCCTGCCCACTGGAGGCCAATCACATCTCGGTATCTTTATTTTTTATCCACAGGTTCAACAGGCGGGTGCACGGGCACGGCATCCGATGAAGTCTCAATGATCACATCATCCTGCGTTTCGGTCGAAGTTCCGCCAGACGGGTTGTTCTTTTTCTGCTGTTTGAGCCGCAATTTCTGCTCTTTCTTGCGTTTCTTGTCCATTTCTTTTTTACGTTTCTCGAATTGATAGTTGACTTTTACCAAAGGTACATCCTTTCATGGGGGTAGGATTGATTTGTTGAAATCATTATAGCACCCCTACCCTCGATACGGCTCTTCCTGAACAACATGACCATACACGATCTTCAAAAACAGGGCGGGCACAAGCCACTCGAAACCGATCACAGGATGGAAGATATACAGATTCACCAGCACCGCCAGCATGATGATCCCCAGCGCGGCGGGCCTCCGCAAGTAAAGCGGAAGCCGCAAAACAACCACCGTGGAAGCGAGCAGGGCAAAATACCAAAAAAATCCATACCCAAAATCCAGTTTTCCGAACAAAACGCCGACGATCACAGTATGGACGTGAAAAGCAGTAAACGCAAAATGATTCTTCGCGAGGCCGGTAAACCCGGTCTCCTCAGGCTTGACGGGTGAATGATAAAACCGTTTGCAGCTATTCAACGCATTCGCCACCACACCGCCGAGCACATCCAACGCAAGCAGGGCGGCAACCGCAAATTGCCACCACGCCCACGGAATGGAATGCGTCCACACCACCCAGCCGAGAATGCCTGTGCCGAGCAAACCGAAAACCCAAACGATGGTTTGTTCCGCGACGGTTGCGCCCGTGCCAAAAAATCCGTCGGGCGTGCCTGAATAACTCCAGTCAATTTTCGATCGTTCATTCTGCATGATTATTTCTCCTTGAAAAGTCTTTTCACTGCGTTTTGATTATAGATTGATTTGGCAAAGTGCTGAGTCATGGATACAATACATCCATGTCATCGCTTGCGGATAAACTCAAATCACTCGGTGTGAAGACGGGTACAGCGGATCTCCCCGCGCCCAAGCCTGCCAGCCAGTCTATTGACTCGGTCGTGGCTGGGACATTTTTCACGACCCCGTACGGCGAGGCATTCGTTGCAGAGCAAACTTTCAGCGAAGATTATCTGCACGGAAAAACATCGTACGCTTCCTCTTTTCCGCTTTCCATCATTTCCAAATGGGCAAACGACCCGCGCATCGCAGAACTGCCGATCAATAAGTTCGCCTTTCTCGATACCGAAACCTCAGGTATGGCGGGCGGCACAGGGACGTATGCCTTCCTCATCGGTGCAGGACGATTTGTAGATGGCAGGTTCGTTTTGCAGCAATTCTTTTTGCGCGACCCATCCGAAGAACCTGCCATGCTCGAAGCGTTGATCCATTTTCTCGCGCCGTGTGAAGCGCTGGTGACTTTCAATGGAAAATCCTTCGATGCACCGCTGCTCGTCACTCGCTATTCATTGCATCGCATTCCCGTTCCATTCAAGAATTACCCGCATCTCGATCTGCTGCCGCTTGCGCGGCGGTTGTGGCGCGACAGACTCCCCTCGCGCGCATTGAAATATCTCGAAGAGCATGTACTTGGCTTTACGCGCACCTCCGAAGAAGTGCCAGGCTATGAGATCCCCTGGCTGTATTTTGATTACCTGCGCACAGGCAATGCCAGCCCAATGGCGGGCGTGTTCTATCACAACGCCATGGACGTGGTTGCGATGGCGGCGCTGCTGGCACACGTCAGCGAACTGCTGGCCGACCCATACAACGGCCGCGTGGAGCACGGACTCGATTTCATCGCACTCGGCAAATTATTCGAAGACCTCGGCCACTGGGATGAAGCCGCCCGTCTGTTCGAGCGTGGACTCGAGTTTGGGTTAAACGAATCAGATTTCGGCGTGGCAGTGAAGCGGTTGTCCATCCTGCAAAAAAAACGCGGTGACGTCGATCAAGCCCTCAGGTTGTGGGAGCAGGCTGCGGAGCGCGGTCATATCTATGCCCACATCGAGCTGGCAAAACATTACGAGCATAAAATGCGCGATGCAAAGACCTCGATCAAATGGGCAAAGTCAGCACGCGGGGAAGTGGAACGTGCCGACCTGCCTGCCTACATCCGCAAGCACTGGCTCGCTGAAATAGATCATCGGCTGGAACGTTTGGAGCGCAAAGCAGGTTTATAATCAGGTATCGTTTATTGAAAGGAGCATTCAAATGGAAATTACTGTTTCACAAGAGCAAGGCCGCATCTCTGTTTCCGTCATAAAACTGACAGGACACCTGGACGGGCAGACTTATGAATCTTTGATATCGAAGGCTCGCGAAATTGTTGAAGCCGGTTCGCGAAACATATTGCTCGACCTCGGCGAGTTGACCTACATCTCCAGCGCCGGTTTGGTTTCCCTGCATACCATTGCGTTGATGACACGCGGTGAGGAACTGCCCGATCTTGAGCATGGCTGGTCCACGCTGAAATCGATGGATCGCACCCGTGACGGCGGCTTGCAGAAGAATCTCAAGCTGCTCAACCCGCGCCCCGAGATCACCAGCGTGCTGGATATGGTCGGCTTTGCCGCCTTCTTCGAGACCTTCACCGACAGGCAAAAGGCGATCGATTCTTTTTAGTTTTCAAGTTTTCCTTCAGCGATGCAGCGTCCAACTGCATCGCTGTTGATTCAGAGCGATGTTGGGCAATTTAAAAACCGAGGCAGCATGAAAAAGAAAAATATTGGCAACCTTACCCTTATCATTCTTGTTGTATTAACCGCCCTCATCTGGCTCATCTTTCCGCCTGTAAGGGAAGGGGCTGAACATTATGAGCGCGCCTATGCCGGGGAAGTACTCGGCTCGCTGGTGATCGTGCTGATGTCTTTTTCGTTGTTCATTTCCACACGCCCGAAATGGGCCGAGCCCTTCTTCGGCGGGCTGGACAAGATGTACATGACCCATCGTCATACATCCACCAGTGCGTTCCTGTTGATGTTCGTACATCTGCTGACCGTGCCGATCACACTCGTCAATTTGCGTGTTGGCAATTACCTGGCCATGACCGCCTTTCTGGGAATCGTTGCCATCGTTTTGCCAACCCTCGCTCCCCGCATTCCATTTTTGAACAAACTCACCGGCCAGACCTACGAAGGCTGGAAAAAACTACATCGTTTTATCGGCATCTTTTTTATTCTCGGCTTTGTTCATTCATTGACCGTCAATGCGCCCAGCGCCAAGGTAGCCATCACCTGGACCCAGAACTTCTTCATCCTCGGCACACTTTCCTATCTTTATACGGAAGTCTTCGGCAGGTTCTTTAAAAAATATCTTCCCTATACCGTCGAAGCGGTCAATCATCCAAATAATTCCACCACCGAAGTTGTGCTGCGCGCCAAAAAGGATCCCATTAAAAATCAAAAGGCGGGGCAATTTCTTTTCGTGCGTTTCGCAGGCAGCGGGTTGGATGAATCGCATCCCTTCACCATTTCCAGCGCGCCGCATGAAAATGTTCTGCGAGTCACCATCAAAGCCTGCGGAGATTTCACCCGTCATCTTTTTGCGAATTTGAAGGCTGGCACAGAAGCCACCATCGAAGGCCCCTATGGGATGTTCGATTACAAGAGCGGCGGGCCCAGGCAGATATGGGTTGCAGGCGGGATCGGCGTTACGCCATTTCTCTCGTTCATTCGGGACCTGAAAACTGACCCTGCCTTCGATGTGGATTTTTACTACACTGTGAGACACCGCGAAGAAGCCATCTTCGTGGAGGAAATTCAGGAAGCCGCGAAAAAATATCCGCGCTTGAAGGCGTACATCCGCTTTTCATCCACAGACGGTTCATTGAGCGTGGATGAGATCGCAAAAAATGCAGGCGGAAATATCAGCCAACATCATATTTACATGTGCGGTCCGCTGCCCATGGTACAGGCCTTCGAAACGAAGTTCATCGAAATGAAAGTTCCTTCGGACAACATTCATTATGAGGAATTCAATTTCAGGTAAAATGCATTCAGCCCTTTGACCCAGGAGAATCCCATGCAAATTAGAATCACCAAACAGGAATGGCGCGTTTCCGTAACCATCATGCATCTCTCCGGCAATCTGGATGCATCCAACTATATCGAAGTCATCGAAAAGGCACAGGAGCTGTATGCTGGCGGGACTCGCGATGTGCTCATTGACTTGAGCGGAGTTCCCTACGTAAGCAGCGCCGGGCTGATGTCATTGCACACCGTGGTGTTGATCTTTGCGGGCCAATCGATGTATTCAAAAGAAACAGGCCGTCCATCCTTTCGTGCGATCAATGCAGAACGCGATGGGGCTGTGCGCCAGCATGTGAAGTTATACGGTCCACAGCCAGATGTAGAGCAGGTATTGGATGTGGTCGGCTTGAAACAATTCTTTGATGTTTATTCCGACCTTGAAACTGCGGTCAAATCTTACTAACTGAAATCATGTAAAGCATACAAAACACAAATATTTCCTCCTTCTCGGCCAATCAAGACCAAAGAAGGAGGAAAACATTTTTTATACAAATCCATCCTCTAATCGTGTAAGACCACCCGCAAGGTTTGCGTCCAGAAAACGAAAGAAACCAATCATTTTGTGAGGGCATATGTCAAAAAAGAGAAATCGAAATACAACCACCCGCAGCGGACTCTCCGCTTTTTTACGCAAGCCCGCCGGTCAACTGACCGTGGTGGCGGTCGCCATCATTGTGATCGTTCTGATCGCATTATCCGGACAGGGCAATCAGGGATTGGCACGTGAAGTCAACACAGACCAGGCTTATCAGATGTACCAAAGCGGCGTATTCGTCGTGGACGTGCGTACACAGGAGGAGTGGGACGAATACCATGCGCCGAACACCACGCTGATCCCCCTCGATCAATTGCAAAACCGCCTGGCTGAGATCCCAAAGGATCGTGAAATTCTGGTGGTCTGCCGTTCGGGAAATCGCAGCCAGCAGGGACGCGATATCCTGCTCGCGGCAGGATACAACGCCACCAGCATGACCGGTGGATTAAAAGAATGGTATGCCAAAGGATATCCGATCGAAGGCGCGCCAGCCCAGTAGAAAAACAAACTCCCTTGCAAAAGGGAGTTTTCATTTTTGTATTGTCCACAAAGACAAATGGGATGGATAATTGGACCCTATCGACTTCACAACTTTATCCAAAGGAGAATTGAACATGAAGAACAGGTCATTGATCTTATCGTTGCTGATCATCACAGCCCTCACCTTGGGCGCATGTGGGTATCAAGTAGAAGAGCCGCATCCCGTTGAAGCGCCACACTGGACATATGAAGGTGAGGAAGGTCCCGAGCATTGGGGTGAGATCGACCCAGCTTATGCAGCGTGCAGCACAGGTGCGAGTCAATCACCGATCGATATTTCCGCACCCGCAGAGAAAGACCTCTCGAATATTTCATTCCATTATCAACCCAGCGACATGAGCATTTTGAACAACGGGCACACTGTTCAAGTGAATTACGATGCGGGCAGCTACATCGAATTGGATGGCACCCGCTATGACGTGGCGCAATTCCACTATCATGCTCCCAGCGAGCACAGTGTGGAAGGAAGATCATTCGCTGCGGAGATCCATATCGTCCACAAAAACGCAGAAGGAAAACTCGCAGTCGTTGGCATTCTGCTGGAAGAGGGTGCAGAGAATACGGCCTTTGATCCATTCGTCAATAACCTGCCCGCCGAAAAATCGGATGCCAAAGATACCGGCATCAAGATCAACGCCTCTGATCTTCTGCCTGTGGTACAAACCACCTTCCGCTATAGCGGCTCTCTCACCACCCCGCCCTGCTCCGAAGGTGTGAGCTGGCTGGTGATGACCACCCCGGTTGAAATCTCTGCAGCGCAATTGGAAAAACTGGCAGGGTTATTCGAAGGCAACAACCGCCCGGTGCAGGAACTCAATAACCGCACGCCGCTTGAAGACAGCACGCCATAAATCGAAGTGTGTCACACCTCTTTCACGGCATCTGTTAAGTAAAAAAATTGCCACTATGCTAAAATATAAGCAATGAAAGCCCAACTCCCACACCCGGAACACTATTCATATCTGGTGCACCGTAAACAGCGCAATACACAAGTTATCCTGCCTGTCATACTGTCTGCACTGTTGATGATCGGCATGGTCGTTCTGATCTCGTTCGCCACCTTCAAATCGGACGGCGATGTGGGACGCTGGGCCGCCATTTCCACCATCTGGATCATCATCCCCATTTTGCTTGCAGGGTTAATCGTACTTGCCTTGCTCATTGGCGGCATTTACCTGATGGCTCGTGCACTGGGCGCATTGCCACACTACACCGGCATCGCACAGGATTATGCCTACAAGGCACGCGGCTACATCGTCCGCGGCGCAGACATGGCCGCAAAACCCATCCTTGCCATCAACGATCTCATCGAAAATATAAAAGCATTTCTTGGAAGGATCAGCACCCCATGAACAACAGCAGAACCATTTTGTTTGGCACATTGATCGGCGCAGTCACCGGCCTCGTTGCCGCCATACTTCTCACCCGCCGCGCGGAGAAGAACGAACGCGAAACCGCCCTCACCAGCGGCGAAGGACTCAAACTCGGCGTGCTGGTCTTTGGCCTGCTGCGCGCCATCGCTTCACTGGGCGATGACTAAATAAATAGATTCAACAACGAACGGAGACCGAGGACTTATATCCTCGGTTATTTTTTTATGGATACAATTTCCCGCATCACATTCCGCCGATTCCTGCTCGGCCAACAAGGGCTTTGGCCCGGCCGACGGTTCAAAGGGCTGGCTGGCACCACTTCCGCCATTCAGCAAATGGAAGGCATTCAACTCGACCCGCTCAACATCGTTGCGCGCAGTCAGGAGATCGCGCTGTTCGGCCGTGTTCTTGATTTCAAGCTCGAACATCTTTATCAGGCTGCGTATGAAAAGCGCAGATTTTTCGATTACGGCGGCTGGTTGTTCATGTATCCCATGAGCGAATTCCCATACTGGCGTTTGCACATGAAACACCGCAAAGAGCAGGGCATTTATTATCACGAAGCGTATCAACAACCGCCCGCAAAACTATTAAATTCAGTATTGAATGAAATACGCACACGCGGCCCGCTGGGAAACCGCGATTTTAGCGGCGAGGCGCTTAAGAGTTGGAGCTATCGCGGGCGGAAGGAAGAGTCGATTGCCCTGTTCTATTTGTGGCTGATCGGTGAAGTGATGATCTCCAACCGCAAAGGCTTTGACCGCATTTACGACCTGCGTGAACGCGTCCTGCCTGAAAAATATGATTACACCGTACCCGATTCAGAAGCCGAGGATTTTTTCAGCCGCAAGACCATTGCACAACTCGGCCTCGCGCGTGAAAGCATATGGCGCACAGGCCTGGCAGGATTCATTCATCGCGATGTTTCGCGGGAGGAAGGCAAAAAGCGCGTCGAACAACTCATCGAACAAGGCATTGCGTCGAGGCTGCGTGTGGAAGGCTCAAAGGACGGATATCTCGTTTTAAACAGCGACCAGTCCCATCTGTCTGATCTTGAAGCGGGGCGTATTCCCAAAAAATGGAAACCGTTGGGACCATCCACAAATGAAGAGGTTACATTCCTCGCCCCGTTGGAAATGGTCAGCGCACGCGGACGGGCCAAAGTGGTTTTCGATTTTGAATATCTTTGGGAAGTATACAAGCCGCTGCATCAGCGCCGCTGGGGATATTACACTCTGCCGATTTTATACGGCGACGATCTCGTAGCGCGTCTCGACCCAAAGCTGGACCGCCAAACCGGCACGCTCCACATTTTGGGGTTTTGGCTGGAGGACGATGCTCCAAAAGATGAGGCATTTGCCAGCGCTCTTGCGAAAGGATTAACCCGCTTCGCAAACATGGTCCGCGCCAAAAAGGTGGATGTCAGCGCGATCAAACCGCTCAAGCTGCGTGCTTACCTGAAGGCGAATATCCGCTTATAGAATCGCAATTGACGCAGGCCAAAAATGCCTGCGTTGGTTTTTATCATGAAATGACATCCTTCCCAGCGGTGACTTTATGATACAAAAGAGGGAAATATACGAATTGACGCAATATGTAAATCCGTATAGTATTAATCGGGAAACCCCAAAGGTCAGAGAATAACAGCCACACTAACACAGAATATCGAATGTAAAAGGATGAATTCGATGACTCAAAACATACATCCAAAATCGAAAACAAAATCGGAGGATGAAAAGCGAACCTTTTACCTGCTTTTCATGGGGCATTCCACCCCCATGTATGTTTATGACCTGCAGACATTGAAAATTCTGGAAGTCAACAATGCTGCGCTGGAAAAATATCGATACTCGCGGGATGAGTTTTTATCGTTAACGGTCCGCGATATGATTCAGACGGGGGAGGATGTGCCTTTCTCAGCCAATGGGAAAAACAACGGGCAGGATCCACACTATGCTGGAACGTTACAGCACAAACGCAAAAATGGGGAGAGCATCGACGTGGAATACACAATCCACATCATCGATTTCAACCCGCGCAAAGCCGCACTGGTAATGACAAGGGATATTACCGAAACCAAATTTCAGGAAAGCAAAACCGACTCGGATGTTGAGTTGCGGGCCCTTTTCGCTTCGATGCAGGATGTGGTGCTGGTCATCGACCGCGATGGAATCTATCGCAAGGTGGCTCCCACGAACTCGGACCTGTTGATCAAGCCCAAAGGCGAATTGCTGGGTAAACACCTGAGAGAGTTCTTTTCCACTGAACGAGCCGCTTTTTTTCTTGACTCGATCAGGCGGGTGTTGGAGACCCGTCAGTCTGTACATATTGAATACGATCTATCCATTGACAGCCAGCCGACATGGTTCGCCGCGTCCATCTCTCCGATGGATGACATCAACACATTATGGGTGGTGCGCGACATCACCGAGCGCAAACTGGCAAGCAAGGCCCTGCAGGAATCCGAGGAACGCTATCGCTCGCTGTTCGACCGAATGATGGATGGAATTTATCGCAGCACACACGAAGGAAAATTCGTGGATGTAAACCCAGCCATGGTAAGAATGTTCGGCTATTCCAGCAAGGAGGAAATGCTGGAAATGGACATCAAATCCGAGCTTTATTTTGACGCCGAGGAAAGAGGTACGCATAAACTGGATACCGGTGATGGGGAAACGGACATCTACAGGCTGCGCCGCAAGGACGGCTCCGAAATATGGGTTGAGGATCGTGGTTCCTATAGTTACGATGACCATGGGAATGTGACCTTTCACGAGGGCACACTGCGCGACGTCACAGCCCGCAAACACGCGGAGGAAGCCCTGCGCAGTGCAAAGGCCTCTCTCGAAAAAACGAACCAGGAACTTGAACGTGTGCTCCTGCGCGAGCAGCAGCTGGCCCGCACCGACGGCCTGACCGGACTGTACAACTATCGCTATTTTTTTGAGCTTGCCACACGCGAATTCAATATCGCCATGCGCTATCGTCGTCCGCTTTCCATTTTGATGTTCGATACCGATGATTTCAAAAAGGTCAACGACACGCTCGGGCACTCCGCCGGGGACAAGATCCTCGCGTTGGTTGCGCAGGCCACGGCGGCGCAGATGCGGTCGGTGGATATCCTTGCCCGTTACGGCGGCGATGAATTCATCATCCTGCTTTCGCAGACCAGCGCAAAACAGGCATATCCCATCGCCGAACGCATTCGCAACAGCGTTGCAGGGATGAAGATGCCATCGGAGAAGGGAACGGTCTCTGTCACGCTGAGTATTGGCATTGCGGAAATACAATATGAACCAGCTGACGAAAGTGTCGAGCATATTGTCCAGCGCGCAGATAAGGCACTATACGCCGTTAAACAAGCGGGGCGTAACCGCGCCATGATTTACGATCCATCTGTGAACGGAGCAGCCTGATGAGCGGACAAAAGCCATCACGGAAATCTGTTCGCTTTTCCGATGAGGAGAGTTTCAGCCTGTTATTCGAAAATCATCCCGTCCCCATGTGGATCCATGATTCAAAAACGCAGGCGATCATCGACGTCAATGAAGCAGCGTTGACAAAATATGGTTACACCCGCGACGAATTTCTCGCATTGTCCGTCAGGGATATTCGCATCATGCAGGATGAAGACATCACAGACTCACTGCCGCCATCCGGGGAATGTCGTCATTACAAAAAAAATGGGGAGGTTATCGATGTTGCAGTCATTACGCACAAATTGAATTATGGAAAAATCGAGACCGTACTGGTAATGGCTCAGGACATCACCGAACGAAAGCGTGCCCAGAATGCCCTACATGAAAGCGAGCAGATTCTCAAGGAATCGCAAACCATTGCCGGCATCGGCAGTTATGTGCTTGATCTCAACACAGGCACGTGGACAAGTTCAGCCGCCCTCGATCAGATATTCGGCATAGATGAGTCGTACAACCACTCCATCGAAGGGTGGCTCAATCTCATCCATCCGGAACAACAACAGGAGATGAGCGATTACTTTATCAATGAGGTCGCAGGCAAACGTACCCGCTTCGACAGGGAATACAGGATCGTACGAAAAAACGATCAGGCGGAACGTTGGGTGCATGGACTGGGTGAACTGGAGATCGACTCTCAGAATAATCTTTTAAAAATGCATGGGGTCATTCAGGATATTACGAAACATAAACAGGCCAAGGATGCACTGCGTCGTCAATTGAACAACCTGAACAGTCTTTATCAAATGACGGCCATCATCGGTCAGACTTCATCCGTGGAGGATATATACGAAGCTGCCTTGAACAGTCTGCAAAGCATGCTTCTCACAGATCGCACAGCCATCCTGCTGCTGGACCAGAACGGCGTAATGCGTTTCAAGACGTGGCACGGCATCTCTGAAGAGTATCGAAACGCTGTGGAAGGTCATTCACCCTGGGATGTCAAAGCGATCGACCCTCAACCATTTCCTGTACCCGATGCGCGGAAGGAACCGAGCCTGACCGCTTTGCTGAATGCTCTGGAGCAGGAAAACATAAGGAGCCTGGTCTTTATTCCGCTCATCAATCAGGGACACCTGCTGGGCAAGTTCATGATCTACTACAACGAGCCTCATGTGTTCACCAACGAAGAGATCCAACTTGCTCAAACCATTGCCCGTCATGTGACGTTCGCGATCTTACGCAGGCAATCGGAAGATGAATTGCATCTGCGAAGTTCGGTGCTAAATGCCGCCGCCAATGCCATTGTCATCACGAACATAGATGGCATCATCGAATGGGTCAATCCGGCCTTCAGCACATTAACCGGGTATACGCTGGAAGAAGCCGTGAACAAAAATCCACGCGATATCGTAAAGTCGGGCGAGCATGACAAGGGTTTCTATCAGAATATGTGGAAAACCATTCTCTCCGGCAAGGTCTGGCACGGAGAAATGGTCAACCGCCGCAAGGATGGCAGCTTCTACGACGAAGAACAAACCATTACTCCGCTGAAAAATGCAAACGGCGAGATCACCCACTTCATTTCGGTAAAACAAGATATCACCCCACGCAAACAGACGGAAAAGATCGTAAATCAGTGGCTCGCTGAACAAAACACCCTGCATCAGGTCAGCCAGTCCCTGCTTTCGGTCCATCTTGACCCGGACATGATCTATTCCACCCTGCACGAGGCAGTGCTTCAGATCATGCCTTGCGACGCATTCACGATTGTTATGGATGATAAAAAGAACGGCGATTATCACGCCGTTTACCTGTACGATATGGAAAAGCGCTATCCATCGCGCCACATTCCACACGGGCAGGGACTAAGTGAAAAGGTCATTTCCAACGGCCAGACATTGTTCATCCACGACGACATGGAAGCCAACACACCTGCCGTCCACTTTGGATCTTCAACGCCGGTGCGTTCGATCCTTGCCGTGCCTTTGCGAAAACATCGCGATACGATCGGCATGATCTCAGTGCAGTCATATCAGCCCAACGTCTATGATGAACGTCACCGCGTCCTGCTCGAAACATTGGCCGCACAGGTTACGACCGTGATCGAAAATGCCAGCTTGTTTGCTGAAACTCGTCAACGGTTAGTGGAATTGGAACTGCTCTACGAAAGCGGACTTGTACTTAACCAGTTATTGAATCCAAGGGAGTTGGGGGCCAAGATCGTCGAGTTGTTGGAACAAAAACTGGGCTGGCACCACATCACGGTTCGCCTGGTGCATCCACAGGACGGCAGCCTTGAACTACTGGCATTCAATCAGCCGGGTTTGAAGGACGAAGCCGAACAACATGAAGTAGCCGAACGATTCCAAACGCTGATCTCCCGTGTAGGTCAGGGAGTGAGCGGCTGGGCTGTCGAGCACAAGCAGGTGGTGCGTTCAAATGATCTACCCCATGATCCACGCTATATCGATACCTATCCCGGCCTGCAATCCGGTCTCTACGTACCCATGAAACTGGGTGACCGCATCATTGGTGTCATCAGCATCGAAAGTGAGCAGCCGAACGCTTTCAGTGAAGCGGATGAACGCCTGGCTGCCACATTGGCGAACCAGGCCGCCAGCGCGATTGAGAATGCCCGCCTGTTCGACGCAGAAAGAAATCAACACCAAATGTCAGATGCCCTGCGCGATGCATTGAAGGCCGGCGCATCCATGAGTACAAGCCTTGATTTTGAAACCATCCTGGACCGCCTTCTCGAAACCATCAAACGCATTGTGCCTTTTGAAGGCGGCACCATCATGGTCATTCAACCTGAACAGAGGAAGATCTCCATCGCAAAAATGCATGGATACAAAGTCTTGAATAAGGAAATGATCGAAAAAATTTCAAGTTTCAGTTTCGAAATATCCTCCGCTGAAAACCTGCGCTGGTTGATAGAAAATAAACAACCCATGTTCATTTCAGATGTGCGGCAATATCCCGGCTGGGTACGGATTCCAGAATCCGAATTCATCCGCTCGTGGCTGGGCGCACCGATCATCGTCAACAATGAAGTTATTGCGCTCTTTTCGCTCGACAGCATTGAGCCAAATTTCTTCACAAAAGAACACGCCGAATTATTACAAGCCTTTACCGGGCAGGCCTCTTTAGCGCTGCAAAATGCGCGCTTGTTCAATGAAACCGCGCAACGGGCACGGGAGTTCGCTTCGCTGTACGAAACCAGCAGTACTCTTTCCATAGAGAATGAACTGGAAGTCCTCTTACAAAATATTGTAGAAAAAGCCAAGGAGATGTTGAAATCCAACTCAAGTGGCATTTACCTGTATCATCCGGAGAATGAAGAACTCGAATTATCGGTGATCACTGCAACCTACACGTCCACAGGCGTTCGTCTGCACCTCGGCGAAGGCGTAGCAGGGTGGGTGGCAAAAAATCACCAGCCATTACGGATAGATGATTACTCCAAATGGGAAAACCGCTCGAAAAAATATGAGAGTGTTCCCATTCGCGCTGTCCTCGAAGTGCCGATGCTGTACGGCGGTGAGTTGATTGGCGTGCTGACAGCCGACGAGATCGGCGATTCTGAACGGAAATTCACCGAAGCCGATGAACATCTGCTTTCCCTGTTCGCATCTCAAGCCGCTGGTGCCATTCATTCGGCGCGTCTGCGTGAACAGACCTCTCGCCGCGTGGATCAGCTGCAGGCTCTGCATGCGATAGACCGGGCCATCTCATCTTCCTTCGACCTGCGCCTCATCCTCAATACGGTCATATCCCAAACCATCACCCAGCTAAATGTGGATGCCGCCGACATCCTTCTTTTCAACCCCTATCTGCAAACTCTGGAATATGTGTCGGGGCAGGGCTTCCGCACACGCAGCATTGAGCAAAGTCGTTTGCGTCTTGGCGAAGGCCACGCCGGGCGGGTCGCACTCGAACGCACCGTCGTCCATATTCCAAATTTATTCGAGGCAGAAGCCGGTTTCGCACGTGCGGCCCTTTTATCCAGCGAAAGTTTTTTGGAATATTATGGGGTTCCGTTGATAGCCAAAGGTGAGGTCAAAGGCGTTCTCGAAGTATTCCATCGCACTCCACTGCACGCCAGCCCCGACTGGCTGGGGTTTCTTGAAACTCTCGCCGGGCAGGCAGCCATCACGATCGATCAAACCCAACTTTTCGACGACCTGCAGCGCGCCAACCTCGAATTGATCATCGCCTACGATACGACCATCGAAGGCTGGTCACACGCGATGGATCTGCGCGATGAAGAGACCGAAGGCCATACCAGGCGCGTTACAGAAATGACTCTTGCACTCGCCAAAAAAATGGGCATCAATGACGATCAAATGCTGCATATCCGCCGCGGTGCTTTGCTGCACGATATCGGCAAGATGGGCATTCCAGACAGAATTCTGCTCAAAGAGGAAAAACTTACAGAAGCAGAATGGAAGATCATGCGTCAGCATCCAAATTATGCACACGACATGCTTCAGCCGATCAAATACCTGCGAAAATCGCTGGATATTCCCTACTGTCACCATGAAAAATGGGACGGCACAGGTTATCCGCGCGGATTGAAAGGCGAGCAGATACCGCTTGTGGCGCGCATCTTCGCCATCATCGACGTTTGGGATGCCGTCACCATTGATCGCCCCTACCGCAAAGCATGGACCAAGCAAAAAGCCCTCAAATACATCCGTGAGCAAAGCGGAAAGCATTTCGACCCGGTCATTGTCGCCGCATTTCTGGAGATATTCGATAAGAAGGAATCTCCTGCCTCCACAGGCAAAACAAAAAAACGTCCGCCCAATACATGATAAGGAACTCCAGGACTCAAGCTTCTGGATGGATTACAATTGCGCCCATGACCTACCGACATTTCAAATACGAGGGCTGGCTGTATGCACTGGTGTTCCTTCTTGCACTGGCAGTCCGCACCATTCAACTCGGCGCCATGCCTCTCACCGACTCGGAGGCCGCTCCTGCCTTGCAAGCCCTGCACATCACTCAGGGTCTAAAACCAACGCTTAGCCCGCATCCCTTTTACATTCTTTCCACATCGATTCTCTTTTTTCTTTACGGCAGCGGGACGAATTTCCTCGCCCGTTTTGCGCCAGCCTTAATTGGCAGTCTCCTCGTCCTTGTCCCGCTCCTCTTCACAGAACGGATCAAACCCCGCCCGGGCCTGATCCTCGCCCTCTTCATTGCCTTTGACCCGGGCATGGTCGCCCTGTCACGTCAGGCGGCGAGTCCCATTTTTGCGATCACGTTCCTGCTCATTGCCCTGGGCTGCTTCGATAAAAATAAATTGAATCTCGCGGGCATCTTCACCGCCTTCGCTCTCCTGAGCGGACCTTCCGTATGGCTGGGGCTCATCGGCATTGCAATTGCATGGGCGATCTATCGGGGAGTCCAATCTCATCGTCCCGCCGAACCTGCCACAGTTAATGTGAAAGAAGCGCTTGTTCCTTTCGTCGTCACTTTGTTTGTGGCTGGCACACTCTTCTTCATCGTCCCCAATGGACTCAGTGCAGCGTTTTCATCCATTCCCGAATTCTTCACACGCTGGACAATTGTCTCCGATTTTCCTGCGTCCCGTTTTCTGATCTCGCTGATTGTTTATCAGCCGCTTGGCATTCTACTCGCCATCATGGCCCTCATTCGCGGGTGGCGGCACGGAAGCCGACGCATTATTTCGTTGAGTCTGTGGTTCATCGTTGCATTGCTGCTTGCCATTTTCATTCCATCGCGCGAGATCAGCGACATTGCCTGGGCGCTCGTGCCTCTGTGGGCATTGGCCGCGTTGGAACTCACCCGCAACATTCACATTTTCGCTGAAGAACGTAACGAGATCATCGGCGTTGTTTTTCTAACCGCATTTATCTGGGCGTTTGCCTGGCTCGATTTCTCCGGCATGATCTGGATCCCCAGCGGCACACGTGAGTACCTGATGCGCTTCTGGCTTTTGATAGGCGCCCTTCTTTTGATCGTCATCAGCCTTCTGTTGGTGGCGGCGGGTTGGTCGATCCGCACGGCTCGCATCGGCGGCGTGTGGGGATTGGCGCTCGTACTCGGCGCGCTCGGCCTGGGTGGAACTTTTGGCTCAGCCGGTCTGCGCGGATTGGATCACCCGGAGATCTGGTGGTCTTCTCCCATCCCGATACAGGCAGACCTACTCAAAGCCAGTGTAAGTGACCTCTCTGAATGGGGCATGGGCAATGACAATATGGCGCCCGTGGTCATCGCCGGGCTGGACTCTCCCGCACTCGAATGGGCCTTGCGCGAGCATCAGGTGCAAGTCGTTGAATCGCTGGATGTTTCCAGCGCGCCCTACCTTGTTGTGACCCCGCTTCAAAACGACCCCGCGCTTTCTTCCACTTATCGTGGACAGGACTTCACCTGGCGCAAAACCTTTTTATGGAATGAAACCCTGCCGCAGGATTGGATCCGCTGGGTGACTCTGCGTGAAATACCGCAGACCGGTGAATCGATCATCCTTTGGGCGCGTGACGATCTCTTTCTAAACTCCTCCAATCAGAACAGTCCGTAAACAGCAGAAGGACAATGACAAACAAACCCACCCCATCCATTATTGCTCTCGACGGCCCTGCTGCATCGGGCAAATCCACGCTTGGAAAAAAACTGGCCGACTCTCTCGGCTATCTTTTCTTCGATACCGGCGTCATGTACCGCGCCATCACCTGGATCGCGCTGCAACACGATATGAACCTGCGCGATGAGGCTGCGATCACACAGCTTGCACAAAACGCACAGATCGATATCCGCCCTCCATCAAAAGACGATGGACGTTCCTGCGATGTGATCATCGGCGAAAAGGACGTCACCTGGGATATGCGCGGCGAGGAAGTAGATGCAAATGTTTCCGTGGTTTCCGCCTATGCCAACGTACGCAAGGCTCTATCTGAACAACAGCGCCGCATCGGCATGCGCGGAAAAGTCGTCATGGTCGGGCGGGATATCGGCACTGTTGTTTTACCGGATGCCGATCTCAAGATCTACCTCGATGCCAGCGCAGAGGAACGCGCCAAGCGCAGATACAATGAGATCATCGCGCGCGGCGAACCTGCCGACTACGATGAGATCCTCAGAAAAGTGATCGAACGCGACCGCATCGACTCGACCCGTGCCGTTGCCCCGCTGCGCCCCGCCGATGATGCGATCCTCATCGACTCGGATGAACTGGATGTAGAGCAGGTCTTTGCGCACGTTTTGAGTTTATGCAAATAAACGAGTACCGCATCCCATTCCGTATTCAAGTCAACCGCCTTTGGCTGCGATTCGGCATTCGTACATTATTCAAGATATTGGGAAGTGTAAAAGTTACGGGGAAAGAGAATATCCCGCTTGGCACGCCGTATGTCATTGCGATGAATCATATTTCGATCTTCGACCCGCCGCTGGTGGTCTGCTTTTGGCCGGAACAACCCGAGGTGATTGGCGCAGCGGATGTCTTCGAGAAAAAGGGACAGGGAACCATCGTCTCCCTATATGGAGTCATCCCCGTTCATCGCGGGACCTATGACCGGACCCTGCTCGAAAAAATTCTCGTGATCCTGAAAACCGGCCGCCCGCTCGTGATCGCCCCCGAAGGCGGACGTTCGCACGAACCAGCCATGCGTCCTGCCATGCCCGGGGTGGGTTACATCATTGAGCATGCCGGGGTTCCCGTGATCCCCGTTGGGCTGGTGGGAACGACCGATGACTTCTGGCAGCGCTCAAAGCTATATTGGCGGGGACGCGGGGAAAAGCCGCAGCTTGAAATGCGCATCGGAAAACCGATCCACTTTCCTGCAATCAATGAAAAAGGCGCGGAACGCCGCGAGGCGAGGCAAAAAAACGCCGACCTGGTCATGCGTCACATCGCTGGGCTGCTGCCCCCGGAATATCATGGAGCCTACACAGGGCAGGCCATTTCCACATAAACAATGGAAAATCCGATCCCAAAACCAGTCAGCGAGATGTGGCGGCCCGAGTTGGTGCGCTTGCCGGAAATGACTCGTGCCCGCCGCGCCTTTCGCGTCTTTGGGCATGGGCTGACAAAATTGGTCGCAGCCATTTGCATGAACGTTTCCACCGAAGGCATGGAAAATTTTCCGCGTAAGGCAGGGCCTGAGCCTTTGCTGGTGGTGATCAATCACCTTGGCGATTCAGACGTCCCGGCCTTGATCTCATCCCTGCCGTTTCCGCCGGATGCACTCGCAAAAATCGAACTGTATGACCTCCCTATCCTTGGAAAATTAATGGATTGGTACGGTGTGATTTGGCTGCATCGTGGCCGCCCCGATAAACGCGCCCTGCGCGCCGCTCTGGATGGGCTTGCCGAAGGCCGGGTCATCGTCATTGCACCTGAGGGCAGGTACTCACTTACCGGGGCATTGGAGGAAGGCAGCAATGGTGCGGCATTCCTCGCATATAAATCCGGTGCGGCAATCCTGCCGATCGCCATCACTGGCACTGAAAACGAGAATGTGTACGGGAATATAAAGCGATTCCGTCGTGCGCGGGTGCATATTCGGGTGGGGAAAATGTTCAAGTTGGCTGGGCAGGCCCAGAGCGGAGTCCGAGGCGGGGCCGGGGAGAGGCAGGAGGTCATCGCACAGGGAACACGTCAGATCATGGAGTCGCTGGCGGGTTTGCTTCCAGAAAAATATCGCGGGGCATATTCCTGACTCTGGTGCTTTCGTATGATGCACCCCACAATCTTGTAATTACAATTGTATTTGTTTGGGGCTATAATTCAATGAAATGGGATCTCTTTCCACGCTGCCGGCAAGCATCGCATTCCCCGCCCCTCCCACTCTTGCAGGATGGGCCGTGTGGTTGTCATTGCTGGGAGTGCTGGCGTATGCGTTGTATTACTGGCGTGCCTACCAGCCCGCGTTGAAAAGAAATGATTGGGGACTTTTAATCGGACTTTTGCTCCTGACCGTAATTGCCAATATTTTTATTCTGAGGCCGTTCGCCTCCTCCGCCCGTCCTTTACCGAACCTGCCTGTGCAAGCCCCGGGGTCGGCGCTGATCGTTTTCTCGGCCATCCCCTGGCTGTTGAGCGGCGGACTGCTCGGGCCGATGGGCGCGGCAGCAATCGGCGCCTTCGCTGGACTCCTGCGCGGCACACTGGATTCCTATTCGCTGTTCTCACTTTTGGAATTCGCATTGATGGGCGCATGGTTTTCTGAAAATATGCGCCAGCGTTATCGCACACCGATCTATGGCTTGCTGCGTCAGCCGATCGTGTGTGCGATTTTGTTAATTCCAATTCACACTTTTTTCTATATCGTTATCGCGTTGTTCACCCAATGGGGTGTGGATATTCCTGCAACCGCGCGGCTTGATTTTGCACTGAGCAACACCTGGATCGTCACAGCGACCTTCGGCATTGAGATGCTGGTGGGCGGCATTGTGGCGCAGATCATTTCCATGTCATTCCCCGCCGCATGGGGCGGAAAACAGCCTTTGCAGCCATCTCCCGGCGAAAAGAGTCTTGAGTCGCGCTTTTTATTCGCGGTGGGCACGTTCATCTCTCTTTTGCTGTTGACCCTGTTGATCGGTGATTGGGTCGTGGCCGGGCAGGCAGCGCGAGACATGCTGGAGGATCGCCTCACCAGTGCGGGCGAAGCGGCGGCGCAAAGCGTTCCGTTCTTCCTTGAGACCGGTCAAAACCTGGCGGTGCAGCTTGCCTCCGATCCGCGTTTGCTGGATGCCACCGGCGACGAACTGCATTCCATCATTGGTTCGCGCATTCAAGCTGTGCCATATTTCGACCAGTTCTTCGTTTTGGAAGCGAATAGCGAAGCTTTGCTTGCGGGCTATCCAGACGATGCGAACGCCAATTTCAAATTGTATCCAGATGAAAGCATTGGGCTGGTCCTCGCGGCAAACGGGGTGCTCACGCAGATCTATTCCATTCCGCCGATCACGCCGGAAGAATCCGCGCGTGTTTCATTTTTAGTCGGCATCGTGGATAATAAACTCGGCTCGGTGCAGCGCGTATTGATCGGCCGTACCACACTGAAAACAAATCCGTTGACCCTGCCTTTGATCGAAGGCATCGACAACATGAAGAATCTCAACGGCACAGGCTTCCTGCTGGATGAGAATAACCGCATCATTTATCACTCAGACACTGTGGAAATGGCCGCGACCTATAACGGTCAACGCAGCGCCGAAGCAATCTTCTATGACGACACCGCATCAGACGGGACCCGGCAACTGGTCTATTATCAACCGGTGACAGGCCGCCCCTGGGCAGTAGTGCTGACCGTCCCTGCACAACAGGCACAGCAGCTTGCGTTGAATATCGCCATGCCGCTTTCGTTGATGATCGTGATCCTTGCGATCGTGGCGATGATCTCCCTGCGTGTGGGTCTGCGCGTTGTGACTGGTTCTCTGCAAGGTCTCGCAACAGAAGCGAATCGCATCGCGCAGGGCAACTTCGATCATCCGCTTCAAACCGAAGGCGTGGATGAAGTTGGACAATTACGCCGCGCCTTTGAAAAAATGCGTTCCAGTTTGCAGGCACGCTTGAATGAGATCAACAGTCTGTTGCGCGTGAGCCAGGGCGTGGCCTCCAGTTTGGAAATGCAGGATGCGGTCAAGCCGGTGCTGGACGCGATCCTTTCCACGGGCGCGAATTCAGTGAGCGTAGTGCTCTCCCCAAGCATCCTCCCGGATACCTTCGTGGAGTTGCCATCACGTTTTGCGATGGGTACGGTCAAGGATATTTATGCCCATCTCGATGACCAGATCCTTGCGCTGGCGCAGAGTCAGGAAAAGGTAGTTTTGCCGAACCTTTCCCGTTCCCGCGAACTGGAACTGGACCCATCCCTGCCGCAACCTTTGGCGTTACTGGCGGTTGCTTTGCGCCATGAAAATCGTTACTACGGCGTGGTGTGGGCAGGTTTCGAACAGCCGCGCATGTTCTCTGATTCAGATATCCGTTTCATCACTACACTGGCTGGTCAGGCGGCGCTGGCTGTTGCAAATGCGCATCTCTTCCTGAACGTGGAAGCTTCGCGCCGCCAGTTGAAAGCCATTCTCAATTCCACACCAGACCCGGTGCTGGTGACCGATCACCGCAACCGTCTGCTGCTGACCAATCGCGCCGCTGCCATTGCGCTGGGACAATCTGAAGATACGACCAGCGATATCGGCCGAAAGACCGAGCAGGTCGTTAAGATCAGACCGCTGCTCGCCTTGTTGGAAAGCGCGACCACTGAAAATCAATCCACCGAGATCACACTGGCAGATAAACGCACCTATCTTGCGACAGCATCCGCGGTGATGGTGGAAGGCAAACAGATCGGGCGTGTGTGCATCATGCGCGATGTGACCCACTTCAAGGAATTGGATATGATGAAGTCGGAATTCGTCGCCACAGTGAGTCATGACCTGCGCTCTCCGCTGACGCTCATGCGCGGTTATGCCACCATGCTTGAAATGGTCGGCGAGTTGAATGAGCAGCAGCAGGGCTATGTCAAGAAGATCATCTCGGGCGTGGAGAATATGTCGCGCCTCGTCAACAACCTGCTCGACCTCGGGCGCATTGACCTCGGTGTCGGCCTGCAGGTGGAAAATGTCAGCGTGCTGGATATCATCGAGCGTGTGACCGGCGCCCTGCAATTGCAAGCCAGCCAGAAGAACATCGCCTTGAACGTGGAACTCTCCAAAGACATGCCGCATGCCATTGAAGCGGATCAGGCGCTTCTACATCAGGCTGTGTATAACCTGGTGGAAAACGCCATCAAGTACACGCCAGAAAAAGAACGCGTCACCATCCGCACAGAAACGCAGCCAGGCAGCCTGACCTTCATTGTGGAAGATTCGGGTATCGGCATCGCCGCAGATGACCTGCCGCGCCTGTTCGAAAAATTCTATCGCGGCAAACAACGCGAAGCACGTGCCCAGCACGGCTCCGGCCTCGGGCTGGCCATTGTCCATTCCATTGCCACCAACCACGGCGGACGTGTCTGGGTGGATAGCGAAGTGGGCAAGGGCAGCACGTTCTATTTACAAATCCCCCTTGCACAACCCAAAGAAAACAAACGCATTGGTTCGTAGAACTTGAAACAAACAGAATGCGAAGGGCGCAAAGAAAGTTTTCTTTGCGCCCTTCATTGCTTAACCGTGATTCACGACGCCCTTTCCCCACATATTCCTTTATAATGAACATGGAAAGTGAATGTAAAAATGAAACTTACTCGTGTCCTTCTTTTCACCCTCATGCTTGCGCTGTCGGCATTTCAGTTCGCACATGCGCAAAGTAATGAGCCGCTTGCCGTTGTGATGACCGCCGAAGGCGCGATCATGCCGCCAATGCTGGAATATTTCAGGCGCGGCATCGAGACCGCCGAAGGTCTCAATGCGGAAGTGCTTGTCATTCAACTGAACACACCCGGCGGAAGCGTCGACACCATGCTGGATATGATCCAGGCGATGCGTGCCAGCAAAGTGCCGATCGTGGTGTACGTCTCGCCGAACGATGCGATCGCAGGGAGTGCAGGGGCTTTAATCACCATGGCAGGCCATGCCTCAGCCATGGCGCCCAAAACTGCCATTGGCGCAGCCAGCCCGATCGATAGTTCCGGTACTGATATCGAATCCACACTGGAAACAAAGATCAAGGAAATCTTGAAGGCGCGTGTGCGCACATTGGTAGAGGGGCGCGGCGCGGAGGCAACTCAGCTTGCCGAGGCCATGATCGATGAAGCCAAGGCTGTCACCGCTGATGAAGCGCTTGAAGCAAACCTGATCGATTTCGTTTCCGATGACACAGAAGACCTGCTCCAATCCCTGAATGGTTTCACCGTTCAAATGGATGATGGCAGCAAGATCAAACTCAATACTGAAAACATCCGCACAGAAGATCTGAATATCAGTTTCATCGAACAGCTATTGCTGATGCTGACCGACCCGAACATCGCCTTTCTGCTGCTCGCCATTGGTGTGCAGGGAATCTTGATCGAAATTTCCAGCCCCGGCGGCTGGTTCGCGGGCTTCCTCGGCGCGGTTTGTCTTACGCTGGCTGTATACGGCATGGGCGTGCTCACCGTCAACTGGTTCGGTTTTATCTTTCTGGTCATCGCCTTCGTGTTGTTCATCCTCGATATCAAGGCGGCCACACATGGCGCATTGACCACGGCAGGCGTGGCATCGTTCATTGTCGGCGCGCTGGTGTTGTTCAATTCACCGGGCACGCCGCAATTCCAACGTGTGTCTGTTCCGCTCGTGGTGGGCGTGGGACTTTTCATCGGCGCATTGTTCTTTGCAATTGTGCTGGTTGCCTTGCGCGCACGGCGTAATCCGATCCAGACCGGGGTTGAGTCGCTGCTTGGAAAAACAGGAACAGCTAAAACGTTCGAAGAAGAAACGGGACAAGTTCAATTGGGAAGCGAATTATGGAGCGCGGAAAAAGCCGCTGGGTCAGAATCCATTCGTAAGGGCGACCCTGTCGAAGTTGTCGAAATACGCGGATTGAGATTAATCGTTAAAAAGAAGTAGAGACACGGCGCTGCCGTGTCCGTATCAAGAGGACCTTATGCCTGCTACACCTACGAGAGACAGAGTCAAACCCGAAATAGAATCGCGCCCGCTGCGCCGCCCGGAATGGATCAAGGTGCGCGCGCCCTCGGGCGAAACCTTCGAACGCCTGCAAGTGCTGATGCGTTCAAAAGAACTGCATACCGTTTGTGAAGAAGCGATGTGCCCAAACCTCGGCGAATGCTGGGGCAGCGGCACCGCTACATTTTTGATGCTCGGTGACGTATGCACGCGCACCTGCGCCTTTTGCGATATCAAACACGGCAAACCCGCATTGATGGATTGGGGCGAAGCCGAACGCGTGGCGCAGGCTGTGAAATCGATGAACTTGAAACACGCGGTCATCACATCGGTGAACCGCGATGAACGCCGCGATGGCGGCGCGCCGATCTTTGCGATGGTCATCCGACGCATCCGCGAAGTGCTGCCCGGTTGTTCCATCGAAGTATTGATCCCCGATTTCAAAGGATCGATTGAAGCCTTGAAGATCGTGATGGATGCGCGCCCTGAAATTTTGAATCATAATGTGGAAACCGTTCCGCGTTTGTTCAAGACCGTGCAGCCGCAGGACAATTACGAATGGGCCGCTGCGACACTCTCCAACGCCAAGAAACTCGACCCCGATGTGTTGACCAAATCGGGCATCATGCTCGGCCTCGGCGAAACCATGGACGAAGTGAAACAAGTGATGCGCGACCAACGCTCTTGGGGCGTGGACATCCTGACCATCGGTCAATATCTGCAGCCAAGCAAGAAACATCTTGCGATGGAACGCTATTACACAATGGAAGAATTCGCCGAACTCAAAGCCTTCGGCATGGAGATCGGTTTCAAGTGGGTCGAGTCGAATCCGCTGGTGAGGTCTTCGTATCACGCCGCAGAGCAGGTCCGCGCGTTGAGCGTGGTGCATCGGAAGTTGTATGGAACTGTAAGTGAATAGTGAGTAGTGAAGTAATCAGTAAGCCCTTTCGCCAGTTGGCGGGGGGTTTTTGTTATCAAACACTTGGATTGGTTGTATATTGGGATAATTCGGAATATGACGGTTCTTCCAACATCATCCTACCGATCAAGGGTCACTGGCTGTGCGTCTTACGAAAAAACAAACCGGATCAAACGAGTTAACAACGGATGTGAAATTCAGCCCTGGTCCCAAATGGCTAAGTTGGGACTTTCTGGCTGACCCTGTAACAATTTGCGGAAGCAGATTGCATGACAGGCAAGTAAACCCATTGGCTGGGGTAAAGAGTTCGCCTACCCTTGGGGTAATGGCGGCGGCTATTGGCTGGTTGATGGTATTTGTTCTGGAAGAATCCGCTCCTTTTGTGACTCTTGTTCTCTCGTTGTTGGCGGTGGGGCTACGTTCAATCTTTGATGAGATGGTAAATGGCAGGCTGGACAATTTATCTTTCCAATTCTGTTCCGCTTTTCTTTCCAGATGGACGACCACCTTCTTCTCTCTATGGGTGGCTTTGGATGGGCGCGGTACCACTGGCTGTGGGATTGCAGGCGTGGGCAAAGATTTAGTCCAAACGATTTTCCAGAACACAGTGGCAGTAAAACGATTGGCCTTCCCATGGCCAAGGGATAGCAATCCTTTGGCTTGCCCTGGTCGATTCGCTGCTCTGCTCGTTACCATATGGCGCGCTGTTCCGTTACCGCAAGGTACAGGGTTGAGCAGGCGCAGATCAAATGGGGTTTATGCCAGCTTGTTTTTCGGCTTGACCTGCTTATCATTATTACCACTCTCGTTGGAATCCGAGAACAGCATTAACGACCTCTTGGAGTCCTGTTTGTGGTTCGTCATCAGTTGTAGCGGCATTGGGCTTTCGATCCTGCGTTACCGCTTGTGGGATATTGACTTCATTATCAACCGTTCGCTGGTCTATGGCGCGCTCACTGCTTTGCTTGCCCCCTCTTGGGGCAGCTTATTTTGGTCTCCCATCTCTTTCAAAATCTTTCAGGGGCCTTGTCGCTGTCGCCGTGTCTGCGGCTGTTTTTGGGGCAATCTTTCAGCCTGCACGTCGTCAGCTTCAACGCTTCGTGGATCAGCGTTTCTATCACATCGAAATTGATTACCAAAAAACGCCGCCAGATATCTCCACCAGTGGCAACACAGAAGTTCTGCGTCAAACCCGCTTCGGCGTATACGACGATCTTGAATTGATCGGGCGCGGCGGCATGGCGGATGTGTATAAATCCATCCATCCCACACTGGGCACTCCAGTTGCCATCAAAATCCTGCCGGAACGTCTCGCCGTCGAAAATGAATTTCGTCAGCGCTTTGTCCGCGAGGCTTTGGTTGTCTCCAAACTACAACATCCTAACATCGTCCGCATCTTTGACTCCGGCGAGCAGGATGGCCGTCATTACATGGTGATGGAATATCTGGCAGGCAAGGATTTAGATCGCCTGATCAAGAACAATGGCAAACTGCCGCTCGCTCAGGCTTTGCCGCTTATTCAACAGATCGCGTCCGCGCTGGATTATGCACACATGCAAGGATTTGTTCATCGCGACATCAAACCGTCCAACGTCCTATTAGATTCAAATGGCACGCGCGCCGTGCTGACAGATTTTGGCATTGCTAAAATCAACGATGCGCATACGGTCATGACGGTCACTGGTTATATGTTGGGTACTTTTGATTACATCGCCCCGGAACAAATTCAAGAATCAGCCCATGTGGATGGCAAAGCGGATATTTATGCCCTCGGCGTGATGGTCTACCAAATGCTGACCGGAGAAATGCCATTCAAACACAGCAATCCCGGTGCGCTGCTGATCGCCCATTTGAATCAACCTCCGCCTAACGCATGCGATATCCTGCCTGACCTGCCACATCATATCGCTGCTGCAATTCAACGGGCAATGGCAAAGAAACCAGATGAGCGATTTGCAACTGCAACGGAGTTTGCAATAGAAATCGCCTGACGCTGGCAAGGTCTTTGTATCACGCTGCGGAACAGGCAGTGCGCTGAGCTTGTCGAAGCGTCCGCGCGTTGAGTGTGGTGCATCGCAAGTTGTATGGGGAAAAGGCAAGTGAATAGTTGAAAGCATCTCGCCAATTATGACGGGATGTTTTTTTATTGTCAAAAGCCTGGATCGGCTGTATAGTCAGTCTTTATATCTAACCTTAAAACTGGAGAGTGTAAATGAATGATGACGAGTTGATTGAAAAAGTAAATATACTGCTGGATGCCCAAGCCGCCGCCGACAAATTCTCCGGATCCGTACTCATTGCCCGAGAAAACCAAGTCATCCTTACAGAAGCGCGCGGCTACGCAATTCATCCCAATATACTGCTTAATCAACCAGACACCAAATTCAACATCGCCTCTGTTACCAAAATGCTGACAGCCGTTGCTGTCATACAGCTTGTCGCTGATGGGAAACTCGACCTGCATAAGCCGGTTGCGACTTACAACCCTGACCTGCCTCATGCCAGCGAAATCACCATCCACCAACTCTTAACACACACCGCGGGTTTTGACCGCTATTGGAACGATGCCTATCGTGCTGCGCGTTCAGACCTGCGCACCGTGAATGACTACCTGAAGTTGTTCGCCACAACTCCGCTTGAATTTCCACCTGGCACACGCCATCACTATGGCAATACCGGCTATGTTGTGCTTGGAGCATTGATCGAGCAGGTCACCGGGAAATCATATTATGACCATATGCGTGAGTCGATCTATCAACCATTGGGCATGCAAAATACAGATCACTTTGAAATGGATCTGCCTATCGCGAATTGCGCTGTGGGATACACCAACGACAATTGGTTTGGACCAGAGGATGGACAAAGGCGATCCAATCACTTTATCTATGCTGTTAAAGGCAGTCCTTCTGAACATTGCTTTTCAACCGTGCAGGATCTGTTCCTCTTTTGTCAGGCACTCCAGACCGGTCGTCTGTTAGATGCCCATCATACAGATTTATGTTTTACCCCGCACGCAGCAGGTGAACAACCCGGAGTCAGTTATGGCTATGGCTTCCATATTATCGATGATGGCAAGCATGGACGCGTCATCGGTCATGGTGGGCGCGCCATGGGTGGTGATGCCTTTGCCTTAATGTATCGCGACCTCGGCTATACGGTTGTTGTCTTGTCGAATTATGATCGCCCAGCCGCACGCAATATTTATACTGGCATTGCCGATATGCTTATTACCTAACAGCGAAGCCGGTTTGAAGTTAAGTGCGGCGTATTAGAAATTGTATGGGAAATGAAAGTAAAAAATTAATGAGTTAACGGTGACATAGAAAATAAAGGTAATTAAGACAAAATGACAATAGATAAACTCACGCCAGAATTCGAGACATTTCAGGGAGAATTGAAGTCTTTTATCCTGCGCATGACTGCCAGTGTGCAGGATGCTGAGGATATTGTCCAAGAAACTTATATTAAGGCCCATGCAAAGCTGAACACCTTTCGAGGCGAGTCCTCTTTGAAGACATGGGTCTTTAGCATTGCATCCAACCTTGCAAGGGATCTATTGAGAGCAAAGAAGAGATGGCCAGAAAATGTGACGGATATTTGCAGGGAGGAAGTGCTGGGCAATCGCCAGTTCTTTCAGGAAGCTCTACACATCCGCGAAACATCGCCGCAGGGAAATTTCGAGATCAAGGAGCATATTGCTTTTTGTTTTACATGTGTTTCCAGGTCTCTTCCGCTGGAACAACAGCTTGCCTTGCTTCTGAAAGAAGCATATGGTTTCTCAGTCAAGGAAACTGCCCAGATTCTTGATCAAACAGATGCCATGGTGAAATATTATTTACACACAAGTCGCAGCAAGATGATCGATATTTTCGACCACCGCTGTTCCCTGATCAACAAGCAGGGGATTTGTCACCAATGTACAGAGTTGAACGGCATCTTTAATCCCAAACAAAAGGCGCAGGAAGAACTGGTCAAGATCGAAATGGCAAAAGATGCTGAAAATAAGAGTAAAGAGGAATTGTTCGATCTGCGGATGAAAATCCTGCAGGAACTGGATCCGTTCGAATCCGGGGCAGCGGAATTACAACTGCATCATTTGGAGCATAACAGGCAGGTCATGGAAAGATACCTGGAAGAAAAAGGGTAATTTGCCTATCATTTTTCTCCTTCAAATCGTCTAAATAAGAAAAGGAGTTACAAAATGAATAATGCACAGACAAACCCAAAGTCGCAGACGGGAAAAGCCTTTACGAGCAAGACCCTGTTCAGTCGGGAAACAAGTGTCAGTGTGAATATCGAAGCGGACCCGTCCATTGTGTGGGCTTTGCTTACGCATGCATCCGATGTCCCGAGATGGAATTCCACTGTCGTTTCGATGAAAGGTGAGATCAAGGAAGGCGGGGCAATTGAGCTTAAGTCCACGCTGGATGAAAAAAGAGTTTTCAAATTAAAGGTGAAGGAATTTGTGCCGGAAAAACGGCTGGTTTGGGGAGACAGCATGGGCAGCCGTGTTTATACGCTTGACAAAAATGCGGGAGGCGTCCTCTTTACCATGTCTGAAAAGATCGGAGGTCCGCTTTTCCCATTGTTTGCTAAAATGATTCCATCATTTGATGAATCTTTTGAAAAATTCGCGGCAGATCTAAAAAAAGAAGCCGAAACGATTCAAGGCTCGAAAAAATAAACCAAAGGAAACCATCATGGAAAAAAGAACCAAAGACAACCCCTGGAAATTAAAAACACCTCCCCAAACATCCGACTATGAAATGTATGTGGATACGAAAGATGGGAAGGAAATTATTGTTTGCACGGTCGGAACAACTGTATTGCATTATGACTATCGTTGTCTTGCAGACCTGCACGCCATGTTAAAAAAGCATGGCGACTGGATGGAACTGGGCAGCAAGGATGAAAAGCAGGAAACTGTTGAAGGCACTGTAGAACACTGGGCACGTTCGTCGAAAAACCCCATTGGCGGCTGGTATGGACTTAAGAAAGGCTTCAAAGGGCGTTTTGCCATGTATATTCCGCCATTGATGGAAGCGTTGGGGCTTGCAGAAGTGGAACATAATGCGCGAAACAATAGAATGAGAGCAAAATAGACATCCATTCGTTATAATAAGATTTGACCAGACTCGCCAAAAACTCTTACCGTTTTATATCTAGAAAGGATGCGCTCAATATGTTAAATCTAAATTCAGTCATGATCGGAACGAAACAACTCAAGGTATTATCAGCCTTCTATGAAAAGGTCCTCGGAAAGCCAGCGGACATGGTCGATCAAGACAATGGTTTCTACGGATGGCAGGTGGGCGGTACCTTTATGGGTGTATTGGAACATTCAGAAATGGGCGGCAACACCAAGGATCCGGGACGTGTGATGCTTAATTTTGAAACCACGCAGATCAAAGAAGAGTTTGAGAGAATCAAGGCGATTGGCGCTGTAGTCATCAAGGAACCCGGTGAAATGGGACAAGGCTGGATCGCTACCCTCGCCGACCCGGATGGAAACTACTTTCAATTGATGACTCCGATGGGATAGTCATTGGGAAGGCAGTAACAGGTAAATAGTGAGAAGTGAAAACCTCCCGCCGTTTGTTGGCAGGAGGTTTTTTTATATCTCATCTGGGGAATTTGAACTCGCCCGTAACTTTTTGCTTAGCATTTCGACTATAACTGATATAGATAGTCCAGTTTAAAAGGAAGGTAAGACAATGAACAAAATCACGAATATAAGTTTGAAGCGCATGACCTTGCGTGGCCTTTTAGTAGCTGCCTGTATCATCTCACTAGTGATGCTGCCGTTCTCGGCCAGTACCGCTCTTGCAGCCGCAGTGAACTACCAACCTGTGTTAACCGCAACTCCTGTGAGCGGAACTGCGCCTCTTACAGTCAACTTCACAAGATCTGTCATCACCGATCCCAACGGCCCCATTATCAGCTACGTCACGCTGAACTATGGGGACAGCAACCCAGGCGTATCTGGCACGCTTGATTTTGGAGATGGTACCCCGACATTCACCCTTAATCAAATTTCAAGCCATACCTACATACAATCCGGTGTCTATTTTGCCAATCTTACGGTGTTCTACGTTGATAACACCAGTGTTTCTACAACGCTCATCATCACTGTCAACCCCAGCGTGATCCCAGAGCAGTTGCCGCTGATAACCGCATCTCCGTCAAACGGTACTGCGCCATTGACTACCACCTTGACTAGTTCCGCTACCATGAATCCGAACGGCCCCATGATTAATTCCTATCAGGTGAACTATGGGGATGGAACCAGCAACCAGTTTATTTTGAACACTGGCAACGGTGTCACGTCATTTACTGGGACTTCAAGCCACGTCTACACCACTGCTGGCACCTACACCGCCACATTGACGGTAACTTACAATAATGCTGTCAGCGCCAGCGCCACGACCACGATCATCGTCAACCCCGTTGTCGATACTGTGTTACGAAGCACAGCGGTCAATCTCTCGGCCACGTTGAAAAAGACCACCGTCAACGTAAGCGGCACCGTCATTGTTCAAGACGGCAATGGTGTGTCCATTCCCGGTGCAGTGGTCTCCATAACCTGGGTCAAGCCAAATGGACGAATGGTCACACAAAACGCGAAAACAAACGCGAACGGTGTCGCCAAATTCAGCACCAGCGGAAACCTTGGCACTTTCACACTGACTGTCACCAATATTCGCAAAACAGGCTATAGCTTTGACAGTGTCAACAGCGTGTTAAGCGGGAGTATTACGAAGTAAGTACAAGGATTGAAAAAAAGAATATCAATCTCAACAAAAAGCCATCCTGCTGGTAAATAGCGGGATGGCTTTTTGTTGTCAAACCTACAGTACAGTTGTATATTTAAACCCAGCATATTGGAAAGCATGTTTTTCTCATCACAAAGATTTAACGAAAAAGGAACCTATCATCCATGAACATTCTCGAAACAGACCGTTTAATTCTCCGCAATGCAACCGCAGACGATGCTCCATTCATTCTCGATCTGCTGAACCAGCCTTCGTTCATTCGATTCATTGGAGACCGTGGAATCCGTGACCTGGATGGCGCGCGCGAATACATTCAAACCAGACTGGTCAAAAGTTATGACAGCCATGGCTTCGGGTTGTATTTAACCCTCTTGAAGGAAGGCGATATTCCCATTGGTATTTGCGGCCTGGTAAAGCGCGAAGGACTCGATGATGTGGATGTCGGCTTTGCATTCCTGCCGCAATACGAATCCAAAGGCTACGGATTCGAATCCGCTGCTGCAATCATGGACTACAGCAGGGACACACTGGGATTAAAGCGAATTGCAGGAATCACCACGACGGATAACCACAGATCGATCCGTCTGCTCGAAAAGCTGGGACTCAAATTCGAAAAGATGATCAAACTCCCGAACGACGATGAGGAGTTAAAGTTCTTCATACGCACGTTATAACCCGGCAATCGTTCAGTAAAACAAACAGTGAAAAACATAATCTTTTTTTAAGACAAGCGTACTTGTTTGTACAATCGATATGAGCTATCATCTTTAAGTCAGGGGCGCTGTTTGCCCCATAAACTGTTATCTCTTAAGAGGAGAAGAAATGAATAAACGTATCGTTTTCGTCCTGCTGACCCTCATCGTTGCCGCTTCGATGATGCTGTCTGCTTGTGGCCCCGCTGCCACCGAGGCCCCTGTTGTTACAGAAGCCCCCGCCACTGAGGCCCCCACCGAAGTCCCAACCGCTACCGAACCCCCCGCTCCTGCGATCGGCTCCCCCGAACACCCCATCAAAGTGTTGTTCGTCCCCTCCGTGGACGCGAACATCATCGTGACCGGTGGTGAAGTAATGGCAGCCGCTTTGAATGAAGCCACCGGCCTGACCTTCGAAGTGGTCGTCCCGACTTCTTATGCTGCGACCATTGAAGAAATGTGCGCCTCCCCTTCAGACACCATGGCGTTCATCCCCGGCCTTGGCTACGCTCTTGCCAGCCAATTGTGCGGCGTGGATGTTGCCTTCAAGGCCATCCGCTTCGGCTTCCCGGTTTACTGGGCTGAATACATTGTCGCCCGCGACAGCGAATACCAGACCCTTGCCGACCTCGAAGGCAAGACCTGGGGCTATGGCGATCAGGGCTCGACCTCCGGCTATATGGTCCCTGCTGTTGAACTCGCCGCTGCTGGCATCACCCCCGGTGAGCAGAAGCAGACCGGCGGTCACAACCAGACCGTCACCGCTGTGTACAACGGCGAAGTTGATTTCGGTACCGTCTTCTACAGCGTTCCGCTGACCCCCGAAGGCAAGCCTCTCTTTAGCTACGACGACTATGTCGCTGGCAAGATCACCAGCCTCGAACAGTATGAAATCGCCGCCGATGCCATTCCGAACTGCGCTCCCGATACCGAAGGCAAGAAACTCCTTTGCGACGGCTGGCGTGTTTTGGATGCCCGCGCGAACATCCGCGTTGAAGCCCCCGATGTGATGCAGAAGGTCCGCATCCTCGCTGTGTCTGCCGCGATCCCGAATGACACCCTGTCCTTCGGCCCCGAATTCCCTGCCGACCTGCGCGCCCAGATCGAAGAAGCTCTCCTCGCTTTCGCAGCAACTGAAGCCTGGGGCACCTCGATCGGTTCCGCAGATTTCTACGGCTGGTCTGGCATTGCTCCCGCCACCGATGCCGAGTATGACATGGTCCGCGCCATGGTCGCCGCTACCGGTTATCAGGCTCCCAAGTAATACAATGCAGCAGTAAATAAAATGGGCAGGGAGAATTTCTCTCTGCCCATTTTTTATTCACACAAGTCATTTTTCCCGCTTATATCTTATAATCTGGCGAAAGCACAACGCACAATATCTTTACCAAAGATTGCGAGAAGCCACAATGCTCCAGGTAAAAAATCTCACCAAAATCTACGACGGGGGTGTCAAAGCGCTGGACAATGTCTCCTTTGAAGTACCCAAAGGACAGTTCCTGGCCGTGATCGGTTTGAGCGGCTCGGGGAAATCCACCTTGCTGCGCTGCATCAATCGGTTGATCGACCCAACAGAAGGCCAAATTTTATGGGATGGCGAGGATATCACTGCCGCATCCCCCGAGGAAATGCGCAACATCCGCCGCAAGATCGGCATGGTCTTTCAACACTTCAATCTCGTGCATCGCTCCAAAGTCATCACCAACGTACTGGCCGGGCGGCTTGGATACGTCAACCCCGCGTGGAGTTTCCTCAACCGCTTCCCAAAAGAGGATATTGAAAAAGCCATCAAACAACTCGAACGCGTGGGGATCGCGGATAAAGCCGATCAACGCGCGGATGAACTCAGCGGCGGACAGCAGCAACGTGTGGGCATTGCGCGCGCGCTCATGCAGGACCCAAACATGATCCTCGCCGATGAGCCGGTCGCCAGCCTTGACCCCGTCCTCGCGCACAGCATCATGAAACATCTCGAAGAGATCAACAAAAAAGACGGCGTGACCGTGTTGTGCAGCCTGCACTTCCTCGACCTGGTCCATCGTTACGCAGACCGTGTGATCGCTCTCAATCAGGGACAGTTGGTATTTGAAGGCTACCCCAGAGATATCAACGACAAGAAATTCAAAGACATCTATGGCCGCGATGCAGAAAGGGTGGGATAAGCCATGAACGAAAAGAAATCATCCGCGTCCGCGTGGAAATCCATTCAGATCGGGCTGGCTGTGTTATTGGGGTTATTCGTCTACGCTTACGGTTTCGATGTCACCAAAGTCAACCTTGAAGAATTACGCAGTGAAAGACGTCAGGAAAGCCTCACCCGTGTCACCCGCACGCTGGCACAGCCTGACATCATTGGCTACGAACAACAACAGGCGATCGTGACCATGCCTTTGTATGTACCCTGCCCAGCAGGTGGCTTGCTCTCCACCCTACCCGAAGCAGATACCTCCGGCGCATACTTAACGATCAGCCCAGCCTGCGCCGCACCCGGCGAAACTGTTCAAGTAGAAGGGTTTAACTTTCCAAACAACATCACCGGTCCGATCCGCTTCATCCCCGGGAACGATCCTCTGAATGTAGTAGAACTCGGTCGTGAGTCGATCACCACCGACAGCGATGGACATTTTTCGGCTTCATTCCTTATCCCCGACCGTATCAGTGATGCGCCGCAATTCATCCGCGTGACCATCAGCGAGAGCGTCGGCAAACCGTACTTCACCCAAAATGCAAAAGACACCTGGGACAAGATCATTGAAACGGTATTCATGGCGTTGCTGGCAACCACCGCAGGGACAATCCTTGCCTTCCCCATTAGCTTCCTCGCCGCCCGCAATTTGATGAAATCCGTCCGCAGCCCGCTGACCAGCGTTTCGCTCTCCGTTTTGGGCTGGCCGATCGGCATGGGACTTGGGTATTTCGTGGTTAATCAGGTGGGTAAATTCACCATCCCACTTTCAGAAAACATCGTCGTCAGTTTGTTAAGTGTGATCGCAACGCCATTCATTTTTTGGTTCGCGATTCGCTGGGCATTACCGCAGGAGGAAATAAAAGTCCCCACACTTTCCGTGCGTCTGACACGCCTTCTCGTGATCTTCATTGCGATCCTCGTCGCATTTTTCGGCTTCTTCCAACTGGCCGGTTTAACCACCAGCATCAGCCTCGGCATTGAAAAGGCACTTGGATCTCTCGGCTTTTTGGCCACCTTCCTTTTCCAGGTCAGCGATATTTTACGAATCACAACACCTGCATTGGGCGCACTTGCCGCAGGCGGCGCACTCGCCAGCTTCCTTGGGCGCATCGGTCAGCGCACCGCCGAGAAAAGCCCCGCCGCGCGTGTAAAAACAATCAATTTCATCGTGGCATCACTGGCTGGCGCAACCATCTTCGGCTTAAGCGGCTGGCTGGTGGAATGGCTGTATCAGGTCGGGCGTGTTGAATATACCTTCTGGGGGCCGATCATCGTCGGCGCGGGGCTCGGTTTATTGCTCGCCTTCCTGACCAAACCCAAAGCCACATTGCCAACAGGCATGGTCGTCTACAGCATCACACGTACCATCCTCAATGCGCTGCGTTCCGTTGAAGCTCTCGTTATGGCGATCGTTTTCGTTATCGCGGTCGGCATCGGCCCATTCGCAGGCATGATGGCGCTTGGACTGCACACCATCGTCAGCCTTGCAAAACTCTATTCGGAACAGGTCGAAAGCATCATGCCTGGTCCGCTCGAAGCCATCACGGCCACCGGCGCAAATCGCCTGCAAACCATCATCTACGCCGTCATTCCGCAGATCATCCCGCCGTACATTTCCTACACCATGTACCGCTGGGATATCAACGTGCGCATGTCCACCATCATCGGTTTCGTGGGCGGCGGCGGCATCGGCTTCCTGCTTCAGCAGAATATCAACCTGCTCAACTACCGCGCCGCCAGCACCCAAATGCTTGCCATCGCGATCGTCGTCGCAAGCATGGACTACATTTCATCCGTGCTGCGCGAAAAGTACGTGTAAATTCAAATGGGTGCGACGCACCCTGTCAAAACGGTGCAGACTTTATTTGTCTGCGCCGTTTTTTATTACGATATAATGACTCGCGCTTCACGCTCCGCTGAAACCTGCTCTGCAACCCAATCATTTTCTCCCCGCACCATGACCCTGCCAAAATGACAAATTCCAAAAGAACCCATAAAAGTAAATTGAAATCCGCACTCCTTGCAAGCCTTTTCATCCTCGCTGCTTGTGCACAACCAACCCCAACGCCGACAGAAGCCCCCACCTCAGGCGCTGACCCTGCCCCTTATTCAGCGACCATCTTCGAGGTTAAGTCAGATGCGAAGGCTTCCCAATCGCGGCTCGATGATGAACGTCCGAACATCATCTTCGTTCTGACCGATGATCAGCCGTATGAAACCGTCCAATATATGCCGACCGTGCGCGATGTGTTGATGAAGGATGGCGTGAATTTCGAAAATGGATTTGTGACCACGCCGCTGTGTTGCCCGAGCCGTTCAAGTATTTTGACGGGAGAGTATGCGCACAATCATCAAGTGCTGACCAATCGCATGCCGCTCGGCGGCGCGCCCAAACTCGATGACTCATCCACGATCGCAACCTGGATGAATGATGCGGGCTATCGTACTGCGTATTATGGAAAATATTTGAACGCCTACGAAGACCTTAAACCGTATGGGTATGTTCCGCCAGGCTGGGATGAATGGGCGACCCTGCTGGACGCGGCTTTTTACAACTACAATATTTCCGTCAACGGAAATGTGGAAACGCACGGCGATACCCCCGAGGATTTTTGCGCCGATATAACCACGCGCAACGCCGTCGACTTCATTGCAGAATCAAAAGACGAACCATTTTTCATGGTGGTGGGATATTACAATCCACACTCGCCTTATTTTTGGGCGCAGCGGCACGACGAGCAATTCCGCGCGAATTCGGCGCTGACAGCGGAACCTTATAGAAACCCAAGTTTCATGGAAGAAGATCGCAGCGACAAACCCCAGTATTTGCAGGATCTCAATTCGATCGCGGTCAGCAAGATCGATATCACCTACAAACAGATCCTGCGCTCCCTGCTTTCTGTGGATGATGGGGTCGCATCCATTTTGAATGCGCTCGATAAAACAGGTCTGCGTGAAAAAACGATCATTGTCTACCTTTCAGACAACGGATTGACAGTGGGCGATCATGGCTTTGGCCTGACGAAGAATTGCGCGTACGAAAGCTGTATCCGCGTGCCATTCATTATGTATGCGCCGGGCATGTTCCCCGCCCGCACTGAATCTAGTTTCGTTGCAAATATTGACCTCGCTCCCACATTCGCGGATCTGGCGGGCTTCACCGCACCCGATACGGTAGACGGTACCAGCCTGCTGCCTTTGCTAAAAAACGAAAATATCACCTGGCGCGATGACCTGCTCTTCGAACACTGGCCCACCGAGGATGGAGTCGGCGCGGACATCCCGGAGTTTTACGCAGTAAGAAACGCCGAGTGGAAGTACGTGGAATACTCCACAGGTGAAAAAGAACTCTACGACCTGGTGAATGACCCGTACGAATTGAACAACCTCGCAGGTCAGCCCGAGTATGCGGAGATGCAGGCGCAATTGGAACAGCGCTTGATCGAATTGAAAAAGGAATAAACACAAAAGAGAACGGCCATATGGCCGTTCTCTTTTGTGTTGAATGAATAATGCGCCTTACGCAATGTCGTTCTGAGCAAAGCGAAGAACCTCAGATTTCAGGAGTAGAGACCCTTCGCTACGCTCAGGGAATCATGATTGGGTACACAGAGCAAATGAATAACATGAAATATTAATTATCCATCTGTATCTTCATCTTATATTTCTTGACCGCACGCCAGCCCACCAGCATCTTTTCCTTCTCATCCCATAAGCGGAAGTACAACGACTTCAAGCTGTCTCTAAAAGTAAGCGGCTGGATCTGAAAGATCGGATTCTCGTTATGGCATTCCTCCAGTTTGTAATTGGGTATCTTCGGGCTGAGGTGATGAATGTGATGGAACCCGATATTACCGGTAAACCACTGCAACACCTTCGGAAGTTTGTAGAACGAACTGCCGTCCATACCTGCCTTGAAGAACTCCCAATTCTGGTGGCGCTCCCAGTAGGTCGGCTCAAAGTTATGCTGCACATAGAACAACCACACGCCCGCACCGCAAGCCATCAGCAAAATGGGAATTTCAACCAGCAGATAAGCCTGCCAGCCGATGTGATAGATCGTCCAGCCGACAAAGCCGAGCAGGGCGATGTTCGTCCAGATCACGCTGTTCTTTTCGCGTTTGCCTGAACCCTTTTCCCAGAAGCGATGTGTGAACACAAAGACGATCAACGCACCTACGGTGAACAGAATAACGGGGTTGCGCATCACACGATAACCGAATTTCTTGTACCACGGTGCGGCGAGGTATTCCTCCACCGTCATGGTATAGACATCGCCAATGCCGCGGCGGTCGAGATCACCGGCAGTGGCGTGGTGAATGGCATGAGAATGCTTCCAGGCATAGTAGGGGGTCCACACGGCTACGCCGAGCAGCAAGCCCAGGCGGTTGTTCGCCAGCGGGGTCTCAAAGAACGATCCGTGACAGCAATCGTGGAAGATGATGAACATCCGCACCATGAATCCGGCGGTGGGGATCGTGATCAAAAGCGTAAGCCAGTACCCGACTTCAAGGCTGCGGTATGCCAGATACCACAACACAAAGAAGGGAACAGCCGAATTCAATACTTGCCATATACTGCGCCAGGTTTCAGGGTAGGCGTATTTCGAAACAATGGATTGCCATTTTACTTTTCCAATGCTCATATTAATCTCCTTTAGTAAAATCGATTATCTTCGAATTTATTTGGTAGGCCAGGCTTGAGCCTGACATTTTTTGAAAATGCGGCGATAACGGGTTAAGAACCCGTCCAACGAACTGACATCAGTAAAGGGAAAGCACGGGCTTGATGCCGTCTTTATTTCTGTACTTTAATCATACTCCGATATTCCAAATATGCCGTAACTCCGTTGATCCAGTTTTGCAGACCGTCAATGCGGATGGTGGTGGCTTCACAATTGCTGAAGATCCCGCCGCCGAATTTTTCAGTAATCTCCTCAGTGATGGTCCAGCCGCAATTATTATGCGGCAACTGGCGCGCCTGCACAAAGGTGATAAACGTACGGATTTCAGGATCCAGCCGTTCGTGGCCAGCATTTGAAAGATAAAGGGCCTGTGCAAGTGATGCAAGCGACTCGATCTTCGTCGCCGTGGACATGCTGGTGTTTTTCAGATCAAGAGAACGGACTTCCCCTAAAATGATCGTATCCGCGATCTGCTCCCCGTACGCCTGGTCTGCCTTCGTGAGTGAATCGAGACGAGCCAACAGGCCGAGTCCGTAGCTATGCCAGTGATCTTCGGTGACAGGCTGTGTGATCATGAAATCATTCACTTCATGCGCCTGCTTAAGCCAGAAATCATTCCCTGTCATTTCATAAAGCTGTGCCAGCGCAAACAAGCTCTGACCAGGAAAATAGGATACAAAAAAATCATCATCCACCGTGCCGCCGAAGTGAGGGTCATATGAATGATAGAACCCGCCTTCCGGTTTGCGCATGGAGACGATGAAATAGCCAAGGTCAATTGCAGTTTCAAGCAAATTGCGTTCGTGCAGAATAAGTTCTCCAGTGGCCTGCCAGCGTTTGTAAATGGCATCCACTGTCATTGCCGCGCCGCCCAGTTGACAGGTGCCTTCCGTGTAAAGACAGGTCCCTTTGAAATGCGCAGGGTCTGTGACCAGCAACTCCAAATAATGGTCGAGCGCGAGGTCGGCGGCACTACAGTATTTCAGATCTCCTGAAACCCTGCACACTGTGAAGAGCGCTCCTGTTCCTGAGATCAAACGGATATGTGAAGGGGAAAACGAACGTTCGCCTGTCACAAAATCCACTTGATAGGAAAGCTCGCCGTTCGTAAGCTGCTGCCGCACAAGATAATCTCCCGCCGCAAGGATCGAATCCTTCAACGGGTCATCTGCAATGGGAATGGTTTCGGGAATTCGCGCAGGGGTCCAGGTGGATGTCGCTGTTACATTCACCGCCACGGTTGGAGTGTCTGCGGGCGGGGTGACGCGGCTGGATCTGAAGAACAGCAAACCCGCCAGCGCAAAAACGAGCACAGCGATTAGTCCGATTTTTTTCTGCTGCGGCGACATGGATTATGAGTTCGGGGATTTCAATGAGATCATTTGCGAAAGTTCTTGCACAGATAAATCAGCCAGCGATGAAACTGTCAGGTCGCCGGAGACGCCGAGGCTTTTCGTCAGCGGGTTTGGCACAGCCACCGCGAAAATGCCCGCGCGGCGGGCGGCCAGCACACCATTCGGAGAATCTTCGAAAACCACCGCTTCGGTGTTTTGAACCTTGAGCACTTCCAGCGCCTTCAAATAAATATCGGGGTTGGGTTTGGTTCGGCCGGGCGCCACATCATCCTGACAGATGATGTATTTAAAATAATGAAAGATACCGAGTCGTTTTGCGTGCGTATCCACCCATGAATGCGGCGAACTGGAACCAATGGCAACTTGCACACCCAGTTCGCGGGCCTGCTCGATCAAACCGACCACCCCGGGCAAAATCGGGCTCGCATGGATGATCGCATCCGCTTCTTTTCGGTAGCGGCTGCGCATTGAAACAGGATCCAGCCGTCCCGAAGAAAGAAGCGCCAGATGTACCGCCGCATCAAAGTTCGAGAGCCCATATCCGCCAACCGTTTTTTTCCATTCATCCACGGGTAATTCAAATCCATGATCGCGATAAATGGATTGCCATACCAAAACCTCGGGCGTCTCGGTGTCGAGGATCAGTCCGTCAAAATCAAAGATAAGTGCTTTTAGCATTTTATGGAAACCGCCTTACGAATTCAGAGATTGCTTCCCAGCCCTTGAGCTTGTTCGAGCTTGCCAATTTCAAAGATTCCATCATTCCAACGATCGCCGTTTTCATGGACCTGTATTCGCGTTCCGCTTCAGAAAGCGTATTGAAGAAGCGCGTGTGATCCATCCATCCATAAAAATTGCACGATACGGAAATAAAGGTCTTGCCGCGTTTCAGTGTGATGCGCGCACCGAGATTGTGTTCTTCATCATAAAGAATGAGATCGCCCGCAGCGCCTGTTTTACCAATACTGCGGCCGCCATCATATGTGACCCAATTACTCATCTACATCCATTCTACTAATCCGTGAAGCAGGTACACCCACATTTGTGGGAACAGTACGCGCAGCCGTCTGGCCTTCCTTGATCAAACGCGCCAGATGTTTCACCATTACCGCCTGACGTGACGAAGCCTGCGCGCCGAGGTCTGCCAGCACAGGTTCGAGCCATGCTTCATACGAACGCACATTCAAATAAACTTTGCGCCCGCGGCGATCTGGCAGCCCAGCCACCAGCGCCGATATTTTTTCACTCACATTCTGTTCATCAGGATGAATGAGCGGTGTCAGCACAACTCCGTACATGCCCGCGGTTACACTGGCATAACATTTCAAATTCTGACTCACAAACCCGATCACCCGATTCGGCGCAGGCTCAACAGGATGCAGCAACGGCGGCACGATCTGATAATGCAGACTCTGCACCGCAGGCAAGTCCAACGAACGGGTGCGCCTCCAACTTAAGCTGGAAGCTGGTTCTGTTTTCTCAAGCAGACTCACATCCCAAAGCCTCTGCCAGGCATAGACGGAAAATCCCGCCATGCGCAACGCCGGGAAAACATCGCTTGATTCATCCACTTCAGCCAATACATGGAAAGCCATCCACTCGCCCGCCTGGACGGCAAGATGTTCGATCAAGGCAGGCAGGGTCGGGTCGGCCAAGTTGGATGAAGGTGCAAGATACAATAACTTCGCAAACGTTTCACCGCGGGTGTGGATTACTCCGCCCAACAGGGCGGTATCGCCGCCGTTCGAGATCGCCGCATACAAATGACGTGCGGGATTTATATAAGCCAGCAATCCCATTGCCCCAAGGGGATGACCACGCGTGAGTGCACGCGCGCTATCGAGGGTCAAGACATTATTTCGATATCGCGTAATAACAGGCAGATCAAGCAGGTCGAGAGGGCGAATGGACATTTTTTATACCGCAGGGGGCACAGCATGGCTGTGCCCCCTGCAATTTACGATGCTAAAGAAATAAAATACTCGTGGAAACGCGTATCATCGGTCAATTCAGGATGGAAGGAAGTCGCCAGCAAATGGCCTTCCTGCGCCGCAACAATGCGGCCATCTTCCAAAGCAGAAAGCACCCGCGCATTCCCATACACCGACTCAATGATGGGCGCACGGATGAACACCGCGTGATACGGATGTTCCGTGCCGGTCACTTTCATTAATTCGTCGATCTCAAGGTCCGTTTCAAACGAATCAACCTGCCTGCCAAATGCATTGCGCTGGACTTTGATATCCATCAAGCCCAACAAAGGCTGGTCACGCCCGATATCCTTTGAAAGGAAGATGGCTCCCGCACAGGTTCCCCAAATGGCATGGCTTTTTCCAAATTGTTGAATGGGCTCGATCAAGCCATACGCAACGGCCAGTTTTCCAAACGTCGTTGATTCGCCACCGGGCATGATCAGCCCGTCGAGTCCATCAAGATGTTTTGGCAGGCGCACTTCAGCCGTCTCCACGCCAATTCGTTTCAGCATGGTGATATGTTCCGCAAAATCGCCCTGAAGGGCGAGGACACCGATTTTCATTTTCAAATTCCGTAGGAACACGGCGATGCCGTGTTCCTACAATAGTTTACCAACCACGAACAGCGAGTTTTTCGCTTTCAGGCATGTGCGCGGCATTGCGTCCCACCATGGCTTCGCCGAGGTTCTTGCTCACTTCGGCAAGGATGGAGGCATCCTGATAATGGGTTACAGATTTGACAATGGCCGCGGCGCGTTTGGCAGGGTCACCGCTCTTGAAAATGCCAGAGCCGACGAATACACCGTCTACGCCGAGCTGCATCATCAAGGCTGCATCGGCGGGAGTCGCTACTCCACCCGCCGCAAAATTGACAACAGGCATACGTCCGAGAGTCTTCACTTCCTTCACCAATTCATACGGCGCGCCGTTGTTCTTGGCAAAGGTCATCAACTCTTCGTCGTCCATCACCTGCAAATGCTTGATCGAACCGATCACCGAACGGGCATGGCGCACAGCTTCCACCACATCACCAGTACCAGCTTCACCCTTAGTGCGGATCATCGCGGCGCCTTCACCAATGCGGCGCAAGGCCTCGCCAATGTTACGGCATCCGCAAACGAACGGCACTTTGAAGTTGTGCTTCAAAATATGATGTTCTTCATCAGCAGGAGTCAACACTTCGGATTCATCAATATAGTCAACGCCGATGGATTCCAAAATCTGCGCTTCCACAAAATGTCCAATGCGGCACTTCGCCATAACAGGAATGCTGACCGCATCAATGATCTTCAAGATCATGTCAGGGTCAGACATGCGCGCCACACCACCGTCTGCACGAATGTCAGCAGGGACGCGCTCCAAAGCCATCACCGCGCACGCACCCGCATCTTCTGCGATCTTGGCTTGCTCGGCATTCACCACGTCCATGATGACGCCGCCTTTTAACATTTGGGCCAAACCCTTTTTCTCAGTCCATGTACCAGTTTTTGATTCCATTTTTATACGCTCCTTTAATTAATGCGTGTGAATTCTACCATGCAGATATATTTAAATCATAAGAGGGTCGTAAGCATCTTTCCCATCGTCCATATACTCAAAAAAAGCGAAAAAAACAGCGGAAGGGTGCTATTTATACCAATAAACCCGTAGCAAAAACCAATGTAATAGTTGCACATCTTGACCATTTCGGTTCCACAACTATAATAATGTGTAATTGGATTAGCAAGTGAAAGATTTTATGCCAAAAAATGCCCGTAATACAAACTCTCCTTTTTTCACCTCAACAGCGTCGTCAAACAGTGAACTTAATGTAGGCCAGCGACTGCGCATTATTCGTGCAGAACGAGGACTTTCGATCAAAGTATTAGCTGAATTAAGCGGGTTGAATGTCAATACACTCAGCCTGATCGAAAACGGACGGACATCACCAAGTGTCAATACACTTCAACAATTATCACAGGCCCTGCAAATACCAATCACTTCATTTTTTGAAAATAACCGCGGCCATAGCACGATTGTTTTCCAGAAATCGGGAGAAAGACCTCAGTCCATTTTTTCTCAGGGGGAAGTAGCGGACCTGGCTTCGGGGATGTCGCACTTTGGGGCGGAGCCAGTCATTATTACACTGAATCCCTATGCCGACAGCGGACGGACTCCGATTGTCCACACCGGGCGTGAGTTTGTCTTTTGCATCGAAGGAAAAATCATCTACACGGTGGAGGATAAAACCTATATTCTCGAGCCTGGCGACAGCCTGATCTTTGAAGCATATCTTCCTCATCAATGGAAGAATCCCAACGCAACGCCATCTCGTGCGCTGCTGATTCTGTGCGCAATGGATGAGCGCGAAAACCCAAGCGACAGGCACTTTTTGAAATAATCGCAAGGGTTCAATTCCCAAGTAAAAAACCTAAATGCATTCTCCTGGGTTTCTGATGTTCCCGTTGGGCAACGGGAACATCAGTTCTTAAAGGGCTTGACTTAAATTTGAATCTGATTACAATTAGTACAATGATACAATTAGTACAATCAGGATGCGATTTATGACAGAGAAGAAACTCACCCTTCGGCTTGATTTCCATTCAGGCCTTCCTATTTACACTCAAATCGTTAACCAGATACAAAGTCAGCTGGCAAATGGGAGGTTGAAACCCGGCGACCAGCTACCCACGGTCCGTGCGCTGGCGCAGGAATTACGAGTCAACTTCAATACTGTGGCGCGTGCATATCGTATATTGGATGAAGCCAGAATCATTTCCACTCAACAAGGACGCGGCACATATATTACAGAGATACCACCACCAAATATCAGTGAAAAGTTACGGAATGAATCACTTGAAGCATTGACTCAACGATTCATCAACGAAGCCTTTCGACTGGGCTTCTTCGAAAAGGAGATCAGCCAAATGGTTAGAGACAGTTTGAAGGTCAGGAAAGAAGCGCAAAACAAACAGAAGGAGAATGCAAAATGAACACAAATCTATTTAAGTCGTTAATCGAAAAGAACAAACAATCAAAAGATGATCAACACATTTCGCCGATTGCCATAACAATATTCACAGTGTTTCTGTTGATTGCAATACTTGGTGCAGTGATTGGCGATGGTCGATTTCCAGATGCAGTGATCGGGGTTTGGGTATTTAGCCTGACCATGATCGGCACGTATTTTCTCTTTGCACTGAAGGTTGCGTCGCAATGGGAAAAAGCCGTTGTACTGCGTTTGGGGAAATTCCATGGCTTGAAAGGGCCCGGTGTGTTTTGGTTGATTCCGATCATTGATAACGCCACAATGTGGATTGATCATCGTGTGATGGTCACATCCTTTTCAGCGGAAAAGACTCTCACCAAAGATACCGTGCCAGTGGACGTGGATGCCGTATTGTTCTGGGTGGTGTGGGATGCGGAGAAAGCCGCGCTTGAAGTAAAGGATTACCAGAGCGCGATTTCGTGGGCAGCGCAGACCGCACTGCGTGAGATCATTGGGCAAATGTCGCTCGCCGATATTCTGGTCGGCCGCGCAAAAATGGATGAAGAGCTACAGAAGATCATTGACGAGCGCTCCACACCCTGGGGCGTAACCGTACAATCTGTGGAGATTCGCGATGTGGTAATCCCTCAGGTTCTAGAGGACGCCATGTCGCGCCAAGCGCAGGCAGAACGCGAACGACAAGCCCGCGTGATCCTCGGCGAATCAGAGCAACAGATCGCAGCTTCGTTTGCCGAAGCATCGCAAGCGTACATCAATAATCCCACCGCGCTCCATTTGCGTGGGATGAACATGCTGTTTGAAGGCCTGAAAGAAAAAGGCGCGCTCGTGATCGTTCCATCCTCCGCTGTGGACACGATGAATCTCGGCGGTCTCAGTGGAATGGTTTCGCTGGCGCAAAATAACCTACCAAAAGACAAGTAAATCGTTTCACGTGAAACGAAACAGAAAAGAGAAAAAATGACTACCAAAACAACTTCAATGATTGTACTGGGCTTGATTGTGATCGCTGCCATTGCTGGCCTGGCTCTTTGGAATCAGCTTCCAGACCAAATGGCTTCCCATTGGAATGCCAATGATGAAGTGGACGGAACCATGCCAAGATTCTGGGGCGTGTTCCTGCTGCCACTGATCACGTTGGGAATGTTCGTGTTATTCATCTTTATTCCCAACATTGATCCGCTAAAAGCAAACGTTGCGGAATTCCGCGAAACATTCAACCTTTTTATCGTGTTCTTTGTGGCCTTCATGCTCTACATCCACGCGCTGACCTTGGCATGGAGCCTCGGCTACAATAATTTCAAAATGAGCGCAGCCATGCTGCCGATGATCGGCCTGCTGTTCTTCTTTATCGGCTATATGTTGAAGAAGGCCAAACGCAATTTCTTCATCGGGATTCGGACCCCGTGGACTCTTTCCAGCGATACGGTCTGGAATAAAACACATCAACTCGGCTCGGCCCTGTTCATGCTTTCTGGAGCATTCGCCATCATTGGAGGATTCTTCGGCGGCATGCTGGCCTTCTGGTTGATGTTTGTTCCGCTGATGGGATCCACACTGTTTCTGGTGGTCTACTCTTATATTTTGTATCGTAATGAAATGAAGACCTAAACAAAAAGCGCGGCTTCAAAAGTGCCGCGCTTTTTGTTTCACGTGAAACCGTCCACGAGATATGACCACGGCCACAACACCGTCAGACATTCTCACACGCATCAGATAAATTCGGAGAAGAAATGTTTATTCCATATTCCATCATTGGCTACACAGGCATGATCCTATTGCCGCTTATTGCTGGTTTTTTCATCGCGAAGAAATTCAAGCTTGGCTTCAAAGATTTTCGCAAACTATTCACAGCAGGCGCGTTGACTTTTATTGCATCACAGGTGCTGCATATTCCCGTTGTATATGGGCTGACTGCACTGTTTTCAAACGGCATACTTCCATCGCCAGATAAATCTATAACACTGATCTTCAACGCGGTTGTGTTGGGTTTACTTGCGGGTATATTCGAGGAAACAGCTCGCTACATTTTATTCAAAGCCATTCGCAAATCAACAGACACCTGGCAAAACGGAATCGTCATCGGGCTTGGACATGGTGGCATCGAGGCGATCTTGCTGGGCATCATCTCAATCTCAACAATGGCACAAATGATTGCCATGCGAGATCCGTCCAATCTTTCTGCATTGAACTTACCAGCCGATCAAGTTGGGCTTGTTCAAGAACAAATTAATGCATATTGGAATCAGCCCGATGTCATGCCTTTGTTCGGGTTTATGGAACGTATCTCAGCGATGAGTTTACATATTGGCTTATCGATTCTTGTGTTGTACAGCATTGTCGCCAATCAAAAGAAATGGTTTTGGATCGCATTACTCTGGCATGCATTTGTCGATGCAGTGGCAGTTTATGTATTTCCAAAGATCACAGCTGGTGAAAATGTTGCCGTGGGTGTTTTTGGATTCGAGCTAATGATCTTGCTTTTAGGTGTTGGGGTGTTGGCATATGCCATTCGACTCCGTACCAGCTTCCCCGTCAAAAATGAAGCGCCAACAAAATAGAACATTTGTTCTGGTTTCAAGAATCAAAAAAATCCGCCGAAGAAAATCTTCGGCGGATTTTTTTGATTCTATTGATTATCCCAAATGCATCGGCATGATCACGTGTAGGAAATTATCGTCACCCACCGGCTTGATGACACCAGGCGCATTCGCCGCAGATGTTTCCAGCGCAACGTTCGGAGTCTTGATCACTTCCAACGCTTCGCGCAAAAACTTGACGTTGAACGCGATCAACACACTGCCGCCATCCACAGTCGCTTCAACGATGGTCTCGTTTTTACCAGTCTCTTCAGATGTAGCGGAGATTTCCACTTCACTTGGCTGCATTTCGCCATTCGATTGTTTGATGTCGAAACGGGCAACGTTCGAACCTTCACGCGCAAAGATTTCAGCCTGCTTGCAAGCCTTGAGCAGCGAGGCTGTGGAAACCAGCGTGCGTGATTTGTAACTACGCGGAATGATTTGCTGATAATCTGGGAATGTCCCATCGATCAATTGCGAAACAACTTCAACGTCCTTCACACGGAATAAAACCTGACCACGATTCTTCGGCGCAACCATGTAAATGGGTTCTTCATGATCCGAAGCCACGCGAGCCAGTTCGCTCAACGCGCGTGACGGAATGATCAAATTCAACGGCTGGGGCACGGGATTCGAAAGGACTGCCTTGCGAACCGAAAGACGGAAACCATCTGCCGCTGCCATCGTAAGTTTGTCCTTTTCCACATGCATCAACACGCCCATCAACACAGGGCGGGCTTCATCGGTGGATGCAGCAAAGACAACCTGCTGGATCATTTCTTTAAAATCAGCAACGTTTAATTGAACAGCGCCATCCATTTCAGGCACAGGCAGCGGAGGGAATTCCTGCGCATCAATGCACTTGATATCGTTATTCGAAGTGCCGCCTTTTACATGCAGGTTTTGAGTCTTCACATCCAATGCCAACTGCACCTGATCACCCGGCAAAGTATTCACCAGGTCAGCAAAGGTGCGCGCAGGGACCGTGGTGGATCCTTCCTCGTCGATACGAGCCGCGATCCAACAGGTAATGCCCAACTCAAGGTTGGTGGCCGAAAGCCTCAAACGGCCTTCATCACTTGCGATCAAAATATTAGATAAAACAGGGAGGGTACTGCGCGGCGAAACGGCGCGGGAGACAATACTCAAACCGCGTGCAAGGTTTTCTTGAAGGACAGTTACTTTCATAGGTTATCGCCTCGGATGATTTTTTTGAAAGTATATCATTAACTAACCGCCGACAACCAAAGATATACCCAGAGACAATAATATAATCAGCAACTGGCACGCGAACAATCCTGCAAACACATAAGCTACATACGTCCACACTGGTGTTGCTTTTGCGGCAGATCGCGGGCGGATATCCTGCCCCTCCGCCAAAGCCTGCGCGGATAAAGCCGCCTGCCCAAAATCATTCATCCAGTAAACGCCCGCCGCATCATCATTGACGATGAGCCTGCTCCCGTCAAATGAGCGGATCCACGCCTCGACATGGTCGGGCAAATTCACAGCCAGTGAACCAGATAATACCAAGGCATTCGCTTTCACATCGGCAGGAATGGCTTCGCCCGCCTTCAGCACGGTCACGGGTAATTTAGGAGCCTGCCTGGCAAATACCGACTTGACCGCCTCGCCAAATTTCCCATCATGGTCAAAGACCACCACACGGAATTCCGATTGCTTTTCCTCCAATACATCAGCTTGCGCCGCGCCGTCTTTGCGCAACGCCATAAGGTGATAAGCCAATACCACAACGAATACGATCAATGCCTGCAAGGCTGTCAATATGCTGTTCAGAAAATCCTTTTCGACTTCGCCCTTCAACGCGGCCTGGATCAACAGGAAAATGATCATTCCTGCTGGCACCATTGTTCCCAGAACAGACGCGAACAAAGCCAGATATAAATATGCCTTTCTAACAATGGAACGGCGCGCATGTCCACCCGATTCACCATCGGCGAGTGCCTCTGCCTGCATGGGCCGCCAGGTCATTAACCAGAGCGGCAGCCCCACAGCAATAACAGAAATCGCGGCGGCCAATTGTTTCAACACAGTATCCGCCGCAATGACGTCCACGTTTTTATTGGTAAGCTGGTCAATGATCAACATAAACAGCAAGAGCACACCAGTGATCGTTGTTGCCAGCCCAATGGTGGAAAGAATGTAAAAGTAGATTCGTTTCATTCCCGAGCGGCGTGGAATACTCGACACAGACTCGAATTGTTTGTTTAGCCAGCTGCCATAGTAGCCCCACAAAACGCCAAAGGGAATCACCAACGAAAGCGGACCGCTGATATTTTGAAGAAGGTCTGTGTTCGAGATATTTTCTCCAAAAAGGCGGCTGAGCAGATCGTAAAGGATGTTCCCGCCCGCTGTCAGCACGGTGATGGTGCCGCCGAGCGCAAGCAGGTAGAGAATGATAAGGCGCAGAACAGACCCACTTTCATCAGGATCAGGCAAGGCGTCCTGAATGAAGCGCCAGGCAAAGAACCAGATCGGCGTACCCACCACCAGCAAAGCGGTCGCGTTGACAAATGTCTCGCGTCCGGAAGTCCCGATCAAATCTGTGGGGATTTGTAAAATGAATTGCAAAATTTGCTGTGTACCGAATACGACCATCAACAAGCCGTACAGCATCCACAAGTAACGATAGATGCGGCGAATATCTTTGAAGTTTTCAGTATCAGTCAGAGTGGGCCATTCGGCGCGGAGAATGCTCCAGAAGTAGGCGGCCATCAACAGGTTGAGAATGATCGCAATGAGGTTATCGGGCCAGGATTGCGTGCCGCCGATCAAAGCACGTTCGTATGAAATCCTGGCTGCACCGATGAAGGCACGGTTGAGCAATGCCAGCAAATTTTGCACAGCTGGGATGAGTGTGGCAAGCAATGCGCCATACAAAAATACAGCGCGCACCGTGGCAGTTTTCTCCTCCTCTTCACGCGCCGAGACCCGCTGAGCCCACAACCAGTGGACAAGAAAAAATGGGATTCCTACCAAAATAAGGGAAAGTGCCGTTGCCAGCGCCTGTGCGTTATCGGTGATCAGGTTCGGGTTGACAATGGAGCGGATCAAACCAACCAAGCCCCACAACACCACCTCGAAGCTGATCAGGGCTACGGCATAAAAGTAAAGTCTTCTGACTGTTTTCATGATTCACTCCATCTCGCCATTGCGAGGGCAGCTATTACTTAAATTGTTCCTGATACCAATCGTATGCCCAGAAGTTATATGGCATGTAGGTCAGTTTCCATTCACCGTTCTGGTTGACAAGTTGGGCGCGGTCTGTATTGGTGTAGCCGCCGGAAAATGGGTCACTGGGAGAGTACACCATATCCAAATCAACAAGGGCGTCATGCCATCAATTTCCGCAGTTCCTACATCCACACCAACGTTATCTGAATAAATACTCCCATTAAAGAAGGACTGCCGAAATTGTTCATAGCTGGGTTTATGCTCCTTTTCGGCAAGATAGGAGTAGGCTTTTTTGTAATCATCGTTTGTGATAGCCAGCACATAGTTATAAACCACCGCCTCAGGTGAATCCGCGGTCATGTATTCCCTTTTGTCTTCTTTTCTCGTGAAGAACAAAACGAGGGCAAGCAGGATCAAAACTCCAATGCCTGCCAGAATGCCGATAAGAAATCGATCCTGTTTCATAAGAACCTCCGTGTCTAAATTCATTGTATAGGTTCAAAGATGAAAAGGCAAGGTAAAAAGTTCCCCAAGGCCTTTGGTATACTAGCTTTATCTCATATTTCAAGGAGAACAAAATGACCATTTCCGCCCCCCATTGGGATCTAACAAACGTATATCCTTCGCTTGAATCAAAAGAATTCAAGGCAGCTGTTGAAGATTACAAAAAACAGGTTGCTTCTTTTGGAAAGTTTTTCAAGAACAAACTGAGCAAAGCTGGCCCGAAATCCAAAGCCAGGGAGTTGGCACCCCTCATAGGCGAAGCCATTGACCGCATCAACAAAATCCAGACCCTTTCCTCCACGATCTTCCCATATATCTACTCATTCGTCACCACCAATTCACGTGACAAAGTGGCCATGAAGACCCTTTCCGAAATGGAGCAGGCCAGCCTGCCGATGAGTCAACTGTTCACACAGTTCACCGCATGGGTCGGGGTAAATGCCCAAAAGCTGGGCGAGATCGTCAAGTTGAATCCCTCGGCAAAGGCACACGCTTTCATGTTGAAGGAATCTGCACAGCAGAGCAAATACCTGATGAGCGAGATCGAAGAACAGCTTGCCGCAGAAATGTCACTCAGCGGCGGGAATGCCTTCGGCAAATTGCAGGGCTCGGTCGTTTCGCAGATGTCAGTTGAATTCGAACTCGACGGCAAAGTGGAGAAAATGCCGATGCCCGCGTTGATCAATCTGCGCTCGCACCCCGATGAAGCTACGCGCCGCCGTGGATACGAAGCAGAGAACATTGCCTGGGAAGGTGTAAAAGAAACACTGGCCGCCTGCCTCAACGGGGTCAAAGGTGAAACCGTGGTCTTGAACAAACGCCGTGGACGCAAAGATGCAGTCCATTCTGCCATTGACGCGGCACGCCTCGACCGCAAGACTCTCGAAGCCATGCTCGAAGCGATGAAGGATTCCTTCCCGATGTTCCGTAAGTACTTCAAATCCAAGGCGAAGAAGATCGGCAAGAAACAACTCGCCTGGTGGGATATCTTCGCCCCGCTCGGAAAAACGGATAAGGTGTATTCCTACGAAGAAGCGCGCGATTTCATTCTCGAAAACTTCGAGAAGTTTTCTCCCGATCTGAGTGTGTTCGCCAAACGCGCCTTCGACAACAATTGGATCGATGCTGAACAACGCGAAGGCAAACGCGGCGGCGCATTCTGTACTGAGGTACAGGGATTAAAGGAAAGCCGCATCTTGTGCAACTTCGACGGTTCGTTTGATCAGGTCAGCACACTGGCACATGAATTGGGACATGCCTTCCATAACGAATGTGCCTATCAGGCAAACAAGACGGTACTACAGCAGCTCACGCCCATGACTCTGGCCGAAACTGCCTCAACCATGTGTGAAACGATCATCACTGAAGCAGTGCTCGCCACAACCAAGGACCCACAGGAAGAACTGGCCGTGCTCGAAGCGCAGATCCAGGGTGCGGGGCAGGTGGTGGTGGATATTTATTCGCGCTTCCTGTTCGAGAAGGAAGTGTTCGAACGCCGTGAACAATCCGAGCTTTCTGCGGATGATTTCAACGACATCATGGAACGTGCCCAAAAGGCCACCTACGGCGACGGTATCGACGAGAAGTACCTGCAAAAATTCATGTGGACCTGGAAGCCGCACTACTATTCTTCCGGGCTTTCCTTCTATAATTTCCCGTATGCCTTCGGCCTTTTGTTCGCCACGGGGTTGTATGCCATTTATCAACAGCGCGGCGAAGCCTTCGTGCAGGATTACAAGAACCTGCTTGCTTCCACAGGCGAAGAAAGCGCGGCAAAACTCGCCAAACGCTTTGGCATTGACATCACCACGCGCAAGTTCTGGGATGACAGCCTCGCCATTATCGGTAAACGCATCGACCGTTTCTGCAAGTTGTAGTCTTATGGCGCAGGGTGCGTCGCACCAATTTTGATAGAACGATCCAACCTTTTGGTGCGACGCACTTTAAATAAACTTTGGAGGTAGGCAATGACAAGACAAAGGAATATTTTTATCGGCCTTTCAGTCGCTTTGCTGGCAGTGCTGGCGTGTAATGCCATCCTGCCGCAAAGCGAATCCAATGCCCCCATCTCAACGCAAGCCCCGATCTTCACCCTGTCTCCTCTGCCGACCAAAAGCGGCCAGCCACAAACAGAAGATGAGGTGCCGCGCGTCTCTGTAGAGGATGCAAAGCTTGCGCTCGATAGCGGTGAAGCGGTCATTGTGGATGTACGCAGTTCGGAAGCCTATGCCGAGGTCCACATTGCCGGGGCTGTCTTAATTCCATTGGGTGAGTTCGAAGGCAATATAGCGAACGTGCCGCTCGATAAGGATCAGTGGATCATTACCTACTGTACCTGACAAAATGAACATACGAGCGCCCGTGCGGCGTTCCTGCTTTTACATAACGGATTTACCAAAGCGACTCCCATCCTTGGCGGCCTGGCCGCGTGGATGGAAGCGGGTTATCCAACGGAATAGATGAGCATTCTCAGGGTTGATCATGTTCAAATCGCAATGCCAGTTGGCGGCGACGCGGAGCGTGAAGCGCGGGCTTTCTTCGTCGACCTGCTTGGGTTTCATGAAGTCCCAAAACCGCCCGAGCTTGCAAAACGCGGCGGAGTCTGGTTCGAGTCTGATTCTGTGAAATTGCATATCGGGGTCGAAGCGGATTTCCGCCCCGCGCGCAAGGCACATCCTGCTTTCGTCGTGGATGGCCTTGATGAGTTACTTGCAAAAATCCAACAAGCAGGGTTTGAAACAGACACGACCCAGCCGCCATTGGATGGCTACAAACGAGCACACATCTTCGACCCGTTTGGAAATCGAATCGAGTTGATGGAAGCAACAGGATGACAACAAACTCATTTCGCGTCACCCCATGGGAAACAGCAAGCCCACCAACCGAGGAATTGTTATATACGATCATGGCAGGCCAGGGACTGAATCCCTATTCATGGTCGAATGGTCCGCATGATGTTTATTCGGCGCACAAGCATGGTTTCGACAAGGTGATCTATGTGGTCAGGGGCAGCATCACCTTTGGATTACCCCTGCTTAAACAGAAGGTCACCCTCCATGCAGGCGATCGGCTCGACCTGCCAGCGGGTACGGTCCACGATGCGCAAGTCGGCGCCGAGGGTGTGATCTGTCTGGAAGGACATCTGTAACGAAATTTCGAGGGGTTTCTAGGGAATACAAAAGAGGATGCGCGAAGCAACAGCATCCTCTTGAAAAAAAATTGGGGCATGTTGTTATCATAGTCATCACTTTATGAAAACGCCTGAATTCCCGTTTGCGCCCTGCCAAGAATCAGCGCGTGGATATCGTGTGTGCCTTCGTAGGTGTTAACCGCTTCCAAATTCATCACATGGCGAATGACGTGGAATTCATCTGAAACGCCATTGCCGCCGTGCATATCGCGTGACATGCGCGCGATCTCAAGTGACTTGCCGCAGGAGTTGCGTTTGATGAGCGAGATCATCTCAGGCGTGGACTTGTCTTCATCCATGAGTCGTCCCACGCGCAATGCGCTTTGCAAACCGAGCGTGATCTCCGTCATCATATTCGCCAATTTGAGTTGAATGATCTGATTCGCCGCCAGTGGACGTCCAAACTGCGGACGGTCAAGTGTGTATTGACGCGCGGCATGCCAGCAAAATTCCGCCGCCCCAAGAGCACCCCAGGCAATTCCATATCGTGCCTTGTTCAAGCATCCAAATGGACCTTTCAAGCCAGAGACATTCGGCATCAGGTTTTCATCGGGGACGAAGACTTCTTCCATCACGATCTCGCCTGTAGTGCTGGCACGCAGGCTGAATTTGCCTTCGATCTTCGGGGCGCTTAATCCCTTCATGCCTTTTTCCAAAATGAAGCCGCGAATTTCACCATCCAATTTTGCCCACACGATGAAAACATCGGCAATCGGGGAATTGGTGATCCACATTTTGTTGCCATGCACAATATATCCGCCATCCACTTTTTTGGCGCGGGTCTCCATACTGCCAGGGTCACTGCCATGATTAGGCTCGGTGAGACCGAAACAACCGACCCATTCTCCGCTGGCGAGTTTGGGCAGATATTTCTTCCTCTGTTCTTCGGAGCCGTAGGTATAAATGGGATGCATGACCAGCGAGCTTTGCACACTCATTGCACTACGGTAACCGCTGTCCACGCGCTCCACTTCGCGGGCGATCAGGCCGTAGGAGACGTAATTTAATTCCGAGCCGCCGTATTCTTCGGGCAGGGTACTGCCTAAAAAACCCAGGCTGCCCATTTCATTCATGATGGAGCGGTCGAAGCTCTCATTTCGATTCGCTTCGAGGATGCGCGGCATTAACTTGTCCTGGCAGTATTTGCGTGCCGTATCGCGGATCATGCGCTCTTCATCGCTGAGCTGGTCGTTGAACAGGAAAGGATCGTCCCATTTGAAGGTTTGTTTTGACATGAGGGCCTCTTTTAGAGAATAGTGATTAGAGAGCAGAGAATAGCAAATCGCGTTGTTTCTGGTGATTGTATCAAATGTCAGAGTTGGGTTACTGCCGCAGAAAACAGAAACAGTTCCGAGATTTACGATTAAACGCAAATCAAAAAGTGGACTTGTCTGGCGACAAGTCCACTTTTACTATTCACGAATCTCGGTTCTCTTCTTACGCGTTGCCGGTCAACCAGCCGCGCAGATCCATGGCTTTCACCACGCGATCGATCGCAACCATGTAGGCTGCATCGCGCATGTAGACCTTTTCCTTTTCGCTGCGGTCAACGACGCTGTTAAAGGCGGAGGTCATCTTCTGGTCGAGTCTTTCGAGCACTTCTTCCTTCGACCAGTAGAAGTTCATATCGTTCTGAACCTGTTCGAAGTAGGAGGTGGTCACGCCGCCAGCGTTGCAGAGGAAGTCGGGGATATTGAAGATGTTGTTCTTCTTGAAGAATTCGTCCGCTTCGGGTGTGCAGGGGCCGTTTGCGCCTTCGGCAACGATCTTGATGTTCTTGGACATCTTGCCAACGGTATCGGAAGTGACCTGTCCTTCCATCGCGGCGGGGATCAAGACATTGGCTTCCTTGGTGATCCAGGCATCGCCGTCTTCAACGATGTAACCAGCATCCTGAGCCTTGGCCTTGTCGATCGTGCCGTATTCATCAACGATGGTGAGCAGGAAGCGCGGATCAATGCCGCCCTTCTTGCTGTAGGTGTAAGCCTTCTTGTCGTGGCGATCCCAGCAGGAAACGCAAGCGACCTGTCCACCGAGCATTTCAACGAAACCGGCAGCCGCATATTGTGACACGTTGCCGAAACCTTGAATGGCGGCGACGGAGTTCTTGCCTTCGATCTTGAGGTGCTTCATTGCTTCGCGGACGGTGTAGATCACGCCATAGCCGGTGGCTTCGGTGCGGCCCAAAGAGCCGCCGCCGCCAAGCGGTTTGCCGGTGAATACGCCGGGGGTGTATTGGCCGACGAGGCGGGAATATTCGTCCATCATCCAACCCATCATTTGAGGAGTGGTACCAATATCCGGAGCGGGCACATCATTGCGTGGACCAATATTCTTCCACATGGCACGTACCCAACCGCGGCACATTTCTTCTTTTTCATTGACAGTAAGAGTGGAGGGATCGACGATAATGCCGCCCTTGCCGCCGCCCAGAGGGATATCGGCAACTGCGCATTTCCAGGTCATCCAAGTGGCGAGAGCGCGGACGGTGTCCATGGTCTCATTCGCTGCGAAACGAATACCGCCTTTGTTGGGGCCACGGGCATCGTTGTGTTGTACACGGAAGCCCTGGAAGACCCTCAACGAGCCGTCGTCCAAACGCACGGGGATACGGAACGAAAATTCACGCATCGGCCAGCGCAAGACCTCGGCGACACCGGGATCGAGCTTCAACTGCTTGGCAACTCCATCGAATTGCTTCTGTGCCATTTCAAAGGCATTGATCTGTCCTGACATTTTTTGTTCTCCTTGAATGAAGAATTTTGAGAAAATATAAGCGGGCACCCCGGACGGGGTACCCGCTCTAAACACGAGTTATGTCAATCGACTGAACCATAAAGTTAATCCGTTAAATCACAATTACTCCTGAACTTTACACGAGAATCATAATGAAGTCAATATGACAAAAATCCGCATATTTAGGATTATTAATGATGATTTTTGACTACTTTTGCAGGATTTCCGCCACTACTCGAACTTTGGGGCGCGCTTCCCCAAAAACGCCGCCACCCCTTCTCGATGCTCCGCCGACTTACCTGCCTTGTCCTGCAGGATGCCTTCGTAGTGAAGCGCATCCTCCAAATTGGGAAGAATGGCATGATTGAAAGCCTGCTTCCCCGCCGCAAACGCTTCACGCGGACCTGCGGCCAGTTTGCCCGCAACCTGCATGACCAGCGCATCGAAGTTGAATCCACCCACCTGATTGACCAATCCCCACTCATAGGCCAGATGGGAAGTGATGGGCTTGTTGGAATAAAAATACTCCTGTGCGCGTCCCAGCCCGATATATTTCGGCAGGAACAATGAAACGCCCGAATCAGGTGCAAGCGCAATACCGCTGAAACCCACCACAAAATATGCGCTGGATTTTGCGATACGCAGATCACAAGCCAGTGCAATGCCAAACGCCGCGCCCGCGCACGGTCCGTTGACTGCGGCAATGACAGGCTTGCCCATGTTGCGGATCTGCAAAATAAGCGGGTTGTATGTTTTCTCAAGATGCTCGCGGTAGGAAATCGCCCCGCCTTGTTTCATTTCGGTGATATCCTGCCCAGCGCTAAAAACCTTCCCAGCACCGGTGATGACCACACATTTCACGTTCGGGTCGTTCTCCGCGTGTGACAGGGCGTCCATCAGGGCATTCGTCATTTCAAAATTAAAAGCGTTGGCGCGTTCGGGGCGATTCAACGTCAGGATCGCCGCACCAGATTTGAGGTTCGTGTTGAGCGTTGTCATGAGTCCTCGGTACAAAAAGCGACAGTCACCTTGTGCAAGGTGACTGTCATTGTTTTGAAAACTATTTATTCAGGGAAATCATCCTGCTGATCTTCGTCGCCTGCATCCACTTCGTATTCAACGCTTTCGCCGTCGAGATATACCCACAAGAGCAGCATGTGCCCATCGGGAGTATCAACATTGCGGGCGGCGAGGATGGGGGCGGTCTCTTCAAGACCGGATTCGGTACGATAATGCAGATGGATGGATGATTTGTTGTGCCAGGCGGTATAACAACGCTGCACAAGCGCTGGCCCGTTGAACGTACGCAGGCGTGTTAGCGCGGGGACCGACAGGGTCGAACTTTCGTTCAAACCCAATGCCCAGCCGTCGTTGACGTGCTCAAAAATCGGCGGGGGACCTTCGATGATCGTAATTTTATCTTCCATAAGTTTACCTATAGTTTTACCTAGCGGGAATATACCACAACAATGCAGACGAATCGTTTCAGAATATTATTAGAATTTTTTTGCAAGGTTAAACTGTGAATATAATTACAAATATGAGCAAAATGACCCCAAAAATAATCCTCGAGGGCACGCGCCTGACGTTCAAAACCGACATCGCTTTTGCCCTCAACGAGCACCCACGCATCGTGGGCCCGCGAAAATACAAATACCACTCGCCGCTCATCTCCGGCGAATGGTGCGCCTTCACCAATTTCCCCTGGGGACGAGGCCTGATCAATTTTGAGCCGCATGAAGAATCGCTCGCGATGGAAACCTACGAAACATGGGTGAAGCTCTTCGAGTTGCAGCGCTATTACTCATGGATCGTGGACCGTTTTCATCTTTCCACGCGCATGTATCAGCTTAACACCTACCAAAAAGATTACGATTTCCGCTGGCTTGAAGAACGCCTGCTCCCGCTTAATTTCCGCCTGGTGCTGCTCACTCGTTCCCCTGAGTCATTCGAAGCCGCGCGCGCCGAAAGACTCAAGGTCTCGGGCAATCCATCTCAATATGATGACCTGAATCTTTTCATTGAAGAACAAAAATTGATCCGCAGGCTAGCCAGCGAATCAATTCTGCCAAAACTCGAAATTGATATTTCAGATAACAATATCCCCGCCGCCGTTGAAAAGATCGCCGACTGGATGGAATCTTCGGGTGGATTATATATGCCGTAAAATTTCCTTCACCAAACCCGGCCCGCGATAGATCAAGCCTGTATAAACCTGAACAAGCGCCGCTCCCATATCAAGGCGGCGTTTTGCATCTTGCGGAGTCATAATTCCGCCCGCGCTCACGATCGGAATTTCACCGTTCACTCTTTTTACGGTTTGATGAAGAACCGCTTCGCTCCTACCCTTGAGCGGACTCCCGCTTAAGCCGCCTGTTTCTCCCCGTAAAGTTGACCTCAGACCCTCGCGTGCAAGGGTCGTGTTCGTAACGATCACACCATCCATCTTCGTACGCAGAATGGCTTCGATGGCATCATCCAATTCCGCTTCTGAAAGATCTGGCGCAAGTTTGACAAGGATGGGCAGATTCTTCTCGTGCAGTTTCTGCGAAACAAGCCGCTGTTGATGCAAATGAGAAAGCAGGTTTTCCAACGCCGCCCGTCCCTGCAATTCACGCAGGCCCGCGGTATTCGGCGAACTGATATTGATGGTCAGGTAATCGGCGTATTTCGAGAAGACATCCACAAGCGAGACATAATCGAAAACGGCCTCCTCATTGGATGTATCCTTATTCTTGCCGAGGTTGATCCCCAACATGGCGCCGCCCCGATGAATGGAGTTGATAAATCTTTTTTGATTGCGCGGCTGAATGCCATAAATGCGTTCGAATAAACCAGAGCGCAGCGACGGATTCAATTTGAGCTGCATAAACTCGGAGCCTTTGCTCGGGAAGCCCATGCGGTTGATCACGGCTTCATCCTCCACCAGGCGGAAGACTCTCGGGGATGGGTTGCCAGGCTGAGGCCGAGGGGTGACCGTTCCAATTTCCACGTGACCAAACCCCAGTGCGGCGAGTCCGCGAATGGCAACGCCATCCTTGTCGTAACCGGCGGCAATCCCAACGGGATTCCTGAAAGTCAATCCGAATGCTTCGACCGGTTTTGGCGGGGATTTGAACAACTGCTCCATGATCCAGCGCGAAGGAGCGAAATTGCCTGTGATGCGTAATGCGTGAAGGGTGAGCGCATGGGCGTGCTCGGGATCGAGCCGAAAAAGATAAGGGCGAATGGAGTTATACATCAAGTCCTTTTTTACGATATCCGCACATCACCCGTTCGGTGATGAAGCCGTACTTTTCATAGAGTTTTATGGCGGCCGCATTATCCGCATTGACCGTCAGGCTTATCTTATCAGTTTCCGGAAAAGACAGCATCCAATCCATGCCCGCAGCAAGCAGGGATGCCCCAAGGCTGCGCCCGCGCACCGATCGATCCACACCGATGAAATCCACATAGCCGAGACGCGCATCCGATTCGATTTTACAGAAGTGATACCCTTTCAATATCCCATTTTCAAGCCCGAGGAACAGGCGGCGGCTTTCGTTTATTCTTTCAACAATCTGCCGCGCCGTGAAATAAGTGGTCGGGAAAAGCTCATTATGCATTTGCTCGAACGGCTCAAAAAATGATGGTTGAAACTCAATCACTGAAAATGAATTTGGGGACAATGAAAGTTTTTATATTGCGCCCGCGCCAGAGTCATGATCGCGTTTTCAGAACGGGAGAGAAAAGCATGTCTTTCAGCAAATTCTTTGATATTCACGTTATGAACATCAAAGAAAAGGTCCTGCTCCCCGATACCTGCAGGGATGACCTTTAAGCTGGCTGCATACAGATCATCTGCAAGGGAGTGCCAATCTGCATGTTCGATCAGCGGACCGAAAAGCCAGGCGCGGTTGACCTCGGGGTCTGCATCCACACCAAAAACGCCGACCAGCCGATCATCAGCATAGGCGAGATGGAATCCCTCTGCAGGCGGAACGACACATTCCGCCAGAGAAGCACGCACATCGGCCTCTCCTTCGCCGAAGAAACCGATGTGATGAGTATCTTCACTGTTCAAACGAACGACGAAACTGATTAATTCTTCAAAATGTTCTGCGCCGCAGGGGATGAGTTTGGGCTGCATTTTCACTGTCCTCTTTTATGCTAAAATCACCGGGGTATCCCTTTTATTTTATCGTACCGCAAGCCATTACCATACGGAAAATATAATGTGGATCTCAAGCAAATCAGTGAGGGCAAATGAATTCAGATAAACTCAGGCAGGCCATTGCACTTATTCTGGAGGGAGACAAGCGGGCGGCTTTGTCCCTTTTAAGCAAGCTTGTCCAGGAAGAGCCTTATAACGAGGCGGCCTGGATCTGTTTATTTGAATGTGTGGAAAGCGTTTCGAAGAAAAAGTATTGCCTGCAAAAGATCCTGGCGATCAATCCCGACAACCAAAATGCGCGCAGCGAACTTGAAAAATTAACATCCAAACATACCGTCATCGCACGTTCAATACAGGAACCTCTATCGGTGAAAAATGCAAGGTCCGGGCTCCCTGTGAAACGGGAACCAAAATGGATCTATTTTGACGGGTGGGGTAAGCGTCCAAACAACTCGCGCTACATACCGATCATGCTCGGCATATTGATATTTTGTATCACCAGCGTGCTTTTTTATTATATTGGCAGGTATGGAATCAGCGCCCAAGCAAAACATCCGCTGCTTCCGAACATAGAGGTCACCCGTCCGCCATTGCCGCTCAGGCAGACGGAACACCCTCAGCCTTCCGCCATGCCTTTATTCCATGCAGGCCAGCCCATTTTGCCGCTGATGCAGGCGGAGCAACAGCAATCACTGGCATCAGAAACACCGTTATCACCAACGTACTTGATGGAACAGTCTTTGAATGGCTATCTGACCGCGATCGAAGGCCAAAACTGGGCAGTTGCATATGAATATCTATGTGCAGAGATCAGGAATGTGGTTCGCAGCCCGAATGATATGGCTTATCGCGTATTTTTAGAATTGGGCCGTCTTTCAATCCCCGATACCCACAAGATTCTTCCACCCCCTGACCGGCCCAATCGGGTGATATACAACCTTACCAGCACAACCTGGTGGGGCGGCCCATATGAAGCCAGAGTGGAAATGGATACCTACAAGATATGCGGCATAGGCAAAGAACGCGGTGATCTTCGCAATCTATTGATACCGTCTGAAACGCCTCTTAATATCAGTCAGTGACAATGGCAATAGGGAGTCATGACTCTCCGCATTAATGGTTGTTTTCCAAAAACCTTCTCGTGGCTTCGATCTTGTCCTTTTCCACCTTACCCGTAGACTCCCAGTGGTCGAGCATTTGTTTGATGGTCAATACAGAGTGCATGGAATAGCCCGCCTGTTCAAGCGATTCTTTTGCGCCAGACTGGCGATCCACCAGAACGACCACATCCTTCACGGCCAAACCAACAGCGGTCAGTTTTTCGATGGCTTCGAATTTGCTTCCGCCGGTGGTGGCGAGGTCATCAATGACGAGGGCGATTTCACCCGCATGATACTCACCTTCGATCTCGGCCTTGGTGCCGTAGGCCTTCACTTCCTTGCGCGGATAGATCATCGGGTAATTGCCCTGCAGGGAAACGGCGGTTGCAATGGGAATGGCAGCATAGGGCAGGCCAGCGAGACGGTCAAACTTCAATTCTTTTAGCAGAGGCAGATACGCCGCGCCGACCTGCTCCAGCAGTTTGGGGTAGGTGATGATCTGACGCAGGTCAATGTAGATGGGGGATTTGAGCCCGGATTTGAGTGTAAATTCACCGAATTTGATGCAGCCAGCAGAGAGCAGGCCATCGGCAAGGGATGCCAGATTGGGGTTGAGTTCTGTCATGGATGGATTCCTTTTCGATTATCTGAGCTTCAATTCTCTTTTGATATTCAATATCTCATCGCGTAATTCGGCGGCGGCCTTGGCGGGGTTTTGTGCGCGGGCCACAGCGCGTGAGACGGGCAGCAGAATTCCCTTGCCATCTTTGCGCAGACCCGCTTTGAGCGCCAGTTCCAATTCGCCGCCTTGTGCGCCGACGCCGGGTGAAAGGAACCACAGATCAGGCGCGGCGGCGCGGATCATTTCCATGATCTGCGGATGGGTGGCACCGACGACGATGCCGATATTATTCTTTTCGTTCCATTGCTGGGCGAGCTGGGCAACATACAAATACAAGGGCATGGGGCTGTCTGACCCCATCGGCATGACGAGCAGGTTTTGCAGATCCATCGAACCTGCGTTGGAGGTTTTGCAAAGCAGGAAAACGCCTTTTTCAGAATTCTGAAGGAAGGGCTCGATGGAGTCTTTTCCCAAATACGGATTCAAGGTGATGCAATCCACGCCGAGATTCTCGAAAGCGGATTTGGCGTATGCATCGGCGGTGGAAGCGATATCGCCGCGCTTCGCATCGAGGATAATCGGAATGCGCGAGCCCAAGCGGTTTGATTCTGCATTGATGGCTTCGATGACCTGTTTGAGGGCGGTCCAGCCTTCGGCGCCGAAGACTTCGAAGAAGGCGGCGTTGGGTTTGAATGCCGCAGCGTAGGGAGCTGTCTGCTTGACCAGAGTCAGGCAAAAGTCGAGGGCAGATTCGGCGGTGGGTTCCTTGAGGTCGGGAATGTGCGGGTCGAGTCCGATGCAGAGCAGGGAGGATGAATCGTCGACGCGTCTTTCGAGAAAAGTGAAAAAGGTTTCCATTGGAGTGGTTACGTCCTGAGTATGGATTAAAAAACCGCCCTTCGATGCGATCAGGGCGGATGTTTTTTATTCAAGGATGACTTCCCACTTGCTCATGCCTGGCTGGAAGATCAGGTTGCTGAGCCAGCCGAATTGATCCCAGAGGAAGGTATCCCAGATGTTGGAACCGAAGCCGCGGCATTCTGCAAAAAGGAAATCGGCGGGCAGGGTATCGGGCAGGTCACAAAACACGGATTCAGCATCCATGCCGCCCGGCATGGACGGGACCGAGCCTTCGCGTGAATTGGTGAGGTTGGGGGTCGGGATGCAGTCTTCATACCATGAACCGTTGCCATCGGGCATGCGGCAGACGGAGCGATCTTTGACCTTGGCAAGCGGATAGGTGTAGGCGTCGAATACTTTGTTGCTGGGATTCAGCAGGCGCGCAGTGTCGCCGCCATCGCTGAGCAGGATGCGGGTTTCGCTGCCGAAGAATACGGCGCGGTCACCGGGCGCAAGGACGAGGTCGGGGAAGGTGAAGGGGGTCGAGCCTGAGTCGGCTTCGTCATCCAGCTTCCAGCCTTTGATGTTGATATCGACGGGGCCGATGTTCTTGATCTCGATGAATTCATCGTACACATCCACGCGGCCATCGCGATTCCAATCGTAGCCGGGGCGCTGCAGGAATTCGTTGATGATGGGACGCCCGACGGGTTCGTAGGTGGGCGTGCGGGTGACGGTCTTTGTAGGCGTGACGGTCTTGGTCGGCGAAGGCGTGCGCGTGGGGGTTTGGGTGATGGGCGTAGGTGTGCCAGTGGCTGTGGGGGTGGCCGTAGGCCCAGGCGGGGTGGAGTTCTTCTTGCCGGGCGTGCCCCAGATCGGATTATTGCCAGCATCATAGCCATAGCGTTCAACGCCTTGATTCGTGTACCAGGCGGTATCGCTATCCACTTCTGTGACGATTCTTTCCATGCTGGCAAATGTAGCGGAATCGCCAGCAGGCCAGCTGCCATCATCTTTATTCGCGGTGTCGATCACATTGCCCAACAGGTCCACCAATTGCAGAATTTCGCCGTCGTTGGTGAGGCCCAAACCGCTATCGGTTTGATTGACGGTGACAGGTTCGGTGCCCGTTGAAAAAACACCCGAGTTATCGGCCAAAATGAAAAATGCACCGGGGGCGATCTTGCCCGCCAATGTGACTTCCCCTGAGCCGTCTTTTAATTTCCAGCCGGTGATATCGATCTCGACCGTGCCGGGGTTGTAAAGCTCAATCCACTCATCGGTGCTGCCTGCTGTCGTACCAGACCAGGCCACTTCGCTGATGACCACCGCCATGCCAGCGGAAGGGGTAACTGTGGCAGCCTCATCATCATCTTCGCCGATGATGGTGGGTGTGCCAATGCCCGGGGTTGAGTCTTTATCAAATTGATCAGAATCCCATACTTCTGCAAAGTTCGTCAATGTACCGGTTTGTTTCACCGTGGCTGTGATGGTTAATTTCGCAGTCGCATTACTGGCAAGGTCTCCCACGCCCCAAAGCCCTGTAGCTGCACTGTATGGGGTTGCACCAGGCCCGCCTCCGCCGGTTTGGACACTGGATACAAATGTAAAGAAATTCGTATCCAACAGGTCTTTCACGACCACACCCGTGGCATTCAGCGGACCTGCATTGGCGACCGTGACAGTGAAAATAATATTCTCGCCTAATTTTGGCGTTGGGTTGTTGACTACATTTGAAAGGCTTAAGTCAGCGTACGGGGTTCCGTCGTCATCGTCTTCGTTATTGACTGTGCCATCGAAGCCGGGTGTTGAGTCGGGGTCAACCTGATCGCTCGTCCATACTTCGGCATAATTTGTACCTATTGGATTTGTACTGGACGACGTGGCTATGATATGTAATGTAGCGCTTGAACCCGCACCGGAAGGCGTCAAAGACCCCACAGTCCAAGTTACAGTACCGCTATTATGGACTCCACCGCCATCATCTGTAACATAAGTCAAATCTGGAGGCAGTACGTCTTGTACCGTTACATTTGTCGCAGTGTCAGGGCCATTATTTGTAACGGTGATCGTAAACTCTACAGGGTCACCACTGACCGTTGGAGTAATTATGTCAACTGTCTTGGTCAGGCTTAAGTCGGCTACCAAAGGCGTAGTCGCAGGTGCAGCATCATAATCATTTTCTGAAGCGACGCCGTTTCCTGGAGTGGAATTGTCATCAAATTGATCGCTCGTCCATACTTCGGCAATATTTACCTTTGCACCGGGCGAGGCAATTCTTGCGTTGATGATTAAAGTAGCTGTACTTCCATTTGCCAAAAAGCCTACCGCCCAAATTCCCGAACTGCTGTTATAGGTTCCAAGGTTATCTGAAATATAAACCACTCCAGCGGGTAGCATATCTTTTACAGTGACACCCGTTGCGTGCCACATTATCACCCCGGAGAAACCGAAGGACTAGGAGTTATTGTCAAATTTAGATCAATAATCGGGGTTATTCCATGCTGGCACTATCATTTCCAGGATCAATATCGGCTTCAAAATTTGTCACAGCAGCAGCTAATAAGTTTTCGGAGCTGTTGTTATTTTTGCCGTAATATGCAAAACGGCACTGGAACTATTCGCTAATGCACCGACCGTCCAAACACCTGTGCCATTGTTGTATGCCCCGCCGCCATCGTCTGATTGCCATGCCAATCCCGCTGGTAAAGCAGCATTAACTGTTACATTTGTAGCAACAGCAGATCCCGCTGAATTGCTGACTGTAATTGTGAAAACAATATCCTGATCTTTGTTCGGTGTTGCATCATTCACGCTCATTGTCAGGGACAAATCCACATCGGGAGCTTGTTTCAACGGTGCGGCGCTGGCTGAGTCACCGAGCATCGCAGGCGCGGAAACGAACGCCAGCAGACTGATCAGCAGGGTGATGAAAAACAACACACGCGAAAAACGGATCGGGTTTTGCATAAGCACAGAAAAAGACGAAGGGAGATTCAGCTTGAAGCGGGCACCCAGGCACAAGTCACATGAGGATACGCGCAGCGAACCATCCGCAACGAAGATTATACGCCACCCTGCATTCTATTGTCTATGAAACAGGTGACAGCCTCGCTACATGAGACCGTCACCTGTTTGTACTAACGCGGTTCGATTGTAAATTTTACAGCCGTACGAACCTTTTCATCAATGTTGACTTCCACGAATTCAGGCGTGCAAACAACATCGATTCCATCGAGCTTGAGATATCCAGTGGCCAATGTCCATGCCTTTACGGCCTGGTTCACTGCGCCAGCTCCAATGGCTTGCACTTCTGCCCGTTTATGTTCGCGGACAACGCCCGCGATCGCCCCGGCGACTGCAGAGGTACGGGAGAGAGCAGAAACTTTGATAACATCCATGGCAACCTCCCAAGGTTGGCTAAGAAGGGAACGGACTTACTTGTGAATTGTACATGGTTCACTTAACAGATTCAAGTAATATAGTAATATTTATATGGAATCGTAATAGTAGTAGAGCCTGTGGATAGTGTGGATAGATTCAAAGTCTCCCTGCATATGCTGGACTCAAAAACGAATCATCCGCATCTGGGGCTTGATCCTGTTTTCAAGCATCCACAACCTGTGGATAGATTCTGGATAGATTCCCCGAAAAAAACACTGCGTAAAAGTACTTAATCCCAGTTTTCCATATCTCGGTAAAACCAAAAAACACCCCCCATATATGGGGGTGCCGTTTTTTAAGTTTTCAATCCCCATCCGGCAGAAAGGGGCACCTTGTCCACAGGCAGGGGGAGTTCTCCACAGTTTTACGGCAGTTATCCACAGTTTTTTTGGCTTGTTGAAAATGTTGTCTAAACAATCACCCCTAAATGTGGGCATCAGATTGGGTATTTCGGATAGCAAATGGATGGTTCTGTCCACCATTCCAAAAAAGAGGGCTGACTCAAAAGAGTCAGCCCTGAAAATTCGTGTAATTTTCTTGAAAAACTAGAAGGAGCGGCTGAGAGCGCGATAAAGCATCTTGGCAAATTCGCCGCGGGTCACAGGCTGGTCGGGCGAGAAGGTGGTGTCACTAGTGGCGTCGGCCACACCCATGCCGTATGCGCGGATGACAGAATCGGCATAAAAAGCACCAATGGAAACATCAGAGAAGGCTGCATTGCGAACACTGCTGTAAATAGGGCTATTCCAATAAGAGTTGATCACGGTGACGGTGTTCAAGTAGCCGCCTGTAGCGCCAGCATTGACCACATTGCCCATGATGGTGACGATCTGACCGCGGGTGAGCAGGTTGTTCGGGTCAAAGAGACCGCCGCCCACGCCGTTCATGAATCCGTCATCACAAGCCTGCCAGACCCAGCCAGCGAACCAGTCGGAGGCTGCCACATCGGTGAAGTCACAGCCAGCGGGAGCTGAGGTCGGGAGCATGGTGTCATCGTAGCCATTGGAGATTTCGAAGAGTGTGGCAGCTTCGGCGCGGGTGAGAGTGGTATCGGGGCCGAAGGAGCCATCGGCGAAGCCGCTGATCAGTTCGAGGTCGGCCAGGTAGCGGACGTAGACTTCATTCTCATGACCGGCAACATCAGAGAAATCAGCACAATCCACTAATTCAGAGGGGTCAATGGCAAGGTGATCGCGCCAGTAATCAAGCAGTGTTAAGTTTCCTGCCGCATCTTCAGGCTCCATGGAATAGGTCCACGGACCGCTGGCTGTGGCGGGCAGGGTGATCACCCAGGAGAGTAATTCATTATCCGGGCCGATCGGTGCGGGCGGGGCAAAGGTTCCAGTGGTGGAAAGATTCCACGCGCCAAAGCCGGAGTAGGCCGTTCCAGGGAACAGCAAGAATTCATCAGATAACAAGGACCAGTACTCGGTGGTATTACATTCCAAAATACGGAGGCCACGGCCGGCGACGAGCAGGGATGGGGGTGAACCCATAATACCGTTCATTGGGAAGGTATCTACATAGTTGGCGCCCATCACAGAATCGGCGGCGGGTGTGGTGGGAGCACCAGCACAATCATCGGTATCCACGGTGATGGTGAACTCGACCTGATCGCCATTGGCAAGGGCCAGGGCGGTGGCAGTGAAGTCATAGGTGAAGGTGCCAGAGGCATCGCTGGTGCCGTTGATGGTGGCAACGAGCTGGCACTCGCTCATGGCATAGGCAGCGGCGGGGACTTCGCGTGCCCACATGAGGATGTTCTTGGTGCCAGCGGCCATGCCGGTGGCGGCCCAGTCCACATCTACATTGGCGCCGGATGAAAAATCTGGGATGGCAGTGATGGAAGCATCACCTGCCACTGTGGCGGCGGAAGCCATGCTGAATTGCGCCAGCACGAAGACAGCCAAAAGCAAAACAGTGAAAATCTTCTTCATTTGTTACTCCTTATGGAATAAAGTGTAAGGGTTCTTTTTGAGCAAACCCTATGTTATTAAAACGTATGAGAAGTGAAAAAGAGACGGGTAAATGCAGTCAATTTTTGAAATTGGTGGGAACAAAAAAGGGCGGACCCGCGAAAGGGTCCGCCCAAAAAACAATTTACACGTATATTTTTACAGTCTGCTGAGCGCGCGGTAGAGCATCTTGGCGAATTCACCGCGGGTGACGGGCTGGTCGGGCGAGAAGGTGGTCTCGGAAGTGCCATCAGCAATGCCCAAACCATAGGCTTCGATGACCGGGGTGGCATAGTACGCGCCAACGGGCACATCGGTCCATGCGGCTTCACGAATGGGGAATGGAGAACCCAAACCCCAGAAGATATTCATGATGTTCGCGGTATCAATGAAGCCACCGTAAAGCAGGGGCGAAGCATTAGCGACATTAGCCATGATGGTGACGATCTGGCCACGGGTAAGCAGGTTGTTGGGGTCGAAAAGACCGCCGCCCACGCCGTTCATGAAGCCGTCATCACAAGCCTGCCAGACCCAGCCAGCGAACCAGTCGGAGGCGGCGACATCGGTGAAGTCACAGCCAGCAGGAGCGGAGGTGGGGAGCAAGGTCTCATCGTAGCCATTGGAGATCTCGAAGAGGGTGGCAGCTTCGGCGCGGGTGAGGGTGTTGTCGGGGCCGAAGGAGCCATCGGCAAAGCCACTGATCAGGCCGAGGTCGGCGAGATAGCGGATGTAGACTTCGTTCTCATGCCCGGCGGTATCGGTGAAGTCGGCACAGGCCGCCAATTCGGCGGGGATCACTGCTACATCGTCGCGGAACTTAACCGCAAATGGGCCCATGTTTCCGGCCTTGTCGGTTACCGTAAATGAAGCGGTCCATGGGCCAGTGGCGGTGGCAGGGAAGGTGAACTTCCAGGAGAGCAGGTCGCTGGTGGGGCCGATCGGGGCAGGCGGAGCAAAGGTGCCGGTGGTGGAAAGGAACCATTGACCGACGCCGGAATACGGGGTTCCCTCAGGTAATCCAAAGTCATCTGCTGCAAGCGCCCAATATTCGAAGGTGTTGCAAGAAGCCGTATCCAGATTAGGAAGAACAGCCGCTAAGGAGGGGGGATTGCCTAAGATCCCATCCACATTTTCTGTATCCAAATAGGAAGTGCCCATGACAGAGTCTGCAGCGGGTGTAGTGGGAGCGCCAGCGCAGTCATCGGTATCCACGGTGATGGTGAATTCGATCTGGTCGCCATTGGCAAGGGCTAGGGCAGTGGTAGTGAAGTCATAGGTAAAGGTGCCAGAGGCGTCGCTGGTGCCGTTGATGGTGGCGACGAGTTGGCACTCGCTCATGGCATAGGCAGCGGCGGGGTATTCGCGCGACCAGATGAGGATGTTCTTGGTGCCAGCGGCCATACCGGTCGCAGCCCAATCCACATCCACGCCAACGGCGCGGCTGAAATCGGGAATGGCAGTGATGGAGGCATCCCCCGCGACGGTAGCGGCGGAAGCCATGCTGAACTGGGCCAGCATGAAGACTGCCAACAACAAAACAGTGAAGAGCTTCTTCATTTAGTTCTCCTTGATAATATGTGAGGTTAGGGTAATCTGTACAAACCCTTTGTTATTAAAACGGATAAGAAGCGAAAAAGAGACGGGCAAGAACGGATAATTTTGAAATTGGTGGAAAAAAAGGGCGGACCCGTGAAAGGTCCGCCCAAAAACAATCTTACACGTATATTTTTACAGCCTGCTGAGCGCGCGGTAGAGCATCTTGGCGAACTCGCCGCGGGTGACGGGCTGGTCGGGCGAGAAGGTGGTCTCGGAAGTGCCATCGGCAATGCCCAAACCATAGGCTTCGATGACTGGGGGTGGCGTAGTACGCGCCAACGGCAACATCGGTCCATGCGGCCTCACGAATGGGGAATGGAACCCAAACCCCAGAAGGCATTCATGATGTTGGCCGGTATCAATGAAGCCGCCAAAAGCAGGGCGAAGCATTAGGCGACGTTATTGCATGATGGTGACGATCTGGCCACGAGTAAGCAGGTTGTTGGGGTCGAAGAGACCGCCGCCGACGCCGTTCATGAAGCCGTCATCACAGGCCTGCCAGACCCAGCCAGCGAACCAGTCTGAGGCGGCGACATCGGTGAAGTCACAGCCAGCAGGAGCCGAGGTGGGAAGCATGGTGTCATCGTAGCCATTGGAGATCTCGAAGAGGGTGGCAGCTTCAGCGCGGGTGAGGGTGTTATCGGGGCCGAAGGAGCCATCGGCGAAGCCGCTGATCAAGCCGAGGTCGGCAAGATAGCGGATGTAGACTTCGTTCTCATGCCCGGCGGTATCGGTGAAGTCGGCACAGGCCGCCAATTCTGCGGGGATCACTGCTACATCGTCGCGGAAAGAAACCGCAAAAGGGCCCAGATTTCCGGGCCTTATCTTCACGCCGTAAATGAAGCGGTCCAGCGCCGGTGGCGGTGGCAGGGAAGGTGAACTTCCAGGAGAGCAGGTCGCTGGTGAGGCCTTCAGGAGGAGGCGGAGCAAAGGTGCCGGTGGTGGAAAGGTTCCAATTGATCAAAGCCGGAATACGGGGTTCGGCAGGTAGGCCGAAATCATCTGATGCCAAGCGCCCAATATTCGAAGGTGTTGCAAGAAGCCGTATCCAGTAGGAAGCGACAGCGGCATGTGGAGGGGGATTGCCCAAGTTACATTCACATTTTCTGTATCCAGAGAGTTGCCCATGACGGAGTCGCTGGCGGGTGTGGTGGGAGCGCCAGCGCAGTCATCGCTATCCACGGTGATGGTGAATTCGATCTGGTCGCCATTGGCAAGGGCTAGGGCGGTGGTAGTGAAGTCATAGGTAAAGGTGCCAGAGGCGTCGCTGGTGCCGTTGATGGTGGCGACGAGCTGGCATTCGCTCCATGGCTAGGCAGCGGCGGGGGTATTCGCGCGCCCAGATGAGGATGTTCTTGGTGCCAGCGGCCATACCGGTCGCAGCCCAATCCACATCCACGCCAACGGCGCGGCTGAAATCGGGAATGGCAGTGATGGAGGCATCCCCGCGACGCGTAGCGGCGGGAAGCCATGCTGAACTGGGCCAGCATGAAGACTGCCAACAACAAAACAGTGAAGAGCTTCTTCATTTAGTTCTCCTTGATAATATGTGAGGTTAGGGTAATCTCATCAAACCTTTGTTTTATTAGAAAACGTGATAAGAAGCGAAAAGAGACGGGCAAGAACTGGTAACCGGTTTTGAAAATTGGTGGGGAACGAAAAGGGCGGACCCGTGAAAGGGTCCGCCCAAAAGAACTTGTTCTTGCAGGAAAACTTAGTGAAGGACGCCCAAAGCGCGATAGAGCATCTTGGCGAATTCGCCGCGGGTGGCAGCCTGATCGGGAGAGAAGGTGGTGTCAGCGGTACCTTCGGCAATACCCCAGCCACAGGCCTTCTGCTGACCGGGATGGCGTAGTATGCGCCAACGGCAACGTCGGTCCATGCGGCCTGGCGATACCCGGAAATGGGAGCGCTAAAGCGCCATAGATCGCCGGGTGGCCTGTAACAATGAACCCGCCAAAAGCGGCTGGATCGGCTACATAGGCCGGGAAGATGTTATTGAGGATGGTGGCGACCTGACCACGGGTGAGCAGGTTGTTGGGGTCGAAGAGACCGCCGCCCACGCCGTTCATGAGGCCATCATCACAAGCCTGCCAGACCCAACCAGCGAACCAATCGGATGCGGCGACATCGGTGAATTCACAGCCAGCGGGAGCGGAGGTGGGGAGCATGGTGTCATCGTAGCCGTTGGAGATCTCGATGAGGGTACACCTGGAGGCGGTGGCAGGGAAGTTGAAGGTCCAGGAGAGCAGGTAGGTATCGGGTCCAGAGCGGGCGGGGCGAAGGTACCGGCCACCTGGGGATCCCAATTGCCAAAGCCGGAATAAGCGATCCGCGGGCAATGGAAGTCAGCCGCCACAAGAGCCCAGTATTCGAAGGTATTGCATGCGGCAATATCGAGTGCGGGAGCGACGCCGTATCAGAAGGCGGGTTGCCCGATGGCAGTACTGAGGATCAGGCGTCTACATAGTTGACACCCATGACGGAGTCGATGGCGGGAACGTCGGCGGTGGCGCAGGTCTGGTCATCCACGCTGAGGGTGAACTCAGGTCACCATTGCTCAACGCTGGCAAGGTTGGCGGTGGTGGTGAAGTCGCAGGTGAAAGTGCCGCTCGCATCGCTGGTGCCAATGATGGTGGCGATGAGCTGGCAGTCATTCCAGTCGGCAAGGCGGAACCGCTGCATATTCACGACCCCAAACCAGGATTCGAGGTCTACATCAGTGCCACTCGAAAAATCGGGGATGGCGGTGATGGAGGCGTCGCCGGTTACGGCAACGGCGGAGGCCATGCTGAATTGAGCCAGCATGAAGACAGCCAACAACAAAACGGTAAAGATTTTCTTCATTTGTTTCTCCTTATAAAAATGAGGGATTAGGTTTTCGAGATAAATCCCTGAATTGGTATTTAAATAGGTATGAGAAGCGTCAATAAAGAGACGGGTAAATTACACCCCTACCCCTGGTTTATAGACAAAGGCCTTAGAACGAAAAGGGCGGACCCGTGAAAGGGTCCGCCCGAAAAGAACTTGTACGCGGTATTCGTTAAGGAATGCTCAAAGCGCGATAGAGCATCTTGGCGAACTCACCGCGGGTGACAGGCATATCGGGTGAGAAGGTGGTCTCGGAGGTGCCATCGGCAATGCCCAAACCATAGGCTTCGATGACCGGCTCGGCATAGTATGCGCCAACGGCAACATCGGTCCATGCGAGGCCATACGAACGGGAGATGGAGAGCCAAAGACCCCATGAAAGTGTCTAATGTTTCCCCGTATTCAGGAAGCCACCACTGGGGCCGGTCTGGCGACATTGTTCATGATGGTGACGATCTGTCCACGGGTGAGCAGGTTATTGGGTCGAAGAGACCGCCGCCGACACCGTTCATGAAGCCATCCATCACCAGGCCTGCCAGACCCAGCCAGCGAACCAGTCGGAAGCGGCGACATCGGTGAAGTCACAGCCAGCAGGAGCGGAGGTGGGAGCAGGTCTCATCGTAGCCATTGGAGATCTCGAAGAGGGTGGCCGCTTCGGCGCGGTGAGGGTGTTGTCGGGGCCGAAAGAGCCATCGGCGAAGCCACTGATCAGGCCGAGGTCGGCGAGATAGCGGACGTAGGCCCATTCTCATGGCCGGCCGTATCGGTGAAATCGGCACAATCAGCCAATTCCCCCGGAATGGCCATAGGCTTCGCGGGAAGTAATCCTGTTGTCGATATTGCCGCCTTATCTTCGGCGTTCCAGGACCATGGCGTCCACACCGGTGGCCGGGTAGGAAGGTGAATTCCCAGGAGAGTAGGTTGCTGGTGGGGCCCACGGGAGCAGGCGGGGCAAAGGTGCCGGGTCAAAGGTGTTCCAGCGTGGAAGCCGAATACGGAGCCAGCGGGCTGGAAGTAATCATCAGCCACAAGAGACCAGTATTCAAAGGTGTTGCAAGAAGCCGTATCCAGTGCTGAAGGAACGCGATGTGGAAGGGGGGATATCGCTTTGACCATTCACGGGAGTTAATGTCAACATAGGTAGTGCCCATGACGGAGTCATGGCGCATGGGTGGGCGCAGCGCACAGCGAATCGGTCCACGGTGACGGTGAACTCGACGAATCACCGTCGTGGCAGGCCAGCGCGGTAGTGGTAAAGTCATAAGTGAAAGTGCCGGAGGCGTCGCTGGTGCCGTTGATAGTGGCGACGAGCCGGCAATTGCGCCCATCAGGCATAGGCGGAGCGGGATATTCCCGTGACCAGACGAGGATGTTCTGGTGCCAGCGCCATGCGCTGGCGGCCCAATCCACGTCCACACCTGCGACGGCGGCTGAAATCGGGGATGGCTGTGATGGCGGCGTCGCCGGGCCACAGAAGCAGCGGAAGCCATGCCGAACTGAGCCAGCATGAAGACAGCCAACAACAAAACGGTGAAGATCTTTTCTTCATTTATACTACCTTGCTAAAAGTAGTGATGAGGGATTAGGACGGAGTACAAACCCTGTTATTAAAACCCCAGAGTTAGCATTGAAAAGACGGATGGATGCGTCACTCCAATTTCAAATTGGGGGGGGCTTAGAAAAAAGGGCGGACCCCGTATGAGGTCTGGGCCCAAAGGAAAGTAATTTTGTAATGAATTGATACGGCTGATGGCGCGGTAGAGCATCTTGGCGAACCTGCCGCGGGTGGGCAGGTTGGTCAGGTGAGAAGGTGGTGTCGCTGGTCCCTTCTGCAATGCCCCAAACCGTAAGCGCACACAACCGGCGCCAAGATAGTATGCGCCGATGGAAACATCAGTCTATGCACGCAGTGCCGAAAGGTGAACGGGAGAGCTGGAAAGGTGTTGATGACGTCCGCACGAATCCACCGAACAGAGGTACGGGTTCGCGAAGAAGGTCCCAGAGACATTATTGAAGATGGTAACGATCTGTCCACGGGTGAGCAGGTTATTCGGATCGAAGAGATCTGCCGCCGACACTGTTCTTGATCCCGTCCCGAGCAGGCTCTGCCAGACCCAGCCGGGCGAACCAGTTTGAAGCAGTGACGTCGGTGAATTCACAACCAGCGGAGCGGGAGGTGGGCAGGGGATGCAACGTCATAGCCATTGGAGACCGCGAAGAGGGTGGCGGCTTCAGCGCGGGTGAGGGCGGTAAATGGGTATCAGGGCCGAAGCCCCCATCGGCGAAGCCGCTGACTCAGGCCGAGGGTCAGCCAAATAGCGGACGGAGGTCTCATCCACGGCATGGCTGCCGATATCGGTGAAGTTGGCGCATTCTTCCAATTTTCCGAAGAATGGCTACAAAGGGGCCTCGCGGAAGTCCAATCCGTACTGGGTCGATATTGCCCGCTTGTATCTCCCGGGATGGACACCAAACGTCCACACGCCGCTGGCTGTGGATGGGAAGGTGTCATACCGGGAGAGCAGACATCGTCCTGGACTGATGGGCAGACGGGGGAAGGTGCCAGTGATAGCTAGCCGGTTCCAAGCACTGAAGCCGCCGAAAAGACACGGTAGACCCAGAAACCATCAGTGTCAACAACAACACCAGAATTCAAAGGGGCGGCAAAGCAAAGCAGCGGCGTAGGAGATGAAAATGCCCTGCAGATGCGAGTGATTGGGAGGCGGAGATATCCGGACAGTCAGGTGCGAAAGTCGAAGTATTATTGAGTCCCATGACGGAAGTCTATGGCGTGGATGGCGGGTGCGACAGCACAGTCGTCGCAGATCCGCGGTGAGCGGTGAACTCGACAGCTGGTTATCACGCTGTCGATCAACGCCAGAGCGTTGGAATAACTGGCAAAGAGGAGCGTGCCGTAGGCGTCACCGGTGCCGTCGATGGTGGCGACGAGCCGACAACTCGACCATGCGAGGCTTAGGGGGCAGAACCATGTTCTTGCCCAAACGAGACGATAAAGCTTGGTGCCAGCGGCCAAGCCGCTGGCACCCCACAATCCATGTCACTGGCAGTGGCCTGGGAAAAGGGAAAGGGAGTGGATGGAGGTGATCCCAAGCGACGCGACGGCGGATGCAACGCCGAAATTGAGCCAGCACGAAAACCGACAACAATAAAAAGGGTGAAGATCTTTTTATTCGGTATTTTTTTCCTTGTATAAAATGACTAGATAATTATTCATAGTAATCTTCTAAGTTGTCTTGTTGTATGGATCCATGAGAGTAGGTCAATCTTTATAATAGGAAATTCATTATTAACGTCTTTACTTTACGTGTCTCCATCAAAAGAGTCGCGGGTATTTGGGGTCAAATGCTGAGTATGCGATAGAGCGTCTTGGCATAAACCCAGCGTTCCTGGTGGGCCGTTCGGGTGAGAAGGTAAGGTGCTAAAGCAAAAGGCGTTATCATTGGACCAAAAAACAACAAACTGATAAGATGAAAGTTTGATACCAGCGATACCATTATGAGCACGCCCAAAGCGTTATTGATTCTATTTGATATGTTGGTCATCGGCCGAAAGCGATAGGGAGGCATCTTGGCGGTGAATTCACCGCGAGTGGCGGCCTGATCGGGGAGAAGGTGGTTGCGCTGGTGCCATCGGCAACACGCCGCCAAACGATACCTACCTATAACCAAAGCGTGCTGGCAGGCCAGGCACCAACGGATACATCCGTCCAGGCGGCTTCTCGGAACAACCCGAGAGCTTGAGAAACAAAGATGGTATCTCGTAGTGTTCAAAGATGTCAAATTGCGCTGGCTTCCATACCTTTTGCCGAGGATGGTCACCATGATCGGACCGTGGATGGTGAGCAGGTTAGTTGGGTCGGCATGGCTACATCGCCGCCAACACGGTTCCGGGGCGTGTAAACTGTCAAGTACTAAGCCTCGCTAGACTCCAGCCAGCGGAACCAGCTGGAGGCAGAGAGCAGTCGTGGTGGAAGCTGCTAAGCAGCAGGTGCCGCAGTGGGGAGGGTGGTCCTCCATGCAACGCAGCTGTGCTGGAGATCCTGGATGAGGGCATGAGGCCTCCAGCGGTGAGGGGGCATTGTCGGGGCCAAGGCAGCCATCAGTGAAGCCGCTGACCTGGTGTCAAGGGTGGCATGGCATTTCACACAACCCCCATCCTTCATGCACGCTTTTTACATCGCTGAAGGTTTCCACAGTCAAATCTGGGCAATCCTGGCAGCAGGGTCGATTGCCGTGCTGTTATGGGAGCGGTTCGACCCCTCATTGGTTGCCAGCCATATCATCCGGGCCGAATGGAGTATCACTACTTGACGCTGGCAGGGAAGTGGTAATAAACTCGTGAGAGGTCCAAGTGATCCAATCTGATGGGGGCTAAGCTGCAAGGTGCTAAGCACTCCGTGGCATTCACAAAACGGAATGATGTGGTCTCCAGGCAGGGAATTCATATTTATTCAAAGCAATGTACCAGTATTCAAAGGCAAAGTAAAGCAGACGGGGCCGCCAACAGCAGACCACAAAAAGAAGGCGTGTAAGGCCCTGGCGGAGTACCGTAGGTACGACTTCGGCCGTCGTTACCAGCCGCGCCCGGTACTTAGCTTCCGCGGCGGGGAGGTCGGCCGGCCGTAGCACAGGCATTGCAAGCCGTCCACGGCGACGATTCCCACCTGATCGCCAGACAACGGCGCTGGTAGCCAACTGAGGTAACTGGAAGGAAGCATTCAGACGCCCAAAGCAAAGCAGATGACAAGATAAATGCAAATCGGCTGCAGTTAAGGCGTGGCGTGCAGGATATCCCCGCGTTCAGAGAGAGGATGCTTGGTTCCGTGCGCCGTGTTACCGACGGCCCATTCGATATCAACATTGTTCAGTCTGTAGAATCACCGAGGCTGGGAGGAGGCATCACAAAGGACATGCATGCAGTGGAAGCCATGCTGAATTGATTATAACAACAAACAGTAAAAGCAAAACTTATACTTACTTTCTTCTATTATTATTACTCTCAGTGAAATTTAATAGAGGAACAGTGGTAAAAACCCTTATATCATTATAA
>JADKEA010000023.1 GCA_016718275.1 Candidatus Villigracilis affinis
TTGTTCCCGAAGATGTTTATTTATAACCCACCTTGTCCGATTTTGGAAATATCCTGCAAGGCCATGACGCAAATAAAGAATGCTTAATGTGCCACGGACTTTGAAAACATATTGATGACCAGAATCCCCAGCATGATCAGGAAGATGCCGATGCCGCGTGCCCAGTCCATGGTTTCGCGCCAGAGTACGATGCCGACGATGACTGTCAACACGATGCCGATCCCAGACCAAAGCGCGTACGCCGTGCCGATGGGAATGACCTTCAAGCTGAGCGAAAGCAAATAGAAGGATATGCCGTATCCCACTACAACGATCAGGCTGGGAATGAGTTTTGTGAATCCCTCCGAAAATTTCAGGGCGGTAGTGGCCGTCACTTCACTGACGACGGCAAAGAAGAAGATCAACGCGATTTTCATAAGTTCATCCCTTTTGGTCATTTGATTGCAGGGATTGTACTTGTATTTCTCATACAAAGCCGCAAAGCGGCAGGGATTTTCTCCCCGCAACTTTGCGGCTTCAGTTTTCACAGAATGGATAATCGGATTATTTGTTTTGCAAAAAATTCACAACCTGCGCGTGGACCTCGCCTGATTGCAGCGCGCCTCTATGTCCCAGACCCGTGGTCTCAATGAACTGGGCAGACTTCCATGTGCTGGCAATGGCGCGGCTGTCATCCACGGGGGTGACGTTATCCGTCGCATCGTGGAACATCAACGCGGGGATGTGGATCTGCTGTGTCATGGTCTCGTTGACGATGGAGTCCAATTCGCCTTTTCCAAAGTTATCGTAGATCATGTTGCGCATGCCTTCGATGATCTCATCGGGCAGGTTTGCGAGCACTTGAAAACGTGGAAGGGAATCCAAAAGCCGATTGAAAGCGCCCAGATACACCAGTCTGGTGGGAGGCGGAAAATTCCGATTGACCAGCGCGTAGGAGGTGATCAGAGTCCCGAATGAGTGGGCAATGACCGCGTCGAATCTTCCTTCGCGCTTTTCGACCAGATCCATGGTGGGGGTGATCTCGAGGATGTTCGTCATCTTTCCATCGGATTCACCGTGCGCAGGCTGGTCGTATGCCACGACCCGATAACCCGCAGCCAACAATGGTTCGACAAAGCCTGTCATTTGCGCGCGGGCGCCGCCCCAGCCGTGCATCAACAAAACGGCGGGACCGTTATCGCCCCAGGTCGTCACCGCCAATTCGCCGCCCTCGAAGGGGAGGCGGTAATTGTTTCCGCGCGCGATGACCTCGCGGTCCGCGGACTTTACTTCGTATTGCGACGGGCTGAAAAATGCCTGATAAGCCTTCTTCACGATGCCTTGATACTTTGTTGCGGTTGGTTCTAAAGTTGTCATTGATTCTCCTTGTGATTTACTTACCAACTAGTAAGTTTTGATGATAAAAATTTTAGACGAGCAGATCCAGCTTAAGCTGCTCGATGACATCACGGAATTTTTTTGTTCCCAATGCGCGGGCCATTTGCAAGCCCCCCTGTAAAGTGGACAGGATCAGCGCGGCCTTGTTGGCGGGCTCGCCGTTGAAGCGAAACGCACCTGCGTCCCTGCCTTCGGCGAGCATGCTTTCGAGCCAGGCCAGCAATTCCTTGTGCATGGACTGAACTTCTGCCTGCAAACCTTCAGGGATCGAATTGAATTCAACTTCCATCGAACCAACCAGACAGACCTTGCCCTGGTCAGCGCGCATGGCGGTGTAGATGCTGAAGAACCAATCCAGTTTTTCCTGTGGAGCAAGATCTTTGACGCGGGCATTGTTGACCCACAATTTGAAGCGGTCACGGTAACGCTGGATTACCGCCCGCCCCAGATCCTCTTTCGTAGGGAAGTGATAATGAATGGCTGCATTTTTCACGCCAAGCTCCGACGCGATGTGAGCATAGCTAAAGCCGTTGAAGCCCATGTCTTGCAAAAGGGCTTCCGCCAGATTCAAAATCGTCTTCTTGGAATTCTCAATTTTGACCATTATGGTCGGATTTTACTTACTAGTCAGTAAGTTGTCAAGGCTGAACGTCTGAAAACACAGAGCACCTTGCCGAGTTTTTACAAATTGATGAACAGGTTGGATTTTCCACGATTCCGAATAAAAACAAGCTGAAGCGCGTATATATGATGAAAAGGCAGCAACAGAAAAGGAATGTCCCGGTGGTTATCGGTTTTGAAATAAGTGAAGCAGAGCTTGTCATCAGGGCGCAGGGCGGCGACCGGAGCGCATTCAGCGAATTGGTCTGCATCCATGCCCAGGGCGTAATAAATGTCATCTTCCGCATGTGTGGCAACGCGCAGGTCGCAGAAGATGCCGCACAGGAGACATTCATCCGCGCATGGTCGCATTTGGGTTCCTTTCGCGTGGATTCGTCCTTGCGAAACTGGCTGTACCGCATCGCACTCAACACCGCAACGGATATGCTGCGCAAAGAGAAGCGCATCCTGCCTGGAGATGTGGACGATTTTCAACTCGCCGACCCGCAGCCTGGTCCCGAAGGAATCTATTTGCAGGAGGAGCGGACTGCGCTGGTGCAGGCGGCGATCCAGTCCCTGCCGGATGCAAGCCGCGCGGTGCTGGTGCTGAAAGAGTACGAGGGGCTTTCCTACCGCGAAATTGCGGATGCGCTCGATATCCCGCTCGGCACCGTCATGTCACGTTTGAATTATGCGCGTCGTGTGTTGAAGGAAAAACTGGAAGGACAGAGGATCGTGTTGATGGAGGCTGAACATGTCTAACCACGTAACAGAATGGTTGAACGCTTATCTGGATGATGAACTGAAAGAACGGCCGGCTTGATCAAGTGGAAAAACACCTTGCCGAATGCGAAGAGTGTCAGGCGGAGTTGGAATCTTTGCAGAATGTCTCCAGCCTGTTGCATGAAGTGCCCGCGCCCGAATTTATATCGTTAGAGAGGTTCGCTTCCCAGGTCAGCCTGCGCCTTCCGCACGAACAGCCACGGGCGACGAAACGCAAAGCGCAGGAGATGGGCTGGTGGATGATACCCGGTCAGCCTGCTCCTGCTCTGGGTTCTCATCGGCACCTCCGAAGTGGTCAGCGAAGTGATCTCGACCGCGGACAGGCTCGGAGTTTTGAGTTTGGGCGACACTCCCGCCTGGCTGGCGGCTGATTCGTCCAGTGGAGCCGTTTGGTCGGGAACGCTTGAAGAATTCGGACTCCTGAGCGGGAACAGCCTGCAATATGCTGAACTCACAGGAGTCCTTTACGAGAAACAAACTGCCTCAGATCGTCTTGCAAGTGGCGATTGCCCTGCTGTATCTGAGTTGGATTGCGATCTGGTGGGCGCGGCAGACGCGTCGGGAGCACGGCCAACTCCTCGAAGGCTGAACCAGCCCACAGTTGAATAACCCGTTGTGTCACTGAGGCAGGAATGCGCGCGCGGTGGGTCCCTATGGGAGAGTTCTCGCTGCTCAGAATGACACTCTTATAAAAAGGAAAGAGGTAAAAATGGATCCTATCAAAATTTTAAAACGTGCCTGGCACATCCTGTGGAGTTATCGAGCATTGTGGGTCTTCGGTTTGATCCTGGCAATGGCGGGCGCAGGCTCGTCAGGCGGTAACGGCTCGAACAGCGGTTCCCGCTATGAAGCGAACTCTCAGAGTAATCAACAACATGAGACGTTCCCCGAAGATATGCCTCAAACTTTCGAAGAGTTTACCCAGGGAATGGAACGACTCTTCAACGAAGGAATGTCCGAGATCGGAATTCCGAAAGAGGATTTGACCACCCTGATCTGGATCGCGGTCATCTTCGTGGTGTTTAGCATGATACTGGGGCTTGTCGTGGCTGTCGCCCGATACGTGGCTGAGACTGCCGTCATCCGCATGGTGGATGAATATGAAAACACAGGCTCGAAAATGACTGTCCGAGAGGGCTTCCGCATCGGCTGGTCGCGCACCTCCTGGCGGCTGTTCCTGATCAACTTGTTGGTGAACCTGCCGATGATTCTCACCATGTTACTGCTGCTCGGTTTGGGAATCATGGTCTTCATGAGTTTCACGCAAGGGAGTCAGGAAGCTGGGATGGTGAGCATTGTCATCTCTGCCGTTATCCTGTTCCTGGTCATCTTTGTAGTGGCAATTGTCAGCATCTTCCTGGGATTGCTGCGACACTTCTTCTGGCGCGCCTGTGCTTTGGAGAACCTCGGCGTACGCGAATCACTGAGCCGCGGATTCCAAATGGCGCGCGAGAATTGGAAGAATGTGGGAATCATGTGGCTGGTGATGATCGGGCTGGGAATTGTCTGGGCAATTGTTTCCATCGTCGCCATCATCGTGACCATTCCTGTGGTTTTGGTGACGGCTGTGGTTGGTGCTCTTGTGGCGGTCATCCCTGTATTGCTCGCGGGCGGACTGACCAGCATCTTCCTGAGCGGATGGTTACCGTGGGTCATTGGCGTGCTCTTTGCGCTGCCATTGTTCTTCACGGTTGCCTTCTCCCCCTGGCTTTTGCTTGGCAGTTGGCAGACGGTCTTCGCCTCCACCGTGTGGACACTGGTCTACCGAGAGCTGAAAGCCCTCCCCGCGCTGACCTCACAGGTGGGAGACGCAACCCCGCTGCCTCCAGTGAGTTGATTTGAATTTGTTTGAAATGGAAAGGGCGACCTCAAACGGGTCGCCCTTATTTTATTATATCGAGTGCGTGTCCATGCTAGGGTTTTGGCAACATTTGTCAATGCTATAATAATCATGCAAGTTTATTTTCAGCCATCAAAGGAGGTTATTCTAATGAAAAGGCACGGATGCATGTCAACCTATTTGCTATACATAGCTATTTATTTTGTGTATTTCATCTTGACTGGCAAACTCTTATCCCTTCTGCCCCTAAGTATCAAATCCGATGATTTGCTTGCCATATCTCTGTTTGTATCCTTTGTGTTGGCTGCTTTAACAGCCGTAGCTATTATGAACAGAAAAAAGATAATTAACTTCTTTGGATCGAAAAAGGAAAAAATCTGACTTTGCTATAGCCCTGCATTGCCTATTCCTTCTGAGTTGTGTTTCATACCGTTGACTATAGCCCCTCCGTCGTCCTTCGGACACCTACCACTCGCTGTGCTTTGGTACTGTGTCCCCCAAATCTGACAATAAAATTTTGGATTGATATGGAAAATATTTCAATGCCGTATTTGGGGGAAGAAAATGACCTACACCCTCTCCCCTCGAAACTGCGTTTCATACAATTGACTGTACAGTCCGCCTGTGGCGAGCAGCTCATCATGAGTTCCTCTCTCCACAATCTTTCCTCTGTCCATGACCAAAATCAAATCAGCAGCCAGGATCGTGCTTAGTCTATGCGCGATGACGATGCTGGTTCTGCCTGCCATGACTCGTTTTAGTGCATCTTGAATCAAAGATTCAGACTCGCTGTCGAGTGAACTTGTCGCTTCGTCTAAAACAAGGATGCGCGGATTTTTCAAAATGACTCGCGCAAGGGCAATGCGTTGTTTTTCGCCGCCGCTGAGTCTGTATCCGCGCTCGCCGACGATGGTGTCGTAGCCTTCGGGCAGGTCCATGATGAAGTTATGGATGTTGGCGGCTTTGGCGGCGGATTCGATCTCAGCCTGGGTTGCATCAGGTTTGGCGTAGGTCAGGTTCGTGCGGATGGTGTCGTGGAAGAGATAGGTCTCCTGCGTGACCATGCCGATGGAATTGGCCAGCGACTCGAGCGTCACATCCTTCACGTCGTATCCGTCGATGCGGATGATGCCATCGGTTGGATCGTACAGGCGCGGGATGAGGTAGGTCAACGTGGTTTTGCCTGCGCCGGATGGGCCGACCAATGCAACCAACTGTCCGGGACGGGCGGTAAAGGAGATTCCTTCCAAAGCGACTTCGCGTGCCTGGGATGTTGAGTCAGCTTCGGGTGAGTCAGATGCGGCGCTTCTTTCGTCCCGACGATTGATCGTGGACGATTGACCATTCTTCCCCTGTGAATTTTTACTGTCAGCCGAAGACTTTCCGCTGAGCACTGCTGTTACGTTATCCATGCTTCCGTAGCGTTTGACTTCGCTGAGCAGTTTGGTGTCATCCACTTTGTAATTGAAGGTGACGTTATCGAATTCGAGTTTGCCTTGAACATTTTGGAAATCGAACGCTTTGTCCTTTTCGAGAATATCCAGCGGAAGATCGATGATCTCAAACACGCGTTCAAAGGAAACCATGCTGGTTGAAAATTCAACAGGCGCGCCAGCGAGCCCTTGCAGCGCACCGTAGAGTTGACCGAGATATGAACCGAACGCAACGATGGTGCCGACGGTGAAGACATCTGTGATGACGAAGTAGCCGCCCAGCCCGTAGACGAGCGCCGTGCCCACTGCCGTGACCAGCCCGAAGATGACGAAGAACGAAGAGCCGACCACCGCGCGCCGAATGCCGATATCGCGCACATTCGCGGCGCGTTCACGGAATCGTTTTTCTTCTTCACGCGAGCGCCCAAACAATTTGACCAGTAACGCGCCGCCGATATTGAGAGTCTCGTTCATGTGCGCGTTCATCTGCGCGTTGGTATCCATGGCCTGACGGGCAATATCACGCAGAACGGTTCCGAGTCGCTGTGCCACGAGGATGAACAGCGGCAAAATGAGAATGCTGACAATGGTCAGCCGCCATTCGAGCGTGAGCATGACTGCCAGCAGTGCGATGGCTTCGATGAGATTGGTCACAATGTTGACGATGGTATTGCTGATGGCGTTTTGCGCGCCGACCACATCATTGTTGAGGCGCGACATGAGTTCGCCTGTTTTGGTGTTGGTGAAAAACCGCAATGACATGCGCTGCAGCCGAGCGAAAAGAGTCGAGCGCAGGTCGTAGATCACGCCCTCACCGACTGTGGAATTCAAACGCCGTTGGATCACATTGATTCCCCCGCTGATGGCTGGGATCAGCAGCAGCGCGATGCCGAGGAAGATGAGTCGCTGGGTGTCTTTGGCGGGCAATACCACATCGATCATATTACGGAAGATGAGCGGGGTCAGCAGCGATGCACCCGTGCCGAGCAGGATCGTCACGAGCATGCCCGCGATGTGCCACCAGTAAGGTTTGGCGTAATTGAGGACGCGTAATAAAAGTTCCTTGGTCACTTTGGGCTTTTGGTCGCCCTGGCGCATGGCCATAAACCAGCCGTATCCGTGCATTGTGTAATCTCCTGGTTTCGTAGTCGGTTGGTCACGTAGTCTTTTGACTATCAGACCATGCGACTATAAGACCAAGCGACCAAATCGGCAACTGGACGAAGGGGGAGGTTAATGAAAGTCTGATGGGAGATCGGCGCGTGTATAATTTCCTGCGTGGATATGGTTTTGGATGCTGCTGATGTGAAATGGGCTGCCGATGCGGCTCATGCTTCCATCGAAAAATGGTCGCAGCGCGATGGCTATTACAACAACCGCCTCGCTTCGCACTTGACGGGGAAACTGGGCGAGCTTGCAACGGAGAAATATCTGCTCGAAAACGGATTTAAACTCGATTCGCATTTCCGATTTCCGGAGCGCGAGAATTTGTGCGATATCGTTGTGAAGATCAAAAATTATTCGCAGGTGCGCAGGCTCGAAGTCAAGACCTGGAGCGCGAGCTACTGGATGGAGTTGGGACGCTGTATCGCTGTGGATCAATATCCAATTCTGAAGAAGAAAGCCGATTTGGTGCTTTGGTGTGTACTCGCGCCAGTGGACATGGATGAGTTGATCAAATCCCCGTCGCCGCTTGTGGTTTCCCTGACGGGTTGGTCCACTGTGGAGGAGGTGTCGGGTGCGGCGGTCAAGGCCACGGGGAGCGGTGGAATGCGCAAGGTGACGAATTACCAGTTGGACGAAAAAGACCTGCATCCGTTTGCCGAACTCAGGGACGTATTAGAACAACGATGAAGATTTCATTTCAAAAGAAAATCGGAGACCCTTCTCTCGGAATTTTATTTTTCTGGAAAATGTCTGTGGTGACCCGCAGTCCAATGACGATTGCGGAGCACTTTATCCCGGAGCCGTTCTTCGACTATTTGTTCATCCAAAAAGGGAGGGTCTACTGTGTGGCGGATGAGGCGGAGGGAAAGTTTGTCTTGCCCCGTCAATCGCTACGGACTCTCCATACACGCCCGGTGAAGTTGTCCTTTTCGACCCCGCTGGTTTTGTTTGGGGCGCGTTTTGCGCTTGGGTTTGCCGAGTCTTTTTCCGGGGAGATACAGGCCAATTGTTTTTTGAAGCAGGATTGGGTTAAGCGAGATGCGAATGATCTTGAGTCGTTCGCATCTCAGGTGACGGAATATGTGCGTGCGCAGCGGAGTCCGAAGTCGCCGTATCCCATGCTGCTGCCGAATTTCGAAGAATCGGATTGGCTGGTTAATTTTTCAACACGGCATAAACGGCGTTTGTATCAGGCGGCGTTTGGGTTGAGCAGAAAAGAGCTGCAAAATATTCGAAATGTGCATGTGTTCCTGGAGCAGGCTTGCGATTTTTCGTCACGGAATCCGCGCATCATCGAGCATGTGACTCCGGATGTGTTTTATGACCAGCCGCATTTGAATCACTCGTTCAAGAAGATGACCGGGCTTGCGCCTGTGGAGTATTTTCAGAACAGTTCGATCTTGCAGGATAACTTGATGTCCGCTTCTTACAATGAGGTTTTGCCTGCGGTGAATAAAATAGGGGTGTAAAAATTTACGCAAAGGAGATTGCCATGAAATACGCCAAATCAAAAAACGACATTGTGAATGAATACATCGGCGATTTGAACGATGAGATCGCTCCGCTTTTTTTAGAGATCCGTGCCTGTGTGTTGGCGGCGGGACCCGCTTTCAATGAGAGCATCAAGTGGAAGAACTGTCTTGTGTATGGAACAACGAAGAATCATATTCAAACCGTGGTTGGCAAGGGCAAGGTTTCTTTGATCTTTTTTGATGGGATATCGCTCAATGATAAGTACGGCTTGCTGGAAGGTGATGGTAGCAAGGCGCGCACGATGCGAATTACGTCGCTCGATTTCAACAAAACTGCGTTGAAGGACTATGTCAAACAGACCTTGAAGAACGAAAAATAGGAGGCTTTACAAATGAAATCATATCGCGCATCCATTTCGATCAATGCCTCGCCTGAAAAAATTTGGAAGATTCTTGCAGATGCAAGCGGTTACCCAGCCTGGGATCTGAGCATGGACCACATTGACGGCAGGCTGGCCTTGGGCGAAACCGTGACATTTTTTACCAAGCTGAGCGCCCAATCCTTCCCGGTGAAAGTGACGGCCTTCGAGCCCGGTAAAAAAATGGTGTTGACGGGCGGCCTGCCGTTGGGATTATTTAAATCCGAGCGTACCCATACGCTGACCCCGTCAAAAGACGGGGGGACGAACTTCCACACCGAAGAGATATTCAGCGGGTTGCTGTTGCCGCTCTTCGGCAAAAACATTCCCGACCTGACCGCGAACTTTGAGGGATTCGTTGCGGCACTAAAAAAGCAGGTTGAAAAATAAATTAGCTTACTCATTGGCAGTTGGCGATAAATGCAAGGCAGTTGTGTTGAAGCAACTGCCTTGTGCATTAAACTGCTAAAAATGAAAAGCCCATGTTTTCGCACAGGCAAGGATGTACAATAGAAGCAAGGCTAAGTATGCAATTATCTCCCCCGAATATTACTTATAGCTCACTGCTTTTAGTTGCGGGTACTGCCTGCCTGTTCGTTGCTGTTGCCATTCTGCAGTCACGGAGAAATGCAGTGGGCGCAACTTCATTGATCTTGCTGCTTCTTGCCCTCGCCTGGTGGGATACTACATACGCCATTTTTTGGGCGGGTACACCGGGACTTACCAAATATTTCTGGCTTGACATCACCTATCTTGGTGCGGTGAGTGTTCCGACGGCGCTGTTCGTTTTTTCGATGCAGATCACAAATCATCAAGGCTGGCTTAAACGTCCCTTTGTGAGCTTGCTTTATCTTGAACCGATCCTTGTACTGACCTGTCTCTTCACCGACCCATATCATGGACTGTTTTTCGCCGGGAGACGGGCGGAAAACAGCGCGGTCATTCTGGACGCCGGGCCTGTTTTCTGGCTCAATGTGGTTTATTCCTACTCGTTGATATTGATTGCCACGATATTGATCGTGCGCGGATATCTTCGCTCTTCCGGTGTTTATCGCAGGCAGCTTGGCGTTATCCTTTTGGGTATCGGCTTTACCTGGTTGAATAGCATCATTTTTATTTTGGGATTAAATCCGCTTCCGGGTGCAGATAACACGCCGTTCTCCTTTACCATTGCCGCTGTCGCTTTTGCCTTTGCGGTTGGAAAATATCAATTGCTCGATTTGATCCCCGTTGCAAGGGATATCCTCATCGAAAAGATGCGGGATGGCGTGCTGGTCATCGATACCCAGACCCGCATTGTAGATATGAATCCCGCTGCGCAGAATCTGTTGAATATCAATACGAACATGCTTGGCAGGTCTGTCGAGGATGTCATCCGAAAATGGCCTCATTACAAAAAAGACTCTTCCAATTTTTCCCAGCCGCAAATTGAGATCAACCTGGGAGGAAGGTCGAGAAAATATGTTGATATGCAGGTCACGAATATTCTCGATGGAAAAGACAGGGATATCGGACGGTTGATCATTCTCCATGACATCACCAATTTGAAGAAGGCACAGAATGAATTGCGATTGCTGGCAAATGTTGATTCGTTAACCGGGGCCATCAACCGAGGTCATTTTATGGAACTGGCGAAAAAGGAGATCCAGCGCTCGATTCGCTATAACAGAAAGCTGTCGCTTGTGCTCATGGATATGGATTCCTTCAAGAAGATCAATGATACCTATGGCCACGCCAGTGGAGATCAGGCGCTCATTACACTGACAAGGATCTGCGCACGCGGCACAAGGAAAATGGATGTATTTGCCAGATTGGGGGGCGAAGAATTTGCCCTGTTGTTGCCCGAAACCCCGCAAGAGATCGCCGCAGAACTTTCCGAGCGATTGCGAGAGGTGCTTGCGTCGAGTGTCATTCACTCCGAATCCTTCGAGATCAAGACAACGATCAGCATGGGGGTGACCGAATTCGGTATTCAGGAACAAGACACTTTTGAAGGGTTGTTTCACCGTGCCGATAAAGCTCTCTACAAAGCCAAGGTAGATGGGCGCAATTGTGTTGTCATGTGGCATAAAGGATTGGGGTAACTGAAAACGATTTTTATGAAGAAAATAGACAAGCGTGGAAGATTACAGGAACAACCCTTCACTTTCAAAGAGGCCGCAGATGGAAAGGTTTTCATTTACTGGCACGGCAGGCAGGTTACGATCCTCAAAGATGGGATGGCTGAAAGATTCCTTCGAGGCCTGACGGATGAAAATGCCCAATTACGCATGGCTCGTGTGACGGGTAACTTCAAACGCGGGAATGAACGAAAAGGGGAACAGACTTGAAAGCGGTCACAAAAACTGTTACTTGTGGGCAACGCGGTTTCGTCCGCGTTGTTTGGCTTTATACATCATGGCATCAGCGCGGTTGAGCAGCTCATCGAAACTGTTGTCCATCTCGGAGATTTCAGCGATGCCAACGCTCATTGTGGACTTGATGACCTTTGAATCCACTTCCATCGGTATTTCCACCCATGCAGTTTGAAAACGCTTTGCCACGGTCAACGCATCCTTGAGCGTAACTTCAGGGAGGAGCATGCCAAACTCCTCGCCGCCCAGCCTCCCAAAAATATCCTGCGTGCGTTTGTGTTGAATAACAAACTGACCGAACCACCCCAATACCTTGTCACCGGCATGGTGTCCGCGTGTGTCGTTGATTTTCTTGAAATGATCAAGGTCCATGATGAGCACGGAGAGCGGCAGATTTAGATCTTTCGAACGCTTGAATTCCTTTTGAGCCAGTTCAAAGAAATATCCACGCGAGAAGCTGTGGGTTAGCAGGTCGCTGCGCAACAGGTCTTGTGTGATCTCGTGGGCACGCCTTTCGCTCGCGTATGCCTGAAACGCCCTTCGCTTAAAGGATTGGATCTGCAATGCAGATGCCAGTCCCAGCATGTGAACGAAGATGTGCGCCCCTGTGGTTGAGCCCACAATATAGGCAGGCACGCCGTACTTGTAATGATAAGCCACATACAAAGACCCAAGAGACAGACTGATGCTCAGGGCGAGGGTCTGTTTTAATTGCAATGGGGAGAGCAGGTATAACCCAAAGATGAATAATAGATCGAAGGTGGTCGCCAGGTAATCTGCTGGCCGCGTAAAGCTGAACAGGGAGAAATAGATCACATTGAGAAGCAGCCATGAAAAGACGAGAAGGTCGAATTTCTGCACCTGTTTTGTGCGACGCACCATGAACAAAAAAAACCCAGAAAGCAGTATTTGAATGGAACGAAAGGGGATCATCAGGTAAAAAAGATCCATGCTGGTCTGATACAGGATGAAATCCACGCGCAGCATGATGACGTTGGCAAGCAGCATGCAAACGGCTGTAATGATGAACATGGCAATGTCATCGCGTAGATGGAAGAGACGGAATTCATCCTCCAAATCTCCCAAGTGTAGGAGAATTTGTCCAAACAATCTTTTGAACATGATTAAATATCAATGATACCTTATGCTATAAATGAAAGGCACTTCATGGGTTGGACTTTCAAAAGTGTGAATTTGCGAGCGGGGTTGTCGAGATTGGTGAGTCCGTGAACATCAGTTGGCGATTCATGGCAATCTAATATCCAATAGGTATAATCCGATTTGTGCAAAATACAACTTCCTCCCCACGCCTTTTGTCTCGAACATCCATCATTACGATCTCACTTGTGGTTCTGTCTCTGGTTGTATCCAGCATGCTGCCTGCGGGGTTCTTTGCTTTGCTCTGGGACAGGTTGAATGTCTTTGCCACGGTTTTCCTTGGCATCTTTGTTGAGGCCGTTCCCTATTTGTTACTTGGGACTCTCGCTTCGGGATTGGTGGAAGTCTTTCTCGACCGCGACCAAATGAGCAGGTGGATCTCGCATCGCCCTGTCGCAGCGGCAGTGGGGGGCGCTTTTATGGGCATGATCTTCCCCGTGTGTGAATGCGGAGTCGTACCGCTCACGCGCCGACTCTTCAACAAGGGGCTGCCGCTTTCCGCTGGAATTGCCTTCCTGCTGGCCGCGCCTGTTCTGAATCCCATCGTGGTACTCAGCACCGCCTCCGCTTTTGGCTGGGGACAGATGCTGCTCTGGCGCATGGGTGTCAGTTTGATCATTGCCGTGGTGGTGGGGTTGGTCTTCTCGGTGGAACAGAATGCGGCCAATGTGCTGCGCCCCGTGCTGACCTCTTCGCATGACCATGACCATTCCCTTGAGGCAAACGCCTCTTTCAGTGAAAAGATGCGACGCGCTCTGCTGGTCACTGCCGATGAATTCTTCGAAATGGGACGCTACCTCATCATCGGCGCCATGCTTGCGGCGGCTTTGCAAACCTTCGTTCCGCAATCCAGCCTGCTTGCCATTGGCAGCGGCCCTGTAACTTCCGTGCTCGTCATGCTGGCGCTTGCCATTCTGCTTTCCATTTGCTCCACTGTGGATGCCTTCGTGGCGCTTGGTTTTCTCGGCACATTCAGCTTCGGCTCGGTGCTTTCTTTTCTGGTCTTCGGCCCGATGGTGGATATTAAAAGCATCATCATGTATTTGCAGGTCTTCCGCCGACGATCGGTGGCTTACATTGTCGCCATTCCATTTTTGATGAGTCTGCTGGCAGGCATTCTCTTTAACTATTTACAGCCATAGGAACTCCCCATGCCCAAACGACTTTACCGCTCTTTTCAAGCCTTGCTCCTGCTGGGGTTGTGCGTTTTCTTCGCATCGAAAGCCGCCAGCGGACAATTGACCTATTACATCAACCTGCGCTTCGTCCCGTTGACGATCTTCGGCATCATCCTGCTTGCCGTTCTGGCGCAGACCCTGTTCACCGAGATCAAACGCTCGCGCCAGAGTGAGCAGGAAGATGACCACGAACATGCACCTGTTTCGCAAACCTGTGGTTCATGCTCCTGCCCTTGTTGATCGGTGTGCTCATTCCCGCGCGCCCGCTCGATTCCTCTGCGCTTGCCACGAAAGGCTTCAATACCAACGCGCCGCTCGTCAGTGCGGATTCTTCAGCGCAATTGTTCGAAACCGATTCAGAGGAACGCAACGTCCTCGATTGGATCAAATTATTCAACTTCGAAAGCGATCTCACCCAATTCGTCGGGCAGAAGGCTTCGGTGATCGGATTTGTTTATTTCGATGAAACGCTTGGCAAGAATCAGTTCTTCGTCAGTCGTTTTGTTGTTTCATGCTGCGCGGCGGATGGGTTTGCCATTGCCATGGTGGGCGAATGGCCGCAGGCTTCTACGTTGGAAGAAGATGCCTGGGTGTTGGTTAAGGGGCGGGTCAGGGTCATCACCCTCAACGACCAATCTGTTCCGCTGATCGAAGCCGAGTCGGTGCAATCGATTCCCGTGCCTGAACAACCCTATTTATTCCCATGAAATTTCGTTCATCGCTCGATTCGATTGCGATCACGGTCATTGCTTTCCTGGCCGTGGTGATTGGTTTGGTGATTCTTTTTTCGGGGCAGGCGGGTGTTCGAGTAACAGCAGCCCTGCCCGAGCGGAGTCTGATCGGGCCTCTCCAAAAAATCAAGCTGACATTCTCTGAAGCGGTCGATCCTGTTTTGACCGAATCCCTTTTTTCGATCCAGCCCAAAGTGGATGGGACCATCGAATGGCTTGATGTACGCACATTACAATTCGTTCCTGTCCGACCGTTTGAATGGGGCGCCAGTTACAAGCTGACTCTCGGCCCGGGCATCCTCACCCAAAATGGACGCGCGCTGAAGAATGAACAAAGCTGGGAGTGGCGCGTGCGCGACCCGCTGATCGTGTATCTGGTTGCCAAAGATGACCAAAGCACGTTGTGGACGGTTGACATGAACGGGGATTCGCCCAACCGCATATCACCGGAAGAAGTCAAGATTATTTCGTTTGATGTTTCTGCCGATGGCGAATTTATTGTTTTTTCCTCGGCGAATTCGCAGGGCGGTATTGACCTGTGGCGGATGAGTCGCACAGGCGGCGACGCCTCCATCCTGCTCAATTGCGGACTCGACCGCTGCACCACGCCATCCATCGCGCCAAATGGCACGCGCATTGCCTACTCGCGCGAAGCGGCGGGAGTTGGCCCGGGCCTGCCTTACGGTTCTCCGCGTGTGTGGGTGGTGGATTTGCAAAACGCGCAAACAGGCCCGGTCTACGAAGACCAGCAGGTTTTGGGGTACAACCCATCGTGGTCTCCCGATTCTTCAAAGTTGATTTCCTTCGATGGTCTTGCCGACCAGTTTCATCTGTTCGATTTTTCGAACAACGCGCAGATCCTTTTTCCATCCAACACCGGCGGCACGGTCACATGGTCGCCGGACGGCACGAAATTTCTTTTTACCGATATCGAACAATCGGAGAGCGGGTTGGTTACCCGCCTGCGCCTTGCCGATTTGTCATTGAACGATACCTCCACCCTGCTCGGCAGCAACGATGATCGCGATTATGCCTATAATTCCGTCGCATGGTCACCCGTGGAGGATTCGGTCATAGTCAGTCTGCGAAACGATGAAGATCAACCCGCGCAGATATTCTGGCTTTTCGACCCCGGCCTGCTCGATGGCATCATTATTGCCGATCAGCCCGGCTACACCTATAATTCGCCGCGCTGGAATTCGTGGGGCACTGCGCTGATCTTTCAGCAATTCAAATTGCGCGGTGAGTTCAAACCCGAGATCGGTCTGTGGCAGCATGGTTTTCGCGAACCGCTGACCATTGCCGAAGGAATCATGCCGCATTGGCTGCCGTAAAGTGAAAATGAAAAAACCAAAAATCCTTCTTGCCGTTATTTTATTGGTGCTGTTTTTTACACAGGCACTTCCCGTTCTCGCGCATCCTGCCGATGTGTACACACATCATATCCATATCAACATCGCGCAGGAGTCTGTAGCCATCAAATGGGAGATTCGCCCCGGGCCCTTGCTCATTCAATCCATCTGGTTCAATGCGGATGCCGATCAGGATGGCGCAGTAAATGAGGAGGAAGCCATCACGTGGGGCAATGCTCGGCTTTCGCAGATCACATCCCTGCTGAATGGAGTCAAATTGCCATTAACGCTTGATGGCGTGCAATTCCCATCCAGCGTGGATTTGTTTCAGGCAGGGCAGGAATTCATTGTTGTCAATCTATCTGCAAACACCATCGATTCAGGCGAGATTTATCAGCTGGCATTCAAGAATGGATTTGAAGAACAAAAATCCCTCAATTGGTATTATGTCACCGCCGAAGATGGGATGAAATTCGAAACGCCCCAGCAAAAGAATGCCCAAATCGCGTTGAAAGTTTTTCCACCTTCCGCGCAGGATGGCGCTCAGGTTAAACTGCTCGATGTATGGGATAGCAGCATGCCGTCACTTTCCTCTTGGCAGGGCGGAACGCCTCCCGCCACGCCCGAGCCTGCCGCGCCAACTCCACAGCAGAACGCCAACCTTGAGCAACTCCTGGATCTCGTCCGCGCGAAGGAATTCTCGCTTTCCTTTTATATTTTTGCATTGGGTATTTCGCTGGTGTTGGGCGCGCTCCATGCGTTGACTCCCGGTCACGGCAAGACGGTCGTTGCCGCCTATCTCGTCGGTTCACGCGGGACCGTCTGGCATGCGGTGGTCCTCGGGTCAGTGGTCACGCTGACGCATACCGGCTCCGTCTTTTTGCTTGGCATCATCACGCTCGCCGCTTCGAAATACATCGTGCCGACGGATATCATTCCGTGGCTGGAAATCCTTTCCGGTCTGCTCATCGTTGGGCTTGGTATGTATCTGCTGTGGCAGAGATTTGTATACTGGTGGAAATTAAGACAGCCCGCCGTTGTACAGGAAAAATCCGCGAGAAAGATTTCGTTAACCCCATCTGCCGCGCCGAAGAAAGTGACTGGTATATCGGTCATCCAAAAACCTTCTGCGAACATGCATCACCACGGCGATGGAAAACTGCATTCCCACGATGTGCCCGAAGCCATCACTTGGCGCTCGCTCATCGCCCTCGGCGTCAGCGGCGGACTTGTTCCCTGTCCCGATGCGATCGCGATCCTGCTGGTGGCGGTTGCCATCAATCGCATCTTCCTCGGGCTGGCATTGATCGTTTCATTCAGCCTCGGCCTGGCTGTGGTGTTGATCGCCATCGGTCTGTTGATGGTTTCGAGCCGCAGGCTATTCGATAAAGTCAGTTTTCTCGATAAGATCGCACCGGTCATGCCGATTGTCTCTGCGGTGGTGGTGCTGGCGCTTGGCTTCGCGCTCACGTGGGGAGCCTATGTCCGGGCGAAAGATTCTCTCGGTTTGGGCGAAGCAGGCGCGGGCGGAGTTGAAGATGCGCGCATTGTCTATCAACTCGAAGGACAGGACCGCATCAAGCAGTTATTCATTTCAGATATCCGCGGGTCTCAGCCAGTGGCATTGACGAGCGGCTCAAACAGCGCAGTGGATTTTGCCCCCTCCCCCGATGGCTCGCGTGTCGTGTACATTGCGCAGACAGGCGACTTGAAAAATGAAATTTGGCTCGCCGATGTGAACAGCGGCGAAAATAAAAAACTGGCCGATTGCAGCGAGGCGATGTGCTCGCAGCCGGTCTGGTCGCCGGATGGCTCGCGCGTGCTCTACGAACACATCAGCCTCGAAGCTACGAACGCTACCGGCCTGGCGACCCTGTGGTGGGTCGATGTGAATACCGGCAAGGCTCAATCTCTTTTTCAAGAGGAACAATTGCCGGGCGCGAATCCACGCTGGTCACCGGATGGAAAGTGGCTGAGCTATGCCACCTCTGAAAATATTCAGTTGTACAACCTTGAAAATGGGGAAAGCCGTGCCATTACCAGCGCGCTGGGCGCGTCTGCCGCGTGGGCACCGGATGGGAAATCCGTTTTGTATCGTGATGTCATCATTCAATCCAACCAGTTCATCACGCAGCTTTTCATTTACGACCTGCAGACAAAGACTTCTACCAATATCAGTCCCGACCTCGGCTTCGAGAATATTCTCGCTGCCTGGTCGCCCGATGGTGAATGGATCGCCGTGGTGCGGCGTGACCTTTCCATTCCGCGCGGCGACCAGATCTGGCTGATGCGCGCCGATGGCAGTGAATCGCACGCGATCACCGATTCGCTAAATTCACTGCACGGCACATTGAGTTGGTCTGGCGATGGAAAATCCATTTTGTATGACCTGTACGACCTGGATGCCTTTCCTCTGGCATCGAAATTGCAGATGGTGGATGTGGCTTCCAGTAAAGTGACCGACCTGGGCATTGCGGGCTACAACCCCAAATGGCTCTGGCCGTAAACAGGCTTTAACGCGGGATTGACTCCCGCGTTTTTTCTGGATATACTTATTGAAAATGATTTTCAGTAAGAAAAACGGTGAATATGTCCTCTGAAACCTGGCTGGAACAACTGCACGACAATGGATATCGCGTCACTGCCGCACGGCGCGCGGTGGTGGATGTGGTGTATGGAAACACCCACGCGCTCACACCCATCGAGGTGTACGATCAGGCGCGCAAAAAGTACCGTGCCCTCGGCCTGGTCACTGTGTATCGCACGCTTGAAAAACTCGAAGAACTGCACCTCATTCAACGCGTGCATCAGCCCATTGGTTGTCAGGCGTTCATCTCGGCGGGGTTGGGGCATCAGCATTTATTGTTGTGCAAAACCTGCGGTCAGGTGGAATTCTTCGAAGGTGACGATCTCGATGCGTTGACGAAATCCATCGCAAGGAAAACAGGTTACCAAATTCAGGAGCACTGGCTGCAACTGTTTGGCCTGTGCGCAAACTGCAAGTAAGAAGTTAATCCATCCCTCGTCATTGGCGAGGGATAAAAAACAGGAGTTCTAAATGAAAAAGGTTTTCAATACCATTATTGGGATGATGACCCTCGCGGCTCTTTTCTTAACCGCATGCGGGTCGGCCTCCACCGGCAGTGACGGCGCTTTGAGTGTGCTCGCCTCTACCTCCTTCCTCACGGACATTGCCCAGAACGTGGCAGGTGACCGGGTGCAGGTACAGTCACTACTCCCCATCGGCGCGGACCCGCATGCCTATCAACCTGCCCCATCTGATGTGGCGAAGATTTCAGAAAGCAAAGTATTGATCCTGAACGGCCTCGAATACGAGCATTTCATCGAGCCATTGCTGGAAAACGCTGGCGGTGAACGTCTGGTCATCGAAGCGACGGCGGGGTTGACTCCGCTTCAAATGGAGGAACATGCCGATGAAGCAGAATCAGGCGACAGTCACGGTTATGAAGCGGGTGATCCGCACATGTGGCTTGACCCGAACCTCGTCATCACCTATGTCGAAAACATCCGCGATGGATTAAGCGAGGCTGACCCCGAAGGCGCGGAGATCTACGCGGCCAATGCGGCTGCCTATATTGTGCAACTACAAGATCTGGATGCGTTCATTAAAGAGCAGGTCGAAACCATTCCTGTTGAGCGGCGTTTGTTGATCACGAATCATGAGGCCATGGGTTACTTTGCGGCTCGTTATGGGTTTAAAGTTGTGGATACCATTCTGCCGAGTTTTAGCTCCGAGGCGAGTGCATCGGCTCAGGAGATCGCGGCGGCGGTGGATGCGGTGAAGAATTCAGGCGCGCCTGCCATTTTCCTCGGCGAAGTGGAAAATGCCGACCTTGCGAACCAGATCGCTGCTGAAACTGGTGTGAAGGTGGTGGATGGTTTGTACCTTGAATCCCTGACTGATGGCGGCCCTGCCTCGACCTATATAGAAATGATGAAGAATAATGTCATTCAAATTGTGGATGGTTTGAAGTAAGATGGAAGAGAAATAGACGCGTCTTTCACTCGACATTCCAAAATCGTAAATCAAAAATCAAATGACTCACACACCTCATCGTCTCGAAGTTCAAAATATCAGCATCGGCTATGGTGACAAGATCATCATGCATGATCTTAGTTTTCAAGTGCCGCATGGTGCGCGTGTTGCCGTGGTGGGGCCAAACGGCGCAGGTAAATCCACTTTGTTCAAAGCGTTGGTCGGATTGCTGCCTGTGAAGAGCGGACGAATCATCATTCACGGTGAATCGCTTGGCGTTCATAAGGATTGCGTGGCGTACGTCCCCCAGCGCGAAGAAGTGGACTGGCGCTTCCCGGTCACGGTCAACGATGTGGTGATGATGGGTCGCTTCGGGCAGATGGGCTGGTTTAAACGTGCGTCTGCACATGATCGCAGCCTGGTGCGTAAAAGCCTGGAGCAAATGGGAATCGCGGACCTTGCGGAGCATTCCATTGGTCAGCTTTCGGGCGGGCAGCAGCAGCGCGCATTTCTGGCGCGTGCCATTGCGCAGGAGCCGCATATCCTGTTGATGGATGAACCGTTCACCGGGGTGGATGTGACCACACAAGAGGTGACGCTCAACCTGCTTGATCATTTACACCGCAAACAGGTGACAGCGATCATTTCCACGCACGATCTTAATTTAGCCGCATCACGTTTCGATCTTGTGCTTTTGCTGAATCATCGCCTGATTGCATTTGGAACACCACAGGAAGTGTTTGTGAAGGAAAATCTCACACAGGCGTTTGGTAATTCACTGTTGGTGATGGAAAATGGAATGATGTTGGTGGATGAGTGCTGTCCTCCCGATGAAGAACATCACCATCATGCCGAGGCTCAATGAACTTTCTCTTTGAACCTCTTGCCTACGAATTCATGCAGCGCGGACTGCTTGCCTCAGTTATTGTCGGTGTGTTGTGCGCGGTGATGGGGACGTATGTTGTTTTGCGCGGCATGGCTTTTCTGGGTGACGCGATGGCACATGCGATCCTGCCGGGTGTGGCAATTGCCTACATCCTCAAAGGCGATCTGCTCATCGGCGCGGGAATTGCTGCTATTACCGTAGCCCTAATCATTGGACTGTTTACCAAAGATGGCGCAGTCAAAGAAGATACCGCCATTGGCATTCTGTTTGCGGCGGCGCTCTCTCTGGGCGTTGCGCTGATCAGCACCATGCAGACCTATGCAGTGGACCTGTCTCATATTTTGTTTGGCAATGTACTCGGAGTCAGTGTTTCAGATTTATGGCTGATCGGTGGATTGAGTTTTGCTATTTTGCTTACAGTGGCATTGCTGTTCAAGCCCTTTCTCGTCATTTCGTTTGACCCCGTTCTTGCTGCCACTTTGCGCCTGCCCGCGGAATTGCTTCGTAACCTCATGCTCGTCCTGCTGGCGTTGACCGTGGTGGTCTCGCTCCAAACAGTGGGCGTCAGCCTGGCTGCCGCGATGCTGGTCACGCCCGCAGCAACGGCGTATCTGCTCACCCGTCGGTTGTTGCCGATGATGTTCGTCTCCGCAGCGATCGGCGCTTTGTCATCGGTCATCGGTTTGTATCTGAGCTATTACTTCAATATTGTGTCGGGCTCGGCCATAGTACTAACGGCTACCGCCATGTTCCTACTTGGGTTCTTGTGGAAACGAATAAAGTCCGTATAAAATAATTTTATTGTTATCCACCAGACCAATCTATAGGAGAATTTCCAATGACCATTATTGAATCATCCATCAAGATCAACAAAACAGTTGAAGAGGTTTTTGATTACCTCACCAATCTCGAGAATATGAAGAAAATGAGCGAATATGTCACTGGCATTGAAGTGGATGGCCCGCTCAAACTTGGAACTAAATACAAGGTCACCACCACCAGCTTCGGTAAGTCCAATACCACGACGAATGAGATCATCGCTTTCGAGAAGAACAAACTACTCTCCACAAAGACCTACGCGCCGCCCCCCGCATCAGACATGGTCAATACCACCATCCTCGAAGCGGATGGTTCTGGTACAAAAATGATCGCGCAGATGGATGCCGTGCTCCTCCCGCCCGGAATGCCCAGCATGCCCGGCATGGAAGATATGATGAAGAAGCAGCTCATTACCGGTATCGAAACGACCCTTGCTTCATATAAAAAGGCGATCGAAGGCTAATTTATCACTTTATTGGTAGACTCGCTCCCGCCGCATCCCCGGCGGGAGTTTTTATTCCAACGTGCTGCTCAAAAGCGGTAGAATACTGCCCATGCGAAAAAACATTCCATCATCCATATCCATTCTTTTTCTGTTCGTTTTTATTTTCACATCCTGTACCCCGCCTTCTCCAGCGCCCACAGCAACCTTGGCTGCAACATTTACTCCTGTGGCAACGATCACGCCCGAGCCAACCGCATCGAACACCCCGCTCCCCACGGCCACGGCTCTCCCGGCCCCGGAACGCGCAAGATACATTCTAAATACCAGCATCGACTATGATGCGCACATTGTCACTGTGGATGAGACCATCTATTATCCCAACCATACCGGTAATCAGCTTAATGCACTGGTCATCGCCATTGTGCCCAATTTATGGGAGGGCAGTTTCAACCTGAGCGGACTTTCCATTAATAGCACGCCGATCACCACCTACAACATCAGCGGACAACGGCTCGATATTTCACTCCCTTCTTTTTTCAAACCCGAAGAAGTGATGATCATCAACATTCAATACACATTGAACCTGCCCTTTGCCGAGCAGGAGGATCCCAGCGTTTCCCGTCCGCGGATTTATGGATACACACGACGCCAATTGAACCTGACGAACTGGTATCCATTTGTCGTGCCTTATGTCAACGGGGATTGGGTATTGCATGACCCTTGGTATTACGGTGAACATCTCGTTTATGATTCTGCGGATTTTGAAGTGAATGTCAAATTTGCGGACCCAGCCAACGCGCCCATCGTAGCCGCCAGCGGGGTGCCCGAACAACGAGCAGACTCTACCCGTTACACCATCACCGCCGCGCGGACGTTTGCCCTTGCCGCCAGCCCCGAATTTCAGGTTTCAAGTTTGCAGGTTGGGGATATCATCGTGGCTAGTTATTACTTTCCGCTGAGCAAGATCGCCGGGCGCGCCGCCCTGCAAGCCAGTGCCGAGGCCCTGCAGATCTACAGCCAGAAATATGGGCCGTATCCGCACAAGACGCTTTCGATGGTGATGGGTGATTTCAACGACGGCATGGAATATTCTGCTTTCTTTTATCTTTCCCGCGATTTCTACAGCCTGTATGATGAAACGCCCGCCAATTATTTGATCTTTGTCGCTGTGCATGAGACCTCGCATCAGTGGTGGTTCGATCAGGTAGCCAATGACCAGGCCCAGCAGCCCTGGCTCGATGAATCGCTTGCCACCTATTCAGAACTCGTTTATTACGAAACCCTTCACCCCGACCTTGTCAGCTGGTGGTGGGCCTATCGCATTGATTTTTACAACCCGCAGGGCTTTGTGGATATTCCGATCTATGATGGGCAGGGATTCCGTCCCTACACAAACGCGGCCTATTTTCAAGGAGCACATTTCCTCAGTGAACTTCGCGCCCGCATCGGGGATGATGCCTTTTTTGAATTCATTCAGGATTATCTCGCACAGGGACGCAATAAGATCATGACCACCAACGATTTCTTCCGTATCCTCGGTGAACACACCCGCACAGATACTTCGGATATCGTACGCCAATATTTCCAAAATATCTATTGATGAAACCCACTCCCTCCCGTCTCATACGCATTGCGTGTACCGTATTGCTGTTTTCTTTTCTTGCGTCCTGCGCGACGCCCACGCCTGTGCCCACCCCGCAGGTGTTTGCGCCGTTCATTTTGGTGACGCGTGCACCGAACGCATCTCCCACGCCGACGCCATTTCAACCAGCGGCGCAGACTGACACGAACGTTCCGATTTTTATCCCCACGGTAACTTCGACTCTTTCACCTACGATTGCGCCATCGGCAACGTTTACCCAGATCCCCACACAAACGCAGGTGCCGCCCACAAATCCTCCCCCGGCGGTTACGTTCACTTCTCCCCCGCCCTCCGAGCCTTCGCGCACCAATTACATCCTGTACGCAACGATGGATTTCGCGGCGCGCACATTGGATGTTGAGGAGACGATCCGTTATTACAACAGCACAGGCACATCGCTTTCGGATATTGTCTTATCGGTTCAGCCGAATTTTTATGGGAACGCATTTGTGCTGAACTCGATTTCGCAGGATTCTGTTGCGTTGACTTCGTACACACTCAACGGTCAAGCCCTGACCGTGAACCTGCCTCAGCTTCTACCGGCAGGATCTGCCACTACGCTGACTCTCAGTTTCAGACTTAACATCCCTGCGAAGGGGGCGGGCTTGTTCGGCTATGATTTCAACCAGATCAATCTCGTGGATTGGTATCCGTTCGTCGTGCCGTATAACGGCGGCTGGATATTGCATGACCCCATGCCCTTTGGAGAGCATCTCGTTTACGATACATCGGATATCGAGGTGAATATCAAAACAGATGCGGACGTGATCATCGCGACCGGTGCGCCTTCGGAACCAAACGGCGAATGGACCCGCTATCGTCTCTACGGTGCGCGCACGTTCTCACTTTCGGCGAGCGATGAATTTCTCGTGACCGAATCAGCTGTCGGGTTGGTGGTGATCCGCTCGTATTATTTCGATGGTTATGGCGCGGCGGCAGATGGCATCCTTTACGGAGCGGTGCAGGCGGTCAGTCTCTTCGAAGCGAAATTTGCCCCGTACCCGTATCAAAGCCTTGCGATCGTGCAGACGGACATTCATGACGGACAGGAATATGACGGGTTGGTTTTTCTTTCAACGGATTTTTACGGCCAGTATGGCGGCGGCGCGAAGAACAATCTGACGACCATCGGCGTGCATGAGATCGCGCATCAATGGTGGTTTGGCCTGGTGGGCAGTGACCAGGCGTTGGAGCCATGGGTGGACGAGGCCATGTCGGTTTACAGCGAGCGTATTTTTTATGAATATAACTATCCGCGCTACGGTGATTGGTGGTGGCAGTTCCGCGTGGATTATTTTGGCGCGAGCGGTTATGTTGATGCAAATATCTATAATTTCGGCGACCAGCGTTCATATGTCAATGCGGTGTATTTGAATGGCGCGCATTTCTTTGAGGATCTGCGCATCCGTATGGGTGATGATGATTTCTTCCGTTTTTTGAAGGCTTACGCCGCAATCCATGCCCGCGGACATGCGACTTCGAATGACCTTTTTGCCACGATCCGCGCCAATACCAGCGCAGATATCAGTGATCTGATCGCGGCGTATTTTTCCCAATCTCATTAAATTACCTTGTAAGGTTTACCATGGAGCGCACAGAGAAACTGCTGAATCTCTGTGCGCTTTTTGCTCTCTGCGGTTGTTTCTTCAGGGTTGCTTGAAATCGGTGATTAATCTTTCATAAGAATTCCCCCCTTCACCATTGACTCTTTTGTATTCGTAACTATAATGGTTACAATTATGAATGCCAACCAACGTTTTGCCATTTCCGTTCATGCCCTGACTTTGCTTGCTTCGAGCAGTGATCCGCTCACTTCGGAGATGATCGCCAGCAGTGTGGATACCAACCCCGTCGTCATTCGTCGCACGATGGCGAGCCTGCGCGAACATGGTTTGGTGGAATCCAAGTCGGGTGCAAAGGGCGGCTGGAGACTCTTGCGTGAGCCGAAAGAGATCGGCTTGTGCGAGGTCTATCGCAGCCTCGATGAAGTGAACGTGCTGGCCGTTCACAGCCATCCGAACAAGCACTGCCCCATCGGCGGGAACATCAGCGGGGTGCTGCGTTCCGTGTTCGAAGATGCCCAATCTGAAATGGAAAAGGCGCTGGGCAATTACACGGTGGCCGATATTTTGAATGACGTTCGCAGAAAAGCAAACCAATAAGGAGGTCACATGACCGAAAAGATGCCAGTCCTGTTCGTTGGGCATGGAAGCCCGATGAATGCAATCGAAGATAATGAATTCTCCCGCGCCTGGCGGGATGCAGGTAAGACCCTGCCGAGACCGCGCGCGATCCTCTGTATTTCGGCGCACTGGGTGACGCGCGGCACGCTCGTCACTGCCATGGAGCAGCCGCGCATGATCTACGACATGTACGGCTTTCCGAAGGAATTGTATGAAGTGAAATATCCTGCGCCGGGCTCACCCGATCTGGCGGAGCAGGTGCGGCGCATCATCAAAAAGACCGAAGTCCATTCGGATCAGGAGTGGGGACTCGACCATGGCACATGGTCTGTGTTGAGCAATATGTTCCCGGAAGCGAATGTGCCCGTGATCCAGATGAGCTTGAATGCGAATCTGGCTGTCGGTGACCATTATGAGGTGGCGAGGCAGTTGAAGGAATTGCGCGAAGAAGGCGTGCTGATCATCAGTTCTGGAAATATCGTGCATAACCTGTCATTGGTGCAATTCCGCGATTTTGCGTATGACTGGGCCACTGAGTTTGATACACAGGTGAAGAATTGGATCCTTACTGATGACCACGACCCGATCATCAATTTCCAAAAGCAGGGACAGGCCGCGCAATTGGCAATCAATTCGGGCGAGCATTATGTGCCGCTGTTGTATTCACTGGCATTGAAGGATGAAGACGACAAAATTTCATTCTTCGCCGAGAAGGTCTGGGGCGGATCGGTATCCATGCGTTCAGTGAGAATTGGATAAGAAGTGACAATGGACGATAGACCACAGTCCACGGTCAAAAGTCCATTATCATACGAATCATGAATCGGCCTTATACTTTTATCAACGTTGCCATGACGGCAGACGGGAAGATCGATACCTTCGAAAGAAAAGGTTCTGCCATCTCATCCAAACGCGATAAATCGCGCGTGGATGAATTGCGCGCCGCGGCGGATGGAATCCTCGTCGGGGGGAGAACGCTTCTTGATGAAACACCCAAGCTCACAGTTAAGAGCGAAGCGTTGCGTGAGGACAGAGTCCGACGTGGGTTGAGTCCCAACCCTGTTAAGGTCGGTGTTGTCACGTAGCGAATGCCGACATCCCGCTTGAGTCAGATTTCATTAAAGCGGGCCCGGCGCGAGTCGTAATATTTACAACAAATCAGACATCTAAAGACAAACTTGCGGAGCTGACCGCCAGCGGCGTGGAGGTCTTTGTGCACGATGCGCCGCGCGTTGACTTGAATTCGATGATGCAGACGCTGAAAAAGATCGGTGTGGATCATTTGATGGTGGAAGGCGGCGGGACGATGAATTTCGAGTTAATGCGTCTTGGCCTTGTGGATGAGTTGATGCTCTTTGTTGCGCCGATGATCTTTGGCGGCGCGAATGCCCCCACACCTGCGGATGGGACCGGCCTGCTGCGCGATGCGGCGGTCGAGATGAAATTAATGGATGTTGAAAAGTGGGAGGATGGCGGAGTCCTTCTAAGATATAAAATTTTTTCGTCCTGAGAGAAATCGAAGGGCGATCGTTTGGAGAAAACATGACTACATTTACACACGAACAAATCCAGGTTTTGATGGATGAAGATTGCTGCCATGAATGCGAGGGATATGGCTCGGATAAGATCTGCGTACACATTGAAGCGATCGCCGAACTGCCTTCACGCTTTGGCGATTTCCATATTGTCGCATTTTCAAACAACCGCGATGGCAAGGAACATGTTGCCATTATCAAGGGTGAAGTGCTTGGCGCGGAAGATGTGCCGGTGCGTTTGCATTCTGAATGTTTGACGGGCGATGTGATCGGTTCGCTGCGCTGCGATTGCCGCGACCAGCTCGAAGCTGCGCTGCAAAAGATCGGCGAAATGGATATGGGTGTTGTACTGTACCTGCGTCAGGAAGGGCGTGGCATCGGCCTCACCAACAAGATCCGCGCCTACAGTTTGCAGGATCAGGGACTCGACACCGTGGAGGCGAATCTCGCGCTTGGCTTCCGTGATGACGAACGCGATTATGCCGTGGCCGCTCACATGCTTCACTCGCTCAAGATCCAATCGATTCGTTTGATGACCAACAACCCGAAGAAGATCGCACAGCTCGAACAGCATGGCGTCAAGGTCAACGCGCGCGTGCCGCATATTTTGCCGAGCAATGAGCACAACCGTTTCTATCTCGAAACCAAGGCGGCCAAGTCCGGTCACATGATTGATTTTCGCGGCAAGCCGCATCTCGTTGAACAAAGCGACCCGCCCATCGTGGCAGGCATGACCGAAGATCAGATCAAAGCATTGTATGAGTAAGGATGAATAAAAAAACCATTATCGTAACTGGCGCAACGGGTGTGCTGGGGCAGCTTGTTGCAAAAACTTTCGCGGCAGGTGGGCACAACCTTGTGCTACTTGATCGAGATTCAATTAAATTGGATTCCCTCATCCGTGACTTGAACCTGCCCAGTGAGAGACTCCACGCCCAAAGCATTGACCTACTTAACGGGCAGGCGGTTCAGGACTCAGCCGAAGCTGTTCATTCCAAATTTGGCAGTGTCCACGCCTTGATCCATCTCGTCGGCGGGTGGACGGGCGGCAAGACCATCCCCGAGTCTGACGCAGCCGATCTTGAATCCATGCTCAACCAGCACGTGTGGACGACATTTCATCTGTTGAAATCATTCACCCCGTTCATCGCTGAAAGAGTAAGCGTGGGGACGGGTCATCATCGTGTCCAAACCTGAGACGATCATGCCTGCCGCAAAGACAGCCTTGTACACCGCCGCAAAATCCGCACAGGAAAGCCTGGTGCTGACACTGGCGCAGGAATTCAAGGAAAGCGGATTGACCGCGAATGTCATTCACGTTAAATCAATCGATGTGAAAAATGAAGGCAAGGGCACCACACCTGCTGAAATTGTCTCTGCAATGCAGTACCTTTTTTCAGAGGAAGCGAATAAAGTGACGGGAGCCAGAATTCCGTTATACTAGCGCGATGCACAGTCAATTTGTAAAAACAAATAACATCAACCTGCATGTAATGACCGACGGCCCGCAAACAGGGACGCCGGTCATTTTATTGCATGGATTTCCCGAATTCAGCTATGGTTGGAGAAAACAAATCCCCGCTTTGGTGGCGGCGGGATTTCGGGTCATTGTGCCAGACCAGCGCGGCTACAACTTATCTGATAAACCGAAGGGAATTTCATCTTACGATGTGGATGTCCTCGCGGAGGATATCATCGGCTTGTTCGATCACTTTGGCATTGAGAAAGCCTTCCTTGTCGGGCATGATTGGGGCGCGGTCGTCGCTTGGACGGTGGCGCTTAATCATCCGCAGCGTTTGAAGAAGCTTGCCATTTTGAATGTGCCGCATCCCGATGTGATGACAGATTTTGTGCTTCATAATTCTGCCCAGCGGAAGAAATCCTGGTATGTTTTCTTTTTCCAAATTCCCGCCTATGTGGAGTGGTTTTTGAGCAGAAACAACTTCCACAACATGGCGCGGATGCTGGTGGGTTCGGGGCGCAAAAGCACGTTCACTTCACAGGACTTGACCGAATATAAAAAAGCCTGGTCACAGTCCGGTGCGATGACAGGTATGTTGAATTGGTATCGCGCGGCGGTGCGGCGTGGCTTGCGTTATACGTTCGGTAAAAAGTCTTCGGCGCGCAGGGTGACCGTCCCAACTTTGATGTTGTGGGGAAAGCGGGATGTGGCGCTCAGCCATGAAATGGTGGAGCCGTCGATTGCACTGTGCGACGACGGGAAGGCCGTGCTGTTTGAAAAATCCACGCATTGGGTTCAGCATGATGAGGCCGATGAAGTGAATAAAAACCTGATCGAGTTCCTGAGGTAATACATGCCGATCCTTGCCCTTGTTTTGCTGTTTTTTTCTGCGGCGATGCATGCTACATGGAATTTTTTGTTAAAAAGCGCAGAGGAAAAATATATTGCCATGGGGTGGCAGGTCATCTTGAGCGGCTTGTTCTCCACGGTGTTGATCTTCTTCACCGGACTGCCGCCGCGTTCGATGTGGTTCTTTGCGGTTTTAAGCATGATCCTCGAAGCGATCTATTTTATTCTGTTGTGCATCGCCTACAGCGACCACGATTTTTCGCTGGTGTATCCCATTGCGCGCGGAGCGGCTCCCGCCCTGCTCGTGTTGTGGACTGCGCTTTTCCTGCATGAGCAATTGACCACAGGCGGGTACATTGGCCTGGCGATGATCACAGGCGGAATGATCCTGATCGGCGCGACGACACTGATGCAGAATCACGAAGAGAAACCACACCTGCGCGGAATTCTGACCGCGCTTTCGGTGGCTTTGATCATCTCAGTCTATACTTACATTGATGGCAATGCCGTGAAGCACGGTCCCGCCCTGCCGTATGGATTATCCATGTTCGTGATGGTTCCGTTCGTGACGACGCCGTATCTCACCCATCGTTATGGGTGGCGTTCGTTCGTCAGTGTGTGGAAGAAAAATCGCGGATATTTGTTGATCGGCGGCGTGCTTGGGCTGGTGGCTTACATGCTGGCTTTGTTTGCGTACACCTTCGCGCCGCTGAGTTACTCGGGTGCGATTCGTGAAGTGAGCGCGGTCATTGGAGCCTTCCTTGGCTGGAGATTCTTGAAGGAAGAAATGGGCGGTATCCGCGTGGTGGGCTCTGCGATCGTGTTTGCAGGGGTGATGGTGATCGCCGTGTTTGGGTAAACGGACTTTGTCACGGATTCACGGATGAGCGGAGGCAGCATGGCAGACCAGATTTTTCCAGAACCGACAGTGGGTGTTTTTATTTTCAACCAGGCGGGTGAGATGTTGTTGTTGAAAAGCCATAAATGGCCGGAGAAGTATGTTGTCCCCGGCGGGCATGTGGAATTGGGCGAGCGACTGGAGGAGGCTGCCATCCGCGAGGCGAAAGAGGAGACGGGGCTGGATATCCATGATCTGAAGTTCATCAATTTTCAGCAGTTCATTTACGACCCATCATTTTGGAAACGGCGGCATTTCATCTTCTTCGATTATGCCTGCAAGACGGATTCCCTGTCGGTGCAACTGAATGATGAGGCGGAGGAGCATGTTTGGGTGAGTCCCGAAGCGGCTCTTCATCTGCCATTGGATTCGTACACGCGGACTTCTGTCGAGCGGATCATTGCAGGAAATTTGTCATAATGCGTTTCATACAAAATGAGGTTGCAGTCCCGCCTGAAAATGGTTAAGATAAAGGTACCATGGAAAGAATAGCGGCCTTTGACCTTTTGGGCATATTAATGCCTTAAGTCAGTCAGCCTGACGGGTACACACGTACCTGTCAGGCTTTTTTATTCCGTTCATTAAGGAGAAAAAATGCAGACACCCTGGGAGTATCGCTACGCCCACCGTACACAAAAAATGGGAAGTTCGGTCATCCGCGAACTGTTGAAGTTCACCGAACAGCCTGATATTATTTCATTTGCAGGCGGATTGCCCGCGCCTGAGGTTTTTCCGTTGAAGGAGTTTCAGGAAGCCTGCAACCAGGTGTTGACAGACCACGGCGCGCAGGCTTTGCAGTACAGCACCACAGAAGGGTACCTGCCTTTGCGCGAAATGATCGCGCGGCACAATGCACGTTTTAGCGTGAGGGTCACCGCTGAAAATATCATGATCACATCCGGCTCACAGCAGGCGCTGGATTTTATCGGCAGGTTGTTCATTAATCGCGGCGATTATGTGGTGGTGGAGTCGCCCACCTATCTGGGCGCATTGCAGGCGTGGAATGCCTACGGCGCGCAATATATTTCCGTGCCTTCGGATGAAGACGGCATGATCGTGGATAAACTGGAAGAGGCGCTGCGTATTGGTCCGAAGTTCATTTATGTGCTTCCGAATTTCCAAAATCCATCGGGTTCCACGATGAGCCTTGAGCGCCGCAAGCGGCTGGTGCTGTTGGCCGATCAATACGGTGTGCCGATCGTGGAAGACGATCCCTACGGGCAATTGCGTTACGACGGGGAACACATCCCATCGGTGGCGACTCTCGACAGCCGCTATCGTAACGAGGATAATGGCGAATATACCGGTAACGTTATTTACCTGAGCACATTCTCAAAACTGCTTGCTCCGGGTCTGCGCCTTGCGTGGGTCATTGCGCCGCCGCAGGTCATTCGCAAATTGGTGATGACCAAGCAGGCCGCCGATTTACATACTTCATCGTTTAATCAGAACGTGGCTTATGAGGTGGCGAAGGGCGGCTTTTTGGATGAGCATGTGAAAGTGATCCGCGCCACGTATAAGGAACGGCGCGATGTGATGCTCGAACTGATGGATGAATTGTTTCCGCCTGATGTGCGCTGGACGAAGCCGCAAGGCGGTATGTTCCTGTGGGGCATGTTGCCTGAGAATGTGGATGCGGCTGAAGTGTTGAAGGTTGCCATCGAACGCAAGGTGGCCTTTGTGCCTGGAGCCGCCTTCCACCCCAACGGCGGAGGGGCAAATACCATGCGTCTCAATTTTTCGTTCTCCAACCCGGAGAACATCCGTGAGGGAATTTCACGTCTGGCGCTGACTTTGAAAGAGGCGTTGAAGAATGGGAAGAAGTAAGTGGGTGTGAAAAATAGAAAGTAAGAAGTGAAAAGTAAAATGTAGAAAATGGAAAACAAAAGACGGCTTGCTCAAAAAGGCAGGCCGTCTTTTATCCTTTATCTTTGATTTTCACTCTTCCACGTACGGCACATAATCGGCGCGGGCGATGCCTTGTTTAATCGCCATCTCTGCCACGGCGCGGGCCACGGCGCGGTGTACCTTTTTATCCAATGGGCTGGGGACGAGTTCGCCGGGCGGGGTCATTTCAGCGATGACGTGCGCGGCGGCAAGCAGCATTTCATGCGTGATGCGCGGGGCATTTGCATCCACTGCGCCGCGGAAGATGCCGGGGAATCCGAGCACGTTGTTCACTGATTTTCCGTCTGCAGCAAAGGCCGCGCCGTGTTCCATGGCAACGTCGGGATCGATCTCGGGATTGGGGTTCGAGAGGGCGAGGATGATCTGTCCCATACGTACCATTTCAGGCTTGATGAGATTCGGCGCGCCCGTGGTGGCGATCACGATGTCACATTTTTCCATGACTTCTTTTAAGTTGGATTTTTTACCGCCCGCCTTTTCAAAGCGATCCAACGCTTCGGGACTCAAATCTGCGCCATAGACTGGGTTGCCCGTCAGGCGCATCATCATCACACCGATGGCATGACCAGCGGCTCCAAGGCCGATCTGCCCGATGACAGCCTTGTTCAAGTCCGTGCCTGTTTCGCGGGTAGCCACCAGTAACGCCGCCGTACAAACGACGGCCGTGCCGTGCTGGTCATCATGCAGAACGGGGATATCGAGCATGGCTTGTAATCTTTCTTCGATCTCGAAACAGCGCGGCGCGGAAATATCTTCAAGTTGAATGGCGGCGAAGGTCGGGGAGATGGCGGCCACTGCGGCGATGATCTCTTCGGTGTCTTTGGTGTTGAGCAAAATGGGAATCCCTGAAAGGCCGACGAGCGTTTCCATCAGCATGGCTTTGCCTTCCATGACGGGCATCCCTGCCAGCGGACCGATATCGCCGAGCCCAAGCACGGCGGTTCCGTCTGTGACGATGGCGACCATGTGGCTGATGCTGGTGTACAAGCGCGCCTGCGACGGGTCTTTGGCGATCTTGAGGCAGACTTCTGCAACGCCGGGGGTGTACACGCGCCGCAGAGTGGTCAACGATTCGATGGGGTAGCGCGAGCGGATGGCGATCTTGCCTTTTTGATGAAGCTCCAGCACTTCGTCGCGCACTTCGATGATTCGAGTGCCTTCATTCTTGCGCATGGCCTCCAGGATGGTCTCAAGGTGCGCTTCATTTTCTGCGCTAATGGTGATGTCACGCACGACGTTTTGTGATGTTTCGGTTAATAACACAAGACTGCCCGTGTTTCCGCCTGCCTCGGCAATGGCAGTCAACAACCGGGCGAGCACCCCCGTCTTTTGTGAATTACGAATGCGTACGGTTCGAATGAGTTTTCGTTCCCAGGCCATGTTTGACTCCTTTGTTGTGTGTTTCACCACCGCCCTGCCTGGATAAATGCATCCACCAGTTCAGGGCGAATAATATTTACTTATTCATTTTAACGCCAATACCGCGAACCGTTTGAGGTTTCGCGGTATTGGCGGAGGATGCAGATTGAAGTCTGTAAATCTATGTGTTTGATTATTTCAACAATTCGGGCAGTTCAGTAAATGACCTGATGAACGCGAAGCCGCCTGTATCGGGGAAGAGACTGGTCGGGTCGTAGAGAACAGGTATCAGCCCGGAGCGATGCGCTCCCATCACATCGGCAAAGTAGTTGTCGCCAATGTACATCGTTTCAGGCGCGGAGGTCCCGGCCAATTCCAGTGCGCGTTCGAAGATGATCTTGTCGGGTTTGTAGGAATTCACTTCGCCGCCCGCAAGCAGGAACTTGAAGTAGGAATCGAGTTTCAATTCCTTCAGTTCATCATGGTAGGGTGTTTCGCGGTTGGATACCACGCCGAGAACGTAGCCTTCATTCTTCAGGGAAGACAGCAGAGTGTGCGCATCGGGCGGAACATGCACCTGGGGTTTGTAGGCTTCGTCCATATGCGCGGACACTTTCGGAGCGAGTTCGAGGGCATCGGCGGGTTTGAGCCCCAGCGCCACCAGACGCCGCCTTCCGAAATTGACCCAAAAGCCGCTGCGGTCATCCTTGTAGGTTTCGCTGTCCTTGCGGATCTCCAGCGAGGAGGCGAAATAGAAATGCTCCCAATGTTCGGCACGGATGCGATCTTCTTCCGAGACTTGAAAGCCCATGCTGCGGACATATTCCACAAAAACCTCCCCGCCAGAGGGGAGGTGATGACGAAGCGTTCCGTCAAGATCGAACAGGACTGCTTTGATGTTGTTAATGCTATCCTCCAATTTCACTCATGACCCGATTCAATGGAATGACTCCATCTGCCAGGCCGTGACCCCAGGGTTTTTCCCAGACCCCGTCGAGGAGGAGTCTGCGTAATTCTTCAAGGTCTGCTCCAGCGCGCATGGGCGTGAGCAGGTCCACTTCTTTTTCGCGCAACAGGCACAGGCGTAATTTTCCATCGGCGGTAAGACGTGCGCGCGTGCAGGCGGAGCAGAACGGATGCGTGACCGATGAAATGAATCCGACATTTCCTTTTGCGCCGTGAATATGGAAAACCTGTGCTTCGCCGTCGAGTTTTCCGTCGTTTGCGGTTTCCAATTTTCCGAATTCAGATTCGATGCTGTCCTGGATCTGTTTCATGGTGATGACCTGATTGACCTGCAGGTCGGTTGCGCCGCCGAAGGGCATCATTTCAATAAAGCGCATCTGCCAGGGATGGTCAATGGTGAGGGCTGCCAGGTCAACAACATCTTCTTCGTTGTAGCCCTTGACCACCACCGCGTTGAGTTTGACCGGGGTGAGCCCCGCGCGTTCCGCGGCGAGGATGCCTTCCCAGACTTCCTCCACTTTGCCCCAGCGGGTGAGTCGTTTGAATTTATCGGGGTTGAGGGTATCGATGCTGATGTTGACGCGCTGCAGGCCGGCGTCTGCCAGGGGTTGGGCCAGTTTTTTAAGCAGGAGCCCGTTCGTGGTCATGGAAACGGAGCGGATGCCCTCGGTGGAGGAAATCCCGCGGACGATGTCCACGATATTGGCGCGCACAGTCGGCTCGCCGCCAGTCAATCGGATCTTGTCGAAGCCGAGGCTGGCAAACAGGCGCGCGAAGGTCAGAATTTCGTCATCCTGCATCAGGTCTGCGTTGGGGCGGAAGGTCATATCCTCCGGCATGCAATATACACAACGTAAATTGCAGTGGTCCGTCAGGCTGATGCGCAGGTAGTGAATGTTTCGTCCAAAACGGTCAGTTGCCATGGTATTTTCCAGATTATAACAATAATATATGAATCTTCTTGGGGGCGATTGACGATGGGTGTCACCCGTGCTATTATCTCTTATTATCTTGCATTCATTATAAAGGAGTTATTATGAGTTTTGAATTTTTTCTTCGTATTTTTGCAATGTTCGTGCTCGCAATTGGGGGCGGCTTCTGGGGAGTCAATTTTACAAAGGCCAATCCGGAAACTGACCCGATCGTTACGACTACGTTTTCCGTGCTGGTCGGCGCACTGGCGGGCATCATCCTCACACCGTATTTCACCACACGCCCGGCCCGTTATCTGCGCTCCCTGCTTGGCAGGCTTGCGGCGGAAAGTTTGTTCGCGGCCCTCACCGGGTTGGTCGTGGGCCTGTTGATCGCGGCTTTGTTGGGCTTTCCGCTTTCACTGCTGCCTGAGCCGTTTGGTCAGATCCTGCCCTTTTTAGGGGTGCTGGTCTTTTCCTATCTCGGCATTTCCCTGTTCACCATGCGCCAGGGTGACATTATGGGATTGCTCAGCGCATTAAGTGGACGTGGCGAGGGCGGCGGTTCTTCCTCTTGGACGAACCTCAACCGCAACATCCTGCTTGATACCAGTGTCATCATCGACGGTCGTGTGGCCGATATCGCCAAAACGGGATTTTTGCCCGGGACGCTTCTCATTCCGCGCTTTGTGTTGAACGAGCTTCAATATATCGCTGACTCCCCGGATGGCATGCGCCGTCAGCGCGGACGCCGTGGCATGGAAGTGCTCTCCGAGTTGCAGAAACTCCCCAACGTGCTGGTCCGCATTTCAGATATCAATGTGGAAGGCGTGCGCGAAGTGGACGATAAACTCATCGTGCTCGGCAAACAACTCAAGAGTCCGGTGCTGACAAATGATTACAACCTCAACCGCATCGCCGAATTACAGGGCGTGACGGTCCTCAACATCAACGAACTGGCGAATGCCGTCAAATCTGTGGTGCTGCCCGGCGAATCCCTGCGCATCAACATCATGCAGGAAGGCAAGGAATACGGTCAAGGTGTGGGCTACATGGACGACGGCACGATGGTGGTGGTGGAGAACGGCAAGGACTACATCGGCGAATACATGGAAGTGAACATCACCAAGGTCCTGCAAACCGCCGCTGGCCGCATGATCTTGGCCGTGTGGAGGAAGAGAATGGCGGGAAAAAGGGGAAGGGCAGTAAATAAGGTAGTGAACAATGGTCAGTGAGCAGGACGTCGAGAGGCGTCCTGTTTTATTTTGCCCTTATAAATCCCTTTCATCTGTGTTCATCTGTGGTTAAAATAGACCCATGCTGAAAATCTACAATACCCTCACCCGCAAAACCGAAGAATTCCAAACCCTCGAACCGAACCTCGTCAAAATGTACGTGTGCGGTGTGACGGTTTATAACGACGCGCATGTTGGCCATGCCATGTCGGCGCTGGTCTTCGATATTATCCGCCGCTACCTTGAGTATCGCGGCTACACCGTCAAGCACGTCATGAACTACACCGACGTGGACGACAAGATCATCAACCGCGCCAAACAGCTTAACGAAGACCCGCTCAAACTGTCACAGCGCTACATCGAAGATTACGCCGCCGACCTCAAGAGTCTGAACGTGCTGCCTGCCACATCCAATCCGCAGGTCAGCAAGACCATGCCGCTCATTATCCAGTTCATCGAAGGGCTGATCCAAAAAGAGCATGCTTATGCCGCCTCCAACGGCGATGTGTACTTCCGCGTTACCAGCGATGATGACTATGGCCGCCTCTCGGGTCGCAAGCTTGATGACATGCAGGCAGGCGCGCGCATCGAAGTCGGCGAAGCCAAAGATCACCCCATGGACTTCGCGCTTTGGAAAGCCGCCAAGCCCGGCGAAATCTCATGGGATAGCCCGTGGGGCAAAGGCCGCCCGGGCTGGCACATCGAATGCTCCGCCATGAACCTCGCCGAACTCGGTGAACAGATCGACATCCACGGCGGCGGGAATGACCTCATCTTCCCGCACCACGAAAACGAAATCGCCCAAAGCGAAAGCTATACCGGCAAGGAATTCTCGCGCTACTGGGTTCACAATGGCATGTTGCAGCTCGGCGGCGAAAAAATGTCCAAGTCGCTCGGTAACATCATCAGCATCAAGGACTTTTTATCCAAACGTTCCGCCGATGTCATGCGCATGCTCGTCTTGAACGGGACCTATCGCGCGCCGCTGCTCTTCAATGACGATACCCTCGACGCCGCCGAAAAAAATGTCGAGCGCCTCAAATCCGCCCTGCGGCCTGCCTCTGCCTCCGCAAAGGGACTCAGCGCCGAAGCACTCTCCACCCTCGCATCCGCCGCGGACTCAGCCAAAGCCAACTTCACCGAAGCCATGGACAATGACTTCAACACCGCAGGCGCCATCGCCGCCTTGTTCGAACTGAGTAAAGCCATCAACACGGCTCGCGATAATGGCGCAACCAGCGACCAGCTCAAATCCGCCCAATCCACTTTCAGCGAACTGGCTGCCGTCCTCGGACTCAAACTCGAAGAGAAACAAGGCTCCAGCGAAGTCGAGGCACAGGTCAACGCCCTGATCGCAGAGCGCACCGAAGCCCGCAAACAAAAACAGTGGGCACTCTCTGACCAGCTTCGAGATAAACTTAAAGAACTCGGTGTCACCATCGAAGACAGCAAAGACGGCACGACCTGGAGATGGGGATAAGTTTCGGTAAAGCACAGCGGCACAATATTGTGCCGCTGTTTTGTTAACTCATCTTATGCAGTGTCGTTCTGAGCGACCCCCGCATTGCATCCACAGCGCGGTGCAAGTGAGCGAAGAACCTCGACGCTGAATGCGCATGCTGTTTTATAAATAGAAATTCTTTAACGGTAGGAGTCACCATGCCATCTTTTAGACAAACATTCTGGAAACATTGGTACCAATACCTCAGCGGACGAATCGGCACTGACGCCGTCACCTTCCTCAACTACGGCTACTGGCCGCCGGAAGGCGAAACCCTCCCGCTCGACCCGCAAGATGAAATCAATCGTCCCGCCATTCAGCTCTATCACCACGTCGCTGAGACTTGGCCCCTGGATGGGAAAAATGTCCTCGAAGTCAGCTGCGGACATGGCGGCGGGGCATCCTTCCTCACCCGCTATCATCACCCAGTCTTCTACACCGCCATTGACCAGAATCCCAAGGCCATTGATTTTTGCCACAAAACACACGCCTCCCTAAACATTGACTTCCGCATCGGCGATGCACAGGCACTCGATTTTCCTGAAAACTCCTTCGACGCGGTCATCAACGTGGAAGCATCCCACTGCTACCCAGATCAAAAGGCTTTCTTTGCCTCGGTCAAACGCGTACTCAAGCCAGGCGGACGATTACTGCATGCCGACTTCCGCCCGCGTGACGAACTCTCCCAATGGGAAAAAGACATCACCGCTAATTTCCAGATCGCATCCAAAACGGACATTACCGCACACGTAGTCAGTGCTTTGCAGCGCACGACAGAACGCTTTCGCACTCTCGCTCATCGCCTATCCCCAAAGATCCTGCACCCCATCATGGAAGCCTTCGCTGGCGTGGAAGGTTCCTCCATCTACAACAGCTTCGTCAACGGCGAGCGGGTCTATCTATCTTTTCAACTGGTCAAACCTGCTTAATGTTAGTCCCGTAGGTCGCGTTTCCAAGTGTGACAAACCCCCTCCTAAAAACTTCTGAGATTATGGTCTTGGAAGTTTTTTTGACTCTTACTTTTGCCTTCCAAAAAATCATGCTAAACTTTGCCCATCCCAAAAGGAGTTCCCCATGCCCACACTCTCACTTCCCAAATCAGGCAAAACCAAGGCAGATATTCTCACATCCATGCGCCATGCGCGGGATAAAGATGCGCAATGGCAAAACGGGAAAGTCTTCGGCTTGGTCTATCACATCTCGGAAGAGATCGATGACCTGCTCAAAGAAGCCTACACCATGTTCTTCTCGGAGAACGGACTCAACCCCACGGCCTTCCCCAGCCTGAGCAAGTTTGAGAATGAGATCATCGCGATGGCATCCAACCTGTTGGGTGGCGATGACAAGGTTGCGGGCACCATGACTTCAGGCGGCACCGAGTCCCTGCTGATGGCGGTCAAGACCGCGCGCGATTATGCGCGTGCAAAGCGTGGCATTACGAACCCTGAGATCATTCTTCCCAGCACCGCCCACCCCGCGCTCGATAAGGCGGGCGAATATTTCAACGTGCGCATGATTCACATTCCCGTGCGTGATGATTTCCGCGCCGATGTGGAAGCCACGCGCCGCGCCATCACGCCGAACACCATCATGCTGGTCGGCTCGGCCCCGTCGTATCCGCATGGCGTGGTCGATCCGATTCGTGAACTCGCCGCGCTGGCGCAGGAACACGGTCTGCTCTTTCATACGGATGCCTGTGTGGGCGGCTTCATGCTGCCCTTCGTCCGCAAGTTGGGATACCCTGTGCCTGATTTTGATTTCAACGTCCCGGGCGTGACTTCCATCTCAGCGGATTTGCACAAGTACGCCTACGCCGCCAAACCCGCCTCCCTCGTTCTTTATCGGACCTCGGAACTGCGCCGCCATCAAATGTTTGTCTCCACCGACTGGCCGGGCGGCATATACCCGTCGGCTGGCATGGCTGGCTCGCGCCCCGGCGGACCCGTCGCTGCAGCCTGGGCTTTGCTCAATTATTTGGGCGAAGATGGTTACCTTGAGATCACAGATATCGTCATGCGCACAGCGAAGATATTTCAAGATGGCATCAATGCGATTCCCGGTTTGAAGGTGTTGAGCAACCCAGAGATGAGCGTCTTCGCCATCGCATCTGATTCCATGGATGTGTACGAACTCGCCGATGAACTTGCCCTGCGCGGCTGGCATTTGGACAGACAGATTTTCCCCCCGTCCCTGCATGTAACAGTGAATTACGTCCATGCGCAGGCGGGCGCGGAGTTTCTCACAGACTTGGCGAATGCCGCAGAAAGAGTCAGCAGGCCCGGGCTAAGAAAGACCGCGACGAAGTTTTTAGTCAAAGCTGCAAACCTGTTGACAAGAGTCCTGCCTGAGGAAACGGTCAGTAATCTGATGAACAAGGCTTCGTCGCTTCTTGGCGGCGGCAGCGGGCTGCCTTCGCGCATGGCGCCGATGTATGGCTTGATCGGCTCTCTGCCGAATCGCGGTGACTTGAAAGAGTTGGTGCTGGATTTGCTGGATAATATCAACACGTACAAAGAATGATTATTTCAATCGGCGGATCATGCGCGTGGCATAAGGGACGTATCCATTCTTTTGCCAGAAGCGGTTGCCGACTTCATTTTTGATTGCCACATTGAGCAGTACATCGATGATGCCGCGTGAGCGAAACCAATCATGGATGTAGGCCAATCCCATTTCGCCAATACCTTGACTGCGATATTCCACGTTTACAAAGAATTGCGTGATGTAGCCCTTGCGAGTCCACTCGGGCATGTAGGCGTGTTCGGCGACGTCGAAGGCGAGGCCGTAGCCGATAGGTTTGCCTTCATCAAGAATCAAGAATGTGAGCATGGTTTCTTCGCCGAGATGTTTGTTCATGAATTCTCTGAACCGCTCAGACGATGTCGTGTCGTTGTGATGCGCGGATAATCCATCGCGTAGCTTGCACAGATCGTTCAACATGGGGGAGTCTTTTGCATTGATTTGGGTAATAGTGAACTCTTTTTTCATGTCAAAAATTATACATTCACAGAAGACTTGTTTCTCATGTAAAATCAACCCACCATGAAAGAACTTATCTATTCCCGCAATGCAGTATACGAAGCCCTGCGCGCAAAACGCAGACAGGTATTTTCAATCGAGATCGCCGAAGGGGTACAGGAAAAAGGGCGTCTGGCAGATGTTTTGAAAATGGCACAACAGCAGAAGATCAGGGTTAGCCGCGTGCCGCGTCCCAAGCTGGATAAGGTGCATCAGAATAATCAGGGCATCGTGGCCGAGGTGGATCAATATCCGTACTCGGATGTGATCGAAATATTGGAACGCGCGAAGGGGGAACTGCCTTTTGTGCTGATGCTCGATTCCCTGCAAGACCCGCAGAACTTCGGCACCCTCATCCGCACTGCCGAGGCGCTTGGCGTGCATGGCGTGGTCATTCCCACCGCCCGCTCCGTGGAGGTCACTCCCGCCGTGGTCAACGCATCTTCTGGCGCGAGCGAGCACATGCTCATTGCCCAGGCGAACCTGTCCCAGACGATTGACGCGCTCAAAGATAATGATATTTGGATCGTCGGACTGGATCAAGCTGGGGCGGAGGTTGAGGCGGGATCTCGTCACCTGAAAGGCGCATTGGGACTCGTCGTCGGCTCAGAGGGCGACGGGCTGCATGATCTCGTCCGAAAGAAATGCGACATCGTTTTGAAGCTCCCCATGAAAGGCAAGATCGAATCCCTCAACGCCGCTGTGGCTGGCTCTGTCGCTTTGTATCTCGCTTATTTATCAAGAAAACCCTAAAGGTCTTTAAGACCTTTAGGGTTTGTATCTGGAGAACCATGCCTCAAGCAACCTATCATTTTCCAAAAGGCTTTCTGTGGGGAACCGCAACCGCCTCGCATCAAGTGGAAGGCAACAACACCAACAACAACTGGCACGCGTGGGAAGAAGCGGGACACACCGTCCACAAATCTGGCCTCGCCGCCGATTGGTGGGGCGGACGCTGGCGCGAAGACTTCGACCGCGCCGCCGAAACGGGACAGAACGCGCATCGCTTCTCAGTGGAGTGGAGCCGCATTCAGCCGACGCCTGACACGTGGGATGAGGAAGCCATCGAAAAGTACCGCCTCATGCTGCGCGGACTGAGGGAACGCAACCTGACAGCTTTGGTTACGCTGCATCATTTCACCGACCCGCTCTGGGTCACCGAGCGCGGCGGCTGGGAAAACCCCGAGATCGTCGGCCTCTTCGAGAAGTTCACCCGCAAAGTGGTGGACGCGCTCAAGGAATACAACACGCTCTGGTGTACGATCAACGAGCCGAACGTGTATACCATGAGCGGATACGTGCAAGGCGCATTCCCGCCTGGAAAGAAAGACCTCAAATTATCCATGCGTGTGATGGGCAACATGATCCGCGCACATGCCGCTTCGTATCGCGCCATCCATGAGCTGCAACCCGAAGCTCGCGTAGGCTACGCTCTGCATTACCGCCCGATGGTTCCGCGTTTGAGCTGGTCACCGCTCGATAGACTCATGCGCAACATCCGCTACGAGGGACTCAACATGGCATTTCCCTCTGCCATTTCAACAGGCGTTATGCGTTCCCCCATTGGCAACCAGAACATTCCCGAAGCCAAAGGCACGCAGGATTATCTCGGCCTCAACTATTACTCTGTCGATACCGTCTGGTTCGACCTCTTCAAGCCTGGCGAGTTATTCTCGAACAGCGGCTATCCCAAGAACGCCGACATGAGCGACACGAACTTCCTCGCCAATATCCCCGAAGGCATCTTCAACTCCATCAAATGGATCGAGCGCACCTATCCCAACCTGCCCATCATCATCACCGAGAACGGCGTGGAAGATTCAGACGATCACATGCGCCCACGCTATCTTGCACAACACCTGCATCAGATCTGGCGCGCCGTCAATTTCAACTGGCCCGTGAAGGGATACTTCCACTGGTCACTTGTGGACAACTTCGAATGGGAGCGCGGCTGGACTCAACGCTTCGGCCTGTGGGGTCTGGACATCGACACCCAAAAACGCATCCGCCGCCCCAGCGTGGATTTCTACGCCGAGATATGCAAAGAGAACGGCATCTCCTCCGACATGGTACAGAAGTATTGCCCTGAGGTGTTTGATAAATTGTTTCCGAGTTAGACGATAGACCATTAACGATGGACGACAGACAACGGCGCATGGAGAACAATCTCTGTGCGCTGTTTTTTTTTAACTTCCGCCATAGAGACAGAGTTTTTCCTTGTTCTTCTCCGTGCCTTCGTGTCTCCGTGGTTGCTTTTGACTTTCGACCTTCAACCTTTGACTTTCATCCCCCCCGCAATCTCACAATAAAAGAAACTTTGTTCTACTATGATAAAATCGCATCCATGACCCACGCTGAACAGATCGCATCCCAACTCAATGTCAAGCCATCGCAAGTTACGGCTGTTATCAACCTTTTAGACGAAGGCAACACCGTCCCATTTATTGCCCGTTACCGCAAGGAAATGACAGGCTCCCTCGACGACGAACAGATCCGCATCATCGCCGATGAACTCATCCGCCTGCGCGGACTCGACGAACGCCGTGTCTCCATCATCGCTTCCATCGAAGAGCAGGGCAAACTCACCGACGAACTCCGCGAGAGCATCAACGCCGCCGTCACCATGACCGCGCTCGAAGATCTGTACGCGCCCTACAAAAAGAAACGCCGCACCCGCGCCATGGTCGCCCGTGAAAAGGGACTGGAACCACTGGCCGAATTAATTCTCAAGCAATCCACCAGCGGCTCACCTGAAAAACTCGCCGCGAAATTCCTCAACGATCAAGTTGCGAACATCGAAGAAGCCTTGCAAGGCGCGCGTGACATCGTCGCTGAAATGATCAGCGAAAATGCCAACGTCCGCGCCGCGACCCGTGAGAAGGCGCTCAAGTTTTCCACCGTCCATTCTGTGAAGGTCGCAGACGCAGCCGATGAAAAACGCGTGTACGAAAGCTATTACGATTTCTCCATGCGCGTGGACAGACTCCAGCCGCATCAAATCCTCGCGCTCACCCGCGGCGAAAAGGAAGGCATCCTGCGCGTGCGTGTGGACGTCCCCGAACGCGACTGGCTCAACGCCGTTCAATCTGAATTCGAGCAGGACATCATCAGTCCCTTCGCCGATCAACTCGCGCTTGCCATTCAAGATTCCGCCGAGCGTCTTTTGCTCCCCGCCATCGAGCGCGATGTCCGCCGTGAAAAAGGCGAGGTCGCAGACAACCACGCCATTCAAGTCTTCGCCACCAACCTGCGCGCCCTGCTCGGACAAGCTCCGCTTGCCAATCAAGTTGTCCTCGGCCTCGACCCTGGCTTCCGCACAGGCTGCAAAGTCGCCGTCGTGGACGCCACTGGCAAACTGCTCGACACAGGCACGATCTATCCGCACGAGCCGAAGAACGATTGGAAAGGTTCGATCAACACCCTGCAGGATATGATCAACCGCCATCACGTCACGCTCATCACCATCGGCAACGGCACCGCCTCACGCGAAACGGAAAAGCTCGCCGCCGAACTCACCAAGAACGCGCCGCAAACAAAATATCTCATCGTCAATGAAGCGGGCGCATCGGTCTATTCCGCATCATCTCTCGCCCGCGCTGAATTCCCCGATCTCGATGTCACCATCCGCGGCGCGGTATCCATTGCCCGCCGCGCGCAAGACCCGCTCGCCGAACTCGTCAAGATCGATCCCAAGTCCATTGGCGTGGGCATGTATCAACACGATGTCGATCAAACCGCGCTCACGCACGCCCTCGACGGCGTCGTCGAAAGCGTGGTCAACAGCGTCGGCGTGGATGTCAACACCGCCAGCTCCGCGCTGCTCACGCATGTCGCGGGCATCGGCCCCAAACTCGCCACCAACATCGTCACGCATCGCGACGCGAACGGCCCCTTCAAATCCCGCACCGCATTGAAGAAGGTCGCTGGGCTTGGCCCGAAGGCTTTTGAACAGGCAGCAGGCTTCATGCGGATTCGAAATGGGGCGAACCCGTTGGATGAATCAGCGATCCATCCAGAATCCTACGCGATAGCAGGATCCATTCTCGCTCGCGCCGCGCTGACAGTTGATTCGTCCATCCCAGACAGAATCGCCGCCTTGGAATCCCTCACCGCAAAACTCTCCTCGAAACATTAGCCGCCGAACTCGAATGCGGCGTGCCCACACTCAAAGACATCCTCGAACAACTCGTCCGCCCAGGCCGTGACCCACGCTCCGATACCCCCGCTCCCATCCTGCGCTCAGACGTGCTCAAAGCCGAAGACCTGCTGACAGGTATGCAGCTCAAAGGCACCGTCCGCAACGTAGTGGACTTCGGCGCCTTCGTAGACATCGGCGTCAAGCAAGATGGCCTTCTGCATAAGAGCCAGATCCCCAACGGCACCGTCCTCAAAGTGGGCGACATCATCGACGTGGAGATCCAAAAGATCGAAACCGAACGCGGACGCATTGGTTTGGGTTGGGTGAAATAATCTTGTAAGGACACAGCGCCGCTGTGTCCTTACAGAATGCAGTAAATAAAATGCAACTTCCCGAAACCTTCATCTCCACCATAAAAAATGTCTACAAAAAGGACGGCGAGAATTTTCTCACTGTCCTTCCTGCTTTAATTGGCGAGGTCTCCACTCGTTGGGGTTTGACCGATGTTCAGCCTGTGCCAAATCTGTCATTTAATTTTGTTGCATTTGCAAAACGTGATGATGAAGATGTGATCCTCAAAATGGGAATTCCAAACCCCGAGTTGACCAGTGAAATGACCGCCCTGAAATTATTTAATGGCGATGGTGCCTGTCAATTATTGGAGCACGACGAAGAGCGCGGGTTCTTATTGCTGGAAAGACTCAAACCCGGCAAAATGCTCGCCGAACTTGAAGATGATGATGAGCGTACAAATATCGCAGCAGATGTGATGCTGAACATACAACGCAGGGGTGGGGTTATTCCACCCTTACAGAATAAATTTATAAAATTGTCGAATTGGTTTGCTGGGTTACAAAAAATCCGTCCGCATTTCAATGGCGGGACGGGACCTTTTCCGCAAGTTCTTTTGGAGAAAGTCGAATCATTTTTGCCCGAATTGTTTGCCGATACCGATGTGAAATTAATGCACGGCGATTTTCATCATTTCAACATTTTGTCTTCGGAACGCGGCTGGTTGATCATTGACCCGAAGGGAGTCATTGGGCCTGCAGGGTATGAAGTAGGGCCACTCATGATCAATCCATGGGACAGCATTTCGGACGGAACCAGTTTCAAGGTCCAGGCAGAGAGGCGGGTGAGCATCCTCGCGGAGAGACTCGGCTGGGAACGTGAAAAAATTATTCGCTGGGCAACTGCTCATGCCATCCTGTCTGCATGGTGGAGCATTGAAGATAATATGGAAGAGGACAACGCCATTCAATGCGCGGAAATATTCTCTCAACTTAAATGAAAAACCTCCCGAGGGAGGTTTTTCATTTAATCTTCTGCGGCGCGCGCCACTTCATCGGGCTCGAAGACCACTTCTTCTTTTCCGATCAGTTTGTCTTCCACTTTTGCGATGATCAGCCGCAGGTGACCGGAATGCGCCACGTAATCCAGGTCATCGGCAGGGACGGCCAATACGGGGCAGAGTGTGAAATTTTCGATCCATGATTCGTAGAGGTCGTTGAGGTTTTGAAGATACTCGGGGGCAATGGTTCGCTCGTAGGTGCGTCCGCGTGAGTTGATGCGATTGAGCAGGGTGGGCACGGAGGCGCGCAGGTAAATGACGAGGTCGGGCGGCGGCAGGAATTGCACAGCTGTTTCATACAACTCACGATAGGTCTGATAATCGCGGTCCTGAATGTTGCCCTGATCGTACAGATTCTGCGCGAAGATTTCAGCATCTTCGTACACACTGCGATCCTGGATCACAGAACTGGGATGCTGGGCAAGCCCCATATGCGAACGCAGACGATGGGTGAGAAAGAATACCTGCGAGTGAAAAGCCCAGGCAGACATGTTCTGGTAAAAATCTGCAAGGTATGGGTTTTCAGTGACGGGTTCATAAAACGGCTCCCAGCCCATTTCGTTGCATAACATTTTTACAAGCGTGGATTTACCCACGCCGATGTTTCCGGCAATGGCGACAAATTTTTTCATGGTTTGCTCTCAGAGGACAAATCTTTGGGGAATCATTGACACGCGGAACATCATACCAAAAAGAAAAAGAGTTCACGGAAATTTTAAGAACTTCCGTGAACTCTTTAATTGAAAATGATATAGGAAAGACGTTACGGGATCTCTCCGGCCAATTCCTTATCGATCAATTGCTGGAAGTTGGCAAGCGGCTGGGCGCCGACAATGGCAAGCCCGTTGACGAAAAATGTGGGCGTGGACTGTACGCCGAGATCAATGGCGAAGTTCATGTCTTGCTGGATTTCAGCATCATGTTCGCCGCTGGAAAGGCAGGCGGTAAATTTTTCAGTATCCAGCCCGAGGTCGGCAGCGTAGCGGATGAAGGTCTCTTCATCGAGCTGTTCGCTGCTGAACAGTTTTTCGTGAAAATCCCAGTAGGCATCCTGATCTTGTGCGCAGAGCGAGGCGATCGCTGAAGGCATGGCGGCCGGGTGAATGGATGTGAGCGGCAGGTTGCGATACACAAAGCGGATCTGGCCGGGGTATGCATCCAACAGCGACTGGTAGGTCTCATCGTGGAAGCGGCGGCAGAACGGGCATTGGAAATCACTGAACTCGACGATCACGATCGGCGCATCATCCGGGCCGAGGCTTGGGAAGCCTTCGGTGGGGATATCGTAGCGTCTGTATTGAGGAGCCTGCTCGGCGGCGGGTGCCTGAGCCACCGGGGCTCCTGCCGTTGTGGTGGTTCCTCCGGAACCGCGGCCCCATGCAACATAGCCCACCAGCACGCCGACTGCAAATGCCAGCACGACCAGAACCGAGTAAAAGTGACTCTTTTTGAAGGTGATGGTCTCTTCAGAAGGATCCTGCTGAACCTGCATGGGGACAGAGGGTTCTTCGATGATGTCTTCTTCGTCGGAATCAAAAACAGGAATGGATTTTTTAGTTTTAGTAGCCATACAGGAATTATAGCCTTTCCAGGATTTTTGTGGAAAGGACTTAGGTTTGCCTAAGATTTACCCTGTTCTGCAAATCGGGAAGAGGTTGAAAAATGGGATTGTAAAAATAGAATACTTGTTCTATAATAAAACCACTGGACAAGCCACCATGTTTTTCGAAATTCACCAACCACCATTTCCGCTGAGTGATTTTCTCGACAGCCTGATCTACTTTGAGGACATGCGTCCGCCGCACTCTTTGGATAGATTTCTGCCCGATGGAAATACGGAACTCATCATCGACCTGTCGGATGCGCCCCAGCATATTCACAATAATGACACACTAGAGATCGTTCAATCCTGCCGTCACGCCTGGGTCAGCGGTGTGCGGACCCGTCCCATCACCATTCCTTCGGGCAGGGAGAGTAGGAAGCTGGTGGTGATTTTCAAAAAGGGAATGGCGCGTCCTTTTTATCCGTTTCCGATGAACGAGTTGACGGATTCGGTCGTCATGGCTGATCTGGTCTTTGGCAGAAGAATTCTCGACTTGCGCGAGAGGCTGATTTCTGCCAGGTCACCGCAGGAGATGTTCCAACTGGTTGAATTGTTTCTGCTGAACATGGCCGGGGATAAACTTTACGATAATACAAAATCCAACTGCGTTAAATATGCGGTCGCCAGCATGCTTCGCCAGCCCACTTTGTTCAATTTCAAAAAACTGGGGGAACAGATCGGGTATTCCCAAAAACACTTCATTGACCTGTTCAAAGGGCAGGTTGGTGTGCCGCCAAAACAATATCTCAAGATCGCCCGTTTTCAAAAAGCGATCAAGACAATAGAAAAGAATCAGCCCGTTCAATGGAGCGGAATCGCCATGGACAGCGGCTTTTACGATCAGGCGCACTTCATCAACGACTTCAAGGCTTTTTCCGGGTTCACCCCCAACGAATACATCAAAAGGAAGGCGTCCACTCTGAATTATGTTCCGGTGGATTAATGTAAATTTTTTCCAATACATTTGGATTCGATTTCTGTAAGATCACCTCCAAAAAACAAAGGAGAAATCTCATGGAAAACCTGTATATTAATCACATCGCTGTTTTTGTTTGCGCCATTTTCAATCTGGCATTGGGTGCGTTTTGGTATTCGCCCACTCTGTTTTACAAAGCCTGGCTGGCTGAAACAAAGCTGACCGAGGAACAGCTTGCAAAGCAAAACCCCGCCAAGACCTATGGACTTGCCTTTCTGTTTTCGCTGTTGATCTCGTACAACCTGGCCTTTTTCCTCGGTGATGCGAATACCAATGCAGTCTGGGGAGCGGCGGCGGGTTTCCTTGCTGGTTTCGGTTTTGCAGCCCTGATCTTTGCGGTCATTGCCCTCTTTGAACAGCGCTCGTGGAAATATATTTTCGTCAACGGCGGCTTCATAACGGTGTATTTTACAGTCATCGGATTTATACTCGGGATATGGCGTTAGAAAATAATATTGTGTGTGATCTTTAGAAAGAAGAGAATGATTTATCAATTTGTATCAACATTTCATATGGTGTCCGCTGTCTCAGCATTGATCTTTGGCGCGTGTGTGCTGCTTGCCCGCAAAGGGACTCGTCTGCATAAACAACTGGGATATGCCTACTTTTTCAATATGCTGGGACTCAACATCACCGCGCTTTTCATTTATCAACTCACGGGTCATTTCGGACCTTTTCATGGTGCGGCGTTGGCGAGTTTACTCACCCTGCTGGCTGGATTCATCCCCGCCTACCTTCGCCTTCCTCATGGGCGCTGGCTGGAATTTCACTATGAATTTATGAACTGGTCGTACGTGGGGTTGATCGCGGCAGGAGTATCAGAAGTTGCCACCCGTCTGCCTTCCGCGCCGTTCTGGCCTGCGGTGGTTGCCAGCATGTTCGTTGTCTTTTTGTCGGGAGGAATATTGATCTCCCGTGGTCGGGGGAAATATATGTTCAATATACGGACGTCAGTAGTTCAATCCGATTCACCTGCGAATTGGTTGGTTGCCTTCAAGCGGAGACGCACAGTCTGTCAATAATTTCGAGAACCTTTAAGGAGATGATTTATGAGTAGCCTTGATAAAGCCATCCAGACCCAATTGGAAAATATTCAAAAGAAGACGGGCAAGTCCCTTGCAGAACTGGCCGCCATCGCAAAGAAAAGCGGATTGAGCAAACACGGCGAACTCCGCGACATGTTCAAGGAAAAGCTTGGGCTGGGGCACGGCGATGCCAATTCGCTCGTCCACGCCATTTTGCAATCCGATGGCACACGCGCCGCGGAAGGCAAAAACGAAGATGCCGTGCTCGATGAAATCTATTCGGGGGCAAAGGCGGGCTTCCGCCCCATTCATGAAAAACTGATGAAAGAGATCCAAAAGTTCGGCGAGTTCGAGATCGTTCCCAAAAAGGGATATGTCAGCCTGCGCCGCAAAAAGCAATTTGCCATGATCGGCCCCAAGACCAACACGCGTTTCGAGGTTGGCATCAACGCGAAGGACTTCAAGAAAAACGCCCGCCTGCTGGAACAGCCCAAAGGAAGCATGTGCAACTACATCGTTAATGTCAGCGATCCGCGTGAAGTGGATGTGGAACTCGTCGCGTGGCTCAGATCCGCATTTGAAGGAGCAGGATAAAAATGACCCAATCCATCGCTCATGAAGATTTTTTCAAAAATTTGATGGCTCTGCTCGATGAAACATTCGACAACACCCACGGTATCTACCTCGACAAGGATACGTCTCTTTTTCGCACTCTTGAAACTGTCTCTGCGGAAGAGGCATCGATTCCCGTGGGCGGAAAGTGCGCCTCGCTCGCTGCGCAGGTTGCCCACGTGACCTTTTACATGGAAGTATTGGAACGGTACGTGGTTCACCACGATAGCAGCCGTGTGGATTGGGGTGAAGTGTGGCGCACCGTGGAAAAGGTCACGCCCGAAGAATGGGCCGCCTCAAAAAACAAATTACAGGCAACCTATCAGCGCATTTCGAATCTATTCCGCGAAAACCCCGCTTGGAACGATGACTCGATCGGCGGCTCGCTTGCCATTGTGGTCCACACGGCGTATCACCTTGGCGAGATCCGCCAGGCATTGTGTGTGTTGAAAAAATAATATGAGATGGGTCATCATCATTCTCATCACCTTAACCGCTGGCTGGATGCTCGCCGACGGTCTGCGCGCATTGACGGTTGGCGATTACTTTACGCCAGCGAGTGGTGAATACGCAGGCCAGCTTGGCCCGTGGACCCTCCTTGTGCAGGCGCTCGGCATTGAGCCGCGTTCCACATTCATGAAACTTGTCTTCGTTGTTTATGGCATCGCCGCGTTGATCGCTGTGGCAGGCTTTGCGTTGAATCAACCCTGGGGCCGCAATGCGTTGATCGCAATCGCGCTTCTTGGTTTATGGTATTTGCCGATCGGCACGGCGGCGAATGTCGTCGCCCTCATTTTGTTATTTCTCAAAAGGAGTTGATCATGCCCCCACGTCCTCGCTATGAAATGCCCGATTTTTTCCGCGATGCGCTCGATTCACACGGGCTCATGGATGCCTACCTCGCCCGCCCACCGTTTCAACAGAACGATTACATTGGCTGGATCACACGCGCAAAACTCGAAGCCACCCGCCAAAAGCGTCTGAACCAAATGCTTGATGAATTGAAAAAAGGCGGCGTGTACATGAAGATGAAATGGAACGGCTGATTTTTGTGGCAAAATAGCCCCATGAATCAACCCCACATCATCCAAAAGACAGCCGAATACATCAAACAGGAATTCTCCGACGATTCCTCGGGCCACGATTGGTGGCACATCTACCGCGTGTGGAAGAACGCCGTCACCATCTGCCAACATGAAAAAGCGGATGCGTTCATTGTGGAACTTGCCGCTCTCTTGCACGACCTCGACGACTGGAAATTCAACGACACGGGCGATGAAACCCCGCTTCGCGCCAAAGCCTGGCTTGATTCCTGCGGCGTGGAGATTTCCACCACTGACAAAGTGTGCGAAATCATCATACACATTTCCTACAAAGGCGCGGGCGTGGAAAATAAAATGAAAAGTCTCGAAGGCCTCATCGTGCAGGACGCCGACAGACTCGATGCCATTGGCGCCATCGGCATTGGGCGCGCCTTCGCCTACGGCGGCTACAAGAACAGACCGATGTACGATCCCGAGTCCACGCCGCAGATGCATGCCACTTTTGAACAATACAAGAACAGCAAAAGCGCCACCATCAATCACTTTTACGAGAAATTGCTTTTGCTCAAAGACATGATGAACACGCCGACCGCAAAAAAAATAGCGGAGCAGCGACATGAGATCATGCTCCGCTTTCTTGACCAGTTTATGAATGAATGGGAAGGAAAGGATGTTTTCTAAAACAAAACGCGGACACAGGTCCGCGTTTTGTTTTGCAATAGCAGGTTATATCCTCGCTATGGAAAGTATCATCACCTGTGAAATTCAAATATCAACACATTCTCCGACTCGTACACAACCGTGTAAGAAGGAGAAGCCTTGGCCGAAATTGCGAGGCTTCTCAGTGAGTCGGCTAAATCGCTCTCGTCATTCCTGGTGGGAATCGTTACGAGCAGATAATCATAGTTGATCTTGTTTTTCCCGCTCCATCCGGTGACACAATTCACATCCGCACAGTGTTGGAACGCAACCAATTCTGCATGCCAGGGGAAGAACAGTTCGTTCAAATTCCATTCGAGGCCTTGTAGGGTGGTGACGCTGTACTGGTTCGTCAAAGCTGGGAACCATTCCTGCATTGGGTCAGACATGGAGAATTCCCGCCCTGTTGAAAGCAGAAAGGTCTTCCGCTCGTTGATATTTTCCTTCACCCATTGGATCATCTCAAGGTCAGCGGGTTTCAGGCTGGTGTTGACCAGTTGAAAGTCGAAGATCATGGCGCCCAGAACGAGATAAAGGAACAGGGCGAATAACAATACCTGAACCTTGCGATTCGAGAAGGCTTCTCCGTTCATTCCTTCTTTTGAGCGATTGAGCCAGATGGAAGCCTTTTCCAATCCTATCCCCGCCAGCATGGACAATGGCAGTAGCGCAATGCTCTCCCCACCGCGCGGGTCTATCAGAAGGGCCAACATGGGCCACGCAAGCAGAAAATAATCACGCTGCTTGAACACCATCACCGCACCGGCGATGGCCAAGAGAGATGCGGGAAGGAACACGTAATCATCAAGCCCGCTGAAATCCAGGATCGAGAGATAGGATTCAAGCGTTCGCTGACTGGTCTGGCCTGCGGAGAGCAATGGCTCGAGGCCGTGGCGCAAAAGCACATTTCCCCACCAGGGGGCAGTGAGAAACACCACGCCAAAACCAACCGCCACCGCAGAGAGGACTCCGCGTTTATTGCGCCCGTAAAAGCCAAAAAGCACTGCGCCACCCAACACGGCATGCAAAGCAGTCTGAGGGTGACTCAGGATCGCGCCTGCGCCAAATAAAATGGTCAGCGCAAGATGTTTGGGATATCCCTCGCTTTTGAACAATTGAACCGTTTGCCACAGCATCAGAATCAGGAACAACATGCCGAAGGCGCGTGTGATTCCTCCGCCCATCACCTGCCACAGAAAAGCGCGTGACGAGAGCGCGTAGATCATCACCGCCAGCGAAGCGGACAGGCGTGAGTTGAGGACTTGCTCGGCGAGTTTATAAAAGAAGAAGATCGAGAGGGTGTTCACCAAAGCTGGCAGCCAGAGCAATATTTGGAGTACAGAAACAGGCAACAGGCCTGCACTGAGCGTGGTCGAAGCGTCCGAGAGAAAAGCGGCGACATAAAATCCGAGCGGCGGATAGGCGAAGGGAATATCCACGCTGTTGTATTCCGCGAATTCGGGCAGTTGATAATCGTTTTCCTTCAAATCGAGAATCATGCTGTAGAACATCCCGCCGTCGTTGAGGGGAAATCCGTTCGTGAACGCAGGCCAAAAGCGGACAATTGCGCCGAAGAGCAGCGCGGTAAAAAGCAAAAGTGCAGGCCAATCCAATTTGCGGTTCATGTATGCCTCACTGTATCCTGAATATCTCACGGATGATCGGGGTCAACCCGCTGAAGAAAAATTCCACGGCGATAACCATCACGATCAGGCCCATCAGCCGCAGCATTACCTTGTTGCCATTCTCGCCGATCAGATGTGTGACCTGTTTTGCGCCAAGCAACAAAAAGTAAGTCAATGCGATGATCAAAACGATGATGCCGATCACGATTCCTGATTCGAGCGGCGATGTGGATTCGTTCATCAAAAGGATGGATGTTGTGATCGCACCCGGTCCGCAGATGATGGGAATGCCGAGCGGTGTGATGGAAATATCATTGATGTATTCGTGATTCGTTTCGTCATCGAACTGTGTGCGTGAGAGATGGGCTTGCAGCATTTCGTAGCCCATCAGGAAAAAGATCACGCCGCCCACCACGCGCAGGCTGTTGACTGAAATGGAAAAGAAACGAAAGATCCATTGGCCTGTCAATGCGAAGGCGAGCAGGATGAACAACGCCGTCAGGCTGGCCTTGCGTGCCACACGGTGTGATTCATGCGGAGATAACTTCGCGGTCATCGCCGTGTATACGGGAATGACACCAATGGGGTTGATCATGGTGAACATGGAAATAAAACCAAGTAATGCAAACTCGAAAATCGGTGAGGCGTTCATCTGACTCCAATCTATGCGTTCAATTTTACAACACACTGCCATGATATACTGCCTGAACCACAAGGATATAAAATGAAAAGCAGATCACTTCAAGTCATTCTCCCGTCATTTTTGGTTGCATTTGCCATTCTTGCGTGCAGTCAGTTCAGCACAAATCCCGTTTCAGTACCGCCGACCGGCGTGGCGATCTCCACCATCGTCCCTGATGCGACCCTGGAAGCGGTTGCCGGTTCAACAGGATTGGGCGATTCGCTCTACCCGGGGTTTGGGAACGGCGGCTATGATGTGACTCACTACCTGTTGGATTTCACCATCCACGATGTTGCCACCAGTGACCTGACAGCCATCGTGACCATCGAGGCGATTGCCACCCAGGACCTTGGCAGTTTCAATCTCGATTTTGTCGGCTTTGATATCAACAGCCTTATGGTCAACGGCGCGGAAGCGGACTATTCCCGTAAGGGGCAGGAATTAATCGTCAGCCCGCTCAAGCCGCTCGTGGACGGTGATATGTTTACCATTATCGTTCAATACAGCGGCTCACCCGAAGAGATGCAGTCTGTTGCCCTGCCTGTGCAAACGGGCTGGGTCACTGTGGATGGCGGCAGTTTTGTATTAAGCGAACCCGATGGTTCTGCAAGTTTTTACCCCGTCAACGATCACCCATTGGACAAGGCGACCTACACGTTTCGTGTCACGGTTCCCAAGCCATTCGAGGTGGCGGCCAATGGCCTGCTGATCGAAACCACCGATAAGGGTGATGCGACCACCTTCGTCTTCGATTCGCCCAGTTTGATGGCGAGCTATCTCGCCACGATCAATATCGACGAGTTTGATATCGAGACGATGAGTTCAGACAACGGGATTCCGATCCGCAATTATTATTCTACGGGACTGAGCGAAAAGGTTCGCGCGCCGTTTGCACGGCAGGGCGAGATGATCGATTATTTCAGCGGGTTGTTCGGCCCGTATCCCTTCGAGGTGTATGGCGCGCTCGTGATGGACGCTGAATTCGGTTCGGCGCTCGAAAACCAGACCCTGTCCATTTTTGGAATTGACATGGTGGATGTGGATGACGTGGAAGGCACCGAATTGACCGTGGCCCACGAATTGGCGCATCAATGGTTTGGTGACAGCGTCAGCGTGGCCGATTGGCGCGATATCTGGCTCAACGAAGGCTTTGCCACCTATGCCGAAGTGCTGTGGGTGGAACATGCCGAAGGCCCCGAAGCGCGGGACGAGTATGTCGAATATCTGTATTCAGACATGGTCGAATATGGAGATGTGGTTGGCGCGCCGGGAAATCCGCCTGCAAATGACCTGTTCAACGCCAGCGTATACGAGTGGGGCGGACTCACCCTGCACGCCTTGCGACTCGAAGTGGGCGATGAAGCTTTCTTCAAGATCCTGAAAACGTATCACAACCGCTACAAAAACAGCAACGCCACCACCGAAGATTTCGTCTCTGTTGCAGAGGAAATCAGCGGAATGGAATTGGGCGAATTCTTCAACAACTGGTTGTACAGTGGCTCACTTCCGCCGATTCCAGAGTTGGGATTGGGTACTGAATAAATAGTCAGGCGTTTCGCTCAAGATATTTTCCATGCACATAACGATTCTTGCACTAGGTTCACGCGGTGATGTTCAGCCCTATGCTGCCCTCGGCAATGGGTTCAAAGTTGCCGGCCATCAAGTTCGTTTTATTACCTTTGAAGACTTTGCACCACTTATAACCGAAAACGAGCTGGACTTTCACCCAATTCAAGGAAATGCGAAGGAATTGGTCGCCAATGCAGGAGCAGACCTGCCTGCCCTTGTGCGCTCCTTTGGTTCTCTGGCAGAAGGGTACGCTCGTGATTTGTCCGCTCCTCATCTGGGTGAAACAGACCTTATTATTAATCAACTGCCAGCGGGATTGTTTGGTTTTGACTTGGCGGAAAAATACGATGTGCCCATGGCACAAGCAGCCGTAATTCCATTGGCTCGGACACGGGGATTTCCTCTTATGGGCTTTCCAAGACTTCCCCTGCCGGGTTATAACAAAGCAACTTATTATTTGGGCGAACAGATAGCGTGGCAAATGTTTCGCACTGTAATCAATCGTTGGCGTAAAAAAACGCTCAACTTGCCTCCGCTGCCGCTGCTGGGTTACTTTGGTCAATTGGGTACGAGGCGGTTTCCAATCGTGAACGGGTTTAGTCAATATGTGGTTGAGCGTCCCGCCGATTGGAACGAGTATGTCCATATCACGGGTTATTGGTTTCCAGAAGATAGAAATTGGGAACCGCCGCATGATTTATCAGCATTCATTGAAGCAGGCAGTCCGCCTGTGTTTATTGGTTTCGGAAGTATGCCGGTAAAAGATCCGCAACGCATCACCAACATCGTTCTTGATTCCTTAAAACAGAGCGGGCAACGCGGCATTTTACATATGGGCTGGGGCGGCCTTGGAAATCAGTTGTTACCTGATCATGTTTTCAAGATCGATTATGCCCCGTATGATTGGTTGTTCCCGCGAATGGCAATGTTGATTCATCATGGTGGCTCAGGCACAACTGCCTTTGGTCTTCGCTCTGGTGTGCCATCCTGTGTTGTGTCGTTTGTGTTTGACCAGCACTATTGGGGGGAACGCATCGCCCAGTTGGGGGCGGGTCCCAGGCCTATTCGATTTAAGGAATTGACCACCGAACGTCTGCAGGAAGCTATTCAACTCGGCGTTGGCGATCCCAAGATGCGACAAAAAGCCATCGAACTTGGGCGCAAGATCCAAACAGAAAATGGAATTGAAAACGCTCTGAAAGTATTCGAGAAAATTACCAATCGTGACGAGAATTAAAACTGTGATGACCAGCCATATCCGCGTTTACCTGAAAAAGAATTGGCTCCCGCTCCTCTTGTCTGTACTGTTTGGCGGATGGGCGTTGGCGTTCATTTATCATTCCTCCTACGTGGCGAGCGACGGGCGGTTGTACTTTAACCTCTTTGATGACGCGATGATCTCCATGCGCTATGGATGGAATCTCGCGCACGGGCGCGGCCTGGTGTGGAACGCGGGCGACGTGGAGCGTGTCGAAGGCTATACCAACCTGCTGATGACGCTGGTCATGTCGGTGGCTACATTTTTATTCGACAAACGCTATGCCGTGTTTGCCATTCAATTGACGGGCATCTTCTTCACGCTCGGCACAGCGTGGATGACGGTCCGCATCGGGGAGAGGATTTCAAAGGACGCCGAATCAAATTTCGGGATGTCTGATTCGGGTCTTCATCGCTATCTCCCTTTTGTCTTGATCCTGCTCTACTATCCGCTGAATTTCTGGTCGCTGATGGGCATGGAAACGGGCATGCTGGCGTTCTTTCTCACCGCAGGCATTCTACTCTCGCTCAAATATGCTGATTCGCTGAATCGCCCCAGCTCGCTGATCCTCCTCATGGCAGGTTCGTTCGGTTTGGCCTTCCTCACCCGCAATGATTCGCTGGTGTTTGCCGCACTGTCGTTTTTATTTTTGCTTCCAACCTTGAAACACGGACGCCGCGATGTGTATCTTTTTCTTGCGGCGGGAGTCTTGTACTCGGCTTTTATCCTCGGGCAAACGGCGTTTCGTTATTTTTATTACGGCGAGATCATGCCGAATACCTATACTTTGAAACTCGTCGGCATGGCGCTCGATGAACGCCTGCGAAATGGATGGGGATTCATTTTGCCGTTTTTGAAAGAAACGGGGGCGCTTTTGCTCGTTGCGCTTGCGGGGCTGGCGCTGCGATTTTCGTGGAAGAGGTTGTACCTGTTCGGCTTTTTTCTCGTTTCGGTGTTGTATCAGGTTTATGTGGGCGGCGATGCGTGGAATTACTGGCGCATCATGGCGCCGACCATGCCTCTGCTGCTTTTGCTCTTTTCATTCGCGTGTTTCGAAATTGTGGAGCGTTTTTCTCAAACAGGTTGGATTCGCAATTTCGCACTGGCGGCACTATCTATTTTTGCGTTGTATGTTGCAGATGCACGTTTTGTGCGGGAGTTTCTACTGCTTGATCTGCCGTATCAAAACAACTATGCCCAGGCGCATGTGGAAGCGGCCATTGCCATCAATGACCTTACGAAAGAAGATGCCACCATCGGAGTATTTTGGGGTGGAACGCTTCCGTATTACGTTGACCGTACCGCGATCGATTTTCTCGGTAAATCAGATAAATACATTGCCAGCCTGCCGCCTGATGTTTCAGGTCAGAGCGCGGGCTTCGGCATGAACAGTATGCCCGGCCACAACAAATACGACTTGACCTATTCCATCCAGAAACTGCTTCCCACGTATGTGGAAGAATTTGACTGGGGCACGCAAAAACTCAGCGGCTGGGCCGAAGAGTATTACGTACGTGTAAAGTACAACGATGCCAAGTTGTATCTGTTGAAAGGCTCACCCGATATTGATTGGGATAAAGTGACCACCATCCTTGCGTGGTGATGGTTTTCCTCCCCCAAATTCCGTTCTTTGGAATTTGGGGGAGGGCAGGGAGGGGGCCTTGGTTGAATGACGTGATTGAAGGCTTTTATGCGATGAGACACAAAGCGACTTTTACGAATCGAATGAAACAAAATTGGCTCTTCATCCTGCTCTCCGCCCTGTTCGCCATTTGGGCGCTGGCGTTCATTTATCATTCCTCCTACGCGGCCATTGATGACCGTCGATATTTCAACCTTTTCGACGATGCGATGATCTCCATGCGCTACGCGTGGAATTTCTCCCATGGCCGCGGATTGGTCTGGAATGCAGGCGACGCGAATCGAGTGGAAGGCTACACCAATTTGCTGATGACCTTGATGATGTCAGCGGCGACCTTCCTCTTTGAAAAACGATATGCCGTGCTGGCGGTTCAATTGACAGGGATCTTCTTCGTACTTGGCTCGGCGTTTTTCACCCTGCGTATCTTTCACATCGTCAACCCAAACAAGAACAACCCCGTAAAATATTTTCTCTTTGCCGCGGTCCTTTTATATTATCCGCTCAACTACTGGTCGCTCATGGGCATGGAAACGGGCATGCTGGCCTTCCTGCTCGGCGCGGGTGTCCTGTTCTCTTTTAAATATGCCGATACGCTGGATCAAAGCCATCTTTGGTGGATGTCCCTTTGCTTCGGCCTGGCCTTTCTCACCCGCAACGACTCGCTCCTCTTTGCCGCACTCGCATTTTTATTTTTACTCCCCACCCTCAAAAACGGACGCAAATCGATTTCCCTTTTTCTGGCGGCAGGTCTCCTATATTCAACCTTTGTCCTCGGTCAAACTGCCTTCCGCTATTTTTATTATGGCGAGATCGTGCCCAACACCTACACCCTCAAACTCGTCGGCATGCCGTTGCTCGAACGATTACGAAACGGCTGGGGCTTCATTCAACCATTCTTGAAAGAAACCAGTTTCGTGCTTCTTCTTGCGCTCATCGGATTATTGCTGAAATTCTCACGCCAAAAACTTTACCTGTTCACGTTGTTCCTCACCTCGATGCTTTATCAGATCTACGTCGGCGGCGACCCGTGGAATTACTGGCGCATCATGGCTCCGACCATGCCGTTCCTATTTATCCTCTTTTTCGAAGGATGCGCTGACGCGCTGCGCTTCTTCCCCAAACTGACAACTGGCCCAGCGTCCTCCATCATCATCCTCACCTTTGCATTGTGCGGACTCTACCTCGCAGACTCCCGCTTCCTGCGCGAGATGACTCTCTCCGCCCTGCCCTACGATAACGGTGCCACCCACAAACAAACCGATATCGCCATCGCTATCAACGAATTGACCGATGAAAATGCCACCATCGGCGTCTTCTGGGCAGGGACGATTCCCTACTACGCCGACCGCCCCGCCATTGATTTCCTCGGCAAATCCGACCCGTACATCGCCAATCTGCCGCCCGACCTCTCCGGTCAAATGAGCTGGCTTGGCATGAACAGTGTCCCTGGCCACAACAAATACGACCTGAACTACTCCATCAAAACCCTGATGCCCACTTACGTGCAGGAATTCGAGGTCGGCTCGCAGAATCTCAACGAATGGGGCGCGGAGCATTATGTGAATGTAAAATATGAAGGTATCCGATTGTATCTGCTGAAAGATTCCCCGCACGTGGATTGGGATAAGGTCAGACGTCACTAATAGTGTAGGAGAAGACCATGAATGAACCCCGTGTTTACAAGCATTCCCCATTTCAATTTGTCGTCCTGATCCTGATGTTCGGTTTCATACTGGTCGCCATGTTCTTCAATATGGACCTGGGTGATGGGTCCATGCTCATTCCTGTTGCCATTTTGCTGCTGGTCGTCATCATTTCCATAACATCCCTGACCCAAAAGACCATCATCTCTGAAGATGAAATTTCATCTCAAAGTCTCCTGGGCACAAAGACACTGCGCTGGAGTGAGATCAACCGCGTCTCGGGCAGAGGATATTCCATTAAGCTTCACAATCTCGACGGTGATATAACCGTCGTGCCCAGCCCCAACCTGCCCGGCTATGAGGAAGTTGTGGAATCGATCGGCAATAAACGTCCCGACCTGTTCAATCCGCGCGAATATGATGAACTGAAAAGCGGAAGTTTTCCCCTGCTGATGGGACTCATCTTCACGGTTCTATTTGTAGGCATATTCGTAGGGTTCGGGCTTTTGCTGTACAACTCACCCGACGCCGCCCCGGTCATGATTGCGCCTCTTATCATCTTCCTCGTCATCATTGCAGTGTTCGTGGGGATGATGTTTTTCCGTCCCCGCTCGCTCGTGCTTGACGGAAGATCCATGTCGATCAAATATTTCTTGAGCGAGAAAACCCTGCTTGCCGATGAGATCCAAAGTGTTCAGTTCACGTTCCAGCGGTCACGGAATGGAAAGATATATTTTGTTTTGCTCCACCTGGTGAATCGGAAATCGGTTCGCATCTCCGGGTTGAATCCCAGCCTGCCGGTTGTGTACCTCGTGCTGAAAAACTGGCATAAACAAAACAAATAAATTCGTCAGACAAATCAACGAAATTAACACACGCCTTTAATTCAGCGTTAACCGCCACCCTGCTATAATATACCTGCACGTGACACCAATTTAATGCTGCGGCTGCGGGCAAGCCTGGCACGTGAAACGTGACACCTCTTTTACAGGCGGTACTTCAACATGCTCAACTACATCCTCTTCTAATCCCAGATCCCTGCAACGTGTTTCGCGCGCATTTGCGCGGCATACCCTTTTTCGTCTTTCCCTGCTTTACTACTACGTGTCACTTGATACCTGACACCTGCACAATCTGAAACTTAACATATGACCCAACATAGAATCACAGACGACCTCGACGCTCTCCTCGAAGTCCTTCCCACTTCCATTCGTCATGCGGTGGAGAAGGCCAACAACAGCGACAGACTGCTGGAGATTGTCATTGACCTTGGCAGAGTGCCCACTGCGCGCTTTGTCGAAGGTGAAATTGTCCTCTCTGAAAAAGAGATCACCCGCGCAGAAATTGACCACATCACCGAGCGCATCGGCACGTTCGACGCCGACAACCGCGCAGGCATGGAGCGTACACTTCATCGCATCTCCGCCATTCGTAACAGGCGCAGTGCCATTGTCGGTTTAACCTGCCGCGTAGGCCGTGCCGTATATGGCACGGTCGATATCATTCAAGACATCATCGAATCGGGTAAATCCGTTTTGATCCTTGGCCGCCCCGGTGTGGGCAAAACCACCCTGTTGCGCGAAGCCGCCCGCATCCTCGCTGAAAACAAACGCGTGGTCATCGTCGATACCTCGAACGAAATCGGCGGTGACGGCGATGTGCCGCACCCTGCCGTGGGCAAGGCGCGCCGCATGCAGGTGCGCGAACCCATGCTCCAGCATGAAGTGATGATCGAAGCGGTCGAAAACCATAACCCTGAAGTCATCGTCATTGACGAGATCGGGCGCGAACTCGAAGCCCTCGCCGCACGCACCATCGCGGAACGCGGTGTGCAGCTCATCGGCACGGCGCACGGCCAGACCCTTGAAAATCTGCTGCTCAACCCCACGCTGAGCGACCTTGTTGGCGGCATCGAAGCGGTCACACTTTCAGACGAGGAAGCCCGTCGACGCGGCACCCAGAAAACGGTCCTCGAAAGACGCGCGCCCCCGACCTTCGATGTCCTCATCGAGATCCAGCATCGTGAACGCTTCGCAGTCCATCTCGATATCATGTCTGCGGTGGATGCATTGTTGCGCGACGTGCCCATGCCGCCCGAAATTCGCACACGCGATGAGGCGGGGCAGATCCAGATTGAGAAGCTTGCGCCGCCGAAACCTGCCGCCAAAGCGGATGTGAAAGTGCCGCGCCGTGGACGTGGAACCGTCGATCAAACGATGGGCAGGCCTGCTCCTGTTATTCAAGAGCAGACTCAGCGCTCAGACTCGATCAACCCACCCGCGATCAACACGCCGAGTGTCGGCGCGAAATTGCAGACCGTGCGTGTGTTTGCCTATGGTGTGGCGCGCAACCGACTGATGCAAGCCGCCAAGCGGATCGGCGTGCCCGCCGTGGTGGTGGCTGATGTCAGTGATGCTGATGTGCTCGTCACCCTGCGGACGTATTATCGAAACCGCGAAAAGACCGTCATCGATGCCGAATCGCGTGGTATGCCGATCTATGTGCTGCGCGCGAACACCGTGGCGCAGGTGGAACAATTCCTCGGCGATCTGTATAACCTCACTGAGCATCAAGCCCCGCGCGACAATATGGAAGATATCCGCGGCCAGACCGAGCAGGCCATTTCCGCCGTGTTGAACGGCGAACGCTGGGTAGATCTTCCGCCTGGCCCATCGCTCGTGCGCCGCGTCCAACACGAAATGGCGCGCAACGCGGAACTCGTCAGCCACTCATACGGCAAAGAGCCGCGCAGGCATGTAAGAATATTTAGAGAATAGGGATTGGAGAATAGAGAGTAGTGTGATGCTGCTCTCTATTTTTATGTTACCATTCCCTCTAGTTATCTAATCTCTAATCATCTAATCACTAACCATATGTTCATCACCCTCGAAGGTCCTGAAGGTTCAGGCAAAACATCTCACATCCCGTATCTCGTGGAATACCTCCGCGAGCAGGGACATGTTGTATTTCCCACCCGCGAACCGGGCGGCACCTCCATCAGCGAGCAGGTCCGTGATATTTTGCATGACCTGAAAAATGCGGAGATGCACCCGCGCACGGAAACCCTGCTCTATCAGGCTGCCCGCGCGCAGATCGTGGAGCAGGTCATCCAGCCGCGTTTGACCGCAGGCGAGATCGTCATCTCTGACCGCTATTTTGACTCGACCATCGCCTATCAAGGCTACGGGCATCAGCAGAATCTGGATGAAGTCCGCGCTTTGGTGAAATACGCAACGGGCGGATTAACACCCGATTTAACGATCCTGTTGGATTTGGAAGTGGAAGTTGGCTTGAGGCGTAAAACCCAAAACGAAATGGAATGGAATCGCATGGATGCCTACACTGTCGAATTCCACAAGCGCGTCCGCGCGGGGTATTTGGAGATGGTCAAGGCCGAGCCGAAACGCTGGGTGGTTGTCAATTCGGATCAGAAATGGGAGTCCGTGCAAGAAGAGCTAAAGCGGGTGATTGTTGGCAGGTTGCAGGTTACAGGTTAACTTCTTATGCCCTCTCTTAACCTCCACCTCTTTTCCACCCCCGGCAAAGATGACATCAGTGATGTGATCGAAGCCAGCCGCCCATATTTGGAAGATAAACGTGACCCAATTGTGGCGTATTTGCCGCTGGGCTCACTGTATGCCGAACGCTGGCTGGAGTTGAACGAGACCGCCTTCAAAGGGCTGGGACGGCTACAGATGGTCAACACCGAGTTGATGCGTCAAAAAGAGATCGAAGATATTTTGCGGGATGCGTCGCTGGTGTATATCCCCGGCGGAAATACTTTTTTGCTCAATCACCGCCTGCATCTCAGCGGCATATCGCTTTACCTGAAAAAGAAGATCCAGGCTGGCCTGCCTTTGGTCGGCTTCAGCGCAGGGACCGTGCTATGCGGCCCGAACATCCTCACCTCTGCCAGTATGAACACGGTTGGAACATCCTTTTTTGATGGCTTGGGTCTGACACCGTTCAATTTCTCGGCGCATTATCCGTTGGATTCGCATGGTCAATCTGTGAAGGATGAATGGCTGGCGGATTATCATTTCTTCCACGATAATCCCATCCTCATGTTATCGGATGGGGCGCATGTGAAAGTGGATGGAAAGAAGACGACCCTTGTCCGCGGGGAAGCGTGGATCTGGCGCAAAGATGAGGAAAAGGAAAAACTCGAAGAAGGTAAGTTGATCGTTTTATAGGAGAAATCTCATGGAAGAACAATGGATGCCCGGTAGTAAAAAGGAATTCATGTCCGCGATCGAGCGGGAGTTTCGGCTGCTGTTACAGGTTGTTGAAAATCTGACCGATGCACAGATGACCAAACCTGACCCGGGCGGCTGGTCACCGAAGGATAACCTTGCGCACCTTACCGAATGGATGAACATCCTCATCGGTGTTCACCTGGATAAACGTCCCGCGCACGAGGTCTTGAAAGTTGCCGAAAGTGTAGCGGAGAGCTGGGATATGGAAATCATCAACCCGGTTCTTTTTGAACGCAACAAAGACCGTTCCATAAAAGAAGTGATGGATGATTTGAAGCAGGTTTATGAGCAGGTGCATGCGCGGCTCGATGCGATGAGTTTTGAAGACCTGCTGACTCCCCGTCACGCAGAAGATCCCGAGAAACGCCCCATTTTGTTGTGGATATTAGGCGACACCACCGAACATTTCCTTGAACACCGCGAAACCATCGAGCGCGGAATCAAAGCAGGTTAAGCATGATCGTTGAGTCTGAAAAAGAGATCAATTCCCTCAAAGCCATTGGCCGTGTCGTCGCGCAAACGTTGAAGCTGATGATGGAACAGGCCCAGCCCGGCATGACCACCGCCGAACTGGATAACATCGGCAGGGAATTTCTTGAAAAGGAAGGCGCGCAATCCGCGCCGCAGGTGATGTATTCCTTCCCCGGCGCAACCTGCATCAGCATTTCGCCTGTCATCGCGCACGGAATCCCAGGCGACCAGGTATTGCAGGCGGGTCAGCTCATCAACATCGATGTCTCTGCTGAGATGGGCGGCTACTTTGCGGATACGGGCGGTTCGATGGTCGTTGCGAAGCAGGTATCTGAATACGACAAAATGATCGAGGCGACCAAGTCCGCTTTGGTGAAGGCGGTGCAGGCCGCACGGGCGGGGCAGCCGTTGAATGGCATTGGCAAGGCGATTCAGGATGAAGCAAAACGAAACGGGTTCGGTGTCATTTTCGATCTGACGGGTCACGGCATCGGGCATAAACTGCACGAAGAGCCGACACAGGTCTACAACTACTACAAACCGAAAGATCGCCGCATACTGGACGAAGGCGTGGTTCTGGCCATTGAGCCCTTCCTCACCACAGGCAGGGGGCACATCTTCGAAGAATCAGATGGCTGGTCCCTGCGCACGATCGACCGAACCGTCGCCGCCCAATTCGAACACACGGTCATTGTCACAAAAGATGAACCGATCATTCTGACTCTGGCATGATTTGATCCATGGATAAATAAATTACAGTCCGCAGGAAACTTTCCTGCGGACTGTTTTCTTAATCCTTTTTCAACCAACGCTTTACCGCTTCGCGCGGATGCTGGTATTTTGACATTTCATCCAGTAATTTTTCGGAGGTCATTTCACAGAAGACGGCTTTGCGGTGTTCTTCGAAGACAAAGCCCTCGTTTACCGCATGATCCATTGCGGCGAGCAAGGGTGCGTAATAATTCTTCACATTTAGCATTCCCACGGGTTTTTCATGTGCGCCGGTCTGTGCCCAGGTAATGGTTTCGAAGAGTTCGTCCCATGTGCCGAAGCCGCCGGGCAGGGCAATGTATCCATCGGAGAGTTCATGCATGCGGGCTTTGCGTCCGTGCATGTCGGGGGCCACGTCCATGCGGGTAAGGCCGGTGTGGGCCAGCGCGGGCGTATTCATGGAAGGGATGATGATGCCGATCACCTCTCCGCCTGCGGATAATGCCCCATTTGCCACTTCGCCCATCAAGCCAGTCTTGCCGCCGCCGTAGACGAGGCGGATCCTTCTTTTCGCGAGGACAATGCCCAATTGAAAAGCGGCAGTCTTATAGTCCGCATGAACCGAGTCTGATGATCCGCAAAAAACACAAATCGATTTCATTTTTTAATCCTTTTATTCGGTGATTGGCTTACTTTACCATATAAGACAGGCAGGTTAGAGTTATGTTAGTGTGCCCCTTGAGTGCTTGACGAGGGACTAGCGCGGTGTCACAATAGCCCCATGGAATATAAGGATTACTACAAGACCCTCGGCGTGGAGCGCAAGGCCAGTACAGACGATATCCGCAAAGCGTATCGCAAGCTTGCCATGCAATATCACCCGGATAAGAACCCGGGCGATAAAAAGGCTGAGGATAAATTCAAGGAGATCAACGAGGCTTATCAGGTCTTGAGCGACGAGCAGAAACGCGCGCGCTACGACCAGTTGGGCAGCGCATATTCCAATTTCCGCACCGGTGGGGGACGCCCGGGTGATTTTCAATGGGACGACTGGTTTCAACAGCAGCAGGGCACACAGCAAAGAGGCTATGGAAACACGGAAGATCCTTTTGCGGGCGGCGGTTTTTCCGATTTCTTCCGCACCATCTTTGGTGAGGCGGTCCGTTCTTCGGCGCGTAATCAGGCCGCTGAGCAGGGTTACCAACAGGAAGTGGAGATCACTTTTCAGGAGGCGTATAGCGGCACCATGCGCCAGCTCCAAACCAATGGACGCAAGCTGCAGGTGCGGATCCCTGCCGGGGTGAAGACCGGCTCAAAGGTTCGAGTGGCAGGTGCGGGTCCCGATGGACTCGATCTTTATCTTCTCGTGAATATCACAGACGAGGGGCAATTCGAAAGGGAGGGTCAGGACCTTTACACGACATCCCTCGTGAATGTGCTTACTTTGATCATTGGCGGTGAGGCGGAAGTTGAGACTCCCACAGGCAAAGTTACATTGACCATTCCCGCAGGCACGCAAACCGACCAGGTCTTTCGTTTGGCCGGGCGCGGCATGCCGCATATCAAGAACCCGGCCACCAAAGGGGATCTTTTTGTAAGATTGAAGCCGCAGGTGCCAAAGTATTTGTCACCCAAGCAGAGGGAATTGCTTGAAGAAGCAGCTCGCATTAAGTTTTAAAGTTGATCACAGGAGTATTTCATGAAAGCAAAGCAAAGTATTCTGGCTTTTGTTCTATTGGTGTTGGCTATGCTCGCCTGCCAGACACCTTCATTGCCGTTACAACAACCTGCGGCCCCGGTACAGCCGGTGGTGCCTGTTGCACCTCTGAATTCAAACACTTCGAATCCCGTCACAGATGAAGATGGTTTGGTCGCGTTGTTTGAAAACGTCAGCCCCGGCACAGTGGCCATCATTACAGATGTGGGTCAGGGCTCAGGTTTTGTATATGATGGCGCAGGCCACATCATTACCAATTATCATGTCGTGCAGGATGCGACCACGATCGAAGTGCGCTTCACTTCCGGTTACATGGCCTACGGCACATTGATCGGGACGGATATCGACTCGGATGTTGTGGTCATCAAAGTGGATGCGCCTGCGGGCGAGCTTCATCCCCTGCCGCTCGGCGATTCGGACTCACTGAAAGTGGGTCAGACCGTAGTGGCCATTGGCAACCCCTTTGGCCTCGACAGCACAATGACGGTTGGCATCATCTCGGCTCTTGGCCGCACGCTCGATGCGATTCGCGAAACCCCGGATGGACGTCCCTTCACCACGGGCGATATCATCCAAACCGATGCTGCGATCAACCCCGGCAATTCGGGTGGTCCGCTTTTCAACATCAACGGCGAAGTGGTCGGCATCAATCGCGCCATTCGCACCACCAGCACCACCGAAACGGGACAGCCCGTCAATTCGGGCATCGGTTTTGCGATCTCCATTAACATGGTCAAACGTGTCGTCCCGGTCTTGATCGAGACAGGCCAGTACGATTATCCATTTTTGGGGATTTCCTCCATGGACTCGTTGAGCCTTGATATCATCAATGAACTGGGATTAAAGTCGTTTACCGGCGCCTATGTCACCGATGTTGTCGCCGATGGCCCGGCGGATAAGGCGGGCATCAAGGCGGGCTCCACCCCAACGGGCATCCCCGACCTGTTCAGCGGCGGCGATTTGATCGTCGCCATCGACGGACGCGACATCCGCACCTTCGATGAAATGCTGGCCTACCTCATCACCAACAAAAGCCCCGGCGAGACCGTGATCCTCACCGTTCTGCGCGGCGAGGAAAGGGTCGATATCAGCGTGGAGTTGGGGAAGAGACCGTAAAAAAATTTGGGTTGGGCCCTTTTTTTTGAAAAATGGTTAAAAATTGGGGTTTTTTTTTTCTAAAGGGGGGGGGGGGGGGAACCGAGCCGGGGGGTTTTCTTATCCAAACCGTTCCTCGCGCCAGACGTCGGCGCGGTTGTGATACCCGGCTTGTTCCCAAAATCCGCGTTTGTCACGGGGCATGAACTCGAGTGAGCGCAGCCATTTTGCACCCTTCCACAGGTATGGGGTTTCCATATCCTCGCGTCCGGGGATGAATCCCACCACACCGCGCAACGGATAACCGTGGTCGGGCGTGATCGGCTCGCCCATGAAATGGGTGGCCAGCAGGAAGTTTTCCTGCAATGCCACTTCCAGCGGCAGGTTGACCGTGAATCCGTACTCGGCGTGCTGCATGAGATGAGTGGCTGTGGGTTTGATCTTGAAGAAACCCTGTTCTACCAAAGTCTTTACCGAGACACCTTCCCAGGTGGTGTCGAATTTGCTCCAGCGGGTCACGCAGTGAATATCCATTTCGATCTTTGAGCGGGGGAGTTTATTGAATTCATCCCATGACCAGCGTTTTTCCTCTTCCACTTCACCCCACACGCGGAAATCCCAAGTGGCGGGGTTGAAAGCTGGCACAGGGCCGTAGTGCAGAACGGGGAATTTCTGGGTCAGAGATTGCCCCGGGGGAAGCCGACCTTCAGAACGAATGCGGTCCTCTTCCTTGCGGCGGTCAAAACCTTCAAATGCAAACATGGCTTACCTCACTTTCTAAATTCTAAAAAATTGAACAATTGCGGCACTGCATTGACTTTTTGAATTCGGCGGATGTTACCTGTAAAAGATGATAGTTTTCTTAACTGACCCAAGTATAGATGTAATGAACTTGCAGGTCAAATTCCCTGCGGGCTGGTTATAATAGGCCAAAATTACGGCGTGAGGAGAAAAAATGAAAGCACCCACTTTTAAGCAAAAGTTTCAATACTGGTTCGATAATTATATGTCTCGTGGTACAGGCGCATTGATCTTTGCTCTTTTTGTGCTTTCTGCCATCATCATATTTGTGATTGCGGCGCTGGTGAAGATCACTGGAAGTGCCCCCAACGATGAAAGCTTGTTCCAACTGGCATGGATGGGTCTCCTGCGTACGCTGGATTCAGGCACGATGGGCGGCGATACAGGCAGTTTCTTCTTCCTGCTCATGATGCTTGTCGTGACTTTCGGCGGCATCTTTGTCGTCAGTGCGTTGATCGGTATTATCAATAACGGTCTCGAAGACAAACTCGATGAACTGCGCAAGGGGCGCTCTGCGGTTTTGGAAAACGATCACACCCTCATCCTCGGCTGGAGCACTCAGGTATTTACAGTGATTTCAGAACTTGTCCTTGCGAACGAAAGCCGAAAAAGCGGGGCGGTCATTGTCATATTGGCCGACCAGGACAAGGTTGAAATGGAAGACGAGATCGCTGATCGTATTCCCGATACAAAAAATACCCGTGTCATTTGTCGTTCGGGCAATCCCATCGACCTGACCGACCTTGAAATTGCCAGTCCGCACACGGCGCGCTCGATCATCATCCTCGCTGAAGGCGCAGATCCGGATACGCATATCATCAAATCAGTGCTGGCCATCACCAACAATCCCAACCGCCGTGAAGAACCCTATCACATCGTCACTCAGATACGCGACCCGAAGAACATGGACGTGGTCAAGATGTTGGGCGTAAAGGATACCGTTCAACCCATCCTCACCAATGATCTCATCGCCCGCGTTGTGGCGCAAACCTCACGCCAAAGCGGCCTGTCCATTGTTTATACAGAGTTGATGAATTTCGGCGGCGATGAAATTTATTTCAAACAGGAACCCGAACTCTCGGGGAAGACCTACGGCGAAGCGCTCGAAGCCTATGAGACATCCACATTAATGGGTATCCGTAAGGCGGATGGATCTGTTGCAATGAATCCTGGAATGGATACCCGCATTCAATCAGGTGACCATATCTTTGTGATTGCGGAAGACGACGATAAGATCAAACTAACTGGGATCGGCCGCAAACAATTTGACGAACGCCTGATACAGGTTTCTGGAGCAGCCTCCCGTTCCAAGCCGGAGCGGACGCTCATCCTCGGTTGGAATGGTTCCGGTGCCACGATCATCCGTGAATTGGACAACTATGTAGCCAAAGGTTCGCAAGTTACGATCGTTTCAGATATCTTCGAACTGGATAAGCAGATAAAACTTGAAAGCGGTGTTTTGAAGAATCAGAAGATCACAGTCAAGGAAGGTGATATTCGTGACCGCGAGATGCTCGAAAGCCTGGAAGCCACCGAATATGACCATGTCATCGTGCTGGCGTACAATCACCTCGAACAGCAGGAAGCGGATGCGATTACACTCATCACGTTACTGCACCTGCGCGATATTGCCGAGCGCGACGAGACACCGTTCTCGATTATTAGCGAAATGCTCGACCTGCGCAATCGCGAATTGGCCGAAGCCGCAAAGGTGGATGACTTCATCGTCAGCGAGCACTTGATCAGTTTGATGATGACACAGCTTTCAGAAAACGCGGAGTTGCTGGGCGTGTTCAATGACATGTTCGACCCCGAGGGCGCGGAGATCTACCTCAAGCCGATCAGCGATTATGTGGTGACAGGCGAACCTGTGAATTTCTATACCGTCACCGAAGCCGCCCGTCGACGCGGCGAGACTGCCATCGGTTATCGCGTGATGAGAGAAAGCCATGATGCAGAAAAAGCATATGGCGTTCACACCAACCCGAAGAAATCGGAGCGGGTGAGCTACTCGCCCGATGACAAGGTCATCGTCATCGCAGACGAATAATCATTTTGTAGAGGCACAGCCGCGCTGTGCCTCTACTTTTTTTCAAAGATCGAAATCGATTCGATGTGATAGGTTTGGGGGAATAGGTCGAACGGAGTCACTTCCACCAACTGATATCCCCCATTAATAAGCCGTGCCGCATCCCGTGCGAGCGTGGATGGGTCGCATGAAACATAGGCGATTACTTGTGGATTGATGTTAATGATCGCATCCAAGGCATGCTTTTCGATCCCGGCGCGCGGTGGGTCCACGATCATGTGAAGTGGTGCATCGATACGGTCCGCAAGCCCGGGCAGGATCGTTTCCGCTTCGCCCTCATATAACTCGACATTGTCGAATTCGTCGAGGTTGAATGCAAAATCCTCGCAGGCTGATTCCGAAGATTCGATACCGATCACCCGCTGATATTTCCTGGCGAAGAAAGCACTGAACAGACCGACACCGCAGTACACATCCAGCAAGGTAGCAGATTCTGTAACGGGCAGTTTTTCTGCCAGGTGCTCCACCATTTTCTCAGCCATTCTTGTGTTTACTTGAAAGAATGAGGCGGCGGAAACGCGGAAATCCCTTTCAGCGATCTTCATGCTCAAATAACTTTCCCCTGCAATGACAACAGGATGGTCATCAAATAAATGCACGACCGATACGTCCGCTTCGATCTCGAGTTCGGGCGTTTCAGGATTTTCGGATTCAAGCACCACCATCAACTCTTCATCCTGTCCGCTGCGCAGGGAGACGCGTTCCACGCCTTCGTTTGATTCGAATTGCAAATCAGGCCAGAAGGTGTTGATGCCTATTTCGGGTAGATGGCATTCCTCGATGGGCAGGGTGGAATATCCCCGGGAATTGATAAAGCCGATCCTGCCTTCTGCTGTGAGATGAAACTGAACATGGTTGCGATAGTTCCACTCGAGCGGTGAGGCAACGATGGGCTTCACGGGCGGGTTTTCGATCTTGCCGATCCTTTGCAATTGATCACGCAGGATCTCGGTTTTTGCCGTCAATTGTTTTTCATACGGAAGGTTTTGATAATGACAGCCGCCACAGACCCCAAAGTGTTTGCATTTCGCGGCGATTCTTTCCGGGGAGGTTTTTAATATCTCAAGCAGTATTCCGCGCGCGAAACCTTTTTTCTCCTCCACTAATTCCACGCGGACTTGTTCGCCTGGCAGGCCGAACGGCACGAACACGGCACGGCCATCGGGGAGGCGCCCCATGGCTTCGCCGCCGTAGGTCAATTTTTCAAGCAGGATGTCGAACACAGGTTGGGTCATATTTGTTTTGGAAATAAAAAAGAGGAAAAGCCCGGAATCCGTCTTTCCTCTTTTCTGGGTTTGTCTTTCCGTATGCGCGATAACTATTTTATGACGAAGGAAAGCGCAATCAGCAGAACAAAGAAGGCGCCCGAGAGCAAGCCAATGCGAGCCAGGTCCTTCTTGACTTGTGTGTAATCGGGGTTGAATTCAACTGCTGGTTGTGGGGCAGCCCCGACGCGGGTTGGTCTTTTGTTTTTTGTAGCCATTTTATATTTCTCCTAATTTTGTAATCGCGCAAAGACAACAATGCGCTGTTTGTTAACAAGGTATGGATAGCACGAGATCAGTGTCACGGTCGGTGTGCCGGTGGATGCCATCACTTCCACGGCGGTCGGCTCGACAAGAATTGTGCGGTCTACAACATAGGTGTATTGCCGTTGTTGTGTATAAACAATGACTTGATCGCCGGGCGCGAGTCGATCGAGATAACGGAATATTTCTCCGTAAACGTCATTGTGCGCCGAAAGCACGACGTTTCCATCCTGACCTGGGTTTGAGGAGCCAATATTTTGGCCGACTCCTTTTTTGAGTTGTTCCCAGCCATCACCCTGAACGATCGGGGCATCAATGCTGAGCGCGGGAATCTGGATGCGGACAGCCTGATCTGGTGCGGCGGTGGGAACGGGCAGGTTCACGAGCGACTGCACCATGGGGCGCAGATGTTCGGGAATTTCGGCTTCGTTGGGCCGTGTATTTCCCTGCGCATCGGGTGGGGTGTGACCGGATGGTAACACAACAGCCATTACCAACGGTGTCGGTGTGACGGTCTCCGGATTGAGCGCGGATGCCACTTCAGTGTTGAGTGTACGCAGCATGCCGAGGCTGTTCATCAATACGGCGATCAGGCCGAGGACGGCGAGCACTTCCACGCCCAGCAGGACACGATCCATGAACTTGCGGCGCGGGTTTGCAGGAGCAGGTTCCGGGGTGGAGGATGCCGCTTCTGCTGTATCAACGATCGGTGCGGAGCGATCCGAGGTAAAGTCGGATGGTTCCGGCGTGACCGAGAGTACGCGTCCTGTGCGGCGGAAGTTTTCCAGTCTTTCCTTGCGCGCGCCGCGGCGTTTTTCAACCAGCAGTCGACGCAGTTCCTCGACGGATAAATCTTCGGGTGCTTTCTTGCGAGCCATGTCGCTGGGATTATACAGGGGATTGTCAATTTTTGGGACACCTTGTATAATGTCAGTCCTTCGGGCGGGTAGCTCAGTTGGTTAGAGCACTGCTTTGACATAGCAGAGGTCGTAGGTTCGAGCCCTATCTCGCCCACAAACAAAAAGTCCCAAAATGGGACTTTTTGTTTTGCTTGACAGCCTTTTGAATCAGCATATAATACGAACCAACGATTAAAAAAACGTGTTGACCGAGACGAGTACGTGATCATCGTTCTGACAGAGAGAAGAAGCCAGAGACTGAGAGCCTCTTCGAGAAACAATCACCGAAAACCACTCGCGAGCGTGACCTTGAAATCGAAAGAGAGTAAGGGAAACGGGTTGCTCCGTTAGAGGCTTAAGAGTGGTGTGTTGAATGAATGTCAACATACAATTCGGGTGGAACCGCGTGAGATCAAACTCTCGCCCCGTGATGGGCGAGAGTTTTTTGTTTTTTGGAGGTTGTTATGACTAAAGTTCGTATCCATACTCGTCGGCGGCTCGGAGGTTTGTAACTGCTTTTCTCCGAGGCGCGAAATTCCCTGGAAAGCAGAAACAAACCCAAACTCGTATTGTGCGAGTATTAAGAAAGGAAGTAAAAATGGCATTACAAACAGAACGTTATGAAGATACGCAGTTATACAGAATCCGTCATTCTGCAGCGCATGTGATGGCGCAGGCGGTGATGGAGATGTTCCCTGATGGGAAACCAACCATTGGCCCTCCCGTTGAGAACGGTTTTTATTATGACTTTGACCTGCCGCGCAACCTCACGCCTGAAGATCTGGAACAGATCGAAAAGCGTATGAGACAAATCGTGCAGGGCAAGCATGAATTCAAGAAAACGGTCATCTCTGCTGAGGAGGCGAAAAAGATTTTTGCCGACCAGCCCTATAAGTTGGAATTGATCGAAGGCCTCGAAAAAGGTGGCACGGACGAATACGGCAACCCGCTGGATGGGCCGCCTGAGATATCGATCTATCAGCAGGATACGTTCACAGATCTGTGCCGTGGTCCGCATGTTCAAACCACGAAAGAGATCAAACAGGATGCCTTCAAGTTAATGTCCATTGCAGGCGCGTATTGGCGCGGTGATGAGAACAATAAGATGCTGCAACGCATCTACGGCACGGCTTGGGAGAGCAAGGATCAACTCAAAGAATATCTGAACCAGCTCGAAGAAGCGAAGAAGCGCGATCATCGCAAACTGGGCAAGGAATTGGAAATCTTCATCTTCGATGATGAAGTCGGTCCCGGCCTGCCGCTCTGGCTGCCCAACGGAGGCGTGATGATCGAGGAACTCGAAAAACTCGCCAAGGATATGGAAGACAAGGCTGGCTATTTGCGCGTTAAAACGCCAATTATCACAAAGGAAGATCTGTTCATCCGTTCGGGGCACCTGCCCTATTATGCCGAGAGCATGTATCCGCCGATGGAAATCGAAGGCGTAAAGTATTACGTCAAGCCAATGAACTGTCCGATGCACCATAAGATCTTCGGTTCGAAGGGACGTTCTTACCGCGACCTGCCGGTGCGCCTCGCTGAATACGGTACGTGTTATCGTTATGAAAAATCAGGTGAGTTGTTTGGTTTAATGCGCGTGCGCTCGATGCAAATGAACGATGCTCACATCTACTGCTCGGAGGAACAATTCGAACAGGAGTTCATGGGTGTGGTGGCGCTATATCGCAAGTATTTTGAACTGTTCGGGATCGAGAAGTACGTGATGCGCCTGTCCCTGCACAGCAAGGCGGGACTGGGCAAAAAATATGTGAACAACGAGCGCCTATGGCTCAAGACGGAAGAGATGGTGCGCCGGGCGATGAATAACGGCGGCGTGCCATACGTGGAACGCGAAGACGAAGCTGCATTCTATGGTCCAAAAATTGATGTGCAAGTTTGGTCAGCCATCGGGCGCGAATTTTCGCTGATGACCAATCAAGTGGACTTTGCCGTACCAGAGCGTTTCGACTTGAAGTTCACGAACAAGGAAGGCGTGGATGAAATTCCGCTGTGTATCCACCGCGCCCCGCTTTCAACACATGAACGCATGGTTGGTTTTCTGCTCGAGCATTACGCGGGTAACTTTCCGGTTTGGCTCTCGCCGGAACAAGTACGCGTCATCTCAATTACAGATGCGCAGAATGAATATGCAGAAAAGATCGCGAAGGAATTGCGTGAAAACGGAATCCGCGCTCATTCAGATCTGAGTGCCTCACGCATGAACGCCAAGATCCGCCAGGCGCAGTTGATGAAGGTGCCGTATATGATCGTGGTCGGTGATAATGAAATGCAGGCTGGACAAGTTTCGCTCCGCGTGCGCGACGGAAGTCAGCAGAACAATATTTCATTGGCTGAGTTTACAGAGCGTGCGAAAGATAAGATTACGAGAAGAGCAAGCGAGTTGTAAGTCAGACTGTGGACAACGGACGATAGACCGTAAAAGAACAGGCGGAGGATTTTCCTCCGCCTGTTTTATTTTTTCTCTTTACTGGATCCACCCGTAGATTGCTTCCACACTTAGCGGAGTTGGATGGATGCGGCAGTCGTTCACGTTGACCAGCATAAGTTCGGTGGGACGGTCGGGGAGGTCGGTGGAGCGCATAACGATAATCAGCCAGTTGCCATCTGGTGACCAGAACGGCGCAGTGACGATCCAATTTCCCATTTGAGCGAATAGCCTGCGGTTTGAACCATCGAGATTGGAAATGTAAATTGCATCCTGGAGATTCTCACGCGCATGATATGCGATGCGGTTGCCATCGGGGGAGATGGCGAAATCTTCATAGGCGCGATGATTAGGGATGATGAAAAAATCTGTGACCGCGCCGCTGGCGATCTCCACTTTCCGCAGGGAAATGCCGCCTTCCACATTCACGCCATAGATCAGGCCGGTTCCATCGGAAGTCCAATCCACCAATTGCTCATCGCCATTTTCGTTGATGACGCGCGTTCGACCGCTGCCATCCGGGTTGATGGTGTACAAGTTCAGGTCGCTTCCACTGACGAAGGCGATCTTCGTCCCATCCGGTGACCAGACCGGGACATTGTCATCGGTGGTTGTGTTGGGGATGTGAATTTGTCCGCCGCTTGCGAAGTCGAAAAGATTCAAACCTTCACCCCAGGCAAAAGCCACGTATCTTCCATCCGGCGAAAGCGAGGGATAAACGCCTTGCGAGATGATCTGTTTGTCTTTGCCATCAGTGCTGGTCATGAAACTTCCGTAATTATCGTAGTCGTAATAATTATCGCCAAGTGCTCCGTAGACGAGCAGCTTTTTGGCAAGGTCGGCGGGAGCAGGCTGATAGTTGTCCAATGCCGCTTGCCAAGAATCACGCGTCAGGCAGGTTTGATCCGCTGCTACCGGCGTGGGAGATTCCTCAATGGGGAGATTCTCCACGCCCCACTGAATCTGCCAGTTGCCAGAAATCGCCACCACCGGGTTTGAGGCCTGTACCGTTAATTTGCCCGAAGGAACTTCGCCTTCGAATCTGACCACCGAAATAAAATGTCCGGGGTCGCCCAGGCCAGACCCGACGGGCAGGGAATTTCCGATGGTAAGGCTGACGCCGTGGAACATGGCGGCGCTCTCGAAATCGAAACTGTAGCCATCGGCGGTGCGGATTGCCTTGACGACGCGCACCGGGAACCCTGCCAACTCGATGTCTTGATTCAGATCCCAAACCTGTCCTTCCTGCGGATTCGGCCCCGCGTCGAACTCAAAGCTGGCGCTTGATTCTGAATATTGAGCAGCCACTGCGCTGACAGTCATGGTCAGCGGATAGGCATGATCCTTGCCGATGATCTCAAATGCCCACGGGAAGGAACCGACCGGGGGAAGCTCCGCAGGTTGGTCAAGTTGAAAATTGGCGAAATCATAAATTACATCCTGACCGTCCGCGTCGGTGAAAATGGGGAAGGTGGAAAAATCCATGGCTTGTGCGCCCTGCGGCAGACCGGTCGAATCGAAGGTGCCAACAAAGATGTAGCCCTTTTCCGTTTCTACGATTTTTTCCAGTTTCAGTGGGTTATCGCTGGCAGGTTCTTGTGAGGGCGTGACCTCAACAACCGGGACGACGGTCATATCCGGCGGCGCGGGAATAAATTGCAGAGGCAGTTCCCAGTTTTCGGGCAGAGTACCTTGCAGGGAGCCTTCGATACATGGAATGATGAGCACGGCATCATTTATGTCCGCAGGGAGCGGGGCAAAGATGTGACGGACTTTATAGCCTGCGCCCCAGCCGCTCATTTCATAGCCGAGATCCTTCGGTATAAGATTTTCAGAAGTTGTCAGGAGTGTGTGTTCTTCCGGCTTCGAGCCGCAACCGGGCGCGGCCACATCGCGCGAAAGTTTTTCCTGCGGAATATTATCAACGGTATAAACCACCACGGTCTTGCTTGAGGTCAACACCACATCGCTGACCGTGATCGTGATTCCATCGCGAGTCTGCGAGACTGGTTCAGCCAACACACGGATCGGTGTGCTTTGATCCACGATGCCAATACCGGGGATGTATCCGAGCGAACGCCCAATGGCGTAAACCACGCCACTCAGCGTGAGTAAAATCAGCAAAGCAATTAATATCGCCACAAACGGACGGGCGCGAAGGGTAGTCATCGGAGATTTCCTTTCAAGTTGAACCGCAATGCGCGGCATAAGGTTGGTATTCTCTGGAACGCCGCGGCGAGCGATAGCTTCCAACGCGTCTTTCATGCGCTTATCATTCATCTCTCGCTCCTTTCGAGCAGGCCGCGCAATTTTTCACGCGCCGCATTCAGCATCCACTTCACCGTGCCAACCGCCGAGCCTGAATCCTCCGCCATTTCCTTTTCGCTCATTTCGAGAAAATATCTTTGAACGATCACCGCTCTTTGACGCGGTGATAATTTTTGCATGGCATCCCAGATCTGATTTTGGATTTCGATGGACTCGACCTGCTCTTCAACCGACTCGACTCTCGCGGCCAATTCTGCAAAAAGAGATTCGTCCGCTTCATCTCCGACCTCAACCTGCTTCGCCGACCTTTGCATCATCTTCACTGAAGCATTGACCACGCTGCGCATGAACCACGGCTCGAACAGACGTGTTGAATCGAAGCCACGTATGGAGCGAAATGCCTGGAGGAAGGAATCTTGCACCACATCCTCAGCCAGCCCCAAGTCACGCGTGATCAGATAAGCCGTGCGCACGGCCTTCACCTGATGGCGCGCGACCAGAAATTCCAGTCCGCTGATATCGCCGTTCTTGAGTCGTTGAATTGCCTGTGTTTCGTCCATCTTCTATAGGATATATCCGTCCAGGCCTTAAAAGGTTGGGTATCTATTTAAACAGAAAAAGCGAAAACCATTTTTAGTTTTCGCTTTTTGCGCTAATTTCGCAAACTTTTTTCGAAATCAGCCAACACCACTGGCGCTGTCATATCGAGGTTGATGGGGGTTACAGCCACCATTTTCTTCGTCCGCAAAATGTGAGCATCAGTGTCTTCGGGATCTTCGTCAATGCCTGCGCTGTGTCTGTACGAGATGGGCCCGGGCTGTTCCCATGAATCCCTTTTGGATGGGACGGGGTCATAGTATCGGTTACGGGAAAGCCTCCCGACCCGCCACTCAGTTTCAGGCGTAGCATGACTCGGTACTTCCACTTTCAAAAGATGCACATTTTCGGGGAATTTCTTTTCGAGGATCATTTTTGCAAAATAGGCGGTGAAATGTCCAGCTACTGCAAAATCGATTTCGTCTGAATGGGAGAGATGAAACTCAGGCTCGGTTTGAAGTGAAATTGCCAGTGCGGGGAATCCCAGCGAGGCGGCTTCCATTGCTGCGCCGACCGTCCCCGAGATGGTGATTCCCAGCCCGACATTCTCGCCGTAATTAATGCCTGAAACGATAAGATCGGGCTTGTGTGGAACGATCTCCAGCACCCCATGCAGGACAGCTTGTGCGGGAGTACCGCCGATTGCATACACGCTCCACTCCTGACCGTTGACCTGTACCTGTTCCTTGCGAATGACCCCATCTGACGTACTGGGCAGGCTGCGCCCCATGCCCGTCGATTGTTCACGCGGCGCGGCTACAGTCACATAGCCGATCTTGGAAAGTTCGCTGGCTGCAGCCCAAAGACCGGGAGAGCGAATGCCATCATCGTTTGTCAGGAGAATGTGGGGTTTGTTCTTTTTCATCCTGCCATTATAAATAAAAAACGGGTGGATGGTGAATCACGTTTGCTTTTAATATGGTCGAGACACGAATATCATCCTCGATGGGGCGTGCGACCTAAACAAAAAACCGCCTTTGATGGACGGTTTTTTGTGCTCCCGGCAGGACTTGAATCTCATCCCTCGATGGGGCGTGCGATCTAAATAAAAAACCACCTTTTGTAAGGTGGTTTTTAGTGCTCCCGGCAGGACTCGAACCTGCGACCTATTGCTCCGCAAGCAAGCGCTCTAATCCACTGAGCTACGAGAGCATTGTTTAGCGGGTGGTATTTTACTGTAATGTACCACGATGGTCAAGCATTTTTCCGTTTTGATGCGCTGGCAGGCGTAAGGTCGCCGTGTGGACTAAATCGACGCGCAAAAACAGAACAAAAATTCTGTTATACTTTGAAGGAATTAATCAAGCCTTTCACCCTTTTTTGGATTGTGAGAACCGATATGGCAAAAACACATACCCGTTATGTTTGTCAACAGTGTGGACGTGTGGCCGCTTCGTATATGGGCAAATGTCCGCAGTGCGGATCGTTCAGCAGTATGGTGGAGGAAATCGTCCACGAAGAACCCGTCAGCAAGAGCTCGGCGAATGTCCGTGGGCTGAGTGGCCGCTCGCAACCGCGACCCATTGACGAGGTCGGGGGTGACGCGGAAGATCGTGTCCACCTGCCGATCGGTGAGTTTGCGCGTGTCCTCGGCGGCGGGATCGTGCTCGGTTCCATTGTCCTCATTGGCGGTGACCCGGGCATCGGCAAATCCACGCTGATGCTGCAAATGGCAATGGAAATGGCGAACTCGCAGCGTGTGTTGTATGTTTCCGGCGAAGAGTCGGAGCGGCAGATCAAAATGCGCGCGGTGCGTTTGTTAAATGGGAAAAAGGAATTGCCGAAAAATCTTTTGCTGGTGACGGAAACGAATCTCGAAGTGATCCTCAACCATGTCAACGAGTTGAAACCTGACCTTCTGATTGTTGACTCGATCCAGACAGTATATTTATCTGAATTGGATTCGTCGGCAGGATCAGTTTCGCAGGTGCGTGAGTGCGCTTCTCATTTGCGCGAGTTGGCAAAATCTTCAGGCGTGTCGGTGTTCATGATCGGGCATGTGACCAAGGAAGGCGCGATCGCAGGTCCGCGTGTGTTGGAACATATTGTGGATACCGTGTTGTATCTTGAAGGCGATCGTTTTCAGGCCTATCGTTTGCTGCGCTCGGTGAAGAATCGTTTCGGCGCGACTGCGGAAGTGGGCGTGTTCGAAATGCGCGAAGGCGGATTGGTTGAAGTGACGAATCCATCTGAGGCATTTCTTGCTGAGCGCCTGGTCAATGCTGCGGGTTCCACCATTGCCGTGACGATGGAAGGCACACGGCCCATCCTTGTTGAAATTCAAGGTCTCACCTCCCCGACCCAATTTGGCAATGCGCGCCGCACGCCCAACGGTGTGGACTTTAATCGCTTGTTGTTGATTTCGGCAGTATTGACCCGCCGTGTAGGTTTGAAACTTTCGGAGCAGGATGTCTTTGTCAACGTGGTTGGCGGTATTCAAATCGACGAACCTGCCGCAGACCTTGCAATTGCCGCCGCCATCGCTTCTTCATGGAAAGACGTGCCTGTGCGAGCCGAAGCCGTATTGATCGGTGAGATCGGCCTGGCTGGCGAATTGCGCATGCCCGGCCAAATGGTGGCGCGGTTACGTGAAGCGCAGAAATTGGGATTCAAGACCGCAATCGTACCCAAAGCCATTCGTCAGGGTGAGGCTTATCCGAAGGGCATCGAAATTGTTGAAGTGCGCTCGCTTGATCAGGCTTTGAGCGCGGCTTTGATGAAAGATGGTCTGGCTTCAAAAGCGCGAAAATCAGAATAACCTGCAACCAAATAAAAGATCAGCCGTATACCTCCTCAGATAATGCATTACCTGAGGAGGTATTTCCATGTTACGAAAATTAATCTTATTGATTGCGATCCTCGCATTGGCCAGCATGGCCTGCGGATTTAATATTGACATCCCCGAAGTGCCCAAACCCGGCCCAGAAGTTGTTGACGATATTAATGTAAAGACCCCAAAAGCCGATGATGTCAGTTTGAAACTCTCATTCGGCGCGGGTGAAATGAAGTTAGCACCTGGTGCAAGTCAGTTGGTGGAAGGAACCGCAACGTACAATTACTCCGCGTTCAAGCCTGATGTCAACACGGACGGCGGCGATATCGCCATTCAGATGAGCGACGTGGATTTTAAAACGTTCCCGAATTTCAATGACCTCAAGAATGAATGGGATTTCAAATTGGGCGACACCCCCATGGACCTGAGCATTGAATCCGGCGCATATGACGGCACCTTTGAATTTGGCGGACTTGCGCTCGAAAACCTGACCATTCAGGATGGCGCAGCCAATGTGGCGCTTTCCTTTTCCGAACCCAACTTGTCTGAGATGTCCACTTTCCGTTACGAGACGGGCGCATCCAATGTGAAGATGACCGGGCTTGCTAATGCCAATTTCAGCCTGATGGATTTCTCATCCGGCGCGGGTGATTACACCCTCGATTTTTCAGGCGAGTTGCAGCGTGATGCCTCCATCAAGATCTCCAGCGGATTGAGCAATATCATCGTCATTGTTCCGGAAGGCGTGAATGCGGTTGTCACAGTAGATAGCGGCGCATCGAACGTCAGCGCAGGTTCAAACTGGAGCATGAAAGGTAATATATACATGCAGGAAGGCGAGGGGCCAACCCTTACATTTGTGATTGAGATCGGCGCCGGGAACGTGACTTTGACGCACTAGAAACCCCCTATCATGACAGTTCCCATACCAAGTTTGGAATGGGAACTGTTTTTTTGTTCAAAATGGCATGGGTGTCCCATCCTATTTTCGGAGCAAAAGGTCATAATTTATCTATGACCTACATCACTTGCCTTGTACAACTTTACACAATAAAATCGTGATTGTCGGTAAAGTTTACCTGTTTTAAGAGAGGTTTCCATGCAGATTACACGTCAAGCTGATTATGCTGTTCGAGCTGTGCTACACCTTGCCCGCACCGGCGATCAACGTACTGCCACAAGTATGATCGCTGAAGAGCAGCACATTCCACCATCTTTTCTCGCAAAGATCATTTCCCAGTTATCCATTGCCGGGTTGTTGCACACATCCCGCGGCGCGCGCGGCGGTGTGACACTAGCCCGTGAAGCCAAGGACATTACTTTGCTGGAAGTCATCGAGGCAATCGATGGCCCGATCCAACTTAATGAATGCGTCGGGGATAATGGCATATGTTCGTTCGATGATTCATGTCCGTTGCGCCCTGTCTGGTGCGATGCCCAGGAAGAATTGGTGGGCAGGTTAAAAGGCACGAACTTTGCAGACATGATCGCAAAAAACGGCACCGCAGTCTAATCCGCACGAATGCACAATGAAGCCTCTCGGCTATAATAGCCGGGAGGCTTTTTATTTTGCATAAAGGACTGACTCCATGACCCACAGACAGACGTATTTCTTCGCATTGATTTTTCTTGCGACGGTAACAGCCTGCGTTGTGCCGGGACTCGCAACCCCCACGGCCCCGTCTCTCTTTGCCCCGACAACTGATCCCGGCCGCCTGGAAACCATGGTCGCTGCGACAGTTTCCGCCGCCATCGCTGAAACCGAACAAGCCCGCCCAACCCCCACACTGGTCCCAACTTCTGAACCCACGCAAACCGCCACAGCGGAGCCGATCACATCGGGAAGCACGCTCACCCTGCAGGATGACGGTTCCACAGTCTTTGTCGACGAGCGCGCTGGATATCAGATCACCATCCCTGATGGCTGGCTGGCCGTACGCGTGAACGAAAAGGAATATTACGACGCCTGGAATTTAGCCGAAGCCGCCGACCCAAACATTCAGGCGATTCTGTTGGATATGAAAGCCGCGGACCCAAACATTCACCGTCTGCGAGTCATAGACACACAGGATGGTCATATCCAGAGCGATTTCGTAACTGACATCAGCTTTAACCTAAATGAGCAAAGGGCCTTTAACTCCATCGAAGATTTGCAAGCTATTGCCAATGAACTCCCCGATGCGCCATCCGCGTTCAGTTTTGAAGTCGCCACCGTTCAGACCATCATTGCTCCGAGCGGAATACAATTTGGTGTCATTGAGGCAACATCGTCTTTCACGAACACATCCGGAGATTTGGTGAATATTTATCTAAAGCAGATTGTTTTCAAAGTTAAGAACGGATCGCAATCTGTCGTCTTTCTTACCGTGGAAGGCTTGAAAGAATCCACCCTACCCGCATTTGACTCAATGATCGAAACGATCAAACTTAACCCGTAATGAACGAAGATGAACAAAGATGAAGGAATCCTTGAGACTTTGTTCATCCAGGTGAATACGCTATAAAATTTCAACAAGGAGTCTCCATGTCCACACCCCGCATTATCCGCTCGCCGCGCGGAACACAACTGACCTGCAAGAATTGGCTCAGCGAAGCCGCCTATCGCATGATCCAAAACAACCTCGACCCCGAAGTGGCCGAAAAGCCCGAAGACCTTGTCGTCTACGGTGGGCGCGGAAAAGCCGCGCGCAACTGGGAATCGTTCGATGCCATTCTCGAATCTTTGAAAAATCTCGAAGCTGATGAAACCCTGCTCGTGCAATCGGGCAAGCCCGTCATTGTCTTCAAATCTCACAAGGATGCGCCCAAGGTCTTGATCGCCAACTCCAACATCGTGCCGCATTGGGCAACCTGGGAAAAATTCGACGAGCTCGATAAAAAGGGACTGATCATGTACGGGCAGATGACCGCCGGTTCATGGATCTACATCGGCACGCAGGGAATTTTGCAGGGCACCTATGAAACCTTCGGCGCGCTCGCCAAACTCAAAGGCTGGGGATCACTCAAAGGCAAATTTGTTTTGACAGCTGGTCTCGGCGGCATGGGCGGCGCTCAACCGCTTTCGATCACCATGAATGAAGGTGTCGGTTTGATCGTCGAAGTTGACCCCGAACGCGCCGAACGCCGCCGCGCCATCGGCTATGTGGATATGGTTGTGGATAACCTCGAAGAAGCCATGACCCTTGTGGAAGAAAATGTAAAGAATGGAACTCCCAAATCCATCGGCCTGATCGGCAACGCCGCCGATGTGTATTCCGAACTCGCCGCGCGCGGCATCATCCCCGATGTGGTCACCGACCAGACCTCCGCGCACGAAGCATTATTTTATGTCCCATCTGGAATCAGCCTTACCGCCGCGAATCAACTGCGCGTGAGCGACCCCGAAAAATATAAAAAGATGGCAATGGATTCCATGGCGAAACATGTCCAGGCCATGCTTGCCTTCCAACGCGCAGGCGCGGAAGTATTCGATTACGGCAACAACCTGCGCCAGCAAGCTTATAACCACGGCGTGACAGACGCCTTCGAATTCCCCGGTTTCGTGCCCGCCTACATCCGCCCGTTGTTTTGCGAAGGCAAAGGTCCATTTCGCTGGGTGGCGCTTTCGGGTGATCCCGAAGATATTTACACCACAGATAAAGCCATCATGGAACTTTTCCCCGATGATGCACATCTGCACCGCTGGATGAAAATGGCGCGTGAGAAAGTTCCGTTTCAAGGATTGCCCTCGCGTATTTGCTGGCTCGGTTATGGCGAACGCGCCAAAGCAGGCTTGATGTTCAATGAACTCGTTGCCAGCGGAAAAGTGAAAGCTCCCATTGTCATCGGCCGTGATCATCTCGATTCGGGTTCTGTTGCATCTCCGAACCGCGAAACCGAAGCGATGAAGGACGGTTCTGATGCCATCTCCGATTGGGCGATTCTCAATGCGCTCATCAATGCAGTCGGCGGCGCAACCTGGGTCTCGTTCCATCACGGCGGCGGTGTGGGCATGGGGTACAGCCAGCACGCGGGTCAGGTCATCGTGGCCGATGGCACGCCCGAAGCCGCTCAAAGGTTGGAACGTGTTCTTACAACAGATCCAGGCATGGGCGTGGCGCGACACGCTGATGCGGGTTATGAAATTGCCATCGATGCCGCAAAACGTCACGGGTTGAAAATGCCGATGCTTGGGAAATCATCCTGAACATGCTTCGGCGTTATTTGCATTTGACTCTCCTTGCGGTTCTTCTCTCCGCATGTGGATCAACTGCGCTTCCTTCCCAGCCGATCCTTGTTCAGCCTCCGACAGCGACTCTGACCCCGAGCATCACCCCGCCGCCCCCGACCGCGACTCCCATTCCGACGAGCACTGCCACGCCCGTGCCGAAAAGCCGCCGTGTGCTGATCGTGAGTTTCGACGGTCTGCGGCCCGATGCCATTGCCGCGGCCAACATGGTGAATGTGATGTCGTTGATGCAAAGCGGCGCCTACACATTGACCGCGCAGACCATCATGCCCACCCTGACACTACCCGCGCATTCATCCATGCTGGTGGGGACCTGCCCCGCAAAGCATATTGTGCGCTGGAATGAGTACGTGCCTGAAAATGGATTCGCGCAGGGCATTGACCTGTTTGATATTGCCCAAGCCGCGGGCCTGCGGACGGTGATGGTGGTGGGCAAGGAAAAACTTCGTCAGGTCACCGAGCCGACCAGCACCGATTACTTTGCCTTTGTGGATAAGACCGACAAGATCGATGATGAGTTTGCGATCGTGCAGCTTGCCATTCAACAACTCGCTGAAGGTTTTGACCTGATGTTTGTGCATTTCCCCAATGGCGATCTGGAGGGACACGATTCGGGCTGGATGTCGGTTGCGCAATTGAGGACGTATGCAAATGACGACGAGTCGCTTGGGTTCATTCTTGAGTCATTGCGGAAGCGCGATATGTTCAACGACACCTTGATCATCATCACCTCCGATCACGGCGGACATGACTCCACTCACGGCACCGACCTGCCCGAAGATATGACCATCCCGTGGATTGTGAGCGGTCCGGGCGTGATTCCCATGCCGATCTCCACACAAGTCCATACCATGGATACGGCTGCCACTGCCGCTTTCTCATTGGGGCTGCCCATTCCTCCCGAATGGGACGGTGTGCCGGTGTACGAAGTATTCGGCATGCCGATCATCCCATCTGAAGGTTGTTGATAACAGGTAAGGGTACGCGACGTTGTGCCCTTACGATACAGAAAAAAACATGCCAATTACCCGCGATTCCGTTAAAACCTATTACGATCAAAACACCCGCCTCTTCCTTGCGTTTGGAAAAAACGACAGGCGTAAGGCGCAGAATATTCACCGCTCGCTGTGGGTGGAAGGTGTGCAGACTCTTGAAGATGCGCTCAATGTTTCCAATGCAAATATACTGAAAGAGATCGAAGCCGTTGCCCCGCAGCAGGCCAACTTTGCGGATTTAGGCTGCGGGGTGGGCGCGAGCCTGTTTTACATTTATCCGCGCTTGCAAATGCCCAAACCCGCGCTGGGACTGACGTTGAGCCCAGTGCAGGCGCGGCTGGCACGCGGCACCGCAACCCAATTGGGGCTTGAGGAACGCATCCTTTTTGCGGAAGGTGATTTCACTTCTGTGCCACTAGGAAGCGATTTGGATGCGGTTTATTCCGTGGAAGCCGTTTGCCATGCCGTGGACCCCGAACGATATTTCCGCGAAGCGGCCCGTCTGCTGCGGAGCGGCGGCAGGTTGATGCTGGTGGATGACTATCAGGCGGCGCGTGCGTTTTCACAGGCTGAGTCGATGTGGTTGAAAGCCTATATTGACGGCTGGTATGTCCCCGGTGTGCGGACAGTGGAGCAGGTGATTGAATGGGCAGAAAAATATGGCTTGCGACTCATCCGAAATGATGAACTCACGCCGCATCTGCGCCTGCGTAATCTTCCTGATCTGCTTGCGCGTGTGCTCCTGTTCCTTGGCAATCATTTGCCCATCAAACATGCCATTCTGCCATCCATGCTGGGGAGCATGGCGCTGCAGCAATGTCTGCACATGGGGATCGTAGAGTATCGGTTTTTGGTGTTCGAGAAAAAATAACCATGATGAACAAAGATAAACGGCGATGAAATCTTTTCATCGCCGTTTATTGTTTGAGTTGTTTGAGTTTGGTACGACGCACCCTTCCTCACTTAACGATATTCACAAAATCCGCGAATAGACCGTAGGCGGTTTCGACGGGGCCGCCTTTCATGCCTGGTTTTTCGGAGAGGATGATCGAATAATCGAGAATGACGTCGGTTCTAAAAGTAATGCCTGTGCTGGAGTTCATCATCCCATACAACGGCGAAGATGAATCCACCAATTGCGGCGCGACGCTGGCAGTCACTTTGCCATCAACTTTTTCGGCAGAGCAAACCAATTTGTAACGTTTGCCCTCTGCTTTGGCATTGGCAATCATCTCCGGCGTAATGCCTCGAATGCCCGTTGGGTTCACCTGCTGCGGGGTCATGGGCGTATCCATTAACACGGTGACTAGCGCCGCGACCTTGATGGCCGCATCCCAACCGTCCACATCGTTGGTGGGGTCGGTCTCTGCCAGCCCAATGGATTGGGCATACTTGAGCGCCTCGTCGTACGATTCGCCGTTTTCCATACGAGAGAGGATGACGTTCGTGGTGGCATTGAAAATGCCTTTGATGGATGAAAGCTCTGCCAGCGGGAACGCTTCACGCATGACCGAGAAAACGGGTGCGCCACCCAACACAGTGGATTCAAAACGGAACATTTTTCCCTTACTCTTTGCCAGCGCGGTCAGTTCGCGGTATCCATGCACCACGGGGCCTTTGTTCGCTGTGATGGTGTGCATACCTAGATTCAACCCGGTGCGGATGTGATCCAGCGCAGGTTGGCCGGTCTGTGTGTTGACGGGGGAATTCTCGAATAGGACATCGGCAGACGAATTCTTGACGACAGCCAGAGAATCTTCAACAGGGGAGGTTGAAAGTGCGGAAATGGATTGTCCGCTTTCGACGAGTTGCAGCGCTTTTTGAATGTCGAGGCCGTCGGGGTTGACGGCGAATCCGTGCCTGCCTGTGGAAATGCCTGTGAATGAGAAGGTGATGCCTTGCTGTTCGAGCCATTCCTGTTTGCGGACGAGCAATCGGGCGAGGGCGCGGGCCACGTTTCCGAATCCGATGAGTGCAAGTTTGTAGTGTTTCATTGATTTCTCCGTTTTTCGTTGTTTCGTAAATTCCTGAATTTATCTGGAAGTTTTCAAATCGTTTTTGTGTGCGCTATTTTATCCGCCATGGACTATTTCTGGTATGGAAATGGGGATTTGGGTTATAATAATTGTGAGCCCCTTCACGAACTTTATTGGCAGGTCTTTTTATTGCGAATTTGTTGACGTTATTTGTCCGCAAATGTCTATAACCTTCGCACGTGTGCCTGCTGAGCAGTTGGGGATTAAGGTGTCATATGGAAAGGAGAACAAAATGAATACCGGATTACTTATCATAGTGGTAGCAGCCATCGTATTATACGGGCTTACCCGCACGACAGAGTCCATTCTTGATGTTCGTCAGGCCGAAAGAGACAACGGCGAAGACGTCAAGATCTATTTATAAGTGGACAAAAAGAGACACTGAATTTCAGTGTCTCTTTTTACTATATCGGGGGATATGGAAATGCTCTTCTATCTGCCGGTCTCAATGGGAATGTTCTTGATTTTAACAGCGTCCGCGCACGGCGCTGGATTGCGCGGATCTCGCGTGGGTTGAGATACTGCTCAAAGAGGTCAGACCAGTTTTCGGCGTCGGCAAGAGGCGCAAGCAGATCGTCTGGAATCTGTTGCCCGGAGAAATCCCAGATCACGGTGCGCAGTTTATTTTCTTCGTGAAAACAAATCCCGTGATCGATTCCGTACAGCGTTTGCGTGCCTTCTTCAAAAAAGATGTGACTGCCTTTGCGGTCGGCGTTGTTGGCGAGGATGTCGAAGAGCACAACGGGGCGAAGGGTTTCCCGTTCATCGGGCGTGAAGTTGAAATAGTGATGCTCGATATCGTATTCGATATATTGCTGCAGGGAGCCGGGGCCATAGGGACCGTCGTCGCGATAGGTGGTGAATGGGACGATGTGAAAGCCGAGCGCCTCGCTTAGTTGATAGGCGGCCACTTCGCGCAGGGCAAGCGTATTATCGGGGAAATCCCAAAGCGGTTGTTCGCCCTTGCTGGGTTTGTACACGGCTTTATAGGTTTTGCCTTCATGCTGAACATCCACAAAGAACGTGTAATTCGAACCAAGCATGAACTGGCCTTTGAGTTCGTAATCACCGTGAGTAAGAGCGGCTTGAATTGTTTGGGAGTTTTGCGGGAGCATAGAATGGTTGAAGGTTACAGGTTGAAGGTTTCAACTTTCAACTTAACTCAAATGTCCGTTCTTCTTTGGGCAGAAATGTCCGCCGGGTTCCTCGGGCTGGCCGCATTGTGGACAGGTGGGGCGGCCGCGGCTGACCACGTCTGCGCCCCAGCGCGCGAGTTTGCGCACCTGGGAGCGGCTTGCCCAAAAGCGGATCTGTGCCGCCGATTCGGGTTCTTCTTCCTCGGTCAATAATTCCTTGGTGAAAATGACCACGCGGTCGCGTTCCTTGTCGTAGCCGAGGCCGATCTCTCCTGCGCGAAAGAGCGGGTCCACGGGCGGATGGATGCGCATTTTGTCTTCGGAGAATTCGCCGTGCGCTTCTTCGAGGTTGGGGTTTTGCTGGTCGATCTGCGAGAGGAATTGTTCGATACCAATGGCGAGCGATTGCAATTGGGCTTTTTCGATCAGAATCGTGATCGTGCGTTGTTCCTGATAGGCTTGAAGATAAAAGACGCGCTGGCCCGGGCTGCCAATGGCATCTGCGGTGATGTGATCACATGGATCTATGTCAAGTTCGAAACGGGGCATGTTTTACCTTTTATAAAATCGGCTGGACAGATGAATCCACCTGTTCGTTTATTTTTCCAAATGTATTTTTGGTAGTATACCAGACTACGCCTCATGTATAATCCGTACATCTCGCCAAAGGAGTGTGCCATGTACGATAGAAAAAAATTGGACGAACTAAAAAGCTCACTTGAAAAATGGGAGGCGACTTCCCTGAAGAAGGCGCTGTCTCAACTGCCTGAACGCAAAGCCGAAAACGAATTTATCACTACTTCCTCCGAACCCATCAACAGAGTCTACACGCCGCAGGATGTGGCCGAACTGGATCACGAAGCTGATCTCGGTTTGCCGGGCGAATATCCCTACACACGCGGAGTTCACCCGACTTTGCATCGCAGCAAATTGTGGACCATGCGGATGTTCGCGGGCTTCGGCACTGCGGAGGAAACGAACAAGCGCTTCAAATACTTACTGGAGCAGGGTCAAACAGGATTGAGCATTGCCTTCGATTTGGCAACGTTAATGGGCTACGATACCGACCAGCCCGAGGCGTTGGGTGAATTTGGCAAATGCGGAGTGGCGATCTCGTCATTGAAGGATATGGAGATCCTGCTCGAAGGCATTCCATTGGACAAGGTCTCTTCGAGCATGACCATCAATTCGCCCGCGGCGATCATTTGGGCCATGTACATCGCCGCTGCCGAAAATAAGGGTGTGCGTCCCGATCAATTGCGCGGCACCACACAAAACGACATCCTCAAGGAATTCATCGCGCAAAAGGAATTCATCTTCCCGCCCGAGCCTTCGATGCGGCTGGTGGTGGATACGATGGAATTCGGCGCGCAAAAAGTGCCGCAGTGGAATACGATCTCGATCAGCGGATATCACATCCGCGAGGCGGGTTCAACCGCCGCGCAGGAACTGGCTTTTACCCTGGCCGACGGTCTCGAATACGTGCGCTGGGGCATTGCCCGCGGCATGGACGTGGACGAGTTCGCTCCGCGCCTGTCGTTCTTCTTTAACGCGCACAACGATTTCTTTGAAGAGATCGCCAAGTATCGCGCGGCGCGCCGCATTTGGGCACGTGAGATGCGCGAGACTTTCAAGGCGAAGAATCCGCGCTCGTGGTTGCTGCGTTTTCACACGCAGACGGCAGGTGTTTCATTGACCGCCCAACAGCCAGAAAATAACGTTGTCCGCGTAGCGATCCAGGCTTTGGCGGCGGTGCTGGGAGGAACGCAAAGCCTGCACACAAATTCACTAGATGAAGCGCTGGCTTTGCCATCCGAACATGCGGTGACGATTGCCCTGCGCACCCAGCAGATCATTGCTGAAGAATCAGGTGTGACGAACACCATTGATCCATTGGGCGGCAGTTTCTTCGTCGAAGCGCAGACAGACCGCATGGAAAAGCAAGCCTATGATTATTTCCGCAGGGTGGAGGAATTGGGCGGTGTGATCCCTGCCATTGAAAAAGGATTCTTCCAAAGCGAGATCGCCGATGCGGCCTATCGATATCAACGCGAGATCGATCTGGGTGTGCGCAAGATCGTCGGTGTGAATGCCTATGCCGAGGAAAAACAATTCACGATCCCGATCCTAAAGATGGACCCGAATGGTTACGACCGTCAGGTGGGTCGCTTGAATGAAGTCCGCAAGACTCGCGATAATGGCCGCGTGGGTCAGACGCTGGATCGATTGCGAATCGCCTGCGAAGGCACAGAGAACACGATGCCCTATATCATGGAATGTGTCCATGCTTATGCTACATTGGGCGAGATCGTGGCAGTGATGAAGGAAACCTTCGGTGTGTATGAAGAATTATCGGTGATTTAAATAAAGTGGATTGCATAAAAAACGGACAGCAAATGGGCTGTCCGTTTTTTGTTTGAGCGAAAATCGTCAGGCGGGTTTTGGGGGCTCTATTTCGGGAGAGTCTGTTGTCGAAACAGAATCAGTTACCGGCTTGGGTTTGACCGGCTTTTCATCCCTGCGATGCTTTAACAGTTTTTGAATCCGCTCGTATTTTTCACGCGAGAGCGGATATGACCAGGCCAGAAGGATCGTGCCAGCAAGGACGATGGCGCCGAGAAGGGAGACCATTAATCGAATTGCGAGCAAAGCTGATTCTGGTTGCGTGGATTGAATGGCACCTTCGGGTGGGGCTTGATAGCCAGACCAGCCCAGTGTTTGCAGGGTGAGGAAGATCACCAGCGCGCCGGTCAGTTTGCGGATGAGGGTGCGGATGCCGTAATAGATGCCTTCCTGCCTGCGGCGGGTGCGAAGCTCATCCCATTCGATCACGTCGGGCAAAATAGAGTCGGGCAAAATATAGGCGGCTGAAACGCCGACCCCGGCCAGTGCGCCGATGAGCAATAAATAATCGGTGTCGCCGGGTTGAATGGTGAATATCATGGCCTGCACGATCACCCAAAAGATCATTCCGAGAATGTATGCTTCACGTTTGTTGCGCGTTTTTGCCAGCCATAGCCAGAATGGGACACATAGAATGCAAACGAGCATCATGATGCCGAAGAAGGCGGATTCGAGCGCAAGGTCCACGCCGAGCACGTTGACCTTGGCAAGCAGGTTGCCTTCAGCGACCCAGTAAAGAAGAAAGTAAGGAAAGATGATGGCGATCATGTCCACTGCGGACCAGTTGAACATGTAAATCCCTGCGGCATAGCGGAAGGGAATGTTTTTCCATGCGATGCGCAGGGTCTCACGGAAGGGCAGATCTTCCTGCGCCTCGGGTTGGAAATTTTCCCGTACGAACCAGCCAATTAAAAAGAGCGGAACCGCACCCAATCCGCCGAAGATCGCGCCTGCGAGCATGAATCCCTGCTGTTGTGTGCCGCCGTTTGAAATGACCTCGTCCACGATCATGGGGGCGGTGATGACGATTGCCATTGCCGCGAGTAATTGGAACACCGTGCGGAAGCTTGAGAGCGTGGTGCGTTCATCATAATCACGAGTCAATTCCGGGGTCAGGGCAAGATATGGCATTGCCACGAGGGTGGTCAATGTATCGGAGAGCATGAAGGCGAGGGTGACGTAGATCGTCAATGCGATCTGGCTTTCCCAATTTGGTGCCGACCACAGGATGACGAAACTCAAGCCAAATGGAAATGCGAACCACAAAAGGAAGGGTCGCCTTCTTCCCCAGCGCGTTTTGATGCGGTCACTGAGCATGCCGATCAAGGGGTCGTTGATCGCATCCCAGACAATACCTGCCAGCGCGCCCAAAGATGCGAGGCGCGGCTCAATGCCAACCACATCGGTGAGATACAGCGCATAAAAAATGGAGCGCATCATGCCGATGCTGGAGAGTCCCCAGTCACCGGAGCCGTATAAAAGTTTAAGCCAAAAGGGAAGTTTTTTCGTCAAGACTTGCATAGTGTACCAGTAAACACCGTTTGAGATTTTGAGATACGTTGATAAGGATAGTGTAGCATAAAGATAAAATAAACCTGCCGCAGACTATCTGCGGCAGGTTTATTTTATTGTGTTGGGTCAAACGACTGTTATGGCAGGTTAAATGTCTTTACCAGAAATACCGCCATTTCAGCGCGGGTGACTGGAGCATCTGGACAATAATTTCCATTGCCGCAACCTGTCGTGATGCCTGTGATTGCCAGTTGTTCGATCCAGGCATCGGCGAAGGAGCCGAGCGGAACATCTGAAAAGACAGTGCCTGTTGCTGTTGGAGGGGTATATGCACTTCCGAATTTTCCGCGCAGGAGGAAGATGGACATTTCAGCGCGGGTGATCGTGGCTTCGGGACAGTAGTTTCCGTTGCCGCAGCCTGTGGTGATTCCTTCACTTGCTAATTGTTCAATCCAGGCATCGGCGAAGGAGCCGAGCGGAACGTCTGAAAAGACAGTGCCTGTTGCTGCTGGAGGGGTATATGCACTTCCATGAATCCCACGCAGGATGAAAATTGCCATTTGTGCGCGGGTGACCGTGGCTTCGGGACAATAAAGCAGGTGTGGCTCTGTACTGCACCCGCTGGTGATTCCAGCGCGATACAACTTCTCAACCCACTCATTTGCCCAGTGGGTTAACGGCACATCGGCAAAAACTGCTGGAGGAGGTGGGGATACCGATTCAACATATTCAAATGCGCCGATATCACAAGCTGCCCCCTGCGGCCGGGTTGTTCCGCGCTGGTCGGTAGTTGGGCAAGTGGCGTCGTTTCCGGCATCAATGGCAGAAGAGCCTGACAGCAGCGGGATGGTTTGAGTGTACCCGCCATAATCGCCCAGCGTGCCGAGCCGAATCGTGGATGAAATAATAAAACTATCACCGCAGGAGCTATCATTTGTAAGGTTGTTTGCTCCCAAAATTGGATTCATAGTGGTATCACAATTTTCCCCCAAGTTGTCGGCGATAATCGTATTATTTACTATTGCAGAAGTGAAATAACTCGCCAGACCGCCGCCAATATGACCGGCACTATTTTGATAGAAGGTGCTGCTATCAATTGTAATTGTCCCGCCCCTGCTTTGAATGCCGCCAGAATCCCAATCCGCAGTGTTACCAAAAAAGGTACTGTTCACTATTTGTAATATGCCGATATCATCGTTGTAAATACCTCCACCTGATTCAGAAACAGAGTTTTTTGAAAATGTGCTGTTTGCTATATCTGCTTCACCGTGATTGAAAATACCGCCGCCAAGGTAAGAAGAGTTGCCAGCCACATTGTTGTTAGTCACGGTCAACTTTCCCGCGTTATAAATACCACCGCCAACCGTTGAAGCAGTGTTGTTAATGACATTGCTGTTCGTCACCGTCAGCGTTCCAACCTCGGTGTGTAGACCGCCGCCCCAGCCTGCGCTGTTATGGGAAATGGTGCTGTTCGTTACCGTCAGTGCGCCAATGTAGTTGTAGATGCCGCCGCCCTCGTTTGCGTTGTTGTCGGAGAAGGTGCTGTTCGTCACGGTCACCGTGCCGCCATCCTGATTAATGCCGCCACCGCGCCAGTCTGCGCTGTTGTTGGAAAAAGTGCTGTTCGTTACGGTCAGTGTGCCCGAAAAGGTGTGAATACCACCTCCTTTGGAGGACGCACTATTGTCGGAGAATGTGCTGTCTACTATTACTAGTGTTCCACTCCCCTGATGATCAATGCCGCCTCCGTAGTCTGCCTGGTTGCTGGAAAAGATACTATTTGTGACCGTCACATGGATGGTGTCATTGCTTTGTAAAATCAGTCCGCCACCGCATTGGAAAGGGTATCCGCCGCAATCGAAGGTTTGGACGTTGCCGTTGGCAATCGTCAGGTGATTGAATGCTACCGTCCCGTCGGTGACATTGAAGACGCGGGTGACATTTTCGCCGCTGACGATGACGCTATTGGGTGTGGCGTCAATTGTAAGGTCTTTGCTAATCACCAATTCGCTGGCAAGCGGAATGGTCATATCACCGCTGAAAGTGATGATGTCCCCTGGCACTGCATCTGCAATGGCCTGACGCAGGGAGCCAGGGCCGCTATCGTTAGAGTTGGCGACGGTGAGGGTGGCCGCATATGCGGGGGTGACGCCCAACATGCCAACGGTCAGCGCTAGCAGAAGGGATAAGATGAGGGCTTTACTGAAAAGATGATGTTTCATAACATTCTCCTTGCGAGTTGTATTGGTTTCTCAATGAATTCGAGTGCCTGTTCCAAATCGTCAAAACTGGCGGCAGGGAATTGTTGAGTGGAAGTGATGGTCAATTTCTGAGAATCCATATTGAGGTGGATGATTGGAGGGACGTGCTCCGCGGAGAAAGCGGTGGTCAGTTCCTCTATTTGATTGAGCTTAATTTGCGAAGCATCCACCAGCACAAGGTCCGGGTGAAGATCGGCAAGGTAGGTGGAATCTATCTGGGGAGAAACGGTCATCACTGTCAGATTCCCGCGTTTGTGCAGAGATTCCGCAATTCCTTCAAGAAGCACGGAATCTCCATAGATCACGATTGCCCGCTGGCGGAAGGAAGTCATGAGGGGATATTAATATATTTCTGCGTTTGTGAAGTACAGTACAAAGTACAGTCTTAAATAAAAAGACCCTAAAGGAAAACCTTTAGAGTCTGAAAATCACGCCAATCCCCGCCGTCTGGCATACTCTTCCGCCTCCTGCCGTCCCTTCAAATGCAAGCGCGAGAGGATTTCTCCCATATGGTATTTCACCGTGCGCTCAGTCAGGTATAGTCTGTCGCCGATTGCTCTGTATGTCAGGCCTTGTGACACAAGCCGCAAAATTTCCACCTGCCTTTCAGGCAACTCAGCCATAGCGGTGGATTTTTTAATGAACATCTCCAGTAATTGATTCGCCACCTCGGCAGAGAACTCCGTCTCGCCGCGCGTGATCTCCTCCAGTCGCAGCATGAACTCGTCTGCGCCCATCCCTTTGGAAAAATAGCCTGATGCACCCACCTTCAAGGCTTCGAGCACGTCTTCCTTTTCCATCGAAGTAGTCAACATTACAACTTTGACATGGGGCATCTCCAGCCTGATCAGGCGGGTAGCCTCCAGCCCGTTCATGCGCGGCATATTAATATCCATCAAGATAATATCGGGCTGCAAAGCGCGTGCCATCTCCCGTGCTTCCATGCCATCCCTGGCTGTACCGATCACATGCACGCCGCGCACTGCCAGCATATTTCGCAGCCCATCCATAAACAGCGGATGATCATCCGCGATCATGACACGCGCCGTGAGTGCCTCTCCACTGGAGAGTTTTCTTGGTAAACGCGCGATCACACGCGTCCCTTTGGCGGGTGCGCTTTCAACCTTCACTGTCCCCCCGACTTCCCCTGCGCGTTCGCGCATGATCTTCAACCCGAAGTGTGAGCTTTTGCTGCTGTTCGATTGATTGAGTTTCTCATTGAAGCCCACACCATGATCTTCTATCACGGCTTGCACGAATTCATTCTCCACTTCAATTACGACGCTTGCTTGATTCTCCCCTGAATACCTGCGCGCGTTCCCCAGCGCTTCACGAATGATATAGATCAGATGTGTTTCAACCTGGACGCTTGCCAGCAGATCAGGCGGGTTTTGTGGCAGGTTGAGTTCGACTTTGAACATATAAGTTTGTTCATAGTGATTACAGTATCGAGCCAATGCGACAAAAAATTCCTGATGGATGTCCGGTATGCTGTTCTTTAAGCCTTGAATATATGTACGGATGTCGCGATGCGACTCCTGCGCCGCCTCCGATAACCTTGCCAGCATGGACTTTAATCTTTCCTTCTCACCCTTGTTGTTCAGATCGCGGATCGCCTCCACTTGCATATTGATATAGCCGAGGGTTTGCCCAATACTGTCGTGTATTTCACGCGCCAATCGCTCACGCTCCCTGAAAGAAGCCATTAAGCGTTCGTTTTCCACTATCTTGTTTTGCGCTTCCAGCAAGACCTTTTCTGCCGCTTTACGTTCTGAGATGTCCCGCATGATTCCAAGAATTTGTCCATTGGACAATATTTTTCCGCTGATTTCAACCTCCATACGAGAGCCATCTTTGCGGTAAAAGGACGTTTCAGAGATGACAAACTTGGTGATTGCGAGCAATGCCAGTTTTTCAGTTATATGAGTGATCTCATCTTCGGGAACCTGTTTCATCAGTGGCAATCCAATGATTTCATCGCTGGAATACCCAAACATGTCACAACCGTACGGATTCGCCGCTATGATCTTTTGATCGTCGACCAAAAAGATGCCATCCCCGGCTTGTAAATAGACGGTTTGCAGTAATTCTTCTGAAAAATTATCTTGTGTAAATGTCTGGTTTTTGCTTTCCACCACACACCTCTTGAGAATCGTTTGTGAAAATTATAACGCAGGCATATCCGCTTTTTGAGTTACAGGAATACAGCTTTCGTAATTGAAAGGCGCGTAGCTGGTGTAAAACCAGAAAAACGGATGCGCTATTTCCGCCGCTTGAGAGTAGGTATTTCACACAAAACAGCCGACAAAAAGGCAGCGTTGCACCCCATCCGGGCAAATCCCTATTGCCATAAAAAAACTGCCACAGGAATTTCCTGTGGCAGTTTTACATATTGGGTTATATCTGAAACTTATGGCAATGGGAATTCGAACATGCGCTGGATGAAGACCGCCATCTGGTCGCGGGTGACCTGTCCTTCCGGACAGAAGGCTCCATTACCGCAGCCGCTGGTAATTTCCATAAATGCCAGTTGTTCGATCCAGCTTGCCGCCCAGTGATCAGCAGGGACATCGTTAAATGTCGTGCCGGTGGCCGGTGGCGGGGTGTGAGTGTTGCCGAGTTTCGAGCGCAGCAGGAAGATGGACATTTCCGCACGGGTGATGGCATTCTCCGGACAATAGTTCCCGTCACCGCAACCGACTGTGATGCCTTCTTCTGCTAGTTGCTCGATCCAATCGGCAGCCCAGTAGTCGGTAGGAACATCTGTAAATACTGTGCCGCTGGCAACTGGCGGGACGTATGTTTTACCATGCACCCCGCGCAGGATGAAGATCGCCATTTGTGCGCGGGTAATAGGTTCATCTGGGCAGTAAATCAGCGGGTTTGTACCGCAGCCAGCTGTAATCCCGGCTGCGTAGATCGATTCAACATATGCCCAAGCCCAGTGATTCATGGGAACATCTGCAAATGTGGGGTAGTCCGGATCTTTTGAGTTAATGATGAAGTCGCCTGCTGAAGCTGCCGTCAGATTGTTATAGTTGACGCTGTCAGTTGGGGCAAAATCGGCCGTAATCGAGTAGGTACCAGGATTCTTTGGCTGGTTTATAGAGCCATTATAGAGAATGTTACTGACCGTGCCAGGCACGGACCCAACCACAATTGCCGCCTGCGGTGAGCCGTTGTAAACAACAGGTGAGTTGGTAACAGACAGGGTTGGGTTGGCAGTAAGGACGTTAATGGTAACGGTGGTGCCATTAACGTTGAGATAATTGGCCGAGTCTGTTGGGGTGAAATCGACCGACAGTACCTGCCCTGCGCCTGTCCCCAGAACAGAGTTCAAAACGGGATTGTACGTAAAGGTGCCGGGTACTGAAGCTGTGGCGTTGAGCTGTATTGCGCTCAGCGGAGTGCCGTAGGTGATGTCTGCGGGATTGGACCACGAAACAATGGGCGTGCCCTTGCCAACTGCAAATGACTGTTGAACCTGCGAAGCGGCGGCGTAAGTGGAACTGCCTGCTTGATTGGCATTGACAACACAAGTACCAACCGCCTGGAAGGAAACATCGCCGCTTGAAATTGAGCAGACCGAGGCAGCGGACGCATCGATTGTGAATATGACCGGGTTACCGGAAGGCCCACCCGTTGCGCTTGGGGTGTAGACAGGTCCGCTGACGACCGCAGCAGCTGGGGCTGTCGAAGTCATCGTGATAACCTGATTTCCGAGACCCACGCCAAAGGCCTGTTGGGCCTGAGGTGCGGGGTTGTAATTGGCATCGCCTGCCTGATTGGCATTGATGGTACAGGTGCCTGTTCCAAAGAAGGAAACGTCACCGCTGGAGATGGAGCAGACCGCGGCGGAGGCTGCGTCAATGGTGATGACGACCGATAGACTGGATGTGGAAGATGCAGACGGAGTATAGGCAGGGCCGCCAACTAGAGCACCAACCGGAGCCGGTGTGGTAAATGAGATGTTCTGATTAGCCTTGGCGATCACCAGGGTATCAGTGGAGGTGCCCACATAATTCGCATCGTTGATGGTACCGATGACGGTGTAGCTGCCCGCATTGGTGGGAGCGGTGGGCGAACCGTTATAGGTAAAGTCCACGGTGAGGCCATTGGGAGTAGTTGTGGCAGTGGCGGATTTTGGCGTGCCATCATAGGTCTGCGCTAGACTGCCCAAAGTAACAGTAGCTGTAGCCTTCGAAATTACTAAAGTATCAGTGGATGAACCGGCGTAATTCGGGTCATTCACCGTTCCGACAACGGTATAGCTGCCTGCATTGATGGGAGCGGTGGGCGAACCGTTGTAGGTGAAGTCCACGGTCAGGCCGTTGGGGGTTGTTGTGGCGGTGGCAGATTTCGGTGTGCCATCATAGGTCTGTGCAAGGCTGCCGAGGGTGACAGTGGCTGCGGCCTTCGAGATGACCAACGTGTCAGTCGATGACCCCGCATAGTTCACGTCATTGATGGTACCGATGACGGTGTAGCTGCCCGCATTGGTGGGAGCGGTGGGCGAACCATTATAGGTGAAGTCTACGGTCAGGCCATTGGGAGTTGTTGTGGCGGTGGCAGATTTCGGTGTGCCATCATAGGTCTGTGCAAGGCTGCCGAGAGTGACAGTGGCTGTGGCTTTCGAGATCACTAGCGTATCAGTGGAGGTTCCTACATAATTCGGGTCATTGATGGTTCCGACAACCGTGTAGCCGCCTGCATTGGTAGGGGCGGTGGGTGAACCGTTGTAAGTCAAGTCCACGGTCAGGCCGTTGGGGGTTGTTGTGGCGGTGGCAGACTTCGGCGTACCGTCATAGGTCTGTGCAAGGCTGCCGAGAGTGACGGTGGCTGTCGCCTTCGAGATTACGAGCGTATCAGTGGATGTGCCGACATAATTCGCATCGTTGATCGTACCAACAACGGTGTAACTGCCTGAGTTGGTCGGAGCAGTGGGTGATCCATCATAAGTAAAGTCCACGGTCAGGGCAAGTGGATTAGTTACAGCACTGGCGGATTTAGGTGTACCGTCATAGGTCTGTGCGAGGCTGCCGAGAGTGACGGTTGCTGCGGCTTTCGAGATCACAAGCGTATCAGTGGAGGTCCCTACATAATTCGGGTCATTGACTGTGCCAACAACGGTATAGCTGCCGGCGTTGGTGGGGGCGGTAGGTGAACCATTATAAGTAAAGTCCACGGTCAGGCCGTTGGGAGTTGTTGCGGCGGTGGCGGACTTCGGCGTACCGTCATAGGTCTGTGCAAGACTGCCGAGAGTGACGGTTGCTGTGGCCTTCGAGATCACAAGAGTATCGGTGGATGTGCCGACATAATTCGCATCGTTGATCGTGCCAACGACGGTATAACTTCCTGCATTGGTGGGTGCAGTAGGTGAACCGTCGTAGGTGAAATCCACGGTCAGGCCATTGGGAGTTGTCGTAGCAGTGGCAGACTTCGGAGTACCGTCATAGGTCTGTGCGAGGCTTCCGAGGGTGATGGTGGCTGTAGCCTTCGAGATCACCAAAGTATCAGTGGATGTACCCACATAATTCGCGTCGTTGATCGTACCAACAACGGTGTAACTGCCCGCATTGGTGGGTGCAGTGGGAGAACCGTTATAGGTGAAGTCCACGGTCAGGCCGTTGGGGGTTGTTGTAGCGGTGGCGGATTTCGGTGTGCCGTCATAGGTCTGCGCCAGACTGCCCAATGTAACGGTAGCTGTGGCCTTGGCAATCACCAAAGTGTCAGTGGATGAACCTGTGTAGTTTGGATCATTGACGGTACCGACGATTGTATAGCTGCCTGCATTGGTGGGAGCGGTAGGTGAACCGTTATAAGTGAAGTCTACGGTCAGGCCGTTGGGGGTTGTTGTGGCAGTAGCGGACTTCGGCGTGCCGTCATAGGTCTGTGCAAGGCTGCCGAGGGTGACAGTGGCCGTCGCCTTCGAGATTACGAGCGTGTCGGTGGATGTGCCGACATAATTCGCATCGTTGATCGTACCGACGACAGTATAGCTGCCTGCATTGGTGGGAGCGGTGGGCGAGCCGTTGTAGGTGAAGTCCACGGTCAGGCCGTTGGGAGTCGTTGTGGCAGTGGCAGACTTCGGCGTGCCGTCATAGGTCTGTGCGAGGCTGCCGAGAGTGACGGTGGCCGTGGCCTTGGCGATCGAAACATTTTGTGTCTGCGATGCAGCATTGAAATTAGCCGTCGCTGCTCCATTGGCTTGAACGACACAGGTCCCTGCACCGGAAGAGCTAAATGTTGCACCGCTGACAAATGCACAAGGGCCGCTCACATAGCTGTAGGTTAGGGTCGAGCTGTCCGTGTTATCTGTTGAAGCGCTGACCGTGAAGTTGCCGCCCAAATAAGTGGGGGTGGGAGCCGCGTTGAATGTGATCGTTGCGGTTGCCTTTTGCGCCGTGGTGGAACTGGTCACTTCAGGAGCGGCGTTATAAGTTGTATCCCCAGCCTGGTTATAGTGAACCACACAGGCGGTCGTGCCGCTGGTCATCGTGATGACGGCGCTGGATGTACCGCTGCCGGAACATCCTCCGCTGGTTGTAATTGCGACATTCAGACCCGAATCGGATGTTGCATCCACGGGGAAAGTAGTGCCGAAGGCTGCATTCGCAGGAGCTGCGGTGCCAACAGTAATGACCTGATCCAGCTTGTCAGGCGCACGCTTTAAGGTGACGCCAAGGATGGAAGACCTGCCATTTGCACTCCAGGTTACGGACGTATTTTCTCCAGTCACTGCCGTAGCTGGGATCGTCCTGTGCGCGATGTCAACACTATAACCAGCATTAGCGAAGTACAGTGCGGCCGAATAGGAGGTGGGAGTGTAGTTGTTGACCGTCGCGTTTGCTGAATTGGGTGTGAAAAGGATGGCCTGGTCATTCACACCAACATTCATGGAGATGGTTGGAGAAGCGGGTTGAAACGCAGCATTGGGGCCTACAGCCGCGTGCGAATAGACCGAGGTTTGATCCACATTGGTGAACGTGGCGCAGAAGATACTGATATTGCCAATGGCGCTGTTATTGGTGCCGCCCTTGGTAAAGGTGATGCTGATATTTTGTGCGCCAGCCGGAATATTCGCTTCCTTGATGTAACCGATCCATGCGTGTGGTCGGAGGTCCGTGCTTGCTTTTGTGCTTGTAATTTCAGTGACCGATACTCCGCCGAATGTGGCAGTTGGGACTGTCATTGAAAAATTGGAATTGGCCGCGGCCGCTGCGGAAGCAGAAAAAGCGACCAAAACTACCCGGTTGCTGCCTGCCCCTGCTGTACATGTGCTTGTGCTGGTAGCGGATACGGCGTTAACAACCGTCGTTCCAGTGCCGCTGTAAACATTTGTCCAGCTTCCCGAAATGGGGATGGCAGGAGTCGTGATGTTGCTGATCGTCTGCGGATTCGTTCCCGTGACGCCGTCGGCATCATTGTAGGTCACACGCACATCGTAGTCGCTTGAAGGCAACAGACCAGTGATGGTGGTGGCGTATGGAGAGCTTGTATGGGCTGCATTCGTAATCCAGTTTGTCCATCCACCGGCGGAAGATAGCTTGTAGTCAACCGTGTAGGTGTTGTTTAAGTTGCCATCATCCGTGTACGGCATGGAAACATTGATCGTGGTCGAACTTGCCGCAATGGCTGTTGCAGTGCCAACTGTGGTGGTGTTGGGTAATATTGTCTGTTTGAACGCTGCGACAACGACACCCCAATCGTCAGCACCTATCGTCCAACTGGTGGCATAAGCCCCGGCGGTCGTCTGATAAAAATACTGGCTGTTATCAGAGAAAGCGCCGTTGTCGTTTTCGTAAAGCATAGTGCCACTTCGGCCGGTGGGGGCAGTGTTACCCCCATTTCCCATCGCACCAACGATCACATCCCCGTTTGAAGTGGTCGTTACAGAGACAGATGGGTTGGCAGAATTGCCGTTCGTATTCCCGTTTGCCACATCGAGAGCAAAGGTGTAGCCGCTTTGCGCAAAGTAGGAGGAAGCCGTCGCGTAGAGGTTGAGGCCACCGTTATTGGGAATGCTAATGTTGTAGGCTGCACCGTTCGGCGGGTTCGTGAGATACCACATTTCGGTGACGGTCTCAGTGGCGGTCCGGTTGGCATCTGCCTGGGTGAGCGCGATGCCATTGTAAGTGGGTGCGCCGCCTGTTCTGGCAGTATTGCCTCCCGCCACGATGGATACGACAAGCAGATCTCCGCCTGATCCAACCGTGTAGCTTTGGGTCAGCGGATTCCCGTTTCCAGTAAAGCGGACGCTCGTATCGGTCAGGCCTGTCATGACGTTGTTAATCGTTTGCGGGTTCGTCCCTGTGACACCATCGGCATCATTATAGGTTACGCGTACATCGTAATTGGATGCAGGCGAAAGCCCCGTGATGGTCGTTGTGTAGGGAGATGCCGTATGCGTTGCATTCGTAATCCAGTTTGTCCATCCACCGGCGGAAGAGAGCTTATACTCGACCGTGTAAGTGTTGTTTGCATTGTTATCGACCGTATACGGCATGGAAACATTGATCGTGGTCGAACTTGCCGCAGTGGCTGTGGCGGTGCCAACGGTGGTTGTTGTGGGGACTTGCTTGAATGCAGCGACGACGACACCCCAATCGTCAGCACCTATCGTCCAACTGGTGGCATAAGCCCCGGCAGTTGTTTGGTAAAAATATTGGCTGTTATCAGAGAAAAAGCCATTGTCGTTTTCGTAAAGCATGGTTCCGCTGCGGCCAGTGGGAGCGGCGTTACCCCCATTGCCCATTGCGCCGACGATCACATCCCCGTTTGCAGTGGTCGTTACAGAGACAGATGGGTTGGCAGAATTGCCGTTCGTATTCCCGTTTGCCACATCGAGAGCAAAGGTGTAGCCGCTCTGTGCAAAATAGGAGGAAGCCGTCGCGTAGAGGTTGAGGCCGCCGTTGTTTGGTATGCTGATGTTATAAGCCGCACCGTTCGGCGGGTTTGTCAGGTACCACATTTCGGTGACTGTTTCGTTGGCGGTCCTGTTGGCATCTGCCTGAGTAAGCGCAATGCTATTGTAGGTGGGCGCGCCGCCGGTTCTGGCAGTATTGCCTCCCGCCACGATGGATACGACAAGCAAGTCCCCGCCTGATCCGACCGTGTAGCTCTGGGTCAGCGGATTCCCGTTTCCAGTAAAGCGGACACTTGTATCAAATGTGTTTGTTAGTGTTGTGACGTTATTGATGGTTTGTGGGTTTGTCCCAGTAACGCCATCTGTGGCATCATTGTAGGTCACACGCACGTCGTAACTGGTTGCTGCGCTCAGGCCTGTGATGGTGGTTGTGTAGGGGGATGCGGTATGGGCCGCGTTTGTCACCCAGTTTGTCCAACCAACGGCGGAAGAGAGTTTGTAGTCAACCGTATAGGTGTTGTTTGCATTTCCATCATCTGTATATGGCATCGAGACGTTAATGGATGTGGTGCTGGCAGCAGTTGCCGTTGCTGTACCAACTGTAGTGGTGTTGGGAAGAGATGGGGCAAGAACCACACCGATCAAGACATTTCTGTTATTCGAAAAAGTGAATGTCGGCTGGGTGGTTGCAGTGCCTGTAAATGCCTTTGTTCCCAAGGTGGCATAGGTGCCGCTCGCAGTTCCCACCTGAACATTATTAACGTTCATGGCATAGGTAGTGTTGGGGTTGGCTGCTGCATCCGTATTGGTGACGCCGCCGCCTGTAGTCCCACCAACGAGCAGGATCGAGGCGCCATAGCTTCCATTGATAGTGTTAAGAGCTGACGTGTATTGAGCCGTCGTCGTATTGCCGCCGCCATTGTCGTCGGAACTGAATGTGTAAGACGAGGTTTGGCTTACTCCCGCATAGGTTGACATATAACTGTGCATATATGTTGCGGCGGAGTTCAGGGATGAATTGATCGTAATCGTGTCATTGGCGCGTGCCGCAATATCTGCTTCGTTGAAACCAAACAGATAAATCACACGGCGACCGGTCGTATTTCCGACCTGACCGATAAAGCGTGTGGGGGTATTGCTGTTGAATGCCACACTGCCCCAGGTTCCGCTGACCGTGCTGGTTACGGTAGCTCCCGTATTGACGACCGTCACGGCGAGCAGGGTATAGCGCTGCGTTCCAGCCGCCGCGGCATAGGAGCCGCTTGTGCTTAGTGTAGTGCCGTTTCCTACGGAGCTTCCAACGGAAGTCCAGTCCGTGGGGCGTGTAACAGCAGCAAATGCATTTTGCACAGGCAGCATTGCCAGTGCAAGCATAACAACCAAAAAAGCTGATGAAATCTTGATAAACAAACTATTTTTCATACCCGTCTCCTTGCCGTATATTGTGCAAAAAAATACCAGCCATGATCGCACGGCTGGAAAATTCATTTTGGAAGCAGCGAACCAGGACCCACTTTCAATACATCGGCTGCTTTGCGTAAATTGCTTAAATTGATATCGTTGTCTTTATAGTCTCTATAGTTTTCGTACTCACCCCGCCATATCTTGGACGCAGTGGGTTCACTGCACCCTTTCTTGCGCATTTCACCGATGAACTCATCGTAAGAGATACAGATTTTTTCTGCCAATTCCTGAATTTTGCTTTTCTTTTCCATTCAGATCGAATCCTCATTAATAGCTTTGTTTGTTCTACAATCGTCCCGAAAGTCCAAAATACCTTTTATTGCAATTTTGTTTTGAAAGTTAAACCTGTATGCAGGTTTCTAATTTGATTTAAAAAACTGATTAAAAAAAAAGCACGCAATGCTTTTGCAAGGATGTTTTCAATTTTGAAAGGTGTTAAGCGTATTCTAATGTGATTCGCGCAAAAGTCAAGAGGGAAAATAACATATTTGCAAAGTCGATAAATTGGATATAAACGTGTATTTAGATGAATACGCCCTACTTGCGCGTCTTTCTGTGTGTTTAAGGAATACTTGTGTAAGTGTTGCCGAATTCCTTAACCCAAGTTGGGTTCTTTTGGAGGAAGCACAAAACCAAAATAGTTATCCACGAAAATCTGCATAATTCGCTGATATGGATATATAGTGGCAAATGGCACTTGAGCTGTCTATAACAAATCTGCCGCAGGCAACGTGCCTGCGGCAGATTTGTTATTTTTTTATTTGGGATCGATCTTTATGGCAGCGGGAAACCAAACAATTTTTGGAGAAGGACAGCCATTTGATCACGGGTGACTTGTGTGTCAGGGCAGAAGTTCCCGTTTCCGCATCCTCGGGCAATATCTTCCAAGGCGAGCTGCTCAATCCAATCTACAGCCCAGTAATCGGCGGGGACATCAGTGAAGAGCAGTCCACTGGCGGCCGGGGGCAGATAATCGCTTCCATATTTCGTTCGCAGCAGGAACACGGACATCTCTGCGCGAGTGATGGGTGCATCAGGACAGAAATTGCCGTTGCCGCACCCGCCTGTGATTCCTTCCAGGGCCAGCTGTTCCACCCAGTCGGCGGCCCAATAATCGGCGGGGACATCAGCGAATACAGATCCTGTTGCAGTTGGGGGAGCGTAGTATTCTCCATGAATACCGCGCAGAATGAAAATCGCCATTTGCGCGCGCGTAACGATATCGGTTGGGCAGTAGTTCCCATTACCGCATCCGCCAGTGATACCGGCGGCATAGATCGCCTCGATATACTGCCATGCCCAGTAATCGGTTGGGACATCCTGGAATGTGGGATAGTCAACGCCGGAGCCTACCGGGTTAATCGTGAAGTTGCCCGCCGAAGCCGCGATCCGATCGTTGTAGTTTGTGGAATCTGTCGGTGCGAAATCTGCAGTGACGGCATAAGTACCCACACTGGTTGGCGCAGTTGGCGAACCGTTGTAAAGGATGTTACTGACCGTCCCAGCTACAGATCCAACAACGTTCGCAGTTTGTGGAGCGCCTGTAAAAGTAACCGATGGATTCGAAATGGACAGGGTCGGATTCGCCTTGGCGATGCTGACGTTTTGAGTTTGGAACGCGGCAGTGAAATTGGCAGTAGCCGCACCATCGGCTCTGACGACGCAAGTGCCTGCTCCTGATGAACTGAAAGTTGCGCCGCTGACAAATGCGCACGGACCGCTCACATAGCTGTAGGTCAGGGCGCTGCTATCGGTGTTTGTGGTCGTTGCACTGACGGTGAAGTTGCCGCCCAAATAGGTAGGCGTTGGTGCGGGGTCGAAGGTGATGACCGGGGTGGTGGCACCCACTGCTGAAATGATAACGTTTTGCGTCTGTGTGGCAGAGTTGAAATTGGCAGTGGCCGCACCATCGGCTCTGACGACACAAGTGCCTGTTCCAGTTGGGCTGAAATCTGCGCCGCTGACGAAAGTACAGGGACCGCTCACATAGCTGTAGGTCAACGTGCTGCTATCGGTATTGGTGGTCGAAGCGCTGACGGTGAAGTTGCCGCCCGGGAAAGTGGGTGTCGGTGCTGCACCAAAGTTGATCGTCGGTGTGGCTTTGGCGATCGTTACATTCTGTGTCTGTGAGGCCGCATTGAAATTAGTCGTCGCCGCTCCGTCTGCTTGAACCACGCAGGCGCCAGCTCCTGAGGAACTGAAAGTCGCGCCGCTGACGAATGCGCACGGACCGCTCACATAGCTGTAGGTCAACGCGCTGCTATCGGTGTTGGTGGTCGAAGCGCTGACGGTGAAGTTGCCGCCTAGATAAGTGGGTGTCGGCGCTGCGCTAAAATTGATCGTCGGTGTGGCTTTGGCGATCGTTACATTTTGCGTCTGTGTGGCGGCATTGAAGTTAGCCGTTGCCGCTCCATTGGCTTGAACTACACAAGCTCCAGCACCTGAGGAACTGAAATCTGCGCCGCTGACGAATGCACACGGACCGCTCACATAGCTGTAGGTCAGGGTGCTGCTATCGGTATTGGTAGTGTTTGCACTGACGGTGAAATTGCCGCCCAGATAAGTGGGTGTTGGTGCTGCGCCAAAATTAATTGTTGGGGTGGCTTTATTAACCGTTACGACTTGATTCCCGTTGCTGCTGTTGAAATTCCCATCGCCGCCGTAGGATGCAGAGACCGTGTGAGAACCGGTGCCAACTGCGCTGGGGGTGTAGGTGACAGAACAATCAGAAACTCCGGGTGTGACGGTGGCAACCAAATTACAGGTATTCGCCGCAGTAAAAGCACCCGCCCCATCCGTGCCCCAAGTGATTGTGCCGCTGGGGGTGTTCGCGCCGCTGGCCCGTGTAACCGTGGCGGTACAGACGGTTCCTGAGAACACTGTCACCGGGTTGGTGGCGCAGTTAACGGTTGTGGTTGTGTTGGCCAGTGAAGATTCTCCAACAGCAAAATCGCTCATGGCAGTTACCCCGGTTGCCTGTGTGCTTGTGGCTGTGCGGGTGCCGTTGGTTGTGGCGGACCATGTCCCGCCCGAGAATCTTCTGACGATAAAGTTGGCGGTGTTTGCCCCGGCATCTGCATCGGTGCCGACGCCGACAAAATTAAAAGTGGGGCTGTAACTCGTAAACACTGTCCCCGAGTTGGTCAGGGTCCAGCAGTGATTGACGCTCTTCGCGGTGTCGATGCCGGAACTCCCCGCACAATCGCTTGCGGTGGTGGATGCGGTGACATCTCCCCCGGTGGTGATGCCGGTAAATGTAAGATCAACCGGCGCGTAGTTTGATCCGTCACCGATCGGGAAGGTGAATGTTGGGGACCCGGCAGTGAATGCCCGTTGAACATTCCCGTTTACATATTTTCCAGTCCCCGCTCCCGAAACGGTTGCCGCAACCGGCAAAATAATGGAATTGGCTCCTGTGGCAATATTACCGTTGGTAAAGGTGAGTACGCCGTTCACGGTGTGACTGGCCCCGAGGGTGACAATATTATTTCCAGCGCCTCCCGTGTTATCGATGGTGAGGTTGTTTACTGTGGCGGGAAGACCGTTCCCTGTTGCTTGATTTGCTGTGCCGTTGTAGGTGTAATTCGCGCCGGTATTATAGGTGCGGGTGGTTGTTTGAATATTGCCCGAGGCAGTAGGGGCGGTAGTGATTCCATTTGGCGAGCCGATGCCGAGCGTGCCCCCATTGGAAAGTGTGAAGGCGTTGCCCGACATGGTGCTGGTGCCCATGTTAAGTGTGGCCCCGCTGTTGACGACAAAGTTGATATCGCCGGTGACCGTGCCGCCCGATGTGAAGGAGTGTGTGCCTGTCAGGAAGTTGAAGTTTCCCGTGTTAAGGGCGATCTCGCGGATGGTTCCACCGGTGTGGGTGAAGTTGCCAGTCAGGTTCACGGTGCCAACGGCGGCATCGTTATTGCTCATGTTGAACACGCCATTCGACACTGAAAAATTTCCACCCACATTGAAAGTGACATCCCCGGTTCCGGAACTGAAAATGAGGGTGCCCGCGCTTTGGGTGTAATTCCCGCCGACATTAACGGTTATATCTGTGGCGCTGCCATTGATACGAATGGCTCCAGCACCTGTGCTGGGAATCGTGAAATTACCATTTATGGTAGTCAGGTTTCCGCCTAGTGAAAGAGTACCTGCCAACTGGCCTGTCGAGTTCCATGTGAAATTTCCAAAAGACTGATTGAGGCCGCTTGCTGGGACGGTATTGGTTATACCGGTAATTTCAACGGTGGAAGCGGAATTCCATGTGACTGGAGCAAAATCAACAGAGGATGGAATCACGCCGCCATTTTGAGCATGGCGGTAGATGCTGCCGGAGCTGAACACCAGCACGGCATTGCCTACATCCGCCATTGTGCCGGAGTTTTCGATCGTTCCGTTGACGGTGATATCTGTTGCGCCGGTGCCGTTGTTGAGAGTCCATGTGATACCGGTGCTGACCGTCACCTGCCCGCCTGCATCAATGGTAAGCTGGTCGGCGGTGACATTCGCGGAAACTGTCACATTGTGTCCATTGCGAATGGTGATGAAACTGTTTGCGTTGGTGGGTGTGTTGGTGGTTGGAACCTGCCAGTTCGTACCATCGTCGGAACATTCCCAGGTTGCGGGGACGTTCCAGTTGCCGGTGTTGGCTGAGCGATATTGTGTAACGGAGGTATTGGCACAATCTGCCGCGTATACCGACGTTACAGGCATTGCCCCCAGTGCGATGAATACGATTAACAGTGCAGCTGATACTTTTGCAATAAGTTGTTTTTGCATGACAGGCTCCTCACTTTTAATGGTTGTCAAACATCGACACGATATTTACTTGTAGTGTGTGGTTTCGAACTTTACTTTGGAAGCAAGATACCTGTCCCTACCTTCAAGACGGCAGCGGCCTTGCGTAAATTGCTTAGATTTACATCGTTGTCCTTGAAATCCTCGAAATCTTCATATTCACCCCTCCATATTTTGGACGCGGTTGGCTCACTGCATCCCCGTTTGCGCATCTCACCGATAAACTCGTCATAGGTCATGTTTACTCTTTCCGCAAGTTCCTGAATTCTGCTTTTCTTTTCCATTTTGTCACATCCTTTGTTAAATGATACTGCTTGCTTTACATCTTCATGTGTAAAGTTGGCCTGTCGGTGGAAGACTTTGGGGCTTTGATGGTTGTAGTGGGTATCGTTCGCACGGCCTGGAATAATTTATAAAGTGCGTTTGCGCTATAAATCCATTTCACAAGCTAGGATCAGATATCAATTTCTAAATTGATTTATATTTAAGATTAAAAAAAATACAAATGCTTTTGCAAGGTTGTTTGCATTTCTGATAAGTATATCTTTGATTTTAATGAGATTCGACAAAGAGTCAAGCTAAAAAACAACTTTTGTTGCTGTCCAGACAGGTTTGATTCCCCCACTTATATATAGTTTAGGATTCCGCCTTGTGTTTCTTCACTACTGAGGTACGCATGACTCGATGCAATGATTTTGCAAATTTGCGGCATGGTCTTTTTAATTTTCATACTGCATTCGTTAAAAACAAACTCACCCCTGAAAAGACCAGTTTCAGGGGTGAGTCAAGAAGCGTTTTGTATTTAGTCCAATTTACCGGTAATGATCGCCAATTTTACTTCGCCGATGGCTTTGGTGATCTTGATCTCACGCGGGCAGGCTTCGGTGCAGTTGTACGCGGTATGACAACGGGCGATGCCGTCTGTTTCCGCGAGGACCTGCAAGCGTTTGTCTGCGGCTTCATCGCGGCTGTCAAAGATGAAGCGGTGCGCTGTAACAATGGCCGCCGGGCCGTAATATTCATCGCTGGCCCAGAACGATGGGCAGGATGTGGTGCAGGCCGCGCACAAAATACACTTGGTCGTTTCGTCGAAACGCGCACGGTGCTCGGGGCTTTGCAAACGTTCGCGGCCATCTGCGGGGAGCGGACTTTCATTAATAAAGTATGGAAGCATCTTCCGATAATTATCGAAGAACGGCTCCATATCCACGATCAGATCCTTCTTGACCTTCAAGCCGAGGATTGGCTCAACCGTGATATTCGCGCCCACATCGCGGATCAGAACCTTGCAAGCCAGCATGTTGCGGCCGTTGATGCGCATCGCATCCGAGCCGCATACGCCGTGCGCGCACGAACGGCGGAAGGAAAGCGATCCGTCGGTTTTGCCTTTGATGTATTCAAGCACATCCAATACGCGGTCATTTTCATCGGCTTCTATTTTATAAGTCACATAGTTGCCGCGCTGGTCTTTTTCGGGGTTGTAACGGAAAATTTTGACTGTAACTTCCATGTTTACCTCTAATACACTCTTGCCTTCGGCTGATGTTTGGTGATCACAACAGGCTTGTAATTGATCTCAAGTTTTCCGTTCTTCTTTGCGATCAAAGTATGCTTCAACCAGTTCGCATCATCGCGGTCGGGGAAATCCTCGCGCGAATGTCCGCCGCGTGACTCCTTGCGGTTCAATGCGCTTGTTGCAACCACTTCTGCGATCTCAAGCATGTTGCCGAGTTCCCATGCATTCAGCAATTCAGTGTTGAAGATCTTGCCTGAGTCTGTCACGGTTACATTCTTGAAGCGTTCCTGAAGTTCGCGGACTTTTTCCAACGCAGACTGCATGTCCTTTTCGTTTCGATAAATGCCGACGTCTGCGAACATGACCTTCTTCATCTCGTTGGCGATGTCGAACGCATTTTCCTTGCCAGACCCCTTACGCAGCGTCTCCAAAGCGGACCTTGTGCCTGCTTCAGCGTTCTCAGGCATTTTCTGGTAATCAGCAGACTTCGCATATTCCGCCGCGCGCAAGCCTGCATGTTTGCCGAACACCACCAAATCGAGCAATGAATTCGTCCCCAACCGATTCGCACCGTGGACAGATACACAAGCACATTCGCCCGCCGCAAATAAACCGGGGAAGGCCGTGCCTTTGTCATCTATCACCACTTCGCCAAACTTGTTGGTGGGAATGCCTCCCATGGTGTAATGCGCCGTCGGCTGGATCGGCATCACCTGAGTGACAGGGTCCACGCCGAGATAAACGCGGCAGAAATCCACGATGTCTGGAATTTTCTGCATGACCGTTTCACCGGTGATGGTGTACGGTGTGCCATCGGGGTTGGTGCGCCCATCCATGGCTGCAAATTTATTCACGCTTTCAGGGCGGATATCCAGATAAACGTAGTTCGAGCCGTTGATGCCGCGGCCTTCTTTGATTTCGGTGTAGATCGCGCGCGAAACAACATCGCGTGAAGCGAGGTCTTTCACGGTGGGGGCATACTTCGGCATGAAGCGTTCGCCGTTGCCGTTGAGCAGAATACCGCCTTCACCGCGCACACCTTCTGTGATGAGGATACCCAGCTTGTAAATACCCGTTGGGTGGAATTGGAAGAATTCCATATCTTCCAGCGGAATGCCGTGACGCAACAGGATCGCCGCGCCGTCGCCGGTGTAGGCATAGGCATTGGATGTCACTTCGAAGATGCGGCCATGTCCGCCGGTGGCGAAGATAACGGCCTTCGCGTGGAAACTGTGCAACTCACCAGTAGCAAGCTCAATGGCGATAACGCCCGCAGCTTTTCCATCCACCATGATGAAATCAAGCACTTGATATTCATCGAAGAAGGTCACTTCGTTCTTGATGCACTGCTGGTACAGCGTTTGCAGGATCATGTGACCTGTGCGGTCTGCGGCGTGCGCAGCTCTTCTCACGGGTTTGCCAGTTTCATTATTGGTGTGCCCGCCAAACGGTCGCTGTGAGATGCGGCCTTCGGGGGTGCGGTCAAACGGCAGGCCCATGTGTTCCAATTCGAGCACGGCATCAATCGCTTCATTCGTCATGAATTCGATCGCATCCTGATCGCCGAGATAATCGGACCCTTTGACGGTGTCATACATGTGCCATTCGGGTCTGTCTTCTTCGTAGTTACCCAGCGCGGCAGAGATGCCGCCCTGGGCCGCGCCTGTGTGCGAGCGTGTGGGATAGAGCTTGCTGATCACAGCGGTCTTTGCGCCGCGCGATGCATACAGACCCGCCATGAGTCCCGCACCGCCTGCGCCGACCACGATTACTTCAAACTGATGAACATTTGCCATGAATTACTCCTATTGACCAATGACGAAAGACGAAGGACCAAGTTCTTCCATCCTCCGTCTTTTGTCGTTCGTCGAATTTTTACGAAGTCCAAATGATGTACAAACCCATGAGACTCATGGAGGCCATCATGATGATGCTCAACAAGCGGACGAATTTGCGCCCGCCCTCGCTGGTGATGTAATCATCCGCAATGACTACCAGGCCGTGTACGCCGTGGGCTACAGCAACGAGTAGCAGCGCACTGGCGGTCAACTTCCAGAATGGGTTTGACCACGGGTTGAGGTCTGGCACCTCGGTGCTTTGCACGTGGGTGACGTTGGGCATGAAAGCCCAGCGCATCACATCTGCAAAGTTCATTTGTTCGCGTGCGCCCATTACCAAAGCGCCGATCATGCCGAAGAGAATCAAAGCATACATCGCCAAAGCAGAGAGGCGCGTAAAGATCCACATGATGGATTCGAAGTTCGTTAATCCGCGTTGTTTAATGGAAAGAGTTCTTGATTTCGTGGTCATCCTAGCCTCCCAACGCCGTATTCACGATGACAAAGACGCAGATGCTGTACACGGGAATAAATACCGCCCATTCGATCCAGATGGCTTCGCGATGATGGTCGATCAGTTTGGGGAACAGGTCGAGGATGGTGATCCGCAAGCCGTTGATGGCATGGAACAAAACGCAAAAGAAAATAACGATCTGGAAGACCCAGTTCTCGTAAATGCTGTTTACGAACGCCCCGCCTTTTCCGCCCAGGAACGAAGCCAGGATGTGTATGGTAATGAAGAGCGCCATTCCCAGCCCGCCAATGCGGTGCAGAATGAACGTCAACATCGGCCCCTGCCCCTTGTATCGCAACCCCGTGGATAGGCTGACATTTCTTTTCAGGCCCATCTATGCCTCCTCGAAAGAATTTTTACATAAGAGTCTTTCCAGAAAATGGAGCGACAAATCCCGCATTTTGCGGACAGGTTCCAGGTTCATGCGCCTATGACATCTTATGATACAAGGGCCTATTTTACTCTTTTAACTTTGAAACCGCAAAATAAGGTGACAATTGTCATCCATATTTCGTTTCAGCTATCCTATAATAAAGCGGACAATGACCTTTATAATCCAATTCATTCAACACAATACCAGCCTTAATATTCCCTTGCTTAGAAATTGATTTTCACAAAAAGTCCAAGGAGGCGTACATGTCAGGTTCGAATGAGCTTTCCCGGCGTGATTTTATAAAGGTCACCACCGGGATTGTCGGAGGTTTAATCGGAGTTGCACTCGGGTTACCTTCGGTGTCGTATTTAATTGATCCAGCCCTGCGGGAAGGCGGGAAAGACGCATGGATTTCCATCGGTAAATTCGAAGATATGCAAATTGACAGACCTTATCCGTTTTCGTTTACACGGGTGCAGGTCAACGGCTGGGAACGGACTTCCAGCTCCTTTGGCGGGTATGCCGTCCGCAAATCGGATGATCCCAAAGACCTGCTGATCCTCAACAGCCGCTGTACGCATCTTGCCTGCAACGTGAACTGGAGCGATGAATCAGACGCATTCCTCTGCCCGTGTCACGACGCTAAATTCAGCAAGGATGGGAAGGTGCTCGACGGTCCTCCTCCGCGCCCGCTGGATGTGTACGATGAATTCCGTCTTTCCGAAGACGGTCAAATTGAAATCTTCTTCAAGGCAGGCTGATCATGTGGAAAAAAGTTTACGAATGGCTCGATGAACGCCTTGGCTTGAACGACATGTACACCAACCTGCTTGACCGCCCTGAACCGAAAGGCAACTGGTGGAACACCCTCGGTTCAGCCAGCCTCTTCCTCTTTGTTTTGCAGGGGTTGACCGGTATTTTCCTTACCGTTTATTACACCCCCTCGCCCGATCACGCCTATGATTCCGTTCAATATATTATGGAAGGCGTGGCATTTGGCTGGCTGATACGCGGCATTCATCATTGGGGTGCCACCCTGATGGTGATCGTTGTTTTTATTCACCTTTTGCGTGTGTTCATCACCGCCTCTTTTAAATTCCCGCGCGAATTGACCTGGTTGATCGGCATCGGCCTGTTCCTCGCCACGCTTGGTATGGGCTTCACGGGCTATTTGCTCCCGTGGAATCAAAAAGCCTATTGGGCCACCACGGTCGGCACACAGATCGCAGGCAGTGTTCCCTTCATCGGCGAATTCATTCTCAAAGCTCTGCGCGGCGGACCTGATTTAAGCGCACTTACCTTGCAGCGCTTCTTCTCCGCACATATCTGGATCATCCCCGCCGTCCTGGCAGGCTTGATCGGCGTCCACTTGTTTTTGATCATCAAACACGGTGAGTCGCACTTCCCCACAAAGGAAGATTAGTTTCTTTCCTCTCTCTTCCTTCATTTGTAAAAAGATGAAAGAAGAAAGAAAATCCGATGCTTCCCCATACAAGGCATACAACCATGAATGAAGAAACCAAAAAGAAGATCAACGCACGGTATGAGAAGGAATTAAATAAAGGTGAACGATTCTGGCCCGACAGCATCTTCAAAGATGTTGTTGTTTCACTTGGCATTTTCATCCTGCTTGTTTTACTGGCAAGCTTTGTCGGTGTTGCACCCGAACCCAAGGCTGACCCAAGCGATACATCCTACATTCCGCGCCCCGAATGGTATTTCCTTTTCCTCTTTAAATTCCTCGCGCTTTATGGGCAAATTCCTCTGCTCGGTAAAATCGAATGGCTTGCCACCGTGCTCATTCCCGGTATCGCTGTCGGCGTGCTTACACTCCTGCCATTTATCGAAAAAAGCCCCGACCGCCATTATGCAAAACGCGCCCTCTCCATTTCGGTCATGACCATTATGGTCGTGGGCATTATCCTTCTAACCTTGATGTCTGAAATACCGACTGTCTCTGCGGATGGATCAAAACTATTGGGCTTGTTGCAAGCGGCTGCAGGACTCGCCATCCCCGGTGTTGCAATGATCGTTTTATTCATTGCTTCCTTTACCGGCAGACAAACGAATCCGCGCTTCTTCATCTGGACGACAGGCCTGACCGTTGTTTCAATGATCATTATCTCAGGGATGGTGATGAACTTGCATACGCCGCCCGCCGTGGAAGAGACCGAAGTCGCCAACACCGTCGTGGACCAGATCTTCGCCGGGCAGGATTTATATTCCGTCCACTGCACTGAATGTCACGGTGACGATGGTTCGGTTGCGGTTATCGAAGGTGTCGAAGGTCTCGAAGGCGAAAAGATCACACCCATCAACAGCCATGACGTGCTCTATACCATCACCGATTCCGCCATGTACGAAGTCATCGCCTACGGACGTCCCAATGCAGGCATGACCCCGTTCGGCAAAGCCTACGGCGGCGAACTCTCCAGGAGTGAGATCGACTATATCGTCACGTACATGCGCTACATGTGGGATGACCGCTTTGAAATTCCCGCTGAAGCGCTCAAGCCGCTGTTCCCTCCGCTGGCGGAAGGCGAAGTGCCTTCGTATGAAGTCCATATCCAACCCATTGTGAAACGATACTGTATCTCCTGTCACCGCGCTGGCAAGGAAAACAACAATTACCTGATGACCTCCTACGAGGAAATCCTCACCACGGGTGACAACGCCGCCAACAACATCATCGCAGGTGATGAAAACAGCTACCTCCTGCAAGTCATTCAGGAACATGCCATCATGAATCCTGAAAAGCCTGCGGAAGAACTCATCGGCGTCATGCCGCCCAACCGCGCGCTCAAACCCAATATCGTGGATGTCTTCATCCGCTGGATCATGAACGGCATGCCGCAAACAGCCATCGATGCTGCTGCACTCTTCACCATACCGACACCCGAGGCCACGACAACTCCTTAACTGAAACGAATCGTTCGATACAAAAAGAGTTCAGCGTTTTTGGCTGAACTCTTTTTGTATGTGGGCTTGTTAAATAATTCTACACCACCAAAAGAAGCACCAGCCCAATGATCGCGGGCAAAGCCTGAATATAAAATATCCGCTTGCTGACCGTGTATGCGCCGAAAAGCCCTGCGATGATCACGCAGCTCAGGAAGAATATCTTCACTGCATCGCCTGCAAAAATGCCCCAGATCAAACCCGCTGCGAGGAAGCCGTTGTATAGCCCCTGATTCGCCGCCAGCGTTTTGGATTGTGCTGCAAACTCCGCCGTGGTGCGGAAGGACTTGCGGCCTGCAGGCTTCTCCCACAGGAACATTTCGAGAATAAGGAAATATCCGTGCAAAACAGCTACTAAACCGGTGATGATATTTACAACGATATTCATTTTTTCTCCTTATAAAAATAAAAAGTTATGTCCTAGGCGGAGCGCGTATTTTGCGCGCGTAGTCGAAGGACAATTCGACGATGATACCCCACAAAACAAAAAGATCGGAACCGACCTCGGTCCCGATCTTTTGATTCAAACTTGTAGATTACTTTTTCTTGCCAGCTTTCTTCACGGCTTTCTTGACAACCTTTTTCGCAACAGCCTTCTTTGCAGGTTTCTTGGCAACAACCGTCTTTGCTGTCTTTTTGGCTGCGACCTTCTTGGCTGGTGCCTTCGCGGCAGGAGCCGCTGCTGCCTTCGGCGCAGGGATTTCCTTGTCCATCCAGTTGATGATGGCATCGCCAAACTCGGAGCACTTGATCTCCTTCGCGCCATCCATCAGACGGGCGAAATCATAAGTGACGGTCTTGGCAGCCACAGCGCCTTCCATGCCTTTGACGATCAAATCAGCAGCTTCGCCCCAACCCATGTAGCGCAGCATCATCTCACCCGAGAGAATGACCGAACCGGGGTTGACCTTGTCCAGGTCGGCGTACTTCGGCGCAGTGCCGTGAGTCGCTTCAAAGATGGCGTGACCCGTCTCATAGTTGATGTTCGCACCCGGAGCAATACCAATGCCGCCGACCTGAGCAGCCAACGCATCGGAGAGATAATCACCGTTGAGGTTCAACGTGGCGATGACATCATAATCGCGCGGGCGGATGAGTGTGAACTGCAAGCTCACATCAGCAATCGAGTCTTTGATGAGCAGCATCTTCTTCCACTTGCCGTCGCCGTGGGTATCCCACAACTTCAAGGCTTCTTCCACTTCGCCCTTGATGTCGTTCTGCTGGGCAGGAGACATCATGTCAAAGCCGGGGTCAATCGCCTTGGCGTTGTCTTCCACACTCATGCCGGGCTTGGATTCTTTGTTGCCCAAAATCCAGGTCTCACGCTCGGTGACGATCTGATTGCGGAATTCGCGTTTGGCGAGGGTGTAACCCCAATCCTTGAACGCGCCTTCGGTGAACTTCATGATGTTGCCTTTATGAACAAAGTTCACGCTCTTGCGCTTGTTTTCCAACGCCCATTGGATCGCGGCGCGGACGAGTCTCTCTGTACCTTCCACAGAAACGGGCTTGATGCCAATGCCCGCGGTATCAGGGAAGCGCATCTTCGCATATTCCTTCGGGAATGCTTCCTTGAATATGCTCATGAATTTCTTGTTATCTTCGGTGCCGTATTGGAATTCAATGCCCAGGTGTAAATATCTTCCGTGTTCTCGCGGAAGATAACCATGTCTACATGCTCGGGGTGCTTCACGGGGGAAGGCACGCCCTGATACCAACGCACAGGGCGCTGACAAACGTACAAGTCCAACAACTTGCGGAGCGCAACATTCAAAGAGCGAATGCCGCCGCCGATGGGGGTTGTCAGCGGGCCTTTGATACCCACCAAAAATTCACGGAACGCTTCGGTGGTTTCATCGGGCAGCCAGCTCTGGAACATCTTGAACGGCTTTTCACCCGCGTAGACTTCCATCCAGTGGATCTTGCGCTTGCCGCCGTATGCTTTTTCCACGGCCGCATCAAATACACGCACAGAGGCGCGCCAGATGTCGCGGCCCGTGCCGTCGCCTTCAACGAACGGGATAATGGGATTATTTGGAACGTTCAACTTTCCATCATGAATCGAGATTTTTGCCCCACCTTCAGGGACTTTTACGTTTGTGTATGCCATGTCTTCCTCTTTTGGTTTGTGAAAATTTATGCGGATTATAACATGCTGACTTTTCCTGCTTTCAGTGACGATTGTCACGACATTCCCGCCTTTTGCGGAAATCAAGCCGCATCTTTCATGGACCGTTGATAGGTTCGGTGGACCTTGTAAAAATCCACCCCGAAGTTTTCAAGATCGCGCTGCATGGATTCGTTTTCCACGCCGATCTGAACCACCTCGGCATGGCGGAATTGACCGCTTTCTTTCACAGATTTGAACATTTCACTGTACAAAATGGCCATGCCGCCCGAGCCGCGATATTCTGGGATGAGCCCTGCCCCATTGATATCGAGAAGGTCGGTACGCTTGAGCTCGCGCAAAACGGTCAGCCAGCCGAAGGGGAAAAGCTTTCCCTTGATCTTCTGCAATGCGGGGGACATGTTGGGATAGGCAAACAAAAACCCAACGGGCGTTTCGCCTTTCATCACGATCTTGATCAGTTTTGGGTCTGCGAACCAGATCATTTGGTTGGCGAGAGTCTCGGCTTCTTCATCGGAGATGGGCGCATTGCCTGCCGTGCCGCGCAGGGCATTGTTGTATAAATCTTTTAACTTTGGGACGAGTGCGCGCAGGTCGGAGCGCTTTTTGAAACGGGCAATGTGCAATCCGCGGCGTTGGGCGATGCGTTCTGCCAGTTCGTGAATGCGTTCGGGGAATTGAATATCGGTGCCCAGGTAGCCTGAGACCGCATCGCGGTCGGGTTCGAATCCACAGGCTTCCAGGAGGGCGGGATAATAATCGGGATTGTAGGGCAGACCAAAGGCGGGGAGATGCTTGAAGCCTTTGATCAATAGCCCGAAACCGTCCATGGGGGTGAAGCCTTTCGGGCCGATGACTTTGGTCAGGCCGCGTGAATGTGCCCAAGCGAAGCCTGCATTGAATAATCCCTGTGCAGCAGCGATGTCGTCCTCGCATTCAAAGAGATAAAAGAATGCGGTGGCTTCATGGTTGAACTCATTGTAGGGACGATTGTCGAGGATGGCGAGGCGGCCAATTGGGTGGATTCCTTCGTAAGCGATAAAAAATGCGGCATGAGAATGCTTGTAGAACGGAAACCGCTTCGGGTTAAGTCGGATGCGTTCGTCCATTTGCAGGGGCGGCACCCATTGGGGAATATCCCTGTAAATGGAAAAAGGCAAATGGAGGAAATCCTCCACCTGCCTTTTGTTATTGAGATCGATCTGCGTGATGTGCATGTTACATGGATTTTGCGCGGGCTGCCATTTGATTGCGGAGGTCGTGCGAGTCTTTGTCGATGGTGAAGATCGCGCCGAGATAGAAGAAGAAACATAAGAGCCATGCCGCCGTGCAAATGAGCAGGATGGCGGTCTTCAGATCGTAGGCGTCTGCGATGAAACCTGTGAGGATGGGGGCGAAGGCTGCGCCCGCGTTTTCGATGAAATATTCCACAGCCTGCGCAGTAGAGCGGACCTCGGGCACAGTGACATCATATACCGTGGCGATCACATTCGCCGATGAAAGCGGCATAAAAACGGCGGTGAGACACATCAAAATGAAAAATTGATTCTTGGCTTCGATGGGTGTGGTAATGGCGAGATACATGAACAATGCACCAAGTAAAACGCCGATGCTGGAAACAATGATGCGGCCCTTGTTCGAACGTTTGAAGGCCATGTCGCCGAGCGCACCGCCGATGAAATATCCGCTGGCGAGAATGAGGATGACAGGCGCCATCGTGAAGAGAATGCTGTTCGCATCATAGCCGCGTTCTTTTTCAAGATAGGCGAAGAAGAAAAATGTGATCACATTCCACGGGAAGACGCCCGCAAAACCCTGCAGGAAAACGAACCACATGGTCTTCTTTTTGAAGATCTCTTTGGCTTCAGCCCATGAGAATTTGAAGGTCTGCATTTCGGGCATGTTCTCGAATTCGGGTTCGGCCTGTCCGCGCGGCATTTCTTTTACGCCGAAATAGATCAGCACGGCGAGCACCAACCCCAATGACCCCGTGATGTAGAACACATCGCGCCAGCTTCCCAGCATCGGCGCGACGATCAACGCGAGGATCATGCCGACCAGATATCCCAGCGGCTGTGCAAGCTGCAGGATGCCATAAATTTTTCCGCGCAGGTTAGGGCCGAAATAATCGGCGATGAGAGTAAACAGCCCGGGGTAGGATGAATCGTCAATGCCTGTGGATGCGCGTGTAAAAAGAAAACCTCCATAGGTGCGCACAATGGCATTGAGCCATGTGGTTCCGCCCCAAATGAAGGAAGCCAGTGAGAGTAGTTTTGTGCGCGAAAAACGGTCGTATAAATATCCCCAGATCGGGTAGAGAATGGTGGCTACGATCAGCGCGCCCGAATTGATCAATCCCCATTGCTTGTTATTGAGTTGAAAATCTTCGCTGATCTCTACTTGCAGGGATCCGATCATCAACTTATCGGTCTGGTGCAGCAGCATAAAGAAAAAGAAAACGGCAACGACGAACCAGCGATAACGTGAATTCTCTTTTGACATGAATACCTCGCGGCGATAGGATGCCCTAGTATCAATTGTCAGGTGTCAGGTGTCAAGAGTCGAGCACGTCTTCTGAAATGATCTCCTGTGCGAGCTTGTTCAACGCATCGGCATCTTTTACTTTGGCGGCATCGAAATACTGCGCCAGCAGATTGAGTGGACTCAAACTGCTTACCACCTGGCCTTCAGGGATGCGCACACGCGCCTCACTTTGCGGCCGCTTCACGAGATGAAATTCAAAGGCATCTTCGGTGTATTTTCTCAAAGCCGTTTCATCGATCAACGTATCCCATTCTCTTGGATATTCAACCGACAGGCGGACGATGGCCTCAGACATTTCCTTCGGGTTGGGCAATGCGTCTTTAAGGGTTTCGGTCACGTTCTCATTGGACCTGAGAACTGTTCGGCGGTCGATGAATTTTCTCGCCCCTGTGAGTTGGACCCACTCCACCTGCGTGTCTTTTCCGCTCTCGATCTCAGCGATGACAAAGAAACGGTCTTCCTTTGCCTCACCAAAGTCCACGCGCTCAATGGAGCCCGGGTAAATGACAGGCGGTTGATGGCCTTCGTTCACATCCTGCGGCTTGTGGATGTGTCCCATTGCCACATAATTGAATCTTTGATTCTTCACCAAACTACCTGAAAGCACGAGGTCATTGCCAAGCATCACGAGTCTTTCACCGCCAAACTTCGCGCCCTCAATGGAGGCATGTGCCGTGAAAATGATCGGCAGGTTTTTATCGGCTTCACTGACCCATTCGTCCACAAGGCCTGCGATCCGTTCTTCGATGTTCGAGTAGATCTGCTCGGTTTCCGTTCCACTCATTTCGAGGTTGGCCATCAACCCCGAACGCGTGACCCACGGCATGGCGATGACCTGCATGGGCAGTCCCCACAAATCTTCGGGTTTTAGAAAACTGGGCTGGTCCAGCACTTTCACGAACGGCACTTGCAGGGTTTTGAATTCCTGCAAGGCATGGGCGCGCCCCGCCGCCGGGGAAATATCATGGTTACCAATTAACAATAAAGTGGGAACCTTCGCCTGTGACAAACGCATGATGCGCCTACCCCATTCGCGTTGAAACGTCGGCGCGGGGGAACGGTCTTTATACGCATCGCCCGCAAAGATGACCAGGTCCACTTTTTGAGAGATGGCCGCATCCACGATCGTATCCAGCGACTTGAGGAAATCAAGCACGCGCATGGGCAGCCCCGTCTGCGGGTCGTGGCGGCCATAGTTGGCCATGTCAATATGTGCGTCGGCGAAATGTAGGACTCTCATTCAACTCCATCTGCGATTCGTTCACAAGTTTGAAGGTTGGCAAGTTATCAAGTTAACCTTCAAACCTGTTGCCTGATAACTTGCCAACAACTTACGGCTGCAATCCGAGGTCTTGAAGCGCCTGCACGGCGGGACCCCAATTCACGTGGATCCGCAATGCGGCGCGGTAATCGTCTATGGCGGCCTGGGTATTGCCTGCCATGTAATAGGCACGCCCCCGCCAAAGCAGGGACTCTTCGAGCGTGCGGCCTTTCTTGTTGGCTGGGTCGAAGAGTGTCGTGTCGGCCAGACTGATGACATCGGCATAACGGGCGGAATAGTAATAGGCGAAGTATGGACCCGTCTGGTACCACATGATGCGATAGGGACGTTCCCGTTCCTTCTCATCCCATTTGGCATAGGTGGAAAATGCCTGATCGTATGCGGTGGCAGCATCCACGTATTGTTTGAGGAGGACATGGCTGGTGCCTTTGTTGAACCAGGCGAAGAACAGATTGTTATCGTTCAGGCTTTGAATATCTTTTTCGGCGAGTTCGAGCGCATGTTGGGCCGCCCAATTTTCATCCACCCATGGACCGAGCAGAGCCAGCACCTCGGCTTCACGTTCTGGTGGGTACACGACCATGAATTGATAATTGAAAGCGCGCCAGCCTTCCAGATAGGTGGCGTAATCGCTCAGAAGGTTTTTACCGGGTTTGGTGTAGGCATCCTGTACGATGAATCCGCCGCGGGCGTCATCGTAGCCGGTGGTGAAGAGGTAATGTCCGAGCCAGCTGATCTTGCCGGTGGTGTCGTGTTCGTAATAACCTTTTTCGACCACCACGGGGAATCCCGCGGCAATCAAACGTTTGACAAGGTTTTCGTCGCCGCCGTGGCGCATGAGCGCGCGGTATTCGGTGTTCTCGTTGACGAAATCCACCAGTTCGTATGGCATGACGTTTTTATCGTCTTTGCTGCGGTCGATGAAATTGACTTTCGTATCGCCCGAGCCGGGTTTGACGATCTTTGCCACATCATCGCGGTTGCCCTTCCAGCTCCAGAAGTTGAGGGCCATGGTGATATTGGCGGGGCCGCAATAATTCCAGCGTTCGTGCTGGTCTACGTAAACGACGCCTTCCAAATTGACTGCCGCAGGCAGGGGGGTGGACGTGATCGTGGGTCTTGCGGTGGGGCCTGTTGTGGGAGTGACGGTCGGTGTGAACTGCGGGGTGAGAGTCAGCATGTATTCGGCGCGCGCTGTGGCGACGGCCGTTTCGACGGTGAGCGGTGTTTCTCCGCTGGGTTCGAAGACTACTTCATCGGGTGGGTTGAAGAAGTAAATAATTTGCACACGCACAGCGTCCACGCGCCAGGCGAGGCGGCTGTGAACAGGCGGAAGGTAATAAACGCCGATGGCAAGCAGCAGCGCAATGGGAATCAACCAATATTTATTGAATTTTGCTTTCATGTTCATGGATGGATTATAAAGCAAATTGAATTTGCAATCTTGCATCGTTTTGGCTGGTTTTGCGTAAAACAAAGCGGAGGTACTTATGACTACTCAAACAAAACAACATATCCCCTGGTATTTATGGCCGTTCGCCGCAATCTGGAAACTGCTTGCCGTGATCGTGGAGTTGACAGGCCGCTTCGTTGCGATGGTGCTTGGCCTCGTCTTGATCCTCGTCGGCGTGATTGTCAGCCTGACGGTAATCGGTGCGATCATCGGCGTTCCGCTGGCAATCGTTGGTCTGCTGTTGCTCCTGCGCGGAATTTTCTAACGAGAAGTGCGGTCCTTCTAAATTCAGAGGTTCTTCGCTCTGGGGGGGGGGGGGGGGGGGGTCGCTCAGAACGACACTGCGTAAGGTGCGACGCACTTGTTCTTATGGCGTATCCACTTTGGGTTGTGGGTCCTTTTTATTGAGCAGAGCCAGACTGCGGGTCGAAAAAGAGGCGAGTGCTTTTCGAATCGGGGGAATGCGGAAGATGAGGAATATCCCGATGATGAGTCCGTAGATCATCGGTTTAAGGACTTCTCCCTGTAATGAAAGCAGGTCGCCTTTTTTGCTCCAAATATAATGAAGGAAGACCAGCGGCGCGATGAGATAGACGAGTTGGTGCAGGCGTTTCCAGTTTTTGCCGAGGCGTTTTTTCCAGATGTCGAATGAAGTGAGCGCCAGCGGAATTAGCAGTATGAAGGCGATGACACCGACGATCAGGCGCGGCTTTTCAACAACCTCTTTTATGACACTGCTCCACGCCAGCCCGAAATCAAGATCGACGAAGATGATCATATGAATGGCTGCATAAAGGAAAGCATACACACCGAGCGCGCGGCGGCGTTTGAGCGGCTCGCTCCATTTGAAGATGGTGTTGATGGGGGTGCATAGCAGTGAAAGCACAAGCAATGTGATGGCATGTCTGCCTGTGCGCTGTTCAAGGTCTTGAATTGGATTGGGGGAGAGGTTGCCTGTGAAATAATCGAAAAGCAAAAGTACAAGGCCCGACCATGCATACAAGTGAACGGCGATCTGTAACGGTGTGTATGGGAATTTTTTCATGAAGTGTTTTTGTCGAATATAAACGAAGATGCTGTTGCGATCTCCGCTTATCTCTGGTTTAGTAATTCACACTCAGATCCATGCCGTCGTACAGATGCGCGACCTGTTCGCCGTAGCCGTTGAAGGGCAAGTGGGTCTGCGGTTGAGTTCGCCGATGCGCCGCTCGGAGGCCTGTGACCAGCGCGGGTGATCCACATCGGGATTCACGTTTGCATAAAAACCGTATTCGTTCGAGGCGATGTTGCTCCAAAGCGTGGAAGGCTCTTCGGAAACCAGCTCGATCTTCACGATGGATTTGATGGATTTGAAGCCATACTTCCACGGCACCACCAAACGGATCGGCGCGCCATTTTGCGCCACGTTGGGTTCGCCATACAAACCCGTGGCGAGCAGGGTGAGGTCGTTCATGGCCTCATCGAGGCGCAGGCCTTCCTGATATGGCCACGGATAGAACGGGCTTTTTTGCCCGGGCATTTCCTCGGGGCGGAAAACAGTTTCAAAGCGGACATACTTCGCATCTGAAGTCGGCTCAACCATTTCGAGCAGGCTGGCGAGGGTGAAGCCTGTCCACGGGATGACCATGCTCCAGGCTTCCACACAGCGCAAACGATAAATGCGTTCCTCCTGCGGGAACAACTTCAACAGGTCTTCGATGCCAAATGTCTTCGGGTTGTTGACCAGGCCGCCCACTTCCACGGTCCACGGGGCGAGGCTGAACCCTTGCGCTTCGTCGGCCACCTGCTGTTTATCGACGGTGAACTCGTAGTAGTTGTTGTAATTGGTGATATCTGAATAGGAGTTGACCGGGTCGCCCAATTCATCGGTCGCACCTGACGTTGGAACGGGTGCCTCATCTGCGGAAGCATCGGCCACGGAAGGAGCACAGGCAGTCAACAAAGCCGCCCCTGTGGTAAGCGTGGCGGCTTTCATAAAATCACGGCGTGAAAGATACACACTCTTCGGCGTGATCTCGGATGAGCGGATCGGAACGGTTTTGAATAAGCTGGTCATAACTCTCTCCTTGATATTAATGTTTTATGGGTATTGCTCGGCAAGCAAACTTTGAATGGCTGTGTCTGTTTCCTCATATCTTCCTTCGCCGATATGGATATAGCGAATGTGTCCATTTTTGTCGATCAGGTATAGTGTAGGCCAGTAACGATTTTTGTATGCCCGCCAGGTTGTACCGTCGTTATCCTGTGCAACTGCGTATTTGATTCCATTTTCGGCAACGGCGGCTTTCAGGTTGGCGAGGTCTTCTTCAAAGAAAAATTCAGGGTAATGGTTGCCGATAATGATAAGTCCCTGGTCGCGATATTTTTCGTCCCATTCCTTCAACGAAGGAATCACATGTTGACAATTAATTCAGCCAAAGGTCCACATGTCGATGGCGACGACTTTTCCGCGCAAATCTGCAAGACGCAGGGGCGAATCTACATTTAGCCAGATATCATTTTTTAGTTCGGGGGCTGGCCCGAGGTCAGGCAGCGTGGTGAGATTCGTTTGCGCAGTTTTTGGAGTTGCAGCGCAGGCGGTTAATAAAAATAACAATCCGACAAGGAAAGTTTTCATGTCTTGTTGATGTCCCCATTCTAAAAAAACTTTCTTATATGCAGATGATAGTTTGCTTAGGAATTGAGCGGCTAATCTAATTTCCGAATCACAGGATGCAGCAGGGGCAGCAAACTGATCACAGCCGTCACCGCACCTGCGGCAATGAAAACGGATGTCACGCCGATGGTGTCGATCAGCCAGCCTGTGAATGCAAAACCGATCGGGAGCAGAACGAACGACCCAAGCGAATCCACGCTGGAGACGCGGCCCATTTTTTCGGGGGGGACTTTTTCCTGCATGAGGTTGGTCCAGATGAGGCCGTCGATTTCGAGCGCTGCGCCGTTGAGAAGCGCGGCGATGACCAGCAAATATAAAGGCAGCCCAAAACCGAATACGCCCAGCCCGATCCCCGCGATCGCGCCGCAGACATAAAAAACAATTCCGCGGTGACGGATCTTTTGAAAACTTCCCATGATGAGGCTGGCAATGGCATAACCGATGGGGAAGATGGCATAAATGAATCCGAGCATTTTTTCATCGCCGCCCAATTCCTGCTGGACGAGGAAAGGCATGGCGATGCTGTATGGACCTGCAAGCGTAATATTCGTAAACGCAAAAACAAGGATCGCCACCCATAAAACGGGCGTTGAAAAGATCGTGCCGAATCCATCGCGCAGGTCTTCCTTGAACTGCTTGAGGGTGAATCCGCCCTGGTCTGTAGAGGCAGGCGCGGGGAGGTTAAGAAGCGAGGCCACTGTCAACGCGCCGATGAAAAATGACAGGGCGTTGAATCCAAATGCGACGGCTGTTCCACCGAAACCGACGATCAATCCGCCGATGGCTGGGCCAGCCACGCGCCCGAATTGCATGCTCAGACTATTGATGGAATTTGCGCTGGGCAGGTCTTCCTCTGCGACCATTTGCTGGATGAGGGCGTTATATGCGGGCAGAAAGAAGGCATCGGCAAAGCCGAAGAGGATCGCGATCACGTAGATCTGCCAAAGCACGAGCTGGTCTGTAAATGCGAGCCATGCCCCCACCACCATGATAAAACAACGCGCCATGTCAGACATGAAAAGCAGCAGGCCGCGCCGCATCCGATCCACGACCACGCCGCCGACCAGCACGAAAACGACCATGGGTAATGTGCTGAAAAAGAGAACCGTGCCCATCGCCGTGGCGGAACCTGTCTTTTCCAACACCCACCACGCGAGCGCGATCTGAAAAAGAAAATCGCCGATGCGCGAAAGGGTCTGGCCGAAAAGCAATGCTGCGAAATTTTTGTTTCGTAAAGCGCGGAATGTGGATCTCATGATAAGGCCTGCCTTCGCTTATTGAATTCACCCGGGTGCGGCACGCCGCAGCCTTTGCACAACATCATTTAATAAAATAATCTTTCTTCTTTGTGTTGTGTCAACAGGGAAGAAAGATTTTCAAGAAAAAATTCAGGTTGAATGCGCTGTTACTTGAATGAATCGATTGCCAATTGCATGTTGCGATAACTGGGGATATTTAATAGAAAACCCGTGATGCCAAGGATATTATTCACCTGAACGGGAGCGTTGCAGATCGATACGCGCAGTCTCTTCATGCGCTCCTCAGTGGGCGTGTATAGTTTATAAACTTTGTGCATGGCGCGCATGCCTGCACTGGTCAGCGTCTCCACTCCGGCAAGGTCGAGGATCATGAACCGCGCACCTTCACTGTATGCGGCGCGCGCGGCGGCAAGCAGATTTTCCTCCCCTTTTGCATCGAGCCAGCCTTGCAGGTGCAACACCGTGATGGGGTTGTTTGCCTGGATTTCTTCCCGTGTGATGGTTAAAGTCGTTTCCATGGATAAATAAAATTATACATCCGTTATCGCATGTTTATAAACCAGAATTTATCAGCGGAAATTGCAGGTGACTTGAATCATGCAATACGATGAAGATGAAAATGCGCGCCTCGCCCATGACCTGTGGACTGGTCCCCGTGATAAAGCATGATCTCCCCTGCACCGTGGACCTGCCACCCGCCCTCTTCATCATTAATGATCCCAGTGGATTCGTCTATGCCGATCAGGGTGGCGTTGGGTAATAATTGAAGCAGTTGTTTCGCCCATGATCTCCCAAAGTTATTGTGATGTGGTAGGACACAGGCGTTGGGAATTAGATTCAGTCCGCGCACTACTTTCTTTTCGTAGGGATCGTAATAATGTTCACACAGAACCATCGCCCCCGCGCTGCTGCCTGCGATGACCGCTCCATGTTCATGGGCATCCAATGCCGCCTGCCAACACAGGCTGTTTGCAAGAGTCTCTCCCAAATGGCGGGGAAATCCTCCGAGTAAATAGACCAGTTTCGAGGTCCGAATGGATGCGGCGAGGGCGGGGTCGTTCGCGCTGGTTGAGTCGATCACATCCACAGCGAAGACATTCCGCGCACCGAGGCTTCGAAACCAGCGGATGCCGTTATTCCCCGCGCGTTTGTGATTGTGATCGGGCGCGGCGGCTGTGGGGATGATGCAGATCGGCGCATCGAATCCGCCTGCCAATTCAATGGCACGCAGATCAGGTTCGGACATCCGTCCGCCAAATTCAGCGCCGCCTTCGAGGAGGATGTATCCCATGCTTTGCTAACTTTTAAATGAACGCAGGCCTTCCTGCAAGTCTGCATAGATGGGAATGTTGCGCAGGAACCCCGCGATATTGAGGATGTAATAGATCTCGGGGCTTGCGCCTGCAAGTTTGTAATACGTGGATTTATAAGGCTCGCCCGGGTGATTCTTTTCCCATTCCTCAACATCAGCCTTGGGTGTAAAGAGTTTGTAGATGAGATGAATGATGCGTAACCCGGCGCTGGTGAGCATTTCCACCTGGCTTAGGTCGAGCAGTAAGTAACGCGCGCCTGCGTTATGTTCATCCTGCGCGGATTTCATCAGGGTGCTTTCGCTTTGTCCATCGATTCTGCCAGCAAGGTGTAGAACGCAGGTGTTTCCTTCCATGCTTTTGGTGATGGTTAACGTGTTGTCCATTTTCTCTCTCCTGTATTTTTGTAATGATAAATTTATCGAATTGTGAATGTGTTAATTTGTTTCAACCGGTAATCCCGAAGATGGCAATCCCCATTCTGCCCACGAACCGTCATAGATGGAAAGGTTTGAATAGCCAGCCAGTTCCGCCGCCAATGCATCGATGCAGGCTGTGACGCCGGAGCCGCAGCTAAAGATGAGTTTCTGTTCTTTCTTAACCAATTTTGAAAAAACGGATTCGAGTTGGGCGGGCGGCAAGACGAAACCATCCACGACGACGTTTGCGAAAGGCAGATTGAGCGAGTTGGGCATGTGACCACCCCGGAGTCCCGCGCGCGGTTCGGGTTCCACGCCTTTGAAGCGCCCCTCCGAGCGGGCATCCAGCACGGCAAAATTGGAATCGGTGAGTGCTTCGCGAACCTGCGCGGAATCAAAGAACAATCCCGCCTGCGGATGTGCAATGAAATCTCCGCGCTGGCTGGATTCTCTTTCAGCTTGTTCTCCACACGGAAGCCCGGCCTTCTTCCACGCAGGCAGGCCGCCATCGAGTACGGCCACCTGATTATGCCCCATCGCGCGGAACATCCACCATGCCCGCGGACTGGAATACACGCCCACATAGTCATAGACCACGATGGCGCTATCCTGGTTGATTCCCAGCTTTTGCATTTCTTCGGTGAAGAATTCAGCTGAAGGCATCATGTGCGGCAGGTCGGTGTTCTTTTCGCGGATGTCGTTATCAAAGTCGAATCGCCGCGCGCCTTTGATGCAGGCGGTGCCACCCTGTGAAGAAGCATCCCCAACGGGCGTGACCGGTTTCATGCTCGCATCCAAAATGACCAAATTCCCGGCCTCGAAATTTTCTGCCAGCCATTGAACGGACACCAACGAAGATGTGATTTTTGCGTTTGACATGGGACACCTGTTTTGTTGAATTTGAAAATTATACGATATGTTGCGGATGTAAATAAAAAAGGGACGGACCACTTTACGAAGCCCGTCCCAACTGATTACTGATTGCTATTCACTGAATTTACCCGTGCCTGCTCATGAAACGTTCCATGCGGCGCAGGGCTTCTTCGATCTTGCTGTACTCAGTGGCATAACAAGCGCGGACAAAACCCTCTCCGCCCGGGCCGAAGGCATTGCCCGGCACAACAGCCACACCCTCTTCTTTTAATAGAGTTTCGGCAAAGGTTTCATCGTCCATGCCGGTGGCTTTGATGTTGGGGAATGTATAGAAAGCGCCGCGCGGCTCAAAGGTCGAGAGGCCGAGGCGGTTCAATCCATCCACCAGCAGACGGCGGCGGCGATTGTATTCCGTCACCATTTCCTGCACGTGCGGCTCACCGATCTTCAACGCTTCGATGGCGGCATCCTGTGCGGTGGTCGGCGCAGACATGATGGTGTATTGATGAATGCGCACCATGCCTTGAATGATATCTGCCGGGCCGCAGGCATAGCCGATGCGCCAGCCCGTCATGGCATAAGCCTTGGAAAATCCGCCGAGCAGAACGGTGCGGCGGCGCAGGCTTTCATCCAATGCGGGGAAGCAGACGTGTTCGAAATCGTACACGAGACGGTCGTAGATCTCATCGGAGACCACGATCAGGTCGTGCTGTTCTGCAATTTTTCCGATCTCCAGCATTACTTCACGGGGAGCCACGGCTCCGGTGGGGTTGGACGGATAACCAATAAAGATGACCTTCGTCCGCGGGGTGATGGCCTTGCGGATGTCGTCCGGGTCAATGGTGAAGTTGTTTTCGAGGCGCGCGGGAATTTCAACCGGTACGCCGCCTGCGAGAATGACTTCCGCTTGATAGGAAACGAAACAGGGCGTCGGGATGATGACTTCATCGCCCGGTTCCAGAATGGCGGTGAAGGTGAGATACAACGCCTCTGAAACACCCACGGTCGCCACAACTTCAGTGAGCGGGTCGTATTTTACGTTGTAGAGTTTTTGCAGATTCTCCGCAACCCCCTGACGCAACTCGACCTTGCCATGATTGGATGTGTAGTGCGTTTCGCCATTTTGCAATGAACGAATACCCGCATCGAGGATCGGTTTGGGTGTGGTGAAATCGGGTTCACCGATCCCCAGAGAGATCACATCCTTCATGGTTGCAACGATATCAAAAAATTTGCGAATGCCGCTGGGCTTTAATTCAGCCACACGCTTCGACAATCGAGCCACACTACCTACTTCACTTACTGCCTGCATTGAGCCTCCTTATATGGGTTGTACGTGCCAGTCGTCTGAGATTTCCTGGTACGTTAATTCAAAGGTGGAGCCATTTGCCGTTTTTACGCAGAACCCTTTTTCGCCGGGCCCGCGCCAGCGCGAAATGATCTCCGCAATTTCATAGCGGCATCCCTGCCATAACAATGAAAGCGGCCTCTCTGCATATTCGGTATCGGAACGGCATTCGACGGTTTCCATAATTTTCTACGGGTGGATCACGCTGCTGTTATCGCCGATATTCAGCGATGAAGCTTCTTCCTTGTCTGTCTGACCTTCAATGTGACAATTGCTCCCGATCAAAGACCGCTTCAAAGCGGCCCGCTTGATCTGGGTGCCTTCTTCAATGATGCTGTCCTGGATCACGGCTGCGCTGATCTTGCAATTCGCGCCGATGGAAACATATGGCCCGATGACAGCTGAATCCACTTCAGCGGTGGGGTGGATGAAGACCGGCGGCACGATCTTAACTGTCGGCCTGGTCGCTGCTTCGGACGAATTATCAGCCCCTCGGTCGAGCAGGATGCGGTTCGTGTCCAGAGTCGCTTCGATGGTTCCCGTATCCAGCCAGGTGCTGATCTGATTCGTGCGGACCTTCGCGCCATGTTCGATCATCATAGTGATCGTATCGGTGAGGAAGTATTCGCCTTTGAGCATGATGCCGCGCTGCATTTGCTCGTCAATGGCGGCGAGGAGTTTCTCGGCGCTCTTAAAGTAATAACACCCAACTACCACAAGGTTGTTGTCCATGCTTTGCGGTTTTTCGATGAAGCGCGTCACCCAGCCGTCGTTGTTGAGCTCGGCCACCCCAAAGCGGCGCGGATCGGGCACCGGCATCACCCAGGCCACGCCATCCGCCGCCTCGTTTGCGAGGAAGGAGAAGTCTGTTTCCATTAAAGTGTCTGAAAAACAGACCATCATCGGGCCGCGCAGATACTCGCGGGCCAGCGCCAGCGCATGCGACTGTCCCTTCATTTCATGCTGCACCACGAAATGCGCCTTGAGATTTGGATATTTTTCCTTGATGAAAGGGGGGACTTGCAGTTCGCCGAGATATGGCCCCACAATGAAAATGTATTCCACATTTTCAGGTTCCGGCAGAGTCTTGAACATATCCATCAAATGTTCAAGTGACGTTTTTCCAGCCACACTTACCAGCGGCTTCGGCTTGCTCCACGTATGCGGGCGCATCCGCGTTCCCCAGCCAGCCATGGGGATGACGATCTTTAGGGTTTCAGCCAAGAGATTTCTCCTGTGAATGATTTCGAGTTTATTTTACCAATGAATACCTGCCAATGACGTAAAAACGCCTCATCACTCAAGGCTGAAACCAATTCAGGAAAACCGAGTGTGAATGGGGCGAATAAAAGCAAAACATTCGAGACACCATCTGTTTGGGTTGTTTGCGTTCCCAAAATGCTTTTCTGTAATTCAAGGGGCCTGGGGGGGCCAGAACCCCCGCCCCCCCGGGGGGGGGGCGGGGGGGGGGGGTCCAGCCGCTGTTGTAAAGTGAATGAAGTTAAAGCACCACCCCCACAGCAGACCGTCTGTTACCCTTCCATTTTCTCAAGCTTTTCCATCTGCTCTTCGATCAAATCCACATACACCTTGAGCGTCTTTGCATCGAAAGAGAATTTCGCTCCCGCCGTTTCAAACAACTCAGGCAGCGAAACCGTGGAGCCGAGCGCCAGCGCCTTGCGGTAATTTTCCACGGCTTTCTTTTGGTCTTTGAGGGCATTGGCCCACACCTGCACCGCGCCCAATTGAGCGAGACCATATTCAATGTAATAGAAAGGAGCCGTGTGGATGTGTCCCTGACGATGCCAGTAGGTCTTCTTGGCATCCTCGAGTCCGCTGTAATCCACGCCGGGGAGGAAGCGGTCCCACAACTCACCCCATTTCTCATCACACTGTACCGGGTCTGAACTGATCTTCGGGTTTTCGTAGATCCAATGCTGGAAGGCATCCACCAATGCCATATACGGCCAGAACGTGACGATCCCCTCAAGGTGTTCGAAACGGGCGCGCGCGGCTTCGCCTTCGGTGTAGAAACCACCATGTTCTTTGGTGATATAGGGAGAAGCCAGTAATTCCATCGCCATCGAGGCCACTTCTGCAAATTCAGCAGGGACATAATTCTCGGCGCGCTCATGGAAATACGGAACGACGGTCGCTTCAAATGCATGAAAGGCATGTCCGCCTTCATGCAGTATGGTATCCACATCCAGCGGCGTGCCGGTATTGCTCATGAAGATGAACGGCTTTTGACTGACACCATAGATCAGGTTGTACGCCCCCGGCGCCTTGTTCTTACGGCTTTCAAGGTCGAGCAGGTCATGATCCAGCATGATCTGGAAGTACTCGCCAAACTTCGGGTCCACTTTGGTAAATACATCCTTTGACTTGGATTTGAATTCGTCGATGGTTTGATATGGCTTAAGCTGACTGTGATTCGATGTGTCTACCATCTGGTCCCACGGACGCAGCGTTTCGAGTCCCAGCTTCTTTCTGCGTTTTTCATAGAGACGAGTTGCCGCAGGGACAACGACCTCTTCGATCGCATCGTGGAAGGTCTTGCAATCAGCGGGTGAATAATCGAAGCGGAATCGCTGCGCCCACATATAGTCACGATAGTTGGACATACCGGCATTTTTTGTGATCTTGAGCCGCAAGTCCATGAACTTTTTCCACAGGCTATGGATCGCTTCGCGGTTCTCCACGCGCACATCCACAACCAGTTTCCACGCTTTTTCGCGGATCGCGCGATCCTTGTCCTGATACAGGGGGAACATTTGCGAGATGGTACGTTCCTCACCCTCCCACATCATGGTCTGTGCGCCGAGGATCTTGTCGTATTCGCCGCTCAGTTTTTGTTCCTCGGTCAGCAATTCAAGATTGGCCTGCTTGAAGATATCCGCTTCGGCACGCATTTTCTTCAACCCCATTTTGAAGTTCGCGGGCTGTAAACCGCTGGCGAGCAGTTTCTCTTTCAGTTTCTGCTCCTCTGTGCGCGCATTGGGCTGGATGGATTCGATAAAGTGATTGAAATTCTTCTCGATTTCCTCATCGGTCGTGTATTGCGTGGTCGCGACAAAGCGGCGCGTGAATTGCTCGTCCAATCTATCTGCCAGCGCAGACCAATCGGAGAGCCACTCGCCTACGTTGGCGGCTGTCAATTCGACGGATTGCAAAGCCTTGAAATGCGGTTCGTAATCGGACCATTCCATTGCAAGGATGGCCTCTGGTGTAGATGGTAAATTCTTAAGCATGAGTGATCTCCTTTTTACTTGTATGCAATAAATCCAAAAACGGCCCCGGCGATGACCAGCCAGACCGGGTTGATCTCGGTTAAAGTAAGCAGCGCAAAAGCGATGATCGCGATGATGACCTTGTCCCAGTTTTGCACGAGGCCATTTCCCCAGCCGACCTTGCTTACACTAAAAACAGCATACGCCATGGTATACGCCGTCCATAAAAGCAGACCTACAACCACAGGCCGCACAGCCTTCAACATGGCCGCAACCGCCGGGCTGTCTTTGATGCTGAAAAAATAAACCACCATAATCAGCATCAATAAAGTTGTTGGGAACACCGTTCCCATCGTCGCAGAGACGGCACCCCACAGCCCGGATATTTTATACCCCACATACGCAGAAACCTGCGGCGCGATCGGCCCGGGCAAGGCATTGCCCACCGCCACCGCATCCGCGAATTCTTCGTTGGATGCCCAGCCCGCAGTCACCACTTCACGCTGCATCAACGCCAGCGATGCCGGTCCGCCGCCCCACGAAAACAAAGCCACCCGTGTGAATAGTATAAAAATTTCCCAGAGCAATTTCCATTCCATTTCACCACTCTCCAAATTGCGGGTTCGCCTGTCCCGTTTTATATTCTTCGAGTCTGCGCACATGCCCCGGCCACAACCCTGCGGGCAATGCGTCCAAAGGGAAGGATTGGATTTCGGCGATCTCACTATCGGGTTTGCCCGTGATCTTGAAATCCTCGCAGACAAAAACAAGATTGTGATCGGTCTTCCAATCCTTGAAGCTGGTGTACGCGCCCATCAGCCAAACCTTCCCAAGCTCCGCGCCGGTTTCCTCGAATGCTTCACGCCGCGCGGCCTGATCCAACGTTTCGCCGCGTTTGAGTCCGCCGCCGGGCATGAACCAGCCCGGTAAATACGTTTGTCGCACGAGCGTCACTTTCGAATCCTGGATCATCATCACCCGCACGCCCATGCGCACAGGCCGAAACAAAAAACAAAAGATTCGATAGCCAAGGAATAGAAAACGGATATACATCTTACGCATGTCCCAGAATTGGATGCGGCTGATAAAACTCTTCGAGCGACTTGATTTCGTCTTCGCTGAGTTTGATCTCCAACGCGGCGATGGCCTGATCCAAATGCTCGATCTTGCTCGACCCGATAATGGGTGCGGCGATATGGGGCTTGTTCAGCACCCAGGCCAATGCCACCTGCGAAGCCGATACGTTGTGACTCTTCGCCACGTCCGCTGCGCGCTCGGCGATGACAAAATCCTCTTCGCGGAAATACAACTCGTTTGCAAATGGATCGCTTTGCGCGCGCGTTGTCTCGCCGCCTCCGCCGCGTTTGCGGTTGCCCGCAAAAAATCCGCGCGCCATCGGGCTCCACGGAATCAACCCGATGCCCTGATCTTTGCACAGCGGAATCATTTCGCGCTCTTCTTCGCGATACACAAGGTTGTAGTGATTCTGCATCGAAACGAACTTCGACCAGCCGTTCATCTCTGAAACATGCAGGGCCTTCATGAATTGCCACGCAAACATCGACGATGCGCCGATGTAACGAGCCTTTCCCGCGCGGACGACATCATTCAACGCTTCCATCGTCTCTTCTATAGGCGTGTTGTAGTCCCAGCGGTGAATCTGGTACAAGTCCACGTACTCCATTTGCAGGCGTTTCAGAGATTTGTCGATGGAGTCCATGATGTGCTTGCGCGAGAGGCCGCGGTCATTTACATCATCACTCATGGTGGAAAATACCTTTGTAGCGACAACGATATTTTCTCTTTTGATTCCTTTTAGTAAATTGCCTGTGACTTTTTCGCTTTCCCCCAATGAATAAACATCCGCCGTGTCGAAGAAATTGATGCCCGCATCCAGCGCGCGCTTGACGAATGGCTTGGCCTGTTCTTCATCCAATATCCACTCGCGCCATTGCTTTGAGCCGTAGGTCATCATCCCCAAACACAAACGCGAGACCTTCAATCCAGTTTTGCCGAGGTTGGTGTATTGCATGTTTTCTCCTTAACTGTAGACCGTGGATGGTAGACCTTATTGTATGGTCCACTGTCCACGGTCCACCGTCATTATATGATCGTCAAATTTGCCAAACTTGCCGCCAATCGTTTGATTCCCACTGATTCAAACACGACATCCACGATCTCGTCGCCGTCCTGTAATTTACTGTCGAGTACGATGCCTTCGCCCCACATGCCGTGTTTGACTCGTATTCCAGCCTTATATCTGCTTGTTGCAACAGGAGCAGGCTGAGGCGGAGAGGGAAGCGTCCATCTTGTATCGGAAGATGAGTCGGCGCGTCCATATTGTCCGCGCGAGGTGGTCGGGCGTCCCGTCCGCGTTTTTCCAACGAGCAATTCAGCGGGCAGGTCTTCGAGAAAACGCGAGGGATAGGTTTCTTCCGACATGCCGCGTCCGCCGCGTTGAATGGCGCGCAGCAGATAGAGTTTGTCTTTTGCGCGCGTGATGCCAACATAAAAGAGGCGGCGTTCCTCTTCCATTTGTTCGGGCTCGTCGAACGAGCGGCTGTGCGGAATGATGCCGTCATCGAGTCCGACGATGAAGACCGCGCCGAATTCGAGTCCTTTTGCGGCGTGAAGCGTGAGCAGTGTGGGCGCGTTGACATCTGTGATCGTATCCTGGTCGGCAACGAGGGCGACGTTCTCGAGAAATTCCTCCAGCGTGCGCGTGGAATATTCGAGGGCAAGACGTTTCAATTCCTGCACGTTATCCCAGCGCTCTATGCTTTCTTCTGATTCGTCTTCGACGATATGATCCTTGTAGTTGATGTCTTTGACAATGCGGTCAAAAAGTTCCGCAGTTGTGGATGTCGGTGCGATGGCGCGCCAGTTGGCGAGCATCCCGCCAAAATCGGCAAGGGGCAGTGCGGCACGGCCCGTGAAAGATTTGTAATATGGTGAGTCTCCGCCGCGTGCGAGATCAAGCAGAACGGCGCTGGGTGAAATGTTGTTTTGACTCGCAATCATGTAAAGCGTGGTTAAAGTCTTTTCACCGATGCCGCGCGGAGGGACATTGATAATGCGGCTCAATGCGGCTTCGTCTGCGGGATTGTGAACAAGGCGCAGGAAGGCAATGACATCCTTCACTTCGCGGCGTCCGTAGAATCTTTGCGCGCCCACCAAACGATAGGGAAGCCGTGCCTGTAAAAACGCTTCTTCGAGCAAGCGCGACATGGCATTGGTGCGATACATCACCGCACAATCCCCGGGCTCGAATTGTTTGCTCAACACAAGCTGTGCGATGGTATCCACGACAAAGGCCGCTTCGCCGTAATCATCACGGGCTTCGTAGAAGAAGATCTTCTCGCCTGCGCCGCGATCACTGAATAATCTTTTCTTGTGGCGGTTACGCGCGCGGTCGATCACGCTGGTTGCGGCGTCGAGAATATTTTGATGCGAACGATAATTCTGTTCAAGCAAAACCACCTGCGCATCGGGGAAATCCTGCTCAAAGCGTTGAATGTTGCGATAGTCTGCGCCGCGCCAGGCGTACACGCTCTGGTCGGGGTCGCCCACGCAAAAAATATTCTTATGATATGAAGCGAGGTGTTTCACCAGCGCATATTGCGCGAGGTTGGTATCCTGAAATTCATCCACCAGCACATGCCTGAATCGCTGGGCATATTTATCGCGCACGCTGGGCACATCCTCCATCAGGCGCGCGGTGTAAACCAGCAGATCGTCAAAGTCTACGGCGTTGCTGTTGATCAACCTTTTTTGATATTCAACATAAACCCGCTTTACAACTTCATCGCGATACGTGTTGATCGGATAATCTTCAGGGCCGATCAATTCATTCTTTGCGCGTGAGATCGATGCGTGAACGCTGGCGGGGCGATACAGCTTTTCGTTGAGATTCAATTCGCGGATGATCGCTTTTACGATCCTTTCCTGATCGTCGGAATCGAAAATAACGAAATTGGATTCGAGCGGCAGTTGATCCGCTTCACGCCTGAGAATGCGCGCACAGATCGAATGGAACGTGCCGAGCATGATGCCTTCAGTGGCCTGCTCGTTCAGCATCGCCTTCACACGCTGATCCATTTCCTTTGCGGCTTTATTGGTAAATGTCACCGCGAGGATCTGCCACGGGCGGACTCCCTCAGACGCGATCAAATATGCGATGCGCTGAGTCAGCACACGCGTCTTTCCGGACCCCGGGCCTGCGACGACCAAAACGGGTCCATCCGGCGCTGTGACAGCGCTTTTTTGTTGCGGGTTAAGTTTATTTAAAAAATCCATCATGATGGGAGCCATTATAAATGCTCTGGCGGGGGCTATGCCCCCGCCAGAGCGGTGAAGTTCCTGAGATCCTGCAAATGATTATTTTATTTCCGAAGTACAGTTGGGGCAGCGGGTCGCTTTGATGGAAATGGTGGTGAAGCAGTGCGGGCATTCCTTGGTGGTTGGAGCCGCAGCGGGAGCCGGGGGCGGGGTCTTCTTCATGCTGTTGGCAGCTTTCACGACCATGAAAATGACGAAGGCAACAACCAGAAAATCGATGACGGTTTGCACGAACATGCCCCATTTCACAACCGCCGCGCCGACCGTGAAGGCCTGCTCGCTGAAGTTGACCCCTCCCATAGCCAGACCGACCAACGGCATCAAAATGTCATTGACCAGTGATCCGACGATCTTGCCGAACGCGCCGCCAATAATGACAGCAACTGCCAGGTCCAATACATTGCCACGCATGACGAACTCTTTGAATTCTTTTAACATGGGTTTCTCCTTGTGATGATGGCTTGTGCTCGAATTCTATTTTAGTAAGGTAGGCTTGTCAACAAAATGCGGCCAATTGAGTATGGATGATGTGTTCCCGTAGCTTTCTGCATGATATTGATTTGTCTGGAGGCATGGGAATATATGTATGACAAGTGTGGTTTATGCGTTCATGTCCCATGTTCTGACCACATATACTAGAAAAAAACAGTCCTCTAGTAGGGGGTGGAATCCCGTCTTTTGGTGTATTTTTATACGTGTATTGGACTGGACAAGCCAGTCATGTAGTTTGTCATGTTGACGCCTTAATGGAATTAGGTATAATTCGGTTCGCTTGCAAATTGTTGGTTTGCAGGAAGTTATTATCCCAATTTAGAAAAGGACCTAGCGGATGCCTGATCTTTTATTAGATGTAAGAGGGCTTGAGACGCAATTCAAGACCCCGGATGGGATTGTTCATGCAGTAAATGGTGTCTCTTTTGGTTTGAAAGAAGGTGAGACATTAGGGGTGGTGGGGGAGAGCGGTTGTGGTAAGAGCGTTACCATGCACTCAGTACTGGGTTTGATACCTTCACCTCCAGGAAAAGTCACGGCGGGTGAAGCGTTCTTTTTTGGCCAGGATCTTCTCAAAATGACACGCGAAGAGATTCGCCACGTGCGCGGTGCGCAGATCAGCATGATTTTTCAGGACCCGATGACGTCCTTGAATCCAGTGTTGACCATTGGCCGCCAGTTGCAGGATCCGTTGATGCTGCATACGGGCATGACGAAGAATCAGGCGCTGGAACGTGCGGCAGAATTATTAGGTCTCGTTGGCATCCCAAACGCCAAAGACCGGCTTAACGATTATCCTCATCAATATTCCGGTGGCATGCGTCAGCGCGTGATGATCGCCATGGCGCTTTCATGCAGCCCGCAGATCCTGATCGCAGACGAGCCGACCACGGCGTTGGATGTGACCATCCAGGCTCAGATCGTGGAATTGGTCAAACGCCTGCGCGAGGAATTGGGCATGTCCATTGTTTGGATCACCCACGACCTCGGCGTTGTTGCTGGTATTGCCCAGCGCGTGCTTGTGATGTACGGTGGTTACATTATTGAAGAAGCCTCTGTAAACGACCTGTTTGCAAATCCATCGCATCCCTATACTCTGGGTTTGTTGGGCAGTTTGCCGCGTGTGGATGAAGCCGAACATGGCAAACTATTTTCCATTGAAGGCCACCCCCCTGTCCTTTATCAGAAACCTACAGCGTGTCCGTTTGCGCCTCGTTGTAAATGGGCCATGGAAAGATGTTGGAAGGAAAACCCTGCGCTTGAACCGATTTCCAATGAACATCGCGTTGCCTGCTGGGTTGATACTAAAACGGGGAGAAGCCGCTAATGAACTCACAAAGTAATGAAGTATTGTTGAAGGTCGATGACCTTAAGATGCATTTCCCCATCTACCGTGGCGTATTTCAGCGTCAGGTGGGAGCCGTCCACGCGGTGGATGGTGTTTCCTTTGAGGTAATGCGCGGTGAAACACTTGGCCTTGTCGGTGAATCTGGCTGTGGCAAGTCCACCACTGGTAGAACGGTTTTACAGTTGTACAAACCGACTGCAGGCAATGTGTTCTTTGAAGGCATCAACCTGGTTGGTTTGAAAAACGAGGACATGCGCAAGACACGCCGCAGGGTCCAGATGATTTTTCAGGATCCGTATGCAAGTTTGAATCCCCGTATGACAGTTGCTGATATTGTTGCCGAGCCTTTGATGGTTCATAATGTTGGAACTGGCAAGGAAATTCAAGAGCGTGTTGCTCACCTTCTCGAACTTGTGAATCTAAACCCGGCTTTTGCCACCCGCTATCCGCACGAGTTTTCCGGCGGACAGCGGCAGCGCATTGGTATTGCGCGTGCGTTGGCACTCCAGCCTTCCTTTATCGTTTGTGATGAGCCCATTTCTGCGCTCGATGTTTCAATTCAAGCTCAAGTGGTAAACCTGCTCGAGGAGTTACAGGAGCAGTTCAATCTCACTTACTTGTTTATCGCGCATGACCTTTCCATGGTCCGCCACATTAGCAAGCGCATCGCAGTTATGTATCTGGGTGTGATCATGGAACTGGCGGAGCGCGATGAACTTTATCTAAATCCCTTGCATCCATATACCCAGGCTCTGCTTTCAGCGGTTCCGATCCCGGACCCCATAGCAGATTCCAAGCGTAAGCGCGTCATTCTTGAAGGTGATGTTCCTTCGCCTGTTAATCCACCCTCTGGTTGTCGTTTCCGCACTCGCTGCCCAATCGCAGACAAGATTTGTGCCGAATCACGACCCGAATTTCGTGAAGTTAATCCAGGCCACTTTGTAGCCTGTCATTTGGTTAAGTAAAAGTTAGTATTCTTAATAAAAGGAGGTGGTTGCTTGCAAGTAAAGGTCAATAATAATAAACCTACTGTCAACTAATGTAAGTTTGTAAACCAAAATTTCCAAATTTTGTGAGGAGAAGAAAAATGCGTAAAATGTTTGCTTTATTGAGCCTACTCGTGATCGCCAGCATGGCCCTTTCAGCCTGCGGCGGTACGGCTCCCACAGCAGCTCCATCCACCGGTGATACGACCACAGAAGCCACTGAGGCTCCTTCCACCGATACCGGCACCGACGCCCCCGCTGCTGCCGAATTCAAGTCTGCTGACCCCACAACCATGGTTGTGGCAAATGCTGAAGTTGCGACCGATACTTTCGATCCCGCTTTGGCGTACGACACCGCTTCGGCTGAAATCATCCAGAACACCTACGAAACCCTGGTGTTCTACGATGGGGAAGCCACCGACAAATTCGTTCCGATGCTGGCTGAATCCTGGGAACTCTCCGCGGACGGCATGACTTACACCTTCAAGATCCGCTCGGGTGTGAAGTTCCACGAAGGTCAGGATCTGACCGCGTCCGATGTGGCGTACTCGTTCCAGCGCGGCCTTCTGCAGGGCGGCACGTCCTCCCCGCAGTGGTTGCTGGCCGAGCCGTTCTTCGGTGTGGGCGTTGATGATGTCTCGGTGGTCGTCGATCCCGAAGGCACCCTGTACGATGACCGCGAACTGCTCTCGGCGTTCGACTCCGCTGCAGTGGTAGCGGCCTGCGAAAAGGTAAAGAGCGCGATCGTGGCTGATGATGCCGCTGGCACCGTCACCATGACCCTTGCCCAACCTTGGGGTCCGTTCCTTCCCACGATTGCCCAATCCTGGGGCGCGATCATGAGCCAGAGCTGGGTTGTTGAGAACGGCGGCTGGGATGGTTCCTGCGATACCTGGCAGAACTTCTACGGCATGGCTTCCGCTGACAATCCATTCAGTGGCATTATCAACGGCACCGGCCCGTTCACCCTTGAGAAGTTCGCCAATGGCGAAGAGATCATTTTGGCTCGCAACGAAAGCTATTGGGCTGAACCCGCCAAGCTCGAACGCGTCATCCTCAAGCAGGTTCCTGAATGGGGTACCCGCTTCGCCATGATGCAGGCTGGTGATGCTGACCTCGCTGTTGTACCCGCTGCCAACCGCTCCCAGATGGACGAATTGGTTGGTATCTATCAAGTATTCGATCTTGCTGCGAACACCTATGGTCCTGAACAAGAAGTCTGTGGATACGACGACAGCGCTTTGGCTGCTGCCAAGTTCACCGCGTGCGCCGCTGGCGAAACCGGTAACAATGGCCAGTTCCGTCTGCGCATCGGACGCCCGGCTCTTCAAATGGACGTGCTGTTGACCAACTGGAACATTGCGACCTCTGAAGAGAGCCCGAATCCCTACATTGGATCCGGCGCTTTGGATGGCAATGGTATCCCCGCTGACTTCTTCAGCGATGTCCACATCCGCAAGGCCTTCGCCTACTGCTTCGATTTCGAAACCTTATTGAATGACGTGTTCAGCGGCGAAGCTGTGCAGTCATACCAGTTGCCTCTCGCTGGCATGCCCGGTTACTTCCCGGACACCGCGCACTATTCCTATGATCCTGCTCAGTGCGAAGCTGAATTCAAGCTCGCCGACTTGGACAAGGATGGAATCGCCGCTGGTGACGATCCTGAAGGTGACGTTTGGACCACCGGTTTCCGCGTCCAGATGGGCTACAACCAGGGTAACGCTACCCGCCAGACCATTGCTGAAATCCTCGCTGGCAGCCTCGCTTCCGTGAACGAACTGTTCCTGGTCGAGACCCTCGGTCTGCCGTGGCCTGCTTACCTGCGCGCACAGCGCGCCAAGCAGCTCCCGCTCATGACCGGTGGCTGGCTCGAAGACATTCACGATCCGCACAACTGGTATCAGCCGTACACCACCGGTACTTATGGTGGTCGCCAGTCGCTGCCCGATGATGTCAAGGCTCAGTTCCGCGACATTCTCGAACGTGGTGTTTCCGAGACCGATCCCGCCGCTCGCGCCGAGATCTACAAGGAAGCCAATACCTTGTACTACGACCTGGCTGTTGGTATTCCGCTTAATGTCACCACCTCCCACGGCTTCTCACAGCGCTGGGTACAGGGCGTGGTTTTGAACCCGATCTTCCCTGGTAACTACTTCTACACAATGTACAAAGACTAGATCTGATGCAATCCCTTCGGAGGCCTGGAAACAGGCCTCCGAACCCAATTTTTTTCATTCTGTTTTGCAGAATAAAAAGAACGAACGGTTCTTTTTATTCTGGAAGCCAGAAAATACTGAAGATGGAAAAGAGGTTGTTTAATGACTACATACATCATTCGTCGTTTGCTGTTGGTGCCCGTGCTTCTTTTCGGGGTGACAGTGCTGATTTTCGGCATGTTACAGTTCCTTTCCCCGGTGGAGCGTACAGCGTTGTACGTGCGCGATTTTCCAAAGAACGAAAAAGCGATCGAAGGCCTGATCAAGCGTTATGGTTTCGATCAGCCTTTTTACGTTCAGTATTGGACCTGGTTGGTTGGTAAGGTGGACAAGACCACCGGTGAACGTGAAGGTGGTATCGTTTACGGAAACTTTGGATACTCCCGTTCCGCTTCCCAGCCGGTGGCCGAATTAATCCAGCGCCGCTTCCCTAATACACTTGATTTGACCATCTGGGCAGTCGCTCCAATGATCTTAATAGGTATTTGGTTGGGGGTGCAGGCCGCTGTGCATCACAATGGGTTTATAGATCAGGCTGCCCGTGTTTTCAGTATTGTAGGCACTTCTTTCCCAACCTTTGTATTCGGCTTGCTGATGTTGCTTATCTTTTATGCCAATCTACATTGGTTTTCCCCCGGCCGTCTTTCAGATGAATTCAACCGCGTGATCGAATCGGACGCTTTTCGCCATTACACCACGGTGTTGACCATTGACGCCTTGCTTAATGGCCGCTTCGATGTGTTTCTGGATGCCTTACGCCATATGTTCCTGCCAATCCTCACCCTTTCTTATATTAATTGGGCGACCTTCCTGCGTGTGACCCGTGGCTCCATGCTTGAGACTTTGCGCATGGAATATGTCAATACAGCACGGGCCATGGGCTTGCCTGAAAGGGACGTCATATTCAAGCATGCCCAGCCTAATGCCATGTTACCGGTCCTGACTTTGGCAGGTTTCAGCATAGTTGGTTTGCTCGGGGGAGTGGTCATTACTGAAACAGTCTTCAACTTCCCCGGGATTGGTTCTGCGGCGGCGCGCGCAGCGACCAGCCTTGATGTTGTTGCCATGCTTGGTTTTGCGCTCTTCAATGGATTTATTTTGATCGTCGCCAATCTGGTTGTGGATGTTCTATACGCGTTTGTTGATCCGCGCGTACGCCTATCATAAGGAGAATTTACGATGACAGCTCTTACTCCCAGCGGCGATAATACTCTATTAGGTCAGGATGTTGCCACCCGTAAGATTGGGCGGCTTGAACGTTTCCTTGGCCCCGAGAATTATCGCATCCTTACAGGTTTGCTTAAGACCCCTGCCTCGATCGGTGGTTTGATCCTGATCGGTTTCTTCATTTTCATCGCCATTGCTGCCCCGGTCATTATGCCGCCAGTCACTCCCAATGATCCTTATAAGATCCCTCGCGATGGTTTTCGTTCCGACCCACGCCCGATGGGTTCTGAATGGACCCGCAACGTTCCAGATATTCCTTTTTGGTATAAGGCAGTGACCGGTAAGGATGAATGGGTTCACATCATGGGCACGTCCGAAGGTCAATATGATATTTTCTATGGCATGATCTGGGGAACACGGACCGCTTTCCAGACCGGCCTTGTTGTTACCTTCTCCACCTTCCTTATCGGAATTATCTATGGTTCCATTTCAGCCTATTATGGCGGCATTGTGGATAACCTCATGATGCGTGTTGTGGATGTGTTGTTGATCCTGCCCGGCATTCTGGCTGTTCTCATTCTTGCCGCTGTGCTGACCCCGAGGATAGGTAAAAGTCTAATTCCTGCCATGGCGGCACTGATCGCATTTGGGTGGATGGGATATTCCCGCATCATTCGCGGAGATATCCTGTCTGTCAAGGAACGCGATTATGTGCTGGCTGCTCGCGTCATCGGAGTTAAGGATAGCCGTATCCTTTTCCGTCACATTCTGCCGAATGCCATTTTCCCAACCCTCGTTCTGGCTTCTCTGGCCATCGGTGATGTGGTGCTATCCTTTGCTGCACTCTCATTCCTTGGCATTGGTACTGAGGTTGGTTATGCAGATTGGGGACAGGTACTTTCCTTTGCCCGCAACTGGATCACCAGTCTGAATACTTATTGGTATATCATTGTGTGGCCTGGTCTCACGCTTGTGTTCTTCGTGATGGGTTGGAATCTTGTAGGTGATGCACTCCGCGATGTTTTGGATCCGCGCATGCGCGGCAAGACATAGTCTGTGCGATACAGATTATTCTCCCGAGTATTTTTGGTAACGATTGGAATAGCCCTGCTTGTTGCAGGGCTATTCTTCGATACTGGAACAGTTGCCTCGCAGTCGGCTCCCACGCCAACTGTGGACAGGCTTGCCCAGCCGACCTTGCCCGCCGTCCCTTCGCAAGCGGATCAGGGTTCGCAGGTGTATTGGCTTTCCTGCCTTCCATGCCACGGGGATCGTGGCCAGGGCCTGACTGAGGAATTCCGAAAAGCCTATCCAGAAGAAGACCAGAATTGCTGGATGTCGGGATGCCATGGTGAGAAGCCATATGAAAACGGATTCGAATTGCCGACTGCCATACCAGCGGTCGTTGGTTCGAGCGCATTGCAGAAATTTGAAACTGCCGCCAGCTTGCGTTCTTATATTTTTGTTGCGATGCCTTATTGGAAACCTGCTAGCCTTACTGAAGAGGAGTCATGGCAGGTAACTGCATTCCTATTGCGCGAAAACAACCTTTTGACCGCAAACGGTGAGATCAACGAGGCCAATGCAAGTTCCATTCGGGTGGGGCCGCCTCCGGCAACGTCCACTCCGCAGCCATTCTCTGCACCGATGGTCACTTCACGGGTGCCAATTCTGATCGCATCTGTGATCATTCTTGTGTTGGGGGTTGTTTTACGATTTGTGTGGATAAAAAAGGAAAAGATCTGATTAAGATATTGAGCCGCCCTTAAAGGCGGCTTAATCGTATAATTGATAAAAGCGTACTTTTTCTGGGGATGACAAGGGTTGGGTTATTGCCCGCCGTACGGTTTTAAAGAAAGAAGGAGGTGGTTGCTTGCAGGGAAAGGAATATGTTGCACGATCGTTGTCAGTTAGTGTAAGTTTGCACATCATAATCTCGTGAGGAGAACAAAATGCGTAAAATGTTTGCTTTATTGAGCCTACTCGTGATCGCCAGCATGGCCCTTTCGGCCTGCGGCGGTACGGCTCCCACAGCAGCTCCATCCACCGGTGATACGACCACAGAAGCCACTGAGGCTCCTTCCACCGATACCGGCACCGACGCCCCCGCTGCTGCCGAATTCAAGTCTGCTGATCCTTCAACACTCATTGTTGCTGAATCTGAAGTTGGTATCGATACTCTTGATCCCGCTTTGGCGTACGACACCGCTTCGGCTGAAATCATCCAGAACACCTACGAAACCCTGGTGTTCTACGATGGGGAAGCCACCGACAAATTCGTTCCGATGCTGGCTGAATCCTGGGAACTCTCCGCGGACGGCATGACTTACACCTTCAAGATCCGCTCGGGTGTGAAGTTCCACGAAGGTCAGGATCTGACCGCGTCCGATGTGGCGTACTCGTTCCAGCGCGGCCTTCTGCAGGGCGGCACGTCCTCCCCGCAGTGGTTGCTGGCCGAGCCGTTCTTCGGTGTGGGCGTTGATGATGTCTCGGTGGTCGTCGATCCCGAAGGCACCCTGTACGATGACCGCGAACTGCTCTCCGCGTTCGACTCCGCTGCAGTGGTAGCGGCCTGCGAAAAGGTAAAGAGCGCGATCGTGGCTGATGATGCCGCTGGCACCGTCACCATGACCCTTGCCCAACCTTGGGGTCCGTTCCTTCCCACGATTGCACAATCCTGGGGCGCGATCATGAGCCAGAGCTGGGTTGTTGAGAACGGCGGCTGGGATGGTTCCTGCGATACCTGGCAGAACTTCTACGGCATGGCTTCTGCTGACAATCCATTCAGTGGCATTGTCAACGGCACCGGCCCGTTCACCCTTGAGAAGTTCGCCAATGGCGAAGAGATCATTTTGGCTCGCAACGAAAGCTATTGGGCTGAACCCGCCAAGCTCGAACGCGTCATCCTCAAGCAGGTTCCTGAATGGGGTACCCGCTTCGCCATGATGCAGGCTGGTGATGCCGACATCGCCACAGTACCTTCAGCCAACCGCTCCCAGATGGATGAATTGGTTGGTATCTATCAGGAATTCGATCTTGCTGCAAACACCTATGGACCATTGCAGGAAGTCTGCGGATACGATGACAGCGCTTTGGCTGCTGCCAAGTTCACTGCGTGCGCCGCTGGCGAAACCGGTAACAATGGCCAGTTCCTCCTGCGCATCGGACGACCAGTTCTTAGCATGGATGTGCTCCTGTATAACTGGAACATCGCGACCTCTGAAGAGAGCCCGAATCCCTACATTGGATCCGGCGCTTTGGATGGCAATGGTATCCCCGCTGACTTCTTCAGCGATGTCCACATCCGCAAGGCCTTCGCCTACTGCTTCGATTTCGAAACTTTGCTTAGCGACGTATTCAGCGGTGAGGCTGTTCAATCTCTGCAATTACCTCTCGCTGGCATGCCCGGTTACTTCCTGGACACCCCGCACTATTCCTTTGATACTGCTCAGTGCGAAGCTGAATTCAAGCTCGCCGATGTGGACAAGGATGGAATCGCCGCTGGTGACGATCCTGAAGGTGACGTTTGGACCACCGGTTTCCGCGTCCAGATGGGCTACAACCAGGGTAACCCCACCCGCCAGACCATTACCGAGATCCTCTCTGGCAGCCTCGCTTCCGTGAACGAACTGTTCCTGGTTGAGACCCTCGGTTTGCCGTGGCCTGCTTACCTGCGCGCACAACGCGCCAAGCAGCTCCCGCTCATGACCGGTGGCTGGCTCGAAGACATTCACGATCCGCACAACTGGTATCAGCCGTACACCACCGGGTACTTATGGTGGTCGCCAGTCGCTGCCCGATGATGTCAAGGCTCAGTTCCGCGACATTCTCGAACGTGGTGTTTCCGAGACCGATCCCGCCGCTCGCGCCGAGATCTACAAGGAAGCCAATACCTTGTACTACGACCTCGCTGTCGGCATTCCGTTGGAAGTTGCGACCTCCCACGGCTTCACACAGCGCTGGTTACAGGGCGTAGTGTTGAACCCGATCTTCCCCGGTTTCTATTACTACACAATGTACAAAGACTAGATTTGATGCAATCCCTTCGGAGGCCTGGAAACAGGCCTCCGAACCTTCATGGAACATGAATCACAAGCAAGCCGCCCGATAAAGGCGGCTTGCTTGTATAATTGGCAAATGCGTTTTCTTAAAAAGGAATTTGCCATGCCCTCTTCAAAACTGAAAATCAAACTGTTCTTTCCATTTCTGCTGCTCTTTATCATGGCATGTGGTTTTTCCTCTGCAACCCCGGAAGCCACTGCCATTCCTGCTGATACCTCAGTTCCTCTTCCAACGGCCACACCTGCTCCCAGTTCGTTGACCGTGTGTCTGGGTCAGGAACCGAACACCCTTTATCCGTTTGGTGGTCCCAACACCGCCGCTCGCAGTGTGCTGGCGGCCATCAATGATGGCCCGATTGATATGGTCGGGTACGAATACCAGCCTGTGATCCTTTCACAGCTTCCTTCCATTGAAAACGGCGACGCTGAGATCGTCACGACATCGGTCCAGCCCGGAAGTCCAGCAATGGATGCGGACGGAAATATCGTTTTGCTGGAAGTGGGGAAGAAATTCCGTCCTGCTGGATGTCGCAGCGACGACTGTGTTGTTACCTATGAAGGCAAGGGCGATGCGTTTGCGATGGATCAAATGATCGTCACCTTCCGTCTGCGCGAAGGCGTGACCTGGGCCGACGGCACCCCGATGACCTCCGACGATTCAGTCTATGCATTTGATCTTTCGCGTGATGCCAGATCCATTTCAAATACTTATTTGATCGACCGCACCTACACTTATGAAGCAACCGACCCGTTGACCGTGCAATGGTGGAGCATGCCAGGCTTCATTGACCCGACCTACTTCACAAATTTCTGGACACCTGCTCCAAAGCACCTCTGGGGTGAGTTTCTCGCCAATCAATTGCCCGAAATTGATATTGCCTCGCGCACTCCGATCGGCTGGGGTCCTTACATGGTTCAGGAATGGATCGCAGGGGATCACATCACCATGACGAAGAATCCATATTACTTTGCTGCTGCTGAAGGGTATCCAAAATTCGATACACTTTCCTTCCGCTTCATCTCCGACCCGGATGCTGCCCTGAGTGAAATGGTGGCAGGCCGCTGCGACATCCTCGACCCGAGCATTCGGCTCGATAATCACGCCAGCTTGTTGATGGAAATGCAAAAAGGCGAACAGGCGCAGGTCTTTTTCACACCCGGTATGACCATCGAATGGCTTGGGCTTGGCACAACTCCATCCACCTATGACGATGGTTATGATACGATCTACCAAAAGGATCGCCCCGATATTTTCTCCGACCCTCATACCCGTCAAGGCATTGCCTATTGTCTCGATCGTCAGTCGGTGGTGAACAATGTTTTGTTCGGCCTCACAACTGTCCCGTCCACATATATTCCTGTTGAGCATCCGTTGTATGATTCGAACATCGAAGCGCTCCCGTTTGATATTTCCACAGGCATTTCACTTCTCGAACAGGCAGGCTGGAAGGATACCGACGGTAACCCCGCCACGCCGCGTCAGGCTGTCACAGTTAAGAATGTTGTGGCAGGCACGCCTTTGCAATTGAATTACTACACTACCACTGCCACTCAACGCAGGCAGGTGGTTGAAATTCTCCAAAAATCGCTGGCTGAATGCGGCATCGGACTCAACGTCCAGTACTTCTCGCAAAATGACCTGTATGCCCCCGGCCCCGATGGCGCGTTGTTCGGCCGCCGCTTCGATCTCATCGAATATGCGATGGGAGTCAACAGCATCGAACCGCCCTGCGATTGGTTCACATCTTCTGAAATTCCCACCACCGACAATTCGTGGATCGGCACCAACGTCACTGGCTATCGCAATGACGAGTACGACACCGCCTGTCGCGCCGCACAGGACTCCCTGCCCGATGAGCAGACCTACATCGATTCATATCGCCAGACCCAGGTGCTTTTCTCGGCTGAGCTTCCCGCCATTCCCCTGTATTACCGTCTGCGTGTTGCCGCTACTCGCCCCGGTATTTGTCACTTCGATCTGGACCCGACCGCCAATCCGCTTTGGAATATCGAAGCGATCGCATCAGGCGAAGCCTGCCAGAATTAATGCGACGACTCTTCCGCGTTACGCTTTTCCTGACCTTTTTGCTCGCCTCGTGCTCCCCTCAGCCTGTTCGGGTGGCGGAGCCAACCAGCATCCCCACCCCGACGGCTGCTCTCGTGCAGCACGCCCCCGAGATCCGTTTTGCATTGATCGGGGAACCGCGTGCTGAGCAAATTAATGTTTGGGAATTGTTCGATGAATCTGGCGCAACCTATGCCGACTATGCCCTGCGCGCCGAGTCTTGGCCGCGCCTGTATCATCTCCTCCCACCTGAATCCACCTTCGAGCCTCTCGCCGCAAACGGAATGCCCACCGAAGTAACCCAGGAAAATGACTTTTACGTCGCCGCAGTTCAACTCCGCACAGACTTGAAATGGACCGATGGCACCTCATTCACTGCCGAAGATGTCGCCTTCACCGTGAACACCGCGCTCTCCTTTGAGCTTGGCTATGATTGGGGTGTTTATTACTCGCGTGATTATCTCCACCATGCCGAAGCGATCGATTTGGCTACAGTGAAATATTATTTCAAGCAAAAGCCGAATGTAGGTGTCTGGCAATATGGCGCACTGCAAGGACCTATTGTTCAAAAAGCATTCTGGGAAAAATCAGTAGGAGACTCTGCAAGCCTTTTGCCCGCCGATGCCCTGCGCGCAGATATTGCAAAGACACAAGCCGACCTCGAAACTGTCAAAGCGGATGTTGCCGAGTTAAGTGAACAGGTGCTTGCGCTGATTCTGAGCGGCAAACAAAACCGCATTTTGGATAGCGACCTCAAACGAAAGCAGAACGAACAGATATTCGTTCAAAGCAATCTGGATCGATTCCTCGAAGAATATGCGGCGAATATCACCGCGGCGCAGAGTGCCTTGTACAATGCCGATGATGAAGCAGAACCCGTACTTGGCACGTGGATTCCGATTGGAATGCAAAATGGTCAATGGGTGAACGAGGCCAATCCCGATTTTCCTTTCGCCCAGCCAAACTTTGATCGTGCCGTATATCAGATCCTCGGAAGTGAAGAAGCGGCGATTACTGCATTCAAGAACGGGGAAGTCGATTTTATCCTTTCGCCCAATGACCTGACGGTGGAACTGGCTGGTGTGAAACGCAGCCCAACTTATAGCGCGCGCTTCCTCGTATTCAATCCCTTGAGATCGCAATTCGCCGACCCCGCTTTTCATTCCGCGCTCAGCTGCATGCTGGATCGTAATTTGTTGGCGACGGATATTTTGCAAAACCGCGCCGCGCCATTCGATGCTTTTATATTGTCTCCCCAATGGCATGAACCTGCCGCCAGAGACTCCTGCACAGGCATGGATGAGTCTGCGCGCATTGAGCAGGCTGTGAAATTTATGAAGGATGCCGGTTATTTTTGGGCAAAGGAACCCGATATGAGTGGCGCCGGGCAAGGCCTGCGCTATTCGAACGGTGACCCTTTTCCACAGATCACATTGATCACACCTTCACGAGATGAAGATATGCTGCGATATACTGCCGCCAATTACGTGGCGGAGCGGGCGGGCTACCTGGGAATCTCCCTCACCGTGCAGGAAATGAGCATGGCGGAGCTGGTTTATGCGGTATACAGCTCGCAGAAATATGACATGGCTGTGGCGGGCTGGCGGCTGAGCGAGTATCCCGCGTATTTGTGTGAAATGTTTGGAGGGCAGAATCTGCCCTTGTATAACAGTGGCAGGTTCCAGTCGGCGTGTGATGCGCTGCGGGTTGAGTCCGATCTGGATCGAGCGCAGCAGGGTTTCCGTGAGGTTGAAACGGCTTTGATGTCGGAATTGCCTTTCATCCCGTTGTTCACCGTCACACAGGCGGACTTGTATCAAAACATTGTCTATCCGTCGGAAAGCGTGTTGAGCGGCTGGAGCGGCTTGTATGGAGCGCCCGCCATTGCAGTTCCGACGCCATAGCCTGCCGATAATTCGCATTTTTATCGTTGAACGTTATAATTGTTTGAGAAAGAAGCGAGTATAATCGCCGTAATTCATTATCAGGAGCAGGCTGTGACAAAAACTGACCAGAAGCCTTTGTTGGAAGTCCGCAATCTTAAGACATATTTTTATACCGAAGACGGGGTGGTAAGTGCCGTGGACGGCATCAGTTTTGAAGTGTATCCCGGGGAAGTGCTGGGGATCGTAGGTGAATCAGGATGTGGAAAGAGTGTCACGTCCCTTTCGATCATGCGCCTGATCGCGCCTCCTGGGAAGATCACCGAAGGGGAAATTTTGCTGGACGGCAAGAACCTGTTAAGCCTTTCCGAAGATGAAATGACAAAGATGCGCGGCAACAAGATCTCAATGATCTTTCAGCAGCCGCAGACCGCGTTGAACCCTGTGTTCAAGGTCGATAATCAGATCGCTGAAGTGTTGAATATTCACAAATCCCTTGGCAAGGAAGCTGGCAAGAAGCGCGCTGTTGAGTTGCTGAAGATGGTGGGCATCCCAGATGCTGAGCGTCGCGCTGAAGCATACCCGCATGAACTTTCAGGCGGTATGGCCCAGCGTGTGATGATCGCGATGGCGCTGGCATGTGTGCCCGAATTATTGATCGCCGATGAACCGACCACTGCATTGGATGTGACCATCCAGGCCCAGATCCTCGACCTGATGCGTGACTTGCGCACAAAGATGGGAACATCGGTCATTTTGATCACGCACGATCTCGGTGTGGTGGCTGAAATGGCGGAACGTGTGGCGGTGATGTATGCGGGTGAGATCGTGGAACAGGCCGAAGTGAATTCACTTTTCGAACAGCCTTTGCATCCCTACACCCAGGGTTTGATCGGTTCGATCCCCATTCTTGGCCAGATTAAGGAACGCCTCGATGTAATTCCCGGCTCCGTGCCGAACCTGGTGAACCTGCCTGCCGGTTGTCGTTTTGCGCCGCGCTGTACTGCACGCGAAAAATTCGGTTTGAAAATTTGTACAGAAACGAAACCCGAGCTGACTGATTCTGCGCCCGGTCACAAAGTGCGCTGCTGGTTGTATCAGAACTCGAAAGATCATCAAGCACCGTTAAAGGTAAAACAGGGGTAATTTCGGAGCGGTTTTTCGGGGGCGCTTCCAAGTTAAAGTTTCATTTGCCAGTTTTATGTAAAAATCGTCTGGAGTCGATCAGCATGAGTCAAACTACGGAAATACACAAAGCGGAAGACCTCGTACAAGTTGAACATTTGGTTAAATATTTTCCGGTGCGCGCCGGTTTGATGCAGCGCGTCGTAAACTGGGTGAAGGCCGTGGACGATGTTTCGTTTACCGTGAAAAAAGGGGAGACCCTTGGCATGGTGGGTGAATCGGGCTGCGGAAAAACCACCATCGGGCGTTCCATGCTCAGGCTGGTGGAGCCGACTTCCGGGTCCGTCCAATATGACGGCAGGGATGTGTTGAAGCTGCGCGGCAATGATTTGAAGGATGTGCGCCGCCACATGCAAATCATTTTTCAAGACCCCTACGCTTCTTTGGATCCGCGTGTTCCCATCGGCGAATCGGTGATGGAAGGTCTGCATATCCACAAGATCGGCTCACCGCAGGAACGCTACGACCTGATGATCGAGACCCTCAAAAAGGTCGGCCTCGAAGATTATCACGCCCGCCGTTATCCGCATGAATTCTCCGGCGGTCAGCGTCAGCGCATTGGTATTGCGCGTGCGCTTGCCCTGCGTCCCAATTTTATTATTTGTGATGAACCCGTCTCTGCCCTGGATGTATCCATTCAATCACAAGTGTTGAATATTTTGAAAGACCTGCAAAAGGAATTTGGACTTACCTATCTGTTCATCGCACACAATTTGAGCGTGGTGGAGCATATCTCTGACCGTGTGGCGGTGATGTACCTCGGTAAGATGGTGGAACTCACTTCCCGTGATGACCTTTTCAAGAATCCCCTGCATCCGTACACCAAGGCGTTGATGTCCGCCATTCCGATCCCCGACCCGAAGCTCAAGCGCCAGCGTGAAGTGCTCAAGGGTGATGTGCCCAGCCCACTGAATCCGCCCAAGGGTTGTCGCTTCCACCCGCGCTGCCCCATTGCGGAAAAGATCTGTTCCGAACAGGAACCCGAATTCCGCGAAGCCGTTTCCGGACACTGGGTTGCCTGTTGGATGGTGAAGTAGGAATCTCATGGAACGCAATATTTTGCTTGTGGATGACCAGCGCGATATTTTGCGTCTTTTGCATGCCACGCTTGACACGTTAAAGATCCAGGGTCTTAAAATATTTGAAACCCCGTCCGGCGAAGAAGCCTTGATCGAATCAGCACGACACAGGGTTGATCTGCTGGTCACGGATTACAAATTGCCGGGCATGAGCGGCGTGGAATTGATGCACAAGGTGCGCGCGCGCCATCCGGAAGCGAAAGTCGTCCTCATCACCGGCATGACCGACCGCAAAGTGCGCGAGGAAATGCTAAACGCCGGGGCACTGGCGATCTTCGATAAACCGATTCCGCTTGCGGATTTTTTGGATGTAGTCGAACGCGGCCTTGGCCTCGTGCAAACCATCTTCCCACCCGAACGACCCTCCGATGAAAAAACCGAACAACGGCATGCCAGAGTGTCTGATCTTCTGGCGAATTTCAGGCAGGATATAAACGCCGAGGCGGTCTTCCTGTTGAATGATCGCGGTCTTGTGCAGGCCCGCACCGGTAAACTGCACGATGAAAGCATGGAAGTCTCGCTGATTTCCACGTTGATGGCAATCCATGCCGCAGGGCTCAAGGTCGCAAAATATAATCATCAGGAAAAACTGGCCTCGTATCATATTTTCAGCGGCGGCGATAACGACCTGCTGTTCATCCCTGTTGCGCCGATGTACGCCCTGCTCGTTGCAGGCACAGGACTTGTTCACGAAGATCGTATCCTCGAAACTGTGAATGCCCTGCTTGCCCTGCGAAAGGAAGTGGAACGATCCCTGCGCTCGATCGGTGTGACCGGCGAACTGCATTCGATTTCCCCGAAGACCGTACCTCTGGCGACAGCAGCGGCTCCCACCATCCCGATACCTGCTTCTGTCAAACCGGCAGAGAAACCCGCTGACGTTCCCCCCTCTCCTGAAATGGAAGCGTTGTTAAAGGCTGCGGCTGCCAAACAAAGCAAGTCAACAGACATGGATGATTTTTGGAGTCAGGCGGCTGAAAAACATGGCAGCAAACCGACCAGCAATGAAGTCATTTCTCTTGAAGAAGCACGCAAGCTGGGGCTCCTTCCCGGAGATGGAAAGTAAAAAATTTGTGATACAATTTTGGCCGCACTGGGGCATGGTGCAATGGCAGCACACCAGCCTTTGGAGCTGTGGATCTTGGTTCGAATCCAGGTGCCCCAGCCACATTACCCGCTCACGCGGGGTACAATCCCGCTTATGCGGGGCTTCTTTTCTCAAATAGGATTTGTCGCGGAGCAATATATTTCCGCGCAGGTCCTATTTTCGTTATAACTCGCCCGCCCTGAGCGTAGTCGAAGGGCAGTTTTCATATATTCTTATCGAGGTGACATCATGAAAGTGACTGCAGTCCTCCTTGCCGCCGGGCAGGGAACACGCATGAAATCAAACCTGCCCAAGGTTTTACATCCAGTAACAGGAAAACCGTTGATCTGGCATGCCTTGGAAGCCATCAGCAAGTCCACGACCGAGAAACCCATCGTGGTCGTGGGCCATGGCGCGGAGGATGTGACAAAATATCTCGGCGATTCCGCGCAGACCGTTTTGCAGGAACCCCAATTGGGTACGGGCCATGCTGTGATGCAGGCTGAAGCCCTGTTGAAGGGAAATACCGATCTGGTGGTCGTTTGTTATAGTGACATGCCATTATTGCGCGGCGAAACATTGCAGGCGCTGGTTGAAACGCAGAAGAATAACAAAGGACCGATCTCCATGCTAACGGTCCATGCGGATGACCCGCGTGGATTCGGTCGTATTATCCGCAAAGCAGACGGCACGGTGGATGCCATCGTAGAGGAATATGTCGCGACGCCCGAGCAGTTACAGGTCAAAGAATTGAACGTGGGCGGCTATTGCTTCGATGCGAACTGGTTATGGGATGCCTTGCATCGCATCCCGAAGAATCCGAAAAAAGGTGAATACTATCTGACCGATACCGTTGAACTTGCATCCAGGGCTGGTTTGCCGGTGCAGGCCACGGTGATGAATGATGTCGAAGAGACCATCGGCATTAACACGCGCATACATCTCGCAGATGCAGAAGCTGCCATGCGCCGCAGAATTAACCAGCAGCACATGTTGAATGGCGTGACGATGATCGACCCCGCATCCACCTACATTGAAGCAGGTGTGAGCATCGGCAAGGATACGGTCATCATGCCGAATACTTACCTTCATGGTAAAACCGAGATTGGTGAAGGTAATGTGATCGGACCAAATACGATCATCCGTGATTCAAAGATCGGGAATTACTGCAAGGTGCTTGCTTCTGTATTGGAAGGCGCTATGCTGGACGATCATGTTGACATGGGTCCGTTCGCGCGTTTGCGCAAGGGCGCTCATTTGGGGAATCACGTACACATGGGGAATTTTGGCGAAGTGAAGGATTCATATCTTGCCGAAGGTGTGAAGATGGGACATTTCTCGTATATCGGTAATGCCCAGATCGGTGCAAATACGAACATCGGTGCAGGCACGATCACCTGTAATTACGACGGCGAAAAGAAGCATGCCACCGAGATCGGCGAGGATGTTTTCATCGGCTCCGATACCATGCTGGTTGCGCCGCTGAAGATCGGCGCAGGCGCGCGGACTGGTGCAGGCGCGGTGGTGACAAAGGATGTCTCAGAAGATACACTTGTGGTGGGGATGCCAGCACGCGCCATTCGGAAGTTGGAGCGAAAGACAAAGAAGGTTGAAAAGTAGAAAAGCCATTTGGCTTCATTGGAGCAATCTAATGAAGTAGAGATACACGTAAACAGGTGAGAAATGAATCTAACGAATGACGAACGACGAACTTTGATTCAAGCTGCTGTTGAGATACGCAAGCGTGCATACGTCCCGTACTCGAATTATCCCGTAGGCGCAGCGGTGCGGACGAAAACGGGGAAAATCTATACCGGTGTGAATGTCGAGAATGCCGCGTATCCGCATACCATGTGTGCAGAACGCGTGGCGATCTTCAAGGCGGTGTCAGAGGGCGAGACCGAATTTGATGTTGTGGCGGTGGTTACTAATAATGGCGGTTCTCCCTGCGGTGGATGCAGGCAGGTGATGGCTGAATTCGGACTGGATACCATCGTTTTGATCGCAGATGGAAATGGAAGCTTGAAAAAAGAAATGAGCGTGGCTGAGTTATTGCCCGAGGCATTTACTCCGAAACATTTACAGTGAAGCTATAAACACCCTTTTCCTACATGACTGAATTCCGTTCGTTTCGTGCTTCTGCTGTTGTTGTCCGCCATGGGGATTGGGGCGAGGCGGACCGTTTGCTTACATTGTACACACGCGAGCAGGGAATGGTGAAGGCGCTGGCGAAAGGCGCGCGCAAGATCACATCGCGCAAGGCCGGGCATTTACAGCCGTTTACGCATATCACTGTGCAACTGGCAAAGGGCCGCGACTTGTTGATCGTGACCCAGGCGGAAACCGTGGATGCCTTTTTGCCTTTGCATGATAACCTGATAAAGACCGGGTACGCAGCCTATATCGTTGAATTGCTATATCGTTTTTCCTATGAAGAGGAAGGCGGGAATCCATCGCTCTTCAAACTGTTGGTGGATACATTGGGACGGATCGAAAAAGAGGATGAAGCCTGGCTCTCGGTCCGCTATTATGAGATGCGGCTGTTGGATATCGTTGGCTTTCGACCGCAGTTGTTCGAGTGCGCAAATTGCGGTCGCGAGATCCTGCCTGAAGATCAGTTTTTCTCGTTCGCGACGGGCGGTGTGATCTGTCCGCAGTGCGGGCAGGGGCTGCCCAACCTTGCGAAGATCTCCATGGAGACGCTCAAGTATTTGCGCCATTTCCAAAGATCAAGTTACAGAGATGCCTCTCGCGCACACCCCAGTCCCGAGGTCCAGAAGGAAGCGGAAGCCCTGATGCAGGGCTATTTCACTTATTTGCTGGAGCGCGAGCTGAATACCCCGGGCTTCATCAAGCGGATCAAGTCATGAAGTGCAAATAAAAAGATGGCCATGCGGCCATCTTTTTATTTGTCGATGATCTTTTTCTTCTTTGTCCTTTGAATAAAGGACTCGGTGAGCTTTTGGGTGTTGATCGGTTGTGTGGCCGAGATACTGTCTGATGCATAACCGAACCTGCGCAGGGTTACGCGACGTACCCAGCTCAGGATCGCCCTCGCGGAGAATTCTTCGTGATAAGGAATGGGGACAGTTGTGTTTTTTTCGAGCGCGGTGCGGAGGTCTGCTGCGGTTTCGCCGGGAAACTCCGTGCGGCCTGCGCCGACAGCCCAATAGATATGCGCGTCGCTGGATGCGATCTTTGCCAGCGGCAGGTAAATCGAAAGTTTTTGCGCAACCGTGTCGAAGGATTGAGTGCCCATGTTGTGCGTCTCCATGCCTTTGAGCACGCTTTTGGCACGCGGATTGGTGAGTGCGCTGACCACGGCTTCCATTGAAAGGCTGCCGGGCAGGTTGTTGAATGGGTGCGGGGCAATGGCAACACCGCCCAATTTTCCGATGTGGATCAAGGTTTCCACGAGTGGCAGCCCGGAAGGAGGTAGAGTATCGACGAACAGCGCGACAAGATGCCCGTCTTTGGTGGTGACTTCTGCGCCGGGGATGGCTTCGATTCCATATTTTGGGGCGAGTTCGCGGGCTTCGAGTGAGCCGCGAATTTCATCGTGGTCGGTAACGGCGATCACGTTCAAGCCGACATCTGATGCCTGCTTGAGAATGGCGCGCACGGTGGTTGTGGCGTCGTGAGAGTAGATGCTGTGGATGTGCAGGTCTGCGGTGCCCATGGCGATGTTGTTCCTGAAAGAATTATATGTGAAAAATTTTGAAACGGGCAATAATCATTTGTTTTTTTTAAACGCGGAAAAGTCTATCCTTCAAATCGATGATCGGTTTTTCAAGAAGATAAAAACTAAGCGTGGCGATCAATACTGTTGCACCCATTGTGACTACAAACATTTGCGGCGACCGCACGGAATATGGGAGTTCGTATTCGCGGAAGATCGCGACCGCCAGGGCAATGATCCCATAATGATAGACATACAGTCCGTAGGAAATCTTTCCCAGATAGCGTAAAAGCGCTCCATCCAAAATGCTTGTGAGAAAATCGGTGCGCGCCACGCAATAGATCAATACCGCGAAAAGGTAATTCAAAAGGGTGTAGCCCCATACTTCCTTGTAGAAGCCGGTCATTGGAAGGTCATAGCCCAGCGACGATGCAACGACGACACCTTTTGAGAGAAAATCTGTCAGCAGGCCAAGCGCGGGGACGAAGATCGCCAGCAAAAGCAACTGCAAACGCGGACGCGGGATTTCAAAACGGGAAATATATGCGCCGAAGGCAAACGCATCGAGATGTGAAAACGGCAGGACATTCACGGCCTGTTGCGGGTCGTTCAATAAAAATGAGAATGCCTCCGCGCGGTAAATCAATGTAATGCCCAGACGAAAGATAAAACCAAGTCCGATGGCAGTAAGACACAACTGTTTGAATTTTCCGCGCGGCACGAGGAAAATGAGCAGCGGCCATAATAAATAGAACTGCTCCTCCACCGAAAGCGACCAAAGGTGAGTAAAGAATCTGCTTCTTTCAAAAAATGCACTGGCATGGAAGAAATCATACAAGTACGCTGCCGCCACCCAGATCTGATTCAAGAATCCCCTGCCGAGTTCCACGTTCAACGTCCCCAGGTTCAGGGATGGTAATAAAAAGATCAGCGCGGCAAGCAGGATCAAATAAAAATAATAAAGGGGAAAGATGCGCAGGAATCGCCGCCCGTAAAACTTGATGAAGAACTCCCGCTGCGGCAATTTCTCTTTCATCCGCAGCAAGATATCCGTGATCAAAAAACCAGAGAGCACAAAGAACAACTGCACGCCCATCCAGCCGAAGGGCAGGTTGCGTGTGTGAAAAAAGAAAACGATCAGAAATGCCACCGCCCGTAAACCGTCCAGCCCTGGGATCATTTAATGCGTTTACTCCAATTCAAAACAAATATCCATGCGACGATGAGGACGATGGGTTTTGCGATTCTCCACAGCAGGATCTGGAAACCATTTCCATTTGATGGGGTAAATGATGTTCGTGATGGCCCAGCGCGCAAATAGAGTCTGACCGAGCCCGCTTCGCGCAAACCGACGCTTGTAGCCGCGGAATGAAAATTCGTTGCGCCGAAACGACTCGCTGATCTCGCGCGCCGCGATTGCGCCGTATCCCAGCGCCATGCTGATGCCCTCGCCGAAGATCGGGTCTGCGCCTGCGGCATCGCCCACCAGCAATACGCGCGGCACCGAGATCTGATTCTGCGGCGCATACCAGCGGATGGGATGTCCTTTGATCTCGTACTGGCTCAGGTCAAAGCCGTGACGCGCCATTTCCTTTGCAAGCGGTTCCTTCAATGCAGGCCGCTTTTCGTCTGCGAGCAGATTTGTATCATAGATTCCCCAGCATCTCATCGCCTCGCCGTTGATCTGGGTGGGGAAGTCCCAAACGTATCCTGCGATATTATTCGGCACGGGGAAGAAATCGAAGTAGGCATCGTTGCGTTTGTGCGGCTCGGCACTGTTTTGTTCCAAGGGTGTGATGATTTCCAGGACTCGCGCGGTGTAAATGGGCGCATTCGGCAAAATACATCTACGTGTTATGCCGTTCGAGCCATCGGCGCCGATGACGACCTGGGCAAAAAAGTTTCCCTGATCAGTTTCAACGGTCACACCGTCACCGTCGGGGATTACGTTTTTTACGGAAATTCCTTCGCGGATCTCGATGCCTGCTTCGAGCGTTTTCTTTGCGAGCCATGCATCAAACTCGTTGCGGCGGATGACGCGCAGGGCGTGTCTGTTCGGCACGCGGACTTGCAATCCGCTGCCCATGAAATCGAAATGCACCTTGTCAACGTCCACGTGCGGCACTTCACTTGAGTCGAGGCCGAGGCGCTGCAGGATGATCTCCGCGTCGATGACGAGTCCGCCTGCGCACAACTTGAAGCGCGGATACTGCTCCTTTTCGAGGATCAGGATGCGGGTCGCAAGATGCGGGTCGATCTTTTTGAGATGTAATGCGGTGGAGAGTCCGCTGGGACCACCGCCGATGATTAGGATATCGTGCTGGGTCATGGCATATTGATAAATTAAGGTTGAGATCGTTTGTGAATCGTATTCTGTAATTTTCCCACAAAATCAACTGGAAAGGGATATATAATGGGCACGCAATTTGAATTTAAAACGGCTTCAAGGAATGAAAATGACCAATCTTGCAACTGCGATCAAGGCTTTGATAAAAAAGATCATCCTGCTTTTTCCGAACGGCGAGCGGATTGTGGCGTGGATCATCGAAAAGAGAAGAAAACCCCAGCCTGCGCCTGTTGCTGTTGCTATGGTGAAGGAAAACCCGCCGACCCAGCCCGCCGACCCAAAGAGCGTTTTCACGGATTATTATTTCAATAATTTTTGGGGAAACAAGGAAAGCGTTTCGGGCGCAGGCTCAACCCTTGAATATACCGAGAATGTGCGCAAGGAAATCCCATTGCTGGTGGAGCGGTTCAAGGTTCGAAAATTTTTAGATGCCCCATGCGGCGACTACAACTGGTTTCAGGCGGTACAGCGCCCTGCTGGAATGGAATATATCGGCGGGGATATTGTGGAGGAATTGGTCAGGCAGAATCAGGTGCGGTTCGGGGATGCGGGCACGAGGTTCATTTCTCTTGATGTGATCGCGGATGCGCTACCCCAGGCCGATATGTGGATGTGCCGCGATTGTCTGTTCCATTTTTCGTATGCAGATATCTTCAAGACGCTGGCGAATTTTCTGCGCAGTGATATCGAATATATTTTCACCTCCATTCACACCGATTGCACCGCGAACGCCGATATTGTGACCGGTGGTGCGCGTCAGCTTAATTTGGAATTGCCGCCGTTCAACCTGTGCAAGCCCGTTCTCTATATCGACGATTGGATTCCGGGTTTCACCGTGCGGCGAATGGGGGTGTGGACACGGGCAATGGTGGCTGAAAGCCTGGCTTCGAACCCTGAAATGAAAAAGTACCTGCCTTAATTTCCCTCTGATTTACAAAAACCAGCCCATTTTGGGCTGGTTTTTGATTTTAAGGCCAAAACGTCACCTTAAAAAAACGGGTGAGCGCTTGACTCTTGTTTTCTGATATGCTATCTTAGATATTATATCTAATATCAAGGAAAAGCCTATGCTTGAGGAACTTCCCTCCCATCGCCAGTTACGAAAACTTGTCGCAGACCAAATCCGGGCTGCCATTTTTGACGGACGTTTCAAGCCAGGCGAATGGCTGCGCCAGGAGCGGGTAGCACAGGAATTGGGCGTCAGCCAGATGCCGGTCCGCGAGGCGCTCAAGGAATTGGCTGCCGAAGGCCTGATCGAACATGTGCCCTATCGCGGCGTGCGTGTGGTGGCCCTCTCGGTGGAAGACATCGAAGACCTGTACGAACATCGTGCCTTTCTCGAAGGCCGAGCGGCTGAAAAAGCCGTGGAATATATTACTGAAGGGGAAATTGCCGATCTGAAATTGATGGTGACCGAGATGGAATCGCTGCCTCCGGAACAGATCGCCCAATATCGCAAAATTAACCGCAAATTTCATGAAACGATCTTCCTCATCAGCAGGCGTGAGTATTTGATCCGCACCCTGACGCAGATGTGGGAGGCTTTCCCCACCATGTTGATCGGCAACTTCGCTGTGACGGCACAACGACCGCTTCCGCAGCGTGATATGCAGGACCAAATGGAACACCGTGCCATCATGGAAGCACTGGAAAACCGTAATGCAAAACGAGCCGGCGAAGCCATGAAGGAACACATCCTCTCTGCTGCGCGCAACCTGATCGATTCCCTCAAGGCGAATTCATGACCACCACATTGATGCCGATGGGCGGTGCACTCGACGAACGCAAAGACCCCACTGTGCTGCAGGAGTTCCTGCGCCGCGCGGGCGGGAAGAAGGCTCGTATCGTCATTCTGCCGCAGGCTTCGGCGCGGCGCGATACGGGTATCGAATATGTGGAACTGTTCAAATCCTTTGGCGCAAAGGAAGCGCTCTCATTCGAATTCCGCCAGCGCTCCGAGGCGGGAACAGCCGAACAGATCAAATTGATTCGCAAAGCCAGCGGGATCTTTTTCTCAGGTGGAACCCAAATGCGGATCGCCGCCGTGATGGGCGGAACGGCTCTCGAAGCCGAGATCCATGCGGCTTATCGACGAGGATGCATCGTCGGCGGGACCAGCGCCGGGGCTTCGATCCTCTCAAAGACAATGATCGCCTACGGAAATGGCGGTCCGACTCCCCGTGAGCGGATCATCCAGTTTTCGGCGGGCCTTGGTTTCACCGACAAATTCATTTTCGACCAGCACTTCCGTCAGCGTGACCGATTGGGGCGCCTGATCTATGCCGTGTCTTCGCACCCCGGTGTCGTTGGCGTGGGCATCGATGAGGACACCGCCGCCATTGTTGAAGATAATGCCCGTTTGACAGTAGCAGGCTCGGGCGCGGTCACGATCGTGGACGGTCTCCAAATCACCGATACCGATGTCGCCGAGATCGAACATGGCGGCGCGGTTGCGGTTTCAAATCTGCTTGTGCATGTGTTGACCCATAACAGTGTGTTCGACGGGCGGACGCGAAAAGCGTCCCTCCCGAAAAAAAAGCTCCTGGTGGATTAGTTGGAGCATAGATCAAAAAAGGAGAAGAAAATGAAGTTTTTGAAGACTGTTTTGGTATTGCTGTTCGTTGCATCGTTCGTGTTGTCTGCCTGCGGCGGCCCTGCTGCCACTGAAGCTGTGGCTGAACCTGCCGCGAATGAACCCGCCGCAACCGATGCGCCCGCTGCCACGGAAGCGCCAGTTGTTGACCCGAATGCCCCCGTTAGCGGCGGCACCGTGATCATCGGCACTCCGCAGGAACCCGGCATGATGAACACGCTGCTGACTTCCTCTTCCATCGAAGATGCTGTCGTGTCATTGTTTGGCGAGGGACTTGTATCTGTCAACGAAAAGGGTGAATATGTGCCCGTGTTGGCAAAAGAATTGCCGACCGTTTCTGAAGACGGCCTCGTTGTGACCTGGAAACTGCTCGAAGGCGTGAAGTGGTCTGACGGTTCCGATTTCAACTGCGATGATGTGCGTTTCACAATGGAAGGCGCCCTTTCTGACCTTTCACAGGTGAGCGCTTCCGGCTACCGCGATATCGAAACCCTTGAATGCCCCGACCCCTATACTGTGGTGGCTACCTTTGGCGAAGTGTACGCTCCGTACCTGCGCCTGTTTTCCTACACTGTGCCCGATACCGCTGGCGCGTTGGAAGACATGGAAACCTGGGACCTCAACCGCAACCCGGTGGGCACCGGCCCGTTCATCCTGACCGAATGGGAACCCGGCGATCACCTCACATTCAGCCGTAACCCGCTGTACCGTGAAGAAGGCAAGCCCTATCTCGATAGTGTGATCATCAAGATCCTGCCTTCCCGCGAAGTGGGTATGCAGTTGCTCGGCACTGGCGAAATCCACGCTTTATGGGATTTGACAGAAGCCAACTTCCCCGAGCTTGAGCAGCTTTCCTCACAGGGTGTTTCGTTCGTTTCCACCGTGACCGGCGAAAATGAATTACTCTCTTTGAATCTCGGCGCCAGTGATGGCACCGCTCCTGCCGACCCCGCCACCGCTCCGCACCCGATCCTGTTCGACTTGAGCGTGCGTCAGGCGATGCAGCTTGCGATCAATAAGCAGCAGATCGTCGACACGCTGCTCTATGGCAACGTGAAGGCTGGTAACAGTGCGGTTCCTGTTGGAACTTTCGGCTGCCCGCAGCCTGTCAGCGAATTTAGCCTCGAAAAAGCCAATGCACTTCTCGATGAGGCTGGCTGGGTCGTCGGCGCAGATGGCATCCGCGAGAAGGATGGCGTACGCATGAGCTTGAAGATCGCCACCACCACCGGCAACCAGTTGCGCGAACAGACCGAGCAGGTGTTGGCTGAAATGCTCAAGGCTGCCGGCATCGAACTCGTGATCGAGAACGTTCCCTCCGATGTGTTGTTCGCAAGCTGGGAAAGTGACGGCATGCGCGACCACGGTACCTACGATCTCGTGATGTATACCACCGGCCCGTCCACCGACCCGGACAGCCACCTGTACTCAAGCTTCCACAGCTCGCAGATCCCCACTGCGGACAATGAAGGCTCCGGTGCCAACTTCGCCCGCTACATCAACGCCGATGTGGATGCCTGGCTCGATGAAGCTGCCACCATCACCGATACTGCCAAACGCAAGGAACTGTATTGCCAGGTTGTCGAGCAGATCAACACAGACCTGCCGCGCATCTACCTGTACGAACGCCTTTCCATCATGGGACACCGCAACGAATTCCACGGTTTGAAGATTTCCCCGACCTTCGTGGACTTCGCTTGGGATTCCGCCAACTGGTGGATGGGACAGTAAGCCAGGTTTATTTTTGCCCCTCCTCTTTTTAGAGGAGGGGCAATCTTTCAAGTTTTTGAAAAGTATAATTTTGCCCTGTAATCCCCACACGGTATTTTTTCAACAAAGAGACCTGGCGTCTTTTTGAATAAGAAAGCAGCAATCTGGGTTAAGTCATCATTATGGCCATTTATTTCACCCGTCGTGTTTTGCAATCCCTATTCACCCTGATCGTCATCAGCATGATCCTGTACGGCCTGATCTCCTCCGTGCCCGGCGGATTCATGAGCGCTTACACGGAACGGTCGGATTTTACACAGGAAGACCTGGCACGCATCCGCGCGAAATTTGGGTTGGACGATCCCATTCCTGTGCGTTATTTCAAGTGGTTGACCGCCATGCTTCAGGGTGACATGGGGAATTCATTTACAACAAAACGACCCGTGCTGCAGGAAATTGCAGATCGTCTGCCGAACACCCTGCTTCTGATGGGTATCATGTTGGTGACCACTTTGCTGGTCGCCATTCCATTGGGCATTATATCGGCGGTGAAACAATATACGTGGTTCGACCACATTATGACTACGGTCGCTTTTGCGGGACAATCTCTGCCCGTATTCTGGTTCGGACTTTTGCTCATTATCGTGTTTGCTGTCACCTTGAAAGGTGGAAATGGAAAACCGCTTCTACCGGGCTCAGGCATGTACACACTCGGTGAACCGTTTTCGATTGCCGACCGCATTAAGCATCTCATCCTGCCCGTTTCTATGCTGACCTTTGTTTCAGCGGCAGGGTATATGCGTTATCTGCGCTCCTCGATGCTCGATGTTATTCATGAAGATTACGTCCGCACGGCGCGTGCCAAGGGATTAAAAGAACGCCTTGTCATTTATCGCCACGCTTTACGCAATGCCATCATTCCGCTGGTGACTTTGGTCGCGCTCGACCTGCCGTCGCTGTTCGGTGGCGCGTTGTTCACTGAGACCATTTTCGCATGGCCGGGCATCGGGCGGCTGTATTTCACCGCCGCGCTCAAGACCGATTATCCGCTGGTGATGGCGGTCCTGATGATCGAATCCGCGCTCATCATCGGTTCGAATCTGCTTGTGGACTTTATCTACGCGGCACTTGATCCGCGCATTCGGTTATCGTAACCATGGCAGCGACTTCCCCCTTTTCCTCCGAACGTCCAAAGACCCTGCGTGAACAATCCCTGTTCATGTTCTATTGGCTGCGTTTTCGCAAACACACCATGGCCCTCATCGGCGGGGTGGTGACGATCTTGATTCTCATCCTGATCGTGTTTGCACCGCTGGTTTCCGACTACGACCCCATGACACAGGATTTGCTCAACCGTTTTCAGCCGCCATCCAGCCAACATTGGATGGGCACCGACGATCTCGGACGCGATATGTTCTCGCGCGTCATGTATGGCGGACGCATCTCTTTGAGCGTGGGCATGCTTGCCATGGGAATTGCAATTCTCCTTGGTTCGACCATCGGGCTTGTCTCTGGTTATTATGGCGGCTGGATCGACGGCATTCTTATGCGTATGACCGAGATCTTCATGTCCATTCCAAGCCTGTTCGTGTTGATCGCTTTGGGTATGTTCCTGCGTACGCTCGACCTGCCCAGTTTGAAAGCAGGTTCCTTCCTGCCGATCTCGCTTGTCATTGGCGCACTTTCATGGATGGGTACTGCCCGTCTCGTGCGCGCCTCCACGCTTGAATTGCGCGAACGTGAATTCGTACATGCCTGTCGTGCTTTGGGCGGCTCCGATGCACGCATCCTTTTCCTGCGAATTCTCCCGAACATCGCCAGCCCCATCATCGTCTCTGCCACACTGGGATTGGCAGGCGCCATCATCAGCGAATCGGGTCTGTCGTATCTCGGTTTCGGTGTTCAACTTCCCACTCCTACGTGGGGCAATATGCTCTCTAATACGCAAAGCCAGATGACCACCGCCCCGTGGACCGCCATCTTCCCCGGATTGATGATCTTCATCGTTGTCATTGCCATCAACTACCTTGGCGACGGCCTGCGCGATGCACTCGACCCGCGTCATTCTGTAAAGAAATAATTCGTGTTCCCGCTCCATCGGAGGTTAGTTTCGATGACAGAGCGGGAACGATTTTAAGAACATAAAGTCAAAATAAAAGTAGGGAGATTTCCAATGAAATCAAAATTCATAATCTTGAGCATTTTACTGGCCCTGTTGTTTCTGCCATTAAGCGGCACTTCGGCTCAGACTACCCCGGGCCTGCTCCTGCCCATTGGAGCAGGCTACACCGATACATATACCGCCATGGCACAGCACGCGGTTGCCAACGCCAAAGGTGACATGGTTCATATTCTTGTGCTGGCCTCTCCCTATTCCACCGATGCGGAACATATTTCAGAAGGGGAGCGTGCCCAAAATCTAAAAGATGCCGAGGAACGCCGCCTGCAGACCGATGGCGCCTGCCAGCGTAACATCCCCGAAGGCTCCACGCTCACCTGCAAAGTAGAACTCCTGCCCATCTTCACCCAGGAAGATTCCAATAACCCCGATAACCTCGCCTACTTCACTGATGATGTTTCCATGATCTTCATTCTCGGCGGTGACCAGGAGACCGGCATGGGCGCCATCATCAACACGCCCGTGGAAGAGCGCATTAATCAGTTGCATGAAATGGGCACCATCATCGCGGGCACAAGCGCCGGGGCAGCGATGCAATCCAAGATCATGATCGCCTCATTGAATATCGGCTATGCCACCGATGACGGACTTCAGGCAGGCGCATTGAAACTCTGGGATACCGAGGAAAAACACGGCTTCTCCTTCAGCATTCAAAACGCCGTTCTCGATCAGCACTTCTTCCAACGCGCCCGCATGGGACGCCTCGTCAATGTCATCACCCAGCCCGGCATGCCGCATGTGGGTGTGGGGGTCGATGCCTACACCGGCGTCGTTTCAGATAGCGAAGTTCTGCGCGATGTCTTTGGCCTATACACCGTCACCGTTTTGGATGCGGAAACTTATCACTCCGCCGACGGCGTGAAATATGTCGAATTCAGTGAAACCCGCCCGCCGTTGATCAGTGTCCGCAATATCGTTTTGAACCTGCTTTCCCCGGGCGATGTCACCTACGACCTCAAGACCCGCACTTCATCGCTTGGCAACCCGCCTGATGTGCTCGAACGTGAATTTGATGCATTGACTCTGCCCGCTGGCGCAGGTCCGCTTTTCCTCGGCGGCGATCAACTCGATACGCTCAAAGGCAGTGCCATTCTCGAAAAATTCAAGGCAGTGGCGGGCGAAAATATTCTCATCGTTGCAACGGGGTATCCGTCATCGCGCTCTGCTGAGACCGCCATCAAGAAATATACTGAAGGACTCGGCGTGCAGGTTCAATCGCTGGTGGTCGGTGATGAGCCCATCGTCATCCCTGATGATGTCACCGCCGTGCTCGTCGTAGGCAAAGACACTTCCAAGGTCAAGGTGGAGGCGCTCGCTCCGCTCAAGGATTTCTGGCTGGCGGGCAAACCCGTCATGGCCGATAACGCCGTCACGCCCGTCCTCGGCGCGTTCTATTCCAACCACGAACCCACACCCGATGATTCTGAGCTGCAGGAACTCGCCACACAAAAATCCTTCTGGCAGGGACGCACCAAAATGGCACCCGGCCTTGGTTTCCTTAACATCACCATCGAGCCGCAGTTGCTGGCCGATCTGCGCTTTGGCCGTCTGTTCTCGCTGGCCTACAATCATCCCGAATTCATTGCCATCGGCGTCAACAAAGACACCGCCATTATGCTCGATGAAAACGGCGCGACCGCTCTTGGCCTCAACGGTATTTTCATCCTTGACCTACGTAAGGCAAAACTGCAGCTCGGTACGAACGACGGCTTTGTGATCAATAATGGGATGCTCGATATCTTCGCCCCGGGCGAATCCATTCAAGCGGAAATTGCCGACGTCAACGCGCGCTTCGACCCCGCGCCGACACCTGTTCTGCCGACCCAGGAACCGACCGCCACTGCAACAGTGGCCGCCACGCCCACACAGCCCGCGACCGCCACTCCCTCCATCGTGCCGACCAGCCCCACCGCAATGGAATACGCAACAACTCCAAAGCCCGCCGCCTTCCCGCTGTGGACCATCGCTGTGGTCGTTGCCATTGCCGCCGCCCTGCTGTATTTCTGGAAGCGTAAATAGAATCAAATGAGCTACCGAACAGCCAGCCCATCACAGGCTGGCTGTTTTTTTATGTTTTGCTTGCTGCGGAAATGGTGGAATCTGACTTATAATTTAAATGTCACAACGGCATGGGAGGGATACGGTTGAAGAAATACCCATGTGAACAGCATGTTGTGAAGATACTGGTTTCATTTGGTCAGAGGTGGTTATGCCCGATCTAACGGGAAAGTCTCTTGGACGTTATCACATCATTGAGCAACTGGGCGAAGGCGGCATGGCCATCGTCTACAAAGCCTACGATACCCGCCTCGAAACCGATGTAGCTGTTAAGGTCATTCGAACAGATAACATTCTTCCAAGCGTGCTGGACCATGCACTCAAACGGTTTGAGCGTGAGGCCAAACTGCTCGCCCGCCTGCTCCATCCCAACATCGTCAAAGTCATTGATTACGGAGAATTTGAAGGCATGCCATATCTGGTCATGCCCTATTTGCCTGGCGGCACGCTGAAAAAGAAATTGGGGAAACCCACTTCCTGGCAGGAATCATTCCAGTTGCTTTTGCCGATTGCCGAAGCCCTCGATTATGCCCACAGCCAGAACATGATCCATCGTGACGTGAAGCCATCCAATATTCTGCTCACCCAACGTGGACAGCCCATGATGGCTGATTTTGGCATCGCCAAAATCCTCGACCTTGAAAATACGCAGGAACTGACTGGCACAAGCATGATGATCGGCACGCCGGAATACATGGCCCCTGAACAAGTCACCTCCAAGACTGTTGATCACCGCGCCGATATTTATGCCCTCGGTATTGTTTTATATGAAATGGTGACGGGGCGTCAGCCTTTTTTGGCAGATACACCGATGGCTGTACTGCTCAAACATAATAGCGAACCCCTGCCGCACCCGCGACAGTTCGTGCCGAATTTGCCCGATGAGGTGGAAAAGGTTCTGCTCAAAGCGCTGGCAAAACATCCCGATAACCGTTACCAAAGTATGGATGAATTTGCCGCTGTCATGAAAAAACTGCTTGCGGAACAACCCACACAGTTGATTTTCCCGCAGCCTGAAACGAATACAACTCGAGACGGTCTACATCTCGCTGCCCCGACCCATCAACAACCCGCCCAATCCCCTCGTCAGGATTCGCGCTGGGGTATGTTGGGATGGGGAGCGGTTGCGGGCCTGTTCTGTTTTATTGCGGCGGCAGTTCTCTTTTTGATGTTCTTGCGACTAAGGAATTCACCAGAAAGACTCGCGGCCACGTTGACATCGCCTGCTGTAACTTCAACACCTGTACCATTGGATACGCAGACCCCCATCCTTCCTTCGGAAACACCGCCTCCCACTTCGATTCCCCTGCCCGCGCAGATCACAGATGAAAAAGGTGTCCCGATGGCGCTGATTCCGGCTGGGTCATTTTTGATGGGGTCGCTTCAGGAACGGGTGGAGCAAGACTTCGCAAATTGTGAGAAGGATACCAATGGACAATGTGAACTCTGGTGGTTTACGAATGAAACACCCCAGCATTTGGTCACATTGGATGATTACTACATTGATTTATATGAAGTGACAAATTCTCGCTATGCCGAATGTGTGGCGGCGGATGTTTGCAATGCGCCATCTCCCACCAGTTCATTCACCCGTGATGAGTATTATGGCCTCGCAGAGTTTGATGACTACCCTGTGATTCATGTCAGTTGGGCAGACGGCAAAGTCTATTGTGAATGGCGCGGCGCCCGCCTGCCCACCGAAGCAGAGTGGGAAAAAGCTGCACGCGGTACAAACGGGCTGATATACCCATGGGGAAATGAATTCGACGGGACTCGGGTGAATTTCTGCGATTCGAATTGTCCGCTGGATTGGGCGAACAAGGATTACAACGATTACTTTGGCGACACATCGCCTGTTGGATATTACGAAAGCGGGAAGAGCCCGTATGGCGTGTACGATATGGCTGGCAACGTTTGGGAATGGATCAGCGACTGGTATCAGGAGGATTATTACAGCATCTCCCCATCGCTCAATCCATTGGGGCCTGAAACGGGTCAGTACCGTGCGCTTCGCGGCGGTTCATGGAGCAATGTTTCCAGTTCGATGCATTCCTCCCTGCGCAGCTGGGATGTGGTGCCGTCCCTTGCTCAATATGGATATTACGGTTTTCGCTGTGCCCGCAGCGTAACCCCATAAGCAGACCGCGCTTTTTAGGGATTGGGATGTCATGTCTACTGAAACAAAGTCAGCGTATAATGCTATTGTTATCTGTTGGAAAACTAAAACCCGACTCGAAAATAGCATCTCGCTCCGGGTGATATTTTGAGATGACCTGTAACCGGAATGGAAGCTCCATATCTTTATAGTTGAAGAGAAATCTTACTTACAATGGAAAATCTTATCGGACAACACATCGACCGTTACAAGATCCTCGACCTGTTGGGGCAGGGCGGCATGGCCACTGTGTATAAAGCCTACGACACCCGCCTTGAGCGTGAGGTGGCGGTCAAGGTCATTCGGCATGAAGCCTTCCCGCCGGAAGTTCTGAATGATGCGCTCAAGCGTTTTGAGCGCGAGGCAAAATCTCTGGCGCGCTTGTCGCACCCGAACATTGTCAAAGTGCTGGATTATGGGGAATTTGAAGGCTCGCCTTTCCTGGTGATGGAATATCTGCCCGGAGGCACACTCAAGCAAAGGATCGGGGAACCCATGTCATGGCAGGATGCCATGCATTTGATCCTGCCTGTTGCGCGCGGGGTTGAATATGCCCATAATCGCGAGATCATTCATCGCGACATCAAACCCTCGAACATTCTTCTCGCCGAACACGGCATGCCCACCCTTTCCGATTTTGGGATTGCCAAATTATTTCAAAATGAAGGCGCGGCGCTAACCGCTTCCGGCATGGCCATGGGAACGCCCGAATACATGGCGCCTGAGCAGTGGACGGGAAAGACCGGCCCACAAGCGGATATGTATTCGTTGGGAGTCATTTTGTATGAAATGGTCACCGGGCGCAGGCCATATACAGCCGATACCCCGGGCGGTGTCTTCCTGATGCAGGTGACCGAGCCGGTGCTTTTTCCGCGTGAGATCGTGCCGCACCTGCCTGAATCAGTGGAGCGATTTTTGCTCAAGGTGTTGTCTCGTGAACCTGCCAATCGCTATGCCAGCCTGACGGAATTCATCAAAGAGATCGAAAATTTATTAAGCAATGCGGAGACGAAGATACCGATCCGTATGGGCGAGTCTGCCGCAGAATCGCCCGATCAACCATCGGATAAGAAAGACGCGTCTTCTTCGACCCGAAAACTGCCTCCGTTTAATTGGAAGATCGCCACTTTGGGTGGAGTCGCTGCGGTGGTCGTCATCGCCCTGGTCATTGCTTTTATGATGAGACCCGATCCTTTGGCCGCCGAGATAACGGATTCACAAAATGCGCAGATGGTGCTGGTGCCTGAGGGTGATTTCGTAATGGGTAGTGATAACGGCGATGACGATGAAAGACCCGTCCACACTGTGTATCTGGATGAGTTTTATATTGATAAATACGAGGTCACCAATTCAGACTATAAGATTTGCGTGACCGATGGCAACTGTAAGCCGCCGCAGGATGTAACGAATTACGATAACCCGGAGTACAAGGATCATCCTGTGGTGTATGTGGATTGGGAGATGGCCAATACTTACTGCGAATGGCGCGATGCTCAACTGCCCACCGAAGCACAATGGGAAAAGGCAGCGCGCGGCATCGATGCGCGGACCTATCCGTGGGGTGAGGGGATCGATTGCAATCAGGCGAATTATTTGAATTGCGTCGGCGATACCCAGCCTTTCAACAATTATGCGGGCAGTCTCAGCCCATACGGCGCATACAATATGGCGGGCAATGTTTGGGAATGGGTGGCCGATTGGTATTCCCCAACATACGATGCTTCAGAAACGGATAACCCTTCCGGAGCCGACACGGGAGATCGCCGTGTACTGCGTGGCGGCGGTTGGAATCAGCATGAGTACCTGCTCCGCACCAGCGCCCGCCTCGGCGTCAAACCCACCGATGTCTTTTTGAGTTTTGGTTTTCGCTGTGCAAGTGATGGGCCGTAGCAGTCAGTATCGGAAATTATCCGTTGATATTTGAGAATGACACATGAGTAAAAAGACAACCGTCATTGGAGCCATTGTGCTGTTGGCGGTTGTTGTGCTTTTGTGGAGAGATGATATTGATCGGGGAATTACAGGGAATCCAGATTTTCAAAATTTGTCATCGCCATCCACCCTCGTATCAGATATAGAAGCCGAATTGCCAGTTGAGATCACAGACACGAAAGGGGTTTCCATGCGCCTTGTGCCTGCGGGGATTTTTATAATGGGAAGTGGCGACAACTCGCATACCATATCCCTTGACGCATTTTATATGGATAAATATGAGGTCACCAATGCGCTTTACGAAAGCTGTGTGCTGGCGGGCGTATGCGTCCCTCCGCATTATTCCCGATCAGATTTTCGCTCCAGTTATTATGGCAATTCCCAGTACGATAATTTTCCAGTGATCTACGTGGATTGGTACATGGCACAGACATACTGTGGAATATGGCGTGGAGCGCGCCTGCCCACGGAAGCGGAATGGGAAAAAGCCGCCCGTGGCACAGATGGACGGACCTATCCGTGGGGAGAGGGGATCAGTTGCGATCAAGCCAATTACGATGGTGATCCCGACTATGATGTCTTTTGCACAGGAGAAACTTCAGAAGTAGGTCATTATGAAAGCGGACAAAGCCCCTACGGCCTGTATGACATGGCGGGAAATGTTTTCGAATGGACGAGCAGTTTGAATAAGCCCTATCCTTACGATGCAACGGATGGACGGGAGGATTTGACAAGAGGCGGCAGCCGGGTGATCCGCGGCGGTGCGTGGAGTGAAGGGCCGAACGATCAAAGAACCTTCTACCGCAGTTGGATCGGTCCTGATCTGTCTGAAAGTGCGATCGGGTTTCGTTGTGCCATTTCGGTTTAATAAAGTAGAAAAGCCAGCCCGCTACGGACTGGCTTTTCGTTTACGCTTTCGTTAGATTTACAATGCGTTTGTTTTCGGTCGTATAATTTCAAAGCCGGGAAATCGAACCAAAACTCTTCGTAGACCGCTGCGCCTGGCTCGACAGGGCCAAATTCCTCCCGGGGCGGGATTAGGAAATGGAAATTCACAAAGCTCTGTATCCTTGATTTTCAAGAAACAATTCAGGAGAAAACAATGAAGCACTTATCTGTGATCTTATTCATCGTGCTCGCAACTGTATCTTGTTCCAACCTTGCACCTGCTGTTGCAATTAATACTGAAACGGCCACTGCTGTTTCCCCAGTGTCTACTTCTCTGCCAAACGTTCCGCTGACTCCTGAATTTCCAGTTCAGGATGGGGGAACCGTAAACCCTGGTGATTCTGTGATTTCGAAAGACAATCTTCCTCAATTGACAGAATTGGCTGTGTGGGGAAAAGGATTTGTAACAAAAGTTGACTGGTCTGATGATGGCAGCCAATTTTCTGTGGATACATCTTTGGGACGAAATGTTTATGAATATGCTTCGCTCCAGCGTGTTGAAGATGGGAGTGCGCTTTTTACAGAGGATAAGGCGAAAATATATTTCAATGTGGAAGACTCAGGCCTCAGTGTAGATGAATTTGGACGCCAAAAAAGGCAATTTTTAGTTCGTGTGATCAGCGCTGTCGACAGCAGCGAGATCGGTTCTTTTTATGTCGATAGACTCGACTGGATATCTGTTGAGTCTCTTTCTGAAAGAAACACAATTGTTGTTAAGTCTGGAACGGACGTGGAACTACGTGATGGAACATCCTATGAAATTCTTGCCGCCTTTGGCGGGGTGGCTTATACCTATGATGTCGCGGAAGATGGCAGCTATTCCTTTGCCGGTGATTATTATTCTGCTTTGGATGTCTCGAAAGATCAAAAGATTGCGGCGACAGGACAATTCGATGGAAAAATCATTTTAAGGAGTGGAGAGGGATTTTCCGATACCCTGACCTTGGAAACGGAAGGCCCGGTTCGTTTCCTTTCATTTTCACCTGATGGAACCAGACTGCTTGTTGAAAGTAATGGAAGGATATCCATTTGGGATGTTTTGAGCGGCAAGATGATCGATACGCTTCCGGATACTTTTATATCAGGTGATTTCTTTTACGACCAATATCGTTTCGGGACAGATGCGGGATTGGGTGTGGCTGTGAAGGAAAACAAAATAGCCTACACCAATAGAAATATGGTGTTTATTGTTGACTTGCTTGATGGAAAGAGGGGCAATTTTATTAACGGAAAGGCGGGCAGCCTTCTTGATAAACAGGAAGATGGGAAATATGGGCATCCTGATTACCAGCCCGTCACCGATGTTTTTTTCTCTGCTGACGGACAATCCTTGATAACCGTACTTGAGGGCCGCACCTATGTTTGGGATATTTCTGATAACAGGAATCAATTCGTAAAGAGCATGGCTCAGGTGGATGAAAAGGAACTCTATGGATTGGTGTCTGTTTACTCTGCGTCTGATCATTTACTGTTGGTCGGTAATGCTTTCAGCAGTTTTGTCAGGGTTTGGAATGCAGACGACGGAACCGCCCTGCCCAGTATCAAGGTTTGGGCGCCTAACTCCAATCCATTTCAACCTGATGGCACACACAGCCTGACTATTTCGCCCGATGGGAAATTTGTTTTCTCGTGGTCTGGGCTTGAAGGGGTTGCCAGTCTGTGGGAGATCCAAGCACAGAAAAGTGTAATGACAATAAAGATCCCTGCCTCGGAATATTCACAATATAAACCGGGCTTTTTCCCCGTGGCGATTTCCCCTGATAACAGCAAAATACTGTTCACGTATTCTTTGAATCCAGATGCTCGTGTTGCCACCGTATACTCGATTCCAGACGGAAAAGAACTTTATAGAATATCAGAATATTATGCGGCCTTCTCTCCGGACAGTTCAATGATCGCCGCATCGGTGGGTGACAACGTGATCAGGTTCTATGACTCTGAAACGGGCGAACAGATCGGCGAAGTGAACGGCAAATACCCAAATAAAAACGGATTTCAACTGTTGTATTTTTCTGAGGATGGAAAGAGTTTGATTGCGGTTTCAACGAATGGCACGATTAGTGTGTGGGGAATCCCGTAGGCGCGGATTAAATATCCTCGAAATAGAACCAACTCCCGCCGCCGCATGAAGCGCAAATCCAGCAATGGACGATAGGCCAAGATCAACGGTCTATCGTCTTTTCATTTACGCTCTCACCAGGTTGACTCGCATCTCATCCCACATTCTGAACGCAGGCATTGATCTCGAATATCCGTCACCTGTGCCATGAAACATTGGGATAGAGGATGGATAGGGGATGGATATAGGATCAGAGGACTGTTTCACGCTTTGTCAGACAAGTTGAGGTGACAAAAAAGCCAGCCCCGCAGCGGACTGGCTTTTCATTTACGCTCTCACCAAGTTGACTGGCATCTCATCCCACGTTCTGCCTTCAAGGACTCTGCCTGCTTTTTTCTTTTGCACGCCGCCCCATTGTTTAAAGAAAAATGGGACTTTAGCCCGCAGGCATTGATCTCGAATATCCGTCACCCACACTGGGTCAAGCGGACGTGCCCCTGGCTCAGATTCGCCGCCCAAAAAACAAGGCATCACTCATTTTCGGTTGTATAATTTGTTCACAAGAGAAAGCAGGTAACTTATGACCACATTTACCATTACATTACCCGATGAACGAGTGAAGAAACTGCAAGAACTTGCAGAACGTTTTCGCATTGCCCCTGAAGAATTAGTACGCGCCAGTTTGGAAGAATTATTGACCCGTCCGCTGGACGATTTTCAAAAAGTAGTGGAACGGGTTTTGACCAAAAACGCAGAGTTATACAAACGGCTGGCATAAATGCGGTACTTGACGGTGGGAGAAGTATTAGAAATTTACAGCCAAGTGATGAGGCAATCAGGCGGCGGAGTGGGAATTCGCGACCTCGGCGCGTTGGAATCGGCAGTTGCCCAACCGCGCATGACTTTTAACGGTGACGAGTTATATCCAACGATTGTGGAAAAAGCCTCTGCGCTTGGATTTTCCTTGATTCAAAATCATCCATTTATTGACGGTAATAAACGCGCAGGTCATGCCGCAATGGAATCTTTTCTCATGTTCAACAGTTATGAAATATCCGCAAACGTGGATGAACAAGTTGACCTTATTCTTGGTGTTGCTTCTGGGAAAATTGACCGAAATACTTTTACTGAATGGCTAAAAAATCACGTTGTTGACCTGTCCTAAGTTTCATCCTTCATCCTTATGGACAAACGCCCCCTCAAAGTCTTTCTCTGCCATATCATGCCCGTAGGGTACGCCCACGCGGACCGTGACCCCGTCCCACAAGGGGATGATATGCGCGGACTTTACGCCCGCCTAACCCAAGACGGCGTGGACCGCTACGCGTGGCTCGACAAAGCCAAACTCCTCCCAGGACAGGATTGGGAATTAGGAATTCGCGGATTACCTTGAAGAATAATGTTTGTTAGGAGACCGCTATGAAACAGTTCAATGTGGTACTTTTTTTCATCATCGTTTTAGCGAGTTGCACGCCATCGGAAGGTGCGATCCAGACGGCAATTTCGAGAACGCAAACAGCACTTCCAACATTAACTGTTACTCCAGCCAAAACAAGTGAGCCAAGTCAAACGCCAACGAAGTCGCCTCCAATTCCCACAAAAACTGAAATTCCAACTTTGACTCCGACTTTTACAGCCATTCCTTTGGACAACATTCTTTTACAGGAAGATTTTGAAGATAATAAAGCTGATGGATGGTTCTCCTGGCAAGCGGGTATGAGAAAGGCAAAAGGACCTAATTGGACTATAGTGCAAGAACCAGAAGGGAATTATTATGCTTCAGCCTCCGGGCTTACAGATCCTCCAGATATCTGGTATGTTAACAACCAAACTTTAAGCTGGGTTGATTATGCAGTTGAAGCTCGAATCAGATTTGTTAGGGGCACCAAAATAAAAATACTTACTTATGCAAATGGTGGAAGCGCAAACTATGTAGTGTCCTTAAATGATTCAGGTGATGCTGGTTTTGCACAGTGGAATTCGCTGATTGAATATACGGATTTAGGCACGGTGCCATCAAGAGCTTTTGTCCATAATAAGTGGTATACAATCAGGGTTGAGATAGTTGGAAATTTATTGAGTTTATATATTAATAATTCTTTTGTTAAAACACAAGAATTGCCCACCCCGCTAATTAATAAGCAAGGTGGTATCGGCTTTGAAGTTACCGGAGAAGAAATCGATCTGGATGATATTAGAGTCTGGTCGTTGAAGTAGAAAACAGTTCGAAACAGAATCAACTTCTCCATCGCATGAAGCGTAAAATCGGAAACAAATCAGGTTGGATCTAATTGGTTTCAAAAACAATGCCCGAACCCAAACGCCCTCTCAAAGTTTTCCTCTGCCACGCCCACGCGGACCGTGACCCCGTGCGCGGACTCTACACCCGCCTGACCCAAGACGGCGTGGACGCATGGCTCGACAAAGCCAACTCATGGGAGCGAAGGAACCACCTCCCGCAAGGGGAACTGACCGGGGGGGGGGCGCGGGGGGCGGAAGAGAACGGGGGGGAGAGGGGGGGGGAGGCTCAGCCCCCAGAAAGTGGCCAGCACCCACCGGAAAAAGTAGGGGGGGGGGGCCGGCGGAGGAAGGGGGGGGCCCCCCCCCCGCGGGGGGGGGTCCGGCAGGGCGGGGAACCCCGGGGGGGGGGGGCGGGCGGCGGCGGAAGAGAAGCAAAAGTTATCTGGATTAACCTGAAAAACACCCTCATTTTGCCATCTGTGGTGACAACGGCGGGGGGCGGCCGGCCCTGAAAATGCACGGCCCTGCGGAGAAAGCGGCGAAGATTATCTTTCTGCGGGTTATTTCATTCCCAATTGCCCCGCAGACGGTTATCCGAGTATTGAACAAATCCTACACACACACTCATGCCTGAAAGCTGAAATGACGCCTCGTAATGGAAGCGTCGTTTTTTTCATCCTTCATCCTTCCTAATTCATCCTTATGTCTCCCCGCCCTCTCAAAGTCTTCCTCTGCCACGCCCACGCGGACCGTGACCCCGTGCGCGGACTCTACACCCGCCTGACCAAAGACGGCGTGGACGCATGGCTCGACAAAGCCAAACTCCTCCCAGGGCAGGATTGGGAATTGGAAATTCGCAAGGCTGTGCGCGAAGCGGACGTGGTGGTGGTTTGCCTTTCAAAACAATTTAATCAAGCGGGGTTTCGACAAAAAGAAGTGCGCCTTGCCCTCGATACCGCCATGGAAAAACCCGAAGGCGAGATATTTATCATCCCTGCCCGTTTGGAAGAATGTGACAACCTTGAAAGCCTGAGAAAATGGCATTGGGTGGATTTGTTTGAAGAGGATGGCTATGAAATGCTCATGCGCGCTTTGCGTGCGCGAGCGAATAAAATTGGGGCGACATTGCAAGTGAAAAGGAGTTGGTTGCCAAGAATTACGACTCCTCGTACCAATTATCAAAAACCTGCTGAAATAAAGAAGGCCGATGCTGTTATAGAAAAGGTTGTTAAATTAATAAGATGAAATTCCTGATTACAAACCTCCAGATAAGTTTCCTGATGGTTGGGACTCTTGGTGGATGCCAACTTCCGAGGTCCGAAAATTCTAAAAGCGAACTTGCCGAAAAAACTAATCGAAAAACCAGCGAAAAAATAGCTCATGAGATAGCAGAGAAAGATGCAAGTGGAAAAGCAAGACTAGAAGCCAAAAAACAACCATGGCAAAAAAATGCACAAGTAAAAGCAGAAAATGGCTTGACTTCTTCATGCTAAGATGAAAAAATGATCCAGACTCTTCTCATTGTTAAAGTCAATTGTTCTCCAAATTGCATCCTAAGGAAGTGATAAACAATCCCAAACTACTTACTCAAAATGCCATAGCCTTGATTGGCTTGGTGTTTGTAGCTGTTGTCGCGGCATGGGCTTTACCCAAATTAGCCTTGTTGTCTTTTACAGGTAACGATAGCGGCGATGTCAATGTATATATATATGATGGCAAAAAGGCAACCAAGTTTACTCAAGCTCCAGAAAATATAGAGAATTGGTCATCAGCTTTAGGGGTTACTGGCAATGTGTATTTCACATCCAATCGAGATGGAAAAGTGGAGATTTATCGACTGGTGGATGGGGAAACTGAGCGGATCACAAACACTCCTGGAAAATATGAGAGTTGGTCTCCTGCATCAAGGGATTACTGGCAATGTATATTTCACCAATCAGATGGAAAGGGGAGATTTATCGATTGGCGGATGGGGAAAACTGTGGGATCACAAACACTCCTGGAAAATGAGAGTTGGTCTCCTGCATTGGGGGTTAGTGGCGGTGTATATTTCACTTCTAATCGAGATGGAAAAATGGAGATTTATCGATTGGTGAATGGAAAAACTGAGCGTGTCACAAATACACCTGGAAATCTAAGAGTTGGTCTCCTGCATTTGGATTACTGGCAATGTGTATTTCACATCCAATCGAGATGGAAAGCGGAGTTTACCTGTTGGTTGAAAGGGAAGCTAAACGTATTACGAATACACCTGGTACTATCAAAGTGTAGATTCGAGAAAGGAAACCTATACTTTACGTCCAATCGGTCTGGTCGGAATCAAGTTTTTATATTGATGCCTGAAGTGGTTGTAATTTCGGACATTGTGAGTTGGACGAAAAAATTAAATGACAAATTCCCTGAATACCGATAAATTTTTAAGACCTGAACTTAAGAATACGTAAATGAATATAATTTAACTCCTGATCAGTGTGGCGGAAGCGCAAATCTGCATTTTCTTCTTTCCATCAGTTATAATCCCCTCCGCAATCCAAAATCGTAAATCCAAAATCGACAATCGGAAATCGTAAATGACGAAACCCTCCTCCTTTCAAGAAATCATCCTCAAACTACAAGACTTCTGGGCATCGCACGGATGCCTGATCACACAGCCCTACTACACCCAGGTCGGCGCAGGGACGATGAACCCTGCCACCTTCCTGCGCGTGCTCGGACCCGAGCCGTGGAACGTGGCGTACGTCGAGCCGTCTGTCCGCCCCGATGACGGGCGTTACGGCGAGAACCCCAACCGCTTCCAACTGCACACCCAGTATCAGGTCATCCTCAAGCCCGACCCTGGCAACCCGCAGGAACTCTACCTCGAGTCGCTCAAAGCCCTCGGCATCGACCCGCGCCAGCACGACATCCGCTTCGTGGAAGATAACTGGGAACAGCCCGCCATCTCCGCGTGGGGCTTGGGTTGGGAGGTCTGGCTCGACGGGCAGGAGATCACGCAGTTCACCTACTTCCAGCAGATGGGCGGCGTGGCGCTCGACCCCGTCTCGGTCGAGATCACCTACGGGCTCGAACGCATCCTCATCGCGCTCAACAACGCCAAAGCCATCTGGAACGAAGAATACGGCGCAGGCGTCACCTACGGCGAGATCCGCCGTCAGGAAGAGTTCGAACACTCCAAATATTATTTCGAGACCGCCGACGTCGAACGCGTCCGCGCCATGTACGACCTCTTCTCCGCCGAAGCCGACGCCTGTCTCGCGCAAGGTCTCATCGTCCCCGCGCACGACTACGTCCTCAAATGCTCGCACTGCTTCAACATCCTCGACACCCGCGGCGCCATCTCCGTCGCCGAACGTCAAGCCTTCTTCCGCCGCATCCGCGAATTAGCCAAAGGCGTAGCAGTCTCCTATGGCGAACAGCGTAAGGGGCTGGAGTATCCATTACTGAAGGATGAAGGCAAAAGGATGAAGGATGAATCAAAATTATCCGTGCCTTTAAAATTCATCCCTCATCCTTCATCATTCATCCTTGAAATTGGTGTTGAAGAATTACCCGCCAACGATGTGGACTCCGCCTACGAACAACTTACCCAACGGATTCCTTCCCTGTTAAGTGAACTTAGACTCGACTACAAAGATATCCGCATCTTTACTACCCCTCGGCGGATCGTTGTTTCTATCGACTCTCTCTCCCCGAATCAGCCAGACCGCGAAGACCTCGTCAAAGGTCCCCCCGCTGATAAAGCCTTCGACAAAGACGGCAAGCCCACGCAAGCCGCGCTTGGTTTTGCCAAGAAAAATAATCTCGACCCTGCCACGCTCGAAGCCCGCGAGATCGACGGTGGAAAATACGTCGCCGCTGTCGTCAAGCAAAAGGGACGCCCCACTCCCGAAGTCCTCGTGGATGCGTTGCCCAAACTCGTCGAAAGCATCAAGTTCGAAAAGTCCATGCGCTGGAATGACTCAGGCATTGCCTTCTCACGTCCCATCCGCTGGTACGTTGCCCTGCTCGGTGACATGGTCATCCCGTTTGAATATGCAGGCGTGGCATCTGGAAATATTTCCCGTGGCTTACGCCCCTACGGCTCGCCCGACATCACCATCCCATCCGCTGATAAATATTTTGACGTGATCCGCGAAGCAGGCATCCTCCTCGATAAAGAAGAACGCAAAGCCTCCATCGTCGAACAGGTCAATCAAGCCGCAGCCCTGCTCGGCGGACAAGCCATCATCGAAGAAGGCTTGCTCAACGAAGTCACCAACCTAATCGAAATGCCCACCGCAGTCATGGGCGGCTTCAACGAAGAATTCCTCGCCCTGCCGCGTGATGTGCTCATCTCGGTGATGAAGAAACACCAACGCTATTTCCCTGTTCAATTCTCCTCGCTGAGCGCTACCGATGTGCATGGTGGTGGAAAACTTCTCCCAAATTTCATTGCCATCCGCAACGGTGACGACATTCATATCGATACCGTCCGCGAAGGAAATGAACATGTCCTGGGCGCGCGTTTTGCCGATGCCAATTTCTTCGTCCGCGAAGATGTGAAACTGAAATTGGAAGAGTATCGTCCCAAGCTTTCGTCATTAACCTTCCATACAAAACTTGGCTCAATGTTGGATAAATCCGAACGCATCGAGAAACTGGTTAATGAATTGATTCCCGTATTGGGACTCGAAGCCGATCAAGCTGTCTTTGCCCGTCGCGCCGCGCATTTGATGAAAGCAGATTTGGCGACTCAGATGGTCACTGAAATGACTTCCCTCCAAGGCATTATCGGCGGTGAGTATGCTTTGCGAAGCGGCGAACAAAAGGATATTGCCATCGCCATTGGTGAACAATATCAAACCGTTCCGCAATCGAAAGCGGGCCTCATCATTGCCATCGCTGACAGACTTGATTCATTGGTTGGTTTGTTTGCCGCAGGTCTTGCGCCGACTGGCGCGAAAGACCCGTTCGGTCTGCGCCGCGCCGCAATTGGAGTTGTCCAGCCGTTGATCGAACATGGCGTTGATTTTGATCTGGCCGATGCGGTGAAGAAATCTGCAAAGACACAGCCGATTGAAGTCAAAGAAGAAGTGCAAAAACAAATTTCGGAATTTATCACAGGCCGCTTGAAGGTTGTGTTGGGTGATCTCGGTTACAAGCACGATGTCATCGAATCCGTTCTTGCGGCGCAATCTAATAACCCTGCGGGAACTGTCCGCGCGGTGAAGCAGCTGTCCGCTTGGGTGGGACGCGAAGATTGGTCCACTATTTTGGACGGCTTCGCCCGCTGTGTCCGCATCACACGGGACCAGAAGACACAGTTCGAGGTGAGTGAAAAGCAACTCGTCGAAGAATCAGAAAAAGGGTTGTACGAAGCGGTCAACCGCCTGCCATCCGCTGTTGCAGGCGATGTCGATTCGTTTCTGAAGAATATCGCCGCCCTCATCCCATCCATCACCGCCTTCTTCGACAAAGTGCTGGTCATGGCTGAGGATAAAGCCGTAAAAGAAAATCGGCTGGGCCTCTTGCAAAAGATCGCCAGCCTCGCGAACGGCATCGCGGACTTGAGTAAGCTGGAAGGCTTCTAGGAAAAATGGACGGGACTCAACCCGTCCATTTTTCTTTATACTGGAACAGGAGAACCCCATGAAAATATTTCACTTCCTGTTTATTCTGTGTATCTTGATACTGAGCGCGTGCGTCACCGCGCCGACGGCGACTGTAGTGCCAGTAATCGACACTCAAACACCCCGCCCAACTTTTACGATCACAGCAACCGTCACTGAAACTCCCCCAGCAACTTTTACACCCACGCCAAATGTAGCGCCTTTGCCTGCGGGCTCATTCTCTCCGATCCTCTATCGTGAATATGTAGATCGTTTTTACAGTTTCAAGATCCTGGGCGGGGTCCGGGATGGCGCCTGGATAACGGATGATGATGTGGTTCAACAGATCCGATATGACCAGCCTTACGCTGTTTATAGCTCCAGAGGTTTTACAGCCTCCGCAGCGATAAGCAACATCGATTCTGTGGAGCCTCCATATTGTGGGAGTTACTATGTGGGTTCGGATCTGACTGATGATTCATCCGTTCTGTTTGGCTTTGTTCAAGGCTGGCAGGTCACCACCCGCCCTGTTGAAGATATTGCGGCGGATAGCCCCGTGTATCAAAAAGCAGTGGCTGACTGGCTCATTGCGCAGGGAATGGCCCAGCCTGAAGTGGATATCACCCGCATTTTGCGCACCGACATCGAAGGTGACGGAACTGATGAAGTGTTCATATCGGCATCACACTTTGCCAGCACCGTCATGCCTGTCACTGCGGGCGGTGATTATTCCATCGTCTTAATGAGAAAAGTGAATGGAAGTGAGGTCGTCACGACCCCGCTTGTTGCGGATGTTTATCTTTCCGCTCAGCCTGAGGCAACCTATCCTTACACATATGTCTTGAATGATTTTCTCGACCTTAATCAGGATGCCAACCTGGAAGTGCTTATCAAGGTCACCCGCTGGGAGGGGATGGGGGTGATGGTCTATGAAGTGAAAGATGGCAGCATTGTTCAGGCCATCAAGGAAATTTGCCCTGAATGACCCTGCCTTGCCCGTCTTTTGCAATGAATTTCATAGGGGCGGGGCCGCGCGAGGGCGTTATACTGCGAAACGGTACCAATAAGATCATCAGTACGGCAGGATTTACTTGGTCCTGCCGTACTTTCATCTTAGGATAAATGTCACCTTTGCGTTGCTTGAAGCGGAGTCTATAATCCCAACATGGCTGAACAAAACAACGGCTTGGAATATATCGAACAACTCCTGCGTGATGGAAAAAAACAGGAAGGGCGGGCAGCCCTGTTGCGCTACGTCCAAAGCCATCCCGATTCCTCCCGCGCCTGGTGGATGCTCAGTTTTATATTGACCGAGCCGAAACAACAACTGGATTGTGTGGAGCGCGTCTTGAAGCTTGACCCGGGGAATATCCCCGCCCGCAATCGTTTGTTGAAACTCCAAAGCGACATCGCCCCGAAATCGAATTCATTCAGTCAGGAACCGTCTCGTCTCAACCCGATCACTGCTCCTTTCATCACGGACGATGAGTCGGCCCCGCAAACATCTTCCAACGCGTTTGAATCCTCCTTTACCCGTCAGGATGTGTATCGTCCTCCGGAGGCAGTGTCGTTCCTGCCCGATGACGATGTGAATGAACAGTCAGCTCCCAATGCATTCGAGTCTTCCTTTCACGGTCAGGATGCCTATCAATCTTCATCAGCCTCCTCCCCGTTTTTCCCGGAAGATGAAGACGAACTTCGGTCAACGCCGAGCGCGTTCGAGCGTTCCTTCCCCGATCAGAATTCGTATCGTTCCGCCCCGGCGTCTTCCTCATTCCTTCCCGATGATGACGATCTTCCGCGCCCTGCGCCAAGTGCGTTTGAAAGTTCCTATGGTCAGGATGCATACGATTCTTCCGGGGTCTCTCCATTTCATTCTGAAACTCCCCAGCAGCCTGCCCGTCCTGCGGGGAAAAAGCCCGCTCCCAAAAAGAATGCGAACTTAATTAAATACGTGGTGTTGATCGTGATCTTCCTGTGCGTTTTTATCGCGATCCTCGTCGGCTTTTTCTTCGTTCTGCGCAGTCAAACGGTCGTCTCTCCCACGCCGCCGGTATTTGTCGGCCCAACAGAGACTCCCACCACCATCCCAACCCTCGGCCTTCCGCCCACGTGGACGCCCGCTGCCTCGCCTACACTCTTCCCGACCAGCACGCTCGCCTTCATCGAAGCGACTCCCACGCTGATATCCAACGTGATCGGCACGGACGACCCCAATGCCGAAGTTGAAACCGGCCTTGCCACCGGAATGCAGGCGCCTAACTTTACATTGAGGAATTCCAACACCTGGCAATCAAGTGAGCCTTGACGATTTCAGAGGCAAACCTGTGGTGATCTTCTTCTGGGCCAACGGCTGTGGCTATTGCGATACCGAAGCCGAGGCCATGCAGGATATTTACACAGAATATAAGGATGCCGGGATCGTTGTGCTGGCCGTGGACGTGTGGGGTAACTCCGACCATGCACGCGCCTATCGCGATGCCCATGACCTCACCTACCCAATGCTGGTCGACCCGAATGGGAATACCTTCAAAAAATATGGCGGAAAGAATTTATTCCCGCTGAATTTCTTCGTGGATGCCAATGGAAATGTGTCGTTCGGTCAACTCGGCATGATGGATTATTCCATGCTGAACATGAACGTGCGCCGATTGTTGAATTTGATTCCCACCGTTGCCCCGTAACCTGTTTTGCCAGAAATCAAAAGGCCGTGCATTTGTTATGCGCGGCCTTTTTGTTTTTTATTCCGCCGCATCGGCAGGCGTGACGTTCTCCAACAGGTAATCATACTTGCCTGTATTGAAATTCCATATTTCGATCACCCGCTCCCAACTCCATAACTCGCCCCTGACGATAAAGGAAAGCTTGTCGTAATACAGGGCGATGTCCTTGTTCTCAATGCGGTTCTCGCCGCTCTTGAGCGTTTCTTCATATCCCTTTGGAATGATATGCCGAAAATGACCGATGCGCCAGCGTTCGATCTCGTAGAGCGGCATACGCGTCATCAATGGATCAGCCAGTGAGTTTACGTCGATCACATGAAAATTAGGTCCCAGCGTCATTGAGTTCAATCCCAGCGGACCCAGAATGCGCACTCTCACAGGCTCACCGGGCAGGTACACCCATTTATCGCGGGCATAATTCGTGGAAGGCGCGCTCTTCTTTTTTATCCGCTCGAAAAGCCCCAGCCCGGTATACACGATGCGCTCATCTGAAATTCCACGTTCATCGACGAATACGCGGTGATCTCCCTCGTCCCCGACGCCAAATGCAGGCGCGCGTTCGGGAATCACAAAAATGGGCGCGATGCCCACCAGCAAAACGATTCCAATTGCAAAGCCATACACCTTCGGCGATTTGAAATCCATGGTGGCCAGCAGCGTGACACATACCAGCAGCGGCGTGGAAAAATATCGTCCGCTCATGAAATCGCCGCCGATGTAGATCGTGTAAAGCAAATACAGCAGCACCCCCGCAAGGATGGTCTTGTGCGCGGCGTTTCGGCTCATCCAACCCGCGATCGAAACCGTAATGATCGTCAACAACGTGATCGGGTCGAGCTTCAACGAATTCAGATAATAGAAGATCCCCTGCGTAATAAGGCTCGATTCAGGAATGCCCGTGTTGATCTTCGCATACGCCGTATTTGGAAATGGCACCCCATAATAAAAAAGAGAAAACAATTCCCACGCGATCAGCGGCAGAAATCCAAAACCGAGCGTGATCAATGTCTTCCCTTTATTTGGACTCTGCCAAAACAACAGGATCAGCGCCGGGAAATAGAACAACATCGTATCGAGACGGTCCACCCCGCCGAGAGCTGCCAGCGTTCCAAGGATGTAGATGCTGCGCTGTGAGTCTTCCTTCTTTGTCAGATAGGAAAGTGTGAACAACAGCAAGATCAAATGCGTAAGCGGATTTTCCAGCCCGGACGTCGAATAATCAACGAATGATTTGGAGACCGAAAAGATCAAAAGCCCCAAAATCGCTCCCTTTGTGGAAGATGTCGTATTAAAAGCAAAAATGATCGCCACCAGCAGCGACAACCCAATGGAGATAAATACGTTCAGGAAGTACATCTGCCCCTGGCCGAAGGGATTGCTCTTCCAAAGATTGAACACAAACCCCGCTGCCGCCTGCAGCAAAAACCACAGCGGATGCGTAAACGTCTGCACCCGTTCGCCGATGTTGAACACCGGTCCATACCCATGCAGAAAATTTTCCAGTGAACGGAAGGTGATCACCGCATCGTCCCCGACCCACGAAGTGCGGATCACCAGCCACGCATACACCGCCAAAAACGGGATCGCGAGCGCCTTGTTTTTGATTAGCCTTGAATTCATAGGGGGCAAGTATAATTCAAACCAAACCATGTCCACCATTGATGAGATCAAAGTCCGCATTGATATTGTCGACCTCGTTTCCGAGGCCGGGGTGAAACTGCGCCATGCGGGGAAGAACTACACGGGCTTTTGTCCCTTCCACGATAACAAGCACACGCCTGCCTTTGTGGTCTGGCCCGAGTCTGGCACGTGGCGCTGTTTTGGTCAATGTAATGAAGGCGGCGACATTTTCAAGTTCGTGATGAAGCGCGACGGCCTGGATTTCAAAGAGGCCATGCAAAAACTGGCTCTGCGCGCAGGCGTGGAGATCAAGGATTACCAGCGCGAATCGCCCCAGCAAAAGGAAGCCTACGAGCACCTCCGCAAACTGCTTGAAGATGCGGTCATTTATTATCGCAGTCAGCTTTTTAGCAATAACACGATCCTGACCTACCTGCGCGAAAAGCGTGGACTGACCGACACCACCATCGAAACCTTCGGCTTGGGCTATGCCCCGCCCGGATATGACAACCTGTTGAAGCACTTCCTCTCCAAGGAGTACAGCCAGCAGGATTTGATCGACTCGGGCATGGTCACTGTCCGTGAAAATGACGAAGCGCGCACCTACGATAAATTCCGCAACCGCATCATGATTCCCATCCGCGATGAAAATGGAAAGATGTCTGGTTTTGGCGCGCGTATCGTGGACCCGAACGATATTCCCAAATTTTTGAATTCACCCGAAACGCCCATCTTCTCCAAAGGCCGCCTGCTCTATGGTCTCGACCGCGCCCGCAAGCCCATCCGCGCGGCGGATCAGGCTGTGATCGTGGAAGGTTATCTCGATGTCATCGCGCTGCATCAGGCAGGTTATGAAAACGTCGTCTCGCCAATGGGAACCGCGTTGACCGAAGATCAATTGCGTTTGTTGAAGAAATCCACGCGGCGCATTGTGCTGGCGCTTGACCCCGATGTGGCAGGCCAAAAAGCCGTCCTGCGTGGACTCGACGCCGCCCGCTCTGCGATGGACCGCGAAGGCGAACTCGGTTTCGATGCGCGCGGCCTGCTGAAAAATGAAGCCCGCCTGCAAGCCGATCTGCGTGTTGCCACCATGCCTGATGACCTCGACCCCGATGAGATCGTGGCGCGCGATAAAGAAGAATGGAAGAAGCTCATCGAGAATGCCAAGCCCATCGTCACGCACGTGATGGATTCGCTGGCGGCTGGGCAGGACCTGAACGATGCCAAGGTCAAGAATCAAATTGCGGCACAGGTGCTTCCGCTGATCGAAGACCTGCCGAATGCCATGGAACGTGACACGTACCGTCAGGCGTTGTCGCGAATGCTGCGGGTTGATGAACGCTCCTTGTTGAGCTCGCAGGTTCAAGGTCCAGTGGCGAAGCGCAAGCCTCGCGGCGTGGAACAAAGTCACAAAGTCGTATCGTCTGGCATTGTGGCGGTCAATCCCACTTTGAAGATCGAATCCTATTGCCTCGGTGTTTTGCTGCGCAAGCCGGAGTTGTTATACCGCCTCGATAAACGCATGCAGGAAGCCGACCTGACCGCATTGGCCGTGGAGGATTTCGAGTATACTGACCATCAGTTGTTGTTCGATGTTGTGCGTATGGCGGTCGAGCAGGATGAAAAGGATTATCATCATTACGTGATGACTCATGTACCTGAATCGGTCAGCGATCTTTCGAAGGAATTGGTCGCGCGTTCTGACAACCTTGACCCCGTGGAAGATAAGGTCCTCGATGACCTGCTGGCGCGTTTCATGGATCTGCGCCGCGCGAATGCGATGTTGAATGTCAATCAATTGCGTTTTCTTCAGGAGGAAGACCAGCAACAGGGAGGGGCGAATATGAAGTTGTATCAGGAGCAAACTTTGCAGATGACGAGATTGCTTCATAGTTTGGATCAGGCCAAGAGAAAGTTGTCCTCAAAGCGGTAGTGAATGCAGCTATCAGGGAGAAGGTACCGATGACCGCAAAACCCAAGTCCAAATCAAGAGTCAAGCCCGCAACCATGCCAAAACCAAAATCAAAGACCGCGCAAAAACCAGCGGGGCGTAAACCAAAAGACGCCAAAATGAAATTTCCAGAGAGCGATGTTTTGGATGCGCTGTCGAATGGGGGGAATATGCTGTTCGATCCTGCCGCCGATGAGATCATTGAACCCGATGAATCCCTGCTGACCCAGCAGGAGGATCTCGATGAAGTTGTGCCGCTGCATTCGCACGAATTGGAGTCGGAGCTTTCGGAAGACCCTGTACGTTTGTACCTGCGCGAGATCGGTCTGGTGAAACTGCTCGATTCAGACAGTGAGTTTCGCCTTGCCACACTCAGCGAAGCCGACCGTCACATCACCGCGCTGCGAAAATTAAAACAACGCAAGGGCGTTTCACTTGCTTCTTCCATTTACCATGCCTTGCTCGTCGAAATGTCCACTTCGTGGGATCGTCTCATTGAAGATACCGAGCAGCTTGATTGTGAACTTCCCAACCTCGCCTTGATGGTCGCTGAAGCCCAGTCGCTTCACTCGGGCTGGCAATTCGATTCGCCTTCGTATTTCCGCGCTTATCTGGATAACGGCCATTGGGGAGTGGACCATCTTTGGGATAATTTTGCGCGACATGCCTACGGTGTCTTTCTTAACCTGCACCTGCTTCCGTTTAAATATGCAGAGTGGCTGCTGACGAATGTCCGCGCCCAAAACGCCATGCCCGGACAGCGCACACTCTACCGCAACCTGCCGTCAGACGAAGACCTGCTCAGCGAAATGGACGCAGTCCACGCCCGCGCTGTGGATGGGAATCAGGCGCTCATCCGCGCGAACTTGCGTTTGGTGGTGAGTGTCGCCAAGCGTTATCTTGGTCGCGGCATGTCCCTGCTTGATTTGATTCAGGAAGGCAATATGGGTCTGCTGCGCGCCGTCAGCAAATTCGATCCGCGCCGTGGATTCAAATTCAGCACCTATGCAACCTGGTGGATTCGCCAATCCATCAATCGCTCCATTGCCGAACAGGCGCGCACGATCCGCATTCCTGTTCATTTATTTGAATCCATTTCACGCATTCTGCGCGCGCAACGGCATCTCACGCAGGTGTTGGGCCGCGACCCAAGCAGTGAAGAACTTGCGGTGGAAGTCGGTTATCTTTCCGCTTCTGATGTGCAAACGATCTTGCGCTCACATGCCGAAGGCAAACCGCTTAAACCTGAATTGCAAAAATTGCTCGATCTCGCCACCCAAAAGATCACCCGTGTGCTTCGCTCTGCCGAAGAACCTGTCTCCCTCGAAGGCCCGGTGGGGGATGAGGATTCCAGTTCGCTGGGCGATTTCATTGAAGATGAAGACACCCCGTCACCGATGGATGCCGCCGCGCGTGAAATGCTCCGCGAACAGGTTCAGCACGCGCTTGAGTCGCTTTCAGACCGCGAGCGCGATGTGCTCGAGCTCCGCTTTGGCCTGCGCGATGGCAGGGAACATACACTCGAAGAGGTCAGCCGCTACTTCGATGTGACCCGTGAACGTGTCCGCCAGATCGAAGCGAAGGCGCTGCGGAAGTTACGTCACCCCGCCAGAAGCCGTGAGTTGAGGGATTATTTGGGAGACTGAAAAGAATTTTTGGGCAATAAAAAGACCGCCGTAAAGGCGGTCTTTTTATTGTTTTTTCTTCAATATGACAATTATCATCATTTTTGTGAAAAGTGACACTTTGTCTATTCCCTGAAAGTCTCTTATGATATACTTCGCCGAACGTGCCAGATTTCACGCACCGATTTTACACACCAAGAGGTGTTTTTATGTTATTGGAATATATTGCCATTGGAGTGATGATTGCGGTCGCCACGCTGATCGCATTCATCGCGATAGGTCTGGGGGAGTTATTTGGGCCAAAGAAAAATACGGAAGCGAAGTCCATGCCTTATGAATCTGGCATGAATCCATACGGTGAAGGGACACGGCGCATGCCCGTCCGCTTTTACCTGATTGCCGTATTGTTCATTTTGTTTGATATTGAAGTTGTGTTCTTTTTACCCTGGGCGATCGCATTTCGCAATCTGGGCATTTTTGGGTTGCTTGAAATGGTCGTCTTTATCGTTATCTTATTGATAGGTTATGTGTATGCCTGGAAAAAAGGAGCCCTGGAATGGGAGTAGAACAAAAACTTGGAAACATGGGCGTGGTGACCACCACGCTTGAGACCGTGGTGAACTGGTCGCGTACCAATGCGATGTGGCCGATGTTGTTCGGCCTCGCCTGCTGCGCCATCGAAATGATGTCTGCACAATCAGCGAGCTATGACATGAGCCGCTTCGGTATGGAACTCATGCGTGCCAGCCCGCGCCAGTCGGACCTGATGATCGTAGCGGGACGCGTCTCGAAAAAAATGGGGCCCGTCCTTCGCCGTTTATATGACCAGATGCCCGAGCCGAAATGGGTGATCGCCATGGGCGATTGCGCCTCCTGCGGCGGCGTCTTCAATAACTACGCCATCTATCAGGGTGTGGATGAAGTTGTGCCTGTGGATGTATTCGTGGCGGGTTGCCCGCCGCGCCCCGAAGCCTTGATCCACGGTGTGTTGACCGTGTATGAAAAGGTCAAGGGCGAGAAATTCAAGGATCTGGCGGTTAAGTAAATCCATTCATAAGACCTGACAACGAAAAACTGTCAGGTCTTAAGGAATATTTTTTATGAATAAAAATCTTGAACCCGTTGTAAAAGCAATTCAGGATAAATTCGGCGCGACGTATGAGGAATTCCGCGATGAAGTGCATCTGTTCGTGAAGCCCGAGCAGATCGTGGAGGCGTTGACCCTTTTGCGCGACGAACAGGAATTTGAATTGCTCTCGGCATTGACTGCCACAGATTACTGGCCGCAAGAATCGCCGCGTTTTCATGTCATCTATCAATTTACCTCGCTTGCAAAAAATCTTTCGGTGCAGATCAGAGTCCCGTTAAACGGGAGCAGCCCGAAGGTCCAGACCGTGACCGCTGTATATGCATCTGCGAACTGGCGTGAGCGTGAACTCCTCGATATGTTCGGCATCGAGGTCGAGGGCCATCCCGATCCGCGCAGAATTCTCATGCCCGACGATCATGTGGGACACCCGCTCCGCAAGGATTACCCGCTTGGGTATGAAGAGCCGCAATTCACGTTCAACTTTGATGAGATCGATCTGCGCAAGCCGTACGCAAAGGAATAGTTATGAGTCAGATTGAAGAAGTCAGCTTAGAGAAATTCAAGCATCTGGTATCTGAGCGAGCGCTCACAGGCGAGACCATGCTATTGAACATGGGGCCGCAGCACCCGTCTACACACGGTGTTTTGCGGCTTTTGCTTGAACTGGATGGCGAAGTCGTCGTCAACTGCATTCCCGATATCGGCTTTTTGCATACGGGTATCGAAAAAAACATGGAAGCCAAGACCTATCAAAAGGCTGAAGTGATGACCGACCGCCTCGATTATATGAATACGATGGGAAACAACCTCGCGTATGTGATGGCCGTTGAAAAACTGGTAGACCTCGATGTGCCTGCGCGCGCGCAGGGACTGCGTGTGATCCTCACCGAGTTGCAGCGCATCGCTTCACACTTGGTTTGGCTTGGTACTTCGGGCCTCGACCTCGCGGCGATGTCCATGTTCCTGTATTGTTTCCGCGAACGCGAACAGATCCTCGATATTTTCGAACTGGTCTCGGGCCAGCGCATGATGACCACCTACTTCCGCCCCGGCGGCGTGTGGCGCGATGTGCCCGTCGAATTCGAAAAGGCAGTGCGCGACTTTATCAAGATCTTTCCGAAGCGCATCGATGAATACGAAACGTTGTTGACGAAAAACCCGCTTTTCATTGACCGCATGGTGGATATCGGATACCTGAGTAAGGAAACGGCTCTTTCCTACGGGGTAACGGGTCCTGCACTACGGGCATCCGGCGTCGATTGGGATTTGCGCAAAGCGCGTCCTTATTGCGGCTATGAACAATATGATTTCAACGTCCCCACCCGCACCGAAGGCGATACATATGCGCGCTATCTCGTCCGCATCGATGAACTGCGCGAGTCTTTGAGAATCGTCGAGCAGGCTTTGAACAAATTGCCCCTTGGGCCGGTTCGTTCTGAAAATCGAAAATTCGTCCCGCCGCCGCGCTCAGAGATCGGTGTGAGCATGGAAGCACTCATCCATCACTTCAAGTTATGGACGGAAGGTTTCCCCGCACCGAAGGCTTCCATTTACAGCGCAGTGGAATCACCGCGCGGTGAATTGGCGTTGATGCTGGAAGGCGATGGCGGTCCGAAGCCTCTGCGCGTGCATTTACGCACACCTTCGTTCGATAACCTGGGTGTGCTTTCAGAGATCGTAAAAGGGCATTTGGTGGCTGACCTGGTCGCCATCCTTGCTTCCATTGATATTGTCCTCGGAGATATTGACAGATGAGCCTTGAGAAAACTTATCCGAAGGAAGTTAAACAAATATTGTCAAAATACCCGCCTGAGCACAAACGCTCGGCGGTTATGCCGCTCCTTTACCTTGCCCAGCGCGAGGAAGGGTATGTCAACAAAGCCGCAATGCAGGATATTGCCCGCATGCTCGATATCACCGAGACGGAAGTCGCTTCGATCATCGGCTTTTACACTCTGTATCACGATGAAAAAGCAGGCAAGTACCGCATGCAGGTCTGTACGGATCTTCCCTGTGCCCTGCGCGGTGCGGATGATTTCCTGAAAAACCTGTGCGGCAACCTCGGCATTCAGGTTGGTGAAACAACCCCCGATGGAGTTGTGACCCTGGAAGCTGTAATGTGTCTCGCCGCCTGCGACAAAGCGCCCATGTTCCAGACACAGGGACCCGATGGCATCAAATATCACGAGAACATGACCGTGGATAAGACCATGGAATTGATCGACGCCTTGAAGAAATCTGACGCGGGGGTGAAATAATGGCGAACGTCCTTTTACGTCACCGCGACATTGCGGATATCAACAAGATCGATGTCTATAAAAAGAACGGCGGTTTTGACGCACTCAAAAAAGCCGTATCAAAAATGCAGCCGAATGAAGTGACCGATGTGGTCAAGAATTCAGGTCTGCGCGGCCGCGGCGGTGCGGGTTTCCCCACCGGTATGAAGTGGTCTTTCATCGACACCAAGAATTGGCCGCACTATGTGGTCGCCAATGCCGATGAATCTGAGCCTGGTACATTCAAGGATCGTGAGATCATGGAAAGCAATCCCTTCCAGTTTTTGGAGGGATTGGCAATCGCTTCCTATGCGGTCGGCGCGAATGCAGCCTACATTTATCTGCGCGGTGAATTCTGGCAGGTAGCCGCCACTCTCGATGAAAAGATCGCGGACATGGAAAAAGCAGGATACCTCGGTGAAAACCTTTTTGGCACCGAATATTCATTGAAGATCTACACTCATCTCGGTGCAGGCGCATATATCTGCGGCGAAGAAACCGCTTTGCTCGAATCGCTCGAAGGCAAACGCGGACAGCCCCGTGTGCGTCCGCCGTTTCCGCCTTCGTTCGGTTTGTATGGCAAACCCACCATCATCAACAATGTGGAGACCTTTACCAATGTGACTCCCATTCTTGCCAATGGCGCGGAATGGTACAAGTCGATGGGCACCGCCGACAGCGCGGGCGTGAAGATATTCTCGCTCTCCGGCCGTGTGCGCAAGCCCGGTAATTATGAACTTCCATTCGGTACAACCTTCCGCCAGTTGATCTACGAACACGGCGGCGGCATTTTGGATGGCAGACCTGTCAAGGCGATCATGCCTGCGGGCGCATCCTCTTCCCTGATCGCGGTGGATGACAAGGTGCTTGATACGCCGATGGACTACGCCACCGTGCGCACGCTCGGCGCGGACCTTGGTTCTGCCTCTGTCATCGTGCTGGATGACACGGTGGATATCGACTGGGTGATCAACAAGACAATCCACTTCTTCAAGCATGAATCCTGTGGCAAATGCACCACCTGCCGCGAGGGAAATTATTGGATGAAGAACCTTACAGAACGCATTCACTCCGGCACGGGAGCGCAAAACGATGTGGACCTGCTCCTGAACGTTGCCAAACAAATGCAGGGCAAATGCCTGTGCGCGCTCGGCGAATTTTCCACAATGGCTGTGGTGACCGGTATCGAAAGATTCCCGCAGGATTTCAAAAAAGCGGTAAAGGCTTAATGGAGCACGCATGACGAAACAAGTCACGCTATCAATCAATGGAATAACAGTAACCGTTCCCGATGGAACGTTGATCGCCGATGCGGCCAAGATGGCTGGGATCGACATCCCCGTATTTTGTCACCACCCGAAACTGGAGCCCGTTGGCATGTGCCGCATGTGTCTGGTGGAAGTTGGCCGCCCCATGTTGGACCGCGCCACCGGCCAGGTGGTGATGGAAAACGGCCAGCCCAAGATCCAGTTCATGCCCAAACTTGAAACGGCCTGTACCAATCGTGTTTCAGACGGCATGGTGGTGATGACCACAACGGACAAGGCTCTGGATGGACAGAAGGGCACGGTTGAATTCCTGCTTACTTCGCACCCGCTGGATTGTCCGGTCTGTGACAAGGGCGGCGAATGTCCGCTTCAAAACCTGACCATGGCTTTCGGTCCGGGACAAAGCCGCTTCATCTATGATGAGAAGGCGCATTTCGAAAAGCAGGTTCCGCTTGGAGATTTGATCTGGCTCGACCGCGAACGCTGCATCCAGTGCGCGCGCTGTATCCGATTTCAAGATGAAGTTGCCGGTGAAGCGGTGCTCGGTTTTGATGAGCGCGGACGCAACACGCAGATCATTTCCCTCTCAGAGCCCGGGTTTGATTCCGTTTTTTCAGGCAACACCACCGATATCTGCCCCGTCGGCGCATTGACCACTGCAGACTTCCGCTTTGGCGCGCGCCCCTGGGAATTAAAAGCGCAGGCTTCCATTTGTACGCAATGCCCTGTGGGTTGCAACACCACACTCAATACCCGCCGTGAGGCCAAGGCTGGCGGCGATATCGTTGTGAAGCGTGTGATGCCCCGCCAGAATGAAGAAGTCAATGAGATCTGGTTGTGCGATAAGGGTCGCTTTACCTATCACTTTACCGAAAGCAAGAAACGCCTCACCCGTCCGCTCGTTCGTAAAGAAGATAAGCTGGCGCGCGCTTCGTGGGATGCAGCGACAAAACTTGCCGCCGAGAATTTCGCGAAATCGAAAAAGGATTTTGTCGTGCTGGCTTCGGGCCGACTGGCAAATGAAGACCTGTTCAACTTGAAGTCGCTGGCCGATACGGCTGGTGGCACGACGATCTTATATTCCAACATGGGCGGCGGAGATCTGACCGCACTCGTCGGCGTTGGGCAGGGGACGAACATCGGCAAGATGGGCAAGGGCGATGCCATTCTCGTGGTCGCTTCTGACCTGTATCAGGAAGCTCCCATTTGGTGGCTGCGTGTGAAACAGGCTGCCGATCGCGGCGCGACGCTCATCGTTGCCAATGCGCGCGAGACCAAGTTGGATAAATTTGCGAAGTTCGTTATTCGTTATGCACAGGGCGATGAATCGAAGGCTGTAAACAACCTGAGCAACAAAGGCAAGATCGCCGATGAGTTTGCCAAGGCGAAGAATGCTATTGTTTTCTACGGCAATGATGGTCTTAGCTTGAGCGATACGGCGAGCCTTTCCTCCGCTTGTGCCACACTTTTGAAAGAGACAGATCACGCTGGCAGACCGAACAACGGTTTGGTCGCTGTGTGGGAACGTGTAAATGATCAAGGCGCATGGGAGATTGGTTTCCGTCCCGAGCCTGATCTAGAGAAGGCCCTTAAAGGAAAAGTTGTTTATATTGCAGGCGCCGACCCTGTTGGTGATGACCCTGCCTTGGCAAAGGCGCTCAAGGGCGCGAAGTTTGTAGCGGTACAGGATATTCTTGAAACCGCAACAACCGAAGTTGCAGATGTGGTCTTCCCCGCGCAGGCTTATACCGAACGCGAAGGAACATTCACTTCTGGAGAGCGCCGTGTGCAGCGTTTTTATGCGGCAGTACCAGTAAAGGGTGATGCGAAACCCGATTATGCCATCACTGCTCAGGTTGCCAAGCAAATGGGCGTGATCCTTGAAGGTTCGTCTGCTTCGGTGGTGTTCGATATTCTTTCGAACTCACTTGAGGCATTCACCGATTTGAGTTACGACAAACTGGCCGAGACACATGGTCAATGGCCGATCGTTGGGCGCGGTGACTTGTACTACGGCGGCACGACTTACGAGAACACACAGGGGTTGGGCGTACAACTCGTCCCGACCGCTCAGGCTGGTGGAACAGTACGCATACCCAAGGTCAGGAAAGAAGCGGCTCTTCGTCCAAAAGAAAATGAATTGCTGGCTGTTCCTGTTACCAAATTGTACGATCACGGTGTGACCGTCAGTTCATCTGCTGCGCTGCTTGGGCAATGGGTTGGGGAGCCGACCGTAACCCTGCACCCGATGGCTGCGAAGAATTTGGGTGTGGAAGCGGGCGCACGTGTGAAGATCAGTTTGAACGGCGTAAACGCTGAAGTGGTTGTAAAGATAGACGATACGATCTCGGCGGGTGTGGCATTGGTGCCGCGCAGCATGGGCATTGCGATCCGTGAACCTGTAGTGGCACGTGTCCTGCTTGCAGGGAAGGTGAAGTGATATGGATTGGACCATCTGGCTTGAATGGGTATTAAAGGGATTTATTCTCTGCCTGATCCTTTTGACAGGCTTTGCATATCTGACCTTGTATGAACGACGCGCGCTGGCGCGTATGCAGGTGCGTGTGGGTCCGAATCGCGCTGGACCTCAGGGCTTGCTCCAGCCGATTGCAGATGCGGTGAAGTTGATCTTCAAGGAAGAATTCACCCCATCACGCGTGTATAAGGTTGTATTTGTGCTTGCGCCTATACTGACCGTGGTGCCTTCATTGATTTTGGCGGCTGTGATCCCGTTGGGTTCAAAGTTCATGCTTTTTGGCCGCGAGATCACACTCTATGTTGCCGACTTGAATGTGGGCGTGTTGTACCTGACCTCCATTGCCTCCATCGCGGTGTATGGCATCGTGCTGGCGGGTTGGTCAAGCAATAACAAGTATGCCATGCTGGGCGGTATTCGTTCCTCTGCACAAATGATCTCTTATGAACTTTCGCTCGGCTTGTGCATTGTGATCGCCATCCTTCTCGGCGATTCGATGAATTTGAACGACATTGTTAATGCTCAAAAAGGGATGTGGTTCGCGGTCATTCAACCTGCGGGTGCGTTGGTTTTCATGATCGTGACGCTTGCAGAAGTGAACCGCGCTCCCTTCGATATGCCCGAAGCTGAGCAGGAATTGACCGCTGGCTATCACGCGGAATATTCGGGCATGAAGTTTGCTTTGTTCTTCATGGCTGAATACCAGAAGATGATCGTCATTTGCATGATCGCAGCGACCCTGTTCTTTGGCGGATATCGTGAATTCTGGTTCCTGCAAGGGACCATTTTTAGTGTGGATCGCTTCTGGTTCCTTGGCCCGATCTATTTGTTGTTGAAAGTTGTTGTCCTGCTGTTCTTTATGATCTGGATCCGTGCCACCTGGCCGCGCATCCGTTACGACCGTTTGATGGCATTCGGTTGGAAGGTGCTTTTACCGTTATCGTTGATCCTTGCCTTCATCACTGCCACGGGTATTCTGCTTGCGAAGGAATTGAATAATCAGTTGTTCTTCTGGAGCATTCCCGTCCTGTCGATTATTTGTGTGTTGGTGGCGGTGGTGTTTATTAACAGTGACTTGAGGAGAAAATCCCATGGGCGTATTTGATCCCATTATCGAGCTTTCAAAAGGTTTGGGCGAAACCCTGCGCTCCTTCCTTTTTGAGAAGACCGTAACCTATCAATATCCTGAAGAGAAGCGTCCCGTGCGTCCACGTTATCGCGGTCGTCATGTGTTGAAGCGTTATGACAACGGTCTCGAAAAATGTATCGGATGTTCGCTGTGCGCCGCGGCCTGCCCTGCGGATGCGATCTTCGTTGAATCGGCTGAGAATACGGATGAAAAACGCTTCTCCCCCGGACAGCGGTATGCCTCCACTTACGAGATCAATATGTTGCGCTGCATCTATTGCGGCTTCTGCGAAGATGCCTGCCCGACCGAGGCAATCGTGCTCGGTGATAATTACGAGCTTTCCTTTACTGACCGCCGACAGGCGATCTACCCGAAGGAGATGCTGCTCGAACCCGTCGCCACAGTGGAAATGACCACACCGCGCAAGGTGGATGCGGGCGTATTTACACGTTCGGTGCCTGAGATGCAAAATCCGTCCGATTAACGATTTACGATGGGCGATTTGCGATTGGTAATCTCGTAAATCCAAAATTACAAATCGTAAATGGAGTTTTATGAATTCTGACATAGTCGTTTTTCTCGTTCTCTCCCTGATCGCCATTTCGAGCGCCCTGGGGATGATGTTCAGCCGTAACGCGGTGTATTCGGCGCTGTTCCTCGTGCTGAACTTCATCACAGTAGCGGTGTTCTATCTTTTGCTTGGCGCGCCGTTCATTGCCATGTCGCAGATCACGGTGTATGCAGGCGCGATCATGGTGTTGTTCCTGTTCGTGATCATGCTGCTCGGCGCGGAAAATCTTGCGCCCTCCAAGTCGCTCCCGTGGCAGAAGCCGCTGGCGTATATTCTGGCTTTCGTGCTGGTCGTGGAATCGGTGTATCTGGTCATCTCCCGCGCGCAGGTCGATAAATTCATCTCATCGCCTGAAGCCTCCCTCAATTCGATGGACAATTTGCGTGAAATGGCGATGACCTTGTTCAATCAATATCTTCTGCCGTTCGAGATCACGTCCATTTTGCTTTTGGTCGCGATGGTGGGCGCGATCGTGCTGACCAAGCAGGAAAAGGGAGAACAGAAATAATGGTCCCTGTCAATTATTACGTGGCGCTTTCCGCCATTTTATTTTCCATTGGCGCGCTCGGTGTGCTCATCCGCCGCAACCCGCTGATCATTTTCATGTCCATTGAATTGATGCTTAACGCAGGCAACCTTGCCTTTGTGGCATTTGGCCGTTCCTACGAAATTGCAGGCGGACAGCCCTTCTTTAGCGGACAGATCTTCGTGTTCTTCGTCATCGCCGTGGCTGCTGCCGAAGTGGCCGTGGGCCTCGCCTTGATCGTTGAGATCTTCAAGACCAGGAAGAACATCAACATTGATGAGTTGAATTCCCTAAAAGGATAGAGATTAGACGACTAGGGACTAGATAAATAGTAGGAATACTATTCTCTGCTCTCTACTCTCTGGAGACTTTTATGCACTTAAGCGAATCAGTTAGTACAGGATTTTTCTTTCTTGCCCCGTGGCTGGTCTTTGCGCCCCTCACCGGCTTGCTGATCAATTTGATCTTTAGCAAGTGGTTCAAGTTCAGTGAGAACTGGGTCGGCGCAGTGGCAAGCCTGGCATCCGGAGCGGCATTTGTCGTCTCGGTGCTTCTGGCGTATTCTGTTTCCCTCAATCACGGGGAAGTGGTGCGCTGGAAACTTGCAGAGTGGATCCATGTCGGCACGCTCAACCTCGATTGGACCTTCCGCATCGACTCGCTCTCGACCACAATGATGCTGGTTGTCTCGGGGGTCGGTACCCTCATCCACATCTACGCGATCGGATATATGCACGAGGATGTCCGCTTCAAGCATGAAGAGGGACGCTTCAACCGCTTCTTCCTTTTCCTCAACCTGTTCATCGCGGCGATGATGATCCTCGTCTCAGGCGACTCGTACATGATGCTCTTCGTCGGCTGGGAAGGTGTGGGTCTTTGCTCCTTCCTGCTGATCGGCTTCTGGTTCGAGATGGACACGCTTGCGCGTCCTTCGTGGGCCAATTCCAATGCCGCGAAGAAAGCTTTCATCACCAACCGCGTCGGCGACTTCGGTTTCCTCATCGCTGGGTTCTTGATGTTCTGGTATCTCGGCTCCTTCCAATTCGATGAGGTCTTCAAAGCCGCCCCTGAAATCGCACATTCGATGCCGTGGGTAATCGTAGCAATTACATTATTTATGTTGGTGGGTGTTGCGGGTAAATCTGCACAGATCCCGCTTTACATCTGGCTGCCAGACGCGATGGCTGGCCCAACCCCTGTTTCGGCGTTGATCCATGCCGCGACGATGGTAACCGCTGGTGTATATCTTGTGACGCGTTCCGCTCCGCTTTATACGCTCGTCCCGCAGGCACAGTACATCGTTGCGATGGTCGGCGCAGGGACGGCGCTCTTCGCCGCTACGATTGCAGTTGGTCAATACGATATCAAGAAAGTCCTCGCGTACTCCACCATTTCACAACTTGGATTCATGGTTGCGGCGGTGGGCATGGGTGCGTACGTGGCGGGGATGTTCCACCTCATCACACATGCTTTCTTCAAGGCTTTGCTCTTCCTCTCCGCTGGTTCTGTCATCCTTGGTCTGGAGCGCGGACATCATGCGCATGCGCATCACGTAGCCCATGACGATCATGGCAAAAAGAAGAAAGAAGGAAAGCATGCCCTGAGCAAAGCCGAAGGGAGGAAAGAGGAAGAACATGGACACGGTGGCGGTCACGATGAGCATGGCGAGGTTTTTGACCCAGGCGACATGCGCAACATGGGCGGACTTCGCAAGACCATGCCTGTCACATTCTGGCTGTACATGATCGGCACGCTGGCTCTTGCGGGCATCTTCCCGTTTGCTGGCTTTTGGTCGAAAGATGAAATCCTTTTGGATGCAAGTCTGCACTTCACCAGCGTTTATTGGCAGTTGACCATTGCCGCCTTCTTCACCGCTTTCTACATGGGACGTCAAATTTGGATGGTCTTCTTCGGCGAGGCGCGTACTGACGCAGCCAAGCACGCAGAAGAAAGCCCAAAGGTGATGACCGTGCCGTTGATGGTGCTGGCAGTTTTATCGGTCGCGGGTGGCGCGTTGAATCTTCCGTTTGAAGGTTTCCACAATCTCGGTCACTGGCTGGGACACACCCTCGGTGAAGTCGAAGGCCTTCCGCTTGATATGAAAGTCGCTGGCATTTCCACTGGGCTGGCGCTGCTTGCCATTTTGATCTCGTGGTTCCTGTATGGACGTAACCCGCTCAAGACTGGCGAAATTGATCCGCTGAAGAAACCGCTTGGTCCCATTTTTACCGGCATGGAAGGCAAATGGTTCGTGGATGAAGGCTACTTTGCCGTCATCATCAATCCGTTCAACAAGATCTCGCAATTCCTTGCGGATGTGATCGACTGGCGCTTCTGGCATGACTTTGTGCATGATACGGTTATTCTGGGAACTTATAACTGGCTGAGTGAGATCGCGTTGAATGAATACGCCGATCAAAAAGGCATCGATGGCTTCGCGAACTGGCTTGGCAGTGCAACACAATCCGTTTCAGCAACGTTACGCAAAGTGCAAAATGGCTTTGTGCGTTCGTATGCGCTCTCCGTTTTGTTGGGCGTGGTTTTGATCTTAGGCTATTTGATTTTGAAATAACTCGTAGAAACCGAGGATAGAACATGGAATTTCTTTTGCAACCTCTTACACTCCTGACCTTCCTTCCGCTTGTGGGCGTGCTCGTGATTCTCTTTATGAACTCCGAGTCGAAGAACGCCATTCGCTGGGTTGCGTTGGGCACATCATTGATCACCTTTGTCGTTTCGTTGTGGGTGCTCACGCAGTTTGACTCATCCAATCCCGATTTGCAGTTGGAAGCCAAATACCCGTGGATTCAAGTGGCGGGCTGGAACATTTACTACTACCTGGCCGTGGACGGTCTGAGCATTTTGCTGGTTTTGCTCACCGCCTTCCTGACACCGATCTCCCTGCTCTCCACATGGACAGCGGTTGAAGAGCGCGTCAAGGATTTCATGATCTTCTTCCTGCTTTTGGAAGTGGGCATGATGGGCGTATTCCTCGCGCAGGATCTGTTCCTGTTCTACATCTTCTGGGAATTTACCCTCGTCCCGATGTACTTCCTCATCGGCCTGTGGGGCGGACCGCGCCGCGTATATGCTGCGGTCAAGTTCTTCCTCTACACCATGGCTGGTTCCATTTTGATGCTGGTTGCCATTTTGTTCCTCGGCATCAAGACCAACACCTTCAATGTCCCGACCATGCTTGCCCGTCTACCTGACCTGTATGCCACCAGCATCAGCCCGCAGACTCAGATGCTGCTCTTCATCGCCTTTGCTGCGGCATTCGCCATCAAAGTTCCGATGTGGCCGTTACACTCGTGGTTGCCCGATGCCCACGTGGAAGCTCCCACCGCTGGTTCCGTCATCCTGGCTGGTGTGTTGCTCAAGATGGGTACCTACGGCTTCCTGCGTTTCAATATTCAGCTCTTCCCGGATGCCACCGTTGCCGCCGCCCCGTGGATCGCGCTCCTCGCGACCATCGGTATCATTTATGGCGCGGCAGTTTCCTATGCTCAAACAGATGTGAAGAAGTTGGTTGCGTATTCCTCTGTCAGTCACCTTGGCTTCGTGATGCTTGGCTTGTTCGCGTTGAATGCTCAAGGCGTGGCAGGTGCCATTTTACAAATGATCAACCACGGGTTAAGCACAGGCGCGCTGTTCCTCCTCATCGGTATGATCTACGAACAGACCCACACCCGCGAGATCAAAGTCTACGGTGGTTTGTGGAAGATCACCCCGATCTTCGGCACCATCATGCTGATCGCCTCACTCTCTTCGATGGGTTTACCCGGTCTCAACGGCTTCATCGGTGAATTCACCATTTTGCTTGGCGCATTCGGCTCGGAGGCCATTGGCAATCCGTGGTATGCAGGCATTTCCGCCATTGGTGTCATTATGGCGGCTGTATACATTCTTTACATGTTCCAGAAGGTCTTCCTCGGCCCTGCTGGTGAGATCACTGAACATCACGAACTCAAAGACCTTAATTGGCGCGAGATTCTCACTGTGGCTCCGCTGGTCATCTTCATGTTCTGGATCGGTCTCTACCCCAAGCCGTTCTTCGATCTCCTCGCCCCTGCGGTTGAGAAACTTTTATCTGCATTGCCTTTATAACGACCATTGACCATAGAAATAAACCATGGCCAAGATTTTGGAGCGTTCATGACGCAACCTAATTACCTGGATTACTACACTATTCTTCCGCTGATCACCTTGATCGTATGGTCATGTGTGCTTTTGCTGGTGGATTTGTTTATCCCCAAAAAGCAAAAAGGCTGGACAGCTTTTCTTGCTGCTCTGGGTCTTGCCATCACGCTTGGCCTGACCATCACCCAGATCGGCCTCAATAATGCAGGCTTTAGCGGCATGGTGTTGGTTGACGGTTTTTCAACCTTTGCCAATGTGCTGCTTCTCGCCAGTGGGCTGCTGGGAATTGCGCTGGCCTTCGGGTATACACGCCGCATGGGCATTGAGCGCGGCGAATATTACACCCTGCTTATTTTCAGCGTCTCAGGCATGATGTTGATGACCCAAGCCGCTGACCTGATCATTGTGTTCCTCGCGCTTGAGCTTCTTTCCATTCCGCTCTATGTGCTGGCCGCATTTGCCCGCCCCAATCCTCAATCTCAGGAAGCGGGTGTCAAATACTTCCTGCTGGGTGCTTTCGCAACTGGATTTGTTGTATACGGAACCGCCCTCGTTTTTGGAGCGACTGGAACCACATCCCTAAGTGGGATTTTCTACGCCGTTTCAAACGGAGCCTCGATCCTGCTTCTGACCATTGGGGCTGCTCTCATCCTTGTCGGTTTCGGTTTCAAGGTTGCGGCTGTTCCCTTCCACATGTGGACTCCAGATGTATATGAAGGCGCTCCTACTGCTGTGACGGCTTTCATGTCCTCGGGCGCGAAGATCGCTGGCTTTGCCGCTTTATTGCGCGTGTTCTCCACTGCATTCCCAGCCCTTTCCACAGATATCTCTGATATTCTCTGGGTATTTGCCGCATTGACCATGGTGGTCGGTAACCTCACTGCCATTTCGCAGACGAACATCAAGCGCATGCTGGCATATTCCAGCATTGCACATGCAGGGTATATCCTCATGGCGTTCGTTCCTTATGGCAATCAGGAAGTCGGATCCGTTTCGGTTGCGGCAGGCTTGTTCTATCTTGTAACCTATGTGTTGACGAACTTCGGCACATGGGCGGTGGTCATCACCCTCGAAAAAGCGGAAGGCAAAGGGCTCGAGATCAACGATTATGCGGGCTCGCGAAAAAATATCCCGCTCTCGCCGCAGCCATGACCGTTTTCATGCTTTCGTTTATCGGCTTCCCTCCAACCCTTGGCATGGTCGGTAAGTTTTATCTCTTCCGCGCCGCGATCGCTGGCGGATATAACGGCCTTGCGATCATCGGTGTGGTGACATCGCTCATTTCAGCATACTACTATCTGCGTGTGGTGGTCACCATGTACATGCGTGAAGGCGACCCGACCATTGAGCGTGAACCCTGGCTTGGTGTCACCACTGCTGTGACCGCGATCGCAACCGTTGTGTTAAGTTTCGTTCCGCAGTTCCTGTTCCTGCTGGCAAGTACAGCGATAATTCGATAGATTGGTTTTCAAATAAAAAGCGATGGCGTAACTGCCATCGCTTTTCTGTTACAAATTTCCAATCGCAGAGCTTGGAGGATTGGGTTTAGAGAAGAATTTTCTTTTGATGATCTGAAAGAGAATGACGAGCGGGATAATCACCAAAAGTGTCAACACAAAGCTGACCGCCAGTGAAATCCAAAAATATTTCGGGAAATATTCCAACGCGCCGTAGCCGAGGTCCTGGGCGGGGAGTTGATTTCCCTGCGCATCCTCGCAATACCCGTAAAGAACCTTTTCTCCGGGATGAGTATAGGTGGTTTCCTCCCAACCGGTGACGAGTGTGGTACCCGGCGGGCAGGCAATCTCCTGCAGGATATCCTTGTCAAGAATGGGGACAGCCACCGTTGCGATGCATGCCAATGTCACAGCCAGCAGAGCAACTGTAAGGAGGAAGAGGGAAAGCCCTCCACAGCCGAAAAAAGTCTTCCATGCTCTATTTGAATTGTTCGACATGTCACACCTTCCGAAAATAAATTAATGATTGAAAATATTGTAGGCTTTTTTTCATCCCCTTGAAATGGGATGAAGGTCAGGTGTTTGGTAGAATACCCCGCATGCCGATCAAATCGAAAGACACTATTAAAGGGCGGGCCATTTATGTGCTGGCCGTGATCGTACTGCTCAACATGATTTATCCGATCACGGCGGGGAACGACCCTGCAGCCTTGATTTTGTATCAGGTTTTGTACGCGGGGCTGTTCGTGGTTGGGATTGTCATCACCAGCGATAGCCGCGCGCACATCACCTGGTCGATCGCCATTGCGGTGGTCTGGTTGATCGCGGCGGTTCTATATGCGCTTGACCCCACCAATGCCTGGAAGATTCAGATCACTTATTTGATCTTGCTGGTTTATCACGTAATGATCGTCTCGGTTTTGATGCGCTATATTTTCACCGCGGAATCCGTCACGGCTGACGTGATCTACGCCGCTTGTGCTGTCTACTTCCTGCTCTCCTTCTTCTTTGTCCCCATTTATGGCATGCTGGAGACCGCCATCCCCGGCTCGTTTGTAGATAATACCCTCGGCGCGCCCGTCCAGTGGCAGCAATTCGTGTATTACAGCCTGATCACCCTCAGCACGGCGGGGTATGGGGATGTACTTCCCGCGAGTATGTGGGCGAGGATGCTGGCGGGCATCGAGGTCACAGTAGGCGTGCTTTATGTGGCTATTTTGGTGGCGCGGCTCGTCAGTCTGTATGACATTCAGCGCAAACGCTGATGCCGCTTTTTTGTTGACACACTTTTTCTTTGCGGTATAATACCGCTCGCAAGTTTGGTGAATGGCTCCGTAGCTCAATGGCAGAGCAGTTGCCTCTTAAGCAATTGGTTGAGGGTTCGAATCCCCCCGGAGTCACAGGCGGAAGTCCGATTTTGAAGAATCGGACTTCAAGTTTTTAAAACAGATTTGTTTTTATGCGCCTGAGGAAATGAAATTTGGATGAATATGTTTCGGGGAAACTGATGTTTGGGATGTTGAACCCAGATCAACGGAAGTGCGAAGCGTCGATTGCGCATAACAATCCCGTGTTTCAATTAATGCAAAAAATCATGGTTTTCGAACGATCCTGCGCATTTCCGCTTAGAGGCATATGAGAGATTGAAAACCCCTGCTTGACTTTGATTTCATGAAAATGGTAATATAAAAAACGATGTATCTAAAAGGAAGTAAGTGGAGTATGAATCGCAGGCGGACCCGCCCGAATTGGTTCCGCATTATTTTATTGTGCCTGTTGGTCTTGGGTGCCTCCTACGTGAATCGATTTGTGATTGCAGCGCGGCCCTCACCATTTTTACCGACCCCCACACCCACGCGTTCGCCCGAATCGTTCGTCACCGAGGCGCAGGAATATTTCAAGCAGGGACAGCTGCTTCGCGCGATCGAATCTTATCAAGAGGCGATCTTGTCGCGGCCTGATGACCCAACCGTATATGTGGCGCTTGCCCAGACCCAGGTTTTTGCAGGTGAGTATGAAGATGCGCAGCAAAGCGCCGAAAGTGCGATTCTGCTTAATAATGCAAATTCGATGGCGCATGCTGTGCTTGCCTGGTCATTGGGCGAGCAGGGAGAATATATAGAAGCGGAAGACAGCATTGAGCGCGCGCTGACACTTGACCCCAATAACGCGCTTGCGCATGCCTATTACGTGGAGATCCTTGTGGATTCAGGCTCCTTCGATGTGATCGAAAAAGCGATTGATGAATCAAGGATTGCTGTGGCGCTAGCCCCCAACACCCTCGAGACCCATCGCGCGCGCGGGCTTATCCTCGAAGCTGTCGGCGAATATGAGGAAGCCATTCGCGAATACCAGTTTGCCATCGATATCAACCCCAAAATCGCCGACCTGTATCTTTCGCAGGGAATCAATTTTCGCGCGATGGGCAGTTATGAAGATGCGATCACCGCTTTCTCGAATGCCGATGCGCTTAACCCCGAAGACCCTACGCCTGATTTTCTCACCTCGCGTACCTATGCCACGCGTGGTGAATTTGGAAAAGCCATGCAATATGCCGAACAGGCGGTTGCAAATGACGGTGCGGATACGAATCTGCGCGGGAATCTTGGCGTGATGTATTATCGCAATGGATATTGGACCGAAGCCCTTGCAGAATTTGATTATGTGATCAACGGCGGTTTTACGCAGGATGGCACCCCGATCAAGGCGCTGCCGCTTGTGCCCAACAATGTGCGTCTTGCCGAATATTATTTCACCTATGGCCTCGCACTTGCGCGCACCAACAAATGCGGCGATGCGCTGAACATTGCACGCACCATTCTGGAACGCATCCCTGCTGATGAACTGGCTGTGGAAAATGCCAATGCGATCATCAGCAAATGCGAACAGAATCTGGTGCAGACGCCAGAACCGCTTCCCACTTCGCCCGAAGCTGCTCCTGTTTCGACGGAAACTCCCACACCGACACCATGAACATCTACCAAAAACGCGACATCTTTCGACGGCGGGGGGAGATCAACGTTTACCGTATGTTCTTCTGGACCACTTTGATCCTTGGAGGCATTTGGTTGATTCGCTCTGTGCAGAGCGGCGATGTCAAGCCTTTGTTCTATCCCACGCCCACGCCCACGCGGTTCGCGCTTTCTTATGCTCTCGAAGGCGATGCGCAATTTACCGCAGGGGAATTGGATGCTGCCATCACCGCTTACGGTGAAGCCGCGAAAGTGGACCCCACCAACGCCAAGCTGCTGGCAGACCTTGCGCGCATCCAGACCTATTCATCCGCGATGATGGTGAGTGATGCGGATACCAAGGTGCGTCTGGCGGAGGCGCTTGCTTCTGCCGAACAGGCGGTTGCCCTTTCACCTGATGACAGCTATGCCCAGTCTGTTTATGCCTTTGTTCTGGATTGGAATGCCAACCCCGTGCTTGTTCCCGATGAAAGGGAAGTGCAGCGCCTGTTGACCAAGGCCAATGGCGCCGCTGTGCGTGCCTTGCAACTGGACCCTAACAACACCCGCGCTTTGGCTTTCTACGCAGAGATTCTGGTCGACCAGCAAAAATGGACAAATGCCCAGCAGATCATCGACCAGGCATTGGAGCGTGACCCATCCTTGATGGATGTGCATCGGGTGCATGCGTATGTGCTTGAGTCGTTGGGCGAATATGCGCTTGCCATTGAGGCCTATGACCGTGCGATCAACATCGCTCCCAATTTAACATTTTTACATATTCGGGCGGGTGCGAACTACCGTATCCTTGCTTTTAACAGTCCCAATGAAGAAGTACAGACCCAGCTTTTTGAAAAATCGCTGGAGTATTTCGACAGGGCGGCAACCATCAATGACCAGTTGGGGATCAATGATCCTGCGCCATATCTTTCCATTGCAAAGACCTATTCGCAGATGGGGCAATTCTTTATCGCCATCCGTAACGTGCAAAAGACGATCGAGTTCCAACCTGACAAGGCGGAGTTCTATGGCGAGTTGGGCGTGTTGTATCACAAGAATCGTAACTATGAGACCGGTATTCTTGCGCTGAAGTGTGCCATCCGCGGCTGTAATCAGGACGAATCCTGTGAGGGGCGCGGCGGCTGTGGGAATAGCGATGTCCCTGCAGATGTATCAGGCCTGCCACTTACTTCCAACACGGTCTATTATTATGATATTTATGCCTCCGAACTGGCGGCTTTGAGCACCCCGTCGAAGAGCTATTGTGGGGAGGCGCTGGATATTGCCAGCGAGATCGAAGCTTCGGAATTTGACAACGACCCGAACATCGCCGCCGATATCGTTGTGGTGCGGACGATCTGCTCCACTTTAAATGATGCCCCCGCTGCAGGTGCGGAAGGAACCCCGTCGGCCACAGACACAGTGCCGACCGCCGCTCCTTGATGATTTTTCGGGGTGGGAATGCTTAGTGAGACCGAATCAGCGTTCGGTTAGGCGGGGAGGCGAATGTTGGCATCCATCAGAGTTTTGTAAGAATTTATACAATCCCCTTGACTTGACCAATTTAACTAGGTAATATTGCAATTAGCACTCGCAAGTATTGAGTGCTAATTCTGTGCTTATTCAAAAAATTCAAATCTCTTAATGGAGGCAGGAAATGGCTAAACAACTCTCATTTAAACCCTTGGGCGGCCGCGTGTTGGTCGAGCCCATCGAGCAGGAAGAAGTAACCGCTGGCGGTATCGTTCTTCCTGAAACCGCAAAGGAAAAACCCCAACAGGGCAAGATTTTGGCGGCTGGCCCCGGCGACCGCAATGACAAGGGCGATCGCATCGCCATGGATGTGAAGGCTGGCGATACCGTGCTTTTCGCCAAGTACTCCGGCACCGAAGTGAAGATCGATGGCAAGAAATTGCTCATCATGCGCGAGAGCGACCTTCTCGGTATTGTCGGTTAATCCCAATAGAAAAAAAGGAAGTGAACCATGGCTGCTAAACAAATTGTATTTTCAGAAGATGCTCGCCGTAAGCTTAAGAACGGCATGACTGTTGTTGCGAACGCTGTTTCTGCAACCCTTGGCCCCAAAGGCCGCAATGTGGCAATCGACCGCAAGTTCGGTTCCCCCACCATCACTCACGACGGTGTTTCCGTTGCGAAGGAAATCGAACTCGAAGATCCTTTCGAGAACATGGGCGCCCAGCTCCTCAAGGAAGCTGCCCAGAAGACCAATGACATCGCCGGTGACGGTACAACCACCTCCACCGTTTTGGCTTATGCCATCGTAACCGAAGGCCTCAAGGCTCTTGAAGCTGGTTACAACCCGATGCTCCTCAAGAAGGGCATTGAGCTCGCCACCGAGACCATCGTGACCGAACTCAAGAAGAATTCCGTCAAGATCGATACCCGCGAAGAGATCGCTTCCGTAGCGACCAACTCTGCCGCAGATGTTGAGATCGGCGAATTGATCGCAGACGTGATGGACAAGGTCGGCAAAGACGGCGTTATCACCGTTGAAGAATCCAAGACCATGCAGTTCGAAACCGAATTCGTCGAAGGTATGCAGTTCGACCGCGGTTATCTCTCCCCCTACTTCATCACCAACGGCGACCAGATGGAAGCCCAGATCAGCGACGCTTATGTCTTGATCTATGACAAGAAAATCTCCGCTGCACAGGACATCGTTCCTTTGCTCGAAAAACTCGTTCAGCTCGGCAAGCGCGAACTCGTCATCATCGCTGAAGATGTTGACGGCGAAGCTCTCGCTACCTTGATCTTGAACAAGATCCGCGGCATGCTCAACGTGCTCGCCATCAAGGCCCCTGGCTTTGGTGATCGCCGCAAGGCCATGCTTCAGGATATCGCCGCCCTCACCGGTGGACAGGTCATCTCTGAAGAGACCGGCCGCAAGCTCGAATCCGCCACTGTTGCCGACCTCGGCCGCGCTGAGAAGGTTGTCTCTGACAAAGAGAACACCACCGTCATCGGCGGCAAGGGCAAGAAGAGCGAAATCGAAGGTCGCATCAAGGAAATCCGCATCGAGATGGACAAGAGCACCAGCGATTACGACAAGGAAAAACTTCAGGAACGTCTCGCCAAGCTCAGCGGTGGTGTTGCCATCATCCGCGTAGGCGCCGCGACCGAAACTGAAATGAAGGAAAAGAAGCACCGCGTGGAAGATGCTCTCTCTGCCGCTCGCGCCGCAGTTGAAGAAGGCATCGTCCCTGGTGGTGAGATCTCCCTCATCAACGCCGCTGGCAAACTCGATAAACTCGCCAAGGCTCATGCCGATGACGAGAACGAAGAGATCAAAGTCGGCATCAACATCGTCAAGAAGGCTCTCGAAGCCCCGATCCGCAAGTTGGCTTCCAACGCTGGCCAGGATGGCTCCGTCATCATCGACACCGTCCGCCGCACCGCCTCCGAGAAGAAGAACCCGAACATCGGCTTCAACGTCCTCACCGGCGAATACACCGACATGATCAAAGCTGGTGTGATCGATCCCGTGAAGGTGGTTCGTGGCGCTCTCGAAAACGCCGCTTCCATCGCCGCGATGATCCTCACCACCGACGTGCTCATCACCGATGTACCCGCGAAGGAAAACGCTCCTGCCATGCCTCCTGGCGGCATGGGCGGCATGGATTACTAAACCAATCCGTCAACAAATTTGTAGAGACACGGCATTGCCGTGTCTCTATGTTTTTAATATATAATTCCACGAATGTCTTCAAAACCCCGTTTTTTTGCTCAATTGACTCTGGCTTTTGTTTTGGGATTAAGTGCCTGCGCTTCGCTCGGGACCTCGAGCACGCCCACTCTCGAATTGCCGACTTCCACGCCTTTGCCTCCCACTGCCACTCCGCCGCCTTCTGTGGCGACTGTGAATGGGGAATACATCACCATCGCTGAATTTCAATCTGAACTGGAGCGTTATAAAGCCGCACAAACCGCGCTGGGACTCTCCTTCACGGATGAAGATGCAGGCAAAGCTGTGCTTGAAGATTTGATCGCGCAGGTTTTGTTGTCACAAGCTGCCAGAGCGGCGAATTTCACTTTGACAGAAGCAGACTTACAGTCGAGGATTGATGCGCTGGCCGCTCAACTGGGAAGCGCCGATGCGTTAAGTCAATGGCAGTCGGCTCATGGCTATGACGATGCTTCCTTCCGCTTTGCACTGAAGCGTTCCATCGAAGCAGCGTGGATGCGTGACAAAATCATTGCGGATGTTCCAACCGTTGTTGAACAAATTCACGTCCGCCAGATTTTGACCTATAATGAGGTCGACGCGCGTGCGGCGTTGGATGAGATCAAGGCTGGCGCAGATTTCGATGAGAAGGCCGCATTCTTTGACCCGGTCACTTTCGGTGAGTTGGGCTGGGTGCCGCGCGGTTACCTGCTCGACCCGTTGGCGGATGAAGCGTTGTTTGCCTTACAACCAGGCATGTATACGGATGTCATCGCGACAGATGCGGGATTTCATATTTTCAAAGCCGTTGAACGCGGCGAGCACCCGCTCACGCCCGATGCCCTGTTGACCGTGCAGGAACTTGCGGTTCATACCTGGCTTGCAGAACAGCGCGCAAAAAGCGAGATCACTTTAATTCCCTAGTGTAAATGCAACCTTGCAGTTGCCATGATATAAAGTTGTCATTGGAGTTGTGTAATGAGTAAATACGATTATAACTATGAAGAGACCTCCAGCCCAAAGCAAAGCGCAAAACTTGAGGTCTGGGATATGCTAAGTATTGCGACACTTTTGTTGACGCTCTGCCTCGGTGTGTATTTTGTTGCGGTTTTTATTTTCCCCCAATCGGCTTTGAATCCCTTTAAGGCAAGCATGGTTGACCCCAATGCTCCGCCCACAGCGACGATTACGCCGCTTCAAATGGATGCCACCTGGACAGCCACTCCATTCGCGCTTGTGACCGAGACGCCGACCCTTCTTCCTACGCATACACTGATCCCTTCACCAACACTTTTCTCGCTCGTGACCCCTTCCGATACGCCCACACCCACCCCGCTGCCCAAAGCGCAGTTTTCTGCGACCGTCACTTATATTGACAGCACAATTATTCATCCGGAAGCGGCTTGTAAATGGCAGGGGATTGGCGGCACCATCGTGGATTCGAATAATGCAGATATCCTTAGAATCACCGTCCGCCTTGTGGGAAGTTACAACGGCAGCACCAAGAATGAATTGACCGTCAGTAGTATTGCCCCCGCATATGGAAAATCTGGCTATGAGTTCTTTTTGGGAACGACCCCGATCACAACCAGAAGCAACCTGACCCTGCAGATCCTTGACCAGGCAGGCCTGCCTTTGTCTGACCCGATCGAGATCGACACCTTCAAGGAATGTTCAAAGAATTTGGTGCTGGTGCGTTTCAAGAAGAATCCGTAATCAGTCGGGAGTATTTTCAATGTTGGCTGGACGCGTCACTCTTAGAAATATCTTCCTGGTTTTGTTTGTAGCGTCTACGCTTGTGCTTGTGATATTGGCCGTCAGCACGTCGATGGTAAAGCAAGCCATGAGTGAGTTCGCTCCATCCGCGAACGATGACCCATCCACGACACCGCCGGTGCAGGATGCGGATGGTCTGGGCTTTTCGGCAGTGATCGGTTCTGCCATTACTTCCATTACTTCGCTGGTTGGATTCATTGTCACAACAGTCATTACCTGGCGCAAGGAGAGGCGGGAGTCGTCATTGGCGGAAGTGGAACGCAAGAAGCTTGAGCTTGAATTGGAAAAGAACAGGCTGGAACTTGAAGAATTGAAAAGAGTTAAGAAAGCGAAGAAGAGAAAATAAGAATAATAAAATGTCCGCTGCCTGATAAGCAGCGGACATTTTTGTTTGATAGGTTTTCTACCCGACTTCAAGATTCCATTTTTGATACTTCGGGTGTTTTGCGCGGACGATATCATCGAACAGGATGCGCAATTTCTCAGTGATGGGTCCCATTTTGCCGGTGCCCACAGGGCGATGATCAATTTTCGTCACAGCGACGATTTGCGCGGCGGTGCCGGTCATGAAAACTTCCTCGGCGATAAATACTTCTGTGCGGTCGATGGAGCGTTCCAGGACTTGCAGGCCGAGCTCGCTGCGCGCCAATTCCATGACCGAGCGGCGGGTGATGCCTTCGAGGATATTGTCTGTGACTGGCGGCGTGATCAGAATGCCGTCACGAATGATAAAGATATTCATGGCTGAGCCTTCAGAGACATGGCCGTTGTTGTCGAGCACGAGCGCCTCGTCAAAGCCTGCGCGGTTGGCGTCGGTCTTGATCAGCGCCGAGTTGGCGTACGCGCCCGATATCTTTCCACGCGCAGGGATGGAATTATCGTCAATGCGCCGCCAGGACGAGAATGTGATATGCGCGTTCGAATCATTGGGAACATATTTTTCAAATGCCATCACGAACATGGCGAATTCGTCTTTTAGATTGTGCAAACGCACACCGATGCCCATGTCAGCTTTGTAAATGGTGGGGCGCAGATACACATCTTCCTTCCAGTTGTCCATTCGTAAAACATCGAGAGTCAACTGGGTCAGACTCTCTTCGTCATAGGGGATATCCATTGCCATCATGCGCGCGGAATTTAAAAGGCGCTGAAAATGGTCAAATGGACGAAAAACGAAGAGACGTTTCTTCTCTTCGTTCCAATATGCCCGCATACCACTGAACACGGTGGTTCCATATAAAAAGCCATGTGTTGCTATGTTGATTTTCGCGTCCGCAAGTGGGACGATCTTTCCCTCAAAGAAAGCGTGCTTCGAGAGATCCACTAGACACCTCCGATTTGAATTGGTTATTGCCATGAAATTATAATCCATTCAATAGGGAAGCCAGATTCGAAAGAACCCGGCTTCCCTTTACTGCATGAATTAACTAACCCCCGTGTTTATGAATCGATTTGCGAATCCCGTTCCGCAATGGACTGTGAGTTGGCACGGCCTACGAGGAACATGGCTGGCAAAAGCAGCAGTCCCGATGTGGTGATGGCCGCTACAACTGAAAAGAATCGCGCAACGAGTCCCACGCTGGGGCCGCCCGCGATCTGCCCGAAGGCATCCACCTGCCCGGTCATGGAATGAACCGTGGCGCGGGTTTGCGGATCAAGTTTCTGGTTCACCCATGCCGAGTTGAGCGGACCTCGAATATCGCGTAAAACGTCGATGACGAGATACAGGCCCAGGGCTAGGGCAAGAAGCGGCGAAAGGGCGAATCCGATCATGGTGGTGGCGATCAATCCCGTTACGATCATCATGGCGCGGCCAATCGCAAGCGGACTTCCTGAGTCGACGCGTTTTTCCACGAAACGGATCGCGAAGATGGTCAGGACGGATGCCACGATGCGCAACACGGCAAAGAAGGCCACTTGATTGTTCCCGAACAGGACCGGGATATCAAAATTATCGAGCAAGTGCTTCACCCACAGACGGTCGAAGCCTTCGCTGTACAGGCCGTAAAACAAACCGATGCCAAGAATGGTGATAAGGCGTGGACGTGCTCGCACTGCCTTCACACCTTCATTGAATGTGTGCCACATATGCTGCCATGTGTTGCGGTCTTCCTGCGGGGTGGGGTGGAAGCCTGTTTCAGGCATGATGAAGATCAGCACAACGCCGATCATGATCACGCCGACTGCACCGATCTGAATCGGCAGGGCCACGTTGTTCGCGCCGATGAGCATGGCAAGCCCCATCCCAAACAGGGATGCGGTCAGCCCTACGCGTGTGGCGCGCATGAATAGCTGATTGGCCTTTTCTTCCCCGACCTCGTCCGAAATCCATGCCTGTGTGGCTCCGCTGGTGAATGTATATCCCAGCCCCCAGATGACTTGCGCGAGCAGGATCGGCAGAAAGGCGGGAAAGAGGCCTTCCACAAGAAAACCGAGCCCCATCAGAAAGTACCCGATGATGATGGATAGGCGGCGTGAATATGAATCTGCCACCACACCCGTGGGGATTTCAAAGACGAACGCTGAAACCTCCAGTGTGGTGCCGACCAGCACGAGCTGTAATGGCGTAAGCCCCGCAATTGTGGCCTCGTACAGTGACATGGTCACGAACATCATCGAGAAGAAAGCCGAAGCGGTGAATTCGATAAACAGATAAACTTTTGTGGCATCTAACTTTAAATTTGAAAACATATTATTCCTTTTTGTGAAACGAGAAACGTGCGTCAGGCGCGGAAGACTCCCTCCGTATGCCGAACATTATTTAAAAAGGTGAAGATTTTCATGACAGCCTCCATTTTTGTTTGTTGTTATATGAGTTTAAACGACAAAAGCGTAATCAAACGCTGAAGTCTTAAAAAATATTTATGAAAAAACTGGAATACTCGCACAGAGTGTCAGATCAGTGAAAGTGCCGAAGGTTCCGTGCGCATCGCTTCCCCGTACAATGCTGGAAAACTATTCCTTGAACTTCATCAAGGTCTGGCCGTCGTACTTCATTGCAGCCCATCTGCCTTCGCCGAGCTGCGCCCAAATACTTTCACTGTTTCCCCATGTAGCGGTCACTTCCACTTCGTCGCCTTCCTTCAAACCTGCAATGGCCTCACTTGATGCATCATGATCCACACGCACATGCAGGCTTTTTACAAGCACGACGGCGATCCGTTTGGCGTTTTGATTCATGTGTGTTCCTCCAGTAGCCGCTTCAACTCTGCAATGCTATCTTGTGGGTTCTTGAACAGGATGCCGGTCATGCCGAGATCTTCACAGCCTTCGAGATTGATATTTACATCATCGACGAAGACCGCTTCTTCTGCCTTAACTCTGGCCTGCTCCAACGCAACTTGATAGATCTTTGCCTCGGGCTTGATTGCGCCAACCTCCGCCGAAATGGTGACGGTGTCGAACACATCGATGACCTTTTCACGTGCGATGAAATCACGCAACCCGCTCCATGCGTTGGAGATCAGTCCGGTATGGACCTTCCCGCGCAGGGAGCGGATATATTCCACCAGATCGCGGTCGATCACGTCGCCACCGAAGAATTCATCCTGAAAGGATTTCATCTCGGAGATTGGGTGCTTTAACCGCTTCAACACTTCCGCCCAATGGGCATGTTCGGGGATGGCACCCACCGATGCGCGCCGCGCAGATTCACTTGCGAAGACGACCTTATCGATATCGTCATAATCCATGCCAAACCGCTCCGCCAAATGCTGGCGCGGAGACTGGTATTCGGTACGCATGATCACGCCCCCGAAGTCAAAGAACACAGCGCGAACGGGCATGTGCTATTTCTTCTTGGTCTTCGAAGCTGCAGGTTTCTTTGCGGCAGGAGCTTTTGCTTTTGCCGTGGAAGATTTCGCTGCGGCTGGTTTCTTTGCAGCGGACTTTTTCTCAGTGCCGATCTTTGTCGTTTTTGGAAGGGGCTCGGTCTTAAGGAAAGCAGTGGCTGGAACTTCAGCGTTGGCGCTGGCGGCAGCGGCTTTTGCATCAGCAGAAGCCTGTTTCTTGGCGGCATCCTGCCAGTTGGGGAAGAACAGTTCCATCCTCTGTCGAGAAATGGAATTGGCGCGGCGGCAACGCGGGCAGTGGCCGTCATAGTGGTTCATGTTCTTTTCATTCATCGTCATAATGGCAGTAAGCATCTCAGTGCGGCTAAGGGTGAATGGGGTCTGGCAGTAAATACAACGCAGGTTCATAGGTTTATCCTTTCCAAAAAAGCGCGAATATATCTTGATTCTACACTGATTTCACCCGCATAGCGAATCAGCTTTTTATTTGCTCAGTTCTTTCTGTAATTTGCGCCTAAAAAACCAGACCCTAAAGGCTCTTTTAAAGGAATCAGGCCAAAAATCGGGCTGATTCCCTGTTTGAAAACCTCTAGAGTCTTTTATTTAGAAGAAGTGGACGGTAAAAAATATTTATTCCTCCACTTCGCGACCTGGGCGAAGCTCTTTTTCATAAGTGAGGTGTTCGCTGGCTACAACCATGCCAGCCCGCTGATATAAACGCGTTGCGCCCGTAGGGTTGGAGGCATCCACGCCGAGGCCGATGGTGGTTGTGCCGCGTTTGTAGAATTCGCCAAAGGAATGCCGTAAGAGGGCAATTCCAAGTCCCATTTTGCGCCAGGGGCGGCGGACACCAATTGTGCCCACCCAGCCAGATCCCATGCGGAAGCGGTTTTGTGAAAACCCTGCAATCTGATCTCCATCCCAGACAACCATCCAAAGGGTAGGGTCAAAATTTGGATTGTCAAATTTTTGAGACCACTTTTCATAGGTAAATTCATGGCTGCCCCAGTGGTCGCGGAAAGCTTCGTTGTCTGCCTGCCAGACGGCAGCAGCATGTTCGTCTTTGATGAACGGCCGCAACTCAAGGCCGGTAGGGAAGGTCACTGCCGCAGGAGCTTCCTGTAACTTGATTTCCATGCGCCAAAAATAGCGAATGGGAGAGTAGCCCATGGCACGGAGCAAGGGATCCCCAGCCTCGTTCCTGGTATTGATCATGCTTTGGATCACCACCCGCGTATTCGGCTTGGCAAGTTCCATTTCAGCCTGCGCGCGTACTTCCATTTTTTCAAGCAGGGAGGTTCCAATCCCCAGGCCTCTGAATTCGGGATGAACGCATCCGTCTGCTATAAGTTTACAGTGACCATTCTCGTTATAAAACTCTTCACTGCCAACCACACGTCCCTCCTGGGTCTCCACGACAAAGACGTCGCGTTCCACAAGAAAGCCTTCGTTACGCCATGCGTTTGCCAGCTCTTCGGCCGTCATTACAAAACTCGCATCGCCTTCCATTTTAGCAACTTCATATGTGAGTTTTGCAACTGCATTGACATCTGCCAAACTCGCTGGGCGCAGTGTCAGGCCGTGGTCGAGATGTGCTTTTTCAGTCATGGCGATCTCCTAACTTTATTCCTCCACCACACGTCCGGGGCGAAGTTCCTTTTCATAAGTGAGAAACTCACTGGCTACAACCATGCCAGCCCGTTGATAAAGACGGGTTGCACCTGTTGGGTTGGAAGCATCCACGCCGAGACCGATGGTGTTTGTGCCGCGTTTGTGGAATTCGCCAAAGGATTGTTGCAGCAGAGCGAGGCCGAGTCCCTTTTTGCGCCACGGACGGCGAACGCCGAGTGTACGGATCCAGCCGATGCCCATGCGGTAACGGTTAATCGAAAAGCCTGCCACTTCGTTCCCATCCCAGGCGATGACCCAAAGATTTGGGTCAAATTCAGGGTCGTCGAAGCGGCTGTGGACAAATTCCTCGAAGGATACATCGTGGCTTCCCCAATGGTCTCGGAAGGATTCGTTTTGCGCCTGCCAGACGGCCATTTCATGCTCTGCCCTTACAAACGGACGAATCTCCACGCCTTCAGGCCAGACTGCGGCTGGGGGCGCGGAATCAAGTTTTATTTCCATTCGCCAGTGATAGCGTTTTGGAAAGTAGCCTTCGGTTTTGTGCAGTTCATGGCTGGCGGCATCGCGGCTGTCGATGGTGCTGCGCAGGAAAATGCGCAGGTCGGGTTCGGCGAGTTGCATTTCTTCGATGGCGCGTGCTTCGGCGCGACGCAGCAGGGTTGTGCCGATTCCCAACCCTTTGAATTGCGGGTGGACGTATCCATCGGTGCGCAGGTTGTAGTGTTCGTGCTGGTTGCCGAATTCTTCGTATCCGACTATGCGGCCATCTTTTGTTTCAACAATGAAGGCGTCGGTTTCTAGATTGAAGCCTTCGCTTTGCCATTCGTTTTTCAGTTCTTCAGGTGTGACTGCGACCGTGGTATCTCCATCGGCTTCACACACGGCGTAGATGACTCCTGCCACGGCTTCGCAATCTGCCCATTGAGCAGTGCGCAGGCTGAGGCTTGAGTCGAGACGCGTTTCATTTAGTTGAGGTTGTGTCATTGGTTCATCTCCTTCCATTCATCACGCAGGATGCCCATAAGGAGCACATCCCAGCGTTTGTTGTCTTTTATGATTCTGCCGCGCATACGACCCTCAACTTGAAAACCGCATTTTTCATAAGAGCGGATGGCGCGTGGATTGTATTCAAAGACGGTAAGGGTGATACGGCGCAGGTTGAGTTCGATGAAGCCAAATTGCAAAATCAGTTTCATGGCTTCGGTGCCGTAGCCCTTGCCCCAATCTTCACGTTTGTAGATTCCAATACCCACAAACGAATCACGCGAACCCCAGTTGTTGATCACATCAATATTGATATCGCCCAACAGGCGGTTATCATCCAGGGCGCGGATACTGAAGAAATGATTCGCGGGTGAATCATCTTCAATTATTTTTTCAAGGAATTTTGTCGTCGCTTTTGCGGAATGCAGGCGGGTCGGGCCCGTATCCATCAGGCGCATTAATTCCGAATCGCGTCCCAGCGAGGAAAACGCCTTGCCGACCTCTTCAGAATCCATGGCAGAAAGGCGCACAAGATTCCCCTTGAAAATATCTTTCATTTCGCCTCCTGTTGGGCGAGCCATTCCTCACGAAGGATGCCCATCCAAAGGCTGTCAAAGCGGACGCCGTCGCGCAGGCCTTCGCCGCGCATGCGTCCTTCCATTTTGAATCCAACTTTTTCGTAGGATTTCAAGGCGCGTTCGTTGTAGGCGTGCAGGCCGAGCGAAACACGGCGCAGATTCAGCTCGATGAATCCATATTGCACGATGAGGCGCATGGCGTCGGTGCCGTAGCCCTTGCCCCAGTATTCGCGCTCGCCAATGGAAATGCCAACCCATGTGTCGGCATGCGTCCACGAATTGACCCACAGACTCACGCCACCGATCAACTTATCATCGGCGAGTGTGCGTATGGAAAATGGGAATGCCTGCGGGTTTTTGCCCGCGCGTTTTTCGATGAAGTCCTTGATCTTTTTTTCAGAAAACAACATGGCGGGGTCGCTGTCGGCCAGGCGGTGCTGTTCGGTGTCTCGATCCCATTTGACGAAGGCCTTGGCCATGATCTCGGGGGAATCATTCGCGAGGCGGACGAGGGATCCGCGATAGATGTCTTTCATCGCTTCACCCTCGACCGTTATTCTGCTCCCGCCATTCGGTATTCAATAAGCCGAAAGAGACGAGATCCCAAATTTGACCGTCGCGATTCAATGCCTGACGTCGTCGAATCTCTTCCATAAAACCAAACTTCTGGAAGAGGCGCATGGCGCCCTCATTGTAGGCAGGTACCACCGCAGTCACGCGATAGAGATTCAGCTCATTGAAGGCATAGCGCAGCAAGAGACTCAAGGCTTGCGAGCCGTATCCCTTGCGGCGATCCTCCACGGCACCGATACCGAGGCGAAGAAACCCGTTGCCGTTGGTCCAGTCGATCCATTCTAAAATGGCTTTTCCGATCAAACGGTCATCTTCGCGGGCACGGATGGTGAAGTAGAAGAGGTTCTTATCCTCCTCCACTTCCTTTTCAACGGCTTCATACTGCTTCTTCACCATTGCGGGTGAAAGCGGACGGGCGGGTTTTAAGTCCAGCAGGCGCATGAATTCGGCGTCATGTGTCCATTTGGATTCGATTTCAGGATGCGTTTCATGGTCGATGGGACCGAAACGGATATCCGTCGCTTCGAACAACTGAGTTTGTATATCCAACATTTTTTCCTCCAAACCAAAAAAACAAAAAAGCGGTCACAGGTCACATTGACCCATGGCCGCCTTTCGCGCGATTAAATAAAAACGGCCACGGGTGTGTAGTGCACCGTGGCCGCAAGACAACTAGGACAGTCTAACGGTGAGCAGGCGCACTGCGAGAATCAACATCGGCTTTACCGATGAATGCAGGGAAGGTGTAAAACTTGTTCATCAACATTGGGCGTGCGCCTCCTTTCGTAAGATTTGCTTTTATCAAGCGCCGTGAGTTTATCATGCAAGAGAAAATAGAGTCAAGGGTATTGTGAAAAAATATTTTATGACGGAATCATAGCGCATCAAACCTTTGGGAGGTTGTATCCTCTGTTTGGATTCGATACAATAATTGTCAACTGTGTATTTTCGCAAAAACAATTAGAGGTAAATTATGAAATTGAATTCTGCAAAGGAAGTTTGGGTTGCTCGTTTGATCGCGTGGTTTGTGATCGGTGCAGTTTCGTGCGGCATCATTTTTGTCACCACCTTCATGGTGGGACCCTCCCTGTTTGCCATTCCCAATCTGAGCGAAAAGATCGCCGTATCTGTGTTTTGCCCGGGCGCGGAAAGTACCTCACGCCAGGATGGCGCATCCGTTCCAACAACGTCCAGCCCATCGGGCACGTACGGTCACACGGTGGAGATCACCTGCACCTTTGCCGATGGCAGCACGGAGATCATCCGCAACGAGCAATATGCACTGGCCTCCATCGGCGGTATGTTTGGGCTGGGTGGTTTATGCGGATTGGGGATTTCTGTTTTGCTGATGCTTTTGCCTTTTTTTGTAATTCGCAAGAAAAAAGAAGAATAAAAAAGAGAGACGCCAAAGTCCTCAGACTTTGGCGTCTCTCTTGATGATGTCACGCTGCAAGTGGACCTACTTCGGATTCGCCACTTCGCTCATCGTTTTGACTACCAATCCATTGGCTTGTTGTTCACCGAGCCACTTTGCAAATTGATCGAACACATTGAGTTTGATCGCATACTCATTACAGCCGTCGCAGACGTGATGAAATACAAAGATGACCCAGCCGCCGCCGTCATTTTCAACTTCGGTCACATAGCGGGTCATTTTTGGAAAGCGCGTATCTTTCACAATGTAGGGCATGGCATTCAAGACATACATATCCACGGGCGGAATGGTGTCCGGTCCGCCGGAAACGCCGCGTGCATTGTTATATCCGCAATCGACCACCATTTGTTTTGATTCATCGTCATAGTGGCCGTAGGGATAGGCGAAGGAATTTACTGCGAATCCGTGCGCCAGCAGATTTTGCCTGTCCTGGCAGATCTCACGTTCGAGGTCTGCGCCGCTCAAGTCAGGGACATTGCTATGGCTGAGCGTGTGTCCGCCGATCTCGTTGCCGTCGTTGTACAGGTCGCGCAGTTGGTCTTCGGTCATGTAGCCGTTCGTGCCGGTGAATCCGCTCACGATGTAGAAGGTGGCCCGCAGGTTATTCTCCGCGAGGATATCGCGCACGGCGTAGTTGTCGGCATCACCGTCATCGAAGGTCAGGCTGACCACGGTATTCTTGAACGTGAGCGCAGGCACAGCTGGTTCGGGCTTGCTGGTACAGCTGGCCAGAAGCATCAATATCAGTAAAAAAAACAACATCGTTTTACTTCGTAATTGCAGATTCAAATCCGCAGTCCGTGTGGATCGTGACACTTCGTCTCCTTTGTGATTACGGCTCAAAATCGATCTTTTCCGTCGCGCACGTTCCCTGTTGACCTTTATCCGAGCACAGTGTAATGGTTACAAAGAGTCTATGGCTTTCAGGGTTGTATTTGAATGGGGGTGTGCTAATGGTGTAAGTCTCGCCGATGCCGAGGATTTCCTTCGCGCTTTTCGTCTGGCAATCGTCGAGATTGATGAATCCATCAGCGGTATCAGAGACGACTACATCGGTGATCTTATCCCTGATCGAGATGTTCACCGATTTGAACGGGATGCCGCCAGTATTCCTGAGTTTCAGTTCCACCCACCAAAAGCCGTTGCATGAATCCATACTGGTGTATTCAACGGTGAACTTCGGCGTGGGCAGGGAAGTGGCCGTGGCGGTGGGCGTGGGCGGCGGCGTGAAGACCGGCGCGAGCATGACTGGCCCCGTCAGTGTGGCATATTTTCCCCATACCCAGCAAAACTCGGGGTCACTGCCATCTGGGTTGCGGATATACCAATAGTTATTGGTTGGGTCACGTGCATACACTTGGGCGATTTCACCGACCAGCAAAGCCCCGACCATATCGTACACTTTGCCTGGTCCGCTGCGGCAATTGGTATCGACGGAAACGGTGATGAACGGTGTTTCCAGCGTGGGAGTGAAAGGCAGGGTCGGTACCAGTGTTGGAGTGGGAGTCAATGTGGGCGGTTCGAGCGTGAATGTTAAGGTTGGGACGAGAGTAGGGGTATCTTGCAATGTGGGTGGAGTGAGGAGTTCGTTTATTGCGTCCTGGGTTTGGCCCGCCATCACTGTCCCTGCCACGGCAGTGCTGATTTCATTTTCGTTCGATGGAAAAATGGATGGAGTGGCACAAGCCATGCTGGCAACTAACAGCACGATGGCTGGCAAACGGGTTTTTTTGAAGAATGACATGATACTTTCCTTTTATGAAATTAAGCAGCGGCTCTTAAATCTGACGTTCAACCTTCTGCGCTTGTTCCGTTTTTCAGGATCAGCCAGCCTTTTGCCAGCCATTTTTTATGCGTGTCGATCTTGAACCCTTTTGCCGCCAGGCTTTCGGCCGATGCGATGAACCACTGCTTCCATCCGAAAACTTTTGCATGCGCGGTTTCGGCGGCAGAGCGTTTCCACGCTTCGAAAAAATTATGGATGGGTTCGCCTGCCACCACATGATGGATGTGATTCTTTGGCAGCACGGTTTGAAAATCGGTGATGTCGAATCCCATACGGAAGTTTGTGCTGAATACAAGTGCTTCGAACTTCCATCCGCTTTCTATTTTTCGAACGAGGTTCGCCACCCAGATACTTCCAAACGGATTCGACGTGCCTTCGATCATCAGCCCGCCCGGTAAAACATATTCAGCGAGACGTTCATACGCGGGCGCAAAATCCTTCTCTTCATATTGACGCAGGACATTAAATGCGCGGATCAATCTTACCCTTTCGCCTGATTGCAAAGGCAAGTTAAATCCTCCATGCCGAAAGTGGGTGATGCTGTCGGCGAAGGGCAGTGCGGCCTCGACTCGCTCCTTGTCGATCTCCACGCCGAGGATGGGCAGTGACGGGTTGACACGCCTGAAGCGTTCCGCGCTTTCCAGGGTGGTTCGGGCGTCGAAGCCGTAGCCAAGATCAATGAACATCGAATGCTGAAACAGTCCATCGGTCCGCGTAAGAAGCGCAGGCTCATAGAGCAGGATAAAGTTATCGACACGGCGGAGTCGGTTCGAAGCGGTCTTTCCGCGGGTCGGGTTTCCAATCGGTTTTTTGCTTGAAGTTTTTACCATTCGCTCCAATTATAAGAGCGAAATCGACGGGGTTCGTTATGGTAAACTCATGCCGATTAATATGTTGCGCTGGAAAAACAAATCCTTCACCCTTGCGGTCTATGGGCTGCTGATCTCGGTTGGCGCGTTTGTGACGGCCTGGGTGGTGTATCAGGTGCCTTCTGACCCGAAGAATAATATTTTTTTGGGGCTGTCACTGCAAAGAATGATTCTGATTGGCAGTGTGTCGCTGGCGGGGTTATTGACGGCGGTGCTTTCGGTCCGCTCGTTTCGCAATCAGGCCTGGGCAGAGCGGGCTTGGACTTTTCTTTTCGGGCAGACGACTCTCGCCGTGCTGATCCGCTGGCTGGCCGCGGCGATCGCCATTGCAGGCTGGGTGATCTGGTTCACACCTTTGTATCGCTGGGAGAACAATCAGGATTATTACCTGCGCCTGCATCCCATTGTCGTTTGGTTGACCCTCGCTGGTGTTTTGACTTTTGTTGTTTCAGGGGTGGAAGAATATGGTTTTGACCCGCAGAATTTTTTGAATACACTCACTTCGAATAAAAAGATTTTTGGCATTGCGCTGGGCGTGATGTTCGCTTTTCTTTTGATTTGGGCATTCATCGCGTTGACCGGCTTGGGGGTGTGGGTGAGCGATGGTTTTTGGTATGGCGCGGGCGTGCCTGTGCTGAGTTTGCAGATCGTGCTGGCGATGGTGATCGGCCTCGGCGTGTTTGCGTTGGAGCGTTCGTCATTCAAGGCGCGTTTTCCAAAATGGACGGACCTTTTCGTTTTCTTTTTGATCTGGTGCCTGGCGGCGTATCTTTGGGCGCGTGAGCCATTGCCCACCAGTTTCTTCGCGCCGGGGCCGTTTTTGCCTGATTATGAATTGCATCCATTTTCCGATGCGGCAACCTTCGACCGTGGCAGTCAGTTTGCGTTGATCGGTCAGGGCATTAACAACGGTGCCTATTGGGACCGCGCCCTGTATATGGCGTTTCTGGTTTTCCTGCATCAATTGTTCGGGCAGAATTACGAGCACTTGATGAACGTGCAAGCCGCCATCTATGCTGTTTTTCCAGCGCTCCTGTATTTGCTGGGGCGGGATGTTTTCAACCGTTCTTTTGGTGTGATCCTCGCGGCATTGGTGACAATGCGCGGTGTCAACGGAATCGTGGTCAGCACCTTGATCGATCTTGCCAATCAGAAGTATATGCTCACCGATTTCCCGACGGTCATTTTCGTGGCGTGGTTTGCCTTGATGATGGTGCGCTGGTTGAAGGCTCCTGCGAAGAATTATTTATATGCTTTGTGGGCGGGTGGCGTGGTGGGGCTGGGAATCATGCTGCGCACGAATACGCTTTTTCTTTTGGTGTTCGCGGGAATTTTGATTCCCTTCGTGTATTGGCGGCAGAAATTGCGCGGCATGGTGATCGGTGTGCTGGTTTTGGTTACGATGTTCGCGAGCACGTTTGCGTGGGGAGCGTATCACGACAAATCCGTTTTCGATATTTATATTTACAGAATCATGATCGTTCTTAAGGCGCGTTATCCGCAGGCGGCGCCGCAGCTTGCGCCCGAGGAAGAGCCGCAGGGAAATGAAGCGGCTCCGGTGAGCGTTGCTGCTGTATCGTCCACAGGTCCGCGTTTGGCTGAACCTGCAAAAGTAAAGCCGGTTTATGAATTCGTGACCATTCATTTCCTGCACAACATCATTTCGTCGGTCTTTATTCTGCCGACAGATGACGAGTTCCACGATCTGTGGCGTACGGTGCGCGGAGATTTCCCGTATTGGGAGCCATATTGGGATGGACGCTTCGCTGAAAGCGCGCATCATTTCCTGACCTTGAACCTGCTTCTAGTCGCGCTGGGCATTGCCGCCGCCTGGAAATACTCCCGCGCTCCGGGGCTGGCGCCGTTGGGCATCTTCCTTTTTTATGACCTTGCCAATGCCTTCGCCCGCACCTCCGGCGGACGCTACGTTGTGCCGATCGATTGGGTCATCCTGTTCTATTTTGCGTTGGGTTTGTTTCAAGTCATTTTGTGGGGACTGGCTTTCTTTGGCCTGCGGGAAGAGACTGCCCATGTCGCTGAGCAGGCTTCGTGGAGTTGGGAACCGCTTAAGAAGCAGGCTCCGTTGATCGTCATTTTCTTCCTGTTCGTTGGGTCGCTGGTGCCGGTGTCGGGTCATTTTATTCCACGCCGCTATCCTGACCGTTCGCAGGAGGAATTGTTCGCGCTGCTTGAATCTCAGGGCGATATTCAAAAGATGGGATACGATGCGGCGGAATTGCAGGCCGCCTTCGCGCAATGGCCCGAACTTAGGATCGTGGCCGGGCGCGCTTTGTATCCGCGTTATTTTGAGGCGGGCAGGGGCATCCCCAAGAATCGTTTTCCGTACACCGCGATGGATTTCCCTCGAATTGCGTTTACGGTGATCGGTCCGCAGGGGTTGAGCTATGTGCTTTTGCCGCGGGCCGATGTGGATTACTTCCCGAACGCCTCCGACGTGTTTGTTTTGGGGTGTGGGCTGGGGGCTAATATCGATGCGCTGGCCGTGGTGATCGTGGATCAGCCGAACATCGTGTACACGCGCCGCCCGCCGGTGCCGCTGCAATGCCCTGTGCAGTAGCCGTTTCTGCGGCTTTTTCCCGTATGGTAGAATCGAAAACGCTGTTTTAAATCCCGTTCGAGAATCCGCACCGCGGATTTTTCTGACCTGCCTGTTCTGGCTCTGATTTCGGGTCGGGTTCCTGAAAATAAGTTACCTTTTGTGAGTGGTATGAAAACATCTGAAGAATTTATCTATGATAGCGCCCGGCGCGGGCCGGTGGCGTTGGAGGAATTGCGCGGTATCTTTCGATATCGCGACCTGATCTTTCAATTGATCCGCAAAGACATTGTGGCGCGCTACAAGCGCTCGGTTTTGGGCGTCGCCTGGACGATGCTCCAGCCCCTTGGCATGATGGTGATCCTTTCCGTGGTCTTCTCGACTCTGTTTAGCCAGGTCAAGGGCTACCCGGCTTACATCCTCAGCGGCCTGATCGCGTGGACGTTCTTTTCACAGGCCACCAGCGCCATGATGACGCAGATCGTGTGGGGCGGCGCTTTGCTTCGGCAGATCTACGTGCCGCGCACCTCTTTTGCGGTCTCTTCGATCGGCACCGGGCTGACCAATCTGGGGATTTCGTTCATCCCCCTCGTTTTGATCGTTCTCATCATCGGTTTGCCGCTGCGCTGGAGCATCCTGTTCGTGCCGGTTTCGATGCTGCTGCTGGGGGCGTTCGCTCTGGGGGTGGGGCTGATCATTTCCACCATGTCGATCTATTTTCCCGATGTGGCTGATATGTACAACCTCGTGCTGACTGGCTGGATGTATTTGACGCCCATCGTCTATCCCGAAACCTTGATCCCCGAAGCCTATCGCTATTGGTTCTTTCATTTGAACCCAATGTATTATTATGTGAAAATATTCCGCGCGCCGATCTTCGAGGGAGTGCTTCCCGATGGGGATATCCTGATCGTAGCGACGTTGATCTCTGTCACGACCCTTATCATCGGATGGCTGTTCTTTTCGAAACGCTCTGATGAGTTCGCCTATCACTTATAAACATGATCGATTCAAACAAACCATCAGAAGACGTTATCCGCATTGAAGGTGTCTCCGTGCTGTATCGCAAGCCGGGAGAACGGATTCGTACCTTCAAGGAATACGCCATTCGTATTCTGCAGAGACGGATCCAATTTAAAGAATTCCGCGCCTTGAATGATGTAAACCTGCAGATCCAAAAAGGCGAGATCTTCGGCATCGTGGGCAATAATGGCGCCGGGAAAAGTACCCTGCTCAAGGTGGTCTCACGCGTCTTAATTCCTACGGAAGGGCGGGTGTGGATCAAAGGCGTTGTCACGCCGCTGTTGGAGTTGGGCGCGGGCTTTCACCCTGAATTGACCGGGCGCGAGAACATTATGCTGAATGGCACCATCCTTGGTCATCCGCGCCGTGAGATCGAAGAGCACATGGACGAGATCATCGAGTTCTCTGAGCTGGGCGATTTTATTGATTCGCCCCTGCGTACCTATTCCAGCGGCATGTATGCCCGCCTCGGATTTGCCGCAGCCACCACCTGGGAACCGGATATCCTCCTGCTTGATGAAGTGCTGTCTGTGGGGGATGAATCCTTCCGCAGGAAATGCGAAGCGCGTATGCGTGGATTCCGCAATGGAAAGACCACCTCCATCATGGTTTCTCACTCCATGGAATCTGTGATGAATCTTTGTCAGCGTGTTGCCTGGCTTGACCATGGTACAGTGCGCGCGGTTGGCCCCGCTGCCGATATCGTGGCGGAATATCGCAAGGCACAGCCGGGTGCAGGAGCATAAATCCACATGCAATTCATACCAACCAGCCTGCCTGAAGTGATTCTGGTCGTGCCGAAAGTCTTTGAAGACGAGCGTGGATTCTTTTTGGAAAGCTACCAAAAGGAACGCTTTTTGGCGGCAGGCATTCAATTTGATTTTGTACAAGATAACCATTCGGCTTCCACACGGGGGGTGTTGCGCGGATTGCATTACCAGATTCGCCAGCCTCAGGGTAAACTGGTGCGAACGGTCGTTGGCGAGATTTATGACGTGGCTGTGGATATTCGCCGCAGTTCCCCGACGTTTGGAAAATGGGTCGGGGCGGTCCTTTCGTCAGAAAACAAGAACCAGCTTTGGGTCCCGCCCGGATTCGCGCATGGGTTTTATGTCATGAGCGAGCGGGCTGAGATCCTTTATAAAACGACAGATTATTATGCTCCGCAATGGGAGCGCAGTCTGTTATGGAACGATCCTGCTCTGGGCATCGATTGGCCCGTTGCGGGCGATGGCTTTCCGATTCTGTCTGGGAAGGATGCAAAGGGCGTGCTCCTCAAAGATGCTGAGATTTATGATTAGACTCCGGGAGACAAAATGAAAAATGTTTTGGTCACTGGCGGGGCGGGTTTTATCGGCTCCAATTTTGTTCGTTATCTTTTAGAGGCGGATCCACAGGTTCAGATCATTAACCTCGATGCGTTGACCTATGCGGGCAGCCTCGAGAATTTGAAGGACCTGCCCAACGCGGATCATCACACCTTTGTGCAGGGTGATATTTGCAACCGTGATTTTGTGCGCGATTTGCTTCGCCAACATCAGATCGATACCATCATTCATTTTGCCGCCGAGACCCATGTGGACCGTTCGATTTTGGGACCGGAGCCGTTCATTCAAACGAATGTGATCGGCACGTTTACATTGCTTGAAGCGGCGCGGCAATACTGGCAGGTGGAAAACGCGCTGCCTCTCGATCAAGTCCGCTTTCATCATGTTTCCACCGATGAAGTGTATGGCACGCTTGCGCCCGATGACCCCGCCTTTTCTGAAACCACCCCCTACGCGCCGAATTCACCTTATGCCGCTTCAAAGGCCTCCAGCGATCATCTGGTGCGTTCTTATAACCACACCTACCAACTGCCGGTGACCATTTCGAATTGTTCGAATAATTATGGCCCGCGCCAGTTTCCCGAGAAATTGATTCCGCTGGTCATCCTCAATGCGTTGACAGGCAAACACCTGCCCGTGTATGGCGACGGCCAGCAGATCCGCGATTGGCTGTTCGTGACCGACCATTGTGAGGCGATCCACAAGATCGTTGTGGATGGCAAACCCGGCGAAACCTATAACATCGGCGGCAATAACCAGCCCGCCAATTTGACCATCATCGAAACCATCTGTGATCTGTTGGATGAACTTCAGCCGCTGGCAGAGTCGCATCGTAGTTTGATTAAATTCGTAACAGACCGCCCTGGTCATGACCGCCGCTATGCCATGAATATCAGCAAGATCGAACGCGATCTTGGCTGGAAGCCGCGTCATTCCCTGACGGACGGCCTGCTTGCCACGGTGCAATGGATCCTCGCCAACCCAGAGTGGGTGAGTGCCATTCAAAAGCAGCACGAATATCAAACCTGGCTTTCCAAAAACTATGAAAAAAGAGAGAACCCGTCATGAAGGGAATCATCCTTGCCGGTGGGCGCGGCACACGCCTGCACCCGCTGACTTTTTCCATGAGCAAGCAATTGCTGCCGGTGTACGACAAGCCGATGGTGTATTATCCGCTTTCCATGCTGATGCTGGCGGAGATCCGTGACATTCTCGTCATCAGCACACCCGAAGATTTGCCGCTCTTCCGCAACCTGCTTGGCGATGGGACTCAGTGGGGGCTGAGATTCTCCTACGCAGAACAGGACCAGCCGCGGGGTCTGGCAGATGCGTTCCGCGTCGGCGCGAAATTCGTCGGGAATGATTCATCCTGTTTGATTCTGGGCGATAACATTTTCTTCGGTCATGGCCTGCCCGAGATATTGCGCCGCTCCGCCACGTTGACTTCCGGTGCGCGCATCTTTGCCTACCCTGTGCGCGACCCCGAACGTTACGGCGTGGTCGAGTTCGATAGCGATGGCAAAGTGGTAAGCCTCGAAGAAAAACCCGCCCAGCCAAAATCGAATTACGCGGTGCCGGGCGTTTATTTTTACGACCCCGGCGTGATCGAAATGGCGGCGAATTTACAGCCCTCGAAACGCGGCGAACTGGAGATCACCGATTTGAACCGTCTTTACGTCGAACGCGGCGACCTGCGCGTGGAAGCGCTTGGCCGCGGCGTAGCCTGGCTCGATGCCGGCACCCACGAGTCGCTGTTGCAGGCTTCGAATTTCATTCAGGCCGTGCAGGAACGTCAGGGCATGATGATCTCCTGCCCCGAAGAAATCGCCTACCGCATGGGCTTCATCGACAAAAGACAACTTCTGGAGCTGGCTGACAGACTCAAGAATAACTCCTACGGTCAATATCTTTTGGATCTCGCAAACGGAAAAATTTAAATGAAAATTTTATTGCTGGGTAATACCGGCCAACTGGGATGGGAATTACAACGCTGTTTGCCGCCTCTGGGCGATGTACACGGTCTGGACTACCCGCAAATTGATCTGGCAAATCCAGAGACTCTGCGCGAAGTGATTCGCGCCTACAAACCCGATACCATTGTGAATTCCACTGCCTACACAGCCGTGGACGTGGCTGAAAGCAAAAGCGATCTCGCGTATGCCATCAACGCCAAAGCCTCTGCCGTCATGGCTGAAGAAGCCAAAGCATTGAATGCGACCCTGATCCATTACTCCACCGATTACGTTTTCGACGGCGCAAAAGGCTCAACTTATGTTGAGACAGACGCCACCAACCCGTTAAACGTCTATGGGGCTAGCAAACTGGCGGGGGAGCAGGCGATTCAATCCGTCGCCGGTTCATATCTCATTTTCCGCACCGCCTGGGTGTACAGTTTGCGCCGTGATAGCTTTGTGACCAAAACCCTGCAATGGGCGCGTCAAAATGAGACCCTGCGGCTGGTGGATGACCAGATCAGTAATCCCACTTGGGCGCGCATGCTGGCGGAGACCACCGCTCAGGTGCTGGCACGCGGCGGTGACTACATCCGCGAACGGGCTGGTCTGTACCACCTCGCCGGAGATGGCTTTGCCAGCCGCCTCGAATGGGCACGTCTGGTGCTCGAACTCGATCCCAACCGTCACGAACAGAGGGTAAAGGAAATCCTGCCTGCTCCCACCTCCGATTTTCCGACCCCGGCCACTCGTCCGCTGTTCTCAGCCCTGAACTGTGACCGCTTCACATCCACCTTTGGCCTGCGTCTCCCCAGCTGGGAATCCACTTTGCGCATGGCCATGGACCGTTAATAAGCATGTTTTTCCCTTTTAATGTACGGTCCAGTGCTTTTGTGGCCCTTCATGACCTTTCAATTATGCAAATTCGTGGCAATTTTGGTTTTGCCGGTCTCTTTTTTCGATCTCATACGTTATGAATAATGAAGCATCACATATTTCTCAGGGTTCTTCATCGCCTGAAACCGACATTCCCCGCCTGGTAGAGCGCACCCAGGAAGGTGACTCTCAGGCTGTAGCGACTCTGTATAGTCTGCATTACCAGCGAATCTATACATTTGCCTACTATCGCCTGGATGGGAACGTACCGCTTGCCGAGGATATTACCGAGGAAGCTTTTATGCGTGCGTTTCGAATGATCGGCACCTTCCAGTGGAAGGGCGTTTCATTCGGTGCCTGGGTGGTCACGATTGCCCGCAACCTGATTGTGGATATGTTGCGCCGCCCCGAAGCCCTGCAATTGCAGGAAACGTGGTTGGATGCCTCACTCGATCCGGAGAAAGCTGTCGAGCAGGACATAACCAATAAAGAATTGGGTATGGCCCTTGAAAAACTGACCCCGGACCAAAAGGAAGTTATCATCCTGCGATTTTTTGAAGACTTCAGCATCGCAGAGACAGCAAAGATCACAGGAAAATCAGTTGATGCCGTGAAACGTTTACAAGCACGTGCATTAATCGTACTGGAAAGTAAACTAACAAGAGACGAATCATGAACAAGCATTGGAATCAAGCAGACAAAAAACTGGACGAAATCCTGGAGCGCTGCCTGTCCGAAATTAAGGCAGGACGTGCGACCCGGGAAGAGTGCCTGTTGCGCTATAAGGACCAGGCACATGAGCTGGAGCCCTTATTACGCGTTGCCGATTCCCTGTACAAGATCCCCCAGCCACGACCCTCCGAGAAACGTGTTTTGGCAAGCCGCCAGCGCATTCTTCAGGAATTCCATTCCATCGACCGTGTTCCGTGGTGGCTGGCATTGCGTCGCGCTTTTGCGGCTCCGGCGCTGGCTCTATCGGCAGTGCTGACGTTCATTATGGTGACATTTTTTGGCGCACGGGTCTATTTTTCCGCCGCCAATGACCAACCCATCCCCAGTGCATACCCGAATCCGAGCCTGGCACTGACACAGCCCATTCCTCCCGAGTCCCAGCCGACGATCGCTTTCAACGGCATCGGCTTGCCCGGCGAGGTTGAAGGACCCTACGAGATTGCCAGTGCTCCGGACGGCACTCTGTGGTTTGCCCAAACAGATGCCACACGTGTTGGCTCAGTCAGTGCAGAAGACGGAAAGATCCAGGATTGGCCCGTCGCTGCCAGTGAAGGCCGTGCCGCTGGGATCGCTGTGGATAATGATGGGAAGGTATGGTTTACCGTTTCATCATCCCAATCTGTGGTTGCTTTGGACCCTGAAACCAACCAGATATCTGAGTGGCGTGTTCCACCGGGCGATGGCACTCTGGGCAGAATCGAAGCCGGTACAGATGGACGCATCTGGTTCATCGCCAGAGATGGAAATCGCATTTACTCGCTGGAACCCAAAACTGATAAATTTGTTGCCTACGAAGTCGCTGGCGCTGAATATATCGAATGGGCCGACGACTCGTTATGGTTCTCCGGCGAAGGTGGTTTGGGACAGATCACAGCCGAAGGACAGGTGCAGGAATATGATGCCCCCGGCGAACCCGCGGCTATGGTGTGGGACGGCTCGTCGCTTTGGTATGCCGGCGGAACCTTGATCGGGCGTTTTGATGCAGCCTCTGAGCAAATGAGCACCTATCCATTGGAAAGCAAAACCGCGGACCGAATTGCCACCGATGGCCTAAAGAATATCTGGTTCGGCTCACAAGGCGGCACGGAATTGGGCGTCTTGCAGAGTGATAGCGGGCAGATCAGCACCCGTTCCATGGCTGCTGTGGTGGAGAATTTGTACTGGCTGGCTGTGGGAACCGACCAGGTGTGGATGTCTGACAGCGAAAGTAAATTCATTTACGCCTTCAGCCTTACGCCATCTGGCGAATTGAGCCTTTCTATCCCCTTGGACTCGCAGGCAGACCATTTACTTGCTTCCCTCTCGCTGGCTTCGCTGCCTGTGTTTCACTAAATTCATCAAATTAGTTCAGTTATATTGAGACGGGCCTGATAACAGGTCCGTCTCTTTTTTTATGAAGCAGGCCGCAGGTCAGGTTTGAGGCGGGGAGGGATAATTTCGAAATTGGTCGATTTTGCCGGTCTCTTTTTATAATCTCATTCGTTTAATTAATGTAGCACGATGGTAAATTTTGCCATCGAAATGAAGACTTCAACCGGGGTATTTGAGATGTGAGACCTTTCCTGAAAGGAGGTTGATTGTAAAAAACGCTTATGTTTATGGATTTAATCAGAAAAACGGTCTTTCAAATAAATAAGGAGATATACATCATGAGTAAGAAAGTATTTACCTTGTTGTTGGTTGCCGTATTCGCGTTGGCGCAGTTCAGCGTCGCCTCTGCGGTTCAGGTAGCCGCGGATGGCACTCTTGTTGGCCCCGACTTCATGCCCGCGGGCGCTGGCGCCACGGTCACGCTTGACTGGACCGCCACCGGTCTGCCCGCTGGCACCACCTACGTAGACATCTATGCACGCCTCCAGGGCGCTGGCAACACTTACGATATCCTCGAATGCCAGAATGTGGCCGTGATTATCGGCACCAGCTCCGGCAGCGGCACGTTCGACTACGTATTCACTGGCGCGGGCGTCTATGGCAACCCTATTAATGGCGACTACTGGGAATTCCTGATCGCGTTCGATGACACGGCCTCCTGCACCACTCTGCCTGCCGACCCCGCAGTGGCTGATAACTTCATGGCCTCCTCCTATGTGGATGGCAATAAACTTGATGGCTATGGTTTCTTCCCCCCATTTGACGGTGTGGTTGTGACCACGCCTGTGGCCTGCAATACCTTTGAATACTGGGCGATCGCTTCTGACAATTACAACATCCCTGTCACCGAGCCGTATTCTGGTATTGGAAGCTGGAACCCGCAAGTGACGGGAACCTTTGCCCCCGCCCCGATCGGTCCGGATGACGAAGTGTTCTCCTGGGTATTCACCCTGCCCTCCACTGCCTCTGGTGTTTGGCAATTCTCGATCGATCCTGAAGATGCAGCCGGCAATGTGAACGGCGGCGGACCTTTCTATTTCCGAAACAGCATCCTCACGCCAGCTATTGAAGACCGCCGACTGCGCGACCTTCAGCGACATTAGCGGACACGAGTATGAAGTGTACGTGCGCTATCTGGCCACCCTTGAGTTGATCAGCGGCTTCGCCGATGGCACCTTCGGCCCCGATACCACCCTCACCCGCGCCGAAGCCTCCACCCTGATCGAGATCTCCAATGGCTACGATGAGACCACCCTGCCGACCTCTGCGCCAGCGGGTTGTGACTTCACCGATGTAGCTGCCACCGACTGGTTCGCTGGCTGGGTCTGGCAGGCTTGTGCGGATGGTTACATGAACGGCATTGGCGGAGGTTTGTTCGACCCGAACAACCTGCTTACCCGTGGCCAGATCGTCACCATCCTCAACAACATTGCTGAGTCAGGCACTCCTCCTTCGGGCGGCTTCCTGGCTTCTATTCCCATGCTTTACCCCGTGTTTAACGGTCTTCCTTTCCAGATGCGTGAATCTGCCTGGACCGATGTCTCCATTGGCGCATTCTACGCCGAGCCTGTGGTGGAAGCCTATGGCTGGGGTATTGCCGAAGGCACCAGTGATACGACCTTCTCCCCGGATCAGCCCGTGACCCGTGGCGAATTTGCCAAGATGCTTTACCGTGCCTTGAGCTTGATCTTCTTCTCCTTCTAGAGCATTCAGTTCGAATCAGTAAGTTCTGGAGCGGACCCATCCCGGGTCCGCTCCTCTTTGTGGGAGAATTACATGACGAAAGTCACATGGATTCAGTGACATATGTCCTTGTTAAGCCCAATAATGGCCTTTCAAGGTTTTGCCGGTCTCTTTTTCGAGTTTCAATCGTTATAATAGTATAGAAGTAACGTACAAAAATTGGTTGTTACTTTTGATACTTCAGATGGCGGGGGGAAGCTGTTTGAGGTAAAAATTTAGTACTTCCGCCGGAGGTACCAAATTAGCGGGGCTAAACCAATACTTGCCAAAAGTTGAATGTTAAGTTCGTTTTCAAATAATATAGGAGTAATACCAAATGAGTAAGAAAATCTTCACAGTATTGCTACTGGTCGTATTTATGCTCGCCCAGTTCAGCATTGCTTCAGCCCTTGTTGTGGCTGGAGACGCCTCCATCACCGCCATTCCCGATTTCGCGAATGCCGTGGACGTGGATGTCGATTGGGCCGTGACCGGCATGGCTGGCCCTTCCCAGAACATCCTCATCTGGAGCCGCATTCAGAATGCCGTTCCTGTTGCCTATAGCACCTGCTACGATGTTGCCACCATTATTGGCACTAGCGATGCCTCCGGCACCTTCACCTATACCCTGCCTGTTGTGCTCAATGGCGATGTGGTCGAATTCCTGATCACCGTCGAGAGCACCAACTGTGCCGGTGCGGTTGCACCTTTGGCCGCCGAAGTCCCCATGGGTGAAACCACCGTGGACAGCGCTGCGATGGAAGGTCTCTTCTCCATTCCTCCGTACGATGGCGTCGCCGCTTTCGGTTCCCAGCCTGTTGCTTGTAACAATTTCGAACTTTGGGCCTTGGCTACCGATAACTATGCCCCGATTGTCCCTGCTGGCACGGGCTACTCCGGCTTTGGTGCATGGAATCCTCTGGTAACCGGCACTTTCGTTCCGGCCCCGATCGGTGCAAATAGCTCCCTGCTCTCCTGGAACTTCAGCCTCCCCTCCACCGCCACTGGCGCCTGGTCGATGTCTGTGAATCCTGAAGATGCTTCCGGCAACATGGGTGTTGCTGCTGCCTCCTTCCGCACCGCCCTCGCGATTGCGGTTGGCGAAACTGACGAATGTGTAACCTTCAGCGACATTAGTGGTTCCGATTACGAAACCTATGTCCGCTACCTGGCCACCCTCGGCCTGATCAGCGGCTTCGCTGATGGCACCTTCGGCCCCGACACCAATCTGTCTCGCGCCGAAGCCTCAACCTTGATCGAGATCTCCAACGGCGTTTCTGATACCGACCCCGGTTTCGGAACTCCTCCTGCCGCTGGCTCAGCTTGTGATTTCAGTGACGTAAGCGCCACCGACTGGTTCGCTGGTTGGGTCTGGCAGGCTTGCGATGACGGCTATATGAACGGCGTTGGCGGCGGATTGTTCGACCCGAACAACCTGCTCACCCGCGGTCAGATCGTCACCATCATGAACAATGTTGCGCTTAGCGCAGTAGTTCCTGGTGGTTTCCTGGCTACGGCCAATGTGATGCAGGGACCTTGGGGCACTCCGTTCCCCTACCGCACAGCCGCCTGGACTGACGTCTCTGTTGGCGCTTTCTATGCGATCCCTGTTGTGAATGCTTATGGCGTTGGCGTTGCCGAAGGCACCTCCGCGACCACGTTCTCCCCGGATCAGGCCGCTACCCGCGGTGAATTCGCGATGATGCTCTATCGCGCCTTGAGCCAGGTTGCACCCCTCCCGTAATTTAGCTTGACTCAGTAACACTTGGAGCGGACCCATCCCGGGTCCGCTCCTCTTTTTTTACCCATTGAAAAGTCATAATCGGCATAAAACTGTTGTTTTTTATGCAAATTACGCATTGAAACAAGACTATTTTTATCGATTTTCAAAACTGCAAAGTCTTTGCCGGTCTCTTTTTTCGATCTCATCCGTTATGAATAATGAACCACTTATCTCGTGGAGATGAGGTTCAAAAACCTACCCTATATAGGAGTAATACCAAATGAGTAAGAAGATCTTCACCGTATTGCTGCTGGCCGTGTTCATGCTCGCCCAGTTCAGCATCGCCTCCGCCGCTGTTGTGGCCGGAGACGCCTCCATCACCGCCATTCCCGACTTCGCGAATGCTGTTGATGTAGATATCGATTGGGCCGTGACCGGCATGGCTGGCCCCTCCCAGAACATCCTCGTCTGGAGCCGCATTCAGAATTTGGCCGTTCCCGCAGTCTACAGCACCTGCTATGACCTCGCCACCATCATCGGCACCAGCGATGCCTCCGGCACCTACACCTATGTCCTGCCCGCCGTGGCCAATGGTGATGTAGTTGAATTCCTGATCACCGTCGAGAGCACCAACTGCGCCGGCGCGGTTGCACCTTTGGCTACCGAAGCTGCCATGGGTGAGACCACTGTCGATAGCGCCCCGATGGAAGGCATCTTCTCCATTCCTCCGTACGATGGCGTCGCCGCTTTCGGTTCCCAGCCCGTTGCTTGTAACAACTTCGAACTCTGGGCTTTGGCCACCGACAACTGGGCCCCGATCGTCCCCGCTGGCACTGGCTATTCGGGTGGTGCCTGGAACCCCTCTGTGACCGGCACTTTCGTTCCGGCCCCCATCGGTGCGAATAGCTCCCTGCTCTCCTGGAACTTCACCTTCCCCGCTACCGCCAGTGGCGCCTGGTCGATGTCTGTGAATCCTGAAGATGCCTCCGGCAACATGGGCGCTACTGCTGCCTCCTTCCGCACCGCTCTCGCGGTTGCGGCTGGCGAAACTGCTGATTGCGAGACCTTCAGCGACATCAGCGGCTCTGACTACGAGACCTATGTCCGCTACCTGGCCTCCCTCGGCCTGATCAGCGGCTTCGCTGATGGCACTTTCGGCCCCGACACCACCCTCACCCGCGCTGAAGCCTCTGCCCTCATCGAGATCTCCAACGGTTACGATGACACCATGCTCCCCACCTCTGCTCCTGCTGGCTGTGACTTCACCGATGTCGCTGCTTCCGACTGGTTCTCCGGTTGGGTTTGGCAGGCTTGTGCTGACGGCTACATGAACGGCGTTGGCGGCGGATTGTTCGACCCGAACAACCTGCTCACCCGCGGCCAGATCGTCACCATCCTCAACAACGTGGCGAATACCGGTGGTACCGGCGGCTTCCTGACCACATTTAACGTGATCAATGGACCTTGGGGCACTCCGTTCCCCTACCGCTCCGGCGCCTGGACTGATGTTTCCGTCGGTGCATTCTACGCCATCCCGGTCGTGAATGCTTACGGCGTGGGCGTTGCCAATGGCACCTCTGACACCACCTTCTCCCCGGATCAGGCTGTGACCCGCGGTGAATTTGCCAAGATGCTCTATCGCGCCTTGAGCCAGGTTGCACCCCTCCCGTAATTTAGCTTGACTCAGTAACACTTGGAGCGGACCCGAACCCGGGTCCGCTCCTCTTTTTTTGTCCGTCCTGGAAAAGTCAAAATTGACATAAAATCCTTGTTTTTAACGTTTCATGCCCTAAAAAACAGGGCTGTTTTTATCGGTTTTCAAAATTGCAAGGTTTTGCCGGTCTCTTTTCCGCATCTCATCCGTTAGGAATAATGAACATCTTATCCGCGCGGATAAGAGTTAAAAACCTACCCTATATAGGAGTAATACCAAATGAGCAAGAAGATCTTCACCGTATTGCTGCTGGCCGTGTTCATGCTCGCCCAGTTCAGCATGGCCTCCGCCGCCCCCGTGGCTGGCGCAGAAGGCACCCTCGTCGCCCCGGACTTCATGCCCGCAGGCGCCACCTCCACCGTCGACGTCGAATGGACCGCCACCGGCCTTTCGAACCCGACCAACGTCGTCATGTATGCCCGCGTTTCGGGCGGCACCTATGCCATTGACGAGTGCAACCTGGTTGCGACCATCAACGGCACCAGCACCGGCAGCGGCACCTTCACCTACGACTTCTCCGTCAGTGCCAACGCAGCGACCCCTGCCGATGGCGATTTCTGGGAATTCACCCTGGTGTTCGATAGCACCGACACCTGCGGTGTTTCCGCTCCTGCCAACCCCGCCGATGCCGATAACTATCTCTCCTGGTCCTTTGTGGACGGGCGAACCCTTTTTGGCTTCGGTGCTGCTCCTCAGGACGACCACACTGTTGCTGGCGACGAAGTAGCCTGCAATAGCTTCGAATACTGGGCAGTTGCCACTGATTCCTTCGGCCTGACCACCAACGACCCGTACGCTGGCTTCGGTTCCTGGAACGCTCAGATTACCGGCACCTTCGCCACCCCCGCTCCGATCGGCCCTGAAGATCAGATCCTCGAATGGGGCTTCACCTTCCCCTCCACCGCCTCTGGCGTTTGGAACTTCAACATCAACCCCGAAGATGCGGCTGGCAACATGTACGATCCCACTTTGGCAGCTCCCTACACCTTCCGCAATTCCGCAATTGACGCTTCCGAAATGGAAGACTGCGTTGACTTCAGCGACACCGCTGGCCACGCGAATGAACTGTACATCCGCTACCTGGCCGACCTCGGCCTGATCAGCGGCTTCGCCGATGGCACTTTCGGCGCCGATGCCACCCTCACCCGCGCTGAAGCCTCGGCCCTCATCGAGATCTCCAACGGTTACGATGACACCACCCTCCCCACCTCCGCTCCTGCTGGTTGTGACTTCACCGATGTCGCCGCTTCCGACTGGTTCGCTGGTTGGGTCTGGCAGGCTTGTGATGATGGCTTCATGAACGGTGTGGGCGGCGGCTTGTTCGACCCGAACAACCTGCTCACCCGCGGCCAGATCGTCACCATCCTCAACAACGTAGTGGATGGCGGCGGCGCTGCTGTCACCCCTGGTTCATACTTATGGAGTGGCTTGCTGTGGGGCGCGTTCTTTGATGGTGCCCCTGAGTTCCTGACCTCTGCATGGACCGACGTTTCCATCGGCGCCTTCTATGCCGAACCGGTCGTCGAAGCCTACAGCTGGGGCATTGCCGAAGGCACCTCAGACACCACCTTCTCCCCGGATCAGCCTGTGACCCGCGGCGAATTCGCCAAGATGCTCTATCGCGCCTTGAGCTACTACTACGGTCCTTTCTAAAGTAATTTAGTTCGAAAATAGCAATATCTGGAGCGGACCCATCCCGGGTCCGCTCCTCTTTTTTATAGGTAGGGGAGGAAAAAATGCCGTTTTTAGGGTGAATTTCCACCAAAATCGGAGTTTTTGATCAACTTTCAAATCTGCAAGGTTTTGCCGGTCTCTTTTTAGGGTCTCATCCGTTAATACAATTAGACGCACTTACTCCGAAATGAGTAAGTGCGCGAATCCAACTCTTTATATCTATAGGAGAAACAAATTAATGAGTAAGAAAATCTTCACCGTATTGCTGCTGGCCGTGTTCATGCTGGCCCAGTTCAGCATTGCCTCTGCGGTCGCCGTAACCGGCGACGCTTCCATCACCGCCATCCCCGATTTTTCGGTGGCACCTCATGTGGACCTCGATTGGGCCGCGGCCCGGCATGGCCGCTGGCACCAAGAACGTCCTTGTTTGGGCCCGTGAGTACGCCGTAGCCCCGGCAACTTATGCTGTGGCTGACTGCCAGCTCATCGCCACCATCATCGGCACCAGCGATGCGAGCGGCACTTTTACCTACGATTTCACCGCCACAGCCAACCTCAATGCGTTGGCCACCGGTGATCAGGTTGAATTCACGCTCAGCGTGGATGACCAGACCTGCGCCACCGCCGACGTCCCCGCGATTGACTCCGTCATGGGCGTCAACTATGTGGATGCTACCGGCCCCGTGTTCCTCTATGGCAATCCGCCTTCCACAGCGCTTGTCGCTGCTTCGCTCGACACTGCCGCCTGCAATACCTTCGAGTATTGGGCGCTTGCCCGCGATGCGAGCTTCGTTTCCCTCGACATTGCCTACTCTGGCTTTGGTTCCTGGAATCCCCAGGTGACCGGTACCTTCGCGCCTCCCGCTCCGATGGGACCGACCTCCTCCCTGCTCTCCTGGACGTTTGCCTTCCCCGCTACCGCAACCGGCCCATGGACTGCTTCCATCTCTCCTGAAGACATGGCCGGTAATGTCAGTGGCCCGGGCGTCTTGCGCAATGCTGTGAACGTGGTTCCTGCTGAGCTGGAAGACTGCGCAACCTTCAGCGACATCGCTGGTCATGAAGACGAAGTGTATGTCCGCTACCTGGCCACCCTCGGCCTGATCAGCGGCTTCGCCGATGGCACTTTCGGCGCCGACAACACCCTCACCCGCGCCGAAGCCTCTGCCCTCATCGAGATCTCCAATGGTTACGATGACACCATGCTCCCCACCTCCGCTCCTGCTGGTTGTGACTTCACCGATGTGGCTGCCTCCGACTGGTTCTCCGGTTGGGTCTGGCAGGCTTGTGATGACGGCCTCATGAACGGCGTAGGCGGCGGATTGTTCGACCCGAACAACCTGCTCACCCGCGGTCAGGTCGTCACCATCCTCAACAATGTGGCCACCTCCTACTTCGTCAACCCGGCCCTCTTCGGTGGTTTTATCGACACCCCCAACGTCTTGTTGCTTCAATTCCCCACTCCCGCCTATCCTTACGGTGGTTATGGCTTCCGCACAGCTGCCTGGACTGATGTTTCCGTCGGCGCGTTCTACGCCACCCCGGTACAGAAGGCTTACGGCTGGGGCATTGCTGAAGGTACAAGCGACACCACCTTCTCGCCCGATCAGGCTGCCACCCGCGGCGAATTCGCCAAGATGCTCTACCGCGCTCTCAGCCGCGAATTCTAATTTTCTAAACCTGTCTGTATAAATTGACGTTCTGGAGCGGACCCATCCCGGGTCCGCTCCTCTTTTTATGGGTGGGGGAGGCAAAAATGCCGTTTTTGGGGTGAATTTCCACCAAAATCGGAGTTTTTGATCAACTTTCAAATCTGCAAGGTTTTACCGGTCTCTTTTTGGGGTTTCATCCGTTAAGATAATTAGATGCATTCACTCCAAATTGAGTGAGTGTACAAACCCAACTCTTTATATCTACAGGAGAAACAAATTAATGAGTAAGAAAATCTTCACCGTATTGCTGTTGGCCGTGTTCATGCTGGCCCAGTTCAGCATTGCCTCCGCTGTCGCCGTAACCGGCGATGCCTCCATCACCGCCATCCCCGATTTTTCGAGTGGCACTGATGTGGACCTCGATTGGGCTGCGACCGGCATGGCCGCTGGCACCAAGAACATCCTGGTTTGGGGTCGTGAATATGCAGCGGTTCCCGTTGCCTACGACCCGGCCGACTGCCAGCTCATCGCCACCATCATTGGTACCAGCGATGCGAGCGGCACCTTCACCTACGATTTCACCACCACCGCCAACCTCAACGCGTTGGCCACCGGTGATCAGGTTGAATTCACGCTCAGCGTGGATGACCAGACCTGCGCCACCGCCGATGTCCCCGCGATTGACTCCGTCATGGGCGTCAACTACGTGGATGCTTCCGCTCCTTTTTACATTCAGGGCAATCCCCCCTCAACAGCGGCTGTCGCTGCTTCGCTCGACACCGCCGCCTGCAATACCTTCGAGTATTGGGCGCTTGGTCGTGATGCCAGCGTGTTTGTCACCACTGAAGCCTACTCCGGCTTTGGTTCTTGGAATCCCCAGGTGACCGGTACCTTCGCGCCTCCCGCTCCGATGGGACCTGCTTCCTCCCTGCTCTCCTGGACATTTGCCTTCCCTGCCACCGCCACTGGTGCTTGGAGCGCCTCCATTGCTCCTGAGGATGCGGCTGGCAATATCAACCCGGTAGATTACTTCCGCAGCGCTGTGAACGTGGTTCCTGCCGAATTGGAAGACTGCGCAACCTTCAGCGACATCAGCTGGCTCTGAAGACGAGATCTATGTCCGCTACCTGGCCACCCTCGGCCTGATCAGCGGCTTCGCCGATGGCACCTTCGGCCCCGATAATACCCTCACCCGCGCCGAAGCCTCTGCCCTCATCGAGATCTCCAACGGTTACGATGACACCATGCTCCCCACCTCGGCTCCTGCTGGTTGTGACTTCACCGATGTGGCTGCCACCGACTGGTTCGCTGGTTGGGTCTGGCAGGCTTGTGATGACGGCCTCATGAACGGCGTTGGCGGCGGCTTGTTCGACCCGAACAACCTGCTCACCCGCGGTCAGGTCGTCACCATCCTCAACAATGTGGCCACCTCCTACTTCGCCAACCCGGCCCTCTTCGGTGGTTATATTGCCACCAACAATATTCTCTTGAACACGTTCTTCTTCGGTGCCTATCCTACAGGTTATGGCCTTCGCCAGGCTGCCTGGACCGATGTTTCCGTCGGCGCGTTCTACGCCACCCCGGTGCAGAAGGCTTATGGCTGGGGTGTTGCTGAAGGTACCTCCGACACCACCTTCTCCCCCGATCAGGCTGCCACCCGCGGCGAATTCGCCAAGATGCTCTACCGCGCTTTGAGCCGCTTCAACTAATCGCTCTTTGCACGCGCAAGTTGAATCCCTGGAGCGGACCCGTTATCGGGTCCGCTCCTTCTTTTTGTGGATCAAGCCTCGAGTTGGCACGAAATGGGGTAATTTCAAAAACTGCAATGGTTTGCCGGTCTCTTTTTTAAGTTTCATCCGTTAAGATATATAGATATACCTGATCTGTTTTGACAGGTATTAAAAACAAATCTTTTATTTATAGGAGAAACGATAATGAGCAAGAAAGTATTTACCGTATTGCTGCTGGCCGTGTTCATGCTGGCCCAGTTCAGCATTGCCTCCGCCGTTGCCGTAACCGGCGACGCTTCCATCACCGCCATCCCCGATTTTTCGAGTGGCACAAGTGTGGACCTCGATTGGGCTGCGACCGGCATGGCCGCTGGCACCAAGAACATCCTGGTTTGGGGTCGTGAATATGCAGCGGTTCCCGTCGCCTACGACCCGAACGACTGCCAGCTCATCGCCACCATCATTGGTACCAGCGATGCGAGCGGCACCTTCACCTACGATTTCACCACCACCGCCAACCTCAACGCGTTGGCCACCGGTGATCAGGTTGAATTCACGCTCAGCGTGGATGACCAGACCTGCGCCACCGCCGATGTCCCCGCGATTGACTCCGTCATGGGCGTCAACTACGTGGATGCTACCGCTCCAACTTACTATCAGGGCCATCCCCCCTCAACAGCGGCTGTCGCTCCTTCCCTCGACACCGCTGCCTGCAATACCTTCGAGTATTGGGCGCTTGCCCGTGATGCTAGTATAGTTTTTGCTGATGAAGCCTACTCTGGCTTTGGTTCCTGGAACCCGCAGGTGACCGGTACCTTCGCGCCTCCCGCTCCAATGGGACCGACCTCCTCCCTGCTCTCCTGGACGTTTGCTTTCCCTGCCACCGCCACCGGTGCATGGACTGCAACCATTCAACCTGAGGATATGGCTGGCAATATGTGGCCTGGTGTGGATCACTTCCGCAACGCTGTGAACGTGGTTCCTGCCGAATTGGAAGACTGCGCTGACTTCAGCGATGTAGCTGGAAACGACAACGAAGTGTATATCCGTTACCTGGCCTCCCTTGGCCTGATCAGCGGCTTCGCCGATGGTTCCTTCGGCCCTGACAGCACCCTCACCCGCGCCGAAGCGGCCACCCTCATCGAGATCTCCAACGGTTACGATGACACCATGCTCCCCACCTCGGCTCCCGCTGGCTGTGACTTCACCGACGTGGCTGCTTCTGATTGGTTCGCAGGCTGGGTCTGGCAGGCTTGTGATGATGGCCTCATGAACGGCGTGGGCGGCGGCTTGTTCGACCCGAACAACCTGCTCACCCGTGGTCAGGTCGTCACCATCCTCAACAATGTGGCCACCTCCTACTTCGCCAACCCGGTCCCCTTCGGTGGCTACATTGATACCAGCAATGTTCTCTTGAGCACGTTCTTCCTCCCTGCCTATCCTTACGGTGGTTACGGCTACCGCACCGCCGCCTGGACCGATGTTTCCGTCGGCGCGTTCTATGCCGTTCCGGTACAGAAGGCCTACGGTTGGGGTGTTGCTGAAGGTACAAGCGACACCACCTTCTCGCCCGATCAGGCTGCCACCCGCGGCGAATTCGCCAAGATGCTCTACCGCGCTTTGAGCATTATTAGCTAAACGCTCTCCATACGCGTAAGTTGAAGTTCTGGAGCGGACCCGTTATCGGGTCCGCTCCTCTTTTTTTGTGGATCAAGCCTCGGGTTGGCACGAAATGGGGGAATTTACCAAATTGGTCGGTTTTGCCGGTCTCTTTTTCGCATCTCATCCGTTTAATTAATATAGCGTGATACTAAATTACGCCTATTGAGTTGAGATCTTCAACTGGGGGCATTTGAGATGAATGTCAGCATTTCCTGAAAGGAGGTAGACCACTAGAAAAATGTGTATGTTTATTGATTTAATCAAAAAACTGACCCTTCAATTTAAGGAGATATACATCATGAGTAAGAAAGTATTTACCTTGTTATTGGTTGCCGTATTCGCGTTGGCGCAGTTCAGCGTCGCCTCCGCGGTTCAGGTAACCGCAGATGGCACCCTCGTCGGTCCTGACTTCATGCCCGCAGGCGCTGGCGCCACAGTCACTCTGGACTGGACCGCCACCGGCCTTCCCGCTGGCACGACCTATGTAGACATCTATGCTCGCTTAATGGGCGGCACCTATGCCATTGGCGAGTGCCAGAATGTAGCCGTGATCGTCGGCACCAGCAATGGCAGCGGCACCTTCGATTATGTGTTCACCGGCGTTCCCGCCGATGGCGAGTATTGGGAATTCCTGATCGCGTTCGACGATGCGGCTTCCTGCACCACTCTGCCAGCCGACCCCGCAGTGGCTGATAATTTCATGGCCTCCTCCTATGTGGATGGGTGGTATCTCGACGGCTTTGGCGCTATTCTTCCCAACGATGGCACGATCGTCACTGAGTCGGTTTGTGACACCTTCGAATACTGGGCGATTGCAAGCGATACCTATGGCCTTGCTCCCGCCGAACCCTACTCTGGCTTTGGCGCCTGGAATCCGCAGACAACCGGGACCTTTGCTCCCGCCCCGATCGGCCCTGAGACCTCAATGTTTAAATGGCAGGTCACCATGCCTGCCACCGCGAGCGGCACTTGGACCTTCTCGATCAGTCCTGAGGATGCGGCTGGTAACAACGCCTGGCCCCGGTTCCCTATTACTTCCGCACACCTTCCGCAATTACCCGGCTGAATTGACCGAATGCGAAACGTTCAGCGACATCAGCGGCCATGCAGATGAAGTGTACGTGCGCTACCTGGCGACCCTTGGCCTGATCAGCGGCTTCGCCGATGGTTCCTTCGGCCCCGATAGCACCCTCACCCGCGCTGAAGCCTCCACCCTCATCGAGATCTCCAATGGCTACGATGACACCATGCTCCCCACTTCCGCTCCCGCTGGCTGTGACTTCACCGATGTGGCCGCCACTGACTGGTTCGCCGGTTGGGTCTGGCAGGCTTGTGCGGATGGTTACATGAACGGCATTGGTGGCGGTTTGTTCGACCCGAACAACCTGCTCACCCGCGGTCAGATCGTCACCATCCTCAACAACGTCTACAATACGGGCTCCACAGGCGGCTTCTTCAACTATGTTGATAACCTGCTCTTTATTGAGTGGACCAATATTTACCGCGAAGCGGCGTGGACTGACGTTTCCGTTGGCGCATTCTATGCCTACCCGGTGATCTACTCCTATGGTATCGGTGTTGCCGATGGCACCTCTGACACCACCTTCTCCCCGGATCAGCCTGTGACCCGTGGCGAATTTGCTCAAATGCTCTATCGCGCCTTGAGCGACTGGGAAGGCGGCCTCTAAGACTATTCTGTAATCCAGATTTTTTGGAGCGGACCCGGGATGGGTCCGCTCCTCTTTTTTTGTATGGCAGTCCTCGGGTTCGCGGGGAAACGGGGTAATTTCAAAAACTGCAATAGTTTGCCGGTCTCTTTTTGGGGTTTTATCCGTTAAGTAATTAGACATATCTGTTCTGGTTTAAGCAGGTGTGCAAAAACCATCTTCAAAGGAGAAAAGCAATGAGAAAGAAAGTATTTACCCTGTTGTTGCTGACTGTGTTCATGCTCGCCCAGTTCAGCACCGCCTCCGCCGTCGCCGTAGCTGGTGACGCCTCCATCACCGCCATCCCCGATTTTTCGAGCGGCACGGGTGTGGACCTTGATTGGGCCGCGACCGGTATGGCCGCTGGCACCAAGAACATTCTGGTTTGGGCTCGTGTTTATGCAGCGGTTCCCGTTGCGTACGACCCAGCCGACTGCCAGTTGATCGCCACCATCATTGGCACCAGCGATGCAAGCGGCACCTTCGCCTTTGATTTCACCACCACCGCCAACCTCAACGCGCTTGGTACCGGTGACCAGGTTGAATTCACCCTCAGCGTGGATGACCAAACCTGCGCCACTGCCGATGTCCCCGCGATCGACTCCGTCATGGCTGTCAACTATGTCGATAGCGACGATCCTTATGGCTTCCGTGGTTCCCCCCCGGATGTCGATGTCACCACCCCGGGTGTTATCGAGGATAACCGCGTTGCTTGTAATACCTTCGAACTGTGGGGTGTTGCGGGAGATGATGATGTTATCCCCGATGCCTATTCCGGCGTTGGCCCCTGGAACCCCTCTGTGACGGGCACCTTTGCTGTCCCCGCCCCGATTGGCGCGGATGACGAAGTGTTCTCGTGGGTGTTCAGCTTCCCCTCCACCGCCAGCGGCGCCTGGTCCATGTCCATCGACCCTGAAGACGCGATTGGAAATACAGACGGCTTTGCTGATTACTACCGCGATGGCACTCTGCTTACGACCGTGGATGCGGCTGAATTGGCTGATTGTGAAACCTTCAGCGACATCAGCGGCCACGAAGACGAAGTGTACGTGCGCTACCTGGCCTCCCTCGGCCTGATCAGCGGCTTCGCCGATGGCACCTTCGGCCCCGACAACACCCTCACCCGTGCAGAGGCTTCCGCCCTGTTCGAGAAGGCCAACGGCTACGATGACACCATGCTGCCCTGCTACGGCTCCTGCTGGCTGTGAATTCACCGATGTCGCCGCCTCCGACTGGTTCGCCGGTTGGGTCTGGCAGGCCTGTGATGACGGCTTCATGAACGGCGTGGGCGGCGGCTTGTTCGACCCGAACAACCTGCTCACCCGTGGTCAGGTCGTCACCATCATCCACAACATTTGGTTGAATGGCGGCGGTACGGCTGGCTCCTATCTCGACTTTGCCGGGTCCTTCCACCACACTTCAAGATGAGTGGAATAACTGGGGCGATACTCTTCGCCACGCCGCCTGGACCGACGTCTCTATTGGCGCGTTCTATGCCTACCCGGTGATCTACGCCTACGAAGTGGGTGTTGCCGATGGCACCAGCGCCACCACCTTCTCACCCGATCAGGCTGCCACCCGCGGCGAATTCGCCAAGATGCTCTACCGCGCTTTGAGCCGCACTGACAATCACTAATTCATAACCAAAAGATATTCTGGAGCGGACCCGGTACCGGGTCCGCTCCTCTTTTTTTGTGCAGCAGGTTACAGGTCAAGATTGAAACGCTGCATGCTGAACAAAGGTCATGCCCTTACTTAATTCCCACTGATAGCGATTGACTTTGAGGTGACAAATCTATAAAATACAACTATTCAGATTGTCATCGTCTGAATTTTTGTAAAGCGGATGACATCCGTTATTTTTATAAAGGAGAAAACATGAGCAAGAAAGTATTTACTGTTTTGCTATTGGCTGTGTTCATGCTGGCACAGTTCAGCATGGCTTCAGCCGCCACTGTGCCCGGCACGGTTCCATCACCAGCATTCCGGGGCTGGCAAATAATACCAGCGTTGATATTGGCTGGTCTGCCACGGGCATGGCTGGCCCCACCCAGAATGTATTGCTCTGGGGTAAAGATTCCAATGCACCGGCGTATCTGCCTGCGGATTGTCACGAAGTGGCGACCACCGTTGGCACAGCCAACGCTTCCGTACCTACACTTATATGTTCGCTGGTGTGGGCAACGGAGATGTCATCGATTTCACCGTCACCATTGACAGTGCCATGTGCGCCGCTGCGACCGTACCCGCTGTTTCCGACGTGATGGATTTCACCACCATTGATGGCGTGGCTCCCTACGGATTTTTTGCAAATCCTCCTTCGCTCGAAAATGTCGCGAATTTCTACGATCAGCATGTTTCCTGCAATACTTTTGAGTTGTGGGGTGTTGCCTCAGACAGAATTTACACCGATCCCGATCCCTATTCCGGCTTTGATTCCTGGAATACAGGTTCAACGGGTTCCTTCTCCTCACCAGCCCCACTCGGGCCGGATTACAGTGTGCTCTCCTGGGAAAATACCTTCCCGGCCACTGCCAATGGAAACTGGTCTTTCTATACCAATCCGTCTGACATGATCGGCAATAACTGGGGCGGCAACTATTACTGGCGCAGTGCTCTTGCGGTGACCCCCGATGAATTGGCCAACTGCGCCAATTTCACCGACACCGCCGGTCATGACACCGAAACCCAGGTGCGCTATCTCGCTGACCTTGGCTTGATCGCTGGTAACCCGGATGGCAGCTATGGCGTCAACAGCACGTTGACCCGCGCTGAAGCTTCGGCTCTGTTCGAAAAGGCAAATGGCTATACTCCCGCCATGCTGCCTGTCGCTCCGCCTTCCGCAGCTTGTACCTTCAGTGACGTTTCCGCCTCCGACTGGTTCGCTGGTTGGGTCTGGCAGGCCTGTGCTGACGGCTTCATGAATGGTTTGGGCGGCGGCTTGTTCGGCCCCGCCGACCTGCTCACCCGTGGTCAGATCGTCACCATCTTCAATAACATTGATGTGATGGGCGGCGGTGTGGCTGGCAGCTTCCTTGATGGCGGCGGTACGTTCAATACCGTGCTCAACTTCGAGTGGAATAACTGGGGTGCTGGCTATCACCTTCGCCCGGCGGCCTTCTCGGATGTCCCCATAGGCGCCTTCTACACCAACCCGGTTCAGTATGCATTTGCGGTGGGTGTTGCCGATGGAACCAGTGCAACCACCTTCTCACCGGACCAGCCTGTGCTGCGTGGTGAGTTCGCCAAGATGCTCTATCGCGCTTTGAGCCGCGTGTAATAAAAATTTATACCATCGGGCGGTCCCATTACCGGGGCCGCCCCTTTTTTAAACCGATGTGAAAATGGATTGACTCATAATTCGGAATGTTCTAAAATACAACAATTCAGACCGCCATTGTCTGAGGTTGGATATGACCGAATGGCATCCATATTATTCACAGGAGAGAAAATGAGCAAGAAGATATTTACGCTTTTGTTGTTGGCTGTGTTCATGCTGGCGCAGTTCAGCATTGCCTCAGCCGTGGCTGTGGCTGGTGATGCCTCGATCACCGCGCTGCCCGATTTTTCAAGCGGTGCCAATGTAGACCTTGACTGGGCTGCGACCGGCATGGCTGCTGGCACCAAGAACATCCTGGTATGGGGCAGGTTGAACGCCGCGGTTCCCGTAGCGTATGACTGGAACGACTGCCAGTTGATCGCCACCATCATCGGCACCAGCGATGCAAGCGGCACCTTCACCTACGATTACACCACCACCGTCAATCTGGCTGCGCTGAGCTCCGGCGATATCGTTGAATTCACCCTGACTGTGGATGATCAGACCTGTGCCACAGCCGATGTCCCCGCGATCGATTCCGTCATGGGATCCAATTACGTGGATGACGATGGGATGGACGGTGATTACTTCAATCCTCCGTCATTGGATATCGCAGATTTCGACAGCACCCCGGTCTCCTGCAATACCTTCGAGATGTGGTCGGTTGTGTCTGATAAGACCACTGTTCCCGCCGGTGATGCCTATTCCGGATTTGATTCCTGGAACCCCTCCACAACAGGCACTTTCGCGCCTGCCCCGATTGGTGCGGATGCTGCGCTGTTCTCGTGGGTGTTCACCTTCCCGTCCACTGCCAGCGGCGCATGGATTTTGGGCTTCAACCCGACCGATGCAGCCGGGAATGAGTGGGGTCTGTCCACATTCCGTGATGGCGCTGCGCCTGTGAATGTAGTGGGTGCAGATGAATTGGAAGACTGCGCCGACTTCAGCGACACCGCTGGTCATGCGTACGAAGTGTACATCCGCTACCTGGCCGACCTTGGCCTGATCAGCGGCTTCGCCGATGGCACCTTCGGCCCCGACAACAACCTGACCCGCGCCGAAGCGTCCACCTTGTTCGAAATCGCCAACGGCTACGACACGACCACCCTGCCGACCTCCGCTCCTGCTGGTTGTGACTTCACCGATGTATCTGCTTCCGACTGGTTCGCTGGTTGGGTCTGGCAGGCTTGTGCTGACGGCTTCATGAACGGTGTGGGTGGCGGCCTCTTCGACCCGAACAACCTGCTCACCCGCGGTCAGGTCGTGACCATCTTCAACAACATCTATGAAATGGGCGGCGGCACCGGCGACTACCTTGATTTCGCCAATGGCAACGCCCTCAGCGAGGATTGGGACTCTTGGGAAAACCCGTACCTGCGTGAAGCCGCATGGACGGATGTTTCGGTTGGCGCGTACTACGCCATCCCCGTCCTGCGCGCTTATGGTATCGGCGTGGCTGAAGGCACCAGCGCCACCACCTTCTCGCCTGACCAGGCTGCCACCCGCGGTGAATTTGCCAAGATGCTTTACCGCGCCATCAGCCAGCAATAAAAAGATTTTTGTTCGAATGCAAGTTGAGCGGACCCATATGGGTCCGCTCTTTTTTTAGGTCTGGATAAGTCAACATCTGCATAAGACCCTGCTTTTAAATACAGGTTATGCAATGAAGAAACAAGACTTGTTTTGTCGATTTTCAAAATTGTAGGGCTCTTACCGGTCTCTTTTTTTGCTCTCATCCGTTATAAATAATGAACCAATTATCTCGTGGAGATGAGGGTTCACCATTCGTCCTACATAGGAGTAACACCAAATGAGCAAGAAGATCTTCACCGTATTGCTGCTGGCCGTGTTCATGCTCGCCCAGTTCAGCATCGCCTCCGCCGCTGTTGTGGCTGGAGACGCCTCCATCACCGCCATTCCCGATTTCGCGAATGCGGTTGATGTAGATATCGATTGGGCCGTGACCGGCATGGCTGGCCCCTCCCAGAACATTCTGATCTGGAGCCGCATTCAGAATTTGGCTGTTCCCGCAGTCTATAGCACCTGTCTCGATGTTGCGACCATCATCGGCACCAGCGATGCCTCCGGTACCTTCACCTATGTCCTGCCCGCCGTGGCCAATGGTGATGTAGTTGAATTTCTGATTACCGTCGAGAGTACCAACTGCGCCGGTGCGGTTGCACCTTTGGCCACCGAAGCTGCCATGGGCGAGACCACTGTCGACAGTGCTTCCGTCAGAGGCTTTTATGCCAATCCTCCCTATCTGGATGTGGACGTATTCATTTATAACAACCCTGTCGCTTGTAACACATGGGAAATGTGGGGCGTTGTTTCAGATGATTACGTGAAGCCTCTTGGCTATTCTGGCTTTGGCAAATGGAACCCACTCGTGAGCGGTACGTTTGCTCCGCCTGCGCCTGTTGGGGCTGATGATGAACTGCTCTCCTGGCCTTTCACCTTCCCCTCCACCGCCAGTGACAAGTGGGCGTTCACCGTGTGGCCAGAAGATGCTGCTGGGAATAAAACCCCTGTCTGGGGAGTATTCCGCGATGGGAACCTTCTTCCGCCAGTCAGCGATGTTGAAAGAGCCGATTGTGTGGATTTCTCAGATACAGCTGGGACCGATACCGAGCTCTATGTGCGCTACCTCGCCAGCCTTGACCTGATCAGTGGTTTTGCCGATGGCACTTATGGATCAGATCTCAACCTGACCCGTGCAGAAGCCTCCGCTCTGTTCGAGAAGGCCAATGGCTACGATGACACCATGCTGCCCGCTACGGCTCCTGCTGGCTGTGAATTCACCGATGTGACTGCCTCCGACTGGTTCGCTGGTTGGGTCTGGCAGGCTTGCGATGACGGTTTCATGAACGGCGTGGGCGGCGGTCTCTTTGACCCGAACAACCTGCTCACCCGCGGCCAGGTCGTCACCATCTTCAACAATATCCAAGTGATGGGTGGTGGTGCTGTCGGTAGCTATCTCGATTTTGTAACTCCTAACAGCAAAACTGTACTCGATGTTGAGTGGAATAATTGGGGTGGCAATCTTCGTTATGCCGCCTTTACAGATGTCTCTGTTGGCGCGTACTATGCATATCCAGTCCTGTATGCTTATGAAGTGGGTGTTGCAGATGGCACCAGCGCAACCACCTTCTCACCTGACCAGGCTGCCACCCGCGGTGAATTTGCGAAGATGCTTTATCGCGCTTTGAGCCGAGTTGCAAACTGGTAAAACTTTTGTATTCGAACTCAGGCAGAATGCCTGTGATCGAGAAAATGTAAGTTAATCTCTGGAGCGGACCCATATGGGTCCGCTCCTTCTTTTTCTTAGGCAAGTTACACGGTGATTGACTCATCTTCCAATCAACTATAAAATGCTCCTGTCTCAATCATGATGGGAGAGTTTCCTTGAAGAAGTTACGAGTTGCTTTATATTGCCCCGACCACCATCTTTCCTATGATGGCAATACCCCGGATAAACAGGGAGTGGGCGGTGGGGTCATGGTACGGATTCGCCTTGCGGCGGCGCTGGCAAAATTGGGGCATCAGGTCACGATGATCTGCAATTGTCCGCGCGCGGCGGTGTTCGATGGCGTGCAATATCTTCCGCTGGCACAGGTGCGGAGCATTGATGTGGATGTACTCATCCTTAGCAGCAGCGGCGGCGATCTGGATCTGCGCCCGGCCCTGGCTCTGGATATCAAAGCGAGTCTGCGCCTGATCTGGGTGCATGGTACGCCCCTGCTCAAAGGCCTGCATGAGATTCCCTTTGATTATGTCTGTTCGCCGAGTAATTTCATCCGTCAGTGGGCGATCCAAGAGTGGGGTGTTCCGCGTGAAAAGACATTCGTCAGCTATCACGGCGTGGACCCTGCCTTTCTGCAGGAGCCTGGCCTTTTCAACCGCAGGGAACGAAATCTTTTTAAATTGGTGTACGCGAGTCATCCCTCGAAAGGGTTGGATGCGGCGCTGGGCGTATTGAGAATTTTGCGCACGCAGGATGCCCGTTTTGAATTGCATATCTACGGGGGCAACCGTCTCTGGGGTGGGGCCGAGCAGGCTCCAGCGCAGGAAGACGGCGTCTTTTATCATGGCATGGTCGGTCAGCGTGAATTGTCGCGTGAACTGCGCACCAGTCACATCGCTTTGAATCTTCAAGACCGTCTCGAACCCTTTGGCCTTTCCTTGATCGAAGCGATGGCTTCGGGCAATATCGTGGTCGCCAGCCCGATGGGCGCGTACCCGGAGATCGTCCGCGATGGGTACGATGGTTTCCTTGTGGAAGGAAATCACATGGCGGAGGAAACCTGGCAAAAGGTGGCGCAGATGGCGCTGACTTTGGTGAGTGCGCCCGATTTTTCGAGCACCATTCGGCACAATGCGCAAGCCGCCGTGCGGAATTGGGAAACGGTGGCACGCACCTGGGTCGGTCATTGGGAATGGGCTATGCATACCTCTGAGCGGCGGATGTGGGCGGATCCCTGCCCGGACTGTGGCGGGCCTCAACTGCCTCTGGCAGACGGTTATCATTGCGCCTCGTGTGGTTTGTATCTCCGGAAAGGCTGAAAACTTTAATGCTGTATAGACTCTATCGAAAAGTTCTCGATCGTTATCAACAGAATCCCGATTCGTTGTTCGCCCGCTTTGTGCGGATGGAGATCAACTGGCTGGTGAAGACTCTGCAAAGGCGCCAGCAATTTCATTTTCCCGCCCGGGCAACTGGCGGGTGGTGGTGGATCGAGCGCTTCCGCTTCGAGATTCTGATGCGCTGGCTGGAAGTCGAATCGGTGGAACGTGTTCGGAAAGTGGTTAAGCCTGGCATGACCGTGGTGGATATTGGGGCACACATCGGCTATTACACCCGCCTGCTTGCGGACCTGGTCGGCCCGAGCGGGCGTGTGCTGGCGTTTGAGCCGAACCCTGAGAATTTCAGCGTGCTGCAAAAGAACATGTCTTTGCCGCGTTACAGCCATGTGGAATTGTATAACTATGCCGTCGGTGAGCAGGAGAGCATATTGCCTTTGTATGTGTCACCGGGCAACAGCAATCACAGTCTGATCGAAGGCTACACCAAGGCGGAAAGCGTCATCGAAGTGCGTTGTGTGGACCTTGATTCTTTTTTGCAGGAACGCGGTATCGAACAGGTCGGTTTTGTCAAAAGCGATACCGAAGGCGCCGAGCCGCTGGTCTTGAAAGGGATGCAGAATACCGCGGCGCGTTCTTCAAACCTGCACCTGCTCATGGAGTTGAATCCCACCGCCCTGCGCTGTGGACATGTGGAACCTGAGCAATTCCTCGAAAGCATTCGCAGCATGGGCTTCGAGATCGAAATGATCACTTCCGAGCTTTCGGCCAAAGAGAGCGACGCCAATATGCTGTGCAGTAAAGTGCTGAAGACACAATAACAATCTTTTGCGCTGTAGAGATACAAAGCCACAGGTTTTTTTCTCCGTGCCTCTGTGTCTCCGTGTTTTGCAAGATAAATCCCGGAGAAATAAAATGCTTCAACTTTTCAAAAGAACATCCATCATCCTGCTTGCCCTTATGCTTTTACTGGCCGCCCAACCCTTCACGGTGGCGCACGCTGCGCCGCCTGCGCCCATTGAGATCACCCTGTATCAACCCGATGGCTTCGCATTTCAAGCCCTCGCCTGGGGCGACGAATGGTCGAACGGCATGGAGACTCTTGATGGGTACACCATTTTGAAAAACGAACAGAGTCAATATTGGGTGTATGCCGCTGAGCCAACCGCTGACAGTCTGCGCCCGTCGGCCTTGATCGTCGGCAGGGATGATCCCGCTGCAGCCGGTCTGCCTTTGCACATTCGCCCGAATGTGAATCGCCCTGCGGGCAGTCCGCCTGCGGGATTTCAACCCATTCCAGAAAGCAGTGTCAACGTAGGCACACAGCGGGTGCTGGTGCTTCTGGCGCAGTTCCAGAATCAACCGTCGATTGGCACCGATGCTGCTTATTGGAGTGACAAGGTCTTCGGTCCCGCCTTGAGCGTGAAAAAATATTACAAGGAAGTTTCCTACGACCAGCTCAATCTGCTCCCTGCGGTCGAAAACTATGGCACATCCAGAGACGGCGTGGTCGGCTGGATCACATTGCCTTACAACCATCCCAACTCAGGGGGCAAAATGTTTCCGACCACAACCGCCAGATCACACGCGATGCCATCCTCGCCTCGGCTCCGTATGTGGATTACACCGTCTACGACACAAACAATGATGGTTATATTTCAAATAGTGAATTGCACATCATCGTGGTCGTCGCTGGCTATGAAACAGCCTTCGCCAGCACCAGTTCCTGCAAGCCCGGCATTTGGGCGCACTACTGGGGCTTCGAAGGTGGGAAGGTCCCCGCGCCGGTGGTGTATGGAAAAACCATCGGCGAGATCAGCGCGGGCGGCGGATATGTGCAAGTGGGCGAGTGGCATTGCGCCGACCTGCCTGGGTTTACGCCCGGTTACCCCGCCACAATGGGCGTCATCGCGCATGAGTTCGGTCACAGTTTGAATCTGCCCGACCTATACGATACGAGCGGCCGTTCATCGGGCATCGGCGTTTGGGGGCTGATGGGCATGGGCACATGGAATACGACTGGGACTCAGTTGGGTGACCTGCCCGCACATCACGACGCCTGGAGCAAATGGTACGAAGGCTGGACTTCACCGCTTCAGCTTCGCGGACTGGTCACTGGTCAGCCGATCCCCAATGCAGAATCCAACCCGACAGTTTTCCAGCTTTTGGATAACCCGAATGGCCTGGATTGGAAATTCAATTCAAACTCAGGCACGGGCGAATATTTCCTCGTGGAGAATCGCCAGCAGACCGGTTTCGACGCGGGCCTGCCCGGCTGCGGATTGTTGATCTGGCACATTGACGAAAGTGTGCCTTTCGATAACTCAGCCAATGCGGGCAACCCGCGCAGGTTGGTGTATCTTGTGCAGGCCGATGGCTCCGATGAACTTGGCCGGGGCCGCGATACCGGCGATGCGGGCGACCCATTCCCCGGGTCACGGTGGAATCAGGCCTTCTCCGCTTCTTCAAACCCGAACAGCAATTTATATAATGGCAGTCCGAGCAGCGCCAATGTGTTGAACATCAGCGGCTGTGCCAGCACCATGACTGCCGACTTCCTCACCCCCGGCGACGGCATCTTCGCAGATATCACCCCCGATTACTGGGCCGTGGATTCGATCGAGAAGCTGTATCAAAACGGCATCACTCAGGGCTGCGGAGTCTATCCGCTGACCTATTGTCCTGAAAGTTCAACCACCCGCGCTCAAATGGCGATCTTCCTGTTGCGCAGCAAACACGGCAGCAGTTATGTTCCGCCTGCCGCCACGGGCACGGCCTTCGCCGATGTCTCCGCCGATCATTGGGCCGCCGCATGGATCGAGCAACTCGTTGCTGAGGGCATCACCGCAGGCTGTGGCGATGGCAATTACTGCCCTGAAGCCGAGGTGACCCGCGCCCAAATGGCGGTCTTCCTGTTGCGAAGTAAATATGGCGGCAGTTACACCCCACCCGCTGCCACAGGCACGGCCTTCACCGACGTCCCCGCCGATTACTGGGCTGCCGCATGGATCGAGCAACTGGTCGCCGAAGGCATCACCGCTGGCTGCGGCAATGGCAACTACTGCCCCGAATCCGCTGTGACCCGCGCGCAGATGGCGGTATTCCTGGTGCGGACGTTTAATTTGCCGTAGAGAGCGTTGAGAAAATTAAGCGATTCTACACAAAGGAACATTATGGCAACAACAAAGAACAAATGCCCAAAATGTGATGGTGACATGGTCAGAGGATTTATTCTCGATTACGCAAACGGTGCGATTGTTGTCCCAAACTGGTATGAAGGTGTGCCCAAAAAATCCTTTTGGATAGGAACTTCAGAACCAATCACCGAGGGAATTCCTGTCGTTGCATTCAGGTGTTCAAGTTGCGGGTTTATGGAATTCTATTCTCACAAAAAGCACAAAGCAAAATAAGGCTGTTGTTTGCCTCACCGCCGAGGACGGCGGCTCAAGCGTAGAAAATTAAGTTTGTTGTTTGCCTTTACTTCAGGTGACAGTCACTTAGCAAGTGACTGCCACCTGTTTTATCATCATTGCCTCCTGCATGGAGTTCGATGATAATAGGCGGACATTTCCTGGAGAGGCAGTATAGACAGTGGATAAAAACAATAAAAAGACCATTCTGGTGGCAGGCTATTACGGATTTGGCAACGTCGGTGACGAGGCCATTCTCAGCGCCATCCTGACCGACTTGAGAAAACAACGCGAGGGACTTGAATTCATCGTCATCTCGTCGAACCCCGAAGAAACCGCCGCATCGCACAACGTCCGCTCGGTGCATTGGAAGGAGATCAACGCCTTGATGGATGCGGCCCGCGAATGCGACCTCATCATCCTCGGCGGCGGCGGCATTTTTCAGGATTATTGGGGCACCCCGGCAGGTACCCATTTAACCGAATTTCATTGGGGTATTTCGTATTACAGCAGCATCGGCCTGCTGGCTTCCCTGTTCGATAAACCTTTCATGATCTATTCCGTGGGCATTGGTCCGCTGTTGACCGATGAAGGCAAACGCTGGACGCGCCTCGCCTTTGAACTGGCTGATGCCGCCACAGTGCGCGATGTCGAATCAAGGGATTTGCTGGCTTCGCTGGGGTTTCCCAAAAAACAAATTCTCATCAAACCCGATCCTGCACTCAACCTTTCACCGAAACTGAAAGCCGCGGCGGAGATTCTTCAAGCTGAAGGCATTTCTCCCAAAGAACGCCCGATGGTCGGCGTTTGTATCCGCAATTGGACCGAAGGCGAAAAAGGCGGTGCATGGAAACAGGAATTGGCGTCTGCGCTGGATGCCTTCCTCGAAAAACATAACGCGCAGATCGTGTTCATTCCCTTCCAGGTGGGTGAGCACGAACTTGAGAATGACTACACGGTTTCAGTGGAAGTCATCTCCATGATGCAGAATCAGGAACGGACGAAGGTTTTGCCGCAGGCCTATTCCCCGGAAGTGGTCGAGGGACTCATCGCCCGCTGCCGCGTGGTCATCGGTATGCGTTTGCATTCGCTTGTTTTTGCCGCCAGCGTCGGAGTTCCATCCGTTGCATTGATCTACGACCCGAAGGTCAAGAACTTGATGAAATTTCTCGGCCTTTCGGATTATGCGCTCGATCTTCAGACCATGAATGTAGATTCGCTTTCGGATACCTTCCACTACCTTTGGGCTGACCAGAAACAGGTGCGCGCATCACTGGCGGAGCAAGGTGAGAAATTCAAACAGCTTGTTCAAACGAATACAACACTGGCTTTGAAACTGCTCGACCAAAAGACCAAACGCATCGAAAAGCCCGTGGCGTTGCAATTGATCCGCGATCTGGCTGTCAAACAAACGGGCGCCTTCTTCGTCCGCGAAAAGGAAGCACAGGCATTAACTGCGGATGTTGCAAGACTCAATCAACAAGTGGCGGACCAACTCGCGCGCATCGCCATCAACGAATACGAGATCGACCGCATTCAAAAGATCGTGGATTACCAGCAGTATCAACTGCATGAAATGGTCCACAGCACTTCATGGAAGATCGCACTGATCTTTCAAAAGATCAGGACCACCCTCATTCCGCTCGGCAGCCGACGCGAGAAACTGGTGAGGTTCCTGTTCAACTGGTTCTTCCGCAAACCACGCGCATTGATATCGCGCATCCGCGCTTCGATTCGTACGAACGGGTTATTTGGTGCGATCCTGAAAGGCTTTGTCGCCATTTGGGTTTCGCTGACCTACCCGATCAAAAAGGCCATTTTCAAACAGCGCTATGAACGCGAGTTGAAAGAATTGGAAACCATCATCGCCGGACACAACGGTTTCTTCGACCTGTTCCATATTCCAATGGGTTGGAATACGATGTTGTTCCAGCGTTTCCAGCATGTTTCATTGCAATCGGCCAAACTGGGCGGAATCGCCATCTACGGCGGCCATCCCACCGTGGACAAGGATATCTTCGTTTATAAAAGGCCGCCGAGAATTTGTATGTCTTCAAAGCCACCGACCCGCAGATCACGGAACGCATTTTGCAAGCCTTGGAGAAAAGGGCAATTCCACTGTGCTGCGCATCGAATCCATTGACCTGGTGACGACAGCCGAAGATGTCGAGAATTTCCTGCGCCGTGGTTTCCGTGTGGTGTATGAATACATAGACGAGATCACGTCCGATATCACAGGCAACGTACCTGAACTTGTCCGTGATCGACATCAAGCCTTGTTGAGGAATGAAGCCGTGTTTGTTGTGGCTACCTCCGATCAGCTGTATGAAGAAGTCGCCCGTCATCGCGCAAAGAATTTTGTTCTCAGCACCAACGGTGTGGATCTCGAAAACTGGCGTATTCCCAAGGGCGAGCCGCCCGTGGATATGAAATCCGCATTTACTGGAAATACCATCGTCGCCTATCATGGCGCGCTTGCCAAGTGGCTCGACTATGACCTGCTGCGCATGATCGCCGATGAAGGCAGTTACGAACTGGTGCTGATCGGCCACGAGCATGACGATGCCTTCGAGAAGAGCGGGTTGAAGAGCCATCCGCGTGTACATTTTCTCGGAAGCAAACCCTACTCACAGTTAAATCAATATGCGATCCATTACGGTGTGACGATCCTGCCGTTCAAGAAATCCAATCTCACCGAGGCGGTCTCGCCTGTGAAGATATTCGAATACATGGCGGCCTTGAAACCGATCGTCACCACCGACCTGCGCGAGTGCAAAAAATACAAGTCCTGCCTTACGGCTGAAACGAACGAGGAATTCATGCTGCAATTGAAACGTGCTTCCGAACTGCGGAACGATGAAGAATATCTCAAGGTGCTTGATACGGAAGCGAATGAAAATTCGTGGGAACACAAGACCATTGAGATCCTGAACATGACCGGGGTGAAGCTGTGATCAATCGAATGATTCAATTCGCCCTTCGCATCTACCGCAAACTGCCGATGCCTGAGCCGCTTCGCCGCAGGCTCTCGATTCTGTCACAGCGCATTTTCCGTCCGCGCAGCGCGCCTGCCATGCCTGAACCTGCGAAAACAAAAATGTATGAGCAGTACACCAAACAGGTCCTCGCGATTCCCGACAAGACGGATGAATATGTTGAACTGGCTTCCGATACCTATAAGCCGCAGGTGGGTGATCCGCTTTTGCTTGCGTATTACCTGCCGCAATTTCATCCGACCCCTGAAAATGACGAGTGGTGGGGGCGCGGCATCACCGAATGGCACAACGTTGCCAAGGCTGTTCCGCAGTACGTAGGGCATTATCAGCCGCGCCTGCCCGGTGAGTTGGGATCATACGATCTGCGCCTCACGGAAAACATCGCCCGTCAGATCGAATTGGCAAAATCGCACGGCATTCACGGCTTTGCCTATTATTACTACTGGTTCGATGGCCGCCGCTTGCTCGATAAACCGCTCGATATGTTTTTGAATCACCCCGAACTCGATTTTCCCTTCTGCCTGTGCTGGGCAAATGAATCGTGGACGCGTCGCTTCGACGGCACCAGCGGCGAGGTCATCATGTATCAGAACGAATCGGTGGAGAGTTACAAATCCTTCATCGAAAGCATCAAACCCTACGCGGCAGACAAGCGTTATATCCGCGTGGATGGCCGCCCGGTGTTGATCGTATACCGCCCGTCTTTCGTGCCTGAATGCGCGGAAGTGTTGGCGCACTGGCGTTCCTATTGTCAGCAGGAAGGACTCGGCAATCCCTATATCATCGGCGTCAAGGAAAACACCTTCGATGGCGACCTGCTGGCGCTTGGCTTCGACGCCCAGAGCGAATTCCACCCGGGCACGGTCTTCCGCTATTGCAGAAACATCACCAACGAGATCAGCTTCATGCGCGATGACTTCGGCGGAATCGTCCTCGATTACGTGGATCTGGTGAAGAACAAGCAGTATTTCAAGTTTCAGGCGAAGAAACTTCACCGCGCCATCATGCCGATGTGGGATAACACCCCCCGCCGTAACAACACGCCGATGATCTTCGAAGGCGCCAGCCCTGCGCTGTACAAGGAATGGCTCATCGATATTCTGCGCGAAGCCCGCAATAGCAAGGAACTCGACGCGCCCTTCATCTTCGTCAACGCGTGGAATGAATGGGGCGAATGTGCCTACCTCGAACCCGACCGCAAATACGGCTATGCCTTCCTGCGTGCCACCCGCGAGGCCATTGAAGAGACCCGCAAAGCCGAAGGCGAATAGAATCTTCCTTCGGGTCCTTTTGTGACCCTTCGTGGTGTATCTCAACATGAATCAACCCCTCATCTCCATCGTGCTTGTTGCCTGGAACAGCGCTGCTTACATTCCGCGCTGTTTCCAGCATCTGCTTGCGCAAACCGTTCAAGACTTTGAAGTCATCGTCGTCGATAACGGTTCAAAGGATGATGGCTGTGCAGACTTGCAGGAAAATATCCAACCCTTGCCTTGCGCGTGGAACGGCTCGAAATCAATCGCGGCTTTTCCTTTGCCAATAACCTTGGTGCGCAGCTTGCCACCGGTAAATGGTTGACCCTGCTCAATACCGATGCCTTCCCCGAACCCGATTGGTTGGAGCGTTTGCTTGAAGCGGCACAACTGCATCCGAATGCGTTTTTCTCCTCGCGCCAAGTTCAAGCAAATGCCCCCGAACTTTTGGATGGCGAAGGCGATGTCTATCATGTCAGCGGGTTGGCGTGGCGAAACGGCTACGGCGCACGCACCTATCCCTTGAATGAAATCCGCGAAGTCTTCAGTGCCTGCGGGGCGGCTGCATTTTTTCCGCGCGAAGAATTCCTCAACGCGGGCGGCTTCGACGAAGATTATCTTTCCTATCATGAAGATGTTGACCTCGGTTTTCGCTTGCGCCTGCGCGGATTGAAATGCTTCCTGGTTCCAAACGCGGTCGTGCATCATGTCGGCTCAGTCACCTTCGGCAAGAAAAGCGACTTCTCCATTTATCACGGTCACCGCAACCTTGTGTGGACCTACGCCAAGGATATGCCATCCGCGCTGTTTTGGTTTTACCTGCCATTGCATATTTTTATTAACATTTTCTTTTTGCTTTATTTCACGGTCAAAGGTCAGGGTGGTGCCATCTGGCGCGCAAAACTCGATGCCCTGCGCGGACTTGTCCCCATGCTCAAAAAACGCGGTGCGATCCAGAAAAATAGAAAAGCATCCATCGCCGAATTGCATCGCGCCATGTCTCGCAATTGGCTGGCTCCCTTCCTCACGTTTCTAAAACGCAACACGGAAAATTCATGAAACCTGATATTTCGATCTGTATTACGAATTACAACGCCAGAGATTTTCTACGCGACTGTCTGCGGTCCATCTACGGGACAACAGATACGCTCACCTTTGAGATCATCGTCGTTGACAATTTCTCCGGCGACGGCGGCCCCGAAATGATCCGCAGTGAATTCCCCGATGTGAAACTGCTGACCAACGAAGGCAACACCGGCTTCACCCGTCCCTACAACCAAGCCATGCGGCTGGCGCAGGGACGTCATGTCGTCATCCTCAATCCCGATACGGTCATTTTTCCGAATGCCTTTGCCGAACTCGTCGGCTTTTTAGATTCGCATCCCGAGGTGGGTATTGTCAGCCCCAAGGTGTTGAACCGTGACGGCACGCTTCAAAAGCAATGTCGCCGTAGCGAAGCCCGTCCGTGGGATGCGATCTGTTATTTTTCAGGGCTCTCCCGTCTCTTTCCGAACGACAAACGTTTTGCAGGGTATTTGATGACCTACCTGCCCGAAGACCTCACTCACGAAACAGAGGCAGTTTCAGGGTCGTGCATGATCGTTCGTCGTGAAGTCGTGGAACAGATCGGATATTTTGACGAGGATTTCTTCGCCTATCAAGAGGATACCGATTATTGCCGCCGCACCCGTCTGGCAGGCTGGAAGATCTTTTACGTGCCCACGGCGCAGATCACGCACTATGGAGGCGAAGGCGGCTCAAAGGTCCAGCCTTACCGCACCATCATCGAGTGGCATCGTTCGTATTATCTTTATTTCCGCAAGCACTTCGCGAAGGATTATTTCTTCCTGTTCAACTTCCTCTATTATTTGATGATGCTGACCAAGCTGGGATACGCCCTGCTCACGAACCTGTTCCGTAGAAAGAAAGTCGTCAGCACACCCAAGCCGTGAATCAAAAACTGTCCGCTCAATTGAGCGGACAGTTTTTCTTTAATTGCTTTTTCGCGGCGGCAGTTTATTGCCTTCGCCTTCCTTTGTCACTTCCACCCAAAGAGACGCGGCCAACTCGTAGCCGATGACATGGTCATGCGGCTTCATGTTCAACCGCAGCGGACCTTTGAACGGCGCACAACTCAACAAGTGGAACGATGTCCCAGGCACAAGTCCCAACTCGCCGATGTAAGTCAGCTTTTCGAAATCATGTGTGCGCACGCGGCTGATGACACAATCGGAACCCGAAGGGACATTACTCAATGACATGTCCCTGACCACAGGCATCACCCCATTTTTTGAGGGAATCGGCTCTCCATGCGGACAGCGCGTGGGACGGCCTGCCAGTTCATCCATGCGGTCTTCGATCATATCGTTGACGCCGAGCTCGAAGGTATCGGCCAGTTGATGGGCTGTAGCCCAATCGTATTTCATCACACGGACGAGAAAGACCTCCGTCAAGCGGTGACGGCGCAGGGAAGGCATGGCGATCTTTTCGCCAGTGGGGGTGAGGCGCACGCCGCGATACGGTTCATGGACAAGGTATCCATGCTTTTGCAAGCGCTTGACCATGCTTGCAATTGCCTGTGCAGACGATTCAACGTGTGAACTTAAAAGCGAAAGCGGCACCTGCTCATGATCCTGTTGCAGGCGATAGATCTCCGCGGCATAGCGTTGCATTGCAGCACTGGCTGACATTCCTTGTGACCAACTCCAAAATCTTCAATCGGGTTGAAAACTTGATGCAATCCGATTTAGATAAAATTTAATACAAATATCTAGATTATTCAAATCCCCGAAATTATACTACGCGTCGCTTGAACAGGATGAAAACAATCCAATTTATTGATTAGAGGAGAATGACCCATGTTTCAAACCGACCCAGCCCTCCGCCCGGAAATGACCGAGCTTGAACGTCAGCAAACCATCCGCGATGCTTTTAACCGTGACCGCTCGCAGATGACCTTAATGCTGGCCCATAAACTAAGAATTCCTGAAGTGGAAATTATCCGCGCGCTTGAGGATGACACTGCACACGAGCTTGATTTCTCGCGTTGGGAGGAGATCATCCGCGCTTTTGAGCCTCTTGGCAATGTGCACGTCATCCTTTCAAATGGAGCCGTGACCATCGAAGCCTTTGGCCAGTTTGGTAATTTCACGAATAGCGACGGCTTCTTAAACGTCCGTACCAAATCGCTTGATATGCACATCCGTAGCTGGGAGTGGATTCGGTCTTTGCCTTCCGTAAGCCCAGCCATCTCGATGGGCACGAGTCGCTCAGCTTCCAATTCTTCGATCGGCGCGGGGCCGCCGCGTTCAAAGTCTTCCTCAATTTCGGCGGCAAAGAGCCAGCGCCCGACCTTGTGAAAACCTATCATGAGTTGATCGAGAGATTCGCGAGGAATTATATGAATTAACTTGTTGTCTGGCTAGAACTTCATTACTTCAATCGAAAAATGGGCACGCCACCCAGCACCTCTTTCTTAACTTGCGGGTTGTAAACTCACTCTCCTACCAGGCTTTCAAAATCTCATATGGCGGACCGCTAAAGAAGACCCCAGAGACAAATACATTCGTATCCATTACAACTTTCAAGTCCAGAACGATCTTCATTTCTTGCCCCGTGCCTTTGCCACCGCGGACGTGATATCTTCCTCCGTCAACCCTGCTTCCTTTGCCTGCCGACGTGCCTGCTTGATCAGTTCATCGACC
>JADKEA010000024.1 GCA_016718275.1 Candidatus Villigracilis affinis
TGCATAACAGTCATTATACAGTCACCACCAGAATGGGGCAAGAAAATGGTAGAAACCCCAAAAACAACTGTTGTATCAACCCAAAAACCAAAAAATCCTTAGCTTCTCGGCCGCAAAGATCTAAAAACCACCATGATCTATACGCCTTTCCTGAGCTTGTCGAAGGCATGTTTTACAACGCGGCGGCCTCGCCGTTAAATCTCCCTTCGACAGCTAACACCCCCAACAACCTGCCAACCTTCTAACCTGAAACCTGACACCTGAAACCTGGCACCTGACATCCCCCGCACCTACGCTTTCCAGTCGCTCAACCGCTCGCCCAGCTTCGTAATGCGCTCCCGCATCAGCACCGCCAAAATACCCAGCGTCAACAGGATCATCCCCGTACAACCGATCAGCACCACTGTGTTCAATCCCTTGAGCGCCGTATACAACACCGTGATCACGCCCAGCACCACGAACGCGATCGGAGTAAAGGTCAGGCTGCGCGAACGGATCACCAGCCCGTAGAACAAAACTGCGATGGATTGGAAGAACAGCACCACAAAATAGATCAACTGCTCCGTATTCGCCATCTGAATGTACGTCGTCCCCAACAACGTCAACTGCGAAAGCATCCCCATGATGAACGTCCCCGTCTTGCTCCCCGCGCGCGTCAACAGATAATGCTGCAACAGCCCCAGCGCCGCCGCGCCCATCGAAAAGAACTGCGGCTGGTCCACCTTCAACTCGATCAAAATGATGAAATACGACAGCAGATAAAGCCCATTCGCCGGAAATCCAAGCCACATTTCTCCGCGCGAAAGCCTCCACCGCCCAAAGTGTGGCGGCAATCGCGACAGGGATCGCCGCATCCAACCCGCCGACAATGGGTGCGGCCATCGAAATGATCACGCCCCACCCGAGGCCGCTGAAAAGCAAAGCCGTATCCCAATCTTTCGCGCGCTCGCGCAGCGAAAGCCGCAGGAAAAATCCCGCCGCGTAATAGACCATCGCCACAAAAATAACAGGATGGATCCACTTCTCGACCCCGATCGCGCGGAAACCGAAAACGACAAAGAGTGGCAGGGTCAAGGTAAAAGCGTAGAGCAAATTGGGTTGGCGATAGACCAGATTGATCGTTAAGACCAGAAGCGTATAAATCCCGAAATCGAGCGTCCCAGTCTTGGCATCCGCAAAGGAAAGCAGTGCCCCGTAATTGACGATCGTCAGCAAAGCCCCCACACCGCGCACGATCCATTTCAGCGGACGCAGGTGCGCAAAGGTCAGGTGCGCGATCAGGTCGCTGCCCAGCCACACCAGGCTGTAAGCCAGCAGGTGATGGAAGGAGCGCGTGATATCGAAATCGCGCAGGATCAACAGCGCGCCAATATTGAACAGGATCGGAAGGCCGATCTCGAACCAGCCGTTGCGGGTCAGGTACATTTCAGAAGCAAACAGCACACCCACGATCAGCGCATACCAGCCGCCTGTTTCCTTGAGCGTGAACAACGCCACGAGCGAAACCAGCGTACCCAGGATCAACGCGCAGTTTCGCAGCATGCGCGACCAACTTTCCTTTGAAAGCGCCGCCGTGCCTGCCAGGTAAAACAGCGCCGCCAGCACCGTCAGCGCGGGCATCCACAGATCCAGCTCGAAATGATCCAGCGCAAACAGCACCGTCAACGCCAGATACGCCGCAGGAATGTATCCGTAGAACGCCTCGCGTTGCGCCAGGGTGTACAGCGCAAAGAAAGCACTCAGCACTGCAAAACCAATATACGCATGCTGCTGGCTATCCACGGCAAGGAACATTCCGCTTGCATACAACGTGAAAAGCACGCCATAAATGCGCGGCGCCAATCGCCAGTGTGTATTCTTGTTGAAATCGTTTTTCGAGAACAGGTCGGGCAGCAGAAAGAGTACGCTTAAGCCGAGCAATAGATAGCCGAAATAGATTTCCGTTTTATCGAAAAGCGGCAGGTTGAAAAAGGCAAAATAAGCCATGATGAAATTGAGCAGCGCCAGCGCCCACAACCATCCCCGCGCGCGGATCAAATGCAGCGCCGCATACACACACGCGACTCCCAGCGCAATGGCAAACCCCAGCGGCACGCCGTTATCGAAGGCATTGATCAACGCCAGCGTGAATGTGGGAATGCTCGCCAGCAGCATCGGCAGACTGAACTTGCGCGTCTTGTCGAACCTGTGAACTGCCTCGCTGACGACTGAAAGGATCAGCCCCCAAACCATGTGCAGCAAAGCCAGCCCCGCAATTTCCATATCGAACGCCGAGCCAATGAACCACGGGATCGGGATCAAAGCCAGCGCCGCGAACCACGAGAAGAAAATAAAGGGGACGAGAATATCCGCAAGCACGAAGAAAATGAACGCGCTTCCCCACGTGAACACCGATGCAAGATTCCAAAGTTGTGAGCTGTCCCTGTCGTAAAGCTGCACGCCAAAGACAATGATCGTCCCGCCGAGGATGAGCGCCTGCACGGCCAGTGTCGTCAGGAATAATGGCAGCGCGAACTTATCACCCTTCCACTTCTTGAGGATCCACACGCCCAGCAATCCTCCCAGCGCGGCAAGGCTGGTGACCGCGCCAAAGACCTCTGGCTCCGCGTCAAAGACATTCCCAATGCGGTAAAAGGCAACCGCAAAGGCAATGAAGCTCATCATGCTGAATACCCGCGATTCATACAGCCAGACACTGCCGCCCCAGATCAACGCCATCGAGATCGAGATCAGCACCCAATAGATCGAGCTGAAGACAGGCGAGAATTGCACCGTGTCCTCAAGCACACTCGCGGTGATGGGCAGCAGGAACGAGAACACGATGAAAAGCGCGAAACTCGGCTGCGGCAGCCGCTTGCGAATCACAATGGAAAGTCCGCCAAAGATGAACGAGGCGATGAAAAGCACGGGCAGACGCGCCGCAGGTGAAAGCGCCGCAAGGATCGCCGCCGAAGCCACCACGAAGAACGCACCGAGATACAAAGCGATCTTGATGCTTGTCTCGCTCAGCAAGGTCTGGGTCAATGTGGCACGTGGCTCTTCAGGTTTCGCTTCCGCTTTGGGCGGAGGCGGCGCGGCAGGCTCAGGCGCAGAGGTTGTCTGTGGTTTGGCGCTTTCGGTCTCGCGCGTCGCAGTTCGGGCCGCAGGAGTCGCGGTCCTGTCAAAGTCATATCGCTTGCGCAGCACCGCCGCCTTGACCTTGTCCAACAGGCCGAGTCTTTCCCATTCGCTGATCTCGCTCAAAATAATAAAACGACTGCCCGCTTCCAATCTATTAATGCGGCTGCGGACATGTTTCTGGGTGGCGGTGTCGAGCGCGATCAAAGCGTCCTTGCGGATGTCTGCGTTCTCATCGTGGATCGCCAGCTTCTCAAGCTCATTGCGAATGGCTTCACTGCTGTAGTTGATCAGGTGCAGCTGCGAAATGGCGTTCAAGCGGCTGACATCGTCCGCACTTCGCAGGCCATCGAGAATATTCTTGAGTACATCTTCAGGGTTTTTAGATTCAGAGTCGGTCATGGGGTTTTCCGTATTCAAGGGTTCGTCGGTAAGGGGAATTGCCTCTTCCGCATTTTTTGTTTCGGGGGAGGTTGCAGTTGCTTGCGTGTAGGATTGTTGGGGTGTTTCTGCAGGCCATGTTTCGGGGGGAGAGATCGGTTCTCCCAGCCAGGTCGCCAGTTTGCATTCGTCACCATCCACCTGTTTGTTCCCCCAGGGGGTGGCCGTCATCCACACGACCAGCAGCGCAGGGACGCTGATACAGAAAGTATAGCCACCCGATTCAAATAGAAAATCAGCGATCAGGAAAAGGATCGGAATTAACGTGCGAATTCCCGCAATCAGCGCGGCTTGCAGCCCATGCCAGCGCACGAATTCACTGTCTTTGTTATTGATATATTTCAGGAGATTGAGATGCCAAAGCGCGGAACCCAGCAATGCGATCAATGCGCTCAGGTAAAAATCCACCCTGTAGGAGCACGGAATCACATTGCAAATGCCATCCCCCAGATCGGCCGCTGAGAGGAAGGCATACGTGGTGACCGTGGCCAGCGGTGAAACCCTCAGCCAGTCATACGCGCTTTTCGAAAGCCGCTTATCAGATGGTCGTTGCATCTACGAATAAAACCCTGTTTTGGTCTATTTGTTACGATTTACCCGAAATGGCACGGGCAGGCTAAATTTGAAAATTCTGTGAGCTCTGCGATGAAAATTTCTTATCCATCATTGACGTTCAAAGATTCGATAATCCCAGGCTTTCAATTCCATTTCCGTCGCATCTGTCAAATCCACCTGAATTCCGCTCATATAGTCTGTGTATTTGCCGTGGAAAAGATGTTCGTGAAAACGCACAACCTGCGGCTCAGCCGAGAAATTGAAGACCGCAAAGACCTTGTCCTTTTCGTTCTGGCGCACAAAACTGAACACCTTGCCCTCCGCCGTGCTCGGCACGTGGATCATTCTCGCGCCCCATTTGGCATTCCATAAAGCTGTATTTTTCTTTTTCAACGCGAACAATTTCTTATACAACGCGCCGATCGGATGTTCCTTCCACGCGATCGGGTCTTTTTCAAAGAAGGCCAGCCGTTTTTCCTCGCCCGCTTCCTGACCGTTGTAAAGCAGCGGCATGCCCTCGCTGGTGACCGAAAGCGCAATGACGGCCTCCAGGGCATCGCCGAAGGTTTCGTTCATTGTCCCGTCCCATGCGTTTTTATCGTGATTGGTCACGAAGAGCATGCGCATGATGTCGAACGGGAACGCCTTTTCATTCCACGAATAATAAACATAAAGAAGCGATACATCTCCTTCACCTTTGGCGATTACCTTCAGTGTGTCGTACCAACTCCACGAGTAGGTCATATCGAAGGCCTCAGCGTGCAGGTCGCGCGCCTCCCATTCCGCCAGCATGAAAACGGGTTTGATCGCGTCTAATTCCTTGCGGACGACGTTCCAAAAATCGATGGGGACGAATCCCGCCACATCGCATCGGAATCCGTCGACATTTGCTTCGCGCACCCAGAATTTCAGTGCCTCTGCCATATACTCCCGAACCTCCACCTTGGAGTAATCCAGGTCGATGATGTCTGTCCAATCCCACCAGGGGGTGGGGTGAAAATCGCCTTTCCAGCTTCGGGTATACCAGTCGGGGTGCTCGCTTACCAGCACACTGTCCCAGGCGGTGTGATTCGGAACCCAATCCAAAATGACATACATTCCCATTTCATGGGCGGTTTTCACAAAATGCTTCAGGTCTTCCATCGTTCCAAATTCATGGTTGACGCTGTAATAATCCTTTACGGCATATGGGCTGCCCAACGTGCCCTTGCGATTCTTTTCCCCGATCTCATGGATGGGCATCAGCCATAAAATATCCACGCCCATTTCTTTCAGCCGCGGCAAATGATTCTCTGCCGCTTTGAAAGTCCCTTCCTGTGTGAATTGACGCGTATTGATCTGATAGATCACCGCGTCCTTGCTCCACTCAGGGTGAGTGAGCTTGACAGGTTGAATGGGGGTGTAAGCACTGCTCATAAATGTTTCCTTATTTCAACACAACCCCGCTGCGGGCGGGAATCGTAACCTGATTTTCAGAGATCACAGGCTTGCCAAACAGCACGTGCGGTTTTTTATCGAGCGGCAATTCCAATGTTTTATCCTCATTCGAGGTGTTGAAGGCGGTTATTAGCGTTTCATTTCGATAACTTCGTGAATATGCCAGCAGTTCACCCTCCGCATGGATGCGTTTGTAATCGCCGCGCCGCAAGGCCGCATGCTCAGTTCGCAGAGTGGTGCAGGTTTTTGCGTAATCGAGCAGGTCGTGGTCCCAGCGCCCCTCATCCCACGGGAAGGATTTTCTGCATTCAGGGTCATGCTTTCCATTGACACCCACTTCATCTCCGTAATAGATGCAGGGTGCGCCAGGGATGGTGAACATGAAAAGCCAGGCCAGCTTGAGCGCAGTTTTGTCCTCGTTCACGCAGGAAAGAAAACGGGGCATGTCGTGGCTATCGAGAAGATTAAGCTGGGCATAGGTAATATCTGAGGGATAGAGGTTGAGAATGCGGTCCAGTTCATTGGCGCAATCGTGTGCATTGATCGGCCGCACGCGGTCCTTCAATCCACCTGCATGTTGAATGACAGACATATCGAGGCTGTTGGCCGCAAAGAAGTTCATTGAAGTGGTAGTGACCAGATAATTCATCACGGCATCGAATTGATCACCCTGCAGCCAGCGCTGTGCCTCATGCCAGATCTCGCCGACGATGTACGCATCGGGGTTGATCGCGCGTACACGCCTGCGGAATTCGCGCCAGAATTCATCGTCATTGATCTCCCCGGGCACATCCAGCCGCCAGCCATCAATGCCGAATTTGATCCAATACTCGGCAACGTCAAACAAAAATTCGCGCACTGCAGGGGTGTCAGTGTTGAACTTTGGAAGCGCGGGCAAATTCCACCATGCCCGATAGCCGATGGCGGTCAGGCTGTCTTCGTGATTCAGCGCCCTTTGCTCATGCGCAGTGGGGTAGGCCCCCCAATTCTTATGTCCCTTCAGGCGCTCTTCATCAAAATAGAACCAGTCACGATATGGCGAGGCGTCACCAGTTTCCAGCACATGGTTGAACTGCCAGAATCCGCGTGAAGCGTGGTTGAACACGCCATCCAGAATCAGACGCATGCCGCGCTTGTGCATTTCCTTGAGCAGTTTTTTTAACGCCTCGTTGCCGCCAAGCAACGGGTCTACGTTGTAATAATCAAAGGTGTGATAACGGTGATTCGAAGCCGAAGCAAAGATCGGGTTAAGGTAGATCGCTGTGCATCCAAGTTCCTGAATGTAATCCAGTTTTTCGAGCACGCCGTACAAGTCGCCGCCTTTGAATCCATGCGTGGTTGGGGCTGAGTCCCACGGCTCAAACGGCAGTGTCGCCGCAGGGTTGCGGCTGCTTTTTGCAAAACGGTCTGGAAATATCTGGTAAAAAACTGCGTCCTTTACCCATTCTGGTGTCGACATTATTTATCCTCGTTACTTTGAAATGAGTTTCAAAACGTACATTGCATACGGATCAAGATTTTCGAACGGCTTGTATTCCTGGAAGACTTCGCCGCTTCCAACTGGACCTGCGGCCTGCCCAGCCCCGAACAAAGTCTCCACACTGTAGGCGGATTCTGCCAAGCCTGCCCCGTTGAGGTTGATATTATATTTGCTGATTGTTTCTTTTGAGAGGTTTGCCAATATCAGAAACATTCCATTTTCATTGATTCGCAAAGCCGAATACACCGAAGGATGGCTGGATTTCAACGAAATAAGATTACCTGTCTGCATGGCGGGGTTTGCGTTGCGCAATTGGATCAGCGCGCGGTAGTGTTCGAGCAGTGAGTCCGCGGCGCCTGTTTGGGCATCGACATTTATAAAAACATAATCGCTGGCAGGCGCCCGCCACGGACGGGTCGTGCTAAAGCCCGCATTTTCTCCTGAGGTCCACTGCATGGGCAGGCGGATATTTTCATCGGGCTTTTTTCCCTGCATGCCAATCTCTTCGCCGTAATAGATGAACGGTGTGCCGGGCGAGGTGAGCATCAAAAAGGCGGCCAGTTTGGCTTTGTTCACGTCTCCGCCCAATTGCGCCATGACGCGGTTCTGGTCGTGGTTGGTTAGAAAAGTGGCATATTGATGATCGGGGATGGACTTGTCGCTCACTTGCAAGGTTCTGGCGAGGTCGCCTGATTTTTCAGTATTAGCCGCTTCTAGAAAACTGGCCGCAAGCTGAAAGTTGAAAGCCAGGTCGAATTGATCGTTCTTGATGTAATTGGCGATGGTATTTAATCCGTCGCCGAACAACTCACCGACGGTCATGGCTTCGGGGTTAACTGCTTTGTAGGTGGGATAGAATTCATTTTGATACCAAAGATGAGTGGCTTCGGTATTTTCCTGCTTTACACCGTCTTCGATCAGGTGTTTGGCGGCATCCAGGCGAAAGCCATCCACGCCCACATCGGTCAGCCAGAAGGCGGCGATCTTTTTCATTTCTTCGGTGACGGCGGGGTTTGCGTAATTCAGGTCAGGCATGAAGGCTTCAAAGATGCCGTAATAGAATCCGCTGGTGGATGAATGCCAGACGCGCTCTTTCCACGGACCGGTATATTTTGGATCTGTGTTGCTCCAGATATACCAATCACGATAGGGAGATTGGGGGTCTTTTTTTGCATCCTTAAACCAGGGGTGTTTGTCGGATGTATGGTTGATGACAAGGTCAATGATGATGTGAATATCGCGTTTGCGGGCTTCTGCCACCAGATTTTTGAAATCATCCATCGTTCCATATTGCGGGTTGACATCGTAATAGTCTGTGACGTCATAGCCGTGATAGGAGGGGGAGGGGAAGATGGGCATCAGCCAGAGTGCGGTGATGCCAAGTTCCTGTAGATAGCCCAGCTTTTGGGTGATGCCGTTGAAATCCCCCGTGCCGTCGCCGTTGCTGTCGTTGAATGAGCGCACGAAAATTTCGTAGAAGACAGCGTCGCTCCACCAAATTTCAGGGGAAGTAACTGTCGTTGGCACTGGAGCAGTTGTCGGCGCGGCGGGAGCGCAGGAAGAAATGAGCAGGAAAAACAGCAGGGAGAGAAAAATCCGTTTGGTCATGACAGTCAATAGACAAAAAATATTCCCTTCCTCTCAAGGAAAGAAAGGGAATATTCAATGATGAAAGTATTATCCCTTTACGCTGCCAAGGGTGAGACCTGAGATGAGCCACTTGGAGGAGTAGAGGAAGAGCGCCATGATGGGAATGGCAATCAAAACCGATGCGGCCGCGAATTGACCCCACGAAACCGTGAATTGCTGTGCGAAGGTGAAGATGCCCAGCGGCCAGGTGAACATTTCATTCTTTTGCAAAACCACGCGTGCCACCAGATATTCGCTCCAACCGCCCATGAAAGAGAACAAGAAGGCGATTGCCAGCGCGGGTGTGGAGAGGGGCAGGATGATCTTGGTGAATACGGTCAGGCGGCTTGCACCGTCGATCAGCGCGGCTTCTTCCAGGTCAACGGGAATCGTGTCGTAGTAGCCTTTGAGGGTCCAGATCGTGAGCGGCACGGAGGTCACCGCATAGGCGATGATCAGACCCAGAGGCGTATTGATCATTTTCAATTTGGCGATCATGATAAACAGGGGAAGCAACAACATACCCGCAGGGATCATCTGCGTTGTCAGCAGGAATATAAGCCCTGCCGAACGCCCGGGAAAACGGAAGCGCGAAAACGCATACGCGCTGATCGCTGCCAGAATGACGCTGATCACTGAAGTCACCGCTACAACAGAGACCGAGTTCCAGATCCACAGAAAGAAATCGGACTGGCGATTCTTTTCTGCGTCGCCGAATAATACTTCCTTGTAGTTATCCAGCGTGGCATTTTCTGGGATGATTCTGAGGTCGGTGGTCAGGAGTGTGTCATTGGGGCGCAGCGAAATGGTGACCACGCGCAAGACGGGATAGACAGCGATGACACAGGCAATGATAAGAGTCGCATGGATCAAAATGGTTTTGAAGGGGCTGTCGCCGCGTGACCGATAGAAAAACCAGCGAAAGAAGCGGGAAATTGGATTCGTTGTCATGTGATGCTCCTTATTCAGTTGCTGACTTAAGCCCATCGCTGACCCTAAGGTAAAAGAGAGTGAAGATAAACAGGATCGCAAAGATCACCAGTGCGAACATGGCAGTGAAGCCGTACCGATAAAACTGGAATGCGGCTTTATACATGGAGGAGACTAGAATATCCGTTTTCTCCTGTGGGCCGCCCTGCGTGATAAGGTAGATGATGTCGAACTTATTGAAGGTCCAGACGACGCCTAAAATGATGGCAGGTGTCAGGACGGGGCGCAGCAGAGGGAGGGTGATGTTACGGAATTGCTGCCATCTGGTGGCGCCATCAATCTCCGCGGCTTCGTAATATTCCTGCGAAATGCTTTGCAACCCGCCGAGAATGATGACGGACATAAAGGGAATGCCCAGCCAGATATTTGCGAGTAATACCGAAACAAAGGCCCAAAACGGATCCTGCTTCCAACTGACGGGGCCGATGGTGGCTGCCAGCCAGGCGAAACCATTTCCGATCCCTATGATATTTGCCGTGTTTTGACTGACCGTGGTCAACCAGGTGTTGAGGTTGCCCAGCAGAATATTGAACAAGCCGTAGCGGCTGTCAAATTCACTGCGTAATGCCATGGCTGCAATCGTGGTAGGAATCGCCCAGGGAATGACGAGCAAGGTGCGATAAAACCCTTTGAACTTCAAGGGTCTGTTCAGCAGGATGGCCAGCCCCATGCCGCCCAAAACGTGAAAGGTGACGTTGATAACCGTCCACAGGATCGTGCGCCAAAACACCTCGAAGAATTTCGCGTCTTTCGCGACGGTGCCTGTGAAGAGCATCTTGAGATTTTCCCACCCGAAAAGCAGGCTGTATTGGGCATTTTTAGTTGCCTGAGTTCCAAGCGATGCATTGGAGAATGCGAGTTTGATCTCGAAAAGGAAGGGGTAGATGATCAGGAAGAGCACGCCAATAAAAGCGGGCATAATCAGCAGGTAAGCCAGCCCTACGCGGCTGTTTCGTGGTTTGCTGGCGAATTGAATAATTGCATACAGTACCAGAATACCGAGGGCAAAGATGATGCCTGCGACCATTTTTGCCGAGTCTTTTGTCGCAACCTTTGAGCTGATGAGGGACTTTTGAAGGTTCGCAAACGAGTTCACGGGCATGTTTACAAACTTGCCGATAGCGCTGTCGCCGAGTTTGATTAGGTCGGTTAGATTGAAAAAGTAAATGATGAACGTAAAGGTGAGGAGACCCATCGCAACCTGGATGGCTCTTGTTACGATTGTCGCTGTGCGGTTAAGCGGCTGGCGGAAGAAAATTTGATAAAAATAAATTTCGATGATTGCAAGTCCGCCCAGGATTGCAAAAAGAAAGCCTCCAATTTCCTGAAGCCGCTCACCTATAATCTTACTGCTTAAGGTGATGCCGTCTGAGAAGGGAGCGATCAACGATGATAGAACGAAATAAATCGAGACGATTGCAGCGATCCATAGGATGTTGGGCAGGTTTCGTCGCAGGAAGTTATCGCTTTCCATAATAAACCTCTTTTGTTTGTTCGCCATGAAAAACAGGGCAAGTCTTCAAGAATATCAGAGTAATTCGACGCCAAGTGTGAAAATTATAAAGCTTGAAGCTTATGCTGATTGAAAATAGGATGGGGAGCGTCACGCTCCCCATCCTATTTTATTGCAGGAATACTATGGGGTGGTTCCGAGGGTAACTACACAGGCATCAGCAGCTTCCTGAGCGGCGACGGCGGCATCTTCAGGAGTGACAGTGCCGGCCATTACGCCTTCGAGGTTCGGGCGCCATGCATCCCATGCGCAACGCATTTCGGGAGCGGCAGGCTGACCGCGGCCAACAGCGAGATCGGCCATGGAGCCAGCAAGGATCGGGTCACTTGCAATGCTCGGATCCTTGGCAACTTCGGCGTTGGAAGGAAGGCGCTTGTATTCATCAAGCCACTTCTTCTGAACTTCAGCGGAAGTCATGTAGGTGATGAACGCGGTGACAGCTTCCTGGCGGGCGGCGTCATCGAGGACGGCCTTGGAGACCATGAAGTACTTGCCAGCGGTCATTTCGGTGTAGGGGTTGCCGTTGATGGTGGGGACGGGGGCAACACCGAGGTTTTCACCGAGAGCGGTGGTGTAATCGCCGAGAGACCAGTCGCCATTGATGATCATGGCGGCTTTGCCTTCCTTCATCAGGGTGTCGGCGCAGGCATAATCACATTCAGCGGGCACAACGCCGTCGGTCTTGAGGGAGGCGACAAAGGTCAGATAATCGATGAAAGCCTGGTTGTTGAACTGAGGCTGATCGTTCTCATCAAGAGGCCATCCGCCGAAAGCGCCATAGAAGCCAGCACCCCAGAAAGGCTCATTGAGGTTGTAGGCGAAACCCTGAACGTCACCAGCGGTGAGTTCCTTGGAAACGGTGATGAGTTCTTCGAAAGTGGCAGGGGGTTCAGCGATCAGGGATTTGTTGTAGATCAGCATGAGGTGATTGCCATAGTTATCGGGAACGCCCCAGAGGGTGCCACCAACTTTGGCGGGGTCAAGAGCGCCGGGGAAGAACTGGCCGAGGAAGGCATCATCGTACAAAGCATCGACGGGGGCGATGATGTCGAGGGTGCTGAAAGGACCAGCGAAATCGTTCGGTACGCGAACGACATCGGGAGCAGCTTCAGCGAGGGAAGCGGTCTGGAACTGGTCACGGAGAGCTTCGTTCTCGTAGTGAGTGCGCTCAACGGTGATGTTCGGGTTGGCGGCCTGGAAATCAGCGATCAAACCGTCGATGAACACGTCTACATCCTCGCCTTCCTGTTCCCAGAAAGTGATGGTGACGGGTTCGGCAGCGGGGGCTTCGGTAGCAGCAGGAGCTTCGGTAGCGGGGGCCTCAGTGGCAGCGGGTTCTTCAACAGCAGGGGCCTCGGTCGCAGGAGCGCCGCAGGCAGTGAGGACCATGCTGGCCACCACTAACAAGCTGAACAACAAACTTAATTTGGTTTTCATTACTCTTCTCCTTACTTAATAGGTGATTTTGTTGATTGGTATTGAACGATCATTTCATGATTTGTGTTTGTTTGTTTTTCTGAGTGCAGACGATCACCTCCTTTTATTCACTTGTGGATACCTGTTTTATTTCAGACGGAAATGAATTCCGCGAAACAGGATTTTTCTTTTCAATTGCGTCATGTATGGCAATATTCACTGCCTGCACGGTAGCGCCCATTAATGATGATCTTCGTCCCAGCATGGCGGTTGTGATGTGTACCCCTCGCCCGGAAGCACGCAGGGAACGTTCGCCTACAGCCTGACGGATCGAGGTTGTCAGCAAGTCACCGGATTGCGCGACGCCACCGCCGATGATCACCGCCCCCGGGTTGAATAAATTGACCAGGCCTGCAATGGCGATACCAATAAATGTGCCGGCGCGCATAATGATATCCTGCGCTGGCAGGTCGCCGCGTCTTGCGGCTTTTGCAACTTCCTGTGCTGTCAGGTTTTCCATGGGTATGCTGGATAGTAAGGTTCGCTTGCCAGATTCAACCAATTTTTTCGCTTGAAGGGCAATGGCGTGTCCGCCAGCAAAAGCTTCCAGACAGCCATGGTTTCCGCATGTGCAAAGCGGTCCATTTTCATCGATTGTGATGTGACCGATTTCACCCGCAGAACCGGTGGTGCCGCCATAGATCTGTTGATTGATGATCAATCCTGCGCCGATGCCGCTTCCCACTTTTATGAATGCGAGATTTTTTTCACCACGTCCCGCACCGTAAGCCCATTCGCCCAACGCGCCCAATTCAGCATCGTTGTTGAGTGAAATGGCGCACCCCAATTCCTGTTCAAGGGTTTTGCGGATCGGATAACCATCCCAGCCTGGCATAATTGGAGGAGAGACGACCATACCTGCATCTGTGATGACCGGGCCTGGAACGCCGATTCCAACAGCCATTAATTGTGACTGGCTAATTCCATTTTCAGCCAATAATTCCTTCAAGCTGCGACTAATTTCAGGCATGCAAATCTGAGGTCCGTTTCGTATATCCAATGGAAGGCTTTTTTCTGCAATGATCTTTGCAGAAAAATCAGCAATGGCAATATTCATATGGGTGGCGCCCATATCTACAGCTGCCACGAGACCACGCTTTGGATTGATTTCCAACACTACAGGCGGGCGTCCGCTTGGAATGGCGCGGCTTTCAGCTTCGAAAATAACCTCGTTTTCGATCAGATCGTTCACGATCAAAGTTACTGCAGCACGTGTTAAACCCATTTGTTCCGCAAGATCTGTCCTGGAGATGCCGTTGGAGGCAAAACGAATCAAATCTACTGCAGAATGTTTGTTAAAATTCTTAATATTCTGGTTGGTGGGTATCCAATAAAACATCGGTTTTATGCTTATTTTTTCGGGCGTTTTTCTTTATTAACTTTTTTTATAATAGCACATTTCCTTATTAAATCAAGTCTTTTAACAAAATTCCACCTTAAAATTTTTATACTTAAATAAAAAGCAGGCTGGAGAAGAAATCCAGCCTGCTGGCAATCTTTGGTTATCTGGTTTCGATTATCGAATGGCTTTTTCGGTTTCGGCGTCGAAAATGTGGAATTTGTCCATGTCAAAGATGAACTGAGTCTGGCTTCCGACACGCAATTTTGAGCGGGGGTCAACCCGACCGACGTAAGTGTTCTTTCCACTCACGAGGTAGAGCAGGGTTTCGTTACCCATCAATTCGGTGACATCCACCTTGGAAGCAACCTTCTCGCCGTGGATGTTGTTCGGGGCGAATTCAGGGTCGTGGATGTTCTCAGGGCGGATGCCGAAGACAACACTCTTGCCTTCCATGTTCTTATACGGGCCAGAGAGGCTATCGGGAATCTGAACCTTGAAATCTTCCGTATCTACAATCATGCTGTTACCGCTCTTTACGATCTTGGCGGGGAAGAAGTTCATGGATGGGGAACCGATGAAGCCAGCCACGAACAGGTTATTCGGGTGGTCGTACAAGTTTTGGGGGGTGTCCAACTGCTGCAAGTCACCCTTGTTGATGACGGCGATGCGGGAAGCCATGGTCATGGCCTCGGTTTGATCGTGGGTCACGTAGATGAACGTGGTCTGCAGGCGCTGATGAAGCTTGCTGATTTCGGCACGCATCTGCACGCGCAATTTCGCGTCAAGATTGGAGAGCGGCTCATCGAACAGGAAGACCTTCGGTTCGCGGACGATTGCGCGACCTACGGCCACACGCTGGCGCTGACCGCCGGAGAGCTGGCGGGGTTTGCGCTGGAGCAGGTCTTGAATGCCCAAAATGTCTGCGGCTTCACTGACACGGCGTTTGATCTCTTCCTTCGGGGTCTTGCGAAGTTTGAGGCCAAAGGCCATGTTATCGTACACCGAAAGGTGCGGGTAGAGCGCGTAGGATTGAAATACCATGGCAATATCACGATCTTTGGGCGCCACGTCGTTCACAAGGCGATCGCCGATCTTGATTTCGCCGCCGGTGATCTCTTCCAAACCAGCGAGCAGACGCAGGGCGGTGGTCTTACCGCAGCCTGAGGGGCCGACTAAAACAAGGAATTCCTTGTCCTGAACCTCGATATCGAGGCTGTTGATGATCGTCAGATCACCAAACTTTTTATGAACTTTCTCGAATGTAACGCTTGCCATGGTATCCTCCAGTCAAAAGAATATAGTGGCGTAATTATAAACCCGTAAAAGAACTTATACAATAACGAGTTTTCCGCTTTTAGCCGATTCGAGCAGAGCCAGGATCACTGCGGTATTATTGCGGCTGTCAGCCAGTGAGACTCGGGGAGGCTTACCCTGCAAGACCGCATCGCACATGTCATCCACTTCTCCCATATAAAGCTCGCCGCCTCTGATGTTGATCGTCTTTTCCTTGTCCTCTTGAATTAATTGCACTGTATTATTTTTTCCGGGTTTGAACGGATTGGATATCTTCAATACGCCTTCTGTCCCCACGATCTCCAAATATGAGCGATGTGGACATCTAAAACTTGAATCGAATTGCATGTGGACGTCGTTCTTGAATCGCATTTGACCGACGAAAACTTCATCGCTTCCACCTTCACCTGTAACCTGCCAGCCAAATACGTCAACAGGTTCAGCGCCGACAATAGTGCGGGCGTACGAAATGGGATAACAGCCTACGTCCCAAATACTTCCACCGCCCATTTCTGTCATCCAACGATAATTGCCTTCACGTTCAAGCTTGAAGCTGAAGGCGCCTTTGATGAGTTGAAGTGTGCCAAGCTCGCCGCTATCGACGATCTCTTTTACTTTTATCGTTTGTTCATGGTGACGATACATGAAGGCTTCAGCCAATACCTTGCCAGTCTCTTTCGACGCGGCGATCATCGCATCGACTTCTTTCAGTGAAACAGCAAAAGGTTTTTCGCATAAGACATGTTTGCCCGCACGCAGGGCTTTGATCGTCCATTCGGCATGCAGGTGATTGGGCAGGGAATTGTAGATCACATCGATCTCAGGGTCGTTGAGCAGGGCTTCATAGCTGCCGTGTGCGCGTGGAATTTTCCACTCGCGGGCGTATGCTTCGGCTGAAGAAATGTTCCTCGAAGCAACGGCCAATAAGCGGGTCCGTTTTGAAGCGTTGAGAGGTTTGATCAAGGCTCGGTTTATTTTTGCGGTGGAGAGCAATCCCCAGTTAAGTATTCTTTCCATTTCGTTTTCCTTTCTCTAAAATATATACGGCGACAAGCATGAGGGCGGCGAAGATGATGCCAACAGAAAAACCCAATTGCAGGCCCAACAGATCGCTTACCCAGGCAATGACCCATGGGCCGATCAAGCCGCCCAGACCCGCAAAGGTAAAAAGGATGCCAAGAATCGAGTTTGTGTTTTCAGGATGATCAACTGAAACGGCTGCTGTGAAAGTTGGGAAGATGATCGAAAAGAAAAGCCCGGTGGTGGGGAGAAGAAAACTGAAGTCTGTGAATATGCCTGCTGCAATACACACAAGCGACCCGATGGATGCAAACAGGATCGCTCGTAAATATCCGAGCCGCTGAACGACAAATCCACCGCCAAGCCGACCGAGCATTAGCATTGCAAAAAACAGGGAAAGCGTTTGTGTGCTTGATGCCACGCTCGCCCCACGGATCTCCTGAAGAAATGTCACCAGCCAGGACGACATTCCAATCTCGGCGGCAACATAAAAGGCGATTGCAAAATAGAACCAGGGCAGGTCACCTTTGAATGCGATCTGGGCGATGTGCTTGAAATCGATGCTGTTTTGTTCCTTCGATTTGGGAAAACGAACGAAAGAAAATAAAAAGATGAACAGCAGGATCAAGGCGATATCCCAGCGATAGATTCCGCGCCAGGTCACATTGATGGAAAGTAACCAGCCTGCGAAAAGCGGCGCAAGCAGTGAACCCAATCCGTGCATGACTGCCATGAGATTTAAGAAGAGACCTCTCTTTTCTGGATGGGCCTCTACGATGGCGGCATTCGCCCCGAGTTCAATCGCTCCGAGTCCCAGCCCGATGAGGAAAAGAGAAATACCCAGCCAAACCGCGCTTTGAAAGGAGCTATATCCGGTGACACCGACTACCAGAAGGAGCCCGGCGATAACAAGCACTGTTTTTAACCCGAATCGATCTGCAAGGAGACCGGCAATAAAGGACGTGATCAGAAAACCAAAGTATTGGCCGAAGAAAATATTTCCGCTTGTGCCGTAATTGATGTTCAGTTCTGCGATCATGGCTGGCAGGGTGGGACCTTTGAGATTGTCGGTAAAACCGAAAACGAAAAAGGAGAGGAAGCACCCTGCTGTCAGAAGAAGGATTGTGTTTTTTGAGGTTTTAGTTTGCATGATGATGGAAATTATACTGGCTATGGTTTGGATGTATGCGTTAATTGTTAGATGAGATTAAAAATAAAAAATCCCGGTAATTGTTCGATCTTCACCGGGATTGAGAGTTTATGAAACCGCCAGCATTTTCTGGACATTCCTGGGCAGGATATCCGTGTCAGAAAACATATCCCATGTCTCAGTATGTGTCACTGATGCGTTAGGCTCCAGCTTTGTAAGCGGGGCGAGGCTTTCAAGTTCTATAAATAGATCTCCGCAATAGATCTCTGCGTTGCAATTATTGTCTGGGTATGTCAAGCCTATTTGTGTTTCGAATGTCTTGCGAAATAAAACGCCGTCCAGCCAATAGGCCAGCCAGCCGTGCGGATTGAAGTAACCGATCTTGAAGGGCGGCAGGGCTGCTTCTGCTTTGAACAAAATAAATTCATCACCCAACTTGAGTCGCGGATCGTTGATGCGCGTATAAGGCCAAAGTGAAAATTGGCGGTTGTGAAGCAAGCCCGCCGGATCAGCATTTCCAACTGGCATGGGCAAAATCGCTGTGCCGCCCAGGCGGAATTGAGTGATCGCCCATGGGGCCAATTCCACGGGCCACAATCCATCATTGATGAGAGTGTGCGTCAGAGTGGCGGACGGCTTATCTGCCGCAAGATGAATTTCAATGCGCTTGCGAATGCCCGTCCCTGGTTCTGTTTGCGTTTCAAGGATCACGCCGTCCGGCAGGTCGGTAATTGTCATTTCGCCCGTATCTGGCGCGTACGTGCGCGGCATGGCCTCTGGCGAGTGCCACAAGCGATGTCCGCCGCGAAAATGAAAATCACCCCACGGTGTTTGGATGGGAGGCGTACCGCCGATATCTGCGAGCATGTTGGGCTTGCCCGCGAGGGAAAGCCCCATGATCCGCTGGGAAGCCGTGAAGTATTCAATTTGCAGAAAGTCGTTTTTCAAGACGCGTTTATTCATTATGATTAATTACCAGTGATTGTGTACCAGATCGCGGACATGCGAATTGTAGATCGTGCGGATTTTTTCCATCGCCTCAGGCTCAGGGACGGCAGGTCTGCCGCTTTGACATTATCTTCCGCTTGAGCAGGATTCTTCGCGCCAGGGATGGCGCAAGTGACTGCGTCGAACATCAGAATCCAGCGCAGAGCGAATTGCGACATTGTCCAGCCTGCAGGGATGAGCGTGCGCAATTCCTCAACTGCTTTTAATCCAGCTTCGTAATCCACACCTGAGAAAGTCTCGCCGCGGTCAAAAGATTCACCGTGACGGTTGAAGGCGCGGTGATCATCCGATTCAAAGGTGGACTTGAACGTTAATTTACCAGTCAACATTCCACTCGCGAGTGGGACGCGTGCCAGAATTCCGATCTTGCGGCGGATGGCTTCAGCGAAGAACAACTCGGCAGGCCGCTGGCGGAAGATGTTGAAAATGATCTGCACGGTCTGCACGTTGGGATATTCAATTGCCTTGAGCGCCTCTTCCACTTTTTCCACGCTCACGCCGTAATGACGCAGCTTGCCCGCGTGGACAAGATCATCCAACACGCCGAATGTTTCAGGCATGTAAAAGACTTCGGTGGGTGGGCAGTGCAATTGCAAAAGGTCAATGGCTTCGGTGTTTAGATTTTTGAGACTGCGTTCCACGAAAGCCGTGAGATTGACACGGTTGTATCCGCCCGCCACATGCGGGTCGAGCCGACGCCCCGCCTTGGTTGCCACATAGATGGTTTCGCTGCGCTCTTTGCGAAGCTGTGCCACCAAACGCTCCGAACGTCCATCGCCATAGACATCGGCGGTGTCAATGAAGTTGACGCCCAAGTCAATGGAGCGGTGTAAGGCTGCCAGTGATTCTTTATCATCCACTTTGCCCCATGTGCCGCCAATTGCCCAAGCCCCAAATGAAACTGTTGAAACCTTCCACCCTGTTCGTCCAAGTTCGCGATATTGCATGATGTATTTCCTTAGGTCAGAAGAAACCCTAAAGGTCTTTTAGGCCTTTAGGGTTTGAAATTTTACAAGCCCTTGTTCAAGTGATAATACAGATCATTCCAGCGCAGTTTCTCGCGGAATTCCTGCACGCGGGTGTTCTCGTCGATGACGAGGAACTCGATGCCAGCCATGTCTGCAAAGTCTTGCAGGTGTTCTGTGGTGAGCGAGTAGCTGAAGCTGGTGTGATGTGCGCCGCCTGCGTAGATCCATGCTGCTGCAGCGACCGAGAGGTTGGGGCGCGGAATCCACAAGGCGCGAGCCACGGGCAGGTTGGGAAGCGGCGCATCGTTCGGGACGACATCCACGACGCTGGCGACCATGCGGAAGCGATTGCCCATGTGGACGATGGAAGCTCCGACAGCGGCACCCAGCTGCGAGTCAAACACGAGGCGGACGGGGTCTTCCTTCCCGCCGATGCCGAGCGGATGAATCTCCAGCTTGGGTTTGTGCGCCGCGATGGATTCGCAAATTTCAAGCATGTGCGCGCCGAGGTCTTTGTCGCCGCTGGCGCTGAAATGGTATGTGTAATCTTCCATGAAGCTGACGCCGCCAGGCAGACCCGCGTTCATGACCTTCATGGCACGCACGAGAGCGGATGTCTTCCAATCGCCTTCGGCGCCGAAGCCGTAGCCATCGCGCATCAAACGCTGCACTGCGAGACCAGGCAACTGCTTCAGTCCATGCAAATCCTGGAAGGTGTCGGTGAACGCCATGAAGCCGCCGTCTTTCAAGAATCCGCGCAGACCGAGTTCGATGCGGGCGCCATCGCGCAGGGACGAATGCCTCGCGCCGCCAGGTTTGAGTTCAGCGACGACATCGTATTCATCGAGATAGGTTTTGATGAGCGTATCCACTTCCGCATCGGTGGCATCGTTGACGTATTTGACCAAGTCGCCAATGCCGTAGCCATTGGTGGAGTAACCGAACTGAATCTCGGATTGAACTTTATCGCCTTCGGTCACTGCCACTTCGCGCATGTTGTCACCGAAGCGAGCGACCTTGCCGCCTTGCCAGTCAGCCCATGCAGATGCGGCACGAGACCACACGCCCAACTGTCGCTGCACTTCATCGTCAGCCCAATGACCAACCACCACCTTGCGTTCGATGCGCAGGCGGCTGCCGATGAAACCGAATTCACGGTCGCCATGCGCGGCTTGGTTGAGGTTCATGAAATCCATGTCAATGGTTGACCACGGAATTTCGCGGTTGTATTGCGTGTGCAAATGCGCGAACGGTTTCTTGAGCAGGGTCAAGCCAGAGATCCACATCTTGGCGGGGGAGAAGGTGTGCATCCACGCGATGAGACCGATGCAGCTTCTTGGAAGAATTTGCTTCAAGGCATAGATCTCGAATGGCATCAGGCGTGGTGAGGACGGGTTTGAACACCACCTTCACAGGGATGTGCTTGGAAGCGCCGAGCGCCGCCGCGATCTCTTTCGAGTGCTCGGCAACCTGCTCCAAGGTCTTGGGACCATACAAATGCTGACTCCCCGTAATGAACCAAACTTCATATTGTTTTAGATCGATCATGATTGCATCTCCTTTTTATTTCTGTCCGTAATAGGCGTTTGCGCCGTGTTTCCTCAAATAGTGTTTATCCAACAATTCCTGCTGCATGGGTTGAATGTTCGGGTTGAGCAGCATGGTTTGAATATTCATGAACGCGACCTCTTCCATCACCACCGCATTGTGAACGGCATCCATCGCATCCTTGCCCCATGCAAATGGACCATGACTGTAAACCACCACGCCAGGAATGGCATCTGGATTTTTATCTTTGAATGTCTCGATGATGACGGTCCCCGTCTCTTTCTCGTACTCAGCCTGAATCTCCTCGACAGTCATTTTTCTTGTGCAGGGGATTTCGCCGTAAAAATAATCGCCATGCGTGGTGCCGAGCGCCGCAATGCCGCGACCTGCCTGCGCAAAGCTCGTCGCCCAACGGCTGTGGGTGTGGACGATGCCGCCGATGTTCGGGAAAGCTTTGTACAGTTCCAAATGCGTGGGCGTATCGGAGGACGGCTTGAGTTCGCCATCTACCACTTTGCCTGACTCCAATTCCAAAACAACCATGTCGTCGCGTTTCATCGTCTCGTACGGCAACGCCAGAAGGTTTGATGACGACCAATCCCTTCTCGCGGTCAATGCCAGAGACGTTGCCCCAAGTGAAGGTGACGAGTCCGTGCTTGGGGAGCAGCAGGTTTGCTTGGAATACTTGTTCTTTTAGATTTTTTCAACATCGTAGCATTGGGAACGTGAGAACGTGACCTACTTCATTCCTTCCACCGCGGCGCGTTCAATACCAAGACCTGCTTTGTAGCGCTCCATGAATGCGGCAAAGCCATCTACATCTTTTTTGTCAGGTGCAATCGTGGAACTTTTTTCGTTGGCAAATACTTTTTTATTCAAATAATCTTCGAGTGTTTCATTTCCTGTTTTATTGAGCACATACGCGGCAAGCAGAGCCATGCCCCATGCGCCGCCTTCACCCGCGGTTTCCATCACCGAGACGGAGGTGTTCATCGCCGCCGCCATGATCTTTTGACCAACGCCTTCGGTTTTGAAGAACCCGCCATGACCCAGCAATTGGTCGAGTTTTACGTTTTCCTGCGAGAGAATATCCATGCCGATCTTCAACGTGCCCACCGACGAGAACAAGTGTGTGCGCATAAAGTTCGGCAGAGTGAAGCGGCTTTCAGGGGTGCGGATGAATAATGGGCGTCCCTCGGTCAAGTCTGTGATGGATTCGCCTGAGAGATAGTTGTAGGCGAGCAATCCACCGCCATCGGCATCGCCCGCGAGCGCTGATTTGTAAAGCATCTCAAACAGTTTGGACTGGCTGATTTCCACGCCGAGCGCATTGGTAAATTCGTGGAAGAGTCCCACCCATGCGTTGAGGTCGGAGGTGCAGTTGTTGGCATGGACCATCGCCACAGGCTTGCCTGTGGGCGTCGTGACCATGTCAATTTCGGGATAGAGTTTGGATAACGCCTTTTCCAGAACGATCATGGCGAAGACGGACGTCCCAGCCGAGACATTGCCCGTTCGCTCTGCCACGCTGTTGGTTGCTACCATGCCCGTGCCTGCATCTCCCTCAGGCGGGCAGAGCGGAATGCCAGCCTTGAGTCCTCCGCTTGGGTCGAGCAGCTTCGCGCCTTCTTCGGTCAGAACGCCAGCAGCATCTCCTGCTACTAAAACCTTTGGCAAAATATCTTCGAGCTTCCACGAGATGTTTTCTGCTTTGAGCAGGTCATTGAACTGCCCAAGCATTTTTTTGTCGTAGTCGTTGATCTTGCTGTCGATGGGGAACATGCCTGAGGCTTCGCCAACTCCCAGCACCTTTTGCCCCGTCAACTTCCAGTGGACATAGCCCGCCAGCGTGGTCTGGTGGCTGATGTCTTTGATATGCGCTTCCTTGTTCAATATCGCCTGATACAGATGGGCAATGCTCCAGCGCTGCGGGATGTTGAATTGGAAGAGGTCGGTGAGTTTCTCGGCGGCTTGTCCCGTCATCGTATTGCGCCAGGTGCGGAAGGGGACGAGTAAATTGCCGTCCTTGTCGAACGCCAGATAGCCGTGCATCATGGCGCTGAAGCCCATCGCGCCAACGGTTTTGAGCGTGACGCCGTATTTTTCAGTGACCTCTTTGCTGAGGTTCTGGTAACTCTCCTGCAAACCTTTCCAAACATTGTCCAGACTGTACGTCCAGACGCCGTGCTCGTATTGGTTCTCCCACTCAAAACTTCCTGAGGCGATCGGCGCATGATCCTCGCCGATCAACACAGCCTTGATGCGCGTGGAACCAAGTTCAATGCCAAGGACGGTCTTGCCGCTTTCGATTGATTTTTTGATTTCGTTTTTATCCATATTTCTCCTCATACATGTCACCCTGAGCGGCAGCGAAGGGACCGATTAGACCATGGTCTTCGTCCATCGCTCGAATGACAAATTTATCCTGGGTACCAAATCTTGCGCGGATCACCCTCCGCGCGCACATAGTCAAACGCGGCGTCAATTAATTTCTTCAAATCATATTCGGGACGCCAGCCGAGTAAAAACTTTGCTTTGGTGTTATCGAGCCATGTGGAGTGGAATTCGGTTTTGATCTCCACGGTGGGGAAGCCGCGAGTCTCATGCAGATATTTGCCCATCTCGCCGTAGTCCACGGGTTCGTCCATGCAGATGTTGAAGAGTTGCTGGCGGGCTTTGGGGTGGTCGATGGCAGCCAGGATCGCGCTGACCAAATCGTCAACGTGGACAAAGTTTCTTTTAACGGGAACAGCTTCCAGATTAAGCATGATCGGGATGGTCTGCGTCCGCACGTAGTCATCCGCAGTTTTCTCATCCACAAAATCACGCCAGCGCGGACCGCCGAAGACATCCTCTCCGAAAGAGAGTTGATATTTGAAGTCATCCTTTTCCATGATCCACGGCGCGCGCAGACAGCAGCCATTGAGATCGTATTGGATGTAATACTGCTCAAGCATCACTTCTTCGAGAACTTTGGAGAGCGCGTAACAGCCAGGGTAGGCGGAATGTTTTTGCGTTTCAGTGACGGGGATGGGATGCGGATAAACGAAATGCCCCATGCCCGCATCGCCGCCGACCATGATGAACTGCTTGAAGGTGGGGGAGGTGCGGCAGGCTTCGAGCAGCCAGAAGAGACCTTTGACCGCCACATCCATAATTTGCTCGGGCGTCTCTTTGACGGTTGCGAGATGCAGAACATGCGTGACACCGTCCATCGCTTTTTCGACGAGGTCGCGATGTTCGATGGAGCCGTGAATATTTTGAATGCGTGGGTGAGGGGGAAGCTCGCGGTTATGGCACAAGGCGCGAACCGTGAAAGAATTGAAACGTGAATCATTCAATAGGCGATTGATGAAAGTCTTGCCTACTTTTCCTGTCGCGCCAGTGACGAGGATGATGTTAGACATGCTTGCCTACCTTCATGCCTAATGATGAACCATAGACCGCAGACGGCAGACCGGGTCGGCACGCCGCGGTCTGGTCGGCGGCCGCGGCTCTTCATCAGCATTTCGTCCATTGTCCATTCGCATTGCTGGATGCGATGACGCTATCCACAAAGCGCACGCCCATTAAGCCATCGAAGGAGTTGGGGAAGTACAGCGCGAGCGGGTCTGCTTGTTTGCCTGCGCGGCGAGCGGCAATCGCTTCGGCGGCATCGGAATAAATATTTGCAAAGCCATCGGGGAAACCTTCGGGATGCCCCGCGACCAAACGAGTGCAGCGAGCGGAGAGCGGCAATGTGCCAGGTCCGTTCGGCGTGCGATTTTCGGAAGGTCCCTTCAACGGTTTGAAGGTGAGTGCTTGCGGAAATTCCTGCATCCATTCGAGCGAGCCTTTTGTGCCGCTCACACGAATGCGCAAACAATTCTCAACGCCAGCCGCGGCTTGCGTCACCCAAAAACTGCCGCGTGCGCCATTCTCAAATCGGAGCATTGCCCCGCCAAAGTCATGGATGATGCGCTTCGGCACGATGGCGCCAACTTCCGCCGCCACTTCGTCCACTTCCAAGCCCGTGATGAATCTCGTCAGGTTATGCGCGTGCGTGCCGATGTCGCCCATCACGCGCGAAGGTCCGCCGCGCACGGGGTCGAACTTCCAGTTATCAGGCGAGAACGTTTTTTCTTCATCCGCCTTGCCGCCCTGCACATACTCCACCTGCACGAGTCGTATCGTGCCGAGGTCGCCCGCTTCCACCATCGCCTTCGCCTGCCGCACCATCGGGTAGCCCGTGTAATTGTGCGTGAGGCAAAACACCAAACCCGTCTCCTGCACTTTTTTGTGCAAGGCTTCGGCTTCGGCGAGCGTGTTGGTCATGGGCTTGTCGCAGATCACATCGATGCCGCGTTCAAGCGCCCACATCGAATAATCAAAATGACTGTCGTTCGGGGTCATGATGGCAACCGCGTCAATGCCATCTTTTCTGGATGCTTCGCCATCGAGCAATGCTTTGACATCGGGATACATGCGGTCTGACTCGATGCCAAGTTCCAACGCATCTTTCTTCGATTTGGCTTGGTCAGACGAAAAGATGCCTGTCACAATCTGATAGCGGTCATCGCGCCGCGCCGACTGGCGATGCATGGCACCGATAAACGACCCCGTCCCACCGCCGATGACGGCGAGCCGCAGTCTGCGTCCCAAATAGTCAATCACAGGATTCAAAGACATCTTATTTCTCCTTGGCTAAAAATGCGCGGATCGATTCAATAACCAATTTGTGGTCTTCTTCTTGTGGCAAGCCAGAGACGGTAATCGTCCCAACCATGCCTGTACCTTTTACGATAATGGGGAAGCAGCCGCCATGCGCGGCAAATTCACTTTCAGAGATGAGATAAGACTGTTCGATTGTTTTGCCTTTGTGCTTGAGCAATTGCCCCATGTAGAACGAACTATGACCAAAGCGATTCACCAGCCGCACCTTGCGCTTGACCCACTCGTCATTGTCCGCGGCGGTGCCTGGCATGCTGGCGTGGAAGAGTTGGTGCTGTCCGCGTGTGATGTCGATGGTAATGGGGAGCTTCTCATGCATGGCGTGCTCAACCATCTGACTGCCGATCTGCCAGGCAGTGGTTTCGTTAAAGCTGGTGAACTGAAGTTCCTGCTCTACTTGAAGTAATTGTTTTAGAATGTCTTCCATTCACTGGTCCTTTGGCAATACGATACCTACGAAAACCCAATTCGCTTTAATCGATGCCCAAGCATATTTTTTTGAAAAAACTTACAGAGATATTGATGAGGTCTTTTTTGTTGAAAACGAGAGCAGTTACTAGACTAGAACTGCTCTCGTCATGAATGCTATTTATTATGCGCTCTTATTCTTGTTGTAGACATCGAACAAAACAGCAAGCAACAACACGATGCCTTTGACTACCTTCTGCCAATCGATTCCGACTCCCATAATGGACATGCCATTATTCAAAACACCAATGAGAAAAGCCCCGACTAATGCGCCAATAACTTTGCCGACGCCGCCCATGGGAGATGCGCCTCCAATAAAGCAGGCGGCGATAACATCCAATTCCATACCGTCTCCGGCATTAGGCGTGGAGCTATTTAAACGAGCTGCAACGATCAAACCTGCCAGGGAAGCGAGAACACCCATATTAATGAAAGTATAGAATAACAAGCGTGGTGTATTGACACCCGAGAGTCTGGCGGCTTTTTCATTACCACCCATCGCATAAATACGGCGACCAATCACCGACGAAGTGGTGATAAAAGCATAGAATGTGATCAGCACAAAAAGGAGCACGAGCACAGTCGGAATCCCTTTGTAGGAAGCCATCAAATAACAAAGACCCATAACTGTTGCAGTAATCGCAATATTTTTGACAACAAAAAAATAGAAGGGTGTTACTTCAAAGCCATACTTTTGCTGATTTTTTCTCCCGCGCAAATCCAGCCATATTAATAAAACTGAAAGTATTACCCCAATCAGCATGGTGGTAATATGAAACCCTTCGTAGTGAAAAAAATCTGGAATAAACCCGGAACTTATATTCTGGAAGCCTCTTGGGAAAGGTCCGACCGATTCTCCCCGCAGCAGAGCGATTGTCAAACCGCGAAAGATCAACATGCCTGCCAAAGTGACAATAAAGGCTGGGATTTTTAAATACGCAACAAAATACCCATGAAAAGCGCCAATGCCTGCGCCGAGCAAGAGAGAGAGGGCAACGACTAAAACCCAATTGACATCGTACCTAACTATCAGTACGCCCGCAAGTGCTCCAATTACAGCAACAACCGAGCCTACCGACAGGTCAATCCCACCGGTGATGATAATCAACAACATACCCATCGCCATGGTGATGACGTAGCTGTTTTGCAGAACAAGGTTGGTTATATTCACGGGCTTCATCAGTACGCCGTCGGTCTGTACCTGGAAGAATATCATGACCGTAATAAGCGCGATCAACATGCCGTATTCACGAACATTGTTTTTGAATAGTGTTGTCAGGGTTTTCATTGTTCCACTACCTCTTGTTGTGTCATAATGTATTTCATTACTTTTTCCTGAGACGCTTCGCTGGCAGGCATTTCACCGACAATTTTGCCATCACGCATCACGTAGATGCGATCACAAATCCCCAAAATCTCCGGCAATTCTGATGAGATCACAATGATCCCTTTTCCTTCGCTGACCAGACGATTGATAATGGTGTAAATCTCATATTTTGCCCCAACATCAATGCCGCGCGTGGGTTCATCCAGAATCAGAATTTCCGGACTTGCAAACAACCATTTGCTAAGCACAACTTTTTGTTGATTACCACCGGAAAGATTTACAGCCAGTTGCTGAATACTGGAGCACTTAATATTAAGATTATCCCGATATTCACTGGTGACCTTCATTTCTTGAGGTTCATTGATCACTTGACGAGTGGAAATTTCTTCCAGATTCGCCAGGGTAATATTATTTTTGACTTGCTGGATCAGGACCAGCCCATACGCTTTGCGGTCTTCCGTTGCATAGGCAATTCCATTCGCGATGGCTTTATCAATGTTGCTGATGTCTACTTCATTCCCGTTTCTATAAGCGCTACCGCTAATACGGGTACCATAGGCGCGGCCAAAAATACTCATTGCCAATTCAGTTCTTCCAGCCCCCATTAACCCCGAAAGCCCGACAACTTCGCCCTTCCGGACGTTGATATTCACATTAGTACTTACTTTTCGATCTTCATGAAGCGGGTGATATACATTCCAATCCCTCACTTCAAAAATCACTTCACCGATTTTCGAGTCGCGCGGCGGGAAACGATGTGTTATATCCCGTCCCACCATGCCACGAATGATCCGGTCCTCGGTAATAGTATCATTCCTGCAGTCCAACGTTTCAATTGTGGTACCGTCACGAAGAATCGTGATGGAGTCTGCTACTTTATTGACTTCACTTAATTTATGGGAAATCAAAATCGAGGAAATACCGTGTGCTTTAAATTGGAGCAATAGTTCAAGCAGTTTTTCACTGTCAGTTTCATTTAGGGAAGCCGTGGGTTCATCCAGAATCAGAAGCTTTACTTCTTTTGCCAGCGCCCTGGCGATTTCGACCAACTGCTGTTTGCCCACGCCCATATTTGTAATCAGTGTGTTAGGCGACTCGTGCAAACCCACTCGCTCCAGCAATTCTGCGGTTTTTGAAATGGATTCATTCCAGTCAATTACACCATTTTTGGCGCGCTCGTTGCCAAGAAACAGGTTTTCGGCTACGGAAAGAAAAGGAATCAGCGCAAGTTCCTGATGGATGATGACAAGTCCAACTTTTTCAGATTCGGTGATATCTCGAAACCGACATTCCTTGCCTTGAAAATAGATTTCTCCTTGATATGTGCCGTATGGATATATGCCACTTAACACATTCATCAGGGTCGATTTTCCCGCTCCGTTTTCTCCCACCAGAGCATGGATTTCTCCCTGAGTCACGCTAAAACTTACATTATTAAGCGCTTTTACACCAGGGAAGGTTTTTGTGATATTGCGCATTTCCAAAATGACATCAGACATGGTTTCGCGTCCTTGGCCTATATAAAATGAAATTGCTATTCAATAATGCAATTCTAATTCAAATTTCACAAAACCTCAGAAACAAACTCTTTCAGCATAAGTCTTGTTTTTATATAGAGTGGTGTATGAGGCACAATTGCCTCATACACCACTCTAAAACTACTTACTTTAGATCTTCAGCCTTGATATAGCCGCTATCAACCAATTCCTTCAGGTAGTTATTGATGTCAATACTGATCGGCACCAGCAAATAGGAAGGCACAACTTTGACGAGGTTGTCATAGGTTGTGGTGTCATTGATTTCGACTGTCTCACCCTTGAGAGCCTGGTCAGCCATCTTGGCGGCTTGCTTGGCAAGAACGCGAGTGTCTTTGAACACGGTATAGGTCTGTTCGCCAGCGATGATCGACTTGACGGAAGCAACTTCTGCATCCTGGCCGGTCACAATGGGGCATGGCTGTTCGGGAGTGCAATAACCAACGCCCTTGAGGGATGAAAGGATGCCAATGCTAAGACCATCGTAGGGAGAGAGAACAGCATCAACACGCTTGTCGGTGTAGAAAGCGCTCAAGAGGTTGTCCATGCGAGCTTGGGCAGTTGCAGCAAGCCAGCGCAGGGTACCGACTTTGTCCATGCCCATCTGACCACTTTGGATGACGATCGTGCCGTCGTCGATGAAGGGTTGGATGACGGACATGGCGCCATCATAGAAGTAGAAGGCATTGGTGTCGTCGGGGGAGCCGCCGAAGAGTTCGACGTTGAAGGGACCAACGCCAGCAGGGGCTTTTTCGCCAGGTTTCAGGCCGAGGCCTTCGAGAAGCTGGGTTCCCTGAATGACGCCTACGCCAAAGTTATCAAAGGTGGCGTAATAATCGACATTCGCGGTCTTGGTGATCAGGCGGTCATAGGAAATGATGATGGCACCGCTGTCATGAGCCTTCTGGAGCACATCAGAGAGGGTGGTGCCATCGATGGCTGCGATAACGAGAACCTTGGCGCCCTTGGTGACCATGTTTTCGATCTGGGCGAGCTGGTTGGGGATGTCATTGTCAGCAAATTGCAGGTCGGTGTCGTAGCCCATGGCTTCGAATTCTTTGACCATGCTCTCGCCATCAGAGATCCAGCGGGTTGAGCTCTTCGTAGGCATACTGATGCCTACTAGTAGTTTTTCATCAGATGACGGAGCAACAGGTGCGACACCTAGATCTTCAGCCTTGATGTAGCCGCTATCAACCAATTCTTTCTGATAGTTATTGATATCAATACTGATCGGCACCAGCAAATAGGAAGGCACAACTTTGACGAGGTTGTCATAGGTTGTGGTGTCATTGATTTCGACTGTCTCACCCTTGAGAGCCTGGTCAGCCATCTTGGCGGCTTGCTTGGCAAGAACGCGAGTGTCTTTGAACACGGTGTAGCTCTGTTCACCAGCGATGATCGACTTGACGGAAGCAACTTCTGCATCCTGGCCGGTCACAATGGGGCATGGCTGTTCGGGAGTGCAATAACCAACGCCCTTGAGGGATGAAAGGATGCCAATGCTAAGACCATCGTAGGGAGAGAGAACAGCATCAACACGCTTGTCGGTGTAGAAAGCGCTCAAGAGGTTGTCCATGCGAGCTTGGGCAGTTGCAGCAAGCCAGCGCAGGGTACCGACTTTGTCCATGCCCATCTGACCACTTTGGATGACGATCGTGCCGTCGTCGATGAAGGGTTGGATGACGGACATGGCGCCATCATAGAAGTAGAAGGCATTGGTGTCGTCGGGGGAGCCGCCGAAGAGTTCGACGTTGAAGGGACCAACGCCAGCAGGGGCTTTTTCGCCAGGTTTCAGGCCGAGGCCTTCGAGAAGCTGGGTTCCCTGAATGACGCCTACGCCAAAGTTATCAAAGGTGGCGTAATAATCGACATTCGCGGTCTTGGTGATCAGGCGGTCATAGGAGATCACAATCGCGCCGCTATCGTGTGCCTTCTGGAGCACATCAGAGAGGGTGGTGCCATCGATGGCTGCAATAACGAGAACCTTGGCACCCTTGGTGACCATGTTTTCGATCTGGGCGAGCTGGTTGGGAATGTCATTGTCAGCAAATTGCAGGTCGGTGTCGTAGCCCATGGCTTCGAATTCTTTGACCATGCTCTCGCCATCAGAGATCCAGCGGGTTGAGCTCTTCGTAGGCATACTGATGCCTACTAGTTTGGCTTCTGAAGCAGGGGCAGCTACGCCACATGCTGAGAGTACAAGGCTGGCCAGCATCAGCACAGCTAGAAGGTTGTAGAATAACTTTTTGGACATTTTCTTCTCCTTAGTTAGTAACATTAGATACTATGTTGGCGTAATAATTTAGCAAGAATTGATTAATCATCAAGTTGTGATGCATTATCTCGCCAGGAACCTTACACCTCATACGCCAGGCTATCAGGGTGCACATCCTTCTTTATGTTCGTTCTGTAGCCCCTTCGCCATCACCTCCTTTTATTTGATACCCATTCCATATCTTAATCACAATTTACCATGGGAACGGGGCAGAGATACTACCCAGCAAAATTTGAGCTTTCACGAATAACAAGGGTTGGTTGAATAAACCTTGATTGTGCGATAACCGATTTATTTTCCTGTCTGGCCTGAATCATCTCTACGATGCTTTGAACAGCCTGCTCGCCAAGTAATTGAAGATCTTGATAAATAGTGGTTAGTGAAGGATAAAAATAAGCCGATTCGGGGATATTATCAAAGCCGATAACTGCCAGCTGCTCCGGAACACGGATACCCCTGCGAATTGCTTCCCGCAACCCCCCCAACGCCATCTGATCATTGGCTACAAAGACAGCATCCATATCCGGATATGACTCGAGAAGCTGAATAAATGCCTGTTCGCCGCTAGCAGAGGACCAATTTCCTTCAGTGCAATGCTCTTCCAAAGGGTTGAATCCTGCCGCACTCAAAGTTTCACGCCAACCTCGCTTGCGTTCATCTGCTTCCCACCAAGTGAGCGGGCCTGCGATATGCCCAATCTTTTTCCTGCCGCATTCCAAAAGGTGTTGAATTGCCAGTACCGCGCCCTGATAGTTATCTGTCGCTACGCTGGATATTCCTTCGCGTGGTCTCATGGCAAGGAACAATACAGGCACCGAGATTTTGTCCATACGTTCTTCAACCCAGGAATGATTGTCCCCGATCTCGGGTGCCACCCAAATGATTCCATCCACCTGGCGAGCCAGTAGTGAGTCTATTACTTCGTCAATTCTATTCGTATCAAAATTGTCAAGTTCTTTCATCAAGAGCATGTAACCAAGTTCATCGGCTTTATCTGCCACCCCATTGAGCGTTCTTGAAGGGCCAATATACTTTAGTCCGAATGTGACAACCCCCAAGGTATAGCTGCGCTGTTGAATAAGACTGCGGGCAAGTGTGCTTGGGTGATACCCTAATTGCTCAACCACCGTTTCCACCCGCTGGCGAGTTTCCTCAGAAACATATGAAAACTTATTCATTACGCGCGAAACGGTTTGGGTGGAGACACCCGCCGCTTGTGCGACATCTTTGATGGTAACTCGTTTTCTTCTGCTAGGTGATATCAAGGCCGTTAACCTTATAATTTATTATGTTATCGATAACATGTTATCGATAACATAATATCAAAAATATCAGCCAGAGTCAAGAGAGAGTTTACAATGAGTTTTTATGGAGAAAATCCAGGACAAAAGTACCCGTTTGGGTAGGGTGGGCTAATTCAATATGGTTGTAATTTTTAATAAGGGTTACAAGCAAAATAAAAAAAACTAGCGGAATTGCTATTTCCGCTAGTTGAGTGATAGTTGTGTTGTAAGTGTTTGGTTGCGGTGGTTTGGCTTACAGATCAGGTTTGGCGATGCATGCTTTTTTATTTTAGTGTGCCCGATTGCGAGTTGCAACATCAAAGATCACAGCAGCTGCCAGTACAGCGCCTCTAGCCATGTATTGATAGGATATGCCGATGCCCATCAGGTTCATACCACTCGTTAGTGAGAGCATCACCAAAGCGCCGATAATCGACCCGGCTACTTTACCAATACCACCTGCTGGTGATACACCACCGATAAAAGCTGCTGCGATGGCGTCCAGTTCCCATAATCCACCGGCTGTCGTTGTAGCAGATTGTAAGCGGGAGGCGAACAAAATGCCCGAAAGAGCGGCCAGCATACCCATGGAACCGAACACGATATAGGTTATTTTTTTTACATTGATGCCACTTAACTCAGCCGCTTCCGGATTTCCACCGACGGCATAAATATGCCTGCCAAGCACTGTTTGTGTTGTGATGAAATGATAGATGATGGCTACTACCAGCACGACCACGGCCGTCCAGGAGAGTCCCTGGTATCCTGCGAGCAGCCAGGTGATACCGCCAATCAAGGCCGACGTGAATACCAATTTAATGATGAACATCTCCATTGGTAATACCTCAAAATTATAGGCTTGTTTCTTTTTGCGACTATTTATTTCGCTTATGATCAGTAGAACGATGGCAATTAATCCGATGATAAGAGTTAATTTATGTACGCCCGGTAAGATTCCCATTTCTGGAAGATCAGGGATAAAACCATTTCCAATTGCGTTAAAAGTTTCGTCGGGGATCACGATAGTTCCGGTGCTTTCAGTCACCACTAGAATGGCGCCACGATAAATTAACCATCCAGCCAGTGTGGCAACGAAGGCGGGTATTTTCATTTGCGCCACGAGGAAGGCGATAATTACCCCAGCCAGAACTCCAAGCGCCAGGGTGAGAAGTATTGCCGGGAATACAGGCAAATGCCACTGTACCATTGCAATCGCGACAACGGCACCAAGAAATCCACCAAGAAAACCGACAGATAAATCGATATGTCTGATCACGATGACCAAAGTCATGCCAATAGCCAGGACTGCTATATAGCCTGTCTGATTCACCAGATTGACAATGTTTCGTGATGAGATAAACGTGCCTTTTGTTGTGACCGTAAAGATGGCCATAATGACGAATAGGGCAATATACATGCCATATTCACGAATATTCTGCTGTAATAGTTTTCGGGCATTTTGGAAAAAAGACATTTGAGAACTCCTTAGTAGTTTGTTGCCAATTGCATAATTTTTTCCTGAGTGGCATCGCGAATAGCCAGCTCTCCTGCGATTTTCCCGGCTGAGACAACATACACTCTGTCACTCATACCAAGAATTTCTGGCAGTTCGGACGAAATCATGATAATACTCAAACCCTGCTCTACCAGCTTTGTCATGATCGTATAAATTTCATATTTGGCGCCAACGTCAATGCCTCTGGTTGGTTCATCCAAGATCAATAGGCTCGGTTTGACGAATAACCATTTACCTACAGACACTTTTTGCTGGTTTCCGCCGCTTAAGTTCGAAACCTTTTGTTCAACGGACGGCGTTTTAATATTTAAAGAGGACTTGTATTCATTCGCAACTTTAACTTCGGCGTTGTCGTTGACAATGCTTCGGGTTGCAATTTCCTTTAAATTGGCAAGGGTGATGTTTTGTTTGACATCCTGGATCAGGATCAGACCATTGCCTTTTCTGTCTTCTGTTACATAAGCGACGCCCGCATTAATCGCATCTTCAGGATGCTTAAAGCGTTTTTTGCTTCCCAACATGGATAGTTCTCCGCTAATATAGTAGCCCGCAGGATTCCCAAATATGCTCAAAGCAAGTTCGGTGCGCCCTGACCCCATCAAGCCTGCAAGCCCAACAATTTCACCTTTGTTGACATGAAAATTAACATCCTTGAGAATGCTTCTGCCCAGATTAGGGTCATAAGCATTCCAATTTTCAACATTAAGTATGACTTCCCCGACTTTTCTTGTTTCCCTTTTTGGATAGATATTGTTGATTTCGCGCCCTACCATATGCTTGATCAGCGCAGTTTCCGAAACTTCACCTTTTTGAGCATCCAGTGTGCATATCGTCTGTCCATCGCGTAAAACTGTAACTGTGTCTGCTATTTTTATGACCTCTTTTAATTTATGGGAGATCAGTACGCAGGTAACGCCGTGATTTTTTAAGTCCCGTAACAGGTCTAATAGATTTTCGCTGTCGTCTTCGTTGAGTGCTGCTGTAGGTTCGTCCAGAATTAATAATTTAACATCCTTGCTGAGTGCCTTCGCAATTTCAACTAATTGCCTTTTTCCCACGCCCAAATCCCTCACTTTTTCGGCGAGGTTTACATTGAGTTTCACCTTCTTCAACATTTCGCCTGCGCGTTTGATGGTTTCATTCCAGTCGATAATTGAACCATTTTTGATCTCATGGCCTAGAAAGATATTCTCGTATACAGTCATTTCGGGGACAAGGGCTAATTCCTGATAAATAATGGCGACCCCGGTTTTTTCACTGTCGCTGATACCTCGAAAACTCTGTACTTTTCCATCAAAGACAATTTCACCCGTATACTCTCCGTGTGGATATACTCCGCTCAACACCTTCATCAGGGTGGATTTGCCTGCACCGTTTTCTCCAACCAGGCAGTGTATTTCATGTTCTTTTACTTGAAAGCTGACGTTATTTAAAGCTTTTACACCAGGAAATTCCTTGGTGATATTTTTCATTTCCAATATGGGGTTGGACATGGATACTCCAGTTTAAGAAAAGGAAGTGGTGGCTTTACTATTGAAATTGAAATATCGATCTCAAGGTCAGTTATTTTTAACCTTTTAATGATCCTGCAAGTAGCCCTCGCAGGAAATAACGACCCAGGAAGATGTAAACGAGTAAGGTGGGGAGTGCGGCGAGAAGCGAGCCAGCCATTTGTACATTCCACGAAATGATCTGACTTCCTGCCATATTGTTGAGCGCGACGGTAATCGGCCAATCACTGTTGCCAGTGAGGACAACAGCGAAGAGAAAGTCATTCCATGCGGAAGTGAATTGCCAGATCAAAACCACCACAAAACTCGGCATTGAGATCGGTAGAAGAATGTATCGATAAATGCCAAGCATGTCCGCACCGTCTATTTTCGCTGCTTCGAGTAGTTCTTGCGGCAGGCTGGCATAATAATTGCGGAAGGTGAGTGTGGTGATGGGAATACCATAAATGATGTGCGCCATTGCCAGCCCTGGCAAACCTTTGATGCCGACCATATTCATGAATTGCACGAGTGGAATAAGAATGCTTTGATAGGGAATGAACATCCCAAAGAGAATGAAGGGGAAGATCACATCTGCGCCGCGGAATCTCCACTTGGCAAGGATGTAGCCATTCACTGAACCGAGTATGGATGAGATTAGTGCTGCAGGGATAACCATTGCGAAACTGTTCCACAACGACGGCGCAAGTTTAGAGTATGCTTCGATGTAATTGTCGAAGGCAATGCCATGCGGAAGATCCCACATGGTCTTCAGGTCTATTTCTGCAAAGCTTTTAAATCCCGTGATAATAATGATGTACATTGGAAGCAAATAGAAGATGGACATTAAGATCAATGGAATATAAAGCCAGTATTTGCCGAGGCGTAATTGGGTTTTCATTGTTCCGCCTCAATTTTGGTAGTGTAACGAATATAAGGAATAATAAGGACTGCAATGCTGATGAGCAGGAGAACGCCAACCGCCGCACCACGTCCGTAGAACAAACCGTCGAAAGTGATCTGCCACATGTAAATAGCTGGCACATCCAGTGGAAGTTGTTTGCCTGCGATGGCGACGATTAAGTCAAAGACCTTAAGAGACATGTGGCCGAGAATAATAAGCGCGGAAAGTGTAACGGGGGAGAGCAGGGGCAGCATGATGTGGCGATAAATTTGCAGTTCGTTTGCCCCGTCTATGCGTGCTGCTTCTTTCAGGTCTTCCGGAATGGCACGCAAACCTGCCAGATAAAGAGCCATTGTATAGCCGGACATTTGCCAGATAGCTGCAAGTGCAATGGCCGCTATACCCCATGTGGGAGTGGTATGCCATTGGTTCACAAGCGAATCCAACCCCATATTTGTAAACAATAAATTAAGCCCGCTGGTGCGAGAGCCTCCAGCAGGATTCATCAGCCAGCGCCAGACAACACCTGTGACGATATAGGAAATTGCCATGGGAAACAAAAATAAACTACGGAAGAAACTTTCCCCTTTCAAGCCCTGATCAAGCATTACGGCGAGAGTAAACCCCAACAAAATACTGCCAATAACAAATACCCCCGTGAAGATCAATGTATTGCGAATATCTATTTGAAAGCGTGGGTCGGCGAAAAGGTCAAGATAATTTTGGATACCATTCCATGTGTAATCTGCGCTCAAGCCTTTCCATTTGCTCAGAGATACGCGTACTGACCAGCCTATAAATGCGTAGACAAAGATCAAAATGGCCAGAATGGATGGCGAGATAAGAAGGATATTTAGGTAACGATCTTTATCTCTTAACATGGAATGCCTCGATATTGGAATGGGCTAATGATAGTGGTTGAGGCTCCGTATCCATAGATCGTACGGAGCCTCAACGATTTTAACACTAAGATTTATTTATTTGCAGGGACCCGAGCTGGCACATGCAGCTACAAGGGCAGTTTGGAAGCCTTCCACGTTGCCGTCGGCAATATACAAGCCAAGTGCGGTGTCGATCTCTGTCTTCCAAGAGTCATTGGCTACTACACCGTGAGTCAAGGAACCAACTACGATGTTGGATGACCAATCATCCATGGCTGACTGGAGATATACACCGAAGAGGGACTTATCACAATCGGTGCGGGCACAGATCGAACCCTTGACAGGGTTAAACGCTTCCTGACCTTCCTTGGAACCAGCGATCTTCAACCAGGCAGTTGCAGCTTCTGCATCAGGAGCGCCAACCGCAAGTACGAATGAGTCGGAAAGGAATTGGAAGACGCCATCGCTACCGGGAGTGGCAGCCCAGCCATAGTCGGTGTTGGGGGCCTTGCCCAGTTCGCGGAAATAGCCTTCAGCCCAGTCTCCCATCACATTGAACGCCGCGTCGCCATTGATGACGAGTTGCGCGGCATCCTGCCATGAAAGAGATGACGAATCGCTGTTGGCATAAGTCAATACTTTGGCATAATTATCCAAAGCGGTCTTGACTTCGGGGCTCGCCCAGTCGGTGGTACCATCCCATAAGCCATTATAGGCATCGGCACCAAGAGTGCCAAGCAAAACGGTCTCAAGCAGATGCATCTTGGTCCATTGTTCACCGAGGGCTAGCGGCTGGACACCGGCGGCTTGCAAAGTGTCCATTGCAGAGAACCATTCATCCATGGTGGTGGGGACTTCAACGCCGTTGTCAGCGAGTACGGTGGGGTTGTACCAAAGTACATTGGCACGGTGGATGTTAACCGGCACAGAATAGATGCTGCCATCGTTTGAGATGAGCGGGATGAGAGTTTCAGGCATAACATCAAGCCAGCCTTCGGCTTCATAGAGGTCATTCAGCGGTTCGATCTGGCCTCCAGCAACATATGTACCGATCAATTCCTGACCAGCATGACCTTGCCAGCTATCAGGCGGGTCGCCAGCTTGTAAGCGAGTAGCAAGTACAGCACGTGCATTGGTGCCAGCACCACCAGCAACTGCGGCATTGACGAATTCAATATCAGGATATTGAGCGCCAAATACGCCGATCATAGCTTCAAGACCAGCGGCTTCACCGCCACCGGTCCACCAAGAGAATACTTCAACTGAGCCGGTAGCAGCAGGAGGAACAGATGCGCCATCCAAGCCGGTGAAGTCGCTGGCGGGATAATAACCGGAGTCGATCAAAGCAGATTGAACATTTTCCTTGGTGACTGTAACAACAACGGTTGGGTTGGCAGGAACATCGATCTTGCCGTTGTTGTAGGAGTTCGATGCTTTAGGTGTGCCACCTTCAACGAAGGTTACAGCAGCGGCAATGGCATCATCAACCAGAGTGCGGACATCCTTGAAAACGGTCATGGACTGCTTGCCATCGATGATGTACTGGACGGAAGCTTTTTCAGCATCCTGACCGGTGACAGCATAGCTGGTGACATCTTTGTCAGCGCCGAAAGCATCGGCGATCGCGCGAGCGGTCCCGTCATTCGGGGCAAGGATGAAGACATTGCCTTTGTCAGCGGCCGCGGCTGCTGTGAGGTTGGCTTCAGCTAAATTCTTGGCGGTGTTGAAATCCCAGTTGGTCGTGACTTGACCAATGATTGCGGATTGTTCATCGCGGGTGAGGGTGGCTTTGTCCTGAAGTGCGACGGCTTCGCTAGAGTTCTTGATGACGAAAGTGCCGTCAGCGATCTTGGGCTGGAGTACATTCCAAGCGCCTTCAAAGAATAGGAAGGCGTTGTTGTCGGAGGCTGCGCCAGCATATAAATATAGAGGGTTGCCTGTGCCAGTGGCGTTGTCGACCAGGTATTGAGCCTGGGCGGCACCCACGGAAATGCTGTCAAATGTGACGTAGAAGTCGACAGCGTCGGTGTCGCGGATCAAGCGATCATACGAGATCACTTTCACACCGGCAGCGCGCGCGGCTTCAGCAGCAGCACCAGCAGCGGCACCATCTTGCGGGGTGAGGATGATGACTTTGACACCTTTGGTGATCAGAGATTCGACATTGGCTTTTTCTTTTGCTGAATCACCCTGACTAAAAAGAATCTCCACATCGTAGCCAGCTGCTGTCAGTGCGTCTTTGAAACGGGTTTCATCCTGCACCCAGCGAGGTTCATCTTTGGTCGGAAGTACGATACCAACTGCGAGTTTGGTGGCTGATTCGGTTGGTGCAGTGGGACCACAAGCGGCGAGCGCCATGGAGACAAGCACCAAAACGCTCAACAATGTAAACAACTTTTTATTCATTCTTCTCTCCTTACGTAGTTTTTTCTTGATGGTTAGATGACAATTGTCTGTTTGAATGTGGGTATTTACCGGCTTTTGCAATCACCTCCTTTTATGATAAGACAAAAAAAGCGAAGTATTTACGTTCAAAACGAACGTAAATACTTCGCTAATGGCATACTTGGAAACGAATAAGTTCATGAGTATATCCATAAAGAATTGACCAGGAAAACTGCCTTTGACGCATTCGAATGTAAAGCTGGATATGAAATTGATTTTGAAAGCTAAGATTTACTTATAATTCTTATACCTTGATCTGACGATTGGATGGCATAGTTTCACCGTAAAGCCACCAAACTGCTACCTTAATTGAGTATATAGTTTATCAATCAGATTGTGCATGTCTTAATCCCCCAATTTCATGAGTGTAACCCCCCTTTTTTAATAGGGGAAATCCCCTAATTTACCCTTGCCAAATGTGTTTCGATTTTCTGGTTAGGAATTCAGGCTGTGATAAGTGGGTATGGACTGGGTATCTCCACTTGAAGAATTGTGCCGTTTCCTTTTGAAGATTCTATATTCATAACCCCGCCCAGCAGGGCAACACGTTCACTAATGCCGACGAGACCGAAATGCTTGTTCAGAGAAAGGGAAGCCAGATCCGTTGGGACTGGTAAACCCTGGCCATCATCTTCCAAGCGCACTAATATGTTGGTGGATGAAGTCCGTTGCAGAGAAAGTCTGACATGGTGTGCCGCTGCGTGTTTGCGAATATTGTTCAGTCCTTCCTGCACAATGCGGAAAATTGACAATTCTATTGTTTCAGGCAAACGTCCCAGCGTTGGGTCGATTTCCAGTTGAAGTTGAATTTCGTTTCTTTCCACCCACTCATGGGCAAGCGAATCGATCGCCGCTGTTAGCCCGTGATGATCAATTGTCGGCGGACGCAGGTCACTGCACATCTCTCGCAATTCCCCAACCAGATTTCGAATGCCCAGTCGGATGGCGGCTACATCCTTTTGTAAAGCCGGTGATCTTTCCAATTCCTCGATCTCCTCCAAATGATAACCGAGCCCCAAAAGGTCTTGAATGATCTGATCGTGTAATTCCCGCGCAAGTACTTTACGCTCCTCTTCTCGTTCGGTTATTAAGCGTCGTTGAGTGGCCTGCAGCGCGGCGTTTAGTTGATCCAGTGCCACGAGTTGATTGCCGAGGCGCTCGACCAGTTGTCGGTTTTGAGAGTTGCGAGCCTCCAAACTTTCCTTCAGGGACACCTGGGTTTTGCGTAATTGCTCAGATTGATGTTGAGCAGAATGGTAACTTTCCAGCGCCCAAATAAGAGGGGATACCTGCTCTTGTCCGGACGACCCTACGATTAACTCAACAATCTCGCGTGGTGTTGACTCTGCTGTTCGACGGTCGGCTACCAACCTGCCTTCGTACAAAACAATAATTCGATCTGTGACCGTAAACAAGTGTTTAAGATCGTCGCTGCTTATGATAATGGATGTGCCTTGGGCAGCCAGCTTTTTGATTTTATTCAACAGGATCTTTTGGCGCTGGAAACTTAATATTGGGATAATGTCATCCAAAAGCAGGAGGCGGCTGGACCTGTTAAGGGTCCGCAGCAACATAACTACTTGTCGCTGTTCATCAGAAAGATTACCGACCGATTCATGTGCCAGATCTGGCGAAAGTTCAAATTCAGCCAATAGCTCTCGTGCGACATCTACCATGCGGGCCCAGTCGATGACACCGAATTTGGAAAATTTCCTTATCTCACGCCCTAATAGAATGTTTTCCGTTACATTGAATTGTTCCACTAGGCCAGAAGTACGACGGGTTGTTTCGACATTGGAATCACGGTCTAATAGGAGGTTGGCAGAGAAGTCGAACCAATTAAGCAGACCAGCCGTCTGGTATACGGTTTCAATTCCAAATTTTTGCGCTTGAATGCGGTTTGAAAACCTGCGGTGTATTCCATCAAAGTTGATCGTGCCGGATGAGGGTGCCATGGCTCCATTTAACAGATGGAATAAAGTTGACTTCCCCGCGCCTTGACGACCCACAAGGCCTATTACCTCACCTTGTGCAAGTGAAAAGGACACATCCTTCAAAACAGGCAGGCGATTAAAATTCTTTGACAAATTTTCGACACGCAATAGAGGTTCAGCCATGACTTATTTTAACCTGAATTCTTCGATAATTAACCGAATGGAACTCGCCAATAAATAGATACTGGTCAGGGATTGTCAGTTAGGGCATAATAGCTTTATGCCCCCCATAAGAGTTTTATTGGCTGACGACCACACCGTGGTTCGCGCCGGTTTGCGGAATGCGCTTGAAGTATTACCTAATTTGGAAATATTAGGCGAAGTTGGAAACGGCCATGATTTGATGGAAGCATTGGCCCGCATTCGTCCCGACCTTCTGGTCATGGATGTGAGTATGCCTGATTTTGAGCCGATTTCAGCCGTTCAAAAGATTAAATCCGAGTATCCGAATATAAAAATCCTGATAGTCAGCGCATATGACGATGAATCCTATGTCGTGGGGTTGTTAAGAGCCGGTGCCAACGGATATCACATGAAAGATCAACCCTTGGCTGACCTTCAGCTCGCAGCTCAAAGGATTTTGAGCGGTGAACGCTGGATCTCTGGCAGCTTGATCGATCGGCTTACAAACCGCCATCCCGCCTCCTCGCTTCCCAATACACCCTGGCTTACACGCCGACAGCGCGAATTGTTGCGTTTGATTGCCCAAGGGAGTGACAATCGCAATATTGCATTAACCCTGGATCTAAGCGTCAAGACCATTGAAAACCATTTAACAGCCTTATATCGGGTTTTGGGTGTCGATAGCAGGCTAAAAGCATTGAATTATGCATTGCGCCACCCTGAATTGCTGGCTTCAAGTGGACAGGAAATGGTTGAAACGGAGCCTGCTCAGATTGAGCATGCCCTTAGTGTTCTGGTTGTAGATGACAACACCCGTTACCGTCAGCAGCTTAAAAGGCTGATCGGCAAGATATATCCTACTTCCATGCTTTATGAAGCTGAAAATGTATTCGAGGCTTTGAGCCTGGGAGACCAGGTAAAACCTCAACTTGCTTTCATTGATGTCGTTTTGCGGGATGAAGATGGAATACTGTGTGCACGTCGACTGCGCACGATTTCACCCTTGACACGGATTGTAGTCATTAGTGCCTATCCAGACCGAGAATTCCGAAAGCAGGCATTGTCGGCCGGAGTCATTGCCTTCCTGGATAAAAAGGACCTTGACACAGCCTCCATGCGGCAAGTGATTGAAGATGCTCTCCGATAGGGCGTTTGGAAATAAAAGACACAGGCAATTAATCTCCTGTGTCTTTTATTTAATGATATGTATTTGGTTTACTTTTTGCCCAACGCATCCCATCCCGCATAATGTGCTTCACTCCCCAATTCCGCTTCGATGCGGAGAAGTTGATTGTATTTCGCAACTCTATCGGAACGGGCAGGAGCCCCAGTTTTAATCTGGCCTGTGTTGAGCGCAACAGCCAGGTCAGCGATGGTCGCGTCTTCAGTCTCGCCGGAGCGGTGCGATGTGACCGCGCGCCAGCCTGCGCGCTGACAGAGATCCACGGCTTCGATGGTCTCAGTGAGTGACCCGATCTGGTTAACCTTGACAAGCAGGGCGTTGGCAGCGTTTTCAGCGATTGCTCTGCGAACGCGTTCTGGGTTTGTTACCAGCAAGTCGTCGCCGACGATCTGGCATTTATCACCAACGGTTTTGACCATCAACTTCCACGCATCCCAGTCATCCTGAGCGAGACCGTCTTCGATGGAAACGATGGGATAGTCCTTGACCCACTTGGCCCAGAACTCAACCATCTGTTCGCCAGTCAATTCCTTGCCTTCCTTGCGAAGGTTATATTTCTTGGTCTTTTCATCATATAGCTCAGAAGCAGCAGGATCGAGTGCGATGGCGACCTGTTGACCGCGGCCGGCTTTGAATCCAGCTTTTTCGATCGCAGCGAGGATCAATTCAATAGCTTCGTTATTGGCCTTGAGTGCGGGGGCATATCCGCCTTCATCGCCGACGAGAGCGCCGTATCCCTTTTCCTTTAAAACTGACTTCAGTGCATGGTAAATTTCCGCACCCCAGCGTAAACCTTCAGAGAAGGAGGGGGCCCCGAAAGGCATCACCATGAATTCCTGCATGTCAGTGCTTTGCCAGCTTGTATGTGCGCCGCCGTTCATGATGTTCATCATCGGGACGGGAAGCACATGCGCATACACACCGCCGAGATAGCGATACAAAGGCATGCCGTACGAATTTGCCGCGGCTTTTGCAACTGCAAGGCTGACGCCCAAGATCGCATTTGCGCCGAGCTTGGCTTTATTGGGGGTGCCATCGAGGGCAAGCAATTCATTGTCAATTGCCTTCTGGTCTGAGGCATCCCAGCCGAAAAGCGCGTCTGAGATCACGCCGTTCACGTTGGCGACCGCCTTGGAGACGCCCTTGCCGAGGTAGCGTTTCTTGTCGCCATCACGCATTTCCAATGCTTCGTGTTCGCCTGTGGATGCGCCGGAGGGAACCGCTGCGCGGCCCATTGCGCCGTCCATCAAAACCACTTCTACTTCTACGGTAGGGTTGCCGCGTGAGTCGAGGATCTCGAGTGCGGAGATGCTTTCAATTGTAGTGTCCATTACTGACTCCTGTTAGTGTTTGTGAAATTACGTATCAAGTATAATCGCATTTTGTATGGAGTTGCCACCTTGAGTGCCCAGCAGGATTTTGACCCGCGCGACCGAAAAAAATACTACCTGGAAGAAACCCCTGTCAGAAAATTTTTGCTGTATCTTGTACGTTCCGTTTTTCATACCATGATGGTGATGAAAGTGGAGGGGAGGGAGAATTTTCCACTCGATGGGCCTGTCATCATCGCCGCCAATCATGTGACCAATTTCGATGTGTTTCCCATGCAGTTCGCTGTTCCGCGTGCGATCTGCTATATGGGCAAGGCTGAATTGTTCAACACCCCGCTCGATCCGCTTTTGCGTGTGCTTTGTGCCTTTCCCGTCTATCGCGGCGAAAAAGATGAATGGGCGGTACGCCATGCAGAAAAAGTGCTGACGCACGGACACACGCTCGGAATGTTCCCCGAAGGGAAACGCTCAAAAGGCAAAGGTCTCGGAGTTGCAAAAACAGGCACAGCCCGACTGGCGATCAAAATGAACTGCCCGATCGTGCCGATGAATGTGATCGGTACCGACAAATTTTTCAAGCGATTTCCCGCCCGTTCAAACGTGACCATCAAACTGCTGCCACCTATTTTGCCGAATCCAAGCGATACGCCGCTTTCTCTTACCGACCGCCTGATGTTCACCCTCGCCAATGGGCTGCCTGAATCCATGCGCGGGGTGTATGCGGAAATGCCCAAAGGATTTGGAGTTTGACTGGGATATAATCTCAAAAAATCGTACGAGACGGAGCTGACATCATGACGCAAGAAGGTTTGGGGAAATCCAATCCCGCTCAAAAGAAACTGATCCCGTTTTTATGTTATGCAAAAGAAAACCAGATGGTGATTCGTGAATTCAGTCAGCGCTTAAAAGCTGAAGGCTGGATCGATCCGTGGTTTGACGAGGAGGATATCCTGCCTGGGCAAGTCTGGCAGGATAGTGTCGTTACGGCAGTCAGGCAATCACATGCGGTAATCGTTTTTCTTTCAGCAGTTGCAGTGATTTCTGAAGGTTTCTTCCAAAAGGAATTGAAACTTGCCCTGGATACCGCCGCCGAGAAACCAGAAGGGACAATTTTCATCATTCCCATCCGCATTGACCATTGCGAAGTCCCGGAAATGCTGACGAAATATCAATATGTGGATTATTTCGGCGATATCGAGCAAAGGACGCGGGTGTACAACAGTTTGATCGCATCCCTGAGAAATCGCGCGGATAATTTGGGGATCTTTTTGTAAGACAAATCAATGGCTGTTCTACAATATCGTGCCATTTAGTTAACATAACTGTAAAGGGGAAAAAGGACCTGTCCCCTTGAATTATTTTTCAGACCGAGTAAAATAAGATCAATCTTGGGAGACCTTCCCCGGAAATTCTAAAGAAAGGAGACACACCACCATGTTATTTTCACCCAAGGAAAAAGGTCAGGGTCTTGTTGAATACGCTCTAATTCTCGTTTTGGTCGCCATCGTTGTGATCGCCGCTCTCATGATTCTCGGACCGATCATCGGCAACGTATTCAGCAAAGTCAACTCCAGCCTCAGCACCGTGTAATATACACGTCAGTTTTACAAAAAAATCCCCGTCGCAAGGCGGGGATTTTTTGTTTTCGGGCTGAGTGGAGACAGTTTTTTTGCGAACGAAGCCGAAGCATGGGCTGATAAAAAGCACACCTCACCATGAATGGTGCGACGCACTCCGTACTCACAATAAAACGCGGAAGCCTCCCCAAAAAGACCTCCGCGCCACTTTGCATTTTCCAATCCCCACTTTCTTTCTTCCCCGTTACTTTTTCGCCCGTTCCTTCGCCGCCTTCAACAGCCCCACAAACAGCGGATGTGGCCGCATGGGGCGCGACAAAAACTCAGGGTGGAATTGACTTGCCACCATGTACGGATGATCGGCCAGTTCGACGATCTCAACCAATCTATTATCGGGAGATAAACCAGAGAAGATCATGCCGCGCTTTTCGAAATCGGCGCGGTAGGAATTGTTGAATTCAAAACGATGACGATGCCGCTCGTCCACTTTGGCGACTCCGTAAACGGTGGCGGCCTTCGTCCCTTTTTGGAGCAGGCATGGGTAAAGTCCGAGGCGCATGGTTCCGCCCATGTCGGTGATCGAGCGCTGGTCGATCATCAGGTCGATCACAGGGTGTTCCGTGCCCCGATCAAATTCAGAGGAATTTGCTTCTTCAAGATCAAGCACATGACGGGCGAAATCAATGCACATCACCTGCATGCCCAAACACAGACCGAGATACGGCACCTTGTTTTCGCGCGCATAACGTGCCGCCATTACCTTGCCTTCAATGCCGCGCGAACCGAAGCCGCCGGGCACAAGCACCGCATCCGATTTTTTGACGATATCCCAACCCTTGTCTTTTTCGAGGTCGGCAGAGTGGACCCAGTTGATTTCCACTTCCACGCCGTTTGCGAGCGCGGCATGTTTAAGCGCCTCGCGCACCGACATGTACGCATCCTGCAGTTCAACATATTTACCAACCAGCGCAACTTTCACGGTCGGTTTTGGCTTGCGGACATCATCCACAAGTTTTTTCCATGGACGCATATTCGGTTTGCGTTTTGCCTCAAGGCCAAGTTTTCCAAGGACCAGTTCGCCCACGCCGAGTTTTTCGAGGAGAAGCGGAACTTCGTACAACACATCCGCCGTTTTCATGGGGATGACCGAATCTTTTTCCACATCGCAGAAGAGCGCGATCTTTTCGCACAAACCTTTGTCTACATCCTGATCGGCGCGCGCGATGATGATATTCGGCGAGATACCAATGGAGCGCAATGCGGCGACGGAATGCTGAGTGGGTTTAGTTTTGATCTCACCCGTTGCGCCGATGGTGGGGAGCCAGGTTACATGCACGAACAGACAATTCTCACGTCCCACTTCATTGCGGAGTTGACGCAGGGCCTCAAGAAACGGCTGTGACTCGATATCGCCGACCGTGCCGCCCACTTCAAGGATCATGATCTCTGCGCCAGTCTCTTTTGCGGCGAGACCGATTCGGCGCTTGATCTCGTTGGTGATGTGTGGGATGACCTGGATCGTTCCACCGAGGAAATCACCGCGGCGTTCCTTGGCGATGGTTTCCGCATAGACCTGTCCCGTAGTGAAGTTGCTGACTCTGGTCAGGCGGTTGTCGATGAATCTTTCGTAGTGACCCAGATCCAGGTCGGTTTCTGCGCCGTCATCCAGCACATACACTTCGCCGTGTTGGTAGGGCGACATCGTGCCAGGGTCAACATTGATATACGGGTCCAGCTTTTGCACCGCGACATTGAAGCCGCGCTCCTTAAGCAGCAAACCCATTGCGGCGGCGGTAACACCCTTGCCAACCGATGAAACAACTCCGCCGGTGAAAAATAAATATTTTGTGGTCATGATTTTTTCCTTTTCTCATCCCTCTTCCATTTGGGAGAGGGGTAGGGGTGAGGGTAACAAAGAGAATGGGGAGGGCGTTTAAGCCCTCCCCATTTGGGGTTGCGAACAATTTGGGTGGTGGAATTTCTTTCTGTTCATCCGACCAATTTTACAAGGTCTTCAGCGGCGCGCCGCATCTCAAGGAAGATCATGCCGAGTTTGCCGTCCTGACGCGACATTGCGGTAAGTACGGCTTCTTCGCCGATGGCGGTCAACACAATGGCGCCCTTATCGCCTTTGATGTAAACCTGATCCAGACCGCCGCGGCCCAATTCGCCGGAAATACGCTCGCCGAGGCTCAACATCGCCGCCGACATGGCCGAAACACGATCCTCTTCCACGCCTTGTTGCAAGGCAGAAGCCATAATGAGGCCGTCTACAGAAACAACGGCAGATGCTTCAATGTCAGGTGCTGCTGCCTGCATGTTGCGCAGGCGTTCCACCATCTGATCAGAACGTGATTTTGCCATAACTCAGTCTCCTGGATAAACGGGTTTCCCCGCCGTTGGTGTTTGATTGGCTGAGTGTACCAGAAAAATATTCATTCGAGAATTGCTCCCACATTTCAATAATGTCATTGTAAGATTTGGCGCGCCTCCTCGCAATTTCGTAACGAGATTTGACCCTGACCTCCCTTCATGTTAAACTTGCTGATTGCCATGCTGAAGCTTCCTGTCATTTTTGCGCTCTTTTTTTGGCTTCAAGCCGAGACGATTTCCATCACATCCCCGCAGCCCGGTGACACGCTCCGCGGGCAAGTGGAAATTCTTGGGAATATGGATGTGCCGAACTTCGTCTCTGCGGAACTGGCATTCTCCTACGCGTCCAACCCCGCCGACAGCTGGTTCACCATCCAAACATATCCTCAACCCGTCCAAAACCCAACCCTCGCCGTTTGGGACACGACCGCAGTAACCGATGGCGACTATATTTTGCACCTGCGCGTATTTCTTTTGGACGGTTCCTCGCAGGATGTCATCGTGTCGGATCTAAAGGTTCGCAATGAAGAACCCATCACGACCGTGACCCCGACATCCACCGAAGCAGTTGAATTTTTTGTGACGAGTGCGCCGCCCACATCCACCCGTCAGCCTGAGCCGACCCTGCAAACATTCTCGTCACCTACGCCCATGCCGCCCAACCCCGCGTCGGTAACTTCCTCTTCGATCTACGTCAATTTCGGGCGCGGCGCGTTGATCGTGCTGGTGCTGTTCTTTTTCGTTGGCATCATCTTTAGATTCAGGAGCAAGGCATGATTCGTCCGCGCGCTTGTGCGGCCATCATTCAAAATGGAAAAATTCTGATGGTGTTACACCGTTCTCCCACAAGAGAATATTGGACTCTGCCCGGCGGTGGAATTGAAAACAACGAGATTCCCGAACAAACCATTGTCCGTGAAGTGAAGGAAGAGACAGGTCTCGATGTGAAAACTGGCAAATTACTCTTTCTCGAACCACCCGAGGAATATTGTTTTTCAGCTGAGTTGACGGCTTCATCCGATCCTGTGCTTGGTTATGACCCCGAAGAAAGCGACTTACCAAGGATAAGTCAACTCCTGCAGGATGTAGCTTGGCTCGACCTGAAGGAAATGCGAGAAGACAGACAGGTATTGAAAGTGATTTCCGCACTTGGAATTGAATTATGACAGAAAACACCTACCTCATCATCGGCCTCGGCAACCCGGGGCGTGAATATAAAGACACCCGCCATAACATCGGCTTTATGCTCATTGACCAGGTTGCGGTGCGGCTTAACGCGCGCGGCATGAAATTGCAAGCCAAAGCCATTGTCACCTCTGCGCTTTACGAAGAGCGGAAGATCATCCTCGCCAAGCCGCAGACTTACATGAATCTCTCAGGTCAATCGGTGCAGGGACTTTTACACTTTTATAAGATTCCCATCGAAAACCTGCTCGTCGCCCACGATGACTTGGATATTCCCTTCGGCACAATTCGCATCCGCCCGGGCGGCGGCCCCGGCGGTCAGCGCGGAATGGCATCCACCATTGACCACCTCGGCACAAAGGAATTTCCGCGCCTGCGCCTCGGCATTGGCCGTCCTCCTGGCCGCATGGACCCGAAAGATTATGTTCTGCAAATGTTCTCGAAAGACGATATGAAACTCCTTCCCGAGGTCCTTGACCGTGCCGCAGATGCTGCGATGGAATTTGTGATGATGGGCCTGAACTCTGCGATGAATAAATTCAATGGAGAAGTGAGTAAGTAGTAAGTGGAAAGCGCTAAGCCACTTTCTACTTTTCAGTTCAATTCTTTCTGCTTTCGTCTATCTTCTCAAACTTATGCAACCTCTTCTTTCACACGTCCGCACACTTCCCGCTTATCAGCAACTGTTGACTGAACTCAACGCAGGCAAAAACCTTTCGGGGCTTGGCTTGCCGCGTTCTGCGCGCCTGCCTGTACTGGCCGCCCTGCAAGCGGACTTGAATCGCCCCATCCTGCTCATTACCGACCGCGCCGACCATGCACTTTCCCTTTTTGACGAACTTGATTTTTGGATCAAGTCGCCGCGGCTGTTGTTTGCGGAACCGAATCCTTTGTTTTATGAAGAGGCCGCCTGGGGAGTTTCCACGCGCCGTTCGCGTTTGCAAACGCTGACGATGCTGGCGGCCTATCATCTGCCTTTTGTCAAAAAGCCCGAAGTGCCGCCGATCATCATTGCGTCGGTGCGTTCTCTGATGACGCGCACCCTTCCGCGCCGCGACTATCTCAAAGCGTGCAAAAAACTGTCAGTAAACCAGCGCATCCAACCCGATGGATTGATCCGTGAGTGGGCGAGGATCGGTTATCAGCGGGTGAACACTGTCCTCGAGCCTGGTCAGTTCTCCCATCGCGGCGGTCTGCTCGATATCTGGCCTTCCACTGAATCAAATCCAGTGCGCCTTGATTTCTTTGGCGATGAGATCGAAACCATCCGTCAGTTTGATCCCGCTTCACAGCGCACGATCGAAAAGCTTGATCTCATCCTCATCACGCCTGCGCGCGAATATTTACAGCCCGAAGGTGATGCCTCCGAAAACCTCAGCGAATTTCACATTCCGCTTTTACACTCGCAGCCTGCGTCGCTGCTCGATTATCTTCCGCCGCAATCGCTGGTGTTGATGGACGATGTCAGCCTTGTGGAAACGATGGCGAATGAGATCGAAGAGCAGGCGGTGAAATTTAGAAGCGAGAGCATTGCCGAAGGCACGCTTGCATCGGCTTTTCCTGTGCCGTATGTGCCGTGGTCAGACTTGAATGACGACGTGCACCACATGCCCTGCCTTGAGTTGGGACATTCGACGGAGATACTCGAAAGCGATACAAGCATTGATATCGCTTCGAATTTCGGCCACGACGAACGTTTCGGCGGCAGGCTCAAGCCTTTCATTGATTATCTTGCGAATGTGCTTGAGCGCAGTGAACAGGTTTACATCGTTTCGCGCCAGACTCCGCGTTTGCGCGAGTTGTGGCTCGAGCATTATCCAGACTCGGAGCCGACCCATCTTGAATTTATCGAAGCCTCACTTTCTGAGGGCTTCACGTTTCAAACCACGCATCTCATCACCGACTCGGAGATCTTCGGTTGGGAGCGGCCTCAACCGCGCATCCGCCAGAAACAAGTGGCAGAGACGCCCGAATCGATCTATGCGGACCTGCAAACAGGCGACTATGTCGTCCATGTGGATCACGGCATTGGACGATTCAACGGTCTCATTCACCGACAGCTGGACGGCCACGAAAGAGAGTATCTCACCGTTGAATACGACCGCGGCGACATCCTCTACGTCCCCGTTCACCAAGCCGATCGACTTACACGCTACGTCGGCGCTGAGGGCGGCTCGCCATCTCTTGACCATCTTGGCGGGCAAGCCTGGCAGGAAACGAAGGCTCGAGTCAAAGAGGCGGTACAACAGGTCGCGGAAGATTTACTTGACTTATACGCGCGCCGTCAGGTGGTGGAAGGTTATTCTTTCAGCGCCGATACGCAATGGCAAAAAGAACTCGAAGATAGTTTCCCCTACGTGGAAACCGAAGATCAAAAACGCGCCATTCTCGATATCAAACGGGACATGGAACGTGCCCGCCCAATGGACCGCTTGTTGTGCGGCGATGTGGGCTATGGCAAAACGGAAGTTGCTCTGCGCGCCGCATTCAAAGCCGTGATGGATGGCAGGCAGGTAGCCGTGCTTGTGCCGACCACGGTTCTGGCACAGCAGCATTTCGAAACCTTCTCGCAAAGGCTGGCGGCATATCCCGTCAAAGTGGAGATGCTCTCGCGTTTCCGTACCCACCGCGAGCAGACCGAGATTTTATACAAACTCGCCCTCGGCGAAGTGGATATCGTCATCGGTACGCATCGCCTGATTTCTGCCGACGTAGAATTCAAAGACCTGGGGTTGGTGGTCATTGACGAGGAACAGCGTTTTGGTGTCACGCACAAGGAACATCTCAAGAAACTCCGCACCGAAGTGGACGTGCTGACCCTCACGGCCACGCCGATTCCGCGCACCTTGTACATGGCCCTGACGGGGGTACGCGATATCTCCAATTTGAATACGCCGCCCGAAGAACGCTTGCCGATCGTCACGCATGTCGGGCCATACTCTCCGCGTCTGGTGCGGCAATCCATTTTGCGCGAATTGGAGCGCGGCGGACAGATCTTCTTTGTCCATAACCGCGTGAATACCATCGACGCGATGAAGGCTCACCTCAATAAACTCGTCCCCGAAGCGCGTGTGGATATCGGTCACGGTCAAATGCCTGAAGGTCAACTGGCAAGTGTGATGCACCGCTTCACAAATGGTGAAATTGACATCCTGCTTTCCACGACCATTATCGAATCGGGCCTTGATATTCCCAATGCCAACACCCTCATCGTAGACCGTGCCGATACCTTTGGCCTTGCCCAGCTGTATCAATTGCGCGGACGTGTCGGTCGCGGTGCGATGCGTGCCTATGCCTACTTCTTCCGCCACAACAAAATGTCACCGACGCAGGAAGGCCAGCAACGGCTTGAGGTCATCGCCGAAAACACCCAGCTTGGTGCGGGATATTCCATCGCCATGCGCGATCTGGAAATTCGCGGCGCAGGCGAATTGCTCGGCACACGCCAGCATGGATATATCCAATCGGTCGGTTTTCACCTTTACACAAGAATGCTCGCCGATTCGGTCCGCCGTATTCGCCTGTTGATGAAAGACAATCTGGAAATTGATCTTTCTTCATCTTTTATCCTTCAAAATTCATCCTTCAACTTGCCCCTTTCCATGCCCGTCAATGTTGATCTGCCTGTCGCCGTCGGCATTCCCAGCGATTACATCTCCGATCAGGACCTGCGTCTGCGCCTATATCGCCGCATCGCCGACCTGCGCGACGAAACCGAACTAGATGCGCTCGGCTCCGAGTTTCGTGATCGCTTTGGTCACTTGCCTGAAATGGTGCAAAACCTGCTGTATCAAATGCGGGTGAAACTCCGCGCTGAAAAGGCGGGATTGTCATCGGTGAACTGGGAAGCGGGGCAGATCCTGCTCAAGTATCCCGCACCCGCTGAAGGCGCGGAGCCGAAGCGTTTGCTTGATCTGGGAGAAGGCATCCGTGGCGGCAAATCCGCATATTGGGTGACGGTCGCAAAAGATGAAGCGTGGACCATCCGACTGCTCGATGTATTGGACCGATTGCTCAAAAGCCCCGCTTCTTAATTTCCCGACACTTGATTCTGTTTCAATAAAAATTTCCGCCCCGACAATTTGTCAGGGCGGATTTGTTTACTGGTAGTTACTACAATTCAAGTCATCTTTCAACTTCATCAGCGTGTCATCGCGTTCCTGCGATGCGGGTGTGTCATTCGCCAGCCGATCCAATGTGCTGCACAGACTGGGCTCCAGCCCCGCCGTGATGCGCTTCGCAGACTTGGTCAAAGTTTTGACCTGCTCCCAATCTCCAAGATGACCGTAACCTTCGATAAACGGAATGATCTCGAAGCCATTATCCGCTGCTCGCCGATGGCTTGCGATCTTTCCCAAAGGTTCACAACTTCATCCCAATCTTCGTATTGACGGGCGAGGTCGGCTTTTTCGAAAAAGTAACACCAGGTTTCGGTGTTTTGTTTTCCGTAAATTTGCTCTGGCAGATTTTTCTCTCCCTGCTGAATCAATTCCACATCCGAACCTGCGCTGAGTTGACGCATATCCGTGCTGACCAATCGCAGGTTGGTGTCTTCGGGGCGCAGCACCCACAGGCATCTTTGCATTTCAGGGTTGAAGGTGAACAGAATCATCTTGTCGCTGTTCCCTTTGAATTCCATCGTCAATTTGCTGTCTTCTAGCGGAATCCCTGCCAGAAAATCCTGCACATTGGGATTGGTGTAATAAAAGGGGAAATACCAATAGGGCGGTGTTTGAATATCACCAGGTTGATAGGTAGTGATGATCGAATACGAGACCGAGTAACTGCCCATGTAGCCGAGGATTTCTTCATCGGTGACCAGAGCCGTGCCTGTTTCAATCTTCGGCGCGCGCCAGAGGAGTTGCTGGGCAAAACGCTCCTGTTTTTCCCATGAATAGGCAAAATCCTTTTCGTTGGTCAGGTGCATCGAAATCGCCAGTGCAATGCACGCAGAAACGACTGCGATCTTTTTTCTCCCGTCGATCAGGCTGTTGATCAGTACGGCAAAGATCAGTGCCGCGCCCAATGTGGAACCAATCCCGAAACGAGTCCCTGCGAATTGATTCTTGTGCGTCACGATATCCTGCCCAATGATCCAGATGGGGGCCATGCCAAGTAAAAGCAGAAGCAGGCCGAGGGTTAGGGGTTGCGCGAACCAGTTGCCGCGCTCCTCTTTTTCGGCGATCTGTTTCAAGTGGATGAACACAGCCGCAAAGGCAAAAATCGAAACAAGAATCACGAACCAACTAAAAATGGAACTAAAAGCGAACAACTCTGGCACGAGGGTTCGATACCAGCTTGTGAATGTGATGATGACTGAGTCCTGTAAAGCGATTCGAATTAAGTAGGTGATCGTCTGCAGCGGTTTGCTGAATAGCGCAAACAAAACTTCTGGCGCATTGCGGTCGCCGATGGGTGGCGGCACGTACAGGAACATCCGCCAGATGACGTAAGCCGCAAGTGCGGCAAGGTACGGAATCCACTGTTTGACGACGGTAGTGATGCGTTGTCGGGTTGGGAGTTCGCGCGAATTAAGAATCCAGTAAAGGATCAACGGGCGTACCATCACCATGCCGACGAAATATTCACTCGTAAAGAGATGGACTGCTTCGAGCAAAACCGCCAGCATCGTCAATGGGATGCGATGCTTTGATTCAGTTGCATTCCGCGCCATGATGAGCAAACTGGCCGAGAAAAATAAAAACCCTGCCCAATACAAAATCGAATTGACCGCATACGGCTGGATCAAAAAGAAAGGATGGACAATGAAAAGATAGGTTGTAAAGGTCACCTGCCTGGTATGGCTTGGCCAGATGCGGCGAAATAAATACCAAAGCAGTGTGCCCGTCAGCCAGCGAAAGATCACCGCCGCCAGATGCCACGCGATCGGCTTGAACCCCAGCAGGTTGAACATGACGATGTATAACCATGCCGCATTTGGGCGGCTGTCGTAATACAATTCCAGAGTCAGACTCGGGATGCCTTTGTTGAAGGCGTAAAAAATGTAAGGCCAGTCGTCCTGATAAAAGCCGAGTCGATTCGCAAGCAAACCAAAACCGATGAAGGCGACGACGAGAAACGCGAGCGGCGTGTATTTTTCCTGACTCAAAATGCTCTGTAAAGCGGATCGGATTCTTTTCATGACGGCGTGATTATACTTTCACTCCCGCCTCAAACCTGACCGTGAGCCTGCTCCCGTTTCTCTGGCCTTTCCTCCGTCTTTGAAGTAAAATAGAACACGTTTTCTATCCATCTTTCGCGCTGAGCGACCCTTGCCCTGGCAGGAATTGCCAGGGAGCCGAAGCGCAATTACATTCCGTCGTCCTTCAACCTCAACTAGAAAAACACCACAGAGAAAAATATGGACTTCAAACTAACCGCTCCTTTTATCCCCATGGGGGATCAACCCGAAGCCATCCGCGGACTTGTGGATGGCGTTCATAAAGGCATGAAGCATCAGGTATTGCTTGGCGCCACGGGCACAGGCAAGACCTTCACGATCGCCTCCGTGATCCAGGAATTGCAGAAGCCCGCTCTCATCATGGCGCACAACAAGACCCTTGCGGCGCAGTTGTACGCCGAGTTCAAGGAATTCTTCCCCGAGAATGCGGTATCGTATTTTGTTTCCTACTACGATTACTACCAGCCCGAAGCTTACGTCCCGCGCCATGACCTCTTCATCGAAAAGGAAACCCAGATCAATGAGGAGATCGAACGTCTGCGCCTCGCAGCGACGACCGCGCTTGTCTCCCGCCGCGATGTCATTATCGTGGCTTCGGTTTCGTGCATTTATGGTTTGGGGAATCCTGAAGAATTCAACAAGGGTTCTGTCAATTTGGCAGTGGGGCAGTTGGTCCGCAGAAATGCCCTGTTGCGCCGCCTGATCGAATCGCAATACCAGCGCAACGACATGGAACTGCGCACAGGTACCTTCCGCGTGCGCGGCGATACGCTGGAGATCATCCCTGCTTACGAAGAAAAACGCGCCTACCGCATCACCTTCTTTGGCGATGAAGTGGAGCGCATCATGCAGTTCAGTCCGCTCACGGGCGAGGTGTTTGATGAGCCGAAGGAAATCTCGATCTTCCCTGCAAAGCAATATCTGACCGATGCCGAGAAGACCAAGGAAGCCATGGCCGACATCGAATCGGAGTTGGAAGAGCGGCTCGCCCAATATAAGCAGGCAGGGCGAATTCTGGAAGCACAGCGCCTTGAACAGCGCACCCGCTATGACCTGGAAATGCTTCGTGAAGTTGGGTATTGCTCGGGCATCGAAAACTACTCCCGCCACTTTGACCGCCGCGCCGCAGGCACACACCCGTGGACGATGATCGACTTTTTGCCAAGCGATTATCTGCTCGTTATTGACGAGAGTCACATGACCGTGCCGCAGATCCGCGGTATGTATAATGGTGATCGTGCCCGCAAGGAAACCCTGGTGGAATATGGTTTCCGATTGCCTTCTGCGATGGATAACCGTCCGCTCAAGTTTGACGAGTTTGAAGAGGTGATGGGTTCGACGATCTACACGTCCGCCACGCCTTCAGCTTACGAGATGGAGCACGCTGAACAAGTTGTCGAGCAGATCATTCGCCCGACTGGATTGATCGACCCCGAAGTGGATGTCCGCCCAACCAAAGGGCAAGTGGATGATCTGGTCGGAGAGATCAGGCAACGGGTGGAGAGACACGAGCGTACTTTGGTCACGACTCTCACAAAGCGTATGTCAGAAGATCTGACCACGTATATGAAAGAGTTGGGAATCAAGGTCCAGTATTTGCACTCTGAGGTGGAAACGCTGGAGCGTGTGAGCATTCTCCGCGACCTGCGATTGGGCACTTTCGACGTGTTGGTGGGAATCAACCTGCTGCGCGAAGGTCTTGACCTGCCCGAGGTTTCCCTTGTTGCGGTATTGGATGCGGATAAGGAAGGTTTTCTGCGTTCAGATACGGCGTTGATCCAAACGATCGGCCGCGCCGCCCGCAATGTGAACGGGCGTGTGATCATGTACGCTGACCGCATGACCGACTCAATGAAGCGCGCGCTGGATGAGACGAATCGCCGCCGTGCCAAACAGGTGAAATACAATGAAGATAACGGCATCATGCCGATCAGCATTCACAAGGAAATTCACGACCTTACGGAAGGAATGACAGAGAAGGCTGTCGGTGAATTGAGGGGTGAATATCGGGTGAAGGCTACGGCTGGCCTGCCGCGCGGCGAACTCCGTAAGATCATAAACGAAGTTGAAAAGCATATGAAGGACGCTGCGAAGAACCTCGAGTTCGAAAGAGCTGCTGCCCTGCGCGATGAACTTTATGATTTGAGGAATTTGCTGGCTGAAGATGAAAGCCTGAAGCCATGGGAACGGATCAAGCTGATGACTGGGGATGAAGATTAATTGGAAAATAAAACCAGCCGCCTCATTTCAACGGGACGGCTGGTTTTGTGAATTCAAGAGAATCTACGGGTTGTTGTAAACTTTATAGATCATCTTCGTCAGGTTGAATATCGTCAAATGGCTTGAGGAGCTTGAGTGCCTTTTTTGCTTTTTCTGTAGGGACAAATATTTCGACGCGTGCATTAGCGATGGCATAGGCTGTGTGCGAGACCGATTCTTCGATGAGCTCCACATCGATCCCTTCGGCTTCCAAAAAACTTTCAATAACCTCGGCCTCTGCTCGGCTGTTGGCTTCACCGATCTTTTCGTATTTTAGCTCGTCCATTTTGGCTGGTCTCCTGATTAAAGTATATGCCAGTTTTCCCGTTTTACGACATCGAAAGTGCGCGCCCAATGATCTTTGCGGATGTATTTGCCGCCGCGGTAAAACCGAAAAATGGACCAAAATCCTGTGCGGCGGGCAGGCCTGTGAAATATAGGTTGGGAATGCTGCTTTGGAAGGATTCATCCAGCATGGGGAATCCGTTTTGGGTTTTTAACTGACTGGCGAGGTTGCCATTCATAATAAATGGGATGCGGGTGATATCCATTTTGTAGCCAGTCGCCAGAATGACGTGGTCAATAGCCATCGTCGAGCCGTCATTCAGCGTGATTTGTAATTCTCCTGCGGGGAGTTCTCTACATTCGACCACCTGAGTTTGCGGATGCAAGTGGATCGTCTCTTGTGTGATACGCTTTGCAAGCCACGGTTCGAGTTTCAATCTGCCTTCTCCCCACATGCGTTTGGTGATCGAGTCCTTTTCCTCTTGTGGAAGGTTGCGGAACCATGCGGGGTGATCCGCCATGGATTCAACCATTGGGTTGACCCATGTCCAGTCTGAGGGCTCGAAGGATGGGGTAGGGTGACGATAGGTCATGTGAATATTTTTTGCGCCTTCTTCGTGGATGAGTGCGGCCCATTCGAACGCGCTCTGCCTGCCGCCGACAATCAGCACGCGTTTGCCTTTTAAACCGCTGAAATCAACATGCTCGGCGGTGTGATGGACTTTGTCTTGGGGAAACACGGAAATGTATGGTTCGGGAATGTTTTTGAAATACCGCAGACCCACTGCCAGCACAACCTTGTTTGCCATGATGCTTTTTCCGTCATCGAATGATAGGGAGAAGCGGTCTTCGATCTGGTCAATTTTTGTGATATGGGCGGGTAGCGGGGAAATGCCTTTTTGTTGTTGAAGCCACTCGGTGTAGGTCAGGTAAAAGTCAAGGCTGAGCGGTTCTACATCCGCAGGTTTGAGATTCAAGGTATCTAAATAATTGAGGATGGTGGCTTCGTTGAATGGGTCGAGATGCCAGTCACATGCGGAGCGGAGAAACATCTTTTTTGGCATGTAATTCTTCCAGTAATCCATGCTGGAACCGATGTGAGTATGCTCGATTTTTTCGTGTTTCAGATATGCCGCCAGTGCAAGGCCGAATGGCCCAGCACCTGCCAGTAATAAAGGGGTCGATGTTTGCATTTTTATCTCCTCTTTTCAACTTGGTTTTCGGAATTGATTACGCTAAAGCAAGCTTATTGTACTCTTTGTGGTTTCTTTATAAAACCTTTACATTGGAGTCTTATCCTATGGGTGTAATCAGATCAATCAGCGGAAGAATTTCCGCAAAAATAACAGGAGATAAAAATGAAAAAGACAATTTTGATCGTAGGTTTGCTGGTTCTGGCTTTAGGCGTGCTCGGCGTCGGTGTGGTTTTCGCGCAGGGGACAACCCCTCCGTATGCTGGCCACGGCCCGATGATGAATGGTCAAGGTGCCATGCACACGTTCATGGTGACTGAGTTCGCGAAAAAACTTGACCTGAATGTGAACGACATCAATACCCGACTCGCAGCTGGTGAGACCATGTACGATATTGCCCTCTCTGCTGGTGTGACCGCGGAAGAATTCCCCGCGATCATGACCGAAGTCCGCGCGAGTGCGCTGGATGCAGCTGTGAAAGCCAATGTCATCACACAGGAGCAGGCTGATTGGATGAAGTCTCGCGGCTTTGGACAGGGCGGCATGGGCGGCGGCAATTGTGACGGCACTGGCATGCAAGGCACGCAAGGTAACGGCATGGGGCGCGGCATGATGGGGCAGGGACGCGGCTGGCAGAATCAGTAAGTCAATCCGTAAATAGAATATATAAAAGGAGTCGGCCACGCGCCGACTCCTTTTATATATTGTTTAGTCAGAGGAGTCTACTCTTTTCCAGTTATTAAATATTTCTGCACATCACTGCCTGTGAATATCCCATTTGTGACAATGTCATAGCTGCCGAGGTTGTTGAATTCATCGTACATAGCCGATTCTTTTGCGAGAAGCGAGCGGAAAACATACGGACCAAAGCTGACTCGGTTAATTCCAATCTCTTGCAGTTCTTTCAGGCTGGCGGTCTTTGCAGACGCAAGCACATTGATCGGCGCGTTAATCCGCTGGCGAAGCACTTTGAGGGTTTCTTTGTCGCCAGCGCCGATGGGGTAGATGCAATCGGCGCCTGCTTTGAGATAGGCGTTTGCGCGGGTGATGACATCTTCGATGCGGTCTTCGAGAGATGAAAAGCCTTCGGCAAAGAAACTGTCGGCGCGGGCGTTGATGACGAGGGGAATGCCGCGTTTTTCCGCCACTGCGCGGACGGCTTGAATCCGCTCGACTTGTTCTGGAATGGGACGGAGATGGGCGCTGTCGTCCCAACTGTCTTCGAAGTTGATTCCCACGGCTCCTGTATCAAGCAATCTGGAAATGTTTTCCTGCAATCCTGAAATTGAGTCAGAGTAGCCTGCTTCGAGATCTGCGGTGACCGGGACGTTTACGCTGCGGACGATTCTCGCGATCATGTCTAACATAGAGTCTAATTTGAGCTGCTCGCCGTCGCTGTAGCCGAGAGATTCGGCAATGGCGGCACTTGCGGTTGCAACGGCTGGAAAGCTTTTTGATTCCAGCATCCGTGCACCGATTGGGTTCCACACGTTGGGCAGGATCAGTAATTTACCGTTGTTGTGGAGAGTAAGCAGGATTTGTGCCTTGGCAGCTTGTGACATAAGAGGGACTCCTAGTTTTTTCACTCTTGGCGGATATCGAAGGGTCTAGCGGCTCGGCATGATGCTAATTGTGGGTATGGTTGTGCTCAACAATGCTGCAAAATAACCCATCGTATTGACAGCCTTCACATTCCAATTGCAATGTCGCGTGTTGAATATTGTATTCGTGGGTAAGCAGTTCGTTGATGCCATTTTGAATAAGTATCCCCTCACGGAGGGATACTTCGTCCGTGACAACGTGGGCGGAGAGCATACGCAGGTTTTCATTGATGCTCCAGACGTGCAGGTCATGAACACTGCGGACGCCGTTCACGGTGTGGAGCTTTTCCACCATTTCTTTCATATCGATATTCTCTGGCGTGCTCTCCAGCAAAATGTGAATGGATTGGCGCAGAATGCTCCAGGCATTCCATAAAATGAATCCACCGATCAGCACACTGACGAGCGGGTCGAGCCAGTTCCATTGCGTGAAGTAGATGATGACACCCGCAATGACCGCGCCCAGCGTGGACATGACGTCTCCCATCAAATGCAGGAAGGTGCTGCGCAGATTGAGGTCACTTTCGCTTCCCTTGTGGACAAGTAGCGCTGTTACAAGATTGATGATGAAGGCGACGATGCCAACGCCGATCAAAATCGGGGCATTCACCTCAGGCGTGGCGATGAAGCGGTGATAGGCTTCGTAGAAGATCCCAACCGCGATCAATATCAATGTCGTGGAATTGACCAGTGCAACCAAAATCCCAACACGGTGATAGCCGAATGTCTTGCCAGCGTTGGCAGGTTTGGTCGCGATCTTCAATGCATACCAACTTAATCCCAACGCAATGACGTCTGTGAAGTTGTGCGCGGCATCGGTGAGCAGCGCGAGGCTATTGCCGACTATGCCCGCGATGACTTCAACGAGAACGAAGGCTGCGGTAAGCGCCAGCGACAACATCAGCCGTTTTGTGGTTTGATTGGCGAGGTCGCCGAAATGGGAATGGGTGTGATTATCCATGGTTATTCTGCTGTTTTAGTAAGCGTGCTGAGTTGCCCAAAATGCCAAGGTCTGGAATGGATTGAAGCGCGGCGGCGAGCATGGGCGGAAGAAAACCAAATGCTGCGAGCGCGAGACCGATGATGTTGTATGCGGCGGTGAAACCGAGATTGCCTTTCACCACGCGCATGGTGCGTTGGGCGGTGGCAATGACGTGCGGAACGAGCATCCAATCTTCGTGCATGAGGGTGATGTGCGCGGCTTCGATGGCGATGTCTGTGCCTGCTTTCATGGCGATGCCAACGTTGGCTTGCGCAAGCGCGGGCGCATCGTTGATGCCGTCACCGACCATGACGACGATGTGTCCCTGCGATTGATATTCTTTGACGATGCGAATTTTATCTTCGGGCAAAAGATTTGCGCGGAACGATATGCCCAATGAATTGCCAACGGAAGATGCGGTCTGTTCATTGTCACCAGTCAGCAGTTCGATTCTTTTTATGCCGAGTCGTTTTGCTTCCTGCAATGCTTCTGGAACTTCGCTTCGCAATGTGTCTGAGGCGGCGATCAGCCCTGCAAGTGCGCCATCTTTTGAAACGAATAAAACGGTTTTGCCTTGCGCTTCCAAAGTTTGTGCCTGCATTGGCGGGGCAAACTCTTTCATCAGTGATTGCTTGCCCACTGTGATCGTTGCGCCATTTACATTTGCGCGTACGCCCATGCCTGCAAGTGATTCGAAATTTGTTGCTTCCTGCAATTGCAGTCCGCGTTCATGCGCGGAGCGGCGCAATGCGTCAGCGAGGGGATGCTCCGAGTAACGGTCAGCAGATGCGGCGGCGGAAAGAAGCGATGCTTCGTCCATGCCGTTCAATGAAATGATGTCCGTCACGATCGGCTTGCCCAGCGTCAACGTCCCAGTTTTATCGATCAACAAAACATCGGCACGCGCAAGCGTTTCCAAATATTTTCCGCCTTTGATCAACACGCCGCGTTTTGCATTTGCGCCAATGGTTGCGAGCATGGCGATGGGTGTGGCGAGCGCGATGGTGCATGAACAAGCCACGAGCAAAACTGCTGCGGTGGCAAGCGGGTTGCGGCTGAATAAAAATGTGAGCGCGGCAATGCCCATCACAACGGGCAAATAATACGTGCTGAATTTATCGGCGAACTGCTGCACATCGGCGCGGTGCGCTTCGGCTTCTTCCACCATTTTGATGACGCGCCCGAAAGCAGACTCTGCCCCAACAGCCTGTGTGCGGACTTTGAGAGTTCCCTGCTTAAGCAGCGTTGCCGCGAACACACGCGACCCGACGCCTGCTTCCACGGGCATTGACTCTCCCGTCACTGAGGCTTGATCCACTGCCCCTTGCCCCGAGATGACTTCACCATCCACAGGGATTTTTTCACCAGGGCGAATGACCACGATGTGATCGTTTCGTACTTCTGCAATTGGGAAATCTTTTTCTTCGCCGTCAATTTCCACGCGTGCAGTTTGCGGCGCAAGAGCCGTGAGGTCTTTGACTGCGCGGCGCGCGCCTTCGGCTGTGAGTCTTTCGGTGTAGTTGCCGATGTGCATGAAGAAAACAACGACCATCGCGGTTGTCCACTCGCCGACGAATAACGCGGCGAACGCACCAATGGACATGAGCGTGTGCGAGATGACTTGTCTTTTCAGCGCGGCGCGGATGACGTTGAAGAATATCGGCGAGCCGCCGATCAACACCAATGCGACGCCAACGGGGAAGGGGATGATCTGTGTTAAGCCATCCAGCAGTCCAAGCCATTCACCTGCAACGACCAGCAGAATGATCGCGCCAAAGGCCAGCCCCAATGCGGTGAACATGCGCCGTGAAAATTCACCGAGCGCGGCGTTGGGAGTTTTGCTTTCTCCATTTTGCTGCGGCACAGAATAGCCCGCACCTGTCACTGCCTGACGGATGTCCGCCATCTTCACGAGTGACGGGTCAAGCTGGATGATGGCTTTTTCAGAGGAGAGAAACACATCCACTTTTTGCACGCCGCTTAATGTGGAAATGGCGTGCTGAACGTGCTGCGTGCATTCGGTACAGTCCATGCCTGCGATGGGGACTTCGATGGTTTGGGTTTGGTTCACGGTCAATTCAAAAATACTTTCATTGAAAATTCCGTAACAAGTTAAGGCTGGACAGGATAACCTGCATTGAGCCACGGCTCGAGGCCGCCAAGGATGGGAGTTGCTTTTTGGAAACCGTTTTCAAGCAAGATGGACGCCGCACGGGCGCTGGTTTCTTCGCTGGGTCAGGTACAGTAGGTGATGATCCATTGAGCCTTATCGAGTTCGCCCAGGCGTGCTTCAAGTTCTTCACTGGGTATGTTGACTGCACCTGAAATATGGCTGGCCTGATAAGCTTCCGCAGAGCGGACGTCAACGAACACTGCGGAGCCTGAATCAAGCGCGGCTTTGGCTTCATCGATCGAAACACGTTGAATCTCAGGATAGACTTCTTCTACGAAAGCCGCTTCCTGGGTTGGAGCAGCAGCAGGAGTTTGGTTTGCGAGCATGAAAGCAGCAACGATCAACAGCAATCCGCCGCCAACGAGGGTAACGAGTGGAACAAAGTTATTTTTCTTTTGTCGTGACATTATGCGGTTCCTTTTGGTGTGTTATCCATGTTCTACATGGTCAAGGCCCATGCTGAATAGTTTTGAGACATGGTCATCGTCCAGAGAGTAAAAGACCTGCCGCCCGTCTTTGCGTGCGCGGACGAGGTGCATTTGGCGCAACCCGCGCAGTTGATGAGACACGGCAGACTCGGTCATTTTGAGTTCTTCGGCCAGTGTGCTGACGCTCATTTCGCCTTCCATGAGAAGGGAGATCAGGCGGACACGGCTGGCGTCGCTGAGGGCGCTGAAGAGTTCAGCAAGTTGAATGGCTTTGAGTTCGGTGAGTTTCATAATGTATGAATATATGAGCAAGTGTTCATATATTACTCTTTAAAACAAAACCTGTCAATGTGATATTTGACAGGTTTTGTGGGGTGATTTTTAGATTTTATGGAAGGTTTACAAAGGCACGAGAAAAGATTCTGTGTTCTTTGTGCGCTCTGTGGTGAATCATTATTTTATGAAAATGCCCGTGACCCAAAGCATGAGCATGCCTGTAATGACTCCGCTGAAAATGTAGCCTGGCATGGGTTGTTTGACATTGTCCCTTTGGATCATCCTTCCAATTTCAACCGCAACCTGGAAGATCGCGCCAGTGCCAATGGCAAGGAAGAGAACCGCGAGGAATGGTGATGGGGTGTATCCGCCGATCCATGCGCCGATGATGGCGGGGGCGCCGCCGAGCAAACCCAGCAAGGCGAGCTGGCGAATGTTCGGGCGGTCACGCAAAATGGGTGCGATGATGCCGAGTCCCTCGGTGATGTTTTGGATAATGAACCCGACCACGAGGAATGTACCCAAGGCAATTTCGCCCACGTTGTAGGCTGCGCCGATGGCAAGTCCCTCGCCAAGATTATGGATACCGATGCCGAGGGCAATTCTCCAGGCGATGTTCAGGCGCTGCGATGACTCGGAACGGTCGGATGATTTCGAGCCGCCGATCATTTCAAGCAGCATATAAGTGGCAACAGCCCCGATGCCGATCAACCCGATGCCCTGATACGTGGATGGAACTTCCGCGGCCTGTTCGAGGGCTTCAAGGAGGGTATCCAGCCCAAGGAAAATTAACAACCCAACAGTGACCGCCATGAGGAAGGTCATCCATTGTTTGCCGAGGGCTCGAAGCGCAGGGAGCCAAAAGATGCCAAGGAAGATCGGGATAACTCCAACGTATAGTCCGATCAACGTGAAGCTCCAAAAGGTCTTTTCATCTGGCTGCGGAGTTTCAAACGCAACAGGGATCACTACATCAAACGGAACGGCGTTGCTGGTGAACACGCGCACCGCGTATGCTTCACCTTCCGTCCATGCATAGTTGACGGTGATGACTGCTGTTCCAAGCCGTGGAATGGTGACGCTGGGCGAAACCTCGAAAGGCATCACGGCTTCATTGACAATGATCTGTGCAATGGTCAATTCTGCGGGGCCGGTGTTTTGAACATGCAGTTCGATATGTCCGCGGGCGAGGTGATATCTTTCAATGGATAAATTTTCAATAGGCGCGGGGGAATCCATATCCAGTCCGCCGCCTGTGTTTAGGAAGAGGGCGATCACTCCAGCGAGGAGAATGATTGGGAGCAGAAGCAGGATGAAGGTCTGGAAAGTGAAGCGGCTCTTTGTCGTGGGGGGAATTTGGTCAGTCATAATCGGCTTCTCCTTACGCTGCTAACACTTCGAACATGCCATTCCAGCCAAGTTCTGCGAACTCGGTCACATGTGCGTGGAACATGTACATGCCGGGATGTTTGTAGCTGAATTCCAAAATTCCACGCTGGGCTTGACCTTGAATGATGGTGTCGGTGAATTCCGATGGTATGAGGCTGGTGCCAGTGGGATAGTAGTGAAAGAAATTCGCGTGCAAGTGGAAGGAGTTGACGAGATCGAATTCAAGAATGTTGACGAGATAAATGCGCACCGTTTCGCCGACCTTGATCTGGATGGGATGGTTTTGATAATAGAACGGAATGCCATTGACCGCGTAAAAATCATTTGCATCATCGAAGTCCACATCGATGCCGTTCATCACCATGACCATTTCCTTGTCCATTTGCGGACGGCCTTCTTTGGGATCAACAATGAACGCACCGTAGAGTCCTTTTGCAATGTGACGCGCGAGCGGAAAAACGTGGCAGTGATACAGATGCAAGCCAAACGGTTCAGCATCGAATTCATAAATAAATTCTTCACCGGGGTTCACCATGCCGCCGGGGCCAGAACCTGGCACGCCATCCATTGTGCCGGCATGGACACCGTGAAAGTGCATAGAGTGTGGGTGGTCACTTCCGTTCTTGAAATGGATGCGAATGTGATCGCCTTCCGTGGCGCGGATGGTGGGGCCGGGGATGCGTCCGTTATATGTCCATGCGGGAAAATCAATGCCAGGGACGATCTCAATATTTTTATTGACAGCGACGATCTCGTATTCGCGCAGTGTTTGTCCATTGGGAAGCGTGGAAACTTTTCCGTAATCGAAATCGGTAAGAATATCCCCCGGGTTGAAACCGTTTCTTTCGTGGTCCACGTCACCGGTGCCGGGTAATCCTTCCCCGTGCTCCATTGGCGTGGGTGTTTGTAAAAAATGTGCTTTGTGGTCTGCCTTTTCGGCGGGTTTGAAATTGGTAAGGGCAACGCTGCCCGCTGCGGATAAAATCCCGAACCCGCCGAGTTTGAGGAGATCTCTTCTTGAAAATCTGTTCTTCATGTTTCACCTCTAAAGTTATTGATAAATTTGAGCTTTTGTAAAAGCCAGTAAACTAACCACGGAGTCACGGAAACACTGAGGAAATTAATAAAGAACTCTGTGCCTCCGTGTCTCAGCGGTTCAAACTTTTTTACTTGATAGCGTTATGCCCAGCCTAACAATCTTGCGATACTTGCGGTTAAGAATGTCACCAAAAATGCAGTTCCTAAAGTCATCACAACGCTCAGGGTTGCCCACTTCAATGATTTGGTTTCCTTGTAAATGGTCATGATCGTCGTGGCGCATGGATTGTGCAGCAGCGCGAACAACATCAAGTTGACCGCTGTGAGCATGGTCCAGCCGTTGCCATTGACGAGTAGATCAAAGATCGCTGAGTTGCTGGTCGGCCCGTTGATCATCATACCTGCGCCCATGTACACCATCATCATAGTTGGGACAACGATCTCATTGGCGGGGATGGCGATGATGTACGCCAGAAGAATGACTCCATCCAAACCGAGCAATAATCCAAAGGGATTGAGCCAGTCTGCAATCATACGCGCGAGATTTGAATCGCCGAGATGAATATTCGCCAATACCCAAATGAGCGCACCTGCAGGAGCGGCAGTTTGCATGGCGCGCCACAAGACGAAGATAGTGCGGTCAATGATGGAGGTGTACAAAATGCGGCTGACGTTTGGTCTGCGGTAGGGAGGCAGTTCCAATGTGAATGCGGATGCTTCGCCTTTCAAGACGGTTTTGGATAATATCCACGAGGCGAGGAAGGTGAACATCACACCGATCAACACCACGCCGACAACTGTCCCAGCGGCGATGAAGGAGGTCAAGGCTGGGGGGAAGGACGCTGCCACGAAAACAGTAGCAAGCATAATTAAAGTCGGGAAGCGCCCGTTGCATGGGACGAAGTTATTGGTCAGGATGGCGATCAATCGTTCACGCGGAGAGTCGATCACGCGGGTCGCGATCACGCCTGCTGCGTTGCATCCAAATCCCATTGCCATCGTCAAGGATTGTTTACCGTGTGCGCCAGTTTTCTTGAAGAGCCAGTCCATGTTGAATGCCACGCGCGGCAGATAACCGAGGTCTTCCAAAAATGTGAAGGCGGGGAAGAAGATCATCATCGGCGGCAGCATCACACTGACGACCCAGGCGAGGCCGAGATACACGCCGTCCCACAAGAAACCAGTGAGCCACCACGGTGCGCCAATTTGATTGAAGAGTGCGCGGCCATAATCGCCGATGCCAAACAACACAACCGCGATCCAGCCTGAAACCACATTCGCGCCTGAAACCGTCAGCCAAATGATGAGGCTGAGCAGAAGCAGCATGATGGGCAAACCCGCATACGGCGAGGTGACGAGGCGGTCTATTTTTTGGTCGAAGTCATATTTTTTATCTGAAATGCTTTTAACTGCGCGCTTCGCGATCGTTTCTGCTTCTGTATAAAGGGATTTCACGATCTCATCACGGAAGCCCGTGGAAAGACCGTTTCGTAAAGATTCTGCTTTTGCTAAAATTTCATTTGCTTCCATAATTATTGCCTTCCCTCAACCGACATCTTCCCGCTGAACTGCACATCTGCGCGCTGCTGGCGCGAGACGATGTCACCCAGCTCGCCAGTGGATAATGCTTTTTGCACGCGCGCATCGCCATCCAAAAGACGGATCGCAAGCCAGCGCGCATTTGGAATGCCAGGTGCCATTTGCTCGATCATCGGCACAAGTTCGTTCACAGCTTTTTGGAATTCAGGCGTGCCATGTACGCGCAAAGGTTTGGTTACTATATTTCCTTCGATCACATCTGCAACGGCGCCCAGCAAAGTATGAATGCCATCACCAGTTCGTGCAGTGATCGCAATGGCAGGGACGCCAAGGTCACGGCTCAAGGAACGCGCGTCTACTTCGAGACCTTTTCGTTTTGCTTCATCCATTAAGTTGATCGCAACTACAACATGCTCGGTAATTTCCATAACCTGTAAAACGAGATTCAAATTTCTTTCCAGCGAAGTTGCATCGCATACAACAATGGTGCAGCTTGGCTGTCCGAACAAAATAAAATCGCGGGCCACTTCCTCATCCTGTGATGCAGAAAGCAGCGAATAAGTCCCGGGCAGGTCAACTAATTTGTAGCGCATCTTGTTGAATTCAAACCCGCCTTCGGCGCGGGTCACGGTCTTGCCAGGCCAGTTGCCTGTGTGCTGCTTCAATCCAGTCAACGCATTGAACAGCGTGGATTTTCCCGTGTTGGGATTTCCAGCCAACGCAATTACGCGGTCAAAATCACCGACCTTGATTCCCATCTGCTCCAACTGCGTGAATGCAGGGCAGGTTTCGCAATGCTCGGTGGGGAGTACGGTTTTTGTATTTGTCATAGTTTCTCCAATGGTTCAAAGTTGAAAAGTTGCAGGTTGAAGGTTTAGCTCTTAACTTGCAACCTGCTAACTTTCAACCTTTTTAAACAGGCTTCACCCAGATCTGCGCCGCTTGATCTTTTCGCAACGCGATCAACGTGCCGCGCACGCGATACGCACGCGGGTCGCCAAAAAAGTTTTGTAATTCAGGGTAAACCACGGTGCCGGGCGTCAGCCCAAGATCTAAAAATCGTCTGCGCGTAAAACCTTGCACAGCTTCATCCAACACAATGATCTCGGCGCGTTGGTCATACGTCAACTCAGCCAGCGAGATCGCGTTCGCCTTTGCCACTTCGCTTTCGGGCAGCGGCGCTACGCTAACATTCGCCGCAACAGCAGGCGCAAGCCGAAATTCAGTTTCGCCATCCGTCAACAAATATCGCTGCGGGTTTCGATCCAATATGCGGATGGTTTGTCCCAAACGGAGTCCTGCCGCCAGAATTTGTTCGAACGCTAAGGCAGGTTCATCCTCAAGGTGGACGATTCGCACTGGACCTTCAGCCTGCCACGCCGTAAGCGGCATTCCCTCTGCCTTGAGCAGAGTCCCCTCACGGGTAGGGATTGGATCGCCATGTGGATCACGCGTCGGGTGGCCCAGAGCCGCATCCAAGTCGTTGAGCTGTGCTTCTGTGAGTGAATGTTCGCGTCGCTCCGATTCGCCGTGGATTCTTTTCAACGGCATACGCGCTTCGTCGGTGAGATACCGTTCCCACAAACGATGTGCGCGGACAACATGCAGCGCCCATCTTTCACCTTGTGTGGTGAGATGTAAATTCGCGCCGCGTGATTCGAGTAAGCCTTGAGTTTCCATATCTTCGATGAGTTTCATCACCCTTGTGCGTTGCAGGTTCAAAGTCCCTGCCAGAGATTCGGGAGAGGCTTGCCTTCCGTGTTGTTCGCGGTCGAGTAAATGCTTCAGTGCATCCTCAACTAACTCCCGCTCCCTTGTGGCACGATATGTTTTGTAGATCGCGATAAGTCCAACACGCGGGATGAAAATTGCCGCAATCAAAAGGATTGCCAATACCAGCCAAACAGTTATAGTCATATTTATCTGCTTCCTACCTTGGGGAAGAATCTCCCAGTGCGTTTCATGTACTCACGATATTCATCGCCAAATTTTTCGACGAGATTGGCTTCCTCTTGCGGCGTTCGTTTGGCCATGGCAATGAAAGCCAGGATGCCTAATGCGGCGATGAACCAATTGTCAGCCATCATTCCAAAGCTGATGAACAGGATGGCACCAACGGTGTAAAGCGGGTGACGAACCCAGCGGTACGGTCCGCTTGTGGATAGTGTGTGTTCCTTTCGAGTGGCGCTGGTGGGGGAAATGCCGCTGCCGATGCTGCTGAATAGCCAATACAGTAACACATCATTGACGATTGCAACGCCAATTCCCAAAACGCGTACCCACTCAGGCAGACCGATCTTTGCCCATGCCATCCACTGTGGGTTGATCAGATACACAAACGGACTCAGCCACAGGATCAGCCCGCCAAATTTGATGATGTTCATCATGACGGAACCGTCCACTTTGCGGGAGATCTTCTCGCCCGTTTGTTTATCCGCCTTAATGCGGAAGTAGCTTGAGATGCCCATTCCAGTAAGAAGGATCAGGGCGGCTAAAATGCGGAAAATATTTTCGTTCATTGTTTCACCTTTAAAAAAATTAGACTTTCGGGAATAATCTTCCCGTTTGTTTCATATATTCACGATATTGATCGCCGAAGTATTCAACCATCAGTGATTCTTCAAATCTGATTCGTGATGCGGTTTCCAAGATTGTCATCCCGGCCCAGCACACGCCTATCAACCAGTTGGATGAAATGAAAAGTGTGGAACTCAAGATCAGAATGAAAGCTGTGTAGATGGGATGTCTGATCGAGTGATACGGCCCGCTTGTGATGAGGATTTGCTCTTTCATCATGCGTGGTGTGTCGCTCCAACTGTTGGACAAGGTCACTTGCGACCATTGCAGCAGGGCAAATCCCAGCAGTGCGATGACAACTCCAGCCCAGCGCAGCCAAATGGGAAAGCTCATGCTTGCCCATTTAAGCCATGTAGGGTTGATGACATAAACTAGCATCGAGAAAAATCCCAATAAGCCGAGTACGCTGGCTATTTTTGAAACAATGCCTTCTTCGCGTTTTTTCAGAGTGGCATCCTCTGGCTTGCTTTGGGTTTTGACGTAATATCCTCGATGCGCTACGAAAGCGAAGATGAGGATCGGCAGAATACCTCTAAAGATGTTTTCTGTTTCCATTTCGGTTAACTTTCTTTTACATATATTTTGCTTGTGATGTTCAACCCAAGCACAACGGACTTGCGTCCCATCTTGATGGTCAGATTATGGTCAAAGGGGGAGTGGTCTTTCACTTCGATGTCTGCGCCTGGGATCAATCCGAGGTTTTCAAGATATCGAAGCAGCTCCGCTTCTGAGGCTTTCACATATTCAATTTTTCCGAACTGCCCAGGCCGAAGCGAGGAGAGCGGAGTCGAATCATCCAGCGGCATTTGAAGATCGGCGGTGGGAATCAACTCTCCGTGTGGGTCACGAAGCGGATGTCCCATGGCGGCGGCGATGCGTCTTTCAAAATCCTCTGAGATGACATGCTCCAGTTTCTCTGCTTCCGCATGGACTTCATCCCATGTATAGCCGAGCGTTTGCACGAGCCATGCTTCCAGCAGGCGGTGATGACGGATGACTTCGAGCGCCGCTTTTTTTCCATCATCTGTTAATGTCACTCCCTGATGTTTTTGGTATTCAACCAGCGCAGGTTTTGCCGAGGCTAGTTTCTGAACCATGCCAGTGACGGAAGCAGGCTTGACGTTGAGTCTGGACGCAAGCGCATTGGTGCTTGCGCTCTCACCGTTTTCAGTGAGTTCGTAAATATTTTTCAGGTAATCCTGAATGGAGTTGGTGAGAGTTTGTTCCATTTTTATTTATGCGCTCCAGAGAGTGATGGTCGTGCAAACAAAGAATACAAAATAAGCGACGTTGAAGCCTGCGCCTTCAAGTGGGTCTGTGATGAAGGCTGGCAGAATGCGTTTGAGCAAAAGCCAGGCGATGGTCATGGTCACTGGGTTGATCGCTGCCATCCAAGTGGGGAAGAGGGTTTGACTCGTCGCTACGGTTACGGAAAATAAACCGGAGGCAATGATGATCATGATAAGCAGGGGAGCATAGGTGATGATGAGCACCTTGCGATGGCGGGTGAATAACTCAACGATCACGTTTTGCGAATCTTCGCTGACCGCATTCAATGCTTTGACATATTCACCTGCGTAAAAGAAAGACCCATGCACAAATGCGCCGATCACAGATGCGATGCCAAATAGCAGGAGGGTGATTGCTCTGAGAACCTCATTGGCTCCAGATAATCCCTGATAGACATGCCAGAAACCTGCGAGTACAAGCGGCGTTGCAAAGACACCAATCAGCGCACCCCACATCATTTTTTCCGAGGGGATGGAAACGAACTTCTCCGAATCAGAGAGTAATTTCTTGAATGGTATGAGTTTCGGGTAATTATTGATATCCACTTTGTTCGCAAGGAGAAAGGTATCTCCAATTGCGTAAAGGATAGCGCCAAGTATCGCGAGCAGACCAGTAATTTGAATTGTATTCATAGTTCACCTATATATTTAGTCTCAACTAAATATATTTTAGTCAAGACTAAATATTTTGTCAAGGATTGGGACTTGACTTATTGTAGGGGAATCTGTAAAATGAGTTTGTTAGTCCAGTGAATTTACAAAGTACCTCGATTCAAATTCATTCGATCTTTGCGTGTAGGTGTTAGCTTGAAAACCTAGCTTTTCGAATCTGCCTTTAGCCATGAAAAAAGCAACTCATCAACAAACCAAACAGCACAATCGTGATCTTGTCTTGCGGACGATCTTCGCCAACGACTCAATCAGTCGTGCTGAAGTAGCGCGTGTAACCAATCTCACACGCACCACGGTTTCGGATGTGGTCAATGGTTTGCTGACAGAAGGTTTGGTGGAAGAGGTTGGACGTGGGGAGTCTATCGGCGGGAAAACCCCGATTTTATTGAGCATCGTGGCCGATTCACGCTATTTGATCGGTTTGAATCTTGCGCAGGATAAATTCATTGGGGCAGTGGTCAATTTGCGGGGAGAGATCAAGGAAATTGTAGAAGCGCCCGTTCATGATGATAACGGCGAAAAGGCGCTGCAACTTGTGTATCAAATTCTCGACCAACTTACTCGAAAAAAATTAAAGCCAATTGTAGGGATCGGTGTCGGTACGCCTGGCCTTGTCAACACACGTGAAGGCGTGGTGGTGAACGCAGTGAATTTGGAATGGCAAAACCTTCCATTGAGCCAATTACTTGAAAAGAAATATAAATTACCTGTATTGGTTTTAAATGACAGTCAGGCGGCTGCCATCGGCGAATTTGTATATGGTGGTGATCATCTACCTGACGAGAACCTGATTGTTGTGAATGTGATTCATGGTATTGGAGCAGGGATCTTGATCAATGGGCAGTTGTTCCAAGGGGATGGTGGTGGCGCGGGCGAAATTGGTCATGTGGTTGTTCTGGAGAATGGCGAGCTTTGTCGCTGCGGCAAACGTGGTTGCCTGGAAACCGTTGCAAGTGTGCGGGCAGTGGTTAAGCAGATGAAAATGGATTCGCTGGACAATGTGATTTCAGTATTTCAAAACGGCGATTCGAAAGCAAAATCTGTCGTGGATAGGGCGGGTCGTTATCTCGGCACATCCCTGGCAAATTTGGTTGGTACTCTCAATATTCAGAAGATCGTGCTTACAGGCGACATGACCCGTTTTGGCGATGATTGGAGAAAGGCCGTTAGCGAATCCATGCAAACGGGTGCCTTTTCAGGCTTGGCGGAAAGCACCAAACTCCAGATTGGCACATTGGATTATCGCGCCTGCATCCTTGGCGCTTCTGCATTTTTGTTGCTTGATGATTATTCACTTTTGTTCAACGAGGAAAATTGATGTCTTTGAAGCTTACCCCTCCGCAAGTGCTGCCTCCATTGGATGAAGATTTTCGCCCTGCGATTTTGGCGAATCAAAATTTTCAGCGTGAGGTAGAGTCGGTTGGTGTGCGAACCGTGATCGGCGTGGAAAGAAGCGGCGGTGAAGTATCCCGCTTTGAGACCAAGGTCTATCCCGAGGGTCATCCGAATTTTGAATCCAACTATCAATACATCGAACGCATTGTTAAGTTTTTGCTTTGGCAGCGCGGCGGGCACACTTTGCATGTGGGCGGTTCGCCAAAGATCGCGGAGTATTTGAAAAAGGCCTATAGCAGGCAAGGTTCACAGAAATTTGATTTTGATTTTATGGGGACTCAAGTTTACGAAAAGGAATTCTCTGTAATTTCCTGCGGTATAGATGAAGTGCCCGCTTCGCGCGAGACGGGGAAACTGCTCGGCCGCAATTTGCAGGGTCATCGCATTGGGTTTGACCTTGGTGCTTCAGATCGTAAAGTCAGCGCCGTGGTGGATGGAACTCCCATCTACAGCGAGGAAGTGATCTGGGAACCGCGCAAGAATTCCGACCCTGAATATCACTACCGCGAGGTGATGACTGCGTTGAAAACCGCCGCGAGCAAAATGCCGCGAGTGGATGCAATTGGCGGCAGCTCTGCGGGCATCTACATTGATAACCGCCCGATGGTGGCCTCGCTGTTTCGTGGAATTTCGCAGGAAAAATTTAGCGAGATCAAAAATATGTTCCTGCGCATTCGTGATGAATTGGGTGTGCCGCTGGAGGTTATCAACGATGGCGATGTGACTGCGCTTGCTGGCTCTATGTCGATTGAAGATAACGGAATCCTGGGAATCGCTCTCGGTTCAAGCGAAGCTGCTGGATATGTAAACATGGAAGGTCATATCATGGGCTGGCTAAATGAGTTGGCGTTCGCGCCGATTGATTACAGCCCGAATGCTCCCGTGGAAGAATGGTCTGGTGATAAAGGCTGTGGCGCTTCTTATTTTTCACAGCAATGTGTATTTCGCCTGGCTCCCAAAGCGGGGATTGAAATCCCCGCTGACGTGACCGATGCAGAGAAGCTGAAGTTTGTGCAGGAAAGGCTGGAAGCAGGTCACGAAGGCGCGTTGAAGATTTGGCAGAGCATGGGCGTTTACCTTGGCTATGGCATTGCCCATTATGCAGATTTTTATGACATCAAGCACGTTCTGATCCTTGGCCGTTGTACTTCTGGCCGTGGTGGTGACTTGCTGCTCGAAGGCGCGAAGAAAGTGTTTGAGACGGAATTTCCTGACTTGGTTGGGAAGATCGAATTGCATTTACCCGATGAAAAAATACGCCGCGTGGGTCAGTCTGTTGCGGCGGCGAGTTTGCCAGCGATCTAGCCTCGAAAGAGCGGAATGATGTATAGAAGGATATGAAAAAATGAAATTTTATCTTGATACTGCCGAAGTATTTGTCCCTGATAACGAGCCTGTGGAAAAGGCGCTTTCGCGCACCACGCATTTGTGTTTTGCTGCGCACCAGGATGATATCGAGATCATGGCTGCCCAGCCAATCATCGAATGTTTTCAGCAAAAGGATAAATGGTTCACAGGCGTGGTTGTGACCGATGGGCGCGGTTCTCCGCGCAACAGCCTTTATGAAAATTACACCGATGATGAGATGCGACTTGTCCGCTTCAAGGAGCAGCGCAAGGCTGCGATCGTGGGCGAGTTTGCGGCGCAGGTGATGCTGGATATTCCCAGCAAGATCATCAAGGATGTCTCGCGCAATGAGCCTGTGGACGATATTCTCAAGGTTTTGCGGGCAACCAAGCCGAAATATGTCTACACTCACAATCTTGCCGACAAGCATGATACGCATGTGGGCGTCGCTCTCAGGTTGATCACTGCCCTTCGAATGCTGGACCCGTCCGAACGTCCAGAAAGAGTCGTTGGGTGTGAAGTCTGGCGCGCGCTGGATTGGATGATCGATCCAGACAAAGTGCTGATGAACGTCTCCGATCATGAAAATCTACAGGCCGCTTTATTGGGGGTGTTCGATTCGCAGATCGTAGGCGGCAAGCGATATGACCTCGCTTCGATGGGCCGCCGCCGCGCCAATGCCACGTATTTCGAATCGCATGGCGTGGATGCAACAACCGGGCTGTCTTACGCGATGGATATGACCCCGCTGATGAATGACGCGAAGAAAGATCCCGCCGAGTTTACGCAGGAATTCATCCACCGTTTTGCACAGGATGTAAAAGAACGCATTGGCAGGATGAGCTAGTTAAGGCATCCAGTCGAAAGGAGGTGGCTCAAGCCGATTCGTTCTTACATCGATTTTTTTGCTTCAAAATGTTTTCAAAACTAAAAGGAGAAGAAAGATGAAGAATAAACTGTTCGTTATGTTGTCCGTTTTGATTTTGGCCAGTCTCGTGCTTTCAGCTTGCGGCGCTCCCGCCACTGAAGCTCCCGCTGTCGCCACCGAAGCTCCTGCCGCCACTGAAGCCCCTGCTGCAACCGAGGCTCCTGTTGCTACCGAAGCTCCTGCTGCTGAAGAAATTACCCTTACCCTGGGTTCATGGCGCGTGGACGATGTTGCCGCCTGGGAAGTGATCAATGCTGCTTTCCACGAAGCATACCCGAACATCACCGTGAAGTTTGACCCGACCAACCCGCCCGACTACAATGCGACGCTTCGCACTCAACTCGAAACTGGTACTGGCCCCGATCTGTTCTTTGTCCGTTCATTTGCCACTGGCCGTGAACTGTTCGATGCAGGTTACATTGCATCCTTGAAGGATCTGCCCGGCATCACCGACAGCTTCACCGAAGCTTCCCGCTCTCCGTGGGCGACTGATTCCGGCGAACCGTATGCTGTGCCGATCATTGCAGTTTCACATGGTATTTACTACAATAAAGATATCTTCGCGGCGAATGGCATCGAAGTCCCCACCACTTGGGAAGATTTGATGGCCGCTTCGCAGACCCTTTTGGACGCTGGTGTGATTCCCTTCTCCAATGGCACCAAGGATGCATGGGATATCAACGAAGTCGTCATGATGCAATTCATCCCCAGCAACATCGGTGGCTATGAAGGCCGTATGGCTTACCTGAACGGCGAACGCTGTTTCAACAGCGAAGAAATGGTTGCTTCCTTCCAGCAGATCGCTGATTTGAAGCCCTTCCTGCCGACAGGCTTTGAAGCCACCAGCTACTATGATGCTGAGCAGTTATTTGCACAGGGTCAGGCCGCGATGATGATGGACGGCTCCTGGAGCATTGGCGCTTTTGAAAAAGACGCCACCGACTTTGAATGGGGCGTCTTCTATCCGCCCGCGCTCGAAGGCAAGGATCAGTATGTGACCTTCCACATCGATGCCGCCATTGGCGCGAATGCAGCCTCTGCGAACCTCGATTCCGCGATGGTCTTCCTTGAGTGGCTCGAGAGCTCCGATTTTGCTGAATTGCTCGGCAACAACTTGCCCGGCTTCTTCCCGCTGACCAAGGGTGTTCCCACCCTGAGCGACCCGATCGCTGCCGATTTCATGGCTTTCAATGATGCCGCCGCTGGCGTGGATATCCGCTTCGTTTGGGAAAAACTCCTCGCTGCACCTTCCGGCAATGTGGACGCCTACACATCCCTGAACAACAACGTGATCGCAGTGTTGAAGGGTGAGAAGACCCCGCAGGAAGCTGCTGATGCGTTCAATGCAGACCTTGCGGCCTGGTATGCTCCTTCTGCGAGCTGCGCCCCGTAAGTAGAACGATCGTTTGAAAACTTTGGCAGGGATGGGGAAACCCATCCCTGCCAACCTACACGAGGAGAGAAAATGAGCCAGACGATTTCTTCAGCAAAAAGAAACGGGGGATTGCTAAGTAATGAGAACCGCCGAAAGATAACCTGGGTGTTGTTTCTTCTCCCCGCCCTGATCATTTACCTGACCTTTATGGCGGGTCCGCTATTCGACTCGCTGCGCCTCAGCCTTTACACGGGGGAAGGATACAATCCAACGAAATTCGTTGGGTTTCAGAATTACATTGACCTGTTCACCAACCCGCTCTGGCGGGAGAAATTTTTTGGCGCAGTTCGGCACACCTTTATATTTTTTGGGATTCACATGATCGTGCAGAACAGCCTCGGGCTTCTTTTTGCGAACTTATTATCCTTCGACTTTAAGGGCAGGAATTTTTTCCGTACGATCATTTTTACACCTGCTACATTATCCGTTCTCGTCACTGGTTTTCTTTGGACTTTGATCTTGAACCCGAACTGGGGTGCGGTAAATAAGATATTGATCGCTGTTGGATTAAGAGAATGGGCGCTCCCCTGGCTTGGAAGAGAAAACCTGGCCCTGCCGATCATTTCATTGACTTCGGTCTGGCAGTGGGTGGGAATGCCCACCGTCATGTTTCTGGCTGGCCTGACGGGAATTTCAGATGAACTGCTGGAAGCGGCCCGCATCGATGGCGCGACAGAGTGGGATATTTTTTGGCGGATCAAATTTCCGCTCTTGAAGCCTGTCATTGGCATCGTTGCCATTTTGACCTTTGTGGATAACTTCAATGCCTTCGACGTCATTTATGCCATGGCAGGTGCAAAGGGTGAGCCTTCCTATTCCACAGATTTGCTGGCAACTTTGTTTTACCGCACGGGTATCGCGGGCGAGCATCCTGTCGGCATCCCGAATATGGGCATGGGTGCGGCCATTGCCACCATTACATTCTTGATCTTAATGTCTGGCGTATTGTTCTGGCTTTATATGTCGCGCCGCAATTCAGAAGAAGCATAAGTCGGGAGATACCATCATGCGTAGAATAAAAATTAATCAGGCGCTTTCCTATATTCTCCTGACGGTCTGGTCGGTGATCGTGCTTTTCCCGATCTGGACCCTGCTCATCAATTCGTTCAAACCCCAGAAGGAGATTTTCAAAGACCCGTTTGGCTTTCCGAAGAATTTCACCTTCGATGGTTACATTGCGGCGTGGAAAACAGGCCGCTTCGATTTGTATTTCACCAACTCGTTGATCGTCACGGTTCTTTCCTTGACCTTGATCCTGCTCGTCGGTTCGATGGCAGCCTACGCCCTTGCAAAGTGGAAATCACCCGCGGCAAATTTTCTGTATGTCTTTTTCATCGCCGGGCTGATGATCCCCATTCGTCTGGGAACAATCGACCTGGTCCGCTTGATCAAAGCGTTGAATTTGCAGGACACCATTTGGAGTCTCATCCCTGTCTATGTGGCGATGGGGATGCCAATCGCCACATTTGTGTTGACCGCTTTCATCAAGGAACTTCCCAACGAAATGTTCGATGCCGCCAAGGTGGATGGCGCTTCAGAGTGGCAGGTGTATAGCCGTATTGTCCTTCCTCTCATGCGCCCTGCACTGGCTACGGTTGCGATCTTCAACATGATCAAGATCTGGAATGATTTCTGGTTTCCATTGGTCTTTATTCGAGCCGAAGAAGCACGCACGGTTGCACTGGGCGTTTCACTTTTGTTTGGTCAATATCGCACCGATTGGACTCGCGCACTCGCAGTTCTTTCTCTAGCCGCAGTGCCGATGTTGATCCTGTACATCTTGTTGGCGCGTGAATTCATCAAAGGCTTGACCGCGGGCGCTGTGAAAGGATGACCATGAACGGACGAGAGCGGATCGCACTTGCCATGCGGCATAAGGAGGCGGACCGTGTCCCGGTCATGTCTCAACTGGCACTTGGTCACTATTTTCTGAATGCTGGTCTTGCGCCGCATGAGATCTGGTTTACAAGCGAAGGGTTTGCCGAAGCCCTGGTTACCATGCAGAGACGCTATCAATTTGACGGCATTTTGATCAACCTTCCCGGGCGGCCGCGCAATGTGTTGAGTGAGATCAAAAGCGTTGAGAAGATCAAAAAAGGCGAGTTGGTCACATGGAAGAATGGACACGTGACCCTGATTCCGTGGGATGACAATGCTCAATATGTGTATCCCGCCCGCCCCGAATTGCAGCCACGCGCAGACTTGAAGACACTTGACCCAGATCATCTCGAAATGATCGACCAGTATCCAGGCTATGTTTGGAATACCTATCACATCCCCTGGATTGCAGATAAAAAAGACTTCGGCCCGATGAGCGAGGTCCCTGATTATTTTTTGGATACCATCGACCTTGTTCGGGCGAAAACCAAGGGCGAGATTTCAATTCACGGTGAGGTGTTTTCGCCGTTCACTCATTACCTTGAACTGATCGGTTATCAAAATGCCATTATTGGGTTGGTGAAGAACAAGGAAAAGGTCCAGGCGTTGTTAGAAAGACTCACAGATGCAACCATTGCCTGGGCGGTCGCGCAGGCAAAACACGGGGTCGATGCGGTTCTTATTTCATCCGCATTTGCGGGGGGCGGATTCATTTCGCCTAAAATGTATACTGAATATGTGGTTCCATACGAACGCCGCCTTGCAGATGCGATCAAACAATATGATATTCCCGTGTATACCCATACCTGCGGAAAGATCGGTGACAGGCTTGAGTTGATGGAAGCGACTGGCACAATGGGGATCGATACGCTTGATCCGCATCCGCTGGGAAATGTGGAATTGGCCGACGCAAAAAATGGTGTGGGCCAGAGGTTGTTTTTGAAGGGGAACATGAATTCGGTTTCAATCCTTGAATACACAACCAAGGAAGAAGTGATCGCCGAAGCATCTGAACGGATTCAAATTGGCAAACCGGGCGGTGGATATATTCTCAGCTCGGCATGTTCCATTGCGCCGCGTGTGGAGCCGTGGAAGATTGAATTATTCACTCCGCTTGCGGAAGAAATAGGAAGATATTAATCATGACATTGTTTTCTGAGATCGCAGAGCAACCTGAACGAATCAAATCTCTTTTGGCTTCACAGCGAAAGAACGTGGAGCGGATCGCCGCCGCGATAAAAAAGCGTGATATCGAGTATGTCTTTCTCGCTGCCCGTGGGACTTCGGATAATGCGGGGCGTTATGCAAATTATTTGCTGGGTGCGGTTAATGGATTGCCGCTTGCGCTGGCTACCCCCTCGCTTTTTACGTATTACAAACGCCCGCCTACTTTGAAGAATGCATTGGTGGTCGGTGTGTCACAGTCGGGAAAATCCCCGGATATTGTCAGCGTGCTTGAAGAAGGCAGGAAGCAAGGCTGCCTGACCCTTTCCATTACCAATGAAACCAATTCGCCGCTGGCGCAGGCATCCGATTTTGTTTTGGATATTCAGGCGGGTGTCGAAAAAGCTGTGGCGGCAACAAAGACCTACACCACGGAATTGATGTCTGTTGCAATGTTGTCGGCCGCATTAAGTGGAAACAAAACGCTTTGGACTGAATTGAGCAAGGTTCCAGGCTGGATGAAACAATCGTTAAAGCAGAATGATTTTATCTCCCAAATTGCGCAAAGGTATCGCTATATTGACCAGACCGTGGTTCTTGGCCGTGGTTTTAACTATGCCACTGCCTTCGAGTGGGCGCTGAAATTGAAGGAACTAACCTACATCATTGCTGAGCCTTATTCCTCCGCCGATTTTGCGCATGGGCCGATCGCGATGGTGGAAAGCGGGTACCCGGTCTTTGCAGTTGTGTCGAAGGGGAAGGTGTTCAATTCCATGCTTGAAATGCTCACCCGTCTGCGTTCGGATATTTCCGCAGAGTTGATCGTCATATCGAATGATAAAAGGGCATTGTCACTTGCGCAGGTTCCGCTGAGCATCCCAGCCGATGTACCGGAGTGGCTCTCGCCGCTGGTGAACATCCTGCCAGCACAGTTGTTTGCCTATCACCTGACAATCGCCAAAGGCTTCAACACAGAGCAGCCGCGTAGTATTCGAAAAGTGACCGAGACAAAATGACTTTGAGAGGAGCAGTTTCCAAACTGCTCCTTTTTTATACATAAAAAGCATTGTATGAATAATGGTTCTATATGATAATGACAAAAAAATAAAGAGGTGAACTCATGCGAGTGTGTGTACTTTCAGATGAAAAAATCGATGACTTCGACCCCACTCCCTACTTGAAGGATTACGATTGGGAGATGGTTACACTGACCGCGCCTGTGGAGGAAAAGCTGCGCGCGCTTTCTGAGAGAAATGAGTTTGATGTTTACTTGAATATCTGTGAAGGGTACGAGTTTGAAGATGAGGAAGATGACGAATTGGGCTATCATGCCGTGGAAGTAGTCCAGGCATTGGAAAAACTTGGGCTCCCGTTTACCGGTGCAGACACGAATTGTTTTGACCCCACCCGTGAGGAAATGCAGGCAATTGCAGACGCCAGCGGCATAAGTTTTGTGAAGGGATATCATGTCAAAAGTGTGGATGAAGCGCGGGAACTGGTGAAAAATCTTCGCTATCCTGTGATGGTCAAACATCCCAAGAGTTACGGAAGTACTGGTATGACAAAGGATTCACGTGCCGATACCCTCGAACAGGTATTGGTTCAGGTGAATCGGATTTGCTCCGAGTTCGGTGCGGCACGTATGGAGGAATTTATTGTTGGTACGGAATTCAATGTGCTGGTCGTCGAAAATGCGGATGACCCCAGTCAGCCGATTGCCTATCCGCCTGCGGAGTTGGTGTTCCCTCCCAATGAGGAATTCTGGCATGTGGATGTGAAGTGGAATTATGATGTCCCCTTCGATTTCAAGCAGGTAACCGAGCCTGACTTGGTTGAGAAGTTGCATGACATTGCAAAGCGGATGTTTCTAGCGATGGGCATCTCAGGTTATGGTCGCTGCGATATTCGTATGAACGACAGGGGCGAGTTGTTCATCCTTGAGATCAACCCCAACGGAGGCATTATGTTCACCCCGGAACAATACGGTCCCGCCGATTATATGATCCTGTACGACGAGGATGGATATAAGGGTTTCTTTGACCGTATTTTTCATGCGGCGCTTGTACGGCAGAAAATGCGCGCGAAAAAATAAACTGTGAATTAAATAAAATCGCCCTCGAATTTTCGAGGGCGATTTTCAATTTATAAAAACTTTTTACGGATTGCTGACAACCAGGTTGTCAAAGTGCATTTCAGCGACAGGTTCGGCGGTTTCAAAAGAAACGGCGGCAAATGCGATCGAGCCTGTGGGGGAGCCGCCAGCCACGGCACTGGCTGTGGCAACCTGCTGACCGTTGACTTCAAGGATCAGATCGTTGTTGTTGCAGGTGGCGCGGATGGTATTGGTCCCGCCGCCCTGATTGATCGCGTCCGAGAAGGTCCAATCCACCAACGGACTCATCGAACCGGCAGCAATGCTGCGGATCGAGTAATAACCGTCTGCGCTGATGGCGAGCAGATAACCATCAATGGACGTGTCTTCACGGGTCTGCATTCGGCAAATAACGCCCATGCCCGCATTGTTGTTTGCTGGGCCGGTGGTCATGGTCACATCAGCTTCGATCACGACATTGGCGAATTCCGATTCGGAGCGTCCCCAATTCCACACGTCTCCTGTAGAGCGCAAAACATACACGCCGCCGCTTGTCTCGGCAGAGCCAGATTCATCCGAGAAAGTTTCCATTTCATTGCTGGGCGCTTCGAAATTATCACTGAATAATTCATTGCTCGGCGGCAACGGAGGAAGTGTGGGCACTTCAGAGACCTGGGTGGGAATGTCAGCCTGTGTTGTGGGAACATCAATTGTAAAGGGAGTGGGTTGACCATTAAGGGTGGGCAGGCCGGTGGCTGGGCAGGCACAGGCGAGTAATACAATGGCTGCGATAATGCTGATCGTAAGGCGGTTTCGTTTGTTCATCTCTTCTCCTCAAAATTTCCCACATTATAGAGGACTAGGAATTTGTCACCACCCTACGTTGGTACTGTATATTCCACAAGACGCGCCATGTGATGCCGCCATCGTCCGAACGTTCCCAGTTCCATTGGAAGTGATTCGGTTTGATGTCATACCAGACCATGCGTTGTTTGACTGGCTTGCCTTCTGCGACTCCATTGCGGCTGAGGATCATTTTTCCATCCATGAATTCGCCGACGAAATCAAGATAACTGCCCGAGTTATCCACCCAGGTCTGATGCCAACGCGAATCTTCCTTACTGAAAACTGATACGCTCATCCCGATCAGGCCATCCCCTTCGAAATTTTCCTGCACAACAGCGCCATCGAGAATGGATTCGATTCGATTGGTGCCATGCACGCCTTCACCCCAGGTCAAGTCCCAGGTGCCGATCCAGAAATCAAATTCGTGGTTTTCCATAACACTCCTCCAGTTTGGTTTGGTGATTGTCTGTCATTGTGAACTGCGCCCCAGACGGTGAGGCAATCTCCAGCTCTGTTTTAGAGACAGGCAATTTTTAGATTGTTTGAGTTTATGGATTTTATAGAATATCCGCAACCTACCAGAGTATGAGATTTTACGCAGCCGCGATTATGGACGAGCGTATATAATTGCCCCATCGACTTTTGAAATTTTTTTTCGGGATGAGATTTTATGAGAGTTTGCATTTTAAGCGACGAAGCCATCGAGGACTATAACCCGTCTGAGTTTTTTCATTCTTATGACTGGAATTTTGTAACCGTGGAGCCTCCCGTCGAGGATTGCATCAAACAGGCGGTCACGGGAAAAAACTATGATGTCATTCTAAATTTATGCGAAGGCTCGGATAATAACGACATGAACTCTGGGGCTGCTGTTGTGCATCTGTTGGAATCGCTCGACATCCCGTTCACTGGAGCGGATTCGAATTTTTACAACCCCACCCGCGAACAAATGCAGTCAGCCGCCGAAGCGCATGGATTGAATTTTGCTCGAGGTTTTAATGCCAGGTCGATACATGATCTGGCTCAGGCAAAGGCTTTACGATTTCCATTGATCGTTAAACATCCGAACAGCTTTGGCAGCACGGGATTGACTCCACAATCGAGGGTGGAGTCGTTTGAGCAGTTGCAGGAGCAGTTTCAAAGAAACGAGGATGAATTCGGGTCGGCACGTGTCGAGGAATTTATCGAAGGACGTGAAGTTTCCTGCCTGGTGGTGGATAATCCTGATGACTTGTCAAATCCATATGCTTATCTGCCCATTGAAGTGAAGTTCCCAACTGGCGAAACCTTTATGCATGTGGAAGTGAAATGGCTGAATTGGGATACCTTCATCGTCCCTCTGGAAGACCGTGACTTGATTCCCCTTGTGCAGGAAGCCAGCAGGCGAATGTATCAAGTTATAGGTGGGACGGGATATGCGCGGGTTGATATTCGCGTGCGGCCCAATGGCGAGCTGGTCATTTTGGAGATCAACCCAAACTGTGGAATTCTATTTTACGGCCCCGATGACCGCAGCGTCTCAGACTTGCCCATCTCCTGGGATAAAGACGGGCATGATGGCTTTCTTGACCGCATTTTTCGTTCTGCGATTCTGCGTCACAGGCTGCGCTCGAATAAGTAATACTCGATAAGAATATTGAATGGTTAATCGAGATTTATTCGATCACCGTGGCTTTTGGGGGCGGAAATAACAAGAAATGAAACATCCTCCCCTGAATCGTTTCGGAATTGATGCGCTGTGCCTGGCGGGATTTCCAGACCTTCCCCTGGGCTCAATGTAATGGTCTCCTCTCCAATTCGCATCGTGCCTGTGCCTGCAAGAATGTAGAAGAACTGACGTGAAACATTGTGGAGATGATTGACCTCTGCCTGCCCGGGAGGTACAAGCTCCTGAATAACGCTGACATCATCCCGTTTTAGAAGATGCCAGCCATCGCAATTCTCCCCCCATTTATAATGTTCGGCGTTGGAAGTTGATCTTTTATTCATTTTTTTCGTGTCTTTCGCGGCCGTAACCAGCGGCCACCCAGGATGAGGGAGATCAAAACAAATGCGATCGCGGCGTAGGAAAAGATGGTGTTATCAATGCTGATGCCGATGGCAAGAAATACAAGCCCCAAAACAAGAAAGATCATCGATAGGCTGCGTCTGTTCATTTTTTAATTTCGCTCCTGTACTTCTTTGAAGTCTGTAAAATTGCCGCTGAAAAGATCTGAAGGTTGTTTTTTCAAAGTCATCTCAAAAAAGTTCAACAAATACGAATCCACGATCTCGATGACACGCGGACCATTGAGCGGTCCCTTCAAACCAAGCTGCGGCGCGATGGGAGATAGCAAGGGCAGGTCGCTAAAGTCAAAGTGCTTTGTGCCCGAAATGACGATGACACCCTGGTTGTCGCCCAGATTCGGTTGAAACTGGTTGAATAATTGATTGTTTTTACTATCGGTAAGGTCAGCCCAGCTCTGACTGAACATAAAAAACGACGGCTGCGGTAAACCCGCATTGATCACTTCCTCTGAAACGGGGCGCATGAACGGGTCCATGCCGAGGACCGCTTTGCAGCGTGGATCTGTCCCGCAGAATTGGATGGCTGCGCCGCCGCCTGTGGAATGTCCGTAAACGCCGACACGACTCAGATCCAATGTTTCGAAGAAAATACTTTCCGCATCTTTGTTTAGACCGTCAAATTGGTCCAGCGTAAAGGAAATATCCCCAGCCCATTGATCGACCAGTTTGCGCGCTACGACCTCGTAATTTGGGTCATCGGCATCTTCAGGCAGCGCCTTTGGATTGTTGGGCGCGATCGTCCCATCAGGAAAAACAGTGACCACCGCACCGTAGGTATGCTGAACCGCAATGACCACGTATCCGTGACTTGCCAGCTCAAGCGCCTGACCTGTGTTTTGGGCGTTGAATCCATTCCAGCCATGTGAAAAAACAATGACAGGATAGCCTGCATCGGTTTGTGCAACCTGTGCCTCTTTGAAGGCGGGAATATCGACCAAAGCCAGGTGATCAAGAAAATAGGAAGGCAGGCTGATATAAGTGGCGATTGCGGGCGCGAATATTTCAGCATTCGTCATCCATGGCGCACGCTGGTTGGACTCTTGAATAGTGGCAGGATACCAGGCCTGGATCATGAACTTGCGCGGCTCTTCCTTGTTTTCCGAATACAACTCGGTTCGCGATGTGTCTGTGAATTCATATAGAACCGTTCCGATGGCGAGTGGTCCGCTTGGGGTGGGGATCTTTGGAATCGGTAACAGCACAGGAACTGCTGTCGAAACAGCGAGCAGGCCCAAGGCGCCGCCCTGAACGAGTCGCATTGTCAGATTCGATGGCGGGTAAAGCCAATCTGCTTTTGTGATTTTGATCAAGCTGCTGAGCGCAAAAATCGGAGCCAGTACATATAAGGGAATCATCTGCCACCTGTACCCTTCAAAAACAAAATGAAGCAGCGTGGCGAGAAGTGCAAGTGCAGGCGCGAATCGCACCCAAAGCGGACGCGGGTGCGACCAGATTAAATAAACAGCAAGCAGAATGGGAATGATGATCTCGAATGGGCGCATGAATCTTTCCTTGTGAAGTTGTTATCCCGTTTTAATCGATATTGAATAAAATTGAACGCGGAGGCAGTATGATCTTATTTTCCTTGAGTATTTTTCTATCCGCATTTTTATTATTTCAGATCCAGCCAATGATCGGCAAATTAATTTTACCGTGGTTTGGCGGCACGCCTGCAGTATGGTCCACGGCAATGTTATTTTTTCAGGTGCTTCTTACAGGTGGATATGCTTATGCCTATTGGCTCGTCACACGTCCGAAGCAGGGATGGGTCCATGTCGCATTGCTGGGGATGACGATCGCGGTTCTGACGACGCTCGGGCTTGTGTGGCCGTCCCCGATCACTCCACCCGCTGACATATATCCTGCGGCGTCGAAGTTTCCTGTACTTGAAGTTTTTCTCATCCTGACAGCCTCCGTTGGGTTGCCTTATTTTGTGCTTGCAGCTAATGGACCCTTGATGCAGGCATGGTACAGTCGCATCTTCCCTGAGAGGTCTTACGCGCGTTTATATGCATTATCAAATGTGGGCTCGCTGCTTGGGTTGCTGGTGTACCCTGTTTTGATCGAGCCTGCGTCCACGTTATTGTGGCAGGGCTGGGGCTGGTCTGGCGGATTTGTGTTCTTTGCCGTGGTGGCTGGGATTTTGAGTTATCGCGCCCGCAACGAGGGTGGAACTCTGCAGGTTTCAACGACAGAAAAGCCCACGTCTGCGTTGCGCATGCTTTGGGTCCTGCTCAGCGGAACCGCTTCACTTTTTCTGCTGTCTGTGACCAATCAAGTTTCGCAGGAAGTGGCCGTGATTCCGTTTTTGTGGATTCTGCCGCTTGCCATTTATTTGCTTTCGTTCATTCTCGCTTTTTCTGATTCGCGCTGGTATGAACGACGTTTATATGCCTTGCTATTCAGCCTGACATCCATTGCCATGCTTTGGGTGCTGGCAAACGCGGAATCGCTGAACGTGCTTATTCAGATCGCGGTCTACAACCTGCTTCTGTTCCTTGGCTGCATGATCTGTCATGGCGAGTTATATCGCCTGCGCCCACAGGCTGGGCATTTAACCAGTTTCTATTTGATGGTTTCTCTGGGTGGAGCGGCGGGCGGCATTTTTGTGAATCTGGCTGCACCTTTCATTTTCACAGGATATTGGGAATTCTATCTCTCGTGGCTGATAACGATGGTCTTTCTGGTCGTGCTGTTGTTGCCGCGCATCTCGTCGAATCTGAAACTTCAAACGCGGGTGATGGGATTTTCATTTTTGATCGGGGTTCTGCTTTTGTCTCTTGGCCTGAATCGATTTGAGAACGCGCTTTTCGTCGAGCGGAATTTCTATGGGGTGATCCGTGTGCGCGAATGGGACCAGAAAGCCATTTCCATGATCCATGGTATGACCGTACACGGCGTGCAGTATCTCGATGATCGCACGCGTCCGACAACGTATTATGTGGAAGACAGCGGCATAGGGCTGCTCCTTCTCAACCATCCCCGCCGTGGACACAATCTGCGTGTGGGTGTGCTGGGTCTGGGTGTGGGAACACTGGCCACCTATGGAGAAAATGGGGATCGCTATCGGTTTTATGAGATCAACCCAGCCGTTGTGCAATTGGCTGAAGGCATGGGGGGATATTTCTCATTTTTGAGTGACAGTAAAGCCGAAATCGTCACAGTCATGGGGGATGCGCGAATCTCCCTCGAACTAGAGTTGAACAGTGGCCAGCCTCAGAATTTCGATGTGCTTGTTTTGGATACCTTTAGCAGTGATTCGGTCCCCGTTCATTTGGTCACAAAGGAAGCCTTCACCTTGTACCTTGAGCATCTCGCATCCGATGGTGTGATCGCCGCCCATATTTCAAATCGTCATCTGGATTTGCGCCCGATTCTTTGGGGCGTGGCTCAACAATACGGATTGACGATGGTTCAGATAAACAGGCCCGCTTCTGCAGGTGGCAATGGCTTTCCGTCTGAGTGGGTGCTGCTGGCGCGCGACCCAGCGCTTTTGGATATCCCTGCAATCAAGTCACATGCAACCGATTTTGAATTCTACACGGCCGATATCGTACCCTGGACGGATGATTACAGCAATTTATTTCAGATTTTGAAATAGCTTTCTAATGAAAAACGAGGTGGATGTTGATTCAATGTCAACATCCACCTCGTTTAATTTGTTCTCTTCATCCCCCGCGGAAGAGACGAAGGATATTTGCAAATAGAGTTTATTCTGTCACTGCTGGGGCAATTTCGAGTTGAGCCGCTTTCTCTTTGCCGACCTTATAAGCCTGTGCGCTCAAAACGAACATGAGCACCGTCAGGTAGATCGTCATTGCAGGGATGAGGATGAACATGAGACAGGCGAGGATGATCGTAGCCCCGAGGATTTGGATTACCAGTGTGAGGATCATGGATGCCACGTACGTGATTGCGAGGGCGGCGATAAATCCGCTCAGGTTGGCGCGGAAGATGGGCCACCATTCCTTGAATCGGAGCCCCGCCATGAAATCATCCTTTTCGATGACGTGCATTTCCGCACCGGGGATGATGAGGCTGAGCGGAATCGAAAGCGGGACGATACAGCAGATTCCGCCGAATAGGAGCAGGGAGAATATTGGAATCAGCGCTTCCGCATCTGAACTGTTGGTCGTGCTCATTACGATCGGGAATACCGTCATCACAAGGATGAACGGGATAAGCAGGATCAGGATCGGGGAAACGAGGACCATGCGAATGCCAAACACTTTCAAGCCGTCCTTGGCCATGCCGCCCCAGTCATCCCAGGCGATCATGCGTGGCGCTTCGTTGTTCATGATCTGTTTCGCGATCCGCGCTGCGTAACCAAATAGCACGAGATACGGCAGAATGGGAATGAAGAATGCGGCAACCGCAACAAGACATCCCACCAGAAAGTACTTGCGCGCCTCCGCATCCTTGAATTGGAACATGAAGATCTCTTTCAAGTCAATACCCAAAAACATAGTCAATTTCTCCTGATGATATTTTTTGTGGCAGGTTTACAGAGCCACACCCATCACTGCGACAAAATGTGCGGCAGCAGCCAGCAAAACGAAAATATGCCAGACTTCATGAAAGCCAAAGACACCTGGAACAAAGTTGAACATCTTTGTGGCGTATACCACTGCGCCCAATGTGTAAACCACGCCGCCGATGATCAACCAAACGAAAACCCAGGTCGGCAGGGCGGCGAGCATTTGGCCTCCCGCGATGACGCTGATCCAGCCCATGAGCACATAAATGCCTGCATTCAACCAGCGCGGTGAGCGGACGTAAAAGATCTTCACCACGATACCGATCAGCGCCAGCGACCAGACAATACCCATCATGCCCCACTTCCAAAAACCTGTGAAGGCGTTTATGCAAAACGGTGTGTATGTGCCCGCGATCAAAAAGAAAATAGCCGCGTGGTCGATTTTGCGAAAGATCTCCAGTGCCTTGTCTTTTACGCGTACCATGTGATAAGTGGCGCTCGCCGAAAACATGGCGATCAGACTGACTCCGTAAATGGTGAGCGAAATGATCTTGGCGGGAGTGCTCCAGCCAACGATGAGCAGGGCAATCAGCCCCACCAGGGCGAGGATAGCTCCACCCCAGTGGGTAAGACTATTGATGGGTTCACGTAATTTTTTCAACATGGGCTTTCTCCAGTTTTATTTGGCTGATTTTACTTGAATTCGACGCAGAATAATTTATTTGTTTCTGAATTTGCTCAGGTCGATCACCAAGGGTTTGCGTTCCTTGCCTGGCTTTGTGGAAAAGGCGGATGCGATCAGAAGCATGAAGGCTCCAAAGCAGCAGCCCAGTACTTGTGAACTGTACTCGAGGAAATAGACCAGTTTGACCTTTGCGAATTTTGGAAAGGGTGCGAAATATCTCACTTGATAATTTCCGTATTCCTCATACGACCTGCCGCTGAGGAACGGATCAAAGTCGAACAGCATGGGGGCGGTCATGGGGTAGAACGTTATTTGTTCGCCTTTATCGGTCGTGAAGTCTATTTTTCCTGTCCAGCAGGTTTTCCCTGGAGGGCAGTTAATCGCTGCATTCGATACTTTGCCGATGGCTTTTTTTCCGATAAGGTCGAGCGTCACGGCGCCTGCGCAGGATAGAAGGGTGAACAGAAAACACAGGATGCCAATAAAGCGGATTGCGTTATTTCCCAACGCTTCTTTTCTAAGGACTTGCTGTTGCTCATTTTCCATTTGCGGATTCCTTTCTGATTACTTCTAAAGATGGGATGTGAAACTGGGTGTCAGCTCTTATATCTGTGCAATGAGGATCACTAAACGATTGGATTTTACATCCTTGATCTGCACGTTGGTTAGAAAGCCAGCCTGGGTAAAGGGAGCGATCAGGCGTTTCTTCAAGGCGTCATCCAATGCCTGCGGACTTTCGCCGGTGACCTTGTACAGCCACTTCAAGAATTGATTCGATGGAAATGCTGCCGGCAAAACCACCAGCCTGCCGCCAGGTTTGAGAACACGTTTGATTTCTGCCAGTGTACGCAGGTCGAAGATGTATTCGGTTGGAAATGTGGAGATGGCGCAATCGAATGATTCGTTTGCAAACGGCAGGGTTTGCGCCAACCCGCGAGTCAATTTGTGGGATGGTCCAATGCGTTTTTGGGCGAGCCTTCCCATCTGCGCTGATTCGTCTATTGCAACGGGATCAAGTTTCAGGTCCAGAAGGAAGCGCTGCAAATGACCGGGGCCATGACCCAACTCAAGGATGCGAGTCCCATCGATAAACGGGAGAATGCTCTGTCCCCAGTTTTTCCATTGCCCAAAAGAAACGACCGCAGCGACAAGGTCGTAGGTAAATGCAAACGGGTGATAGAGCAGGTGAAAGAACACCCGCATGAAGGTTCGGATCAGCATGGATAAAAAAAGGGCTTGACCGCGAAGTCAAACCCTTTTTATCTTTATGGGTATTTTAGCCTGCGGCGGCTTCGCTTCCGTCGCTCTTTCTGCCAGCCTTGCTGCGAACGGCATCGAGGGCGCCTTTGCCGCGTTCGCGGACTTCGCTGGCCAGTTCAGTTGCGCGGGTGCGGGCTTCCTTGGTCAGTTCTTCGGCGCGGGTGCGGGCATCGGCAGCGAGTTGTTCGGCGCGGGCGTATGCTTCTTCAGCGGTCATCTGCGCCTTATCGCGCAGTTCAATCGATTTGTCCTTGATCAAGGCACGGGTTTCTTCGCCGGATTGCGGGGCGAAAAGTAATGCGACGACGGCACCGGTAAGGCCGCCAACCACGAAACCTACGAGAAAAGCTCCAAATTCATCACGGTCAGACATGGGAATACTCCTTTGTTGAATGGTTAGTTATTTGTTTATTTGGGCTTGATGCCCATTAATTCTAACATACGCTTTAAGCCAGCCAGATAGCCATTTAGTTTGATGACAGGCTCCACGACATTTTCACCGAGGAATTCCGCCGTGCCGCGCAGGGTGTTGACGGCTTCGCTGGTGGCGTTCAGAATGGGGCGTACTTCGTTTTGTAGCAGGTTGATGAGGCTGGCCAACTGGACGATAAGAACGACCAGTGCCACACCGATGACCAGTGTTTCAAGCGCCACGACGATAATGAACACATCGCGAATCTTGTCTGTGGGGGTATTGGGCTGAAGCAGGAAGTAGATCGCCACGCCAAGCAAAGCTACCAGCAAAACGATAATGGCGATGATGCCAGCCATCATTTGCTTTTGCTTGCGTTCCTGTTCGCGTATTTCAGCCAATTGTTCAGGAGTTAACGAGGGGGGAGTCGGTTGTTCGGTGGGGTTGGGCGTTACCATGTTTTTATTATAGCAGATTCAGGATTTGAAAAAAAGCCAATGTGCGTTATGTGAGTCCTTTTTCCATTTCCAGGCTGCTCCATGAGAGTGTGGAGACCCACCATGGCGATTTCCAGATCTGCTTGTAGCCCAACTTCTTATAGAATGGGACTGCGGCTATATTGTCTTCGAGGACTTGGATGCGCGACCTTTTGACTCCGTGCTCGCGAATCTTTTCTTCGAGATGTGTCATTAATTGCACCCCGACACCTTTTCCGCGCAGGGTTTCATCTACGACAACGCTGTGGATGAGGGCACTGTCTGTGTCTCCATGCTTTTGCGCGCCGATCAGGCTCCGCGCCACGGTTGCAAACAGTTTCAGGGTCGCGGGCATGCCCAATAGGCGAAATGCCCTGGAAACAGTTCCGTCGGGAGCACGTTCGAAGGTCGGTTCATCGCTGAATTGGATCATGCCAGTGCCGAGGATATCTCCATTTTTGCCGCACAGAACGTAGCGATTTTTCAACGCGCTTTCGCCATTTGCCTCCAGCGTGAAACGGAAGAGGGCTTCCTGCCCGTCAATGGGACCTGTCAGCGCACCGGGTAATTCGGCGGCATAAAGTTGAATCACCAGCCGCGAGAGCGCGGAGATATCGGCCTGTGTTGCGGGGCGGATGGAAAAGGAATTGGGCATGATATTTTCCTTTTGTATCACTGACCAAGAATTCGGCTGAGTTCGAGTACGTCACCCGTGCGGGCACGTAGATTGCGTGTGAGCATGTGGATCGTGCCCATTGCCACTTCCACATAATCGCTCATTATTTCGTAGAATGGAGTCTGGTCGAGACGCAGGAGTGAGGTCTCCTCCAAAGCGCGGACTGTGGCGGAGCGCGGCGAAGAATCAAGCAGCGAAAGTTCACCGAAAACGGCCCGCGCGCCAAGTTGATTCAATACACGGTTATCGTCCACCACTTCCACTTTTCCATCCACGATGATGTACAGGCTTTCACCTGTTTCGCCTTCCTTGATGATGATCTCACCGGGCAAAACGTCCATCTCTTGCAACAGGTCGGCCAATTCGGCGAGGGCTTCATCGGGTGTATCTGCGAACATGCGCAGCGACTTCAGAATAATGACTCGTTCAATGGTGGACAGCATATTTTTCTCCGTTTTCTTCTGCTTCGCAATGCGGACGATCAACGACTCTTTTGAAGCCGCCAACGATTCAATGATCTCTTTGCTCTCCGTGATTCCCAGTTCGCGCGCGATCTCGATGGCATTTGCAACCAGCCACGGGTTTTCATGGGCGAGTCGGTTGGTGAGAATGTCAATGATCCGCCCTGCGCGCGGATTTTCCTGTTTGAAACGCGCGCCCATTTTTTGCAATCGTTCTGCGGCGGGGAAGTTTTCCAGCAGGGGAATGAACGCGGTTTTATGCGCTTGCAAAAGCGTCGCGTCCATCACTTCGATGGCATACGCTGTACGATTCACATCCTGATGTGTGATTGCAGCCCGTGCCCGATGTACCGCGCGCGAGCCATAGACGAATCCGAACAAGAGAAACAGCCGATCACGTGTGTCAATCAGGTCATCATTGAATGCACGGATGATGGGTTCTGTTTTTTTAGATTGCTGTAAATCGCTCAGGCAGGATAACAACCATGCTGCGCGTCTTAACTCAACCTCAACCTGTTCCTGCACAAGTTGCATTGATCGCCCCTCGGGCTTGTACCTGCAATCGTGCAGGGCGGTAAGTACCCTTGAACGCAGATTGACATTGTGATGATTGATCCAGCTTTCGAGGGCGTGAATGGCATCGCCTTTGATATGTGAGCAGGCGCGGACCAGCCTCAAATGGATGCGGCGATGCAGGGTTTCATCTTTGATGCTCTTGATGATCTCAGGCAGGGCAATCTCTTTCCCTGCCACCAATGCGTTGAACGCGAGGCTGCGGGTTTGCGGCGAAGCAAGCGCAATGATCACCAATGGATAAATGGCTGGGTGGCGCGTCTTTGCAGCGGCACGTAGCGCAGATTTTTTAACCTCAATGGATTCGTCCTGTAAAAGCGGGAGCAGCACTTCGTATAGTTGGGGGTTCGAGATTTCAGCAAGTAGGTATGCAGCCTCGGTCCGCTCTTGAGGGCTTTTTGATTGAGTCAACAGATTTAAGTGTTGAAATGCTTCCGGTACTTCGCCTGTGTTACGTGTTCGCAGAAGTCCGATTACCGTACCGCGCAAAGTACTGGGGTCTTTGCTGATCAATAATTTCGATGCGGTACTTGTGTCTACTGTGAGGGCCGACCATGTGCAGGCCGCCGCCTGACGGACGTTGGGAATGGCATCTCTTTTGACCAAGGTTGATATCTCTGGCAAGGCTTCGACAATATTTAACCGTTCGATACTTTTTGCCGCATAAATTCGCACCTCAGGGTACGGTGAAGAGAGTTGTGCTGTGATGATCTCGACAAAGTTTTCACTTCCGCTTTTTTCGAGCAATTCGAGGGCGTAGAGCGCCTCGTTGGGATGCGGGCTTTTCAACGCATTGACGACGATCTCCTTACTGACAAGGTCGGCAAGCGGAATGCCCTTATCGCCGAAGCGGTGCTTGTGCAGGGCTTCGGTCAGTGCATTAGGGTAGGCGCGGATCAGGGCGAGGCAGATAATGATCCAGATCGCGCCTGAGAGGAGATACACGAACGAAAGCTGGATCGCGTTGAATTTCAGGATAGTGTTGAAAAGCAGAAGCAATGCGCCTGCGAGGCCGATGGCAAGCGGCTGGACGATTCCTTCTGTGATGGTTTGAGCACGGATGCGGTCATTTTCAGCGATGGGTTGATACAACAGGGCGGAGGCGGTTTGGTCGAGCGAGAAGCCAACGCCTTCATTGGCAAATTTCCCTGCCACTGCCAGCCAGAAAAGGACTAGGATGAGATTTGGGTTGATGATGCCTGTCACAGCCAGGGCGGCGGTGCATAACACTGTCAGCGCTGGAGTTGCCAATAGACCGGCACGCAGGCCAAAGCGGGAGATGATTCGACCTGTCAAAAACATATCCGTGACGAATCCGAGCAATCCCACCAATCCAAAGAATCCGCCGATGAATCCCGCTAATTCGGCAGCGGATGGATACCTCAATGCGGCACGGTCATAAAAAATGTTATCCAGGATGAAATATGAAACGCGCCAGGTCGTAATGAGCGCAAAGATGAGAAAAATGTATTTGTTGCGCAGGTAATGCAGGATGGGTGTTTTTTGCGTTTCACCTTCGGAACTTTCAGGTTTTGCATACGTGCGTGGATTTTTTTTCAGCGTGATTTGCTGCAGGATAAATGAAACCAGCACACATAGTGCGACGACGATGTACAGATTCTCAGTGCCGATGGCTTTGACCAGCGGTGTAGTGAACGGCCCCATGATCACATAGGCGAGCCATGAGCCTGCATTCATTAACCCGAAGATACGCTTGCCTTGCCGAACATCGAAGAGGTTTCCTGCCAGAGTCCAAAACGCAGTGACGGAAATATTGACCAGCGTTTGCGACCAGATCGGCAGAATGAGCATCAGCCATTTTGAGGCCGTGACAGCAAGCCCGATCCGCAAGGCGACTGTGCCAAACAGAAGGAAAAGTACAGAGAGCACCAGGAATTGCGCAAGCGAGGTGCGTTCTGATATTTTCAGGAACAGTGCAGTGATGGATGAAACAATCACCGCAATGCCAAGGTAAATATATGGCATTGCGGTGGCGTCCCAGGCTGTAAAGAACAGGGCAAACGAAGCCGATTGAACGAACAGCATTGCTGCGCCCATGAAAAAATATTGGGCGAGCATCATAAAGGCGGTTCGTGCTTCACCTTCCCGAATGTTGAGCGCGGCGAGGATGCGGGAAATCATAAAGAGGTTGGCGAAGTTTACCAGCGGGAATATATCCCGTCCATGCACTTATGGAACACAAAAGTCCCACAGGATATTCCCGTGGGACTTTTGTGTGGGCTCGATTTTGATTACCAAAGTCGAATGACCTGACCAACGTAGATCTTGTTGATGTCTATGATCTGCGGGTTGAGTGCGATGAGCGCGTCTAGTGTGGTGCCGAAGCGGGCTGCGATCTTTTTCAATGTGTCACCCGATTGAACGGTGTAGTAGGAAGCGCTGGCTGGCAGGCTGATGACCTGTCCGACGTAGATCAAGTTTGCGTCGGTGATCTGGGGGTTGACCAGCAGGATGTCGTTGACGGTCGCATTGATGCGTGCTGCGATCTTGCGCAGGGTGTCGCCCTGTTGGATGGTGTAGGTTCCACCTGCGGCGGGCGGCGGGACGGGGACTGCGTTTCCGCTGGGTACGGTCATGCGCTGGCCTTCGTAGATCAGGTTGTAGTTGTAAATGCCGTTGAGTGAAGCCAGCACGTCCATGCTTGTGCCGAAACGGGTGGCCAGTGACTTCAGAGTATCACCGCGTGAAACGACGTATGTGGCATACCCGTTACCGTTGTCCCAATATGCGCCAGGCAGGACCAGCATTTGTCCAACGAAAATATACGGGTCGGCTTTGGGGTTGGCAAGCGTGAGTGCGGCAACGGAGGTTCCGCAGGCCAGCGCAATGCTGCCCAAGGTGTCACCGCTTTGAACTGTGTAACTGGTTCCGCACGAGTATGCGGATGCACTTCCCGCAAAACCCAGTGCAGAGACAAGCACGGCAAGAAGGACTATGATTTGTGTAAGTTTTTTGTAGTACATGATTCACCTCTTTAATAAAATGGTTCGATATGGATTTGACGGAAATCCCCCAAAAAAAGTTCCCAATTTTCCCTTGACTCTTGAAAAAGGGAGCGGTAAACTTTCCCTACCTACCGTTCGGTAGGGAAGGAGATGCAATGACCCGAGATGACATTCTGGATGCCGCCGCGCAGGTCTTTCGTCAGAAAGGCTTCCATGGCGCGTCCATGTCCGACATCGCCAGCGCGCTCGATGTGCAAAAGGCCAGCCTGTATCATCACGTCAAGTCCAAACAGGAGATCTTGCTTGCGCTTCTCGACCGCGCCCTGATCATGCTGACTGACCACATTGCATCCATTGCCGCCCAGGCTGTTCCTGCCGACCAAAAGCTCAGGCAAATGATCCGCGGATATCTTTCCGCGCTTTCCGAAAATACAGACCTGACCGCTGTTCTGCTTTTTGAACACCGTTCGCTGGATAAGAAGTCTCATTCCCGCCATGTCCCTCAACGTGATACGTTTGAGGCGCTATGGCGGGATGTGATTAATGAGGGGGTGAAATCGAAGGTATTTGATCTGAAAGATACTGGTTTGGCTGTCCGCGCCTTGATGGGTGTGATGAATTGGACGCTTACGTGGTATCACCCCGATGGCGGTAAATCCATCGAGCAGATCGCTGATGATTATTCCGATTTTGTTTTGAAGGGGATGTTGAGGTAAACCCGACCGTGGACGATGGTCAACTGACCATCGTCCACGGTTTATCGTTCATCGTCCAAAAAGGAGAGAAGACACATGTATTCGTTCGAACCAAATGAAGAACAACAAATGTTGATCGATGCGGTGGGGAAGTATGCTTCAAATGACCTGCGCCCTGCGGCGCACGACGCTGAAGAAAGTCGCGAGTTGCCGAAGAAACTTGTCAACAAAGGGTGGGAACTCGGCTTTTTGCAGGCATCCACACCTGAGGCGTATGGCGGCTTCGGTGAACGCAGCGCGGTCACGGGGGTGCTTGCGCTGGAAGAGATGGCCTTCGGTGATCTTGCAGGCGCGCTGGCTGTGCTTACACCGTCACTTTTTGCCACGCCCATTTTGCTTGGTGGCAGCGAAGAACAGAAACAGCAATATCTTCCGAAGATCGTCGGCGGCGATTGGGCTCCCTACACTGCCGCGCTCATGGAAATGAGTTTCGATTTCGATCCCAACGCGCTCAAAACCACTGCCAAAGCCGATGGCGATACATATGTTCTCAATGGCGAAAAGATTTTTGTTCCTTTTGCCAAAGACACTGAAGCCATGTTGGTCTATGCCAGCCTTGATGGCGTTACACAAGGCTTCATCGTTACAAAAGGAACTGCTGGACTGTCCATTTCAGAAGAACGCGAAAAGTTAATGGGATTGAATGCCCTGCCGATGTATCGTGTCAAACTGGAGAATGTAGCCGCCAGCCGACTCGGCGGCGCTTCAGGACATAACTTTGAGTTGATCCTGTCTGCGATGCGCATTGCCTCCGCCTCGGCAGCGGTGGGCGTAGCACGATCCTCCTTTGAATATGCCAGGAATTACGCAAAGGAACGTGAAGCCTTCGGTGTGAAGATCGCGCAAAAGCAAGCCATCGCCTTCTTCCTTGCAGAAATGGCAACCGAGATGGAAGCCATCCGCTTGCTGACCTGGGAAGCTGCCTGGAAGCTGGACAACAACAAAGACGATGCCCACACCACTGCCTACCTCGCTCAGGCAGGTGCTGCTGACATGGCAATGATGGTTACGGATCGCGGCGTGCAGATCTACGGTGGACATGGCTATATTCGTGAGAATCCTGTCGAGTTGCTTCTGCGCAATGGCCGCGGGTTTGCGTCGCTGTTAGGACTTGTCATCATCTAAGATTTCTTTCCCCTTTTTTCTTCCTGACTTGTAAATGACGAAAGAAGAAAGACAAGAGAGAGTTTCACAAGGAGAAAATCATGACCATTGATTTCGAAACCCCCAAACCGATTTTGCAAATGCAGGTCATGTTGCAAACGGTTGCTGAAAATATGATGCGCAGTACCTCGCGCGAATTTGACGAAAACGAACATGCCATTCCCTGGGATTACGTGGAATTCATGCACACTGCCATGCGTTCGATGGGCGGAGGTGGCGGTCTGACCGTAACGGAAGATAAACCGAAGGAAGGCGCGGAGAAACGTCCGCCGCTCGGGTATCAAAAACTCGCGGCACAGATCGAAATGCTTGCTTGGGGCGATGTGGGCTATTACCTGATTACGCCCGGCGGCGGCCTTGGCGCAGCGGCAGTTCAGGCGGCAGGCACCCCTGAACAGAAAGCCAAATTCCTGGCCCGCTTCAACGATGACAAACCAACCTACGCGGCGATGTGTATGACCGAGCCTGGCGCTGGTTCCGATACTTCCGCCATTCGCGCGCGCGCCATTTTAGATGAAGCCACAAAGGAATGGATCATCAACGGCGAAAAGATCTTTGTCACAGGCGGCGATAAGTCTTTCACTGAATATGAAAAACTCGGCAAAGGTTTTATCGTGGTCTGGGCAAGCATTGACCCGTCTGCGGGGCGCTCTGGAATGCGCGCTTTTGTGGTTGAAAGCGGCACACCCGGCGTGAAGATCACCAAACTCGAACATAAGCTCGGCATCCGCGCCAGTGATACAGCTTCCATCTCTTTGGTGGATGCGCGTGTGCCTTTTGAAAACGTCCTCGGCAGCCCGACAGTGGAAAAGACCACGACAGGCTTCAAGGGTGCCATGGCAACTTTCGATGCGACAAGGCCTCTCGTAGCGGCATCAGGCCTCGGCGTGGCAAGAGCCGCGCTCGAATTCCTAAAAGAAAAATTAAAGGAGAACGGCGTCGAGATCCGCTATGGATTGCCGCGTAACAAATTAACCTCCATCGAGCGCGATGTGATTGACATGGATATCCAAGTTCGCTCGGCATGGCTGATGGTTTTGAAAGCGGTTTGGATGGCTGATAATAAGAAACCCAATGCGCTTGAGTCTTCGATGAGCAAAGTCAAGGCTGGCGATGTGACCACGAAGGTCACACAGAAAGCTGTTGAAATTTTAGGACCGCTCGGTTACAGCCGCGAATTCCTGCTTGAGAAATGGTTCCGCGATGCGAAGATCACCGATATCTATGAAGGCACCGGGCAGATCAACCGCATGGTCGTTGCGCGTCAGATTTTGGGTTATTCGGGCGCGGAGTTGAGATAATTGTTGTAGGGACACGGCGCCGCTGTGTCCCTACAGGAGAAGAACCTATGAATTACAACATCAACAAAGCTGTCATCATCGGCTCAGGAACAATGGGTGCGGCGATCGCGGCGCATCTTGCAAATATTGGTGTGCCGGTCACACTGCTCGATATTGTCCCAAAGGATGCGCCTGCGGATAATAAAGCTGCACGCAATAAGATTGTGAACGAAGGCTGGGATCGTTGTATCAAAGCCCGACCCGCCAATTTGATGTCTGATGAATTAAAGACTCTTGTCACACTCGGCAATCTCGAAGATGATTTCGGCGTAGTAGCCGAAGCAGATTGGATCCTCGAAGTGATTGTTGAGAACCTCAAGATCAAACAGGACTTGATGGTTCGCATCGATGAAATCCGCAAGCCGAATGCGATTGTTGCCACGAACACCTCGGGCATTCCGGTTTATTCCATCGCGGAAGGCCGCTCGAAGGAATTCAAGAAACATTTTCTCGGCATGCACTTTTTCAATCCGCCGCGTTATTTGAAACTGCTTGAAATCATCCCGACCGCCGATACATCAAAGGATGTTGTTGAAGCGATGGCGCGCTTTGGCGAATATCGTCTTGGCAAGGGTGTGGTGCTTTGCAAAGATACGCCGAACTTCATCGGGAATCGCGTTGCTTTTGGAACGGGAGCCTTTGCGCTGGACTTCATCCTCAATAACGATTACAGCGTGGACGAAGTGGACGCTCTCACCGGACCGATAATGGGTCGGCCAAAAACGGCAACATTCAGGCTGATAGATTTGGTCGGTGTGGATGTTTGGGATCACGTGGGCAAGAATCTTGCGCCCTTGATTCCGCACGACAAACTCGGGCAGAAATATCTCGCCGCCGAAAAGCCGCGCAAATTAATGGACACTTTGCTTGAGCGCAAGTGGCTTGGCAATAAAACCAAAGTCGGTTTCTACAAGGAAGTGCGTGATGCCGAAGGAAAGAAGCAATTTTATTCCCTCGACTTGAACACGCTGGAACATGTCCCTGCGGGCAAGCCGCGTTTTGACTCTGTCAAAGCGGCGAAAGATGTCGAGGGGCTGGGTGACAGGCTCAAGGTCATGTTGGAGGCGGATGATAAGGCGGCGAAACTGGTCAAGGCGTTGACTTATCAAAGCTTCCAGTATGTATCCACGATCATCCCCGAAGTCGCAGATACGGTTAAGCCGATTGATGATGCCGTCCGTTGGGGCTTCATGCACGAAGCAGGTCCGTTTGAAATTTGGGATATGCTCGGCGTACAAGAGACAGTCAAGCAGATGAAGAAGGAAGGATACGCGCCGGCGAAGTGGGTGGATGAAATGTTGAAGGCTGGCGTGGAGACTTTCTATCAATACAAAGGCGCAAATGTTGTTGGCGTGTACGATGTTGTGAAAAAGAAATATGCCAAATTGAAGCAGCCTGAAGGATTTGTGTTCCTGAAGGATTTGCGCAGCACGAAGAAGGAAATCAGCAAGAATGCCGGCGCGTCGCTGTATGATGTCGGTGATGGCGTTGCGCTGGTGGAATTCCACACCAAGATGAATGCGCTCGATGATGATATTTTTGCAATCACATCTGAGGCATTGGATAGACTTGAAAATGAATTCGATGGCCTTGTGGTTGGTAATGAAGGCGATAACTTCAGCGCGGGCGCGAATTTGTTCATGGTTGTGGTTGCGGCTCAGCAAGGGATGTGGGATCAATTGGATGGTGCGATTCGCCGTTTGCAGAGCATGAATATGCGGATGCGCTATTCTCCCAAGCCTGTGGTGGTGGCTCCCGCGGGACTCGCGCTCGGCGGCGGGTGTGAAGTGACCATGCATGCTTCGCGCGTTGTGGCAGCGGCTGAGACCTATATCGGTTTGGTTGAACTTGGCGCGGGGGTTATCCCTGCGGGCGCAGGCACAAAGGAATACATGCGCCGCATTATCAACCCGATCATGAAGGTGGATGGCGCAGAACCGTTCCCGTTCATTCAAAAGGCGTTTTTGCAGATCGGTCAGGCGAAGGTTGCCACATCCGCAGAGGAAGCGCGCGGCATGGGAATTTTGAATCCGCAGGATCGTGTGATTGCGAATCGCGATCATCTGCTAACCGAAGCGAAGAAAGAAGTCCTGCATCTGGTCGCGTCTGGATATCGCGCCCCCGCGCCTGAGTTGATTTACGCGGCAGGCCGTGATATGTTTGGCGCCATGAAGATCGGCGCATGGGCATTCAAGGAAGGTCACTACATTACGGAATACGACTCGCATATTGCCACAAAGCTCGCGCACATCATTGCCGGCGGCGACATCACCAAGCCGACATGGGTTTCAGAGCAATATATTCTCGACCTCGAACGCGAAGCCTTTTTATCGTTGTGCGGCGAAGAGAAGACTCAGGCGAGAATGTGGTCGATCTTGCAAAGTGGAAAACCGCTGAGAAACTAGTTTCAGGTTGGAAGGTTGAATGTTGAAGGTTTTAGCTGTAACTTTCAACCTGAAACCTTCAACTGATAACAAAGGAGATAATCTTATGACATCACGAGAAGCTGTAATCGTTAGCGCCGTCCGCACTCCTGTTGGCAAGGCCAAGCGCGGAGGAATGGCGACGGTTCGTCCCGATGAAATGGGTGCGGCAGTGATCAAAGAATTGCTCAACCGCACGCCAAATCTTGACCCTGCTCAAATCGAAGACGTGGTGCTGGGCTGTGCCTTCCCGGAAGGTGAGCAAGGCATGAATGTCGCTCGCACGATTTCCATTCGCGCGGGTTTACCGGATACTGTCCCTGCTGAAACCATCAATCGCTATTGCTCTTCGGGCGTGCAGTCCATTGCGCATGTGGCGAATGCCATTCAAGCCGGGCAGATTGAAATTGGCATTGGCGGCGGCGTGGAGTCCATGTCAATGGTGCCGATGATGGGTTATAAATTCTCACCCAATCCGCAGTTTGCACAGGATCTGCCGCAGTATTACACCAACATGGGTCTGACCGCTGAAAACGTTTCGGTCAAGTATGGAATTACCCGCGAACAACAGGATGAGTTTGCCCTCAAAAGTAATCAGAAGGCTGCCAGAGCCGTTGAGTCTGGACTCTTTGACCCCGAACTGATTCCGTTGAATGTGGAAGTCGGTGAGTATGTCGATGGCAAGGTTGTAAAAAGATCCTTCACTGTCAAGCGGGATGAAGGTCCGCGCGGCGACTCGACCCTGGATGGGCTCGCCAAACTCAAGCCTGCCTTTAAGGAGGGTGGTGTCGTCACGGCAGGGAATTCCTCCCAAATGTCTGATGGCGCTTCGGCTGTGATGGTCATGTCTGCTGAGAAGGCAAACGAGCTGGGACTCAAACCTTTGGTGAGATTCGTTTCGTTTGCGGTTGGCGGCGTCCCACCGGAATTGATGGGAATTGGTCCGATTGCAGCGATCCCCAAAGCCGTGAAGTTGGCTGGTCTTTCTCTGAATGATATCGACTTGTTCGAGTTGAACGAAGCCTTTGCCGCTCAGTCTCTGGCTGTCATGCAGACCCTCGAAATTGACCCCGAGAAGGTCAATGTCAATGGCGGTGCGATCGCGCTTGGGCATCCGCTCGGCTGCACAGGCTCCAAACTCACCACCCAGCTCATCTACGAAATGGGCCGCCGCAAATCGAAGTATGGTATGGTCACGATGTGTATTGGCGGCGGTATGGGCGCGGCGGCGATCTTTGAGAATCTTCAATAATTAGCAATCTCCAATTACGATTTACTGGTTATTGGTGAATAGTAATTGGTAATTTTTCTACATACAAAAGGAAACCTAAAAATGGCTCTTACAATCGAAACCCTCATGTCCAAAATGCCTGGTGCTTTTATTCCTGAAAAAGCCGCTGGCTTGGATGCCGTCATTCAATTTAAGTTTACGGGTGCGGAACCTGGCGAATGGTACGCTGTCATCAAAGACGACAAAGTCGCTGTCGAAAAAGGCACGCATGCTTCCCCCAAGATGACCCTCACTGCCGATTCTGCCGATTACGTCAAGATATTCACTGGTGAACTTGATGGCATGCAGGCATTTATGGGTGGTAAATTGAAACTCGCAGGCGACCTGAATCTGGCGATGAAACTGACCCAGATGTTCAAGCTCAAGTAAAAATATAAAAACTCGGAGGCCAAACGCCTTCGAGTTTTTATATACTCAAATTACCAAATTGCCATTAAAATCAAGGCAATCTTTTTTCAGGAGTATTAGCCGTGGATTTTAGCTGGATTTCTTCCCCCGAAACATGGATTGCATTTGTCACGCTGGTCGCACTGGAATTAGTGCTGGGCGTGGATAATGTGATCTTTATTTCCATCCTTGCCGGAAAGCTTCCCGTGCAAGACCAACAACGTGCGCGTACAACGGGTATTCTTCTTGCCGTAGTTACCCGTATTTTGCTGCTTGCCTCGCTTTCCTGGATCATCAGCCTGGAAGAACCTTTCTTTTATATTCCGTGGCTGGGTGGGGAAGAGATCGGTATTTCAGGACGTGACCTGATTCTCATTATTGGCGGTATCTTCCTATTATGGAAGAGCACTCATGAGATCCATGACAAGCTGGAAGGCAAGGAAGGCCATGCTTCCGCGAAGGTTGCTGCAACCTTCGCCAGTGTGATCATCCAGATCATGTTGCTGGATATTGTCTTTTCCCTGGACTCAGTAATCACTGCGGTGGGTATGGTGGATCATATTGAGATCATGATTGCTGCGGTGATCATCGCTGCACTCGTGATGGTATTCATTGCCGGGCCTCTTGGTGGATTTGTAGAAAAGCACCCTACCATCAAGATTCTTGCCTTGAGTTTCCTTCTGCTGATCGGCTTCACCCTCATTGTGGAAGGCCTGCACCAGCACATTCCAAAGGGATACGTTTACTTCGCGATGGGTTTCTCGGTGATGGTGGAAATGATCAATCTTCGTGTCCGAGGTACTCCTGTGGAGCCTGTTAATTTGCGCACGCCGTACGCCACGGATGTATTGGAACTTCAATCCGCAGGAGTTACAGCGAAGGTAAGCCCGGCAAAAAAGACAAAGTCAAAGCCCAAAACTAAGAAGAAATAAAACGGTAAAAGAAAACTGCCGACCAAGTCTGGTCGGCAGTTTTTATATCTTGTGAACACCCAGGATGGATGGCTTCGTTATTATTTCTCTTGTTTCAATTCCACGTTCGTGAAAGATTTGCGCGATCTCCTGTCTCGCCTGTATTGCATTCTCAGGTGGAACAAAGTTGATAATCGAGGGTCCCGCCCCTGAAAGCGCTGCCGCACCGAACTGTTTGGCTGTCTTGTAAGCTGCCAAGCCGCCTGAGATATGTCTTAAGCGGTACGGCTGATGAATGCGGTCATCCATTACTTTTTGGAGCAGATTAAGGTCGCCCTCGCGCAATGCATCAACGACCAGAGTGGCACGCCCAATATTGTGGATTGCATCCGTGCGCGAGATGGATTTCGGCAAAACAGCGCGGGCAGTTTTTGTCAGCCATTCCATGATCGGCTTTACGATCACTACGGTCAATTCGGGGACTTCATATCGCCGTGTGATGATCTCATCACGGGCCATCACCGAAACGACCAATCCGCCCAGTAGGGCAGGAGCAACATTATCAGGGTGGCCTTCCATTTCTGTAGCAAGCTTTAAAAGATTCATTTCATTGAGCGGTTTGCCTAACATTTCATTCGCGCCGAACAGTCCCGCCACAATGGCTGCCGCGCTCGAGCCAAGTCCGCTGCTCATTAGGATGTCATTATGAGCGCAGATTTCTGCGTTGGCCATTTTTCGACCGCAGGTTTCATACAAGAGTGCGTACGCCTTGGTTAGTAAATTGCGCGTGCCTTTGTTTAGCTTTTCCGCGCCTTCGCCCGTAACATGATAGGACAACTTTTCAGCGGGTTCGAAGGAAATCTCATTCCAGACATTCAAGGCGAGGCCCAGACAATCAAAGCCTGGGCCTAAATTGGCAGAGGTGGCGGGGACTCGGATTTTTATCATGCGGACATTATATAATATCTGTCGCTGAAAATTGCGTTTTTTCGTAATTTTCAGCGACGATAGGTATAATCGCGTCATCACTTAACCTGGAGTTGCTATGACCTATCAAGGCTTGATCCATCGCTACGGGCAGTATCTTGACCTACCCGCCCACACAAAGAATATTTCCCTGCTCGAAGGGAATACGCCCTTAATTCCCATGCCGCGTTTGAGTGGGGAACTTGGCTGTGAATTGTTTATCAAATTCGAAGGTTTGAATCCCACTGGGTCATTCAAAGACCGCGGCATGACTGCTGCCATCAGTGAAGCCGTGGGCCGCGGCGCACAAACCGTCATCTGTGCTTCCACTGGGAATACAGCTGCATCAGCGGCTGCGTATGCGGCCCGTGCGGGACTGCGTTCCATTGTGTTGATCCCAGAAGGCAAGGTGGCGGTTGGAAAACTGGCTGGGGCCATTGCCTATGGGGCAGAGGTCATCCAAATTCAAGGCTCATTTGATGATGCTCTGACCCTTGTAGTGGAAATTACACAGAAGACACCTATTGCTTTGGTCAATTCGATCAATCCGTTTCGCATTGAGGGACAAAAGACTGCCGCTTTTGAAATTTGTGACGATCTCGGCTCGGCACCCGATTGGCTGTGCCTGCCTGTTGGCAATGCGGGAAATATCACTTCATATTGGGCAGGTTTCAAGCAATATCAAAAAGGGTTGCCGCAGGTGCTTGGGGTGCAGGCGGCGGGTGCGGCTCCACTTGTACTGGGGCATCCCGTCGAAAAACCAGAGACGATCGCCACGGCAATTCGTATAGGCAAGCCCGCGCGCGGGGAGCAGGCTTTACAGGCGGCGGAAGAATCCAATGGCAGGATCATCGCTGTTTCAGATGAGCAGATTCTTTCCACCCAGAAGATATTGGCGGCGGAAGGGGTTTGGGTCGAGCCGGCATCTGCTGCGGGGCTGGCTGGCTTGTTGGCAGAATCAGCTGTCGGGAAGTTTGAAGCGAGAGGCAAAAGAGTCGTAGTGGTTTGTACCGGGCACGGGATGAAAGATCCGTCGGTCATCACTGAATCGTTCAAATCCCCCAAGGTGATCTCAGCGGATTACGATGCGTTGATCAGCGCAGTAGGCGCGTAGTACCGGTGTACTATTCGTGGGTCGGCAGGTGTTCATATAATAAGACCGATTTGTGCTGATTAATTCCAAGACACCAAAAGGAGCCAAATATGTTTTTAATGAGTGGAATATTCTTGTAGTTGATGACGAACCTGACGTCCTTGCTGTAACCAAGCTGGCTTTGCGTGATGTGAAGGTGTACGGCCTCCCTGTGAAGATCCATACGGCTGCAAGCAAGGCGGAGGCGATTGAAATGCTCAAAGGCCCGCTGGCTTTGCAGGGTTCCACAGAACCGATCGTGGCGGTAGCTCTTGTTGATGTTGTGATGGAAAACGACCAGGCTGGCCTTGAGTTGTGCAAATATATTCGCGAGGAGGCAAACGGACATTCGGTGCAGTTGTTCATCCGTACGGGGCAGCCCGGTGTTGCGCCCGAGCGTTCGGTAATCGACAACTACGATATATCAGGGTATTTCACCAAAGTGGAATTGAGTGAGCAGAAGTTGTACACACTGGTAAAGAGTGGCGTGCGACAATGGTTTACCAGTTGGTATGCGCTGATGACTGAAGAATCGACAAATAATATTGTCAAGCACTCAGGTTCCCGCAAAGACTTTTTGGAGAATGGTATTGGCTGGTTCGGTGAACCTGGTCCTCAGGAAGGTGAGGGTGTGACAGGCTTCATCTTTGACCGAAACGTTATCGTAAGTGACTATCCCACCCAGATCAAGCCGCTGTATGACCGTTTGAACGCCTTGAAGCCCGTCATTGAAACAGCCGAAGGCCACAAGCTGGCCATGGATGAAATGGGCAATATTTTGGTGAAGACCGCAAAAACAAAAACGACTGCAGATTATGCCTATGTGGGCGAGTCTTCCATGATCATGCCGCGTTTGCTGCTTGAGTTAACTTTTAAGAGCGGTTTGGTGTTTTCCACTCTGTGGAAGAAGATCACCGATGAAGAAAAGAAGGCGGCCAAGACCGTTACGAAAAAGAGTGCCGCCAAGCCTGCTGCCCAAAAGGTGGTAAAGAAACCTGTGAAGAAGGTTGCCAGGAAAGTAGTTGCCAAGGCTGCCAAAAAAGCTGTAAAAAAGACAGCAAAGAAGAAAAAATAAGTTAACCCGCTTATGAGGATATAAATTCAAGCGGACGCAGCGCTTAGCATTTGTGAGTTATGCGTCCGCTTGTTTTATGAAGGTTCTGCAAAATGGTTGGAAAAAAATCTGCGCTTGACCCTGAAGTGTTGAGACAATTTTCGTTCTTTGCTTCCTTTTCCAAAGACCAATTGGAAGAGATCGCAAGGAATGCGCCGAAGGCTGCCTGCAAGGCGGGTGAGGTTGTATTTCGGCAGGGAGACCGTTCAGCCACGATGTATTTGATCCTCAAAGGTGCGGTGAAAATCGAACGTGAGGACAGTGCTGGAGGAATCATCAGTGTTGGGCAATTGTCCGCGCATCAGGTTTTTGGCGAGCTGGCCATGCTGAGCAAGGAGCCCCGTCAAGCTACTGTGACCGTGACGAAGAATGCCGAGTTCCTCGTGATCGACCGTAAGATGATGCTTAATATCATCGCCAGATCAGACCCCGAAGAGATCATCGAAGTGTTTTCCGTACTGAGCGAACAAACGCGGGCAGCGAATGACCGCGAATTCAAGGAGACCCTTTCACGGCGTACGATCGAAGCGCAAATGGAAGTGGAAAAACAACGCGCTCTGACTCAACTAGTGGCTGGTGTGGCGCACGAGATCAATACTCCCCTTGGCGTGATCAACACCGCAGTCAGCATTATGGCGCGTGAACTAGCTGAGCCAAAGGAAATCACCACCCAACGCGCAGCGGACATTGCCGAATCACTTGAATTGATGCGTCGCAATGTGGAGCGTGCTCATCGGCTGGTGCAGGATTTCAAAAAGGTATCGGTCAGCCAGTTGATGGACGAAAAGGATACCTTCGATATTTCCGAAGCCATTAAAGAGACGGTTGATTTGGTGATGGTCAGCCTGAAGCGGAATCAGATTCAGGTGAAATTCCACGATAAACTGAGTCCCAACCAGAAAAAGTGGACAGGCTATCGCGGCTTCCTTTCGCAGATCCTGATCAACCTGTTGACGAATATTGAACGCTACGCCTATCCCAATGGCAGCAGCGGTTCTGTGGATGTGAAGATCGAATTGGAAAACGATACACATTATCGCCTGAGCGTGACTGATTACGGAAAAGGAATTGCGCGGGAGCATCAAACGCGGATATTCGAACCGTTTTTCACCACGGGCCGTTCCGTCGGTGGAAGTGGATTGGGGCTGACGATTGTCCATAATTTGGTGAAGAACGCGATGAAAGGCGAAATCAGGTTAACTTCGGAAGTGGGAAAAGGCACCACGTTTAAAATAATTCTCCCAAAGGTGATTGTTGAGTGACTTTGTGGTATTTGCGCTGTATAATGTAAATGTCAGTTAACCATATCCCAAAATAGAGGAGAGTGTCAGATGGATAACAAGATTTTGCAAGTGATCGTTTGCTTTTTCATTCCGCCTTTAGCTGTTTATATGAAAACCGGTAAGATCGATAATACCTTTTGGCTCAACGTTGTGTTGACTATTTTAGGCGGCGTACCGGGTCTCCTCCATGCCTTGTACGTTGTTTTGATGTAACTAATTTCCAAGCCTGAAAAAATGCCCTGTGAGATGAATATTTCGCAGGGCATTTTTGATTCTAGGCTGGTGAATGTCCTACTTGACAGGCTTCTTTGAGCAACTGATAATAATGGCATGACTTCATTGCCAAGCCCTCTTGTTGTAGACAATCTATCCTTCCGTTACCGTGACCGTCAGGGCGCGGCCATCGACAATATTTCATTTGAAGTAAAGCCCGGGGAAATTTTACTGATCGCTGGAGCCAGTGGCTGCGGCAAAACCACACTTGTGCGCTGTATTAATGGATTGATCCCACGCTCTTACAAAGGGGATGTGAGTGGGAAGATCTTGGTTTTTGGCGAGGAAGTGAAAGACTGGAAGCTTTCGCAAATCTCGCAAAAGATCGGCACCGTTTTGCAGGATCCGGAACGCCAGATATTGGGGACGAAAGTTGTCAACGAAGTGGCCTTTGGGCTTGAAAATCTGGGTATGCCGCGCGAGGAAATTTATCAACGCGTGGATGAAGCCCTGAACTTTTTAAAGATCACACACCTGCGTAACAGGGAAACTTTCAATTTGTCGGGCGGTGAGAAGCAGAAGGTGGCGTTGGCGGGCGTGCTTGCCATGCGCCCCTCGATCCTGCTTTTGGATGAACCGCTTGCCAGCCTCGACCCTGCCTCTGCGCAGGATACACTCGATGCCGTGCGCACACTTGCCGATCAGGGATTGTCGGTGCTGATGGTGGAGCACCGTGTAGAGGATGTGCTGCGCATCCACCCGGAACGCGTCATGTTCATGAGTGAAGGACAGGTACGTTACCTTGGCGATGTGGCGGGGTTATCTAAAGTAGTGAATTATCGCGAGGTGAAATTGCCCGCGCAAGACATTATAGATCGCGCGAAGCATGACCCTGCCCCGTTGGTGCTTAGTCCGCTTCCTGGAGCAGGTAAAGGTCCAGATGGCGAAGCGCTTGTCAAATTCAAGGATGTTGCGTTTGGGTACGAAGCCGAGCGTGAAGTTCTGCATGGCATCAATCTCGAGATCAACCGCGGTGATGTGATCGCGGTGCTTGGTCCGAATGGTGCGGGTAAAACCACTTTTGTGAAACATGCCATTGGCCTGCTTAAGCCGAAATCCGGCAGCGTGCTGGTCAATGGTCGTGATACGCGTGAGGCGAGTGTTGCCGAGATCGCCAGCATGTTGGGATACGTGTTTCAAAGTCCGAGCCATATGTTGTTCGCGCCGACAGTTCGTGAAGAACTGGCATTTGGCCCAACGAATATGAAACACCCGAAGGACCAAATTGAACAGGAGGTGAAAGAGGCGCTTAAGATCGTAAACTTGTCTGAAAAAGAGAACGACCCGCCGCTGGCACTTTCATTCGGCCAGCAGAAGCGCGTGAGCATTGCGGCCATCCTTGCAATGCAATCCAAAATTCTGGTGATGGATGAACCCACCGCCGGGCAGGATTATCAGAATTACATGAACTTCATGGATTCAATTTTGAAAATGCCTGTCTTTGAGGCCATCATATTCATCACTCACGATGTGGACCTTGCGGTGATCTATGCAAACCGTGTCCTCATGGTGAACGATGGCCAGCTCGTTGCGGATGGAAAACCGCAGGATGTGCTCCGCGACTTCGATCGACTCAGGGCCAACCGCCTCATACCGACCTCGCTACTGGATCTCAACCTCAAGCGATTCAGCACGACAGGCCGCTTTATGCGAGCCGAGGCATTGGCGCATATCTAAAAGGAGAGAAGTAAGATGGATAAGAAGTTCACTAATATATTGATTTCATTCGTTGTTTTGCTCGCCCTTTTCGGCGTGGTGATGTTCGTGCTTGGTGCACAGGAACCTGCCGAAGGCGCCCTGTTCAATTTCTCTGTTGACCAGTCCAGCGTAGTGTCACGCTTCGTCTTCGTTTTGATCGGTGTTGCCATTGCCTTCGTCGTGTACTTCATGACGAAAGAAAATGCAGCCTGGGAAGTCGGGACCCGTCAGGTGGTTTGGATGGCCATTGGCGCGGCGTTGTACGCCGTGTTCTCCTGGTTGTTCAATGGAACCGTATTTGTGGTGCCTTCGCTTAGTCAGGTTTCACTGCGTCCCGCCATCGCCATTCCGATGTTCTTCGGCTTTGCCTTCGGCCCGGTGGTCGGTTTCTTCACTGGCGCAGTCGGCAACATGTTCGGTGATGCACTCACGGGCTTTGGCCTTTCTCCGCAATGGAGCATCGGCAACGGCCTCGTCGGCTTTGTCGCTGGCATGTGGATGCTGTTCTCCGACAAGAAGAAGAGCATGGACATGGTTCTGTACATCAGCGCCGCGCTGGCTGTCCTCACCGCCCTGTTGTTCTTCATGAACCGCGATCAGGCCAATATGACCTATTTTGATGTGGATAACGGCATCTTCGGCGATCAGCAGATCTCGCTCTTCGCTGGTATTGCCATCCTCATCGGCTTCGCGCTTGTCTTTGCTGTCCGCTACTTCTTCAAGGATAATGAAGATGTTGCCACCGCTGTGACCTGGGGCATGTTGGGCAATATCGTCGGCATTTTGTTCGCCGCACTTTCCGACATTGTCATCAACGGTTTCAGCCTCGCTGCCGCTGTGGTGGGTGAATTCCTGCCCGCCGCTGGCCCGAACCTGATCTTCGCCGCCATTCTCGTCCCCATGCTTGTGGTTGCTTACGCCTCCACTCGCAGACAGTCGGGTCGTTAAATTTGATTTACAAAGGCCCTAAGGGTTTCAAAAACCCTTAGGGCCTTGAAGGTTGATTATGTTAGTTGCCTGGCGCTATAGAAAACGCGAAAATTCATTTATCCAATCCTTTGATCCGCGCGCGTGGATCATCTTTTACGGTTGCTTCCTTTTTGCAACCCTTTCATTTTGGGATGTGCGCTTTCTCCTGCCGTTCCTTGTGATCGCCATGTTTGTTCTGCTCACCTCGGGGGTAAAGTGGCATGAAATTCGCCGTGCGTTTTTATTCATTGTCGGCTTTGTTTTCTTTTTTGCGATATTGACCTTTCTCACAGGTCGCGGCGGAACAGAGTTGTACGAGCAGGAACATTTGATTCGCGAATTCAAGGCGTCATTTTCCATTCTCGGCTGGACGCCCACCTTGAAAGTGACTGTCGAACGGGCATTCTTCTCCGTCAGTCAGTTGGTACGTGTGACCAGTATTGCGGTGATGACGATCCTGATTCCGTACTCGCTCAACCCCGCATTGTATGGAATCACCTTCAAGGGCATTGGCCTCCCTGATAAATTCGCCTACGCCATGGACTTGACCATGCGTTTCATCCCAACCTTTGGCAGGGATTTCCAACTGACGATGGATGCGCAGCGGGCGCGCGGTTATGAATTGGATAAGATCAGCGGGGGGATTATTCAACAGGTTCGCAAACTGGGGCCTATTTTTGTGCCTGTGACGATCCATGCGATCATTGGCAGTGAAGATATTATCGATGCGATGGATCTGCGGGCGTTTGGCGTGGGTCCGCGCACATGGCTGGATGTATTGACCTATCAAACCCGTGACAGGGTTTTGATTGCATTCGGCGTGGCGATTTTGATCGCTTCGATTGTTGTAGGTCTCATGGGCATGGGCGCGTTCTGGGTGCCAGAAGCTTTAATCAATATGTTTTAGGTCGTATGATTTGAGATAAAAATAATCGCCGTTTTTCACGGCGATTATTTTTATTATGGTTTGTTATAGAGCTCGCCTGCCTGCACCCTGAAATCGAGGTGGTTTTGCTCGGGGGCAAAAACGCAGGTGGCGAAATCTGTGAAAGCACAGGGGGGGGAGTAGGACCTGTTGAAGTCGATGAATATTTTTTCATCGGCCTCGACATCTGCGATCAGATAGCGGCCTGTGGGATAGGTCTCATCCTTGCTGGTGGGGTCCCAGAAGCGGATGAAGAGTGTGCCGTCATCTTCCTTGTTGATATCGAGCTGGTAGTGATTTCCGCCGAATTCGAAGGATAGATATCCTTCCACGGGGAATTCGGATTTTTCACCAGTGATATCGGGGAAGTAGGCCATCTTTGGGCGTTCGTAGGGGGTGAAGGTGGCAGGGATGCGATACTGCTCATCGATGTCGTACCAGGCACGAGCGGGGAATGATCGTCGTTCTTCGCGTTGGTTATCCCACATGCGCACGCCAAGCCTGTTTCCACGTTGAATGACCACGAGGCAGACATCTTCCAGTTTGATGAAACTGGGGTTCTCGGAAATATCGGGCTGCAGAATGGCAAAGTCGGTATGTTTATCGTTCACGTAAACCTTGTGTCCATCAATGGTGCGCAGGCTTACCGATTTGCCGTTGTATTCAAGATAGCCAACGACTGCGGGAACACGCGCAGGCAGCTGAACCTCGCATTTGAGATCGGAGCCGAACTGGTTTTTACCAAGCTTTAACCAGTAGAGTCCTGCAAGGGAGAGCCAGCCATTTTCCTGGCGAATGGTTTTATCGCGTTCCTGGCGCCATTCATTGAGCGTTTGCCGATAGGTTTTTGAGGTCATGTTCGAAATTATACCAACAAAAAAAGGCGAGTCGTTGCCGACCCGCCTTTCTGATTTGTTATGCCGTTTTATCCGACAGAGGGGACCATGGTGAGATAGATAAAGAGGCCAGCGATGAAGCTGAGAAGGCCGAACAGCGAGAATAATGTGCGCATGTTGCTTTCCGCGCCAAGCAGGGATGACCAAGCTGCGAGAGCCAGACCAAGCGCCATGATCAACATAACGAGTTGCAACTGGTCACCGCGCTCGTCCCACTGGGTGGCAAGGCTGAAGTTGGCGTCTGATTCATCCCACAAAGAAGTGGCATCGGCATACATGTCGTTGTAATACTGTTCATCCCAAACACCTTCGGGGTCGCGTTCCATGGCGGCCAGAAGTTGCTCTGAAAAACTGAATTGATAATATTCGGCGATATCAGGGCGTTCTTCCGAATTGATATACCAGTTGTCGAAGTAGTTGTAATCCTGGGTAATATCCTGGTTGGCGCGCAGGTATTCGGCGTTGCCATCGTTCAGGGTCTGCATGCCCATGATCTCGAACTTGTTTTGTTCCGAGTCAGACATTGCGCCCTGATAGCTGGCGATGGCGGTGAATGCGCTCAATAATGCGATCATCGTGCCAAGGAAAATTTCATTGCTTAGAAAACCAAAGAATTTTTTCATTACTCTCTCCTGTTGATTGATGGTGTACAGCTATTAACTACGGCGGGGATTATATAACAGGATTTCACATTGCGGATTTACAGTTTTGTTATAAAATCATGCCAGTTTGCAGAAAAAAAATTTATGCTTTCGTCAAAATCTGACGGAGCCCAAGGAGAATTAAGTATGGGATTGAAGCCTGATAAGTGGATTCGAAAGATGGCATTGGAACAAAAAATGATCGAACCGTTTGTGGACAGTCAGGTTCGTGAAGGGGTGATCTCGTACGGTGTTTCCTCGTACGGTTACGATGTTCGTGTAGCGAATGAATTCAAGATCTTTACCAATGTCTTTTCCGCCACGGTGGACCCAAAGAATTTTGATACAAAGTCTATGGTGGATTTTGTAGGCGATGTATGTATTGTGCCCCCGAATTCTTTTGCACTGGCACGCACAGTGGAATATTTCCGTATCCCGCGCAAAGTGCTGACAGTTTGTCTCGGAAAGTCCACATATGCCCGCTGCGGGATCATCGTCAATGTGACGCCGTTCGAGCCTGAGTGGGAGGGGTTTGTGACCCTTGAAATATCGAACACCACGCCTTTGCCCGCCAAGATCTATGCGAACGAAGGGCTTGCACAGGTGTTGTTCTTTGAAGCGGATGAGGAGTGTGAAGTTTCGTACGCCGACAAGAAGGGGAAGTACCAGAAACAGCAATCGATCGTTTTGCCCAAGCTGTAATAAAAGGGATCGCAGGTTCGTTTTCCCGTTTATTGTTTTCCCTGTTCGTGCTTGCCCTTTGCCTTGAAGTGATTAAAATAAATGGTAGATTTTGTCTTTATCGAGGAGCCCTTTTATGACCGAATCAAATGAAGCGCAGAATATGCATAAACAGATGGATGAAATGAACAAGATGCTACTGCGTGTCATTTCGCATCTTGCGCGCTCGACAGATGGCCAGACCTCGTTGGTGCTGCGTGACCTGACGCAGATCTCCAGCACAATGGCTGCGCTCAAGCACAGCATGACTGGATACCTTAGCACTTACGAGAGGCAGGTTGGAGCATTAGTCGGTGTGGGCAGCGCGATCAATTCCTCGTTGGGTTTGAAACGCGTGCTGGAGATGGTAATGGACTCGCTGATCGCCCTGATGGGGGCGGAGCGCGGTTTGTTGATGTTGCGCGAGCCGAATGGCGAGTTGAAGGTACGTGTTGCCCGCGGCGGTGACCGTGAAGACTTGGCGCAGGAAATCTTTTCGATCAGTAAAACAGTCGTGCAGCAAGTAGCTGAGACGGGTAATGCCATCCTGACCACGAATGCGCAGGATGATCCGCGTTTTGGCAGGCAAGTCAGCGTGGCGGCGTATCGTCTGCGTTCCATTTTGTGCTCGCCGCTTAAGATAAAAGATAATTTGATTGGCGTGATCTATGTAGATAATCGCGCTCATACGGGCATCTTTGGAAACAATGACCTGTCGCTGATCTCGGCATTTTCCAATCAAGCCGCCGTAGCCATTGACAATGCCAGCCTGTTCGATGACCTTCAAGAAAGCAATGCGGAACTGCAGATCGCGTATCAGGCTACCCTGGAAGGCTGGGTGCGCGCACTGGACTTGAGAGATAAGGAGACGGAGGGCCACACTCAAAGGGTAACCACTCTCACCCAGCGTTTGGCCCAGGCCATGGGCGTTGACGAAGATGCGCTTCTGCACATCACGCGCGGCGCGCTTCTGCATGACATCGGTAAAATGGCCATCCCGGATGGCATCCTGCTCAAGCCAGGCAGCCTTACCGATGAAGAACGGGCGCAGATCCAGAAACATCCAATTTATGCCTACGAGATGTTAAGCCCGATCAAATTTCTGCATCCTGCTTTGGACATTCCTTATTGTCATCACGAAAAATGGGATGGCAGCGGCTATCCGCGCGGATTGAAGGGCGAGGAAATTCCATTTGCGGCGCGTATTTTTTCGGTGGTGGATGTGTGGGATGCGCTGATTTCGAATCGCCCTTATCGCAAGGGATTACCCCCGAGTGAGATCCGCACGCTTATTCAAAAAGATTCTGGTTCCCACTTTGACCCCAAAGTTGTGGATACCTTCCTGAGCCTCGATAATTTGGCAGTTTGAAACAAACCTATTCCCTGAATTCAAAAAGCGTTCTTAACGAAAAAGTGCAGAGAGCTCAATTTGCCTCTCTGCACTTTTTCGTTTATCTTCCTACAACCCGAGCCATTGACCTGCCATCTTCGCGAGACCTGCGGCGGCTCCCTGCCTTGCGGTGCAGGGAGGCAGGGATTCGAGGAACAGACGCCCGTATTGTTTTGTCAGCACGCGGCGATCTAAAATAGCGACAATGCCGCGGTCAGAAGCCGAGCGGATGAGGCGGCCAAATCCCTGACGGAATTTCAAAATGGATTCGGGCAGGTAATATTCGTTGAATGAATCTTCGTAGAGTTCCGAGCGGGCAGCAATGATGGGGTCGGATGGAACATCGAAGGGGAGCTTGGTGATGAAAACCACCGAAAGCGAATCACCGGGCACATCCACGCCTTCCCAGAACGAACGAGTGCCAAGCAGCACCGCGCGGTCGGTGGATTTGAACGATTCCAACAAGGCATTTGGTGAAGCGCCTTCGCCTTGTTCAAAGACGAAAATATCCTCGCGCGCCAGCGGACCCGTAATGGCTTGCGCGGTTTTCTTCAGCGCGGCATAGGATGTGAACAGCACAAGCATCCGTCCGCCTGTGGCTTTGGCAGTGGCGATGATGGTTTTATCCAGCGCCTGCTGATAGCCGTGGACATTCGGTTCAGGAATATCGTTTGCTACATAAAGCAGCGTGCTCGATTCATAATCGAAGGGCGAGCCAAGCGAAACCGTATCCACTTCTTCGGCTGAGAGTGTGTTGCGAATGTATTGGAATTCGCCATGCGTGGTCATTGTTGCTGACGCCATGATGACGCTGGCTTTTTCGTGCCAGAGATGTTTTTGCACAAGCGGACCGACGCGCAATGGTGCGGCGTTCAACGACAATCTCTCGCCGCGCGGATTGACTTCCACCCAATAGATCAATTCATTGGATGGTTTGTGCATCAAACCTGATGCTGCCGCCTCAGCCTCGGTCATTCGACGCATGAGACTGCTCAGGTTTCCCATGATATCTTCCACGCTGTCATGACCTTCAGACATGAGATCGCCGAGTCCCTTGTATAACTCATCAAGGGTCTTCAATAGCAGTGACATGGTCTCACCGACCTGTCCCCAGCTCATTTCGATATCGTCCCAACCGGGCAGGGTGCGTGTGGCGGGGATGATCCGCATTTGCCAGGAGTAGGTGCTTGCCTGCTGTCCTTCGCGCTGGATCGCGATGAAGTCGCTGAGATTCATGAAAAACTGTTTGGCGAGTTGTTCCACGCGAAATGCCTGGTCGGTGGCTCTTTTTATTTTTTGTTGAAGCAGGCCAAAGTCGGAGGGGCGAAGCGAGGAATGCAAATCCGTCAGAATGCGGCCAAGGATGCCTGCTGAAGATCCGCCCAATTCCTTCATCATGCGTTCGAGGTCGTTTTGCGTAAGGCGGAAAGACAAAGCGCCTGTCACCGCCGATTCCATGTGATGCGCTTCGTCGATGATGACGTAATCGTATTCGGGCAACACTTTGCTTCCCGATGCAACATCCGAAAGCAAAAGCGCGTGATTGACGATGAGAATATGCGAGTTGAGCGCGGCTTGTTTCGCGCGCTGGAATGGACACGAACCTCCCATGCGGCCCATGCAGGTTTCGGTTGTGCAGTTATCATCTTCAGCGGAAAGCCGCGACCATGCCTCGCGCTCAGTGGGGCCGGTGAGGTTGAGTTCGTTTCGGTCGCCGCTGGCATTGTCCAGCATCCACACCATGATCTTGGCCAGTACGCGCATTTCATTCGCGTCCTTCGGGCCGTGCGAGCGCATGTATTCCAGCTTGCGTGGACAAAGATAATTGCCGCGGCCTTTCATCACGGTGGCGTTCACTTCCAAATTAAGCGCGGCCTTTAAATTTGGGATATCCTTTTTGATCAACTGATCCTGCAGGTTGATGGTATTTGTGGAGACGACCACACGAGTATGATTTTGGACCGCGAAATATGCTGCGGGTACGAGATAAGCAAAGGATTTACCAACGCCGGTTCCCGCCTCGACCATGAGATGGTTGCCGGTTGAAAGGGCATTGGTCACCGCTTTGAGCATTTCGACCTGTTCGGGACGATGCTCGTAGGATTCGAAATATTGTGAGAACGGTCCGCCGTATTCGAGCACTGCAGCGATCTCTTCAGGGTCAAGCGGAATCGGTTCTTCGGTTTTCTGAATGGAGGCTGATTCTTTTTTCGCTGATTCAAACATCGGCCCCGAAAAATCAGCGATCTTGACTCGCTTGGCTTTCGGTGCTTCCTTCGAACGATTCTTCAAGGCCTGTTGAAAGACCCAACTCGCATCCCAATCCACGAAATCGCCAAGCTGTACGATCTCATTCAAGATCTCAAGCGGAAGTTCACACGCCATCTCAAAAAGGCGGACGTATGCCGCCTGTGTGACGCGGGCATCGTCCAGCGCGCGATGGGTGGCGGGAAGCAGAATATTGAGCTGCTGCCCCAGAGAGCCAAGGTTGTAGCGGCTGGCTGTGGGCATCAACACGGATGCGAGTTCGTAAGTGTCTATCGTTTGCTGGTATTCGAATAAACCCGCCTTGCGCAGAAACCCGATATCGAATTTCACGTTGTGCCCCAAAATGGGAGCATCACCGACGAAGGCGGTCAATTCATGCGCAATATCGCGCAGGCGCGGCGCCTGACGAACCATGGCATCGTCAATACCTGTCAGCCCCGTGATGAACTCGGGGATATGTTTGCCGGGGTTGATCAGCGTGTTGAATTCGTTTTCGATGCGGCGGCCATTGAACTTAACGGCGGCAATTTCAATAATGGCCTCGCGATTTTCGTCGAGGCCAGTGGTTTCGATATCCAGAGAGACAATAGTGGTCATATTACGGAGTATCTCGTACTTGCTAAATCCAGAATTTGATTTTCACTGATCGTTATTGTAAAAGCTTGATTTTTAGCGATTCTGGAGATAGAACAAGTGTACCATGAAATTGTTTAGCCATTTCCCGTCACTGCTAAAACTTTTCGGTTCGCTTGATCGAACAGGATGATCAAAAAGACCCACAGCATCAGACGGAAGGTTTCAACCGCAAGCATGGTGTGACGGGTAACGCCGATGGAATCAGCAAAAAAGTTGATCACCATCATGATCGTCGCGCTGGCGATCAGCCACACGCCCAACCAGACCCAGGCAGTGAGGTCACTATTTTTTCTAGTGAACGCCGAAAATGCCAGCCCGAGAATCAACAAAAGATCCAAAACAAAAACGAGGTAGGTGTTTGGGTGCAGGATGTCGTTGAGCGCGATCAGAGTTTTTCGGACGGTTGTTTGCTCTGAGTAGAAATAGGGCTGTATGTTTTCAGAGAAAATCCCACCCAAATTGGATGTGAAAGAGGTGAAGGTATACCCGGGGTGCGCGATCAAAAATCGGGCATAGGCTCGCGGTGCGCTTTCCTTGAACCAGACGGGATATTCAGCCGCTTTGGTGTCTGGCATCCCCAGTCCCATCATGAATTCTTCACGGGCGGGAAACGGTAGGATGTATTCCGCAAATACGTTGGTGAGCGGTTTTTTCCAACGCCTGCTTTCCATGGCGCTTTGTAGCCCAAGGATGGTGATAACGAGTAGCACCGTACTGATGATGATCAAGCCTTTATTCTTGCGGATGCGCGGGAATATGGCAAAAGAAATGAGCGCAAACACGAACAAGATCGCGATCGCATAAATATTCGAGTCGCGGGTAAATGTCCAAAGGAACAAGGCTGTCAATGTCAGACCAGTGAGCAGGGTGGAATTGGAACCGTCCCTTTCATCCGACGCAGCCTTGAAACAGACTTTCAGCAACAAAGTCAGGCTGATGGCAAATAATGAAAAGGTCAACGATTCCGAGCCGAGGATGCTATCCCAATCTGCAATGGCGGGAGTGAATCCAAAAGCGGGAATAATAATAACCGCCAGCAGTTTTTCAAATCCGCCAGCCACTCTGTTGGCAACAGCCAAAGCCAACACGCTCCAGGCAATGACCGAGAGCAGGTTTTGAAAAAGAACGATCCGTGTAAAGCAGGGCTGCACCGCGCGTTCAGTTTCCAACCCGAGCGCGGGGTGGCTGATGGCAGTCAGTTCACAATTCTGAACCTTTGCCAGATTGTAGACAAGGTTGGTGGTGAAAAGGCGGCTCTTGGTGAACATGTCCCTTGCCAACAGGGGCGGCGCCGCCTCATCGATATAGCTTGGCGTATCAGCATTGGCTACCGAAAGATTGATGCTCCCATACGAAGTCAATCGAATAAATGCCATGCCAGCCAGAATGACCCAGACCAGAAAAGTCATTCCGTATTTTTGGGGAACATTCATGAATCCTCTAAAATGCGCGGCGAAAAAAATTACGAAGCCAGAGCGTCAGTCAGCACCTTGATCTGTTCATTGGATAGAATGCGATTCTTGCCGCCCTGACGCATGAACTCCTTAAGCTGCTTCAATTTCATCGCTGGGATGGGCGAATCGCCCGCGTCTATCTCGACCTCGTCGTTGGTGAAAACCAAAATGGGCTTGATCTCAGGAATGGCTGATTCGTCCAGCTTTTTAGCGAAGAATTTCTTCAAAGTTTGGACTTCGGTCTCGGCGTCCACATCGGGGCGTCCTAAGCCTTCTTGTCCGAAGATGCTCATATAAGCTTGTAGGAATCCGCCATTACTCAACTTCCAGCGGTTCTTTTGAAATACCACCTTGCCACGCTGATGAAGCGGTAAAAGCACCCACGCACCGGAGGGTCCAATTATCAGGTGAGAGACAGGCGAGGAGAAGTGATAGATCGAAAAGTCGCTGTGCAATCCTTTGAGTCCCGCATCGAATTTTTCATCTGCGCGCGGCGACCTTCCCCAGCGATTGCCCATATAAATGCTGATCTGGGTCATCGTAAAACCGATCACCAGACAGACAATCGAGTAAGCGAAATACTCAGGCATTGAAAACGAAATATACAGACCCAATCCAAGCACCACCAGGGATGCCAGGCTCATCCATTGTCCGATCTTTCCATTGCGTGCGATCAATTTCTCGTTCTTGACGATTTTCATTTAGTTTGTAAACTCTCTTCTATTGCAGATTTCATTGCGTCGAGCACTTTTACATCCACGGCATGTTTTGCCACGCGGACCGCGTTCTTAATTGCGATCGCATCCGAGCGGCCATGGCCGATGAATACCAATCCATTGACACCCAGCAGGGGAGCCGCACCCTGTTCGTTTGGGTCCAGTAACTTTTTAATGGCACCCAATGCAGGCTTCACGAGCAGTCCGCCGATCTTCGTCAAAATGCTTCCATTCTTGATGATCTCACGGATCTTATCTGTAATCAGCTTGGCAACCGCTTCTGATGATTTTAGCATTACATTGCCCGTAAATCCGTCGGTAACTGCCACGTCCACTTTTCCGCCGATCACTTCCTTGCCTTCCACATTGCCGAAGTAATTCAACTTTGATGCCTTGAACAAGGGAGTTGCGTTTTTGACCAGTTCGTTGCCTTTACCTTCTTCCTCACCGTTCGATACCAACCCAACTTTCGGGCTTTTTACGCCGCGCACCTTTTCGGCATAAATACTCCCAAGGATCCCAAATTGAAAAAGATTTTCTGGCTTGCAATCAGGATTGGCTCCGATATCGAGCACAACGCATGTGCCTGTTGCGGTTGGGAAAATAGGCGCCAGCGCAGGGCGATCCACACCGCGAATGCGTCCCAGACGGAACAGTGCGGTCACCATTCCCGCCCCAGTGTTGCCTGCAGTGACAAATGCATCGGCTTCCCCGTTCTTTACCAGGTCAATACCCACCGCCATCGAATTTTTTGCGTCCTTCGAACGCGCCTTCAACACAAGGTTTTCGCCTTTGTCTTCCATGGTCAACATCTCGGGCGCATTGACGATGCGTATCTTCAGGCCTTCTGTATTTTGCGAGTCGAGCACAGGTTTGATCTTCGATTCATCTCCCACCAGAATGATTTCCGCACCGTATTCACGCGCGGCCATCACTGCCCCTTCCACATCTGGAACGGGGTGACTGTCACTTCCCATTGCATCTACAACGATTCGAGCCATATAAATCTCCTGTGATAATTGTGCTTGACAAGAAAACCAAGCCGATTATAATACGGCCTGCTTGCGCTGGTGCTGGAATTGGCAGACAGGCACGCTTGAGGTGCGTGTGCCGTAAGGCGTGGAGGTTCAAGTCCTCTCCAGCGCACTCACATCCCCGTTCTTTGGACGGGGATGTTTTGTTTTACACAAGCGGCTTGTCTGGCAGGGTGAAATAAAAGCTCGCGCCTTTCCCCAGCTCCGATTCAACCCAAATTCTGCCTTCGTGTACCTCAATGATCCGTTTGACGATCCCCAATCCGATTCCCAGACCGTCAGTTTTCGCATTCAGTTTGTTGAACAGCCCAAATACCTGCTCATGATATTTGGGGTCAATTCCCACTCCATTATCCCGCACAAAAAACACACGCTCACCGCTTTTCACTTCCGAACCGATCTCGATCAGCGGCTCAGCCTGCTCGCCCATGAACTTGACCGCATTCGTGACCAAATTCTGGATCACCTGCACGATGCGTGCAAAATCGCAATAGATGACTGGAAACCCGCTTCCCACTTTAACTTTGACCTGCTTCGCCTTAAATAAGCCGCTTGCCGCTTTGAGAGCCTCCTCTACGATCTCTTCAAAGGATACCTCTCGCGGCGGATTCATGATGCGCCCGATTCTGGAGAGATCCAATATCTCATCCACGAGTTTTCCCATGTTCTTCGCAGCTTCATTGATATGTTCGATGTCTTTTCGGACCCGATCCTTGTCGCCTGCAATTGCATCCCTTTCCAGATAGCCCAGATAACCCGTGATTGTGATGAGTGGAGTTTTCAGGTCATGCGAAACGGTAATAGCGAATCTGTCCAATTCTTGATTCTTTAGCTTTAATTGCTGAACTAGTTCCTCGCGCGCCATTTCCGCTTTTTCCCTTTCTTCGATCTCTTCTCGGGCCAGCGTTAAGTTGTGGTGAATATACCCTACCAACAAATAGACCGCGTTACTCGTGATCAGGATGATCGCGCTGGCAAACAGAAAATCATCTGCCTGGGCGATTAACCCGCCGTTTGGATGATAAAAGCCCAGAATATCTGCGAAGACAAGCCATGACAAACACAATATGATAAAACCTGTCAGATAGGGGAGAATCTTTCCTTTTAGTATCAGCCCTGTCACAATTAGGATGATTGGATAGGCCATGATGGCTACATCATGGATTCCATTTCCAATTGCGGAAATATACGTGAGTAGGATGATCGCACTAATGGCAAAGAGGGTAATCGGAAGCGAGAGCATTCCCCTGTTGATCATGATCAGACTGGTAATGATCGGTACAATACCGATAAGGATTGCCACTGTTTCTGTATATTTACCCTTGAACAGCAGATTGATACCCAACACCAGCAGGACGAACAGGGATGAGAATGCCACCCAACGCATTATTTTGGCAACTTGTTCTTCATTGCCATACGTACGTCTTCTCAGATAGGATGAAAGCGGTTCCTTGTAGCTTGGTCTGTTTTCCATATCACACCTTTGAGTTTATCAAGTGCGCGTTGCCAATGTGAAGTAAAAGCTTGCTCCGTGCCCCAGTTCCGATTCGACCCATACCTTGCCGCCGTGAAACTCGATGATGCGCTTTACAAGCGCGAGACCGATGCCCGTTCCATCCGTTCTTGCGTCCAGTTTGTTAAATAGCCCGAATATACGTTCATGATACTGCGATTCGATGCCAATTCCATTGTCGCAAACGAAAAAAAACTGTTCATCGTTTCTCCTGTGCAGGCCTACTTTGATCTCTGGATTCGGCTGTTCCCCCATGAATTTGATCGCATTTTCGAAAAGGTTTTGAAATACCTCGATCAATCGGTGGCGGTCCACTTCGACATTTGGCAGGTCATTTTCGATTGTCAATGTAACCTTGTTTGTAGTCAGTTGCTTATGGAGTGCCCGAACTGCCTCTCTGGCCAAATCGCCTATGTTTGCAATCTCTGGTTTGTTGATAAACCTTCCGATTCGCGAGAGTTCGAGCAGTTCGTTGAGCAGTCGCTGCATTTTGACGACCGCATCCATAATGCGCTGAACATCTTTCCTGGCCTTGTCGGCATTTCCGTTGACGATGTCTTTTTCAAGATATCCGACGAATCCACCGATAGTGATAAGTGGTGCTTTCAGGTCATGAGAAACCGTATAGGTGAAACTCTCCAATTCATTGTTTTTGTTTTGCAATTCCACAAGTAATTCATCGATCTTGGTGATGTCATATAGGGTGTAAAGCACACAGGCTTCACTATCCACTATGATCGGTGCTACAGATATCAGTGCCACCCCGGTCTCCCCCGAGCTTCGCCTAAACTTCGCCTTGAATTCACGGATGAAACCCTGTTCTTTGAGCAGTTCTTGATGCTTTGTGTGCTCGTCTGGGTCCACCCATAATCTTAAGTCGCTCGCATTTCGTCCAATAGCTTCATCCCGGCTGTAGCCCAATTCATTGCTGAACGCTTCGTTGATGTCAACGATTGTGCGGTCTGACAGGCGGCCTATTACCATGGGAACAAAGGTATGGTGAAATGTTGTATGGAATTTATCTTCAGATGCGCGCAAGGCGGCATCTGTTTGCTGGCGTTTGATGGCTGCCCCCAGCATACTTGAGGCTACCTGCATTGCGTGGATTTCAGCTTTTGACCAGGCCATTTCGCGCTCACAGTCATCAAACCCGATCACTCCCCACCAATTGCCATCCACAAAGATAGGAACATCCAGAAGCGTTTTTATCTCCTGACGGCCCGGCGTATCCTGCCATATGGACTCGAATATTTTTGTCGTGTTATAAAACGGCTTTCCCGCGCTTACCACTGAATACCACTCAGACATGCCCTCTTCGAGGACGGGTACATTCTGGAAATCAGGATTGTTGATCTCGGGCTTTTGTCCGACGCCAACCCATTCATACTTTTGACTGGTTACGATCTGCCTGTTTTTACCAAGATGATTTTCAAACAAATAGGCGTGACTTGCGTTGGTTGCCTCTCCCAGCAGCTTGAGGAGGTCGTTGATCTCGGTACGCCAATCTGGCGCTTCCAGAAGCTTTACGGCCGATTGGGCGATTGCATCTAGAAGTACATCACTTCGTCGCGGAAGTTTTTCCTTTGGAGTGGTTTTTACATCCTTTACTAAGGGGTCAGTCTTCTTCATGAGGTCGGTTTATTTGTAGTGATGGTTGGAATTGCGATAAAAAAATCTCTATCAGTAATGATAGAGATTTTAACCGATATGTCGGAGTTTAAAGAACGAGACTACAGCAGGTGACTGCCCCTTCGGCTTTTGCCAGTTCAGCAACGTTGACAGCCTGTATTTTGTAACCTTTTTGCTCGAGCCTTTGCTTTGTCTTTGGAAATGCGGTGGGGAAAATGATTCCATCACCTACGGGTAGGCAATTCGCGGCAAAAGGTTCGGAAGGGTCCACTTCGATCCAGTCGAATCCTTTGAAATGGGAGGTGTCCACCCAGTTGGGATTTATAAGCAGGGTTTTATCGTCCACTTTGGTGAGGGCGGTCTTCAAGTGCAGACAGTCGTGCATTTCGACGGCGGTCACTGTATAGCCGTATTTGGCGAGCAGTTCCTGAAGCTGACGAACGGCGGAATCGTTGCTGCGTGTGGAAATACCGATATAAATATTTTTTCCAAGCACAAGCACGTCGCCGCCATCCACAGTGCCAGGCTCCGTGACATGCACAAGCGGGCGGTGCGGAGACAATGCCCGGATGATGGATTCTGTTTCAGGTTTTCGAGAATCAGCTCCAGGTCGGGTAATGACCGCAGCTTCAGGCAGGATGAAGGCTGTATCTTCCACAAAGACAGAGTCAGGCAGGTCAGGCTCTTCAGGCAGTTCGATCACTTGACAGCCGAGTGATGCCAGCGCGTTGACATACTCCTCATGCTGCGCGCGGGCCACATCCAGATCAATGGGCGTGCGCTCGATATGTGTGACCTCGCATTCGTTGAACCGCGGACTAATTTTGCGGGTGATCGCGATGGTCATTTAGTTTTCTCCGGAGCGATAGCGATCGATCAGGGCCTTGGTGCGTGGATCTTTCGGATCCTTGAAAAGGTCTTCGGGTTTCGAGTCTTCGATCAATTCGCCTTCCGCCATCACAAGGACACGGTCTGCAACATCGCGGGCAAAGCCCATTTCGTGGGTGACAACGAGCATGGTCATGCCGTCTTTGGCAAGCTTTTTCATTACGTTCAACACTTCGCCGATGAGTTCGGGGTCAAGCGCCGAGGTGGGTTCATCGAAGAGCATGACGCGCGGCTCCATGGTGAGGGCGCGGGCAATGGCAATGCGCTGTTTTTGGCCGCCCGAAAGACGCATGGGATATTCATCTCTTTTGAAAAGCATGCCCACGCTATCGAGGTTTTGTTCGCCGAGTTCGATAGCTTTTTTACGATCCATCCCCTTGACGATGATCGGTGCTTCGATGACATTCTCAAGCACGGACATGTGCGGAAAGAGGTTGAATTCCTGGAATACCATGCCTGTCTTCAAGCGTACATCGTGGACGAGCTGGCGGTGGTGTGAACCTTTTTCGCCGCCTTCCACGCGGACGCCGTCCACTTCAATGCTGCCATGGGAGGGTTCTTCCAAAAAGTTTATGCAGCGCAGGAGTGTGCTTTTTCCAGAACCGCTCCTGCCGATCAAGCAGACCACTTGTCGTTCTGGCACCTCAAGGCTGATATTTTTCAAAACGTGCAAACGTCCGAAATACTTATCGAGTTTGGATATCTTTACGATCGAGGATGTCATGTTTATCGGTCTCCCTTGGCAAGGCGGCTTTCAATAACACCCTGAATATAGGAAAGGATGATGGTCATGGTCCAGTAAAAAATGGCGGCCATAATCAGGGCTTCAAGATTGTGGAATTGTGCGCGGCCTACTTTGACGGCGCGCCAGGTCAATTCATGTACAAAGCCTGTTGCTGAAACCAGCGCGGAATCCTTGGTCATGGCGATGAATTCGTTGCCTGTCGGCGGGATGGCGAAGCGCATGGCCTGCGGAAGGATGACGCGCTTCATGGTCTGACCCGGGGTCATGCCCAGCGCGGTGGCGGCTTCTCTTTGGCCTTTGCCGACAGACGCCAGCCCCGCGCGGAAAATTTCAGACATGTACGCCCCGTAATTTAACCCCAGCGCGAGAACGCCTGCCCAAAGCCCGGGCATGCGAATATCCAGCTGTGGAAGGGCGAGGAAGAAGAACATGATTTGCAAATAAAGAGGTGTGCCGCGGATCAATGAAACATAAAAGGTGCTGAGCGCATAAATGGGTGGGAAGGTGGAGAGCCTGCCCAGCGCCGCTAATAAAGCCAGAATCGTTGCAAGAATGATGGAAAGGATTGATATACGGATGGTTTCACCCACCCCACCCGCAATGAACAACATGTTATTTTTGATAAAGGTTGTGTCTATATTAATAGGGCCGCTGAAAAGAAGGACAAGCAAAAACAGCAGGATGCCCCAGGTAAGGGCTACGTTCGCGCGAAAGTGACGTTCTTTGCGCTGCTGCGCTGCAAACAACAACTCGGCCTGTGTTTTAGGCGCACCAGATTCTGCTTTGGCAAAAAGGTTCATGAGTTAAATTCCTCCACAAGGAATTAATAGCAAGGGAAGCGGCATACCATGCCGCTTCCCTTTTAATGTTGGATGGATTACTTGGGAGCCTGGGTCAGGTCTTCGCTGAACCATTTTGTGGAGATTGCGGTCAGGGTGCCATCGCCGTGCATTTTCTCGAAGATTTTGTTCACTTCGGCGATCAGGCTTGCGGTGGGCAGGGTTGAAGATTTGTCGAAGGCTGCGGCAAGATCTTCAGAGTACACTGCGCTGCCAAGTTGGCGAACCGAAATTCCTGCGGCGATGTTCGCATTCACGACCGTGGCGGAGGTGGAGTAGGCGGCAAAGTCAGTGCGGCCAGCGGCGAGTGCCTGGGCACATTCCTGGTCAGATTCTAAGGGGACTACGGTGATGCCTGAGGGAGGCTTGGCGTAGATGGATGAAGCGGGAAGGCCAATGTCTGCGCCGTTGAGCCAGGATTCGTAGGTGGTGGAAACGCCTGCGCAAATGGCCTGACCAGCGAGGTCCTCGAGGGTCTGGTATTCAGAGTCGGCGAGTACTGCAACAACTGCGGGGGTGTAGTAGTAAGGTACGCTGAAATCGAGCACCTTCTGGCGGTCGGTGGTAATGGTCATGGAGCCAACGCTCATATCCCATTTGTCCGCCCAGTTACCGGCAGTAAGAGTGTCCCAACCGGGGGTGGCGAAACAGGTTTCAACACCGAGTGCATCGCCAACGGCAATGGCTACATCCACATCGAAGCCCTGCATTTCAGCAGTGGTCAAAGCATCGGACGGACACTTGGTATCTGATGGGCGGGAGCCTTCGGTATTGAGGAAGGATTGGGGTTCATAGTTGGGGTCGGTGGAAATGAGGATGTACCCACGTTCCTTGATTGCGCCGAGCAAATCGGTGGCTGTTGAGCCGCCCCCACCGCAGGCGGTAAGCATGAGTGATGCTACTACGAGCAGGCTTGCCATTGTCAAAAGCTTTTTCATTATCTCCTCCAAGAGAAATAAAAATGATTGGCAACATTTCATTGCCACGGAATGTTTCATTCCGTGGGTTAAGCATAGACTATTTTTATCAATTATGCAAGGATTTCATGTAAATCCGTAATGGTACAATTATGTATACTAATTTTTGGAGGCAGGCATGTCTGTAATTTTTCCGAGCGAGGAATGGCTCAAGGGGTTGGAGATAAAATTGAATTCGGATGAGAAGTACCGTGAACTGGCAAAAAATTGGGAAGGCGACTTGTTCTTCAATATTGAGCCCGGCGGAAATTTAAAAGAGCCGCTCACGTTCTATCTGGACCTGTGGCATGGCGCTTGTCGAAAAGTGGAATACATGCCTGATGCATCTGCCTACCCAAGCCCGGCCTTCATCCTGCAGGCATCTTATGAAAACATTACGGCCGTGCTGTTGGGAAAATTGAATCCGATGACTGCCATGATGACAATGAAATTGAAAGTGGCGAAGGGAAACATGGGATACATGATGCGCAATGTGCCGACCGTGCTTGACTTTGTCCGCTGTGCGCAGGAAGTGACAACAGAAATTCTTTAAGCGGGTTACAAGTTGGCAGGTTTGAAAATTTGAATATCAATCTGACAACATGTGAACCTTAAACCTAAAACACGTATGCTTCCAATTCTCAAAATCGACCTGAACCAAAATACAACTGAAGACTTCGTCATCCCAAAGGAATGGGAGCGGGATTTTCTAGGCGGCGCATCTCTTGCGGCGCGAATTTTGTATTCAACACTTACAAAAGAACTTGATCCGCTTTCACCTGAAGCGCCATTGCTTTTTATCAACGGCCCATTGACCGGTACGAACGGCCCGACCACAGGCCGATTTGTGATCTGTGGGAAGAGCCCTGCCACAAACTTATGGGCAGAATCAAATATCGGCGGCTTTTGGGGGCCCGAACTTCGCAAGGCAGGCTATGACGGCTTGTGGATCACAGGAAAGGCTCAAAGCCCCGTATATCTCTGGATTGAAGAAGGCAGGTTCGAGGTCCGCGATGCTGCGCGTATTTGGGGCAAGGATATATACATTACGCAGGAAATGGTCAAAGAGGAAATTGGAGTCAAAGGCGCGAGAGTCGCAGTGATCGGCGAAGCGGGGGAGCGTGGTATTTTGTTTTCATCCATTTGCTGTGACCACGGGCGCATGGCGGGACGAACAGGCATGGGCGCTGTGATGGGGTCGAAGAATCTCAAAGCTGTTGCCGTTTATGGAAAAAACAAGTTCGAGGTCACAGAAAAATATACGCAGGTGCGTTCTGAAGCCAATCGCACTTTGAAGCAGGATAACGAAGCAAGGATCTTGCATGAACTCGGCTCGTCTGGTGTGGCGAATTATGCGGAATATTTAGGCTCCATGCCATCGAAGTATTATCACAAGGGTTCTTTCGAAGGTGTGGATAATATCTCCGGTTCAAAGATGACCGAAAGCATTCTGACTGGAACCAGTGCATGTCAGGGGTGCGTGATCGCATGTGGGCGTGTGGTCAACCTTGGAGATGGGGTGAAACGCAAAGGCCCGGAATATGAAACGGTCGCCGGGTTTGGATCGAATCTGCTGATCGATAATTTGAGCGATGTGGTTCGGCTGGGCGAGATGTGCGATAAATATGGAATGGACTCCATCAGCACTTCCAACACGATCGGGCTTGCCTTTCATTTGTTTGAAATGGAAAAAATCACGCTTCAGGATACGGGTGGGCTGGATCTGGCGTGGGGAAGTTTTACCGCCGCGAGACAGTTGATCCACATGATCGTGCGCCGCGAAGGGATCGGCGAAATCATGTCGAAAGGCTCACTCGCATTAGGCAAAGCCTTCGGCGCTGAGGATGAAGCTGTGCAGGTCAACGGACTTGAGGTTGCCTATCATGATCCGCGTGGTGTTTCAGGGATGGCGCTTTCGTATGCCACCAGCCCGCGCGGCGCCTGTCATAATCAATCCGATTATTTCTTTGTGGATTTTGGTCATACCTATGAAAATATCGGAATCAATTATTTCGACCGCCATGCGCAGGCGGAAAAAGCCGCCAATGTAGCCAGACATCAGGATTGGCGCACTCACTTTAATTCTGTGATTATTTGTATCTTTGCAAATGTCCCGCCCGAAACACAGGTGGATTTGCTGAATGCCCAGCTCGGCTTGAATTGGACAACTGAAGATCTGATGAAGTCGGGCGAGCGTGCCTGGAATCTCAAACGCGCCATCAACAATCGTATGGGACTTACCCGCGCGAATGACAAGCTACCCAAGGTTTTCCTTGAGCCTCATCAGGAAGGCGGCGCTGCAGGATTCGCTCTCGATATTGATGGGATGCTTTCAGCGTATTATGAGGCGCGCGGTTGGGATACACAGACTGGCAGACCGTCAAAAGAAAAATTGGTGGAACTGGGATTGCCCGAGATCGCAAAAGACCTTTGGGGATAGCCGTTAACAACTGATAAATCAGTTTTTCAATTTTATGTTTCAACTCGTTTCACCGAAGGCTACTCCTTGGTGAAACGAGTTTTGTTTTGCTGATGGGCCAGTTCCAGCGTTCCGTTGGGCAGAAAATTGGATGCCAGATATTGATAGGACGGTTCGCGGTCTTCCCCGCCTTCGTTGGTCAGCAATAATTGATCGCAGTAGGCGGCGATGTCTTGAATGATCCTTTCATAGCGATAATAAGCCAGTGCAGCTTGATCAAGATCTGCGTAGCCGTACCCTTCGTAAAACAGATTCTCCTCTTCATTTGCGGTGCGTTTGTTGGCGAACTGACCTCCACCTATATACATCAGATCCCGTTCTCTGGGAGCGAAGATGGGATTATCCCAATCGACGATGTACAGCTTGTCGCTGCTGTCGATCAGAATATTGCCTGCGTGAATATCTGAGTGACACACGATAAATTCTGAAGCTTGGCTTTTGATTTGTTTTGCAAGCAATTCTGTCTGCTGAATCAGGGCGATTATTTCTCTGCTTTTGGATTTCAATAAAGCTGCCACTTTTTGTGCGACAGAATCATTGGCTGGAAAGTCGTCACGCTCAACGCCTGCCAGATAAGATTTTACGCTTTTCCGCCATTGCGGAGAAAATGTTTCCCGTTGGATGTTGGCTGTAATTTGGGAAGGAATCGTTTCGTTGTGAATTCTTTTTAGCGCCGTACCAAATTCAACCCAGTGGCGAACCGACAGGTCGATTTCATATCCATCACGGCCTTCGATGAATGGGTAGAGAATTAACTTGAAAGATTCAACCTCTGACCACAATTGCCCCGAGTGGTTTGCCAACGGGGCGATAATGTTTGGAATGCCCGCATCGCTGAGGAATTTCGGCAATGTAACCGCGGTCTCCTCAAAATTCCCCATTCTCAATTTGACAAAATATGGTTTTTCATCATCCGCAACAACACGATATACAGCAGTATTCATATCTGCGCCGAGAGGCAGGAATTCGATTTGACTTACGACCAGCCCATGGTTTTCTTTCAAGCAGGCGGCGATCTTTTCATCTTGCAGGTCGGGTTTTTCAAGCATGGGAAAGTCTACTTTTCCTCGGCTGCATTCAATCTCCAAACCGCCAGAATGAAAAAGACAATTGCATAACCAGCCAGTGCAGCGCAGGGAATCAAAACCGATTCAAATCCCAACCCGCGTGCGACGATGTTTTCAAACCCGTCCATACCCCAAGCCACTGGGGAAATGTGACCGATGGTCTGAAAGGTCTTGCCGGTAAATTCAAGCGGAACCCATGCGCCTCCCAAGCCGGAAAACACAAACATCGGAACGAGGGAGAAGGTGATGGCTTGTTCTTCTGTGCGTGCCAGAATCCCGATCAACAGGCCCATGGCTGAGATGCAAAGCGCTGCAGTGAAGGCCACCAGCAACGTCGCTGATGGCAGGCGCAGATAATTAACCTGTAATGCGAATTGGCCGAAAATGATCAGGATGATGAATTGGGTAAAGATCAACAGAAAGATCGCCAGAAAATGTCCAAGTACGATATGGATTCGGCGCGTGGCGGTGGTCAGCAATCGTTGCAGGGTGCGAGATTTGCGCTCGGTGACGATAACTTGTGCCGCGGTCAACAGGCCTGCAATGGCAAATTGCAGCATCATGCCCGGCGACGTGTGTGCCAGCGCATTGTTCTCTCCGCCTTCTTCGATAACAAGGCTGGAAGTTTCTTTGATGGCAATGGGCGGCTCCTCCCATGCGGCCAGCATTTCATCGAAGGCATAATCAAATGGCACGCCTTCCAACTCAAATTGCTCCATGATGGCTGCGGTGCGTACAGCGCCGTCCACGCGGCTTGCGGCGGTGAGTATCTCCGCTTCGATCGTTGTCCATGCCTGGGTGCCTGTATCAGCCAGCACCGTGAGACGAATCGTTTTATCCTTCAGCACCGCCCTGCCATAGCCATCTGGGACGATAATGGCGGCGGCGAGTTCTCCATCTGCAACCAGTTTTTCAAGGTCAGATGTAGAGCGAAATATATTTTCATCGAGTCGGATCACTTCTGATTTATCGAGCAGGTCATGCAGTTCGTCGGTCACCCAGTTGTCATCCAGCGAGATGTACCCAACGGGCACACGCGAATCAGATTCGTTGCCGCCAAACCCGCCGAAGGCATAGCCGAACAAAAATGTAAACAGGATCGGCATGATCAGCAGAAACATAAAAGTCTTGAAATCACGCGAGAGCTGCAAGAGGTCTTTGAATGCAATATCGAGAATGCGGATCATGGCTGGCTCCTACGTGTACCGTCTGTTGAAACGCCACACACCAATGGCAAAGAATGCCGCGCTCCACAAAAACGAGACCAGCACCGTTAAGGCCACATTGTTGAATGACTCTCCGCCCATGGCCTGCATAAGTCCGCGTATTGCCCAGCCCTGTGGCACCAGCAGGGAAATGGTGTCTCCCATTTTATTGGCAATGGCGGAATTCATGGCAAAGATCTTGATCATACCCATCATGCCGGTTACGGTCAAAATGCCGCCGAATAAAACACCTCCCTGCTTCGTGTCTTTCAAAAATGAATTTACGAAGACACCGAACGATGATGCGCTGACGATGATTCCAATCGCCATCAAGGCCACGGATGCAAATCCGCCCCATTCAATTCCAAAGATCAAATGCGCGGCGATCAGCAGCACAATGATCTGCACCGAAACGGTCATGAACACAGACAGGAACTTGCCCGTCAAAATGGTCGCTTGTGAAGTGGGCGTGGTGAACAGGCGCGGAAGCGTTCGTTCCTCTTCCTCTTTGAGAATGCTTTGCGCGGTGGATGTACCGGTGTAATAGGCGTAGAAGACCATCATTCCGCCCATGATCGGACCGATGATGCTTAGTAATAGATTCTGATTTTCAGCCGCATCATTTTTTTGACCGTCGACTGGATTGCGCACGTCAAGCAGCTCCACCTCTGGATCATCGTTCTCTGCCAGTGATACTTCGAGATATTGATCCACCACCTGCCCGGTCAGGAAAAGCTGTTCGGGCTCCGCTTCGTCCACGAAAAAATTGACAGCGATCTTCACTCCAGACATCCCATCCATAAAACGGTTGAGAATGGAGCGCATGATGGCGGGGCCGAGTGTCAGTGTGGGATCCTGATAAAACTCGATCACAGCCTTGCCGTCCACATCGGCAAATTGATGGGAGAAATCGGTCGGGATGATGATCGCCACTTGTGATTCTTGATTGTCCACTGCGGTGCGGGCAGTTTCGGCGCTCGGCACAAGTGTGATCTCGATCAGGTCAGCCATGTCCTCACTTTGCAGAATGCTGACGATGAGGTCGCCCATTGAGTCGGCTTCTTTTCCGCCAGGGATATTCTTCGGATTAACTTGAAACTTGGGTCCGCCTTCATCGAGGTTGGCGATTACAACCTGGGTTTTTGGCAGGGTAAACCCGCCCTCGTCTGTGATGTTGCCGAACATGAAATAGAACATACCGGTGACAAGCAGCGGCACGCCGAACATAAAAATAACCGCGAATGTACTGCGGAAGGAACGTGTCATGTCTTTTAGCGCGATATCGAATGCTTTCATGACATCATCCTCAATCGCGAAGGGCGCGCCCTGTCAGGTGCAGGAAAACAGCTTCGAGGTTTGGCTCACTGATATTTACCGAGGTGATTCGCGCTGAGTGTTTTGTTGCCGCTTCGAAAAGGTGGGGCAATGTCAGGTTGCTGTCCTGTACCAGAACGCTGATCAGGCCCTCGTCGGATGTGACTCGCGATACTCCTTCGGTTTCCTTCCACGCGGCCATGACTTGGTCGGCATTTCCATTCAAGGTTAGGTCGATGCGTGTTTGCTGGCCGACCATTTTGACGAGTTCATCATGTGTGCCGTGCGCGATCAACTTGCCGTGGTCCATGATGCCGATATGGTCGGAGAGTTCCTGCGCTTCCTCCATGTAGTGCGTGGTGTAAAGCACGGTCATGCCTTCGTTTTTTAACAGCACCACGCTGTCGAGAATATTGCGCCGCGATTGCGGGTCGATGCCGACCGTGGGCTCGTCCATGTAAATGACTTTGGGTTTGTGCAAAAGAGCCACACCAATGTTGACGCGGCGTTTCATGCCGCCCGAATATTTGCCCACCCGTTCGTTGGCGCGGTCGCGCAGGCCGATGACATTCAGCACTTCATCCACGCGAGTTTTGAGGGTCGAGCCACGCAAGCCATACATCTTTCCCCAAAAACTAAGGTTTTCGCGCGCGGTCAGGTCTTCGTATAATGCCAGGTCCTGTGGAACTACGCCCAGTACGGATTTGACCCCCATTGGGTCAGTGCTGATGGAATGTCCCATAATGTTTGCATCACCATCGTTGGGGCGCAGAAGACAGGAAAGCATGGAGATGGTTGTTGTCTTGCCTGCCCCGTTCGGACCAAGCAAACTGAATATTTCACCCTGGTTTACATTGAAACTAACGCCTTGAACTGCATGATTTTCCCCGAAGGACTTTTTCAACCCCAGAACTTCAATTGCTGCTGAGTTATTCATTTGATCTCTTCACCTTGTTTGTATCTATGTCTTTAACCAGGCAAGTGCGCTGGGTCTGTCGAAAAATACTGAGGCTTGATAGCCATTATTTCGACAAACAGTTTCGTAAAATTTCAAGTTTGTTGCGAACCTTTCCGGGACCACCAGCGCCATCCTGAATTGATGGGGAATTCCAAGTTCGGCATATCGTTTGGGAAGATTGTAAATATCCAGTGTGGCGAGGGCATCTCCACTCAGGTTGCTGTGGTCAAGCAGACAGCGCATGCAGTGATGCTTCTTGATAAGCACGGATCCTTCGTTACGCATTATTGTTGCTGAATCGATATCGAGAACTCCGCTGGTCTCAATAAAGATAATGTGTTCGGCTTCATCGTAGGACATTTGCCATTCCATAAAAGACCTCGTTGATTGCGCCATGTGTGGTTTGCAAATGTTCTGCCGAAACAATCTTCTTCGACCTTGCAGGTCTTATTTATCGTGTCGTATTGATGATTAACACTTATTATTCTAATCCCAATCCGGCATGGATAGAATGGTCTTTAAAGATTTACTGGATGGCGAAGGAAGAATGCGAATCATTATATAATGAAAATTATCACTGTTTCAACAGGCAGTTCTGGAGGTTGTATGAAACTTGTCACCGTAACTCAAATGCGTGCCATTGAAAAGGAAGCCGATGCCAATGGAGTCTCGTATGCTCAATTGATGCAGAATGCAGGCCGCGGCCTTGCGGAACTTGTCCATGGGGTGGGGCAGGAAAATGGCTGGGACAGGATCACAGCTTTGGTGGGTCCGGGCAACAATGGTGGTGATGCTCTTGTCGCGCTTACATGGCTGGCGCAAGCTGGCTGGACTACGCATGCACATCTTGTTAAACGCGAAGCAGGCGATGATGACCTGGTGATGACTTATCTTTCCGTGGGCGGGGAAGTGACCGACTCGGGGGATTCGCAATCGCTGGTGGAATTTCTTAATGAGTCCGATGTCCTTTTGGATGGGCTGCTTGGGACCGGGATCAAACTTCCGCTTAAGAAAGAGGCGGCGCTTGTCCTCGAAAGTGCAAAAAATTTCATGGCTGAAATGGAACTTCCGCCATTCGTCGTTGCGGTGGACTGTCCGTCGGGCATTGATTGTGATTCAGGTGAGGCCGCCGATGAAACCATTCCCGCCGACCTCACGATCACGATGGCGGCCGTCAAACAAGGATTATTGAAACTGCCTGCGTTCGAATTTGTTGGCGAACTGCAGGTTGTGGAAATTGGTTTGCCTGATGATCTGAGGTCGTGGAATGAAGTGAAGGTTGATGTTGCTGATGATGACTTCGTCGCAGCGTTGCTGCCTGAACGAACACCCGCTTCACACAAAGGGACATTTGGTACGGCTTTCGTTGTAGCTGGTTCCACCTCGTACACAGGCGCTGCCCTGCTGGCTGGGACAGCCGCCTATCGAATCGGCACAGGTCTTGTGACCTTGGCAGTGCCCGAACCGTTGCATGCCGCGCTCGCAGGTCATTTGCTTGAAGCCACATGGGTACTGCTTCCACACGAAAATGGATTTATTTCAGAAAGAGCGCATGAACTCCTGCTAGAAAACCTGAAGCGTGCCACTGCGATTCTAATTGGCCCCGGTCTGGGAAGTTCCGCTTCGACGGAGAAATTTATTGAAGGCGTTCTCCCTTCGATAAATTTGCCAGCCGTCATCGACGCGGATGGATTAAGACATATTGCACACCTAAAAGACTGGCATAAAAAATTATTCGATGTTGCCGTGCTCACACCGCACCCCGGCGAAATGTCGGCATTGACCGGGCTTTCGACGGAAAAAATCCAAGGCAACCGTGAAGAGGTTGCAGTCAGTTATGCCAAGATGTGGGGACATGTGGTCGTTTTGAAAGGTGCATTTACAATCGTCGCTTCCCCAGATGGGCATCGAACGATCATCCCCGTTGCCACACCTGCTCTTGCACGCGCTGGGACGGGCGATGTGCTGGCCGGGCTTATCGTTGGCCTCCGCGCTCAGGGACTTTCTGCATATGATGCCGCGATTGCGGGAGCGTACATCCATGCCCGCGCGGGTTTGCTTGCCGCTGACGCGTTCGGTACAACCGCATCCGTTTTGGCGAGTGATGTTCTGGATATGGTTGCAGATGTCATCGCTGAATTGGAATGACTTTTGATTGGCTGCAATAAAAAGAGGCTTTCCATTTGGAAAGCCTCTTTTACAAAACTTGTTACAGACTAGCTGTTCATGAACGCTTCAAGGTTGTCCTTGCTGATGCGGAAAGCCTTGCCGACTTTCTTTGCCTTCAAACTGCCGTCCTTGATCGCCTCGAGGATGTCATCCTCGGTGACTTTCATCACTTGAGCGGCTTCGGCAGGGGTCATGATATCGGCCATCTTTGCACCGCCGGAAGCACCTGCTCCGGTGTTCTGCATGCCGCCTTGAAGCGCCTGTCCCATCAAATTGCCGATGCCCATTCCAGCGCCGATGCCAGCCGTCAGGCCAGCGCCGCCGCTCTGATTGTTTGCAGCTTCGCGCATTGCATCCGCCGCCTGCAATTGCGAGTAGGTGGCTACATCGAGATAACCTGCATCGCGCAGTTCCTGAGCAGATTTCTGGCTTGGCTTGAGGCTGCCGACATAGAATGTCTTGAGTGTAAGCCCGAGCGCTTCAAAATCATCCTTCGCCTTTGCTCGAACCGCCGCGCCGATTTCCTCGACCAGGCCGCTCAATTTGCTTCCAATGTTGGGAGTCTCGCCGAGTACATCACTCAACTTGGAAACCAGCATCGTCCTCAAGCGTTCCTCGATCTCAGACGTGCGGTATGAGCCAGCCGCCCCAACGATCTGGGTCACGAATTGTTGAGGATCTTTCACCTGAAAGGAGAACGTTCCAAATCCCTGGAAAAAGAACCATCCCAAACCCACGCCGGGAGTCTGAACCGGGATCGCTTGGGGTGTGCCCCATTTTTCGTTGGCAAACTCCTTGCGCGAGACGAAATACACTTCTGCAGGAAACGGTGTGCGGTCATTAAAGGCCTTGCCAATATAATCAATCAGCAGCGGAACATTGGCCGTTGCGATGGTGTGGCGACCCGGTTTGAACACGTCCAGAGCATTGCCGTCACGGAAAAACACCGCACTCTGGCTTTCCCGAACGATTACTTGAGAGCCGATCCGAAAATCACCAATACCCTCCTCCGGGAAACGATGAACGATCTCATTGCTCATCTCATTGGGATATTCAATAACATCAAAAATTCTAGCCATGTATCTCTCCTTTTTGATTACATTCTGAATCAATGGTCAAATTATAGTCTAACCGACTTTTGGGTACAAGAACCGTTTGTCTTATTTTTATACGTGAGATTGCTTTAAAAGTCTCAAAGCTCCTTGGGAGCAGCCATGGGTTTGCCGCTGCCCTTGTCTCGCACCATCAGCACTTCGGCCATGATGCTCACTGCGATCTCCTCGGGCGTTTCGGCTTGCAGTTCTAGTCCCATCGGGGAGCGTACTTTTTCGATCAATGCATCGCTCACACCTTTTTCCTTCAATGCCTTGACTGTGGTCGCCCACCTTCTTTTTGACCCGATGACACCGACGTACGCCGAATCAGTTTCAAGCAGACTCGGCAGCCCCACCGCGTCCACACTGGACCCTCGGCTGGTTACGACCAAATAGGTTTGTTTCGTCACTTCAAGTTTTTCGACGAGCTTGCCCATCTCGATCGGGTAATACGCGTCTGCCCCGGGCGTAGTCTCTGGATTGCAAAATTCCACACGGTCGTCGCAAACTGCCACGCGGAATCCCAGCCACTTGGCAAGATGTACCACAGCCTTTCCGACATGTCCTGCGCCGATCACGACCAAGGTTGGAGCGGGAAAAATGGGTTCCACAAATACCTCCACCTGTCCGCCGCATACGCCGGGGTCTCCGCGCGACGGGTCGGCCATTGAATATTCCAGTGATTGGGCTTTTCCGTCCTGTAGAGCTTGCATGGCGGCGCGGATGACGCGATTCTCCAGTTCTCCGCCGCCGACGGTGCCTATGAATTTCCCATCGGGATACACCAGCATTTTGCTCCCCACATGCCTCGGCGTGGAACCTTCGCTCTTGACCACCGTGCATAGCGCGGCAGAGCTGTTATTCTTTTCCAGATCGTGTAAAGCTTGATAAATGGAAGGGGTCATTTTATTTTTCCAACAGACCCAACACGGCTGGAAGCAGCTGCTTCTTTCTTGAGACCACGCCTTGCGCATCACGTGTACCATCTGTCAACGGCGGGTAGGGGAGGTCTTCTAAAATGGCAGGGGCGTTGGCTGAAATGAGTAGGCGGCTGGTGCCGCGTACTACATCGGTGACGAGCAGCATGGCAAAGTGCAGCCCGCGTTTATCGCGCAGGTCATTCAAGGCATTTTGCAGAGGCTCGATGTGTTCAGTGAGCTGAAGAATATCTGTCACTTCAGCCTGGGCCACAGCAAATTTGAATCCGCCGCCCTCGAAGGGTTTGATATCTGTACTGACTACATCTTTCGGGTCGCGGTTCGAGAGGCCTGCGCCGGCGCTGAGCACGGCATTTCCGTAAGTCTCGATCGTCTGGCCCTTGAGCGGACTTCCGCCGACGAAGGCCCAGCGGGATAATCGTTCCGCCGCCACCTTGTCGCGCTGTGTGGTCGTAGGAGATGTCAGGATGAGCGTATCAGACACCAGTCCAGCGAGAAGCGTGCCTGCCAAGGCCGGGGGCATCGAGAGGCCCGCTTCGGTAGTCAACTCTGTAACCAGCGTGGATGTCGATCCCACTGTATCTACTGTGAAGCGGATCGGCTGGTGAGTATAAGGGTTGCCAAGGCGATGGTGATCGAGGATCTCAAGCAGTTCGGCTTCTTCGAGCGCAGCGATTGCCTGACGCGGTTCATTGTGATCAACGAGAATGATCTTCAGGCGCGGCGGGTTGAGTACTTCGCGCTGATTGGCAATACCCACATAAACGCCATGTTCATCCACGACCCAATAGTCGTTGAATTCGTCCCGCAGGATCTTGTTGAGCGAATCGCGGATGTGCGCATTCGACGCATATTTCGGAACTGAGGTATCTGCCGCGCCTTTGCACTGTGCGGCCATCATTTCGCGGACAGTTGTATCGCCCGGGCGTGGGCCGAGGGTGTCACTGAAGTATTTGAACAGGCTCATCCCGTTGATGATGCCAAACGGCTTGCCATCTTCGTTCACGACCGGCGCGACGCCACCTGTCTTGCTGGCGAGTGTCCATGCGGCGCCGAGCTGCGAATCCGGACGAATGGTATCGAGCCTGCGCATGACGGATTCAAAACGGGGGGATGCGTCGGTCAGCAGTACGGGAGCTTCGAGCCCCACTGTTTTCAGTACCCAGGAGGTTTGCGCGTTCAATGCGCCTGCCCTTGCGGCGATGGTATTTGATCCATCGCGTTCGCGCAGAAGCCAGGCGTATCCCATTGCAGAGGCAATGGAATCGGTATCGGGGTTGACATGTCCTACGACATAAATTTGATCAGGCATTTTTCTTTTCCAATGAATTAAGTTATTTTGTAAAGCGTCTGGCGAATTATATCTCGCCTTGTTCGATTAGTTTTAAAAATACATTGACCACACGTGGGTCGAAGTGCTGGCCAGATTGTTCCACGAAGTACTTAACGGCTTCTTCGCGTTGCCAGGCCTTATTGTAAGGGCGGTCTGAACGGATGGCATCCCAGACGTCGGCTACGGCGAAGATGCGGGCGGCGATGGGGATGTTCTCGCCTTTTAGTCCCTGCGGGTAGCCGCTTCCATCCCATTTTTCATGGTGAGAGTAGGGGATTTCCAACGCCTTTTTTAGAAATGGGATTGGCGACAAGAGCCGATAGGCAATATCTGGATGTTTCTTGATCGTTTCTCGCTCATTATCTGTCAATTTACCAGGCTTATGCAAGATTTCATCTGGAATTGCCATTTTTCCGATGTCATGCAGGATGGCTCCGCGCCGAATGTGCTCGAGTTCTTCGCCTGCGATGCCCATTGCCACAGCCAGCTTCAAGGTCATGTCGGTCACGCGGCGGGAGTGGCCTTCGGTTTCCTTGTCTCTTAATTCCAGCGCGCGTGCCCAGCCTTCAAGGGTTGTATCGTAAGCATCCGCAAGCTCCCAGGTGCGGGCGCGGACACGGTCTTCCAACTCTGCGTTGAGTTTACGAAGCTCACGTTCGAGTTCTTTTTGCGCGGTGATGTCGTGCGAGATGTAGATGCGGCCTGTCATTTCCTTGTTTGAGTTGTAAAGAGGCCAGACTGTCAACTCGTAATAGACATGCACACCGCCCAGGTCGAAAGTGGCTTCAGCGCGCGCGTAGGATGTCTGCATGTATTGCTTGATGGGAATTGGAAAATCTGCGAACACTTTCTTTGCAGGTTCACCGATCACATCGTTGGCTGTTTTTCCGAGCAGGGCCAGCATTGAGAGATTGATGTCTACAATATCGTTTTGATTATTAAGGATGACGACAGGTTCGACCATGGCTTCGAAAACTGTGTCACGTGCAATGGGGGTGACATTGAATATACGGAATTGGAACAAGCCCCATGCGATGAAGAGATTGCCGATCGCAGACGTGAATGGATTTGCATCCCGTTGCGGCGTGATATGGATGTCGAATAGCGTCAGCATAGTGCCGATGATGGGAATGGCAAATCCCAGCAGGATCAATATTGCCTGGGTTCGATACAGGCTGTGGGGCTGAATGATGCGTTGGATTAATACGTAGAGACCCCAAATTGAGATTAAATAGGCATAGAATGCATACCCGTATACAACCGGCGTGAATTCATAGGCTAGTTCCGGAAAAAAAGAACTGGTGATGAGATATGGGTTTTTGTAGACCCAGTGCAGGCTTTCATCTGAGAATAGGATGATCGAGAATACGATGGGGACGATGAACGACAAGCCAAATAGCAGACGGGGATATTTGATCTTGTATTCAGTGTATTGGACGATAAATACAGGCAGGGAAACCAGAATAAAGAATCCCGCGATCCACTGAAAGCCGTCCCAGAAAATCTTGGTCGAGATGTCTCTTGCGACGAGCTCGAGAATGAATCCTGTCAGGCAAAGCGCCTGACCAATGACGTACCACAAAAATGCAAGCGCTCCCCGTGCCTGGCGTCTCGTCAGGGCATAAATAAGGACACTGATAGAGACGAGCAGAGATGCAAGATAGGGAATTAGGTGTGGAATTTCAGTGCGGGCCATGAGGTTGTCTTATTGTATCAACCCGGTGAATTTTCTGGGGATATTTTATATTTCGCCTCTGTTCAGAAGTTCGATAAATATATGTACAATTTGAGGATCGAAATGTTTTCCCGTTTCTTCGCGTAGATAATCGGCAGCTGTTTTTCTATCCCATGCTTTTCGGTATGGGCGGTCGTTGGTTACGGCATCCCAAACGTCAGCTATGGTAAAGATGCGGGCTGTGAGGGGGATTTCCTCCCCTTTCAATCCACGCGGATAGCCGGTCCCATCCCATTTTTCGTGATGACAATAGGGGATTTCAAGTGCCTTCTTTAGGTAGGGAATTTTGGCCAGGAGGTCATATGCAACTTGCGGATGCTGGTTGACGATTTCCCGTTCCGCCTCAGTAAGGGGACCCTGTTTTCTCAGTATCTCATCAGGAATCGCCATCTTGCCTATGTCGTGCAGGATAGTGCCGCGACGGACATCCATTAATTCCTCTTCCTTGATGCCGACGGCGCGTGCAATAATCAATGTTGTTTCTGTTACACGCCGCGAATGACCCTCTGTTTCCTTGTCTCGTAGTTCCAAAGCCTTTGCCCAGCCCTCAAGAGTGGTATTGTAGGCTTCTGCAAGGTTTTCCCCTGCCTGTTTGCTTTCCGTGATGTCCAATATGGATATCAATACCCTGCTCCATGAATCCTCGTGCCCTGGAGCTATTGAGCCTGTGATGATCAAGTGTATTGGAGCGCCTTCCTGGGTGTGGCGCGAGACGGCAAGTTTGTAGTGATCGTTCCCCTCAATGAGAAACAGCACTTCCTCAATAAAACTGTTGTATCCATTCGGATCCACCAATTGACTGATCTCAACTTTTATTGTCTCTATGGTGGTGCTCCCGTACCATTTGGCCGCGGCTGCATTTGCATCCACGACGCGAACCATATTCGTGCATTTTACTGTCTCGTCTGGATGTGCCTTGAAGTAGCTTCTGAAATCTTGTATCCCGGAGGCTCTGAGTTGATCGATATAGATTTTAACTGCAGAGAAATCTTCCTCCAAAAGGGGGATGGGGGAATCCTCAAAGAGAGTCCGATACCGTTTCTCGCTTTCCTGTATGATTCTTTCGGCATTCTTGTGCTCGGTGATCTCAACGAAGGACGCGACCCATAATTGCTTTACTGGATGCATGATAATCTCGGCAACGTGCAGATGACCGTTTTTGTCCGTTATGTTGTATTCGCGCAACGGGGTGGCGGTTTTGTTTTGCACCGCGCTGGACACATCCATTGCCCATTGCGCAATGACCATTTCACGATACTCGGGGTTGGGATATGCAATCGTCATCCATGCGGAGACAGTGGGCATGTCTGCAATGCTGTATCCATATTGCTCAGTAAATTTTTCATTGACCGTAAGAATGTTGCCGTGATTATCAGCGATGCTGATGGGGATGGGCATGTATTCGATCGATTCGCGGAACCGCGCTTCTGAAATGCCCAGGTTTAACAGCGCCTCTTGCAACTCCTTTGTGCGAGTATCAACCCTGATCCGCAGCGATCTGTTGAAAAAGGCGAGCAAGGAAATGATCACCAAGGTAGCCAACACACCCATGCCGAGGTAAAAAATGACCCTGTCCAGAGTTTTTAAATATTGTCTCCCGAACCAGCGGTAATTGATCGTTTGATTTTCCACCGCGCTAATGGAAGAGAATCCTTCATTTACAAGCGCAAGGATTTCTGTGTTGCCTTTTCGGACTGCACGATGAAATTCACCGCCGTACAATGGCTCGGAATAGCTGAAATCATTTAGAATGCCGTATCGTTGCAGAAAATAGATCGCGGGCGGTTCATCCATTACGAAGATAGCCTCGTCTTTTCTTGAGGCGGCCTGTACGATCTCTTCGTAACTGTTGTAATACACCAGGTTTGTTACACCCTGCGCCAGCAGATATTCAGCATTGGCGTCTCCTGCTTTTACGGCAACCTGAAAACCGTTTAGATTGCCCACATTTGCGATCCCCGAGAGGGTTGCTGGAAAATAAGCCCGTACCGTGATTTCAGCGTAGGGTTCCGTGAAATCAAAACTCTCTGCGCGTTCCTCTGTGTAGAAGATCGTATCAATTACATCAAACTCTCCGTTTTTTGTACGTTCAAGCGCTTCCTCCCAGTGCATCCCATCGATCTCCACTTTGACGCCGGTATGTTTCTCCCAGAGCGTCCACTGATCCACGAGAATTCCCTGCATGACCCCGTTTTCATCTTCAAACGCGTAGGGTGGATAATTGTTATCCATTGCGACACGAATGCTGGTGATTGGTGGATTTGTTGTTATTGGTGTAACAGAGCAGGATGCCAGAATACAGGCGAGTGCAATTGCCCCCCATATATTCATCTTCATTTTGTTCTTATTGCTTTTGAAGATTGGCGACAGGAAAAAATCTCTCACGATTTTCAACGTGGATGTTCTCCAATAATTCCTTATGTGCTTTACTGTAAAGATATTTTACCAACTCCACGACGGTAACGATGTGAGGGTTTCGAATATACGACCTGATAAATAAAAAGGATGCGATTTCGACTTGAAGCTCGCATCCTTTTTATTTATTATTTAATTCCTGTTGACAAACTCTTGAGCGCCTTCCAGACTTTCTCAGGCGTGACCGGGTTGTCATCCACGTTTGCGCCGATGGCATCGAGAATGGCATTGCCGACAGCAGGGGCTACGCCATCCATGGGAATCTCTGCAACAGCTTTCACGCCAAAGGGATGACTCGGCTCGAAGGTCTCGACAAAGATGGTTTCCAACTCGGGCATTTCATTCGCGCGGAAGAGGTGATAGCGGTCAAAATCGCGTTCGATGGCGTTGCCTTTATCGTCATAGCGCATTTCTTCGCAGACCGCGTAACCGAGGGCCTGCGTCATGCCGCCTTCAATTTGCCCTGAGGCCGTGAGCGGATTGACGATGACGCCAGAATCAACAGCCATTACGAGCCTGTCCACGGTGACCTGACCCGTTTCAGAATCGACGGTCACTTCGGCGAATTGAGCCGCAAACGGAGGAGGCGAAACGGGCGAGACGTAACTTGCCACACCCATGATCTGTTCCTGGTAATTCTTGTGCAGTGAATCCAGAGCAATTTCAGCCATTGAAACCGAACGACCATCGGGGGCAATGGCTTGGCGATTTTCCAGTTTGATATCTTCGTGTTTATCCAACTTCAGCATCATTGCCGCGCGGACCCTGACTCTTTCTGCCACGATCTTGGCCGCGTTGACTGCCGCCGTACCTGAAATGTACGTGGTGGAAGAAGCATACGCGCCTTTGTCGAACGGTGTGAAATCGGTATCGGATGAATAGCAGATCATATCTTCAACGGGCACGCCCAACACTTCGGCAGCCATTTGTGCCAGCACCGTATCAGAGCCAGTGCCCAGATCCGTTGCACCAACCAGCAGGTTGAATGATCCGTCGTCGTTCATTTTGATGGAGGCACCGCCCATATCGAGGTATGGAATGGCTGTGCCTTGCATCACCATCGCAACGCCGATTCCTTTGCGGACGGACGAAGGACGACGGACGGTGGACGGTCTACCATCTTCGGTCCATCGTCCAGCACGCCATTCCTCATTTCCAAACTTATCATCCCAATTGATCGCAGCGCGGCCTTGGGCCACGCATTGTTCGAGGCCGACGGTGTGAATGATTTCGGGCCTTGGTTCGCGGCCTTCATTCCATGCGGTTGAAAACGGATGGTACTCACCAGAGTGAATGGCATTCTTCAAACGGAAATCGATCGGGTCGAAACCCATGGCACGCGATATTTTTTCCATGTGACGGTCAAGCGGCCAGTAGCCTTGCGGCACACCGTATCCACGGAATGCGCCAGCGGGTGGCGTGTTGGTGTAAACCACATCCGCATAAAAACGGATGTTGGGCGCCTTGCGATATTCTCCATCGCCAACGTACAAGGCCATCGCCTTGTGGCCTGTATTGCCTGTCACGGTCAACGCATGACAGCCGTATGCGCCTGTGTCGGAAAGTGCATACATCGAGTTGGCGGTGATGGTTCCATCTTTCTTTACGCCTGTCTTCATGCGCACACGCATCGGGTGACGCGAACGCGCCGCGATAAATTCCTCTTCACGGGTGTATTCGTAAATGACAGGTCGTTTTGTGGCAATGGTCAAATGCGCGGCTACATCTTCCATCAGCACTTCCTGTTTGCCGCCGAATCCGCCGCCGATGCGCGGCTTGATGACGCGGATGCGCTTGACGGGCAGTCCCAGCACAGGTGCCATCATTCTGCGCACATGGAACGGAACCTGTGTGGAGGTGCGGATCACCAGTCGGTCATCCTCGTCCCAATAAGTCACACAGACATGCGGCTCAATATGCGCCTGCTGTACCTTCGGTACTTCATATTCCGCCTCGAAAATTTCATCGGCTTCGGCGAAGCCTTTTTCAACATCGCCGATATCGATGCGAATGTGCGCCGCGAGATTTTTCTCTGGATTGGAATCCGCGAAGTTGACATACTCTGGCTCGTCATGAATGCGGATCGGACTCCCCATGGCCTGTCTCGAATCAAGGATTGGAGTCAGCACCTCGTACTCGACCTCGATCAACGAAAGAGCTTTTTCCGCGAGTTCCTCAGTTTCAGCCGCGACGAACGCCACGCGGTCGCCAACAAAGCGGACCTTTTTATCGAGTGAAAACGCATCCAGCGGTCCAGGGATCGGGTCCGATTGCCCCGCTGTGGAATAGACCACACGCGGTAAATCTTTCCAAGTCAACACAGCGGCGACGCCTTCGAGCGCAAGGGCTTTGCTGGCGTCAATATTTTTGATTAGGGCATGTGCATGCGGCGAGTGTAAAACTTTTGCGTGGAGCAACCCGCGTTTTTCGAAATCGGCGGTGAAGGCGGGTTTGCCCTGCACCAGTTTGACGGCATCCACTTTGATCTCAGGCTTGCCGACCGTTTGCCAGGTCTGGCTTTCGGGTGTGACCACTACTTTTGGCCGAACCTGCACACCCGTCAGGTTTGAGGCGGGGGCGTCACTTTGAGGAGAGTCATCTTTGGGCGTTCCGAAATCCCAGTTGATGGAATTCCAATCCAGCGGCGTATCGCCCCTGATTTCCGCAGCGGCTTTCAACACGGCTTGCACAGGTTTGAGATAACCCGTGCAGCGACACAACACACCCGAAATGGCCTCGCGCACTTCCGCCTCACTCGGATTCGGATTCTTTTCAAGCAACGCCTTTGCGGCAAGGATCTGTGCGGGCGTGCAATATCCGCATTGAATCGCGCCTGTTTCAACAAAAGCCTTTTGCAACGGATGCAAACCATCGGTGATCTTCCAGCCTTGCTCGGGATGTTCACCAAGTGCTTCGATGGTGGCAATGTCGTGGCCTTCGGCTTGTGCGGCCAGGAGCGCGCCCGCGTTGACTGGTTTGCCGTTCAGCAAAACCGTGTCTGAACCTGAAAGGCCGCCTTCATCGCCGAATTTGACTCCGTGATAACCCAGCCCGCGCAACGCGGCAAGCAGGGTTGTGGCTGGAGCGGTATCAATGGCGTGCTCAATTCCGTTGACCTTGAGTGTGATGTTCATGTGAACTCCTTGATTCACCGCAGATAAAAAGATTTTTTAAGCATCCAACTTTATCCGTGTTTATCTGTGGTTGAAAATTTTTACAAAACCTTTGTAACCTTCAAGCCAGCTTTTGAGCCTTCGATGGCGGCCTGTGACCCGATCACTGCGACCGCTTCAGATTTGGCGGCTTTTTCCAGTACCTCGCCGAATGAGATGAAGTCTTCGCCGTTAGTGGAGAGGATCTCGTCACGCTTCTTCTGGAGCATGGCATCGGTTTTGCCCGTCAGGTGGCGCATCATGGAAGTGTAGCCTTTGGCGTCGGGCAATTGATACGTGTCGAGGTCGCCAATAGCAGCGATGATGGCCTTGGTGAGTTCGTTGTCGTTGAAGAGGTTCGGGTCGAGATTCTTCAAGTACCCAGCCGCGTTGTCGTAATTTTCGAGGGTGGTGTCGAGGTTGGGGTCACGATACGAAAGGAAGGAAAATACGCCAGAGTTTTCGTCAAAGACGCAGAATCCGCCATAGGCGCCGCCTAACACACGGATCTTTTCCCAAAGATAGGCCATGCGCAGATAGCCTGTGATCACATCGGCAGAGCCATCGAATTCGTAGCCGAGGTCGTAGAGATTGGCAGCCTTGCCCACGTAGTTAACCTGCGCGGGGATGGTGAGGCCTTCCTTTTCAGGGCTGGCTTGGATATCGAACGGTTTGAGAGTCACCTCCTTATCGGGCAGGGCGAAGATGAAATTCTCAAGGCGCGGTTTGAAGGCGGCCCAATTTGCCGCATCGAGAGTGACGTTGCAAATGAGCGACCTGTTGTTGATGAGCGCATCGCGCATGGTTTCGAGCTTCTTCAAAACCGACGGCCATTTCTTGTCGATGTCTTTGGCGAGTTCGCGCAGGGCAAAGAGGTAGCCGATGCCGCTCATCTGGTCATTGACCCAGCCCGAGCCGCCGAATTGTGCGCGCACGCGGCGATTGGCGAAGATGTGCCCGCCAGGAACCAGCCCCGATTCCACGCCTGATTTTTCCTCCAGCACGATCTGCTTGAGGCGTTCGCGGTTGTCGAATTTTGTGGTGAGCAGGATGTCTTTCAGGATGTTCAACATCTCGGTGGACTGGTTCATCGTGGCCTTACCGCGGATGAACAACTTGCTGACGTTCTCTTTCGACCCGTAGGCTGTGGTGCTGAGCGAGTCGCCATAGATTCCGCCTGTGCTTTTTCCGATGCGCTGCGAGAGTTTGACGTAATCCTCGGTTTCCGTTCCCATTTCAAGCAGGGCGCGGGCGAAGATCTCGGTCAACGGCAGGTATTCCTGCGGCATGGCATGTAAATCGAATCCGAGATCGAGATAGACAATGCCGTTGGTGAACAGGTCGTGATACAGCACTTGTGTATCCTGCAATTGTGTGACTTCAATGGGAATGGATTTATTTTCTTTTTCGAGGTCTTTCAATTTCAACACAGGCAGGGTAGCGACCGCTTCGGGCGCATTAGGTGTCTCCTGCATGAGTTTGAGATTCTTCGTATTTTTCACCATTTCAGCGATCTGCTTGCCATCCAACGACTCGCGGATCTTTGCCAGTCGGGCGATTTCCTCTTCTTCGAGACGGCGAGCAAGCTCGGGGTCGGGTTTGAGGCGCAGCGTCGTGCGGTGCGGATTTTCCAGCAGGTGAGTCTTAATCAGCCTTTCGAAATAGCGTGGGTCGGCGGCGAGTCGCGCTTTGATCTCGTTGAGGGTGGCTTCGAAGCCAAGCAATTTGAACGGGTCTTCGTCGTCGTGGATCCAGGTGGTGAGCACGCGGCGCATGAGCGCAATGCCGCGCGGGAAAGAGCCTGTATTATTTTCACGCAGACGGAATTCGGCGGTGTTGACCGATGCAGTGATCATGTCTGGGTCAATGCCGTTATGCACGAGTGCTTCGAGGGTGTCGACAATCAACCTCTCAATTTTCTTTGCATGGCGGGCGCGTGTGCCTTTGAGACCCGTGGAGAAGATGAGATGACGCAATTCGGTTTCGAGGCCAAGCCCCGCGAGATCTTCGCCGAGGCCTGAATCGAGTAGGGCCTTTTTGAGCGGAGAAGCAGGTGTGCCGATCAAAATGCTGCCGAGAATGCGCAGGCTGAAATTCAGAATCGGATCGGTGGTTTCAGGCAGAGCCCAGTTGACCACGAGATAATTCTTGGATTCGATGTCGGTGTCGCTGCCTGCGTCATAGCTGTATTCCACTTTCTTGGCACGTTTGAATGGCTTGGCAGGCTTCACGGTCGACTTAACTTTTTTGCGCTTGTAAGATTTGAGGTAACCTTCCATCAATTTCAAACGAGCGTCGGGGTCATCATTTCCGTAAAAGAAAATGAACGAGTTGGACGGGTGATAATAATTTTCCCAGAAGGCTTTGAAATCTGCGTAAGTCAGGTCGGGGATGTTGCGCGGGTCACCGCCTGAATCGACGCTGTAGATATGCTTCGGGAAAAGCGATTCGATGATGCGGGTTTCAAGCACGCCTTCGGGTGAAGAATACGCGCCTTTCATTTCATTGAAGACCACGCCCTTGTAGGTGAGCGGTTCTGCGGGATCATTGATCTCGAAGTGCCAGCCTTCCTGCATCAATGTTTGCTCAGTGATGAGCGGATGCAGCACCGCATCCATGTATACGTCGATCAGGTTGTAGAAATCCTGCAAGTTTGGGCTGGCGATCGGGTAGCAGGTTTTGTCTGGAAATGTATTTGCGTTGATGTAAGTTGCCAGCGAACCCTTGAGCAATTCCACGAAGGGTTCCTTCACGGGGTATTTTTCGGAGCCGCCCAACACCGAATGCTCGAGAATGTGCGCCACACCCGTTGAATCTTTTGGCGTGGTACGGAAGTTGATGCCGAAAACCTTGTTCTCGTCATCGTTGATGATGGAAAGCAATCGCGCGCCCGTGCGCTTGTGCACGTACAGCTTTGCGGTGGAATTTAATTCGGAAACTTGTTCTTCCTTGATAAGGGTAAAAGCTTTAGACATTATTTCTCCTGTGGTAGTTTACAGGTTGAAAGGTTTACACGTTGAAACCTTCCAACTTTTTAGTTTTTCAACTTTCGAACTCTTTCTCGTAACTCATCGATCACTTTCAATTTTCCACTTTCCTTGTACAGCCACATGTCCCACCCGTTGACGGGTCCATCAGCCAGCGCTTTTGCCAGCGCGTGGATCGAGCCGATCTGTTCTTGATATTTTAAATGCCCATTCGATAGGATGACGGCGCGAATGGATGGGTCATCCTTAAAGAACAGTTTCTGCCCCGGTGACAGAAATCCCGCCTCAAGCAGCGTACCAAACGGGACCCGTACCTGATTCCGTTTATCGGGCAGAGTCAGCGCTTCGGTAGATGACTTCGTCACCGCGTCAATGCGTTTCTGTGCAACTTTGATATATTTTTTGTCGCGTTCGACGCCGATGAAATTGCGTCCCAGTTTTTTGGCCACCGCGCCTGTTGTGCCGCTCCCGAAAAACGGATCGAGGACCACATCGCCCACGTCTGTGCTTGAAAGCAAAACCCGATAGAGCAGACCCTCTGGTTTTTGGGTTGGATGGGCCTTCGTCCCGTTCGATTTGATGCGTTCTTTTCCCGTCGCCAGCGGAATAGACCAGTCACTGCGCATTTGCAAATCTTCGTTCAGGGCTTTCATCGCCTTGTGGTTGAAGGTATATTTTGCGCCCTTTTTCTTTTGCGCCCAGATCATGGTCTCGTGCGCATTGGTAAAACGCACGCCGCGGAAATTCGGCATCGGGTTCGATTTGAGCCAGATCACATCGTTGAGGATCCAGAAACCAAGATTCTGCATGATCGCGCCGACACGGTAAATATTGTGATACGAGCCGATAACCCAGATCGTCCCATTTTCCTTGAGTACCCTGCGCGCAGCGTGTAGCCATTCAGATGTGAACGCATCGTAAGCGGAGAAACTTGAAAACTTGTCCCACTTGTTGTTGACCGCATCCACTTTGCTGAGGTTGGGGCGATACAGGTCATGCTGAAGTTGGAGGTTGTAAGGGGGGTCGGCAAATATCAAGTCCACCGAGTTCTCTGGGAGTGAATTGAGAATCTCGATGCAGTTGCCCTGCAAGATCTGGTTGAGAGGGAGGGACGGCACAACGTAAATTATACCTGTCATCGCTTTTCACTGCATGCCGACAATATCTTCGTGCTGATTGCGGCGGCTGGGTGAATTTGAGTATTTCGATAAATTTATCTTGTGATTTTGAAAGACTTTCATCCCGAAATAAGAAAAAAAGACAGTCACTTTTAAAGTGACTGTCTTTTTGAGATGTCGAATGGTTTTTATTATTCCAAACACCGCTTCGCCAATGTCGCAGCGACATCCATGCGGTATTCTGCGGAAGCCCATTCGTCGTTGGCTTCGTGATAGGCGTTGCGGGCGGCGGTTTCCAATCCGTCGGCTTCGGTGCCGTCCATGGCGAGCATGGGACTTGTGCCGTAGCCGCCGAGAGCGAGACGTGTGCGGCCTGAATTCCATTGGGTCACTGCGGCGCAGATCAGCGGTTTATCGGCGGGGGTCTTTGAAACGAATTCAAATGCAAATTTGGTATTGGTGGGGATGGTAATTGCGGTGATCAGTCCGCGTGGATGAGTCAAGATATATTCGCCAACACTGACAACCGATGATTGACCACTGACCACAGTGATCTTCGCGTCGAGGGACAGCAATGCCGTTGCAAAAGTGGACCGCCCATCACTCGCAACCAACGTCCCTGCAACTGTTGCCGAATTGCGGATATTGATCGGCGCTTCGAGTTTAATCGCGGTTTGCAGGGCTTCGGGACATTCTGCGGCTTCGAGCAGGGCCTGCAGGGTGCAAGTTGCGCCGATTTGCAGTTCATTGCCGTTGACGCGCAGCGAATCCAGGCCGAGGCGCTGGAGATCCACAACGGAAACAGGATCAGTTGTCGGCTGGGAAAGAAGCGTACCTCCTCCAAGAGGGACGGTGTTCGGTTGAGAGAGAAGCGCGAGGGCTTCGTCTAGAGTCGAGGGTCTGTGATAGGTAGTGATCATTGCATCTCCTTGATGGCCCTATTATACATTGCAAGGGATGAGTGTTAAGGCAGTGCGTTGACAGCGAAGTAATCAAATTGGGCGGGGATAAGCGCGGAGCGGTCGAATGATCCGCCTGCAAAAAGGCCGATGAATAGCGGCTGTATTTTTTTGGGATGTGTGCCGATCAGTTTCCACTCTGTCCCATTTTCGCTGGCGTAGGCCGTGAAGGTATCTCCTTCAAAACGCAATCGAAGATAGACGGTGTCTGTATTGAAGGCCGTGGTCGCGAAATTTTCCTCAATAAAACTGCCGCGAGTCATTTGATCGAAATGGAATTCGTCACCAATGCACGAAGATGTCAGGCATACTCCATGCACAAATTCAGCATAGTTTGAATTGTTCTCGTAAATAAGCAAGCCCGCCATTTGAGATGCTTCTGTTGGCGAGAATTTCAATCGGGTTTCCAATTCAAAGTTGCCTGTGGGAGCCTGACGTAAAAGCAGGTTATCCATATTGCTGTTGTTGATGATGCCATAACTGACCATGATCTCGAGCCAGCCATTGTCGGTCAGTTTCCATTGCTCGCTGTTTTCATGTGTCCATTGCCAGTTGTCATTCAGCGGACCTTCGAAATCATCCCTGAATAAGGTGGACGAAGCGGTCGGTAAAATCTCAAATGTTGCCGTGGGCGGGATGAGTGTGCTTTCTGCTGTGATTGTTGGGGCGGGCGTGGGTGTTGCCTCTTCAAATACAACTTCGGTAACGAATGTGAGCGAAGCATCGCCGACATGACCTGTGACTTCCCAGCAGCCCGTAGTGGGAAAGATCAGTTCTGAGACTTGAAAATCAGTATCTCCATATCCCGAAGAGATGAATGAACGTAAGGGTTCCGCTTCCGCATCCAGTCGGCGGCCTTCGATGCTTAATGGTCCGCTGACACCACGCCACCAGAGCCATTTCATGCTAAGCGAGCCATCGGCGTTGCGATTATAGGAATACATAATGATCTTTCCTTCAGGCCAGAGGCTGGTCCATATTTTGCCATTCCCAAGGTAACCTTCGTCGGCCATAGTTTCACCGGGCGGGATGCTTCCATTCGGTGTGGTGACAGGACATTCGGGAGCGGGCAGATTTTCCATGGCGGGCTGAGGTTTGGGGGCGATTGCGCGAATCGCCCAGATAAATATCAATGCCAGTGCGGCCAGTCCAAGCGCCGAACCCAATATGGAAACAGTTTTGCCGAATGAAAACAAACCAAACCCTGTTTTGGGTTTATGCGTGTTCATGAGTTTTTTCTCCAATTCTTTTTGAAACGAAGCGCGGACTTCCACTTGTGCAGCGGTTGCTGTGAGCATTTCTGCCAGTGTGCGTTCTTCAGCGTTTAGGGAATTTTTATCGTTCATGGTTCCACCTCGAAGGCGAGTGAGGTTCGCTTACGCAGGTCTTGCAGTCCGCGGGTGACGAGCATTTTTGCGGCGGATTCGCTCTTGTTGAGTACAACGCCAACCTCGGCATAAGTCAGCTCGCTGAAAAAACATAAGGCGATGGCATCCGCCCGTTCGGGGCTGATCTGTTTCAGGGCGCGCGTGATGGAATCAAGCCTGAGGCGCTGATTCGCTAATTGGTCAGTCAGCAGATTTGGGCTTGGGATCTGATCCGCCGCTTCAATCTGGACCTCGGGCTTGATCCTTCGGAAGAACATCGCCTTCTTTCGGGCTGCGATTCCCAAAATCCACGCCGCGAAGGAACCTGATCCGCGAAACGAGCCGATGCCTTCCAGCGCAGCCATGAAGGTTTGCGAGGTGAGATCTTCCGCGTCTTTGACATTGCCCGTATGCGCCATGTGATAGCGATAGACGCGCGTTACATGGCGGCGATACAGTTCTCCGAAGGCTTCCGCGTCTGTGCGGGCCTGACGGGCAAGATCAACTTCATCGGCAGGCGGGCTGTGTGGATGAGTTGTCATGGTTGTGGTCATGGACCTCCTGTTGCATATATGTTGCAGGAGGCGTTGAAAAAGTAACAGGGAATTTTATGGCGCGGGGAGAGTCATTTTGAAGCGTACCGCCGCGAGGCGCATGCTGAAGATGATCGCCGCGCCGATCACAGCCGCGGGAAACGATTCGATAGTGAACGACCTGAGTAAAATGAAAACGCTTGTGCCCACAAAGGAACAAGTGGCGTATAGCTCGGTACTTTGACGAAACACATTAGGGATGCGATTGCAAAGCAAGTCGCGCAGTACACCGCCGAACATGCCAGTGACCACACCCATTAGCACAGCCACAATCGGGGAAAGTTCAAGTTGTAAGGTATAGATTGCACCGAGAATGCTGAACAGCCCAAGCCCAATCGCATCAGCAATGATGAGCAATCGGTTTGAGATTCGGTCGAGGCGGTAAAAAGCGATTGCGCCAACGAAAAATGTGACCACGGTCAGCCACGGGTCGATCACCCAAAAAACGGGTGTGCGTCCCAGTAATAGATCGCGAATCGTTCCGCCGCCAAAGGCCGTGACGAATGCGATGGTGGTTGCGCCTACGATGTCCATTTCATGCTTGCGCGCTTCCAATGCGCCAGAGATGGCCGACGCGCCCACCGCCACATACGTGAGAATGATCAGAATATTTTCCACAAGGATTAATCGGGATAAACTTTCCAGCCCAGTTCATCGAGTCTTGAAACATCGAATTGATCTTTCGGAACATCGATGGATACCGTTGAACCTTCAGCGAGCAGTTCGTTTGTCTCGGCATCGTAAATTCCCGCCCAGGCTTCCGCGATGTTGCGTTTGCTTTTGCCCGCCTTGCCGACGATCTTCAATAATTTATTGATCGGCACATTCTTGCGATACTTCACTTCCAACTTGCCTGTAAACATGAAGCGCGGATTTTCGGATCGCTGCCCATTTGAGCGCGCCCTGAAACTTCGTCGATCAATGCTGCGACAATGCCGCCGTGCAGCACGCCGGGATACCCTTGAAAATGGTCGGGCGCGATGTACTGCGTTTCGATAACGCCTGGCTCAATTTCGTAAATGTGCAAATGCAGGCCAATTGGATTTTCCAATCCGCAAATGAAGCAATGACGTGAATTCGGTTGTTTTATTTTTGACATGCGCGGATTATACTCTGGCGTATGACTCAGCCTAAAATTTTCATCACCCGTCTCATTCCTGACCTTGGCCTGAATCTGGTCAAGGAACATTTTCTCCCCTCCGCATGGACTCAAGACATGCCGCCTTCGCGTGAGCAACTGCTCGAACGCGTCCGCGGTGTGGATGGCTTGCTCTGCCTGCTCACTGAAAAAATAGACGGCGAACTGATGGATGCAGCAGGTCCGCAATTGAAAGTGATCAGCAGTATGTCGGTCGGTGTGGATCATATTGATGTGCCTGCCGCCACTGTACGTGGAATTCCTGTGGGCAATACACCTGGTGTGCTCACCGATGCCACTGCCGATCAAGCCTTTGCGTTGATGCTCGCGGCTGCACGGCGTATTACCGAAGCCGAGAGATTCCTCCGCGCAGGTAAATGGGTAACTTGGCAACCGAGTCTGTTGCTCGGCGCGGATTTGGTCGGCGCTACTTTGGGAATTGTCGGTTTTGGCAGGATCGGTCAGGCGATTGCCAAGCGCGCGCAGGGATTCGATTTGCGGGTCATCTACCACAGCCCAAATGCAGAGCCTGCCTACGGCGCTCAACCCGTTGATCTGGATACGCTTTTGCATGAATCTGATTTTGTTTCGATCAATGTGCCGCTCAAGGCTGAAACGCGGCATCTGGTCAATGCCAAGTTTTTGGCGAAGATGAAGCCGAGTGCGATTCTGGTCAACACCGCGCGTGGTGGTGTGCTCGATCAAAATGCCTTGTACGACGCGCTGAAAGCCAACCGTATTTTCGCCGCCGCGCTGGATGTCACCGACCCCGAGCCGCTGCCGATGGATTGTCCGCTTTTGGAATTGGAGAACTGCATCATTGTGCCGCACCTTGGAAGCGCAAGCAAAAAGACTCGTGATATGATGTCGCTCCTTGCCGCGCAAAACCTGATCGCCGGGCTGAAAGGCGAACGCCTACCCCATTGTGTAAACCCGCAGATTTACGGGTAAGACCGACGCCGTATCTTTTAGGCATATTCCCGCCTGCGTCGACTTGTTTCAACTTTTAATGATGCTTCTTCGTAAATAAAGTATGCAGATAAAAATGTTCCCGGTACAGGCAATACCGCTGTGGGTGGTCATTCGGGCGAGTTTTATGTCGGGAACCAGTTAGGAAAACATCATGCTGGAAGTTGATTTGCATCCAAAAAATACTCCGGTCAACCCTCCTGACAATAATCTGGTCCGTCTGCGGGAGGTTGTCAAAACCTACCATGGCTCTGCTGGGACTTTTACCGCGCTCAAAGGCGTTGACTTAAGTGTTGAGTCGGGCGCTTTTGTCTCGATCATTGGGAAATCGGGCAGCGGTAAATCCACACTGATCAATGTCATTACTGGAATTGACAGACCCAGTTCGGGCGAAGTCATTGTTGACCACACCCCGGTACATACATTGAACGAGGAGCAGATTGCCATCTGGCGAGGTCGTTCTGTCGGCGTCATCTTCCAATTCTTTCAACTTTTGCCCACATTGACCGCTGTGGAAAACATCCTGCTGGCCATGGATTACGGAAGACACTATCCCCGGCTTGAACGCCCGGAACGGGCCATGCAATTGCTTGAACTGGTCGGCATGGCAGAGTATGCCCACCGTCTGCCAGGCTCGCTTTCTGGCGGGCAGCAACAATGTGTGGCGATCGCGCGTGCATTGGCAAACGATCCCGTCCTGCTTACTGCCGATGAGCCAACAGGCAATCTTGATTCAAAATCCACGGAGATGGTATTCCAACTTTTTGAAAATCTCGCAGGCACCGGCAAGGCCATTCTCATGGTCACGCACGATAACGAACTTGCCGTCCGCGCCCAACGCACGATCCGCCTGGTGGATGGGAGGATTCAAGATGAATTCGTCAATCGCTAAACCATTGATCGAGCTGCGCTCCGTGGTTAAGGTGTATGAGAGCCTTGCCGGTTCTGTTATCGCATTGAATGGCATTGATCTGCAGGTCTTTCAGGGTGAATTTTTGGTGGTTACGGGAAAATCAGGAAGCGGCAAGACAACTCTGGTTAATATGCTCACAGGGCTGGACCGATCCACCTCAGGTGAGATCTGGGTCAATGGTGAGCCGTTACATAGATTTGGCCCTGAAAAAGCCGCAAGGCTTCGGGGCGGGACAATGGGCGTGATCTTTCAAACGTTTGAACTCCTGCCAACTTTGACCGTCTTGCAAAACGTGATGTTGCCGATGGATTTTGCCCGGCGTTATTCCCGCTGGGAGCAGCGCAAGCGTGCATACCATTTACTCGAACAGGTGGGGATCGCCGATCATGCAAGGAAGCTCCCGACTGCATTATCAGGTGGGCAGCAACAACGGCTGGCAATTGCCCGTGCCATGGCTAACAACCCCGCCATCCTTGTTGCAGATGAACCCACCGGCAGCCTTGATTCTGCAACAGCAATTGCGGTCATTGATATTTTCACGGGATTGGTTCAGGAAGGTGGAACCGTTTTTCTCGTTACGCATGACAAGGACATTGCCAAATGCGGCTCAAGGGTGATTACCCTGTCAGATGGTGAAATTGTCATGTAGGTTATGCTTTCAACATGAAAACGTTTGGATGGTGATGATCACCTTAAAATCATGACCTCCGTTTTACTGAAGGAGAACATCCATGTTAAGGGCGCGCTGGTACAAGGTTATCAACGATTTGTTCGGCAACAAGACGCGCACGCTTTTGATTGTGCTGTCTATGTCTGTTGGACTTTTTGCATTGGGGATTATTCTTAGCGCGCGTACAATTCTGTCTGATGGGCTGGCGGAGAGTTTTGCGACCATCTACCCATCCAGCGGAACCGTACGCACGATCGAACTGTTCGATGAGGATTTCATTGAGTCTGTGCGCAAGATGGATGATGTGCAAGAGGCGGACGCGCGCAGGAGTATCTCTGTTCGCATGCAGACAAAATCGGGCGAGTGGAAGAACCTCACCATCTTTGTGTTTGCTGATTATGAGGATATCCGTGTGAACAAGGTCACCTTACAGAGTGGGGCCTGGCCCCCACCCGAGCACGAGATTCTGATCGAGCGCGCAGCGCTCTCTGTCATCGAAGCACAGGTTGGCGATATGATTCTGATCAGGTTTCCGAGCGATGTCGAGCGCAGGATTCGAATTGCGGGGTTGGCATATGATCCTGCTCAACTCCCCGCGCAAATTGACGGTACACCTTACGGTTACATCACCTTTGATACGTTAGAATGGTTTGGCGAATCTTATGGTTTTAACGAACTGCATGTGATTGCAAACCATCCTGAAGATAAGGATTGGGCACAGCAGGTGGTCAATCGCGTCAAGGACAAGGCTGAAAATTCGGGTTACACCATCCCATTGAGTATGACTGCGGAGCCGGGGCAACTCCCGATGAACGATGTCCTGCAGGGAATCCTTCTGTTGATGGGGTTGCTCGGTGTGCTGTCGTTGTTCCTGAGCATCTTCCTTGTGGTCAATACCGTCTCTGCTTTGCTTACCCAGCAAAAACGGCAGATTGGTGTGATGAAAGCTGTTGGCGGTGGCACGCTTCAAATCCTGGGGATGTATCTGGTGATGGTATTTTCTTACGGTGTCATGGCGTTAATGATCGCCATCCCGTTTGGGATGTATGGTGCACGTAAACTCAGTTCTGTCCTGGCGGTGTTCTTTAACTTCGATCTTTACTCGATGGATGTGCCGCCTCAAACTTATTTGATTCAAGCCGCTGTTGGGTTGATCCTGCCGGTCCTCGCTTCCCTTGTGCCGTTCCTCTCCAACCTGCGAATCAGCGCGGCGGAGGCGATGAGCAGTTACACCATGGGTAAGGGGCGCTTCGGTAAAAATTGGATCGATCATTTTCTTTCCGGCGCAAATTTATGGTTCGTTCGGAAGCTATCCATCCGCTCGATCCTGCTTTCGGTGCGGAACACCTTCCGCAACAAGGGCAGGCTGACGTTAACTCTGATTACGCTCACGCTGGGGTCTGCAACCTTTATCAGTGTGTTCAACGTCCGTGCCTCATTATCCAGCACCGTCGAGGATATGATCAAGTGGTTCAACTGCGATACGATGTTTGCTTTGGATCGCAGTTATCGTGCCGACAAAGTCCAAAGTGAAGCGGAAAGCATTCCCGGTGTGACCAAGACCGATGTGTGGATCCAGCTCCCCACGCGGCTCGTTCGCAGGGATGAAAGTGAAAGCGGTATGATCTACATGTTTGCCCCCACGGTTCGTCCCGATAGTTTGATCGTCTCACCTTCCCTTGCAGAGGGTAGATGGCTTGCTCCGGGTGATGAGAATGCGGTGGTCGTTCCTTCCGCACTCCTGATCGACGAACCAGAACTTGAACTCGGCGGCGACATTGTGCTGAAGATCGACGGTGATGAACACGTGTTCAAGATTGTAGGGACATTCAAGGGTATGGCCTTTCTTCCGATCGTGTATGTCAATTATGATTACATTACGAAGATTACCAACCGTACCGGCGAAGCAGACGCGGTGATGATTGCCACACAACAACATGACTCTGTTTATGTAGATGCCGTAACCCGTACACTTGAGGAGCGTTTTAACCTTGTCGGTATCGAGATAGGTCTGGCAACCACCATCAACACGGAGCGCCGCGATGCCGAAGCCTCATTTGATGCAATTGTTGCCCTTTTGCTGTTGATGGCCATTCTGCTGGCTCTGGTCGGCGGGTTGGGTCTGATGGGAACGATGAGTATCAATGTCCTGGAGCGCACCCGCGAGATCGGTGTGTTGCGTGCCATTGGGGCGCCAAATCGCAGTGTGGCGTCTGTTTTTGTCCTCGAAGGAATTATCATTGGCTTGATGAGTTGGGCAATGGGCGCAGCGGTAGCCATTCCCATGAGCAGGGGATTAAATCAGGCTCTTGGGCAGGCGGTGATGGGTGTGCCATTGACCTACTCTTATTCACTTCCGGGGCTTTGGCTGTGGTTGGTTATCGTCATCCTTTTGAGTATTCTGGCCAGTTTCATACCGGCACGCACCGCTTCTCGCTTAACAGTTCGCGAAGTGCTTGCCTACGAATAATGTACATGACCACTGCCTGCAAAATGACGGTCATGTGTCCAAATATGGTATAGGAGAAAAATGTTTAACAAGCTATCTCACACTTTCCATCGCTTTCCCCGCACGTTTTGGGTGGTGGCGGGGACTCACTTTATTGATGTGATTGGCAATACTTTGCTCATGCCGTTCTTTGCTTTGTACGTCACCCAGAAGTTTGGTGTAGGCATGACCGAGGCGGGGATCATCCTCGCGACAAATTCGGTGGCTGGTTTGATCGGCAGTACCATCGGCGGAGCTATGGCTGACCGTTTCGGTCGTCGCGGCATCATCCTCTTTGGATTGATCGTCAGTGCATTTAGCGGACTCACGCTCGGGTTCGTGAATCAGTTCTACATGTTCTACGGCCTGTCGGTGTTCGTTGGGTTGATGGGCAGCGCCGCGCACCCTGCTCACAATGCCATGATCGCAGATATCCTCCCTGCCGAGCAACGGGCAGAGGGCTTCGGTATCATGCGCGTGATCTCCAACTTCGCCTGGATCATTGGCCCCACCATCGGCGGATTCCTGGCCGCTTACAATTTCCTCTATCTGTTTTTGAGCGATGCGGTGATCAGCAGTATTACCGCGGTGTTGGTCTTCCGCTTGATCCCCGAGACCAAGCCCCAGCCTAAGGAGAAGACCGAGCACGAGACTCTGCTGCAGACCATCGGTGGGTATCGACTTGCGTTGGTCGATCGCCCATTCCTCGCCTTCATTGTTGCGTCCATTTTGATGATCCTGGTGTACCAGCAGATGTACAGTTCGCTTTCGGTGTATCTGCGTGATGTGCACAATGTGAATCCGCGTTTTTATGGGCTGGTCATGTCCTCGAGTGCTGTGACGGTGGTGATCTTTCAGTTTTGGGTGACGGGCATCATCAAGAAATATCCGCCGTTTTTGATGATGGCGGCCGCCACTTTCTTTTATATGATCGGCTTCGGCATGTACGGATTTGTTTCCACCATTCCGCTGTTCATTTTGGCGATGGTCATCATCACAATTGGTGAGATGGTCGGTATGCCCACCAGCAATGTGCTTGCCGCATCTTTTGCGCCCGAGGAGATGCGTGCCCGTTACATGGCAGTCTTCGGCCTGACTTGGATGGTGCCGTCGATGATCGGTCCGTGGGCGGCGGGATTGATCTTCGACAACATGAATCCAAACTATGTCTGGTATATCAGCATTGTGCTGTGTATGATCGCCATGTTCGCTTTTTACACTTTGCATCTTCGCCTTGGCGCAAGGGAACAATTCCAGCGTGCAAAAGAGGAGCAAGTGGCAGCGACTTAAAGTAAAACGCCGAGTTCGTTACGAACTCGGCGTTTTACTTATTTTTCAGCCCAGTGAATTGCGATCGTTCCAAACATCAACCTTTTGAAATTGACATTTTTGAACCCCGTTTTTGACATTCGCGCTGCCATGTCTTCCGCAGTGACGAAGCCTTCGGTGGTTTCGGGCAGGTAGCGGTACGCCTCGCTGACTCCTGTCAAAAGCCCGCCCAGAGTGGGAATGATGATGTGCATGTGGATCCAGATGAATGGGGAAAGGATGTTTTTCTTCGGACGGGTGGTGTCTAGGATGACGATTCGCCCGCCGTTTTTCAAGACGCGATATTGTTCCTCGATGGCTTTATCTAGATTGATGACATTGCGCATGAGAAAGCCAGAGATGACTGCGTCGAAGGATGCGTCGTTGAAGGGTAGGTGCAGTGCATCGGCGGTGGAGAAATTAAGGGAGCCGTTCTTTTTGCCGACGCGCATCATTTGGAGAGTGAAATCTGCGGCGGTGACGCGGGCCTGTGGAAACTGCGTCAGGGCTTCGCGAGCCAGATCGCCTGTGCCAGTTCCCAGGTCCAGCAGAGAGGCGTTGTTCGTCATCCGCGCGAGTTTGATGACCATCTTGCGCCAGCGAATATCCTGCCCGCCAGTCATCAATCGATTCATCAAGTCGTAGCGTTTGGCGATCTGCGTGAACATGTTTTGAACATAGGCGGCGCGTTCGCGTCCTGTGAGTTGAGTCATGAAAGCTCCTGAAAATAATTTGCGCAATTATAAGTTATACTGCGCGGCAATGTTTCCTGGCTGTGCCAGGATGAAACCTTACGGAGATGGAAATTGAGCGAACAAACTTTTAATCAGTGGCAGGCCTGGGGATTAGCGATCCGTCCGCGCACGCTGCCTGCGGCGGCGGCTGGTGTGTTGATGGGCGGCGCGCTCGCGTGGCGCGATGGATTTTTTCGGCTTGATGCAACCTTGGCGTGTTTGTTTGCCGCACTGCTTTTGCAGATCGGCAGCAACCTTGCAAATGATGTCTTTGACTTTGAGCGCGGCACAGACACGCCCGAGCGGCTTGGCCCCACGCGCGTGACCCAGGCTGGTTTACTGACATCGTCACAGGTGAAGTTTGGAATGGCGGTTGTCTTTGTGCTTTCGGCGCTGATGGGGCTTTACCTCATCTGGCTTGGCGGCTGGGTCATCCTTGCCATTGGAATCGCTGCGATCATTTCTGCCATTGCTTACACAGGCGGGCCATTTCCGCTTGGTTATTACGGATTGGGCGATGTTTTTGTCTTTATCTTTTTTGGTCTCGCTTCAGTGGCAGGGACCTATTATGTGCAGGCTGGTGATGTCTCATCTGCTGCCTGGTGGATGACACTTCCGCCAGGATTGATCATCACTGCGATTTTGGTGGTCAATAACCTGCGAGACTTCGAGAATGATCGCAAGGCTGGCAAGCATACGCTGGCGGTAATGTTCGGCGAACAATTTGCAAAAGCTGAATATTTGACCTGCATCCTTGCTGCTTACTTGATTCTGCCAGTTGTTGCATGGCTGGACATCATTCCGTGGTTGTCTTTAATTGCATGGGCGTCATTGCCGATCGCATTTCGCGCCGCCCGCACCGTATTCACCCAAAAGGGACGTCCGCTCAATGCTGCGCTTGCAGGCACTGGGCAGGCTGCATTTATGTTTAGTTTGTTGTTTTGGGTTGGGTTGGCGCTGCAGAGGTAGAAAAGAATGAAGAAAGAAGATTGATTTTTCAAACCTTCAACCTTCAACTCACAAATTTCCACTTGCACCATCTTTGTTCGAGCCAATCAACGGTGTAATACATTCCTAGGCCAAGCAGACTCATCGCGATTACGCCTGCATACATGGCTGGGTAATAGAAGAGCGTGCTGCCGTTGTAGTAAATGTAATATCCAAGCCCATATTTGGTTGCAAATAATTCGGTGATGTACAACACAGCCACCGCCGTTCCGATGGATTGTCGTAGCGCTGTCAAAATTGCGGGCAGGCTGGCGGGCAAATAAACAAAACGGAACAGCGCCCTGCGCCCCGCGCCGAGGCTTTGCAGGCTTTGGATCAACTGCGGGGCAAGCCCAGCCGCCTGGTCGCGCACAAGCACCACGATCTGAAAGAACAGAATCAAAAAGATGATGCTGATCTTCGCCAAATCGCCGATGCCGAGGAATAACAAAACGACGGGGACGAACACTACCTTGGGAATCGGGTACAGCAAATAGATGATCGGCGAAAAAATTGCATCGAGTCTTTTCGACCCGCCAACTGCCAGCCCAACAGGGGCAGCGATCAGCACCGACAGGGCCATCCCTGCGGTGACACGCCACAGGCTGTAGAAAAAGTGAGTGACCAGCCCGTTGCCCAATTCCTGTACGAAAACGATCAGCACTTCCCACGGCGCAGGCAAAATGGGGCGTTGAATCAGCATGGCGGCAACCTGCCAGATGAGCACAAGGCCCGCTGCAGAGAAAAGAAGGTCACGCCGTTTCATTGCGCATTTCCCTCCACAGTAAATTGCATAGATCGCGGTATTCCTGGCTGTTGCGATGATCACCCTGTCGTACGGTTGGGTTTTCAAAAATACGCGGTGATGATCCAAGCAAAAGGATTTTCCCGCCCAAAGATGCCGCCTCTTCAATGGAGTGTGTGACGATGACCAGAGTCAAATTTTGTTCTTCGCACAGGGAAAGGGTTAAGTTTTGCAGGTCTTCGCGGGTGATGGCGTCGAGCGAGGAGAAAGGCTCGTCCATCAACAGAAGGTCTGGCGAAAGAGCTAGTGTGCGTGCAATCGCGGTACGTTGACGCTGCCCGCCAGAGATTTGGGAGGGGTATTTATTGGCAACCTCGCTCAGCCCCAGCCGATTCAGCCAGTGCTCCACGTTGTTTTCAGGCTGAAAGTTTTTCGGCGCGTGTTTTCCATCCTCGCCGTAAAACTCACGGACTTTCAACCCAAGCCCTGCATTCTCGCGCACCGTTGCCCACGGAAGCAAACCATAGTCTTGTAGAATCAGTCCGCTGTGCGGGCGTGGACGTGTGAGTCGTTCTCCATCTATTTCAATTTCGCCTTTGGTGGGAAAGCGCAGGCCTGCCAGCAGATAAAGCAGGGTTGTCTTTCCACAACCTGATGACCCTAGAATCGCCCATGTCTCTCCGTGTTGAACCTGCCAGTTGAAATCCTGGAAAATGGGTATGCTGCGCGGATAACCGAAGGTGAGGGACGCGGTGGTAATCATGGCGACGTTTGAAAAGTGATGTTAATAAAATAATCTCGTCCACCAGAGAACCCATGGTTCGAAATGAATTGACCCTCTTCTGTATCATCTGCTCTGATACCGAATTTTCCAAAACTCAATCCCTCAATGAACAAATCTTCGTCGTTCAACGGGATGGCTCCTGTTTCTTCAAGTTGCCAGTGGCCGAAGATGTCACCTTTTTGTACGTTTAATGGTGTTCCGAAATGAATTGTTGTTACACCTGTTTTCGCGGAAGGCTGGTCGTCGCCGTCAATATCTATATGATGAATAACCTTCCATCCATCGTCGGTAGGGCGAAGGATAAGCAGAACAAAAGTCTCTGATCCACCATCGCTATCGTTTAGGTAGGTGACAGCCGTGACGGTTCCATCCGAGTAAAAAGGGTATTTATGGACAAACAAATGGGTTGGCGCAGAGCGATCACCCGTGGGTATTTGCGGAACTTGTTCAGAAAAGTCGAAGCCAAAAACTTGTTCGGTTGGCGATTTGAATATTGGGGCGACAGCATTGCAAGCCTGCAGAAAGAGGAGTGACAGCGGGAAAAGCAGGAGTTTTATTTTCATATTTGTTCCGTGATTTCAAAAGGAGCAGGAGGCTAATCTTAAGCAGCCTCCTGCCGTTATAACGAGAACAGTTTTCAGTTAAGGCAGAAGCGAGGCATTGACCGAATCCGCATAGGAAATATCAGCAGTCAGCATTCTTTTTTCCTTCACCCATGCCAGCGCGTCGTTCCATTCCGCTTCGGTGGGTACACCTGCGGTGGGAAAGGGCGGAACCGAGTAGCTTGCAAGCAATGGCGGCGGGACAAGTTTTTGATCGCTCAAAACACTGGTGTATTTTTTCGAGTCGCTGTTGAGCATGATTGTCGCTTCTTCAATGGCGGCGAGGAAGGCTTTGATCGCTTCGGGGTTTGCGTCGATGATTTCCTTGCGGAAGGAGATGACGCTGAAGCCATATTCAGGATGTTTGGAATCATCGAGGACGATGACCGCGCCTTGTTGTACTGCCAACGCGCCAAGTGGGTCAGGAAGTACACCCGCGTTCAATTCACCTGAGGCGAGCAATGCCATGCGGTCGGGGATCTTCGGCACGGCGATGGTTTTGATCTCGTCAGTGGTGAGGCCTTCAGCTTGCAGGAGTCTTTCAGTGACGTATTCAATGACGGTTCCTTGTGAAACGCCGATTTCGATTCCTTTCAAGCCTTGCGAGTCGGTGATTCCGCTTTTGGCGGAGGCGATGATGAAGAAATGGCCAGCGTTTTCAGTGGGACGCAGCGCATAGCGGACCGCCTGCACCTGGACTTTTTCCTTGTTGAACAACATGACCGAAATCGTTTCGTTGACCATACCGTCGGCCTGACCAGCCCCAACAAGTTGATCGCGCTCCGGGGCAGAGGCGACGGGTACGAATTCCACGTTGACACCGTGTTTGGCGAACAGACCTTCCTGTTGTGCAACATACATCGGCAGTGTGTCAATGATGGGCAGGACGGCGATCTTCAAGGTCACTGTTTCTTGCGGTGCAGCGGTTGCAGGTGCACATGCAACCGCCAGTAATGCAATGATGACGAGTGCCAACAAGGATTTGATTCTTCTCATTCTTTTTTTCTCCTAAAGTATTTTTGGATCGCGGGCTGTAATCCGCTTTACTTATTGATTCTCTCTACGGGGATTTCAAGACTCAGCAAAAAGATTTTTCTCAAAGCAGGGAGCGATCGTTCTGGGTCGGGTTGGCCTGTGTATATCCAGCGCATGACGACCTCGTTCAGGGCTCCGATCCAAGCACTGGCGGCCACTTCGGTATCTAATGCGGGAATGCTCCCGTCGGCGACGGCCTCGTCAAGGTTTTCTTTGATGAATTGGATGAAGCGTTCATTCACGACGCGTCTTTTTTCTTCGAAGGCGTTGCCAAGACCTGTGGCTTGTACAAGCGCAATTTTTGCCAAGGCACGATATTGGCCGAAGGTCTCCAAACAGACGCGTAATGCCAATTCAACGCGTTCCAGGCCTGAGGTCGAAGAAGAGAGGCGGTCTTTGAGTCGTGCTTCCAGCATTTCCGCAAAAGTATCCACCAGTGCAAGGAAGATATCCTGCTTGCTCGGAAAATGAAAATAGAACGAGCCTTTGGAAGTGTTGGATTCGCTAACGATGTCATCCACCTTGGTATCGTGGTAGCCTTTGCTGGCAAACACTTTGACAGCCGCCTCAAGGATGCGTTCGCGGGTTTCCTGCGGGGATAGGGTGGGTGAATTTGGTTTCATAATCTCTAGACCGACTGGTCAGTCTATCAGCAGTTAGGATAGTTGAATCAAAAAGCCACGTCAAGTGACGTGGCTCATATATTGGTTATGACATTTGCCTGTGGATTAGCTCTGCGCGAAGGTATCAATGAGAAGTTTGAAATTGCCACCTACGGGGTAGAGAATGGGGCAGGTGCATCCGCGCTTCGTGTATTCAGCAACTTTGGCGCGGGCTTCGTCGGGCGTGCCTGAGGCTGTGATCTTGTGGACCAGCTCATCAGGGACGAAGTGCTTGGCCTTGTTGATCTGTTCCTTCGTGGCAGGCCAGCCCAAAGTAGCCTGAATGTTGCTGATGACTTCCTGCGAAACATTCGAAGCCTTGGCAATGTGCGGTTGTTGGGCGAGATATTGGCAAAGCAATTCTTTTGTGTACTCGATCGCCTTGTCGTGATCGTCGTCCACGGAACATACGATCAACTGTGGGCGGTCGATGTCTTCGATTTTGCGTCCCGATTTCTTTGCGCCTTTTTCAAGCAGTTCAAGCGCCTTGTCATTGTATTCAGGGGCAACGCAGTAATTCATCACGCAGCCATCTGCGATCTCGCCGGTCATTTCCATCATCAAATCGCCTGTCGCGCCAATCATGATCGGGATATTACGCGGCTCACGACGGCCATGCACCACATCCAACTCGATGTTATCGACATGATGGAATTCACCGTGAAAGGTAACGCGTTCCATGTTTAGCAGGCGACGCATCACTTCGACAGTTTCGCGCATCGCGAGCAGGGGTTTTTTACGCTCTATGCCTACATTTTTTGCTAGCGGATCCCACCATGCACCGATGCCGCAGATAATGCGATTTGGCGCAAGATCATCCAATGTCAGGAAGGTGGCGGCCAGCAGGCCAATGTTGCGAGTCCAGTTGTTGATCACGCCTGACCCCACTTTGATCTTATTGGTCACGGCGGCGTAACCAGCCATGGGCACGATGGCATCGCGCACCAAACGACTCTCCGCCTGCCAGACGGCTTCAAATCCTTTTTCCTCCGCGTATTTGGCGTATTCCAATCCATCGCGTAGGTCATGTGAGTCTTGCAGGTATAGGGCAACACGTTCGGTCATGGGTTTTTCTCCTTGAGAAAAATAGATTCATTGACTTCTTGAGTCAATTGATTTCCTATAACTTCAAAGCTTCCATTTTCCGTACCATTTCCAGGTCTTCAGGCAGGTCGAGGTCGAGGCCGAGCGAGGGCAGTTCCACGATCTCAAGCCGCGCGCCCGATTGTTTGGTGCGTTCGCAGTGACGTTGGAATGAACCTTCGCCGAAGTCGTACTCAATTTGACCCGCGGGGACCATCAACAGGGCGTTCGTTCCCTTGCCGTGTCTGTCAGGGGCGATCACAACCACGGGCGGTTTGGCCGCGCGGTCGATCAAGGTCAGCACATCCTCTGGGGTGAGCAGGGGCAGGTCAGCGGGCAGGATCAAAACTCCCTGCGTGGCGTGGACCTGTGCCACAACCGTGGCTCGCATCAATGCCGTGTTGAGATGCGGCTGACCATCTTCCTGCACCGTTTTTGCACCGTGATTGCGGGCAATGGTCAGTGCTGCTGGGTCGCGGCTGACCACCAGCACCTGGTCTAACTCTTTCAGGGCTGAAAGCGTCTTTAGTGTCCGCTCCAGTAACTCCTGATTTAATGCAGTTCGTTCATCTTCCGTCAGCATGCCCGCCAGGCGGGACTTCCCTCGTCGTAAAGGTTTTACAGGGACAATTGCCCAAAGTGTCATGTTTATAAACTCCCGATAAAGTTTAGCACATCCATCGCCAATCGGGCGCGATCTGTAAGTGAATTCATAAGTGTATCTGTTACCAATGTCCTCGTCCTGATTTTATCCGATAAATGTGCGTCCACGTTATCCAACACAAAACCGCTTAAAATGTCTCGATAATGTTCAGCCACCGCCAGCGCGGAGGGCTCAATGCCCAATTCTGCATACATCTTTGCCGCAGGGCCTTTGACCGTCTTTCCGCCGATGATCGGGGAAACCGCCACGATTTTCTTTTTTGGAAGCGGAATGACCCGCAGAATCGGATCGACACTCACCCAGGGATTTGACGGGCAAATGACAATGGCTTCCGCTGATTCGACCGCTTCGCGCACGCCGAAAGCTGGTTCAGCGACATCGACTCCGTCGAACCGAAAGCCTTTGACCTTCGGCCCGCACTGTCTGTGGACAAAATATTCCTGAAAGGCCAGCTCGCCTTCATCTGAATCCACAATGGTTCGCACTGGTGAATCGGTCATCGGCAAAATTGTATGCGAAATACCCCAGGCTTTGCAAAAATCTCTTGTAATTTGAGAAAGGGGTTCGCCTCCTTTCAATCTTCTGGTTCTTTCAAGATGGGTGGCAATATCCTGATCGCCGAGGCGAAACCAGTTTGGTCCGCCCAGCTTTTCGACATTTGTGATGGTGTTCCAGGTCTCGTTGACTCGACCCCAGCCAGTTTCAGGGTTTGCCAACCCAGCGAGGGTGTAGCAGACCGTATCCAGATCGGGGCAGATGGATAACCCCAAGTGTTCGAAATCGTCGCCAGTGTTGACGATGATGGTCAAATCTTCAGGGGGGAGGATTTGGGCGAGTCCATGCGCCAGTTTCGCGCCGCCGACTCCGCCCGCAAGGGCAGTGATTTTCATGGATTGGGCTTCAACGTGTTAACGTTTGAACGTCAATACGTTTTTACAATTTCCTTGATGGATTTTCTTTCACGTACTTCGGGGGTTTCAGATGGGTAACCCAGGAAATACATCGCTTGTGGTTCCCACGTTTTTGGTAATTCTAAAACATTTTGAACGGTTTCCTGCACAAAAAGTGGACTGCACACCCAGACACTTCCCAGCCCTTCGGCATGGGCGGCGAGGAGCATTTGCATGCCTGCATTCGATGCGGACTGGGTTGCCATGATGTATTCGGCTTTTTTACGGCGGGTATCGGGGTAGGTGTCCATGTCGGTCATGTCCACGCTGAGGATGATGACCACAGGAGCAGCGGTGATTCTTTCGCGTGAGCGGACGACCTTTCTTTGAACTTCTTCTGGGGGAACTGCATCGGCTTCGAGGTCATGTTGAAATTCAACGGCCATGGCGTTTGCGAGTTTTTCTTTGACGGTTGCCGTTGTCACTACGGCAAAGCGCCACGGCTGGCGGTTATGCGCGGATGGGGAAAATGTGGCAGTGGCGAGAATGCGTTCGATCACCGAATCAGGCACAGGGTCCGTTTTGAAGCGGCGGATCGAGCGTCGAGTCCGCAGAAAGGTATGAAGATCAGTGGAGGTCAAAGTGAGTTGGTTTGATTTTGAAGATGATCCGCTTTTGTCCTTCGCGATGTCTCCAGGGTTCGTTGTCGTATTTGAGCGAGAGTTGATTGATATGTTCATCTGCGCCTTGTGTTGTGAACTCGGCAATTTCGCCGCGGATCTGAATGTAACGATAGGGGGTTCTGGGGTCTTGAATGACAAGCGCCACTTTGGGGTGGGCTTTCATGTTGCGGTCTTTTGTGCGGCCTTCGTTCGTGTTGATGAGAATATACTGCTCATCTGTGTTGAACCAGATCGGCGTAACCTGAGGCGAGCCGTCGGGCATGATGGTTGCGAGAAAGAGGTAAGCCTTGGTTTCGTCCTTGAGCAGGTCGAGATATTCTGTTGGGAAGTTTTTCATGGTTGTGATTTTCAGATTGAGTGTATCAACTGCGGATAAGATTTATGTTAGTTTTTTAGCGGAACATATCCTGTTGTTTGGGGCGGATCAATTCCTTGAGCGAGCCTTCGCCCAGCGGATATGGAAAACCGCGCACGTGTACGGCGGGAATCCCTTCAGAGGCCTGTCCCATCATTAGGGATGCCGCAGCAGCAAGCTCATCTGCCACGCCGACGATAGTGATCTTCAGGGTGAAGCCGAACAGGTCTTTCCAGCCGCGTTCGTCGATCATGGCGGGGATTCCGCTCAGGCCGATACAAACGCCAACCGTGCCATTTCTCCACGCGCGGCCATGCGAGTCGATGATCATTACGCCGACGTTAATATCGGTTTTTTGCTTGATCTGGTCGCGCAGGGCTTTGGCTGACGCGTCGGGGTCTTCGGGAAGCAGTAGAACATATTCCTCGTTTTCGCTGCCATCACCAGCCACATTGGAATGATCGATACCTGCATTGGCACACACGAAACCGAGCTTGTGTTCCACAATGATCGCGCCAATGCGCGTCCGCACGATCTCGTTGCTTTCCTGAAGCATAAGTTGTACGACGCGTGCGTCCTTTTCAGTTTTTTGCGCTAATTCGATGGCCTTTTCTGAAGGTGTGACTGTAGCGAGATTCACCATCCGCCCTTCAGATTTGCTGACGATCTTTTGGGCAATGACGAGAATGTCGTTGTTTTCAAGTTGAATAGTCGAATTCAGAATCGAATCGACAAGAATATCCGCCAAGTTATCGCCTTGGCGGATGAGTGGAATGTTTTTAAGCGGGGTGATGGTTAGAGACATAAAATTCGGGAAGCGTCTTGCTGAAATTCGCAGACCAATCTCGCGAATTAAGAAGCGTGCTTCGCACCTGTGATCTTGATTCCTGCATGGGTGGAGCCATATTTTTTATTGATGCCGATCAGCACGCTGGTGAGCCCTTCGACAACGACAGAATTTTCGATTGGGCCAGCATCCCAGCCATTCAAGCCAGCCGCTTCAACCAGTTTGATGGTCTCAGCGCGGGCATCCTTGCTTGTGCCAGTGACCAGCACATCGCATTCGACATCAGAGTTATCCAGCAAATGTTCGTGCGAGATATTTTGGAACGCAGCACACACCTGCACATCCTCGCCGACGATCTCTTTCGCTTCCTGCGCGGCGGAGCCAGCGGCGGGCATTTGAACAGTGGCAACTTTGGGTGGCACGAGCGGCACGGTCACATCCACGAGAATCTTGCCCTTGAGTTCGTCTTTGACGGATTCCAATGTGTCACGATGTGCAGAGTAGGGAACGGTCAATACGACGATATTCGCTTCGCGCGCCGCCTCAGGGTTGCTCATGCCTGCGATGGAGATTCCATCCCCGAGCATTTCCCTGATCTCGTTCGCCGCGGCAATCGCTTTTTCGGCACTTCGTGAGCCGATGTAAACATGATACCCTGCGCGTGCCCAGCGATATGCGAGTCCCTTGCCTTCCTTGCCTGTGCCGCCTAATACGGCGATGGATAATAAAAGATGTGGGTCGTTCATGAAGTCTCCAAAGAACTGGGAATGCGGATTTTATATCCGCTTTTTGTATAAGCAGGCGGACTGGGGTCCGCGCTCCAAAATTACATAACCTTCGCTACTTCTTCTTCGTAGCGTTTCCAGATGCGCGGCGCAATTTCTCGGGCGCGTGCGGCGATCTCCGCTTCATCCAAAGTGAGCAATTCGCGGTCCTTCATCAGGACTTTTCCAGCCGCAATGGTGGTGGTGACCATGCTTTGCTGGAACCCGAAGATGATCTGCCAGGGCAAATTGCCAGAGGTCAGCGGGGTGTAGGGATGATAGTCAACAAATATCAGATCGGCGAATGCGCCCTGTGTGATCTGCCCGATCGGCGCGGCGGGGAAAAATTGATTTGCAAGCGCGGCATTGTTATACACTGCCATTTGAGTCACGTCGTATCCACCCATGCGGCGCGGGTCGCGGTGATGAATCTTGTGCAGGAGATACGCGGCTTTCCATTCCTCCCACATGGCGTTGGAGAAGCCATCGTTGCCAAGACAGACTTTGACTCCCAAACGCAGCATCGATTCAATAGGCGCCACTCCCACACCGTTATTCATATTTGAACGCGGCTGGTGTGTAAGCCAGGTGCCAGTCTCTTTGAGGATTTCCATTTCACGCGCATCAAAATGAATGCCATGCGCAGTGATGGTATTGGGGCCAAGGATACCGTGCTTTTGCAAGCGATCAACGACGCGCATCTGGCTTTTGCCGAGGCTGTCGTATTCATCTGACTCATGCTCGGCGGTGTGGACGTGAAAGCCCGTCCCTTCAGGAACGGCGGCGCGGCAAGCCTGCAAAGTGATGCCCGAAAGCGTCAGGCTGGCGTGCAGACCGAATGTCCCGGCGAGGCGCGGATGCGGATTGGCCGCCAGGCGTTTCAAAAAGCGGATGTTCTCGTTGATGCCGGCATTGGCCTTTTCGCTGCCATCACGGTCGGTCACTTCGTAACACAGCACGCCGCGCAAGCCACTTTTGTCCACGGCATCAGCGATGATGTCAAGTGAGCCATCAATCGCATTAGGAGAGGCGTGATGATCGATCAGGGTCGTTGTGCCATGCTTGATCGCATCCACAAGGCAGACCAGCGCCGAGAAGCGGACCGCTTCCGAATCCAGCGAACGATCAAGCGGCCACCACAACTTTTTCAGAATCTCAGGGAAGTCTTTTGGGGCGGGCCCGGGAATGGCCATGCCGCGCGCAAATGCGCCGTAAAAATGTGTGTGCGCGCAGATACTGCCTGGCATCACGTATTGACCGCAGGCGTCGAGCGTCTTTGCTTTAGGGTATTTTGCGGTCAGTGCTTTTGTGGTGCCGATCTCTTTGATACGGTCGCCTTCGATCAGGATCGCATGGTTTTCGAGAATCCGATTTTCAGATTCCCAGGTGACGATGGTTGCATTTGTTATGAGCATGTTTAACCGAATCCATATTGGCTTGGGTGCGGAAGCTTCACACCGGAAGCGCCCATTTCCCATAAAATATTGTAAGCAGCTTCACGTAATTCGTGGTCGTCTTCCTTGTACATTGCGGCATAGAGCTGTGCGATGACGCCTTCATTCGGGGTGTATTTGAGATACGGGAGCGCCGCAATACGTGTTTCTGCATCTTCGCTCTTGAGCGCAAGCAGAAGGATGTCAGTGGCAGGGACTCCGGGAGAAATACCCATTCCTTGTTTGGCGGCGAATTCGATCAACCATGGCGATTCGGATGGAGCTTTGAGCTTGTGCGGTGCAAGCGAACCAGCACTGGTCTTTGAATCCAGCACTTCGGTGGCGGCGTTGCGGACGACCCATTCCTTGTCGTCGATCTGGATCTTGCGCAAGGTATCAATAGCCCAATCCTCATTGACACGGCTCAAACCGTAGGCGACTGCACGCCGTAAAAGAATGTCGTCAATGGTTACGCCATCGCGAAGCATGGCATAACCTTCGTGGGGATCGTTCGCCAACGCTTCTGCAGCGGCACGGCGGATGTCTTCATCTCCGTTGAGCAGGGTGTGGGCTACGGTTTCCAGTGCGTCATTTGTGCCGATGGAGACCAGTGCCATACACGCCGCCCGGCGGACTGCCATACTGGGGGCCTGTAATGCGCGTTCCAAGGGTTCCAATGATTTTGCATCCCGCATCGCGCCTGCACCCAATACTGCCAGATGAACGAGTTCAAATGACAGGGTGGTGGCGAATTGGCGGAAGAGAGTCGTTGCGCTTGGGTCATTGCTGACGACAAAGGCTGCCATTGCCTGTCCACGTAAGTTGAGCGGCAGGCCTTCCGTTTGCATGATGGCGGCCAGTGTTCCGAATAGTTTGCCTCTCCATGGCGCATTCCGCGGTGCATCACGCAGCCAGCGCGCCGCTGCAAACAGCGGACGGTGCATGGGCAGGCGTGAGTATTCCATGAGGGACTGCACCAGTTTGCTGGCATCGCCATGAGCGGCGAAGTACCGCATGGCAAGATACTTGCCAGACCAATCAGCCTGATTGAGAATGGTCTCTTCGGCTTTAAAATTCATCAATGCGCGGCCAGCTAAGAAGCCCGCAAAGACGGAATGTGTGAAGCGCATTTTATTGTTCGGGTAAACAATGAGAAGTCCACTGGCTGCCATTTTGCCGAGCAGACCGGAAGTAGGAGTGGAAACCTTTTCGACCTTTTTGCCTTTTTGCTTGGTGTCTTCGGGCTTTTCTTCTGTTGCGGTTTCTTCGGCGGGCGTTTCGGCCGCGTCGACGGGTGCGGCTTCTTCGACCACTTCAAAAGATTTCACCCAGGCACGCGCAACACGCGGATCGAAGATGGGTTGGGCATTGACCATAACCTGCATGGCCAGTGTTTCCAAAGCGGCGAGCGGAGTGTTTGTCGGTGCGATGCGGCGGATATGTGTGGCAATGGCTTCGAGCACATGCGGGCCAAGGCTGTCGCCAGCGTAGGCGCCCCATGCTTTGAGTGTCAACTCAAGGGGAGATAAATTTGCGTTGTCGGCACCCAGCCAAACGTTAAGCAGGAGCGGGTCCACTTGTTCGGGTCCCGTCTGCGCCCAGGCTTCCATCGCGACCGTTTGAGACCACAGTTCGCCCCATCGGTCGATGAATTTTTGATTTTCTCGCTGTGACCATGTCATTAATGTCAGCGGAGTAAACCCAAGCATGACCAGACCATCCAGGTATTCTGGCGCGCCAGTGGTGACGATGCGTGTCTTTGGATAGGCCTGTATGATGATCTTGAAATAATCGGTGATGAGCTGCTGGCTTTCGGGTGTGACTTCATCAAAGCCATCGATGAGCAGGAGCGCATCTCCGCTTTTGAATGCGGTTTCGAAAAAGTTCGGCAGACGACTCACGTCCATCAACGGCGCGTTTTCAGAGGCTGCGTCGATAAGCGGCATGAGAATATCTTTTTTGGGGTCGGATAACGGAAGCTTTAGGTTTGCGACATGATACAGGAATGGGACTGCGTCTTTGAGTTTCTCCAACTTTTCGCTGCGATTCGCGGCGAGAGATGCGAGGTGCGCGAGGGCCACGGTCTTGCCGACGCCGGGCTGACCGATGATGGCAATGTTGGCATTGCCGGATAAGGATTGTGAAAGTGTTATGGTTTGCGCGTGATAGGATGCGGCAATTTCAGGCCACATGGGCAGGTATGGCAGGGTTTGCGAAACTACATCTTCGAACTTTGGAGGTGTGCCGGGTTGGACGATCTGTGGCGGGGCGATGAGCAAGGGTTCAAGGATGATCTCATCGAGTGAGAAAAGCGGTGCAGCGAGATGCATACCTTGTGCGCGGCGCAAAGTAATGCGGCGATGATTTTCTTCCACCGTGCTGGATTTGCGTGTTTGCGCGATTTCGCGCTGTTCCTTGATGCCTGCCACTAGTTCGGCCCAGAGTGGGCGCGCCCGTGATACCAGCAGCCAGAAAATGGATGCCGCTATAAAACCGACGATGAAGGAGTAGGAGTCAATCGCAAATCGTGACATGGAATGCGTTTAATTCGAATATAGGATTCGTCCACACGTTGGACAATTTACAAGTTTTTGAGAACGTGCGCTTTGTTGAATGGCGGAGTTGAGCGTACCACCACATGCGGCGCAGGCGTTATCGGTGATCTCTGCAACGGCAATGCCGCGTCTTTGCTGACGCAGGTCTTCGTAGATTTGAAGCAGGCTGGAATCTATTGGTGCTAGCGTGGCTTCGCGTTCTTCGACGAGATTTTCGAGTTCCATTACAAAGGTGGATTGATCTGCGATCAGTTTTTTATGTTCGCTTCCAAGGCGCGCCTGGATCAATTCCAATTGCGTGTTTGCGTTTTGCAGGTTTTTATCTGCGGTCTCTGCGGCGAGCATGGCTTCCAATTCGCGTTCTTCAAGGGTTGAGAGATGTTTTTTGAGCGAGGCAACATCTTTTTGAAGGTCTTGTAATTCCTTGGGGTTTTGAACCCTGCCGCCATACAGGCTGGATTCTGCCTGCTCAATTTTTATTTTCTGGGCTTCCACTTCCACTTCTGTGCTTTTGAGTTCGTGATGGGCGCGGTGGTGAGCGGCCTTGGCTGTTTCCACTTGCTTGAGACATTCGCGCATTTCAGCGTCGTTCTCGAGAGTCTGACGGATCGTGTCCAATTGTGAACGCGTACGGTCGATTTGACGATCCACTTGCTGCAGGCGGTACAATCCCAACGAAGCGCTCATAAGTTGAATTATATACGATGTGGGAAAAAAAGACCCGTTTTCGTTTGAATACGGGTCGGGGAGTAATTGAACTGTAAGGTGATTTTGGAGTGGCTTATTGAGTGGAAACGTTGAAATAGTTATATACGGCTTTGGTCAGGTTTCCGAAAAGCGGGTTGGTGATATCCCAAATATTGGTGACGGGATGGTATGTGTAGATGGATAATACGAAGTTGCCGCCGGAGGTGTAAACGATGCCCACATCGCTTGTGTCGCGGACAATGCCATCGGAGGCGGGGACGTATCCATGTTTGTGTGGAACGAGTGTGCCGTCTGGCACGCCGCCCTGGATCAGGGAACCGAGTTTATCCTGGGCCATGAAATCAATGAGCAGTTGACAAGTCTGCGGGCTGACCTTGTCTGGGAAGGCGGCGATCAATGCACCGCCGTTGTTTTGGGCACATTGATAAATATCGGCCAGCAGGGACCCCATTTCAGAGGGGGTTGTTTGGGAATACGAGTCGGGCTCGGTGGTTATATCCACACGCGAGTTGGCAGGAGTGACAGGAATGGATGGAAGCAGATACGCCGGGGCGGTAAAGAAACCAGCAAGGAAGGTGCTTTCCAACCCGATGGTCCTCATGTTTTCTGTGACGATCACGGGACCGCGGTTGGGCTCGATGGCTGAAAGAACGATATCGGTGGCGTCATTGCTGGATTTTCCAAGCGTCTGTGAGATGCTATTGGAAATATCGGGTGTGAGGTTGCTGCCTCGATTGATCAAATAGGAAGCCACAACCGGTATCTTCATGGTGCTGGATGCCGAAAAGGCAATATCAGGCGATACACTGATTTCCTGTTTGTTATTGATCGCAAAATGGATCTCCTGCCCGGTTTGCAGGTCTACCATGTAGAAACCGATCAGGCCGTCGAAATCGGAGACGGTGATGATTTGCTTGAGCAGAATGGTCAGGTTTTCAATGGTGGGTCTGGCCACAGAGCCGCGGGTGAAGGTGAGTGCAACGGAGCGGCTCGTTGGGGAACGGAGCGCATCAGTGACGAGCAGCACGGCGCGGTCAAGGTCAAGAGTCTGCCCGGGTTGGCCGGGCAGGAAGTCGGTCCCGCCTGGAATCGGTATGGCTGGGGAGGGGGGGAGATCGTAACGCGCAGCAATCTCATTTTGCAAATATTCGCGCAGGCGTTCCTCTGAAAACTTCGGGCTTAAAGGAATGGCGATTTCAGAGGGGGTGCGATTCCAGAGAAAATCCCAATATCCGCCCCAGAACGATCCGCCGGTGCGGCTGAGATCGGCTGCGGCCAGCATGGTTTCAATATCGGGTTCGAAACCAACCACCGCAGGATCGATATGAATGATGGCATCATTGTAGAGTAATTCAACTGGAGATGTGTAAACTTCGAGCAGTCTTTGCGATGCTTCAACAGGGGTCAACCCGCCAACGGGTACGCCGGCAATGGTCATGCTGGCTGGATAGTTGTTCCGTTGTCGGCTGTAGGTAATTAGGGAGATAATGCTGAGTACGAGCGCGGCTGTCAAAAATAAAATCGACACACCCCGAAGGATTGTGTTGGTATTACGATTTCTCACATAGCCTCCAAGAAATGACAAATATCACGTAAAAAAGTATAACACACCAAAACAGTTGCTTGTGCTAAAATACATTAATCGCTGTATATTTCCTACAAAAAGGATTGACATGCTCCGCTCTTTCTTCATCTACCTATCCAAAGCAGCTTGGGCGCAAAACCTGATCACGAATTGGAGCTTTGCCTGGCGCACTGCTTCCCGTTTTATCGCAGGGACAAAGCTCAGTGAGGCCATCCAGGTCGTCAAGGACTTGAATGCAAAGGGGATCAACGCAACACTCGATCATTTGGGGGAACATACGAATACTCCGGAAGAAGCACAACAGGCAACAGATGATATTTTTGCAACACTCGACGCGTTGGGAGCGGATGCGACTGTGCGCGGTAATGTATCCATCAAGTTGACGCAGATCGGTCTTGGCCTCGACGAGAACCTGTGTGCTGAAAACCTGGAGAGGATCCTCGCCCGGGCAAAGCAGAACAACACCTTTGTCCGCGTTGATATTGAAGATACGCCCTATACCGATAAGACCATCAATCTGTATTACATGATGTGCGAAAAGGGCTATACCAATGTGGGCATGGCTGTTCAATCCTATTTATATCGTGCTGAAGCCGATACCCGCCGCCTGACACAGGATAAAACGACCATCCGTCTTGTCAAAGGCGCGTATAAAGAACCCCCCGAAAAAGCCTTCCCTCGAAAAGCCGATGTGGACGCGAATTATGATCTGCTGACAAAGATCCTGATCGATGCCTCTCTTACATTCCAGACAACACTCTCCAGCGATGGCCGCATTCCACCCATCCCTGCGATCGCCTCCCATGACGAGAAGCGTATTGAGTTTGCCAGGCAATATGCCGAGAAGGTTGGCCTTCCCAAAAATGGGCTTGAGTTCCAGATGTTGTATGGAATCCGCCGTGACTTGCAGGAAAAGCTGGTTAAGGAAGGATACCCCGTTCGTGTCTATGTTCCGTTTGGCACGCATTGGTATCCGTATTTTATGCGCCGGCTTGCTGAACGCCCTGCGAATATCTGGTTTTTCATTTCAAACTTCTTCAAAGGATAGGCAAGTAAATTGTCAAAGCCAGCGGACGCCGGTCAGGCGTTCGCTGTTTATTTTTTAATGCAATTTCATTGTCGCGCCTGGCAGGTTGAGCATTATGAGTAATAGGCTTTATAATCTGGTGGATGAAAACGGTGAATCGCTTTATCTTGTTTCCTGCTTTGTTTATCACAGCCATATTGCTGGGCGCTTGTGAACGGACAGTCATTACGCCGTCTGCGCCTGCCCCCACGATTGTGATCGCGCCACTCCTGATTGAAGATACACCCACCCCTTCGTTCTTCCAGCCCACCTCACTTCCTATTACCCCAACGATTGACCCCACCTATTTTCGGGATGAGTTTGACGATGTGCTCGGAGGCGGGTGGACGTGGTTGCGTGAGATTCCCGGACAATGGAGTCTTGAAAAGGTGCCAGGTTCCTTGCGAATCGCTGGCGGCCGCGGGTCGGTCAACGCAGAGACAATGACCAATATCCTCCTGAGGCCTGCCCCTGCAGGAGATTTCCAGATTGAAACCCTTCTAACCTTTGAGCCTGATCAGAATCACCAGTTTGCTGGCTTGGTCATTTATCAGGATAACAATAATTTTATTCAAGCCGGGCAGGCTTATTGCCGTGGCGGTGGTTGTGTGAGCAGGGGAATTTATATGAACCATTATGGGAAAGGCCTGATCGTCCCTCCCAATTTTGCCCAGGTTTATAAAAATAATGTCGTGGTCCTGCGGCTCGTCCGCAAAGGGACCAGTTATATTTTCGAGATCAGTGGGGATGGCAAGGTGTTTTACAAGGTCGGTTCACATGAAAGCGATATGACGCCATTGCAAATCGGAGTTCTCGCGGGCCAGAACGTGGATGGCATCAGTACCACTGTCCCTGCTGTTTTTGATTATTTCGAAGTAAGCAGCCCGTAAAAGCCAATTCCTGCACTGAAGCGGAGATGGGTGATGAAAAAAAAGACCAGTTTGTTGTTATTGATCTTTCTGTTTTTGACATCCTGCACCCTCAGTGCTCAACCTGGTGTTACGGTCACCCCGTCTCCAATTCCCAGTGTTACTTATACAAAGACTCCGCTTCCCACGATCACGGCGACACCCTATCTGACGCCGACCCCGCCTGCGGAACTCATTACTAGCGGTGATTGGACGAGTCCGTATGTGGCGCTTACTTTTGACATGTGTCAGGACCCGTTGTATCCTGCAGGCTATGATATCGGGGTGGTGGATGTGCTTCAACGGTATAACGTCCCAGCCACTTTTTTCATGGGTGGAGATTGGATGCGTACGCATCCAGACGAAACAAAAGCCCTGGCCGCGAACTTGAATTTTGAATTTGGCAACCACTCCTGGAGCCATGCCGACTTTACGACACTCACGCAGGAGCAGATCGGTCAGGAGATCGATATGACCGAGGACATGCTCTTTCAGTTGACTGGGAAGCACTCGCGACTTTTCCGTCTTCCATCCGGGCTGTATAACGAATCCACATTGCAGGTCGTTGCCAGCCACGGACTGTACACCATTCAATGGGATTCGGTTACGGGAGACCCGGACCCAACTTTCGATGCCGCTACAATCCTTTCTGAAGTCCAACGAACCGTGCAGAATGGTTCGATCATCATCATGCACGGAAATGGGAGAGGCTGGCATACTGCCGAGGCTTTGCCCCTCGTCATCGATTATTTGAAAGACAAGGGATATACCCTTGTGACCGTTTCCCAGTTAATTGGTCTTGAGCCTTTGCCCCAGGCAGAATAGTTGAGACACAAAAATGAATCCCGAACAACCTAAACATATCCCGCACGGTGTGACGCTTGAAATGATCCTTGCCCGACTGGTCGAGCAATATGGATGGGAGGAGCTGGGGAAGCGCATTGTGATCAAATGTTTTACGAATGACCCAAGCATCAAATCCAGTTTGAAGTTTTTGAGGAGGACGCCCTGGGCTAGAAAAAGAGTTGAAGACCTGTATCTAAGCTCTGTGAATGAGAATCCTCGTGCCTGAACTTCATGCAAATGGGAAGTGAGAATTTTATTTCTATAGGAGATCATAATGAACGATGCGCAATTGAATTCAGCCAATCCCCCCATTTCTTCATTGTTGCGTGGAATTACCTGGTTGGAAGTTCTTGTTTTGATCGTAACGGGCGGCGGGCTTTTCTTTTTGCCCGATCTGGCGCGTGAGCAGTGGCCCTGGGCCATTGCTCCATTCAATGGGCGCTTTGTCGGAACCGTATATCTTGGTTCATTCGTGTCGGCCATGCTCATGGCTTTTCATGGACGCTGGTCGCCTGGGCGCATCGTCTTGCCGATGATCTTTATTTTTACAACGATTGTTCTTGGTGTTTCTTTCCTTCATCTCGATCAATTTGACCTTCAAAGATGGCAACCGTGGATCTGGTTTCTGTTGTATATTGTTCTGCCCATCAACAGCGCTTATCATTTATGGCTCTATCGCGATCGCCAATCCGCGGATTCATTTTCCACTCCCAGTCACTGGCGTGGTTCCTTTTTGATTTTATCTGTGCTATTCGGGGTGTACGGACTGGCTTTGTTGTTTTTTCCGACAGCTTCTTCAGCGTTTTGGCCGTGGCCTATTGATGGATTCCACGGGCAAATGTACAGTGTTGTCTTCATCACGCCAGCCATTGGGTTATTTCTGATTGCTAGTCGCGCATCATCATTGGAATGGAAAACGCTCGGTCTAACTCAGCTGGTAATTGGTGCCTGTGCCATTATTGGCTTGTTACTGGTTGACGCAGTAGTGCCCCCGGAAAAGAAAGTTAACTGGGCATTGGCAGGCACCTGGCTTTGGCTCCTGATCATGGCCGTGTATGGCGGAGTGGGTGTGTCTATGCTTTTTCGTGCTGGCAGAAATCAGGAGGTTGGGTAGGGGATAGGATTATCCGTCAGCAAAGACTGGCGATATAATGTGTTTATTCTTTGAAAGATGCCTTCAAAAGGCTGATTTTTCATTCATCCCAACTCAGAGGAGAATACCATGCAAAACAAAGTTGTTGTGCCGGGCAAGGTAAAAAAGGACAAGGATAATAACAAAAAATACAAGATCGAAAAGGAAAAAGGCTCCGAATCAGATGTGACGATCGATATTGTCGACGATGGGGATTATCTTGTTGAAAAACTCAGCATTGACGGATTGCCGACAAACATGACCGATGGAAACCCCATTACATGGATCAATAACTTCTCCGTCAAGAAGAACGGACAATATATTAATCAAAGATACTTTGTGTCTATTCCAGATATTGGCTCGTCGCGATTGATTATTTTTGATGGGAATGGGAATCCGTACTATTACACCGGCGAGATCAAGAATAATAAATTTGAGTTGACAGATGGCGACCCCGCCATTGGACACTGGCCGTAGAGAATTAGCTTAATTCCCTGTAGTGGCTTCTTAGCGCGCGCCGCCAGGGCACGTTTTCCACGTAGATGCGGCGCGCCTCTTCTGAACGTAGTTTTGAGACCTGCGTATCCAAAAGCAGATTTGCAGCTTGCAAAATGTTTTTGTGACGCGGGTCTTTTTTCTCTTTTAAGACAAGATAGCAGGTGAGCATGATGCGTAACGGCTCTTCAGCGCCTTCGAGGTGAGGATTCTCCTGCATATAAAGTATTACCTTCTCAACCTCGGCTAATGCAGATTCGATATCCAGTACTTCAAGCGAGGTCTGGGCGATGGCTGCCTGAGATTCAGCTGCCAGCACTTTTGCATTGATCCCTTCCCTGATTCTTAATGAATCGATGAACGCTTTTTGGGCTTGTGCGTATTGTTTGTCTAATAAATAGCCGTAGCCGAGATAAAAGAATGACCATGCCGCCCCGATCTGGTCGGCTATTTTTTCGGATAGCGCCAGTGCTTTTTCTGCCCAGTAGATGGCGGCGGCGGGGTTGTTGCCTTTGCCAGATGTGGAGGCGCTTAAATTGATGAGTGTATACATTTCCTGGGTTCGGTTGCCCACTTCGCGCGCGATGGTGAGTGCGCGGGTGTGATATTTCAAGGCTGTCTCATAGTCTCCAAGCATGCTGGAGACCCAGCCGAGATTGGTCAACGCCAGCCCGGAGGGATACAGACTTCCCTGTTCCTGGTGGATGATCTGGGCTTGTTCGAAATAATCACGTGCTGTGGCGAAATCACCCTGCGACAACCCGATGATGTTGGCAAGGTTGGATAATACCTTTGCTTCCAGATCGCGATTCCCCAATTCGCGGGCGATTTCCAGTGCGAGGGTTTGATATTGATGTGCCTCTGAAGGCCCCTTGTTTTCGAGGGCAATTAAGCCAAGTGATGTGAGCGCATTGCCTTCCCCAAGGCGATTTTTTGTGGAGCGGGAAAGTTCCAGTGCTTCCTGCGCACTTGCGAAGGCTTCATCGAGATGCCCAACCCGTGTAAATGCACTTGGCAGTACGTTGTAAACCCCATTCAATGTTTCCAGATCATTGGCAGCCTTGGCGAGCGGAATGGCGCGTTCGCCAAAGGAGATCGCCACGAAGTTTTCACCTTTGGTTGCGAAATAATAAGTGCGGCGCATTAATACGCGTCCGAGGAGGCGGTTGTCTTTTAAGTTGACGGCGATCTCTTCCAGGGTTGTCAGGTCGCTATCTTCATTGGCCCAATTGCCAATGTTGAAATAGATAATGGCACGTTTGTAAAGAATCTCGAAGCGGGCACGAACTTCGTTTTGTGGAATCCGTGCAAGGGCACGGGTGAGGTAGTCAATGGCCTGGGCGTTCTGATAGGCTTGGGAGGCAAAATCAGCTGCCAGCTTAAGATAGTGAAGCGCTTTTTCATCCAGATTCGCGTGTTCGGCATGATAGGCCAGTTCGCCGTAGTGCGGCTCAAGATCATCTTGATAAACCGTTTCCATTGCTGAGACAGCCAGCCCATGCAATTCGCGCTGACGTGATAGCAGGTGCATCGAATAAGCGGCGTCTCTCAATAACGCATGGCGGAAGATAAACTCGATCTCACTTAAGTGTGTCCAGATGTTGGCGTTTTCAGCCTCGGCCACATGGCTTGATAGATTTTTGTCGGCGCGAAGCATTTCACTCAGCACGCGGATCTCAAATTCGCGGCCAAGGATCGAGGCAGTTTGGACGGTTTCCTTCACCTTTTTTGCCAATCGATCCAGGCGTGCTACGAGAACTGCGCGGACATCGGTTGGCAGGGATATTTCTGCCTGCTCGTGTGCAAAATAATTTTTATTCGCATCGAGGGTCAGCGCATTTTGCTCCAGTAAATAGCGCAGGATCTGCTCTGCAAAGAATGGATTTCCATCCGTGCGTGCGTCGAGAAGCGTGAGCAGGGAATCTGCGATTGGCCCACCCAACACATCTTCTGCCAGATGCGCCATGCTTCGTGTGGACAGCCTGCCCAGTTTTATTTCTTGAATTGAAACTTCATCGGTCGCCCATGTTGAACTGCCTTCGGGGCGCTGCGTGGCAATGATGGCGATGGGATATTTTTTATCTGGCTCTGAAAGCAATGTGCGTACAAAATAAGACAGAAACGTGCCTGTATCTTCATCCAGCCAGTGCGTATCTTCGATGAACAGGATGAGAGGCTTTTGTAAACTTTCGGCACGCAGAAGCACGCTCAACGCGATCAGTGTGTTTTCGTAACGACCTTTTGCATCGAGACTTTCATACAAAGAAGCGGGTTGGGTGATGTTGATCAGAGCTGCCAGCATTGAGCCAGTGCGCATCAGTTCCGATGCGAGTTCGGGATCGGGCGTAATGTTGGCTAATTCCTGAAGATCACGATTGAATGCGACCGAGTTGATCTCGTCAGGCTGGCCTTCGAGCAATTCAAAGCGTTTCTTCAGCCAATCCTTGAATGGGTTGAACGGCTGCCGCAGGATCTCATCTGTCTGGCAGACCACCCAATTTGCTGGATGCTCCTTGAAATATTCAGAATATTGAAAGGAGTGGACCAGTCGGCTTTTGCCCATGCCCGCCTCTCCCTGCAAAACCATGACGCCTGCGAATTGTCCGCGCTTGATCGGTTCAATAAATGTATTAAGCGTTTCTAGTTCTTTTTCGCGGCCGACCAACTGTCCCAAATAGACGGTCTCCACAATATTCTTTCGCCCGCTTAATGTAAATACTTTTTGTTCCTGCTTGAAGCCTTTGAATTTATACTCACCAAGGAATTTGAAATTGAAATGCTTTTCAGCGCGGCGGGCAACATCTTCCGACATCCAGTATTCACCCTGACCGGCATTCTCCATCATGCGTGCCGCCAGATTCACACCCCATCCATAAGCCGTATAATCTTCGCGTTTGCTTGAGCCGATAAATCCCGCATATGCCATATAGTACGAAATGCCAGCCCGCAACGTGATGCGGGTTCGAGCCGAAAGCTCAATAATGAAATTCAAGGCGCGGTCGATATCGTTTTCGTAGGAGATTGGCGCGCCCCAAAACATAAGCAGATTAAAGCCCTTATCTCCCAGGTCAGGGCGTAGAAAAACGCCGTTGTATTGATCCTGCAAAAGATAAACCGTTTCCATGAAGGGCGTGACCAGGGCCTCATCAGAGATATTCACTGGAATATCGATAAAAAGATTCACCGCCTGACGAAATTCCCCTGAGATGGGAAGGTGGGCAATTGTATCGGCGAGAAAAATATCAGCAAGATCGTCGGCAGGATTTGGCTCAGGGGTGGGAAGCGGTCTGGGTAGTTCTGCCGTGGTTTCCTGAATTAAGAAGCATTGATCAACAGGTGTGGCGCGAACAACATCCTTCAGTAATTCGTAGGCTACCGGGTGCGCCACGATGTCGCCTGCGTAGGCGTGCTCCTCGCCGAGTACTGCGCCGCTCAAACTATCTCCGCGAAACCAGTAGCTGGCCCGCTTGCCATTGATGGATTTAAATATTTGCCATGTCGTTTGCCCGAATCCGATTCCTGCCTTGATACGGATGGAAAACACGCCATAAGGAGTTGAGACGGGCGAGTTGGCTTTTGTGTGCATTTGCATTGCAAGCGCCGCAGATAAACAACGCTTCATCACCTGACCTGAATCCTGTTCGGCGGGGAAAACGGCATTGAACGCGTCCCCGGCATATCCGATCACAAACCCGCCCTGTTCATACACCGCATTGACCAACGGCTCGAACACCACGCGCATCATGTTTGCCAAAACCTCCGCACCATGCGTGCCGTGTGCAGAAAGTACGTCTGTCATGGTGGAGAAGCCTGAGAGATCCACGAACATGGCGGCTCCCTGAAAAACTCCTTTTGTTTCTCCCAAGCGGTATTTTTCATAGATGAATTCTGGAACAAGCTGGCGTGTGATCTGCATGTTTTAATTTTACCGCTTGTTATCTCAATTACCAGTCAAAAACCAAATTGGATTTGACTGGCAAGCGAATATAATCAGTCACATGCCAATATCATCTTTTGAGATCAGAGTATGTCAGAGTTGCGGGCTACGCTACCCGTTGACCGTCGGTCATTCCTTTGGAGTGCGCTGTCCGCATTGCCTCGGCGAGACACTTGTCGTTTTGAGCAAACAAATCGGTGGGGAGGGGGCTTCGAAGGAGGAAGGCAAGCGAGAAATGAAGGCTGTACTGATGGATAATATCCGCTCTGCGTGGAATGTCGGCTCGATCCTGCGCAGCGCGGACGGATTCGGTTTCAGCCATGCCTACCTGTGCGGAATCACCCCCACGCCCGAAGTGGACGCAGTCCGCAAGACCGCCCTCGGTGCCGATGAGTTCGTGACCTGGAGTCACCACAAGGATGCCGTGAAGTTGGTTACAGGCCTAAAGTTGGAGGGTTGGAAAGTTGTTGCACTTGAAGAAGACGAGCGCTCGATTCCCATTTCGCGTTTTTTTGAGTTTCAATTTCCACATCCAATCGTGATGCTTGTCGGCAGTGAGGTCACTGGTGTTGACCCCGAACTGCTCGAACTTGCCGATGCAATTTTCCATATTCCCATGCGCGGGCAGAAACGCTCATTCAATGTTGCTGTGGCCTTTGGGGTGGCAGGATTTTCATTATCCTCATAAAATAGCCCGCCTCTAAAGATTTTGTCCTGAGCGTAGTCGAAGGACAGATTTTTCGAGAAAATCGTTTCAATTATCAAAAAACTCAAGGAGTCTTTTCATGCAAAAAAATAACAAGTTTCTATTTGCGATTGCCGTTCTGTTGATTGCCGCATTCGCCTGTTCCCTCTCTCCATCCGCCCCGGTGACTTCCGAACCACTTGCCACTGAACCCGTAGTTGCCGAGGCGACCGCGCCTGCGGTTGTCCAGCCTGTGAGTGGATCTTCCCCCGCCTGCGCGGCTTTTGATTCGATTCCTGCGGCGGCCCAATATAATTCCGCGCCTGATTTGCTGATCGATACCACCGCAAACTACTTCGCCACGGTCAAGATGGCAAACGGCAGCGAATTCAAGATCGAGCTATTCGCCGATAAAGCCCCGATCGCGGTGAATAGTTTTGTTTTCCTCACCTGCAAGGGATTCTTCAATGGGCTCACCTTTCACCGTGTTTTGGAAGGGTTCATGGCCCAAGGCGGCGACCCCACTGGCACGGGCATGGGCGGACCTGGCTACGAGTTTGTCAACGAATCAAGCGACCTGACCTTTGACAAACCTGGTATTTTGGCAATGGCCAATGCTGGTCCCGATACGAACGGCAGTCAGTTCTTCATCACCTTTGCCCCAACAGAATGGCTGAACGGCGGCTACACTATTTTCGGCCAAGTTGTCAGTGGTATGGATGTCGTCAATTCGCTTACACTTCGTGACCCAGAGCAAAATCCCAACTTTACTGGCGACGTGATGGAAAGCGTCACGATCTCGCAAGAGTAAACGAAGATACGTAGCACCTGGTTTAATGCAAGAATCCCGCCCAGTAGATTTCTACTGGGCGGGATTTTATTTACCCGTTTGATGCGATGTGCCTGGCAATGACCACCAGCGGATGCTCCGCAGTCTTCCCCGCTCCCTGTTTGATCTGCAATCTGCATGCCGAGCCAGATGAAACGATTTCGCCATTTCTGATTCCCAATTCCCTGATTTTCGGGAACAATTTCAATTCACCGACCTGCATCGAAAGCTCATAATGATCCGCATCGTAGCCGAAGGTGCCTGCCATGCCGCAACAGCCTGTATCCAGCAGATTCACTTGGAAGCCAAAACGGCGCAGCAATTCCATTGTGGCGGCAGTTCCGCTGGGCAAACCATCTTCTGAAGGCCCTTCGGCGCGTTGATGGCAGTGGGGATGAAAGTTGATGTTGTCGTTGTGGGGAGTATTTCCTCCCGCCTGCAGCAACCTTTCGAGGTTTTCATCCCGTAACAAAAACTCATCCACCAGCCACACCCGCCTTGAAATGGATTCAAGTTCCGCGCGGCGATTTGGCAGCAGGGCAGAATATTCATGCTTGAGGCAATACACCTCTGGCGGTTCGCATCCGACCACGCTCAAAGTTGAATCAGGATCGAGCGCACGAATTTCGCTGAGAACCTTTTCGGCATGTTTTCGCGCTGCGTCAACGAATCCCTTTGAAAGCAACGATGCCCCCGAGCCGACAATGGGCAGCATCTTTACTTCGTATCCTGCTGCATGTAAAAGGTCAAACGCGGCTTGTTCCACTTCGGGTTCGAGGTAACGCGAAAAGACATCCGATAAAAAGATGACCTGTTTTTTGCTGTGAATTTCACTTTGCAATCGAGGCTTGCGAGAAGCATAAGTTGGAAAGGGACGTTTTTCTGTGATGCCTGTTACCCGTGCGATCAATTTCTGCGACCAGCCCATTTTCATAAACGCATTCGCCAGCGGCGCAACAGGCGCAAGCCATTTTGAAACCACATGGAAATACCCAAACAGATAATCACGCAAATGCCTGCGATGGGTTTTGTAATACTCGTTCATGAATTCGTATTTCAACTTCGGCATATCCACGCCGCTGGGACACTCGGAGGTGCAGCCTTTACATGCAAGGCAAAGATCAAGGGCGTGATAGGTGGCCTGTGTAAGTTCCTTTTGTTTTGCGCTTTCTACAGAAGGTGCTTGGTAATTGGTAATTAATCCGCGCAAAAGATTCGCCCTGCCCCGCGTAGAATTGGCTTCGTCCCGAGTCGCTTGAAACGACGGACACATCACACCGTTGTGCTTTCTACACACGCCCTGTCCGTTGCAATGTTCAATTGCGCCAGCCAGTCCGCGCTCGTGGTTGAAATGCAAAGATGGAACCCAGGTTTTTGTCTGATAATTTTCACCGTATCGCAAATTCGTATCCATGGGCGGCGCATCGAACATTTTCTTCGGGTTCAAAATATTCTGCGGGTCGGCGGCGCGTTTCAAGGCGCGCATGGCTTCGGTCACTTCCGCGCCGTATGTTTTTTCGATCCACTCGCCCGTTGCGATCCCGTCGCCATGTTCACTGCTCATCGAGCCGCCAAGGCTCAATGCCAAATGCAAAACCTGTTCGCCGATGCTGCGTAAAGCGCGTACGCCCTCTCCGCGATACAGATTCAAAATCGGGCGAATGTGCAAACAGCCGCCCGAAGCGTGCGCGTAAATTCCGCCTTCGGTGTGGTGCTCACGCAAAATCCGCTCGATCTCACGCACAAACTCGCCCAATCGCTCCACGGGGATCGCGCAATCTTCGATGAATGCCGCAGGCCTTGCGGCTTGCGGACGCGAATCCAAAATCCCCAACCCCATCTTGCGGATGTTCCATACACGGGCCTGTTCTTCGGGTGACTCTGCGATCGTCATGACATTGCCGACGCGACGAACCGCTTCTTTCAAAGCCGACGGCTGATCCCCGCTAAATTCAATGACCAGCACCGCGGCAGGGTCGCCCGTCATCCAACCCATTTGGTGGGCAAACGAAGGGACCCCGCGAGCCAGTTGAATGATCATCTGCGGAATCAGCTCGATGGCACTGGGCTTGAACTCCAGCAAGCGCGGAACATCGTCGCAGGCATCCACAATGCTTTGATACGCCAGCACGCCCAAAATCGTGTGCCTCGGCTTGCGAACCAGATTCACCTTTGCCCGTCGCATCACCGCCAGTGTGCCTTCGGAGCCAGCGAGAAGCGTTGCAAGATTGAAAGTGGAAGGCTGAAGGTTTGCTGGATACGAAGCCCCAATCCACTGCGGCGGGGTGGATGGACTCCATGGCAAGAGATAATTCAGCCGATAGCCTGCCGAGTTGCGCCAGGTTTTTGGGAAATTTTGTTTTATGGCTTCTGAATATTTTTCACGGACATCAAGTGCTGTGGAGAGGAAAGAGGAAAGAAGTGAATCGTCTTTCTTCTTTCCTCTTTCCTCCAAAACGATTTTGTTCCAAACCGCAAGACTCCCATCTGCCATGATCACGTCTGCTGAAACCAAATGGTCTGCAGACATGCCGTAGAGGATGGAATGTGCGCCCGTGGCATTGTTGCCGATGACTCCGCCCATCGTAGCGCGTTCGGCAGAAGCAGGGTCAGGGCCGAAGGTCAGGCCAAATTTGGCAGAAGCAGCATTCAGCGTGGAAAGAACGACGCCTGGTTCCACAGTCGCTGTTTGAGAGTCAGGGTCAATTTCGAGGATGGAATCCAGATGGCGTGAGCAATCCAGGATCAGGGCTTCGCCGATGGCCTGCCCGCCCAGCGATGATCCCGCCCCGCGCGGCAAAATGGGAATGGCATATTTCGCAGCGAGTTCCACAGCAGCCTGCAGATCGTCTTGCGTTTTGGGAATCGCAACGCCCAACGGCTCGATCTGGTACATGGATGCGTCGGTGGAGTACAAGGTTCGTGACGCAGAATCAAGCCGCAGGTCGCCAGTGAAGCGCTTTTTCAATTCGTGGAGAAAATCGGGGGAGAGGGTCATGCGGTGATTCTATCGCGTGTTGTCAGGGTGTGTTGCGCTCTCACTTTTTGACAAACGGCTTGTTCGCTTCTTCAAGATGTGATTGGAATTCCTGTTTCAGTTTCGAGAGCAGATCCAATTCCTTGGCGGCAAGGTCAAACAATTCTTCAGGGTCGGTTTCGATATTGTACAACTCGAAGACTTCATCAAAGTTTTTGTAGCCTAGATACGCGATGAGTTTGTATGCACCTTTTCTCATTGCGATGACGCATTTTTTCAACGGACCAAAAGCCGAGTTATCCACCGCATACACGGAAAAAATCGGACGGTCTGGGTTTTCTGCGCCGCCGAAGTTGGGCAGCACTTTGCCATCAATATCTGTTGGGATGTCTTCCCCCGTGATCTGAAGCAAAGTGGGCAGCACATCTGTGATGCTCGTTGTTGAATGAACATCACTGCGAGATGACTGCCCCGGGGCATGGATCAAAAGCGGAATATGCAGTGCGCCTTCATACATGAAATGAAAACCGTGACCCGAAAATCCGCGCTCGAACAATTCGCCGTGGTCGGCGGTGAAGATCAGGTAACTGTTGGCGAGGGCGTCGATCTTATCGAGCTTGGCGATCAGCCTGCCGAATTCCTCGTCGATCTGCGCCACCTGTCGGTCGTAGGCGGTTCTTTTTGAATTCAAAAAATCTTTATGCAATTTCGGCGAAAGCGGATGAATGGGTTTGATCGGCGGCGAAAAATCATCGCGGAATAATTTCAGATATTCCCTGCGCGGACTGTATGGGAAATGCGGCGAGAATAAATGGAAATAGGCGAAATAAGGTTGTGAGTTCGATTCAAGTTGTGACACTTCTTCGTACACGCCGTTGTAGACACTTTCATTCAAATACGGCGCCACATATCCGCCGATGAGAATTTCAGGAAGCCCATCAGGATAGCGCGCAGAGTTGTTCTTGTCTTTCAAGAAAGTGTCCATGGCTTTCTTCTTATAGTAGGTGCTGAGGATGGCGGAGCCTGCAGTATCGCCCTGTATGGGGATCATAAAATCATCGAGGGCGATCGAAGCCAGCGTACGGTCATTCTTGAAAATTCTGGTGATCGGATTTTCTTCGCGCAGGCTGTACGAAGTGACTGGCAGGAACTTATCCACGGCGCGGCTGTTCTGCCCGATCAAACGGTCTGACCACGGGTTTTGGGAGAATGCGAATTTGAAATAGTCGGTGCTGAGCAGAGAATAAGGATTCGTCTTTGCGTATTCGGGCAGCACCAATCCACCCTGGTTGATGGCGCGGTGTTTCCAGCCGAACATGCCTGTCAACAGCGAGGCCGTGCCCGTGCTGGTGAAATTTCCGCCGCTGTAATGCTGGTGATAGACCGTGGCGCGGTCGGCAAAGGCGCTGATGTAAGGTGTCGTTTCGCGCGGATAGCCGTACAAAGACATGTGCCGCGCAGACAAGGCATCACAAAGAATGATGATGATGTTCGGGAGGCTTTTGTCGCCCTGCGCCAGCGAAGTCAGTTTGCTGGAAACCAGTGATCCCGCCAAGGCACCGCCCGCCAATTTTAGAAAGTCTCTTCTCGTGATCTGTGCCATGGAGTTGCTAACTCTTCCTGAACGGTTTATTGGCCTCATCGAGATAGGTCATTAATTCATCCTTCATGGCAGAAAGCGTGGCGGTGTCACGGTCTGAAAGGTCGTCCAGTTCTTCGGGGTCGGCTTCGATGTTGTACAACTCGAATGACTTTTTGTAGCTATCTTCGTAACCCAGATACGCGATCAATTTGAATTCGCGTTTCCGCATTGCAATGACGGCTTTTTTGATAACGCCAAATGCGGAGTTATCCACACCGACAAGGGAAATGATCGGGCGGTCTTCGTCCACTTCGCCGCCAAGCCCAGGCAGGACTCTTCCATCCATGTCTGGCGTTGTTTCCTTGCCCGTAATGGACAGCATGGTTGGCAGGATGTCGGTATTGCTGGTGAGGGCGTGAATATCCTGTCGCTTCGTCTGCCCTGGCGCGTGGATGATGAGTGGAATGTGCAGGACTGATTCGTACATGAATTGGAATCCATGCCCCGCAAACCCCCTTTCGAACAACTCGCCGTGGTCAGCGGTGAAAATGACGTAGCTGTTTTCAAGCACGCCGCTTTCTTCAAGGCGCGGAATCAGGCGGCCAAATTCTTCGTCAATTTGGGCGATCTGTCTGTCGTACATGTCTCTTTGGCCATTCAGGTAATCCTGCTGTAAACCAACCGATAGTGGATGAATCGGTTTTGAAGCTGGGGCATAGCCGTCATCGCGGAACATCTTCAAATAGTCATTGCGCGGACGGTAAGGATAGTGCGGCGAATACAAATGGAAATATGAAAAATAGGGGTCGCCATTCGCTTCAAGCTGGGTCAGTTCTGAGAACAGCCCTTCATACACATCCTCGTTGAGGTAGGGGATCATGTATCCCATGTTCATCGCTTCGGGGATGCCCTTCGGGTAGCGCGGGGATTTTTGTTCATCGGCAAAATTCAAAACTTTGCTCTTGTTCATGTAACCCAAAATGGATGAACCCACAGGCGCATTCCCACCTTGAATCGGCGTCAGGAAACTGCTCATTGCCACGGAAGCGATGGCGCGATCATTTTCGAAAAAGGCGGGGGAATCCTCAAACAGGCTGAAAGCGGTGGGCGGGAGGAAACGGTCCACATCTTCGTAGTATTGGCCCACCAAACGATCGGGCCAAGGATTTTGCGCAAACATCAACCGTTTGTAATCGGAGCCGAGCAAGGTATACGGGTTGTTGTGAACATACTCGGCCCGCACAAGCCCATCGTAGTTGATGGCACGATGCTTCCAGGGAATCATGCCTGTCAACATCGAGGCGGTGCCGCAGGTGGTGAAATTTCCGCCGCTGTAGTGGTTGTGATATACGGTGGAGTATTCCGCGAAGGCGTCAATATTGGGAGTGGTCTGGCGCGGATAGCCGTACAACGATAAATGCCTTGCAGAAAACGCATCCCATAAAATGATGATGATGTTCGGCTTGCTGCTGTCGGCAGCTTTAAGCGAAAGCACGCGCTCAGAGGCAAGCGCGCCGACCGATGCCGCTCCGAGGAGTTTGAGAAAATCCCTGCGAGAGAAATTTGTCATCGGTTCACCTAGTTGATATTGCGGATCAAAACCACAACCAGCGAGATCAGACTCAGCGGAATGTAAATATAGACGAAGACCGTGGCGCGCTCTGCGAATCCCTCAAAAATGGTCCTGACCAATTTGATTCTCGGCGCGAAGACAGCGAGGACCAATCCCAGCGGAATGGCGATGGCCCACCAGAGCAATTCGCCGCTCAAAAAGGCGGTGATATCTTCGTAATTTTGGAATAACGCCAGCCGCAACATGGATGTGCCCAATAAAATGCCCGCCAGAATCATGGAGCGTGATTGAAATTCCTCTTTGTTTTTCAGGAAGAGGAAAACCGTGAAATCCAGAAGCAGGATGACCGTCAACGCGATAAGGCTTTCGAGGAGGTCAAAGGAAAAGGCGTAAGCGTACACCGAGAGAATCTGTCCAATGGAGAGATAGAACAGCCATGAAGGCAGTTTGTAAAAGGATGTGAACAGGGTCCACGAGTAGACCAACGTGACGATGAAGGCATACACCGCCAAAATGTTTTTCGAATCTGGCATTCGTTCAGAAATGAGCTTCAGTAGTTTCATGGGCTAACTCTCACTGACTGGATAAAAAAGGCATGGACAGGTGTTGTGCTCCATCCATGCCTGCTTTGACTTTTAATTTTGAAACGAGTTTTACTTGGCTTTGCCCTGATTCGCCACGGCGGCGGCTTTTTTTGCGGCTTCTGCGGCGTCGCCGAGATAATAGTGTTTGATGGGTTTGAGAGCTTCGTCCAATTCGTAGACGAGCGGCAGGCCAGTGGGTATGTTGAGTTCGGTGATCTCGGCTTCTGAGATGTTATCGAGATATTTCACCATCGCGCGGATGGAATTGCCGTGCGCCACGATCAACAAGCGCCTGCCCGATTTGATCTCAGGTGCAAGCGTGGAATGCCAGAAGGGGAGGACACGGTCAAGGGTTATCTTAAGCGACTCGGTGGCTGGCAGTTGTTCGGGAGTCAAAGACGCGTAGCGGCGGTCAAATTTCGGGTGGCGTTCGTCGGTCAATTCCAGGGCTGGAGGTGGTACGTCGTAGGAGCGTCGCCAGATCTTCACTTGTTCTTCGCCGAATTTTTCGGCCATTTCAGATTTGTTCAAACCCTGCAAAGAACCGTAATGACGTTCGTTCAATTGCCAGGCGCGGATAACGGGCAGCCATTCGCGGTCCATTTCTTCCTGAACGAGGCCGAGCGTTTTGATGGCACGTTTCAACACGGAGGTGTAGGCGATGTCGAAATCGTAGCCGCCCTCACGCAGAAGCTTGCCTGCTTCGCGGGCTTCGGAGCGGCCGAGGTCGGTGAGGTCAACATCGGTCCAGCCAGTGAAGCGGTTTTCGAGATTCCAGGTGCTTTGTCCGTGACGGACGAGAACAAGTTTATACATGATGTACTCCAGTTATGAGCGGTTTCGATAAAGCGACTGATTGGGGACAGCCTGCATGGCGTTGAGGTCAAGCGGAAGTTCGAGGAAGTCCGCGATTGACTTGCACAACTTTTCAGGATTGCCAACCATTTCGCTGTATTTGACGTAAAGAATGCGCATGTTGGGTTTGCGGGCGGCCCAATATTTCACGGCTTTTAAATGTTCGCGGAATTGGGCTTCCATTTCGGCGTCGGTGAGGTTGGAGGTCTCATTTCTGCGTTGAAGCATTTTGCGCTGGGAGGCGAGCACTTCGCTGATCTCGCGCTCCATGAAAATGATATCGTAGGAAACGTCTTCAGGTAGGAATTCGAGCAAGTACGAAATAACTTTGACGACCTTGCCGCGCGCATCGTAGATCCAATTCTTTTCGCCGTCTTTGAGCGCTTTGACCTGTTCGATCTCGAAATAACCATTTGGGTTGTCTTCATCGGCCTGACGAAGTGAATCCACCACGGTGGGGAGTCCGCCTTCGGCGAGCATTTTCATCATCATGGATGTGCCCGAGCGGGGCAGGCCAGAAACGACGATGACCTTTTCGTTGGTCTTTTTGGGTGTTTGGCGTGAGAATAGATTTTTCAAAAGATTACCTGAATGCAGCAACGACATTAGTCGTTACTACGGGTGATTTAAAGATAACCAAGACCCTTCAAGCGGTCTTCCAGATCTTTTTGGCTTCCACCGCTGACTTGTGACGGCGGTTTGATGTGCGATTGATCGAGATGCTTGCCGATGGCGAGGAAGGGGATATCGCGGAAGGAAACGCCGCCGAAGTTTTGCAGGTCGCGGTTGGCGAAGATCACACCGGGGACCACATCAGAATCCACGCAGTGATCGGCGCCCCAGTGATCGTGATTGGCTTCAACCAAATTTTGCGGCACTTTGCCGAGACCTGTTTCGGAGGAGGCGCGATATCCGGGCGCGTACCCAATCACCAGGTCAGGGCCGAGGCGGGTGTAAGCGCCGTTATACACTTCGTGCTTGAGGCGAATACGCTGCATGACCGATTTTCCGTCAGGGCCATTCCAGCCCATCAATTTCTGCTGAATTTCAGCGAGCAGGGGTTCGATCTCATTTGCGCCCACGATGCCTTTGCCCTCGCGCCCAGCCACGTTCAAGTAAACGCTGTTCAAGCCGACCGCATAGGCTTTGGTCTTTTGCCAGTCAATGCTTGAAAGATCGCCTTCAGTGCTGCCGTTGTTCAAAGTGAGATATCCATTTTCAGCAAGCCAGCGATTGAGGTGAATCTTTTGCTGATAGGTCGTGAATCCGTGGTCAGACATGATGAGGTAGTTATATTTGCCGCCCCATTTTTCTACGCGCTGACTGACCTCACCAACGAACGCATCCAATTTTTGATACCAGGCTTGCGCCACGTCGAGTCGGTTGTGATAGAACATGTGTTGAACGCGGTCAAGGTCATCGAAGATGCTGCCGAGCACGCCTTCCTTGAAATTGCCAAGCAGATGGAAGAAAATCTGCTTGCGGCGTTCGAAGATCATGTCGCACAAGGCAATGAACTGCTCGTCGGTGATACAGCCATCTTCGAGGCCTGTAGTGTCCTGCGGCCAGCCCAGGGTGAGATACGGCCCGACCTTTTGCCACAGGTCTTTTGCAAATGATTTTGAAGAGGAATAATGCGATAACGCATGCAGCGGATGAATTTGCAGCGGCAGTGTGTACAAACGCACAACGCCGTTCAAACTGGTGAGGATCACGCGGGTAATGGCGTGAACGCTCAGGAATAATCCCGCCTTGAATTTGACTTCCACGATGTCGCTCCACTCGCCAACGCGGAGTTGGATCTGCGTATCGCCGATCGTCACCCGCGCCGAGGTCTGGTCCAACGCTTCAAGCTGGATCGGCAACGTAGCAGACTGCGGGCCGTTCTTACCCTGCACCTGCGGACCATTCAACAATGCAGAGAATCTGCCCTTGCCCGTGGATTCAAAACGCGTCACCGCGGTCTTGCTTTTCTTTTCGTCTTCGGTGGTGAAGAGCGTGCCAACGCCCAACTGTCCGCGGATATCGGGGGTGCCGAGCCCGGGCAAAGTGTTGACGGGCAATTCAGGCCGTGCAGGGAACATGGCAGGCCACCACAAAGCGGTGGCAGGGTAACCCATGCTGGCAGCTTCTTCAAAAAGGGTCTTCGCGATGTACGGAGGGACAAATTGCTCTCCCATCGCGCTTTTCTTCATCGGTAAAATCGAAACATATGGGGCGTACGTGGCGGGGTCACGATGCACGAAATCGAAGATGCCATGCCCGCCCGGGTCTGCGCCGGTGGCAATGCTTGTCCACGAGACTTCGGTTTGCGGTGGTGAACATACCTCAAGGCGTGAATATCCCCCGGCATCCATGAATTTCGAAAAGTTCGTTAATTTATTTTGCCCCGCCATGTCTTCGAACACGGCGGGGTCAAATGAGTCAAAGCCAAGAATGATCGTCTTCATGCAGCCGAATTACTGATTTTGCTCTTCGTCTTCCTTGCGGAAACGGCGGCGGAGTTTTGCAATACCTTCACGAATGTTGCGGGAGAAGAAAAACAAAACGCCCGAACCTGCTACGAATACTGCGGCAAGAGCCTGGAATAAGATGCCGCCTGTGTTTGGATCAATATACATTTGAGACACTCCTTTTTTCGGTTAAAGATTATATCTGACATCACAACCCTTGTCCATTTGAGAGGTTTAACCTATTTTAATTTCCTGTTGGATTCAAAAGTATCCAGCATTTCTTCTTTCATTTTTGCGGTGGTGGTCGTATCAAGCGTGGACAGGTCTTTCATTTCATCAGGGTCGTCTTTCAGGTTGTAAAGCTCGAAGGTGTCAGGCCTTTTCGGGTAACCCGTATAGTAAATGAGTTTATGCTCACCTCGGATCAGCGACACAGTCGCGCCGTCCTTGAGGTTGCCAAACGCGGAACATTCCTTGGCTTCCATCGCATACAAACTGCGGGACTCTTCGCTTCCGCCCAGCCCGGGCAGGATTCTGCCTTCGAGATCAGTAGCGGCCGTTTTGCCAGCGATGTGCAACAATGTCGGGAGCAAGTCAATGTTGCTGGTGGGGTGGTGAACATCCACGCGGGAATTTTGTCCCGGGGCAATGACGAGGAGCGGAATATGCACCACCGCGTCGTACAGCAGTCGGGTGACATGACCGTACTCTCCGCGTTCGAACAACTCCCCGTGGTCGGCTGTCAGGATCAGATAGGTGTTTTCCAAAACGCCCGCTTCGTCCAAGGCATTGACCAGTTTCTCGATCTCGGAATCCACGTCCGCTACGAATTCATCGTAGGTTTTTCGTCGCCAGAGGATGTGGTCATTGTCAATATCCAGCGTGGAGAATTTCGTCGGCGCTTTGAAGGGGATTTCCAATTCTGGGAAGATATCGGTGAATTGTTTGCGGGGCCGATACGGCTCGTGCGGCGAGAACAGGTGAAAGTACGCCAGAAACGGGCTTTGTTCACTGGCGAGATTCTTGATCTCATCCAACACGCCCGCATACACCACTTCATGTTTGTAACTGTAAAACGTATTGTTCGGAATCCCATACGGATAATCGGGCAGTGATTTGTTGAAATCCTGTTTCCTGCGCGCCAGTTTGTTCAAAAACCCAAAGATAGGCGCGGAGGGAACACTACCCACACGGTCAATGCCGCCAGAGAAAAGATAATCATCGAGACCGTAATAAGCGGGGATCGGGTCGCGGGGAAAATACTGCCCAAATAGGGGATGTTCCAGTTGGTCGTAGAAGGTCGGCGCGGGGATGTGATTGTCCAACCCTGATTGAAACTGCCCGAGCAAAACATCGGCAAGATAATTTTGTGAAAAAGCCGTGCGGTGATATTCATCCCCGATGAGGTTGAAAATATTATGGTCCACATGCTTCTTGTTGACCATGCCGCTCAGGTTGATTCCGCGATGCGTCCACGGATATAGCCCTGTCAACATGGAAGCCGTGCCTGCCGTGGTGAAATTCCCTGCCGAATAATGCGAGTGATAGACCGTCGCCCGCTCGGCAATCCGCTCCAGCCCGGGCGTGGTGCTTCTCGGGTAGCCATACACCGACAGGTTGCGAGCCGACATGGCATCGAACACCATAACGATGATATTCGGCTTGCTGCTTTGCGCTTTGAGGTTTCGAAGCGCAGGAGCCATGGATAGTAATGAGCCAGCCGAAAAGGCCGCGGCAGTTTTCAAAAAGTCACGCCTGCTAAAACGTTTCACATTTCCCTCTTAGAAGATGTTTTGCACAGCAATGCTTAGCAGTGACAAAACAAAGATCGGAATCAGGATGTACAGAAAAACCGTAAATCGGTCCGCCAGTGCCGCAAGTGCTGATTTGATCCGCGGGTTGTTCGCCAAAAAATAAAAGAGAAGCACGATCACCAGTGAGATCACCAACCCTGTGACCGAAAAGATGATCCGCGCAATATTCTCGTTCGTAATGCGGAAGTAGATCATGATCATGCCGATGATGGGCAGGGTGAGGGCTGTCCCTCTCGCGGCGAATTCGTCACGCAGATATTCGGGCGGCAGAAAAAAACACAGCACCAGCAAAAAGAGCAGAAAGCTCAATCCTTCAAGAAAACTTGCCACAATCACATACGAAAATGTGGCTGCTATTTCACCGATGAGCATGAAATGCATCCAGGATGGCAGGTACCAAAAGAACAACAACGCTGACCATGCGAAAAGCATGGTCGCGATGACCGCATACACAGACAGCACATCTTTAAGTTTTGGAAGTCGGTGATTGAACATGGCTCGTTGGATGAATGGAAAGGTTATGTTTAGGGTTGGAATAAAGGCTTATACTCCAGTTATAATAATAAGTCAAATCACACATTAAATCACATGTAGAGCAGCCCCATGCCCAGTAACGATGACCTGACTCCAGTACGACAGCAATATCTCGAGATCAAACGCGAGCACCCCGACCGAATCGTTTTCTTCCGCCTCGGTGATTTTTACGAGACCTTCGATGAAGATGCTGAGATCACAGCCCGCGAACTCGATATCGTTCTCACCTCACGCCCCGTCGGCGGCGGTGTGCGTGTGCCGTTGGCGGGCATTCCATATCATGCCGTTGAAAATTATCTGGCGCGCCTCATCGAAAAAGGCTATCACGTTGCCATTTGTGAGCAGGTTGGGGAACAACCCGTCAAGGGGATTTTTCCGCGCAAGGTCGTGCGTGTGGTCACGCCGGGGACGGTGACCGAACCAGGATTACTGCCCGGCGATGCGAATAATTATCTCGCCTCGATCATTCTCGACACGACAACAGCGGTCAATTCCAACCCGACCACTGCTTCTGTTTCCTATGTAGATATCACCACCGGAGAATTTGCCGTCACTGAATTGCCGCTCGAAGCCTTGCGCGCCGAGTTGACCCGTCTTCACCCTGCCGAGATCATTCACCCCGATTCGCAAGTTTTACCCGACGGAATCACAGGTCATATCACCACCCTGCCTGCGTGGAAGTTCGAGCCAGGCAAATGCAGCGAGGTTTTGATATCGCATTTCAAAGCATCCACTCTGGCAGGTTTCGGCTTAAAGGATAACGGTCTCTCTGCAAGAGCGGCGGGTGCCATTGTGCAATACCTCAAAGAGACCCAGCCCGATGCGCTGAATTTACTCACCTCATTGCGCGCCTACAGCCTGAACGAATTTATGACATTGGACGCATCCACGCGCAGAAATTTGGAATTGGATGAAACCCTGCGCGGTGAACGCAAAGGGTCCTTGCTTGGCACACTTGATTTTTCGGTCACCCCGATGGGAAAGCGGCTTATGCATCAGTGGGTGAGTCAGCCTTTGCTGCATGTGGCGAAGATCATCCAGCGGCAGGATGGCGTGCAATATTTTGTAGATCATGGCATGGTTCGTGCGGAATTACGCGCCACCCTGAAACCCCTCGCCGATCTGGAGAGATTGGTTAACCGCGTGCTGGCGGGGCAGGCACAACCGCGTGATCTGGTTGCGATGCGTTCCACACTGGCGGAGTTGCCGAAGATAAGAGAAGTGATCAGCGGGCAGAAGGCAGCGGCTAGTAATCAGTGGTCAGTGTGCGCGGATGAACTTTCCCTGTTGCAAAATGCCATTGACGATGACCCGCCTGCGACACTGCAAAATACGGGTGTGATCCGCCCTGGTTATTCCTCTGAATTGGATGGTGTCATTGACGCTTCAAAACATGCCCGTGATTGGATCGCCAACCTCGAAGGTGTGGAGCGTGAAAAAACGGGCATCAAAACCCTCAAGGTCGGATACAACAAGGTGTTTGGTTATTACATCGAAATTTCACGCGGCGCGGCAGATAAAGCGCCCGAGAGTTACATCCGCAAGCAGACACTGGTCAATGCGGAACGGTTCATCACGCCTGAAATGAAGGAATATGAAACGCTGGTTTTGAATGCAGAAGAACGAATCAAGGAAATCGAAACTCGTTTATTCCGCGAAGTGTGCGCCGAATTGGCGAAAGCCGCGAATCAAATCCTTGCCACAGCCCGCGCAATTGCCGAATTGGATGTGCTGTCTGCTTTGGGGGAGGCAGCTGCTCTCGGAGGCTACACCCGGCCCGAGGTCCACGAAGGAAGCGGATTGGAAATCCATGAGGGGAGGCATCCTGTTGTGGAACAGTTGTTGAAATCAGACAGATACATCCCCAATGATGTCATCTTCGAAAAAGGCGAAGTAGTGCGCGTGATCACGGGGCCGAATATGTCGGGTAAATCCACGTACCTGCGGCAGACGGCGCTGATCGTGTTGATGGCGCAGATGGGGTCGTTCGTGCCTGCCGCGTCAGCAAAGATCGGGCTGGTGGATCGCATTTTCACCCGCATCGGCGCACAGGATGAAATTCACGCGGGACAATCCACGTTCATGGTGGAGATGGTGGAGGCGGCGAATATTTTGCATCACGCCACACCGCGTAGTTTGTTGATCCTGGATGAGATCGGGCGCGGCACTTCGACCTACGATGGGCTTTCGATTGCGTGGGGCATCATCGAGTACATTCACAATCATCCGCACTTGCGTGCCAAGACCTTGTTTGCCACGCATTATCATGAGTTGACACAGCTTGCAGACTTGCTGCCTGGCATCCGTAATTACAACGTGGCGGTGAGCGAAGCCGATAACAAGGTTGTGTTTTTACACAAGATCATTCCAGGCGGCGCAGACCGTTCGTATGGAATCCACGTTGGGCAGCTTGCGGGGCTGCCCGCGCCTGTGATCCAACGCGCCACCGAGATCATGGCCGAGCTTGAAAAGACCTCAGGCCGTGCGGTAAAGATCAATCCCAATGCTGCCCAGCAGGTTGCGCTGTTCCCTGAAACCAATCCGCTTTTGGATGAGTTGAGGGAATTGGATGTGAATTCACTTTCACCCATCGAAGCGTTGAATAAATTGTTCGAATGGCGGATGCGGTTTACGAAATGATGAAAAATATGTCGAAAAAAGCGCTTAATGGCTCGGACGGGGGGGCGGCGACTTTTTAGGTCTGGCAGGCTTTCCAGACTCTGTCTGTATCTTTGAAGACGAGGATGTCTATCCCGCCTTTTGACCGCATTTTCCTGTAAATGTCATCCAGGTGGTGCTTTTTTCTGAAGATGCTTAGAGAGAACTTTGCAGATAAACATGACCTGCGCCGCCTTACATCCGGTCTGAAATCACCACCTGGGGGTGGCATATACCCGCTTTTGCGGTCTATTGACCAATGGCGGTTTATTTTGGATAATGGTATGGGCGCGGCGTTCTCCATATGTCAGCCGGTGATGATATGTCCGTTCGCCAAGGCGGTTATCCACGCTGATGGAGTTTGGGAACTGGCCTTCGTTCATGGCAATGAGCATGGCCACAGAGCAGGCGGCTCAGGCTGAGGTCAGCAGACCGAGGTTAATGTAACACCCAAGCCAGACCGAGGCTTTTGGGTTTTGGAGCACGCGGAATCTTTGGGGTGATCCATTTTTTATCACTCATGAACATTGTGATCACCCAGAAGAGGAGAATTGCAAAGGCAGCCGCGGGATCCCAGATCGTTGATCGAGATCAGGGTCGAATAAGCAAAGCACATCCGTTATCACCCATGGAGACAGCGCTCTGTAATGGGAGGTTTTGATCCCTTCTTAAAACTCCTGAATCCAGACCGCAGCCATGAGAAGAAAGCCAAGCTCGAACAGATAATTTGGAGCTTGATGAAATTGGCGGTTCCTAAAACAATCGTGGATGTGCCTTCGGGGATACGACGCTCGCCATAAATGGATGGATATAAACCGCCACTGGCTAAGGATTGATCCAGACGGCATGCTTTTGAAACACAGCCAGAAACGTGAAACAAAATCAGGCAAGGGCTTAATACCTGACCGCCTGGCGTATTTCTTTTGAGCAATGGACAGTATACCGCTCACCCTTACCTTGATAGCCCAAGGGGTGTAGGCGAAAGCCAGCCCGATGATGACTCGAAGACAATATTTTGTCGGCAAAGCGTTCGTTCTTTTCATGCAGGAGAATCAACAATCCGAAGAACTGCCCATACTGGTCCGGAACCCATTTCTATTGCATTGAGGTGGTTACTTGATCGGAATTATTCCCAGCCTTCGATGCCGCCATTGATGGGACGATCTTGATGGTAAGCCGAGCGGTATTTCGAGGCGAACTGCGGTTATTTTGGCTGTGTTTACAGTACCCTACCTCTTGTGTAATTCAACTTATAATAGTTCCATGATTTCTCAAAACCATGTTGATGAACAGGGTCGAACTGACATGCGATGGGTCGCAGAAAATACGCCTAGAAACAGCCGCTTTTTGGTGCTGACGGGCAATCCTGATGGGATGTGTGATTCTCTTTCAGAATGGTTCCCGGCTTTAGCGCAAAGAACAAGCCTGACAACAATCCAGGGGCGAGAATGGCTGCTTGGAAACGAATTTGATGTATTTGCAGAACATAGGGCAAATATTCAAGACTGCATTGACGAGGGACTGGAATGCCTTGATGGTGAGTCTGGTTATTTTGGAGAGGACTATGATTACGTTTATATCTCAACTGCGCCTCCCATTGGTAATTGCAAATTCCTGAATACACCCCGCAAGAATGTACCTGCCCTTGTAATAGCACTAGAAGATGATGCTCACTATTCCATTTTGTACCGTTCGGAGAATGTTGTTATTTTTAGGAAAACCGGATAAGGAACTGGAGAATAGGTTTACGCGCCAGTTATAATACGTTAATATTTTTACAGGAAATGATTATGTCCTTACTTGGAAAACGTCTGAAAATTCGTTTTTTTACCACAAATACACTAGGATCCAAAGACTCAAAGAGAAAAAAGCTTCGTGCCTTTGTGCCTTTGAGTCTTTGCGGTTTGGTTTTCAGACACCCTCTTGGAAAACTGTTGGTAAAACCTCAAGGACTTTTTCTTATTGTGATTTTCTTTGCTGGATTCCTCACAACCTTGTATGTGTCAAATGAGCATATTTTTTATTGGTGGGATTATGCTTTCTACAAGGAAATAGCTGATGACACCAGCAGAATGTTTATCCAGAACCCTTTTCAGGCATTAAAAGCTGTTTATTTCTCTACATGGTTGGACTATAACTACTATTTTGCATTGCCGCTAATTCCATTCATGGAGTTATTTAAGTATTCTCGATTAGGGTATATCATTGGCTTAGTTTTTGTTTACCATATCCCTATGTTGATTGTATCTGGGCATATTGCCAGAAGAATTTTTCCATCCCATACTTATGCCGGATGGATTACGATTTTTACAGGGGCTTTAATTCCAGCGTTTTGGGCTTCTGCTTTTAGAGGATATCCAGATACTGGAGCAGTTCTACTGATCGCAGTTGCTATAGTCATTTATCTGCTGGATATGGAACTGAAAAAATGGCGTCTTCAACTTCCTGTGATTGGAATATTGTGCGGATTGGCGATTATATTTCGACGCCACTTTGCTTATAATGTGGCGTCTTTATTATTTTCTATAGGAGCATTTTTATTATTCTTTGCCCTGCAACGTTCCGAAAAGAACTGGAGGAAGGGTTTATCTGAGTTTTGGAATGTCTTGATAAAAATGCAAATTATACTGGCCTTTCTCGTGCTTTCCATTGTTTTATTGGCCCCGGGACTGTTGCTGAATATCATTTATGTAAATTATCTAAGCTTGTATTCATCATACTCTCTCAATCCTTTTCAGGTCTTTGTTTATTTTTTAAAGACTTATGGTGTTTTGTGGTTTCTGGTTGTTTTGGGCTTTGCATCGGGCATTCCCAAAATACAGAAGGTTTTTCAGCTTGAAGGCGAAAACGCGGATCAGAAATCGTTGTGCTTTATTTTACTTTTTGGAGTGACTTCTGTGTTTATATGGGTTGCCATTCCCCGTCAAACGGGCACACAGTACATGTTGCATGTTGCATTGCCAATCTTACTGGGTATTTCTGCGCTTATAGTATGGGTAATTATTAAGCCCAAAACGCTTGTTCACTGGTTGCTCACCCCCGGTATTTTCCTTTTGCTTGGATACAACTTGTGGGCAGGATTAGCTCCCGTGCATTTAGTCCCCATTCCAACAACCCTAAACCATCCCCCGTTGTATCGCCCGGACTACGATGAGGTAGCACGGCTGGTTGCTTATTTACGCGAAATCGCTGGCGGAAATGGAAGTATTTATATTGCGGATTCGTCAAAGTTAATGAACGACGAAATCATACATCATGCTGAAGTGTCCCTGTATGGAGAACATACATCTCTGCGGATACTACACTCTCCTCAAATAGATTCACGGGATTTTTACCCATTGGCGCCATTGCTTCAAGCCGAATACGTTGTAGTCACCACTCCCTTTCAATACCATTTAAGCGAGGATGAGCAAAAAGTTGTAAAGTTTGTATTTGATATTTTCTCATACCAGTGGAAAATAAGAAAAGATTTCAAAAAACTGCCTGAGGAGTTTCATTTGTATGATGGGGCGGTTTTGTCTGTGTATAAGCGTCAAGTACCCACCTCTCTCGAAACTACACTTTTGACCTTCAGTCAGATGCGGAAATATATCGGCCGTTTACCGGGCGGACAACCAGATTGGATTCTAATTACCCCATCAGCAGAGGCAAGTCTTGTATATGACATTAACGGAAAAAAGCACTCTGTTACAATATCAAAGGATTCTCCATCGCTTTCTTTTCTTTATGCTGGTGCCGATCCTGCCCAATATCTAATAACCGGAAAGGCGAAATTTTCAGATGAAGGATGCCCTCCTGTTGGTGTTTCCATGCAGGTGTTTTCGCTATCCGAACCCATGCCGATGTTATATTTAAAACAAATTACCTCAGGAGCCGGGGATTTTGTTTTGAATATAGAAAAGACTGGCGCTATAGCGCTTGTTCTTAGTTTTCAGCAAAACACAACTTTATCCATACCATTGTGCAACCCCATTCTAGAATGGGAAATGTCAGAGTAACCTGAGAAGGCGGATACATATGCCAATCAAGATAAACAAAAAAACTCCTGATGGGATGGAAGTAAGCATCGTATTGCCATGCCTTAACGAAGAACGTACAGTGGGTGTCTGCGTTAAAAAAGCTCTATACTCCCTGAAAAAGGGAGAAGTCAATGGTGAAGTGATCGTGGCGGATAATGGTAGCACGGATAAATCCGTAGAGATCGCAGCCTCGCTTGGTGCGAGGGTTATCCATGTTGAGGAAAAAGGGTATGGTAATGCTCTGCGCAGTGGATTTGTGGCAGCGCTTGGACAATACATCATCATGGCGGATGCAGATGATAGTTACGATCTCGAAAACCTCACGCCTTTTATTGAGAAGCTACGCGAAGGATATGAACTTGTTATGGGTAATCGTTTTAAGGGCGGCATCAAAAAAGGAGCCATGCCTTGGCATCATAGATATATAGGGAATCCTGTATTATCCTTCCTCGGAAAGCTTTTTTTTAAAACTCCAGTAAATGATTTCCACTGTGGCTTGCGTGGGTTTACAAAAGAAGCCATTGAAAGAATGGAATTACAAACAACAGGGATGGAACTGGCCAGTGAGATTGTCATCAAGTCCTCAGTAATGGAAATGAATGTTTGCGAGGTTCCCACAACTTTGTCCCCTGACGGAAGGGATAGACCTCCCCATCTTCGCAGTTTCCGCGATGGATGGAGACATTTGAGATTTCTATTGATGTATAGCCCCACGTGGCTCTTTCTATATCCGGGTCTTGTATTGCTGACATTAGCTGGGGTTTTTAACCTGGCCTTGTTCTTTGGCCCTGTGAACATTGGCTTTAGGTTGATCGACTTTCACAGTTTCATTGTTACAGGAACAATCATGATGCTTGCGGTAAACATGATCTCTTTTGCTGTGATAACGCGGGTTTACGCCTATAATACTAAACTCCTTCCTTCAAAACCGGAGTTTTACCCGTTGTTCAAGTATTTTACTCTTGAGTTCGGTTTGGGGATTGGGTTTGTAGTGTTTATGCTTGGACTCTTTATAACAATTAAGGCGCTCATGCTCTCTCCCGAATTTAACGCGATTGGTTTTAACACAAGTATTCGTCTGGTCTTTGGTGGGAGCCTTGCTATGGCGCTGGGATGGCAGATCATCATTACCAGTTTTGTATTAAGTATTTTGGGAATAAGAATCAGGGATTAAGAAATCAAGACTATTCAGCGTAAAACACCATGAATATTTATAAAAAAGGGCTCTAAACTCATGAAAGATATTCGCAAGCCGCTTTATGAAAAATACTATTCCGCTTTTAAGATGGGGGAACCGCGAGAGAAGTTTGGCTTTCTGCATCTCAAACTTTGGTACAACGAAAAATACCTGCCTTTGTTCAAAGGAAGGAAACGGGATGAAGCCATCCTTGACTTGGGGTGTGGGCAAGGATTTATGTTAAGGTACCTGCAATCTGCTGGTTTTACCAACTTGTCAGGTGTGGATATTTCAGAAGAGCAAGTCAAAATAGCGAAAGAGCGTGGATTTAATGTTTTTCATGCAGATGTGATGTCCTTCTTGAAGGAGCATGTGGATGAGTATGAGATAATTGTTGCGATTGACATAATTGAGCACTTCAAAAAAGAGGAGCTTTATGAATTGCTTGTGTTAATACAACAAGCTTTGAAGCCTGGCGGGCTATTTATTATCCAGACACCCAATGGTGATGGCTTGATGCCGAACTATGTTATTTACGGTGATTTAACTCATTTTACAATTTTGTCCCCTTTGTCACTAAAGAATATCTTGACTGTTACAAATTTTGATAATGTGAAAATAAAGGAGCTTGGGCCGGGTCTTTTTATTCACTTTCCTCTTTTTTTGATATGGCAGGTGATTCGGCTTTTTGCAATGATTATTAAATTTGCAGAAATTGGGCGTATTCAGAAATGTTGGTCAGAATCCATGATCTGTAGCTGCCAAAAGCCTGTTACATTGTCTGAAGAAAAAGTGTAAATTTGTTAAAAGAGCGAAACCGCTTTTAACGGGAATTTTGTTGTCATTTTACTGTGCTGTGCGAGCAATATCCTGCAATATTTCAAGATATCGCTCGCACATCTTTTTCCAACTTAATTGGTTAATGGCGAAATCTCTACAGGCAGCACGAAGGTTTTCTGGAGCGGCGCAATTAGAAAGTGCCATATTTAGTTTTTCTTCTATGTCATGTGTCTGTGGCAATACAGCAAAGAATAATTTGCGTGACGCTGTGTCTAGTTCATATAGTGATTCCTCAGAAATTACCACAGGCGTTCCACAAGCGAGACTGTTGGAAACTGTTAAAGTTATTCCTTCCCCGACGGATGGATGAACCAAAATATCTGCGCTGGCGAAAAGTTTGCTTAATTCATCTTCTTGAAGGTTTTGCAAATGTTTTAAGTTGGGTAATTGCCATTCAGAGGGATTAAAGTCATCGGGCCTGCCAACTAATACCCAAAACCATTCCTGATGTTTTTCTATTAAAGGGCGTATTAGATGCACACCTTTACGTTCTACTAAACGACCTACAAAAAGGATGATCGGTCTTTCCGCACTTCCGCTCAATTGTTCACGCAGGCGCGCTCGTTCATCCTTCGCCAACGGAACAAATAGGTCTGTATCCACGCCAAGTGGAACCACCTCCTGCCTGGACTTCGGGGTAAGATACGCCATGCCCGCGCGCACATTTTCAGTAATGAACGCTAAACGATCTGCAAGATTGAACATAAGCCAGCCAACGGTTCGATACGCCGCGGTCTGCAAAAAACGTTTGTAATATTGTTTATAAGGTATAAATTTTGCATATTGGGTAAGGAGGATAGGCTTCCCCAGCAGTTTGGCGATAAAAAAAGCAAGGATGTTGATCAAATACAAGCTGTCCTGTAAATGTATGACATCGCACCACTTAATATTATCAAACAATTTTTTCAACACATTTGGATGTGGCAAGGGATGGGGAAAGCCCAACTTCTCCTCAGCTATATTCCAGGAGGAGATAGGCACATCACCCCTACCAGCAACTCGCAAATTAGGGGGCACATCCGCCGCCATCCAACGCACCTCGTGCGAGAATTCGCGATAATGTTTTACCAGATTGAAAGAAACGATCTCAACGCCCCCCAGATGTTCTGGATAATAATAATTACCTACAAGTAGAATTTTCAATGGAAGCGGTTCCTTTCTTTCAATTATATCAAGATACAATAGGACAAAAAATGAAAAATCTACAGCAGGGAGACCCAATGCAACGAGAAAATAAATGGTCAATGTACGGAAGAATATTTTTTAGCGCATGGGCAACCTTATGCGTTGCCCTCTTTGTTTTGTTTTCCGGCAGGGCGAGCGTCTTGCATGGATCACTTCTTTTTAATTGGGAAATCATCCTGCCCAAACTTTCAAGAATTGAGCCAATCAATTATCTTGCCGACATCATTGGAGCATTTTTCGGAGTTGCCTTTTTTTTCCTAGCATGTACTTCACTGGGGACTATCTTCACCTCTTTGTTATGGGACGAGAAAAGCGACATCTCAAACAAGCCTGCCCGCCCCATCCTAATCGGGTCAGCTTTTTTGATCGGGAGCGGACTATTTTCCATTATATTTCTCACCCTCGGCGGACTATACAAGCTAACGCCTGCTTTTGTGATCGCAATAACACTTGGCGGACTAGTCCTGGGGCTTCGATCATTCGTGAAATTTATCAAGACCCATGCAGAAGATCACAGCTTCAATCTTTTTGAAGGGACAGACAATAACGCCAGACTGGTTTACGGGCTTTCCCTCGGCATTTTATTATTAAGTTTGATGTATTCCTCATCGCGGCTGAGCTACGATTCAGTTGCCTTGTATTTTTCAGATGCAAAGATCACTGCAATGACGAATCACATCCAATACTTTCTGAACGATTCATTTATTGCCAGTTCATTCCACACCGGGATACAGTATGCAGCAATTGCCCAGATATTTGGAGACCAGGCCGCGCGGCTGTATTCATGGGCCAACGGTTTTGTAATTATCATCTTCACCCTGGCGCTGGGAGAACAACTCGGCTTATCCAAACAGGCAAGGCGGATATTGCTAGCCCTGCTCCTAACCACCACCGCGTTTACCGACCTATTGGGAGACGGCAAAATTGACCTCGCAGCTTCCGCGCCCGCCGTTGCTGCTGTTTATTGGATGGTCGTAAACGGCATCAAAGCGCGCAATAGCGGATTCTTTTTCGTGGGCTTTCTGGCAGGTTTCGCCATCATCTCGCGACCTTTTAACGCCGTTTTATTGGGCATCTTCTTCGCGCTTTTCTATTTACAAGAAATGTATTCAGCGTGGAAAAATGATGGACTGAATCTCAAATCTCTCTTCAGCCGTTTTTTCTGGCTCCTCTCGGCGCTTCTGGGTCTCGCTTTATTTCATCTAGCCGCCAACTGGATGATCCTAGGTGACCCGCTGGCAGCTTTTACAAACGCCGCAAAGTTGAACACCTCAGGATGGCAATGGTCTTTCGACCCAAATGAGATATGGGCATTTCGGGCTTTCTATCCATTCGTCGTAACATTTTTGAATTCTCCCCAAAGCCTTGGCACTATTTCCCCGCTATTTCTGGCGTTTTTTCCTGGGGTTTTCATAAAAAATGTCAGGGAAAGACTTTTTGAACAAAAAACATTGTTGTATCTGACATCTCTAACTTTGATTACACTACTCCTTTGGATAATGCTTTTCTTTACAGTGGTCGAAATTCGATATGTGTTTTTTCTATGGATAATTCTATTCATGCCCCTCGCTGTGATTGCTGAAGGCTTGTTCGATCTAAAAGATGACATAGGTAAGATTATGAAATTAATGCTCGTTGTAGTCTTGTTGTTTGTCAATTTTAGAGTTATTTATATTTCGCTTGATACTTACTCTCCATTGGATTCGCGTGGAAATCCCCAGTGCAATAACTACTATTTTTGCGATTATTTAAAACCCATAAATGACCAGGCTGCTCTTGGGGAGCGGGTGTTAACTTTGAGCGCATTCAGATATTATCTCCGTTCCGATCTTTTTGCGTGTTCCACAAAGGCAGATGAGTATTCCGTTCTTCGCGCTGCATCCTTAAGGAGCACAGATGAATTCTGGGAGGAGGCTTACCGCCAGGGATATACTTATGTTGCCTATGAAAAAAACTATACTGTACGACATTTATATATGGATTTTGTCCCTTCTCCTGACAACATACCCTCTTGGATGAGTCTTATGCCTATTTATGGGAACTCGGAAGATTACATAGTGGCATATAAGATAAATGTTCATACCCCCCCAGTTTTCAAAACGAAGACTTGTATGCAGGATGAGAATCGAATATGGGAAGTTGTGCCTGTGGCCTCAAAGTAAAATAGTAACCCACCAAAACAAAAAAAACTACCAATTGGCAGTTTTTTTTGTTTTGGTGGGCACGGAGGGGCTCGAACCCCCGACCTCATGTGTGTGATACATGCGCTCTAACCAACTGAGCTACGCGCCCGGGAACGATGGGCATTATAGTATAGCCTTTCACCTTTGGCAAGTGCCTACGGCGGAGGCAAATAATCCCATGGATTGACCTTCCAGGTGGCGGTCATCAGCTCAAAATGAAGATGTGGGCCTGAGGAGCGCCCGGTGGAACCAACAGCGCCGATTCCCTCACCCTGGCCAACACTCTGGCCGCAGCCGCGATAGATCGCGCTCAAGTGGGCATACAGGGATTGAAAGCCGTTTCCATGATCGATCATGATCATATTGCCGTAGCCGTAATTATTCCAGCCAGAGTACACAACCACGCCAGCATCTGCGGCATACACGCCTTCGCCTTCGCTGCCTGCAAAGTCAAGGCCGCGATGATTTGTTTTTTCGTTGTAATCAAACCCCGAGAGGAAGTGTTTGTTCGTCGGGTAGACGTAGGTGCCATAACCGACAGCACCACCACTGATTGGTTCACAGGCACCCTGCCCAAGCACGCGGGCCGATGCGGGGTTTTCACGAGTCACGCCTAACGGCGCACTCCAATTAACGAACTCCCGTCTTCCATTGGGGATGATCAGCCATGTGCCAGTTTTGATATTTGCGTTGGAATAATCGCCAACCGTATTGAGATCGATTTCGTTGGTGGGATATTCGATAATGTCAGCGGCAGTGACACCATAGAACTCAGCCCAATCTCCAAATGGGATGCCGCCGAGCCACTCCCAATACACGCCGTCCACCGGCAGAATACTTAATTCCTGGCCAGGCTTCAAGGAGTGCGGATCATCCAACAGAATATTGTAATTGCCCCACAAAATGGTTTGCGGCTCCAGCCCGAATTTTTCTGCAATGCCAAACACTGTATCGCCATCCTGCACAGTGTAGGTTGTGATCTCATTGCGGGGACGTGAAGGAATATTCGTGTGAATTTGTGCCGAACGGGAGATGCCTGCCACGAGTGGATTTTCCAACGCGGGGATCGAATTGATATCCACTTCAACGGTCGGAGCGGAACCTGATGCCTGATTGCTGTTTCCTGAAAGTGGATTCGCCGTTTGGCGATTGAACGCCTGCACGAGCAGAATTACCACGGCAATGGCGACGATGGAAAACAGATTCGTGCCGCTTCGCAGAAGTGATTCACCAAGTCCCATTTGAACGAGCGTATTCATCCAGCGTGTAATAAAACTGCGCCGTCTTTCAGGTGATGGCTGCTCATTTTTCTCTTTTGTTCTCGGAGAATTGTCTGCTTCTTCGTTAAAATCGCTTTGCATATGGTTCATCATAACATGCCCAAAAAATCAAAGTCAAGATGCATATCAAACGCTAATCCTATATTAACCCGTCGTTCCGCGTATATCCGGGCGAAATACCTGAATTCCGCCAATAATTCCCAGGGAAATCAAGCCGCATAACAGGGTCGTGTTGGTCAGGCCGAATTCCTGTGTCATCCAGCCGACGAGCAGGCTGCCAAATGGGGCAATGCCTTGCAGCGCCCAAAGATAGATGCTGAAAACACGTCCACGCAGTATGTCTGGCACTTGCAATTGCAAAAGTGTATTCATTGTAGCCAGTTGTGTGACGGCTCCCCAGCCCATTAATGCAATAATGATCATTGCGATCCAAACAGAGTTCGAGATGGGGATGACGATCATGCCCAGGATGAAAGCCGCTTCGCCCAGCAAAAGGCGCAAACCACGCCAACGTGAGGTGTTGTTCATGGCGATCGAAAATGCTGCGGTCAATGCGCCTACGCCTTGGGCGGTATAGAGCAGGCTATTGCGTATATCCACTATGGCTTTTGTATCGCTTGCCTGTTTTAGCAGGTCTTTGGAAATTACTGGGAGTTGTTGAATAATAGGGAAAGCGAAAACTCCTAATATGGCCGCAATGACGACCAACAGCCCCACAGACGAATTCTTGAAAAGATACTGGGTGCCTTCCTGTAATTCAACCAACATTGGGCGGGTGCGTGGCAACACTGGTGACTTGTAACGAGTCCGCACAAAAACAAACTGGTAATGATGGCGACGAAGCTGATTCCATTGAGAAGAAATATCCAGCCTTCGCCATTATTTGAAAAGAGGAGGAGGGCAGGGGCTGCAAGTGCAGGCCCAAGTACACGTGACATGTTGAAGGCTGTGGATTGCAGTGCAATGGCATTCGGCAGGATTCTCGCCCAACCAGTTCGATCAGCATGGCCTGGCGTGCTGTGATCTCGAAAGCCGTGGCGATGCCGAGAATTAGCGATGTGATCACGATGTGCCATATCTGTATGAACCCACTTAATGCAAGAATGGCAAGCGCAAAAGTGTCCAGCATCATGATGGTTTGCAGGAAAATGATCGCCTTGCGTTTGTCCACGTGTTCGATGAGCACGCCACCGGGCAACGCCAAAAAGAAGGTTGGCAGGGTTACAGCAAAACCGATCAACCCCAAATCGAACGGACGGCCGCTGATGCGGTAAGCCAGTAATGGCAAAGCCGTGTTTTGCATGGATGTGCCGATCAGGGATGTGAGATGACCTACCCAAAAAATGGCGAAATCACGCGAGCCTAACGCTGGAAAGCGTTGTGCTAAAAGGATTTGGATTTTATGCATGTTGTGAGTTAACGAAGAAAGAGCGACAGAATCCGTTCCTGAAAATATTTATCTTATTGAACGGGAACCACCAATTCGGCACGGTCATTGCCCGGAGCGTTGACCATGGTCGAAACAGGGTAGGCGGACATTTTGTCAGCGGGGAAAGATTTGATGTGGTGTAGCAGGCTGTCGGGAGTCCGAGGCGCGGCGTCGAGCCAGTCGGCATAATCCTTTTGGTTAAGGATCACCGGCATGCGGTTGTGCAGAGTCGACATCAACTCATTGGGTTCGGTGGTAATAATGGTGCAAGTGCGAACCGAGCCGCCATCCGGGGAATGCCATTCATCCCAAAGGCCTGCGAAGGCGAATGGCTTGCGGTCTTTCATGTGAATGAAATAGGGCGTTTTGGTTTTGACACCGGGCTGCGCTTTCCATTCGTAAAATCCATCGGCGATGATGAGGCAGCGCTTGTATTTGAATCCGCCGCGAAAGGATGGTTTTTCAGCAATGGTCTCGCCGCGTGCGTTGATCAGTTTGTTGGCAATGGATGGATCCTTTGCCCATGAAGGGATCAGCCCCCAAAGGAAAAAATCCGCTTTGTTCTTTGCATCATTTGGAATGGCAAGAACGGGTTGGGTTGGCGCGATATTGAAACGCGGGGAGAATTGATCTGGAAATGTGAAATCCGAAAATGCGTCCTGTAATTCTGATGGGTCAACAGTAAGAGTAAATCTTCCACACATGGTATCTCCTTATCTTATGGCAGCGTAAAGAAAAATGTTGCGCCTTTGTCGGCTTGCGATTCGACCCAAATGCGTCCGCCGTGTACTTCGATAATCCTTTTTACGAGTGCGAGGCCGATGCCGGTTCCGCTGGAATCGCTGGAAAGCTTGTTGAACAGACCAAATATCTTTTCGTGGAACTCAGGGGCAATGCCTGAGCCGTTATCTTTTACGTAAAACACAGCCTGCTCTTCTTCACCGTTGTATGTGCCGATCTCTATACAAGGGGATGACTGGCTGCCCATGAATTTTATTGCGTTCTCGATCAGGTTTTGCATCACTTCCGTCAGGCGCACCCGGTCACAGTGTATTTTGACATCGGTCTCTTTGTAAATGACAAGAACACTCCTCCCTTCGATCTGCCCGTGGACGATCTCCAGCGCGTCTTTGACGATCTCGTTGAACGCGATATAGGTCGGCGGATTGATCAACCTGCCGATGCGCGATAACTCAAGCAAGTCCCTGAGCAGGTTTTGCATTTTCTCCACTGCGGTTTCGATGCGTGAAATATCCTGCTTGAATTTTTCGAAACTGCCTGAAACGGCATCCTGCTCGAGGTAACCGAGAAATCCTCGAATGGTGACCAGCGGTGATTTCAGGTCGTGAGAGACGGTGTAGGTGAATCTCTCCAACTCGGCATTTTTTGCTTCAAGCTCTTCGATAAAGGTCTTTCGCTGAACGAGTTCGTTTTGAAGCGCCGTGTTGAGCCGTGCATTCTCAATGGCCAAACCTGCATACCCCGCAAATAGCCGCAGGGCTTCGAGCTGTTCATCCAAGATGGGAAGCCCGCTGATCTTATGATCCACGCAGATGATCGCCACCGGTTTTTCACCCACTCTTGCGGCAACAGCGGCAAAATCTTTTACTCCATACATAATGTTGCCCGGTTGGGCGTTGTGTTCATCGTCGTAGCTGTGCGTAATATAAATTGAATCAGGATTATCCAGCAGGTAGATGAATGATTTTGCGTCTTTGCCATCCTGTGCGATGGAAATCCAGGTATGCCATTCATCAACCATTTCTCCCAGATCGTTTGTTCCGAATGTGCCATCCATGGAAGTCCGCGCGGGATTGTAGAGGTAGATTCCAGTGCGGTCAAATTCAAGCCCATCGTGAACGCCCTGCCAAATTCTTGTCAACGTAGTGCGGAGATCATTCACTTCGGTCACGCTCTGGCCGAGCTTGACAACTTTTTCAAGGATCGCGCGGCGTCGTTTCTCCCGTTCCTGCAAAAGGATCTCATCAGAGAGTTCTTTTTGAATGGTTTCATTCAGGCGGGCATTTTCGATTGCCAACCCTGCATAGCCGCCGAATAGACGGAGCGCTTCCAGTTGTTCTTCCGTGATCGGGCGGCCGCTTGGGAGGTTATCCACAGAGATGATGGCAACAGGTTTTTCACCTGCCCACGCGGCTACGGCGGCGAAGTCCTTTACGTCGTGCATTTCATGGCCTTCGGGTATGTTATTTTCAACGCCAAAATTCTTCGAGAAATACAGGCCGTCTGAACTCTCCAGTGTTACCGTAAAAGATGACGGGCTTTCCCGATTAAGAGAATGAGAGTATTCCCATTCCTCCACGATCTGTCCATCGTTGTTTGTGCCCAGAGAGCCGTCGACAGAGTTGCGTTCGGCGTTATAAAGGAAGATCGCCAGACGGTCAAATCCCAACCCGTCGTGGACGCCATGCCAGATCCTTTCGAGAGTGGCGCGCAGGTTGTGTACCTCGGTCACGCCCTGCCCCAACTTGATCACTTTTTCGAGAGTGGCGCGACGGCGTGCTTCGCGTTGTTCCGCTCGTTTTTGCAAGTTCAATTCATTTTGGATGGCGGTATTCAGGCGTGTATTCTCAATGGCGAGACCAGCATAGCCAGCGAATAACCGCAACCCTTCCAACTGTTCGCTTGTAATGGGACGCTGCGAGATCAGATTGTCTGCGCAGATCACGGCGACAGGTTTGTTGCCTGCCCATGCCGCAACTGCCGCGTAATCTCTGACTTTGTGCATTTCATGCTCGGGCGGAATATTGTTTTCCGCGGCGTAATTGTTCGTGAAATAAAAACCGTCAGGTCTTTCAAGCAGATAGGCAAATGTCGATCCATCTGTATCCTCGCCGACAGGGAAGGATATGCCATAGTTATCTGTCATTTGACCGTGTTTATCCGTTCCGAGAGTATCGTCCATTTGATTGCGCTCGGAGTTGTAGAGGAAGATCGCAAGCCGGTCAAATTGCAGGTCGTCGTGAACGCCGTGCCATATTTTATGAATAGTCCCTTTTAAGTCACTTGATTCAGTAACATGCTTGCCAAGCTCGATCACTTTTTCGAGCATTTCGCCGCGGCGTTTTTCGGTAAGTTCAGCTTCCTTGCGTTCGTTGATGTCGCGGGCAACACCGGTGGTGCCGATGACTTCGCCCTTTCCGTTGAAAATGGGAGTTTTGATGGTCTCCACCCAGTACATCCTGCCTGTGTGGTCCATTTGTTTTTCTTCGATTCGCCTGAGTTTTTGCGATTCAATGACTATCAGGTCATCTTCGCGGTATTTTTGGGCAAAGGCTTCTGCCCAAATTTCTGCATCGGTTTTTCCGACGATATCCTCTACTTGAAGACCGGCCACTGTTGCGAACTTCGCATTAACGGCAATGTATTTACTGTTCACATCCTTCAACCAGGCCATGTCGGGAATCGTCCGCACCATTTCCGCAGACTGACTAAGGGCGGCGATCAGGGTTTTCTCGGCGAGTTTGACTTCGGTAATATCCTGCACGGCGCCAATGACGCTTGCAAGCCTGTTCCTGCTTTCATCCCAGATCGGGTGCGCAAATATTCTTTCCCATCGGATCTCTCCACTCTTTGTAATCGTGCGGATCTCGGATTTTATGTCCTCGTTCCGGGCAAGCGCTTCCATATCCTGATTGTCTTTTTCGAGATCGTACGGGTGAACATGAGCGACCCAGCTGCCCGCGGCCAGATATTCCTCAAAAGTGTAGCCTGTCATCTTTTCAAAGGCGCCACCGACCCAATACAAGTCGTTATTTCCGTTTTCATCTACCTTGGTTTCGAATACATAATCTGTACTGATGTTGGAAAGCATCATGTATTTTTGTTCGCTGATCCTGGCGCGCTTTAATGCATTTTGTGCTGACCGTCCGGAAAGGTGTTGTAATATTGCGATCATGGGGAATATGACCAGGCTGATCACCCACATGTTCATGGATGTGTTGAGGCTCTCAACGACGATCAGTTTGTCGACTTCCGCGTAGATCATCCCCGTGCCAGCTAAAAGCGACAGGACGGTGACGTAGGAGGCCGCTCGCCCTCCAAAAAGAATTCCTGCAATGAGGATCACCAGCGGATAGCCCATGACGTAGGCTTCGCTATGCGCGCCGTCCCCGGAAAAAGCTGTGATGGTAAAGAATATCCACAACATCCCAGATTGAATAATCGATGCCTGGTGCACAAATCCTTTTCTGGATAAAAACAGAACCAGAAAGTTGATAACTTCACCAAACATCGACTGTATCACTGCCCGGCTGAAATCCTGCGGTTCTGAAACCAGTGTAAATATCAGGTAGGGAACGGGGACAAAGATCAAGCCCCACACGATGACATGCAACAAAAAAGCCTTGTGAGACTTTTCCTCGTTGTCAAACGTGGGTGGCTTGAATATATTATCCATAATGAAAGTTTATTTCCTGAGTTTGCGAGCATCCCCGTCACGCATCGTGATGTTGATCGCATCAAGATGTTCGAGCAAGGCCTGCGCATATTTTCTGGTCGTGCTCAATAAGTCGCGGACCTCTGCAAGAGTGATCGTTCCTTTGCTTCAAGTTCTTCGCGTATCTTCCTCACGATTAATTCGTAGTCCTGTTTTTTGAAAACCACATCAGGAGATACTGCAAATAATTCGTTCATTTCAAGCAGGGCGTTGAAGATTTCCTCGCCGACCTCCGCCTGACATTCTTTGACGCTTGGCGGGCTGAATGGATTTTCGGCGAATTTACGCATCAACCCATTAACCCTGGCCTGATCCTGTCCATTGAATTTTATCTCATGGACGGTTTGAGCCACCGAGCCGCGCAAATCCACCAACTGTGCGTGGCTGACAAGAAGCCCGATCGCCGCATTGAAGACGCGCGGTGTGAGTTTTAGTTTGCTCTTTAATTCTTCACGTGGAATGCCGCGCCGCAATGGATATTGTTTGTGATAAGTATCGACAATCTGTATGGTCTTTTCCCGCAGGGAATTCCAATATGGGAGTGTAATGGCCAGTATATTGCTCGAGGCCGACAGTTCTCCTTCTTCAAGGGCGACCAACCTGCCGTCTGCGATCAATTCGTTCAGCGCTTCATTTGCAGGGTTGAGTTCAAGGCGCGAACGCGCCGTCATTTCTTTCAGCGAAGCGGCGTTCAATGCCAGCGCGGCTTCGAACAAAACGTCGGCGGGCGAGCCTTGCGCGAGGGACTCCAGAGATTTCAGCACGGTTTCGTCAAACCGCTTGTGCCTGCCTTTAGGCTGATGGTCAACGATCATGCCGCCACCGATGGTTTCGCTTGGCGAAGGGCGGCGAAGAATGTAGCGATCTCCACGTACCGCGACGATGGGGTCGCGCAATTCCAACTGAATCCAGCCTTCTTCGCCTTCCTGAAGTTCTTCGGTTCCCAGCAAACGCAAAGTGGCGACCGTTTCGCTTGCGCCTGTAAAGAATTTCACTTCGTCGTTATGTTTAATAGGTTTGGAAACTTCCTTCAGTAAACGAAACCGCGCGTCGACCCTGCGTGTGGCTGTATATTGATGGGGGTGGACCACCACCTCGCCGCGCTGGATCAAATCCGTATTTACACCGGAGATATTGACCGCGGTGCGGGAGCCCGGCACAGCACTTTCCTCTTTTTTCTTATGGGTTTGCAAACCGCGTATGCGCCCCGTTTGACCCGAAGGCAGAATTTCCACTTCATCACCAATTGAGAGATGACCATCACTAAGCGTACCTGTGACCACTGTGCCAAATCCGCTCATGCTGAACACACGGTCGATCGGCAGGCGTGGACGGTTTAGGTCGGGGCGCGAAGGTTTGTCTTTAGCAGGATCTCAATGGCCGAAAGCAACTCTTTGAGTCCCGTTTTGTTTTTGGCAAGACTCTAACGATGGGGGCGTCTTTTAGTACGGTCTCACTCACAGCAGAGCGAATGTCTGTTTCGAGCAGATCAAGCCACCCTGAATCAGAAGCGAGATCTGTTTTCGTCAAGACGATCAATCCAACGGGAATCTGCAGCAGATCCAAAATCAGCAGATGTTCCCTGGTCTGTGGCATGACACCCTCATCAGCGGCGATAACGAGCAAAGCCGCGTCGATTCCCCCGATGCCTGAAAGCATGTTCTCGATGAAGTCGCGGTGCCCGGGTACATCTACAATACCCACCTCTTCGCCGTTGGGTAGATTCATCCAGCCGAAACCGAGTTCAATGGTCATTTCGCGGGCTTGTTCTTCCTTGAGGCGGTCGGGGTGAGTGCCGGTGAGTGCTGCGATAAGCGTTGACTTGCCATGGTCTACATGGCCTGCTGTTCCAATGACTCTCATGTTTACTATTTAACCACAAAGTTAAAGAAAAATCCCGCAGGATTTCCCTGCGGGATTTTTGCCTATGACTTTTTTGTTTTCTTTCCGTGCCCCATGATGCGTTGGTAGGAAAGCATCCATTCGTGGATGACGTTCATCATTTCCTGCAATTGCTTTTCGGTTGCATCGGTGGTTTGATGCAGTTGGTCTTGAACGACCTGTGCGGCGTCATCAAGCGGTGTGATGCGGGTCTCAATCTTTTGCACTTCTTTGCGAATATCGCGGAAGGATTCTTCGGAGGAGAGGCTGTAACCCGTCCAGCGTTTTTGGTCGTCGGTCTTGAAGCTGACCCATTCCTGACGCAGGCGGTCTTCGGCGAGGCGCTGCATTTCAGTGACTTCATTGATACGGCGTTCGAGTTTCGTATTGAGTTCAAGGTAGGTTTCCTGTGCCTTTTTTGCTCCGCGCAGGGCTTCATCCAGATTCTGAATGTGAATATCGAGATTGGCAGCTTCCTTTTGGAAGGATTCATATTTTTCCTTCCATTCTTTCCATGCGCGGTCACGGTCAATCTGCGCCAGAGTCTGTTGTTCAAGGAAGGCGGTTTGAGCCTGTTTGCGCTCAAGTTCCGATGCGATCAGGTCAGTAAAACGATTCTCGACATTGCGAATGCTGTCGGCGGTGATGGTGGCTTTGTCGCGGTTTTCATCCACGCGTTTGCGCAGGGCTGTCACTTCGCCTTGAATATCGGCGACGCGTTTCAAGTCATTTTTGCGTGTTTCCTCAATGGCTTTCAGGGCGTGAACAGCGTCGTCTTTTGTACGGGCAACTTCATCCACACGGAATTTCAAATCGGCTACATTGTTCAAGACGCGCTGCATTTCATCGCCACGTTCCTTGATCTGTTTTTTGATCTCCGTTAAATTGGTCGTCGTCTTGATGTTTGCGATAACCTTCTGGATCTCGGTCAACTCAGTCTGGACATATTTCAGATTTTCGCGGGTGACACGGGTTTGTTCTTTTTCTTTTTCCTCCAGCAGTTTGACGAATTCGGCGCGCTGGCGGGTCATTAAAGTATCAAATTGATCCAGACGCTTTTCCATGGGGGAGACGTCGGTGATTTGCCTGGTAAAGTTCTTCATTTGTTTTGAAACGGCGTTAATGGTCGTCTCAAACGATTCCAAACGCCCGTCCAGGCCTGTGAGCGCATCCTGATTATTGCGCTGCTGTTTGTCCAACCATTCAAGGCGTTTGATGATTTGTCTGAATTCCATTTTTATCTCCGATGGCTGTTTGAGAAATGATTTACTCGAGTACGAAATTATAGCACGCCCGCAAAACGGGATTATTGGCCGAGATGCTCGAACAACGCAGGCAGATTTGCGATAAATGGCTGCAATACCTGCGGGAAAATTCCGAGGATGAAGAGCCCGATCACACCCAGCCCGAGCATGATCACCTGTACCCAGGTTTCGTTCAACTCCCAAGCCTTGTTCTCCTCGGCCATGACGAATACCGCCAAGGTACGTATTGCCCCAATGAGCAATCCAAGCAACCCGATGAACACCCACAGTGAAATGGTGAGAGATTCTCCGCCCAATTCCTGCCATAATGCAGCTCGTGATGGGAAGCCTGCCAGCAATGGGAAACCTGCCATCGAGAGATGCGCCAGAATAATGGAAGTCACAGCAATGGGATAACTACGAGCCAATCCGCGGACTTCACTAAAACGCAGAGAATATACCTTGCGTTTAATGATCGAAATTGCCAGTGCCCAGACCGCCAGTTCCAATCCGCGCGGGGTGAGCAGCAGGAAGGTGACATTCACAACTTCGGTTGATCTCAAGCCTGCGGCCAACAGCAGTAGACCTGTTTCCACGATCGAGGCATAGCCCATCATTCTCCCGATGTGCTTTTGCTGCGAAGCGAAGAGTCCGCCGCTGGCGACCATGAACACGCCCGCATATTGGATGGCGCTTGAAAGTTGGGGAGTGCTGCGCAGCCACGTGTACCGATCTAAAAAGTTGAGCAGGAAGATCACTGTGAAAGTTGGCAGCGCCCACAACAGGAAACCTGTAGCATAAGGCGATGCTTCCTCGGTTAACATGGGAATCCAACTATAGAGTGGAAAGACCGCCAGCAGGAAGGCAAACCCCAGACTGAGCATGGTGCCCGCTTGAATGGTATTCCCGATATCACCAGGGCTGGCTTCCACGCCTGCAAGCATCCACCCTGAAAAAAGGATGAAGGGCATCGCAAGGATTTGATGGATAAACCGCACAATACCTGGGACCGGTCGCTGGTGCAGCGGAACCAGCAGCGGGATACCAACATGGCCGCCATGGTGATCAGAAGTGCTGCGAAAAGAAAAGGTTCCACTGCAATGGAGGCTGTCAGCAATGCCACGATCATCAAACCCAGCGAAACAGATCGATTGGCGGTACCCGACGCCTGCGTGCCGAAGAACCACAAGGTGGCTAATCCATAAATGATGGCGAGCAACGGTCCATCTGCAGTATTGAGCGCGAAACTGCGCCCAAAAAATTGAACAGACGCTGAGATCTTGATGGAGACAGTACCGAGCAGGAGCGCCGTATCGATGGGAAGATCAAGGCGGTCAACGCCAGAAGCATGGATAGACCCCGCCGACAAACGACGAAACACGTTCCTGCAGCAGGAATAGAATCAGAACCCAGCGAGAAATGGAACGAGAATCCAAATGACCGGCGCGCTCCGCGTCTTCCTCGGTTTCAAGCGGAATAGAGCCCGCGATCATCAAATAGGAACCAACGATTCCCAATCCCAGATTTGTCAGCGCCAGCAGGCCAGCCACTAGAATGGAACTCTCTACTGCCGCATAAAGGATTTCGAACCCGGTTAGCATGGTAAGCAAACCGAGCGTAACTCGCAGCACATCCGATGTGACCCCAAGGTGGATGACGCCCGCTCCGATCAGGATCAGGCTTCCTGCGATCACTTCGCAAGCCTAGGCCGGGAATGCTCGTTTCAATGCGCGACGTGGCCCCGATGGAAACAAGCGCCACAATGCCGATCAGAGTGGCGCGGAACCAACGTCCGCTGAGCAGGGAGGTTTCATCAGCACTTTCCTCGGTAGATGTCAGGCCAAGGCGGGTCATGCCGAGTGCGGCGACCACCATCCAGCCTGTGATGAGTTTTGCAGAGCCCATTACGAAAGGCAGGTGACGTGTAACCAGCCAGAATGCGGCGATGTACTGCACGGCCAGCGCGCCTAAAGGGTACGCGCCAGTCACGGCTGATCAAAATAGTTGCGGATGTTGCAAGGATCATTCCCACTGCAATCCATGAAACGATGTCGGTTGCCATGCTATGGAAGCCCTTGTGATAGAAGTGAGATAAATAGAACGAGGAAAAGCAAAGTCCACATGACGCCGCCATTGCCTTCCAGCGCGGTAGTAATGGCGAGGCTGATCCTCTCGAAAATACGATACACGCTCCAGAAACTGCTGTACATGTTGGTTGCGTTTGAGCTTGCAGGATTCACCCAATGAGCGCGGATCGGGTTGAGGATGCGAAAACGCGGTGTCGCCCAAACCAGCCCAAGGGTTAAGAGTGAAACGATCACAGCGAGCAGCCATGCCCCGATCTGGCGCGCGCCGTCCCATCCGATAAATCCAAGAATGAATTGCAACGCGATGGGCAAGATGATCCCTGCCGGGTACACGCGGTTGGTCCAGTTTTCCTGTGAGTCGAGAGAGCTTCGTTCTCCGGGCCGCAGGGTGTGGCGGATCAACCCAGCAATCAATAAGGCCTGCGCTGCAATTGCGAATGGAATAAAAAAATTCACTGGGCCAAGCCATGCGCTGGCTGTCAGTGAAAATGGCAAAGATGAAAGACTCCATGCGCCGAAAAGCAAAACGCGATTCAACCAGATGTGTTGAACGGAGGAAAGGAATAAAGCGCCGCCGACGAGGATCAACGCACATCCCCATGCGATTGCGCCAAGCGGATTGCCGTTGAGTGTGGCGACGATCGAAAGCGCCGCCATGCCGATGATCCAATAAGGGCGGCCCGTCAATTCATCTGGAGCGCGCAGCCACATCCAACCGCCGTACACAGCAGCAATGATCGCAAGTGCCAATAAGAATGGCGTAGCGCCCGAACTCAAACTGCCGGCGGGAACATGTGCCAGCAGCACCAAACTGGATGCGGCGGCGATCAAACGCAGAGAGGTTCCAAACCCGCGCCTCAATACAGACTCGGACGAGTACGGAAGATGCAAGGGAAATACTCCCAGTCGCAGTCCTGCCGCAGCAACGAGATACAAGCCAGAGCTTGGCGCGATCGATTGAAAATCAAATGAACTGCCCTGGGCGATGCTTACAATATTTGCCCATAGCAAAAGAAAAGTGCCGAGCGCGCGCGTGGAAAGAAATAACAACTTTTTCATTTGTTCTTCGATCCATCCACGGACCGCAGTTGTGTGATCAGTTCGGAGAGGTCGAGTGCGCTCCAAATAAGCAATAACGTAAATGGATTGTTCGCTGTGACTGCGAGAATTCCAAGCCCGCCAAGGGCGAGCACACCAGCCCATGCATATGAACTCGTGGAATTTGGCCTTGCCACCGCCGTCAATAGGATGGTCAATGTAATGCCAGCGACGCTAATTGCATAAGGCCACGAAACTGCATCTGCACGAAACAGGATCGGGTTTTGGAACAAAGCAAGCGGCTGCCACGCGGGAAACACAAGATCCACTGGCATTTGAGCGAGCCAGATAAACACGCTTGCCAGAGCAAGCATTGCGCCTCCGATTGCCGCGAGCCAGGTATATCGCGCGTTTGGCTGAGCCACGCTCAGCCCCAGCAGAATCAGTGCAGTCACAAAAAGAAGCAGACAGGAAATTAAGATCAACATGGAATGAACAATTGTATCAGTTTTATTGTTGGCATACTTTCCCGATTCGCATTTGGTACAATCGTGAACATGACTTTTCAAAGGCGCATCCTCACTTTATTGGTTGTTTTTCTGGCGACATCATGCGCATCTGCGCCGGACCCGCTGCCTGCTTCTGTTCCCCAGGCTGTTCCAACCCTGACGCCTTTTCAACCCGTGAGCGAGCCTGCCGTCCTGCTGGTTGACCCGGCGGCGGTCCCTGCTGAGCCTACCTATACCCCTTTGCCCCGGCAAAACGCGGCGATCGAAAGCATACCAACCCCGCTGCTCGTGGATCCATCCTCCAGCGGAGCAACCGCAGATTTCAGCTTGATGAATCCTGCCTGTTAATGGCCCCTCCTACTCAACCGCAGACCGATGGTCATCAAAGTTGCGAACGCACCGGACACCATCCGCCCGCAATCAGGCTGACCTGGCGGATGTCGTTTACGAATATTACATCGAATGGGGATACCCGTTTTATCGCCGTCATGTACGGAAACGACTCTCCATGGTTGGCCCTGCACGTTCGGGACGCTATTTCGATGAACATATAGCGCGCATGTACAATGCATTTCTCGTTTTCAAATTTGCCGACCCGCGCGAGTATTCATATTTGCAGAATTCCACCTTGAACGAATTTCTGGTGGTGCCGGGCGGCTCGGGTTGTCCGCCGTTTGTTTTGGCCCTGACAAGAAGCGTGACGATTACAACAATTTCTTTTTTGATACACCCGAATGGGCTGCGTGCGCCGCCAGCAAGGGACTCGATAATTCACCCCAGGTCATTCGCGGCGGATTCTTCTCCGACGAAGCCATGGAAACCTCGACGACAGCCACACGTATTTTTCGTACTATTCCAGACAAAGCTATAACTACTGGGAATACGATGTTATTACCCACAAGTATTTCCGCTTTCAGGAAGCGAATGATATGTTGAATGGCAAACCCGAAGCATACGTGCCTCTCTCAGATGCGCAAACGGGTTTGCCCGTAAACGCGGAGAATATCGTTGTCATCTTTGTGCCGCATATTTTCGCGGATCAATTCGACGCAAAGACGAGGTCTACCACATTGACCTGATCGATTCAGGGAATGCCTTTGTTTTTCGCGATGGATTTGTGACCCCCGCCAAATGGGAACGCACCGATGTCAACCATCCGCTTTTACTTACCAATCTGGATGGCAGTCCGATCTATTTTGCGTCCCGGCCGCACCTTCTACGAGGTGATGGATTTACTTCCACATACACTCAGGACGGGAACGACTGGCATTTCAAATTCGAAACGCCATGAGTGATAAACTCTCCCGATTTTGATATCTAATAGTGGATTGCAGTATGTCGTTTGATCTTGAAAAAAGTTTACTAAATTATGTGACAAGCGATAAAATACATCGCATCCCGCGTTCGTTTGGAGCTGACATGACTTTTGACCCCGTTTTCCTTGGAAGTTTACGCTTGTCCTGACCGCATTCGGTGGGCATTTCTAGCCGCCCTATGTGGATCACCAGTGGTGTGGACGTATCGCGATATCCGTGCCCGTGCCGGTGACCCATTGACACAGACATTAGCTGCCTTGTTGGTGGCGGTTTTGAATCTTCCAGGCGTGCTTGTTTATCTCATTCTGCGTCCACCGCGCACTTTGGAAGAGGAATATCAACGCACGTTGGAAGAGGAAGCTCTACTTCAGGCGTTGGAAGACCTTCCGCTTCGCCGGGCTGCGAGCGCCGTGTGAAAGAAGGATTGGCAGGTCTGCCCGAATTGTCATACCAAGTTGAAGAAGGCCTGTCACAATTGCGGAAAGTTCATGGAACTGCCCTGGAATATCTGTCCGTATTGCGGAACGCCTGCGCCGGGTATGCGCCTCGAGTCAACGGGCATGGATGATGCTCTGCGCAACCTGAAAATGGCCGACGAACAGGCAGATGTGAAGATCGACTCTGCAACCTGATCAAGAAAAATGAGTGCCGCTGAACTCAAATATTAAAACAAAACCTAAGACCACGGATCATATGGGTGTATCAACGCCCGAAGCGATTCAGGTCTTGTAGTTATAAAAATAAAGGAGCCTACAATGAAAATAGACTCTGCAGTACTTCATCACTTAAGCATGCCGCTGGTTTCCCCGTTTGAAACTTCCTTTGGCCGCGAAACGGACCGTGAATGTGTCTTGATCGAATTGAGGTCGGAGGGCTTGGTTGGGTATGGTGAATGCGTTGCCACCCGCGACCGGCTATAACTACCGAGACCACTCGGCACGGCCATGCATATTCTCAAAGATTTCGTCCTGCCACTGATTTGGGCGTTGATGTCAAAGATGCCGCCGATTTTCAAGTGCGTGTTTCAGGGATCGCGGGTCATCACCTCGCGAAGGCTGGTGTGGAGATGGCGATCTGGGATCTGCTGGGAAAGCGTTTGGGGCGATCTTTGCGAGATGCTGGGCGGCGTGCGAAAAAGGTTGAGGTGGGGTCTCATCGGGATCAAGAATCCAGCTCAAGGGTTGGTCAGAACCGCGGCTGATTTTATTGAACAGGGTTATGCACGGGTGAAGATCAAGATCAAGCCGGGCAGAGATGTCGAGGATGCGGTCGCCGTTCGAAATGCATTCCCAAATCTGCGCTTGCAGGTGGATGCAAATTCCGCCTATTCGATGAGTGATGTCCCCGCACCCGATGCTCGATAAGTTGAATTTGCTGTTGATCAACAGCCGTTGTTCGAAGATGATATTTGGGACCATCACAAGTTTCAGGAACAATTCGAAACCCCGTTTGTTTGGATGAAAGCATTCTCTTCGCCGCGACACGCGCGTTATGCCATCGAAATGAATGCGTGCCGTGTGATCAATATCAAGGCAGGCAGGCTCGGGCGGGTTGAATCAGGTGATGGTTCATGACCTGTGCCTGGAAAGATCTCTGCCTGTTTGGTGCGGCATGTTGGGAGACCGGGATCGGGCGCGCCGAATCTTGCGCTGGCGTCGCTGCCGAATTTCGTGTTGCCTTCAGATACTCTCCGCGTCGGACCGTTATTATGCGCGGGATATTACGAACGAACGCTTTGTGCTAAACTCCGATTCAACCATCGATGCTCCAGCGGCCCCGCCTTGGCACGACCATCGACCAGGAAGCGTTCGAAACTATTTGACGCTCAATGAACTGCCAATTGTTTGCAAGTTCATAATAAATAAAACTGTATTGATATTATTTTGAAGCAAACCGATTTGCTTCATATAATGCGAAGCATGAAGATGCCTCGCATTGTATTTTTGGAGCGGATAAAAACCAACTATTAGATACCCTTTCTACTGGAATGAGTTTTCTCTTTACGTCTTGTGAACGGAAATGGCCGACATGCCACGCGTATCGGTTTCTTTATCAGTATTCTGTCATTGGTAGCCTGTCAGCCGTCACTGTGGGGAGCGCCTCCACCTCCGCCAACTTTTTCTCTGCCGACCCTGCGGCGATGATCCGCGTGCCGACCCTCGCGCCGACGATCACAGCCATGCCTCCACAGCCGCGCCTACACCGGTGGTGTTGAATGCCGCACAGGTTTGGGCAAGCCCGCCACGCTGGTGGCATTGCGTGAAAAACTTCAGCACTGGGGTTTCAGGTGCTGACCACCAATCAATCCTCAGCCAATTTATACATTGACGTTGCCCAGCCCATCACTGGTGCGATGGATTCCTCCACGGACCTACGCGCTTGTTGCGCCTTTCCCGACCATTATTGACGGAGTGTCTTCACAGGAATTGATCTCCGTCTGGAGCGGCGCTTCATTCGGACCCTTTGCGGCATCCCGGTCTGATGGAAGAATCCACCCTGATGACATTCACTGCGCTGTGGGGCGGCGCGCCTGCGGCAGGGACCGTGCAGGTGGTGCCAGCAGATCAATTGCTCGATGCTGCCTGGAATCAAATGCCCGCCTGGGCAATCATTCCCTTTGAACAGATCGAGCCAAAGTGGAAAGTGTTGACCATCGACGGGCAATCTCCCATTCAAAAAAGTTTCGACTCGATCATCTATCCGCTTACGGTGACGTATCGGCTGACCTGTTCCGAACCATGCCAAGTGCCCGATGAACTGGATTTCTCCTACCAGAACCGCGACCCAGACAAGCTTGCCACCGTGATCTTGACGCCGTCACCGCGATGGTGCGGGCCACGGCAAAGACGATGGACGCAAAAGGCGTCACCTATCCGGGTGAGGCGATCCGCGACCTGATGCGTGAAGCAGATGTTACTCATATCAACAATGAAGTGCCGTTCTATGGCGGCTGTCCATACCGGACCCCAATCAGGAAAAGCAGGTCTTCTGTAGTTCCCCTGCTACATGGAGCTTTAATGGATATTGGTCGCGATGTGATCGAGCTTTCGGGCGATCACTTCGCCGATTATGACAAGCTGCCATGTATGAAACACTCGATATCTACAGTAATACAACATACCATATTATGGCGGTGGTTTACAATCTGGAAGATGGTGCGCAAACCACTGTTGATGGGAAGTGAATGGCAACAAGATCATGTTTATCGGCTGCAATTACAAGACGATCTATGCCAGCGACCGACACGATCCCGGTGCCGTGCCATGTGACTTTGATTACATGCCGGGCAGATCGCCTATTATCGTTCACAGGGATATGCCGATCTCCACCTTCCAATATCATGAGTTTGATACCGCCAAGGCGCGCCCGCAGCAAATCATCGATTTCCGCAGAATGGCCGATGCGGGCGCGAACGATTGTCAGCGGCAGTTCCCAGGCGCATGTGCCACAGGAAATGGAATTCTATAACGGCGGTTTATCCATTACGGTTTGGGCAACCTGCTTCTTCGATCAGATCGCGAAGAGAGGTCGCGCCTGACTGAACCGAATTCGTTGGCCGCCGTGTTTTTATGATGGCCGCTATCTTGGGCGTGGAATTGATCACAGCCCTGGCTCACCGATTACGCCCGTCCGCGTTATATGACCGAGCTTGAGCGCACGCAGATTTCTGACCGATCTTTCCGAAAGGAAAGTGATTGGGGCTACCTGCAAGTGGGGCAGTAAAAATTCTAATAGTTTCAAACTTGAATGGGCGCTCTAGCGTCCATTCTTCCCAAAGTAGGAATGAACAGGCCAACTAAACCGATATCGGATCCCAAAAAGGAAAAAATTCTCTTGTTGTTTCATTACCCTCCCCTGCTTGCGGCGCGTGTGCCACTGCCACCAGTACGCCCGTCGTTATTGTAAATACTACGGTTCGTTCAGCGACTCCGCTGCCTGCTGTCACGAATACTCCCATACCTCCGCCTTGTGGATTCACCCTGGCGTCCTGCCGCAATTCTTAAAGCCACGAAATCATTAGGATACCGGTCCGAACATTACCTTGCCACAGATCAATTGGATGTCTGACTCAGGTTCTTTGGATTTATGCCTTGTCGCGCCATTTCCTACGGTGACGGATGATGTGGACTCTCAAGATTTACTCTCCACCTGGAAAGGCGTTCCCCACAGGACCGACGAGCGGGCACAGCGTTCTATTGGCAGAGATCCACCCTGCGGGCGTTTGCTGTTTGGGGCGGACCCGCTTCAGGCGCAGTCGAAGCGTTCCGTCGGGTGAGTTACTAGATACCGCGTGGAAAAAGATCCGCGTGGGCGATCATCCCATTTGAAGAAATCAACCGAAGTGGAAAATCACTCCAGCGTGGATGGTCCAATCACCGCTACGGAAAATTTCACCGATGCCGATGCGTACCCGTTGAAGATTCATTTCGGGTTAACTTAAGTAGGTCTTTTGCGCTACGGCTTCAACCAATCGTGATCCATCAATAGGCTAACCACTGTGATCTGGACGTTGCGGCCGCGCTTGTGCGTGCGGCGGCTGTGACCATGGAGCTGAGAGGTGTGACCTTCCCGCTGAATTCATTCAATGATCGCGCTCGCGTGGGGCGGATATCACCACTACATCAGCAGTGAAGTCACGTTCGACAGGAGTTGCCCGTATCAAGCTCTGGATATCGCAATTTCATTTTGTGCAGTCCCAGTTACATGGAGTTGTTGCAGGATGTGGTGTCGGATGTTAATGGAAAGTGACAGGCGATCTTCGAAGACCGCAGTGAAGCCGCGCGCTATTGAATACGCTCGCGATCTACAAGGCAAATAACCTGCGTATTACGGCGGCGGTATCAATGCCGAGGATGCGCCAGCCTGTGTTGATGAAGTCAACGGAAATAAGATCGCGTTCATGGGCTGCAATGGAAAACGCGAAGGAAATATCGAAGGCGGGTGTTGCCAGCCACGGCCCCGCGTTGTGTGATTATGATTTTTTGGAGAGATCAGATGCAGGCGTTGAAGCGCAGGGCTATAACGTGATCTTCACTTTTCAACACGAAGAATGTTGTTATTCACCCCGGGCCGTGCTATACCCGTGAGGAAGGTTTCACAGAGTGGCCGATGAAGGCGCGACGGTCGTCAGTGGAAGTCAGGTATTTTCCTCATGTGATGGAATTTCATGGCGACGCGCTTTCATTCGTATGGCCCGCAGGGAACGTGTTCTTCGACCAGATGACTTGACTTCTCCCGAACGGCGAAACCATTGATGAAACGCGGCGCGGAATTTTCGACCGTCACATATTCTATGACGGCCGTTATCTTGGCGTTAAGTGCTCACTTCGATGTTGGAGGATTACTCACGTCCGCGCCCGATGACCGACGTTGAACGGGCAGCTTTTCTCTCTATTGGCCCCACGTACAGCGGCTGGATGCGCTTTGCATGCGACTCCCGTCCGCAGCCAACGGTGACTCTTACGCCGATCGCACTGCCGTAGTCGATTTTTAATTACTGCAAAAACCGCTCCAGCGTTTCGAGGAGGGTTTCAGACCGACAGGTTTGTCATATATTCGTTGCGCCTGCCTCGAGGCAGTTCACGATCTGAGCATGGCAAGGGCGGTGAAGTGCAATGATCAGGATGGATGCCAATTCAGGGTGGGCGCGAAGGACCTTGATCGTTCCAGCCCATTCAGGCGCGGCGTTTGAATGTCCGTAAAGATCAAGTCTGGTTTTTGCTCGTGCCTGTTTCAAGGCCTCGAATCCATCCCAGGCTTTGATAATGGTATAGCCATTTTCGCCCAGGGAAATCGCTCAACACCACCATCATATTGACTGCATTATCCTCGGCAATGAGAATGCGCTTGTTTTCTCTTTTGGGGCAAAAGTCGTTTTGAAAGGCGGGAGGCTTTCGGCTGCACTTGTGCGCCTTCTTTGTCGGCGATGTCTGGCGAGGATGGGAATTGTGAATTGAAAACGACTGCCTTTGCCCAATTCGCTTTCCCCGCTGACGTAGCCGCCGTACAGCTCAACCAATTTCTTTACCGGTAGACCAACCCGGTCCTGTGCCTTCATATTGTCAGGATAAACCGCTGTCCCTGTACGAGAGTAAATGACTTTTTTGCGGGTCTTCGGAAATGCCGATGCCATCATCTGTGACGGAAAAACGTTGCAGTTTGCTTCGCTGTCGCTCGGTATCGAGATG
>JADKEA010000025.1 GCA_016718275.1 Candidatus Villigracilis affinis
CAGTTTTCAGTTATGCACGAAACGGACTAAAACTCATCCGAACGTAAATAATGGATAAGGCTAATTTGCTCGCTCAGGATATGGAGAACACCCAGTCCGAAGGACTTTTTTGAACGAGGCAGGGCTTTAGCCCGCGCACCGACCTGCACGAACCATGATTCACGCATCTTAATCTTCCGTCTCATCAAACCGCTGATTCCCCTACTTCCCATACCGCTTGCGGATCTCGGGCAGGAAATACTCATCGAAGAATTTATCCGCATCGTAATCTGGCGTCCAATTCCAATCCTTGCGCGCACGGGCATCATCCACATCTTCAGGCCACGAATCCACGATCCCCTGTCGGCGCGGATTGGGCTCGAAAGTGATCTTCGCCTCAGGGAAGGCCTTCAACGCCCGCTGACGGAATTCCTCCGCCGTCAGCGCAAAAGCCGCGATGTTATACACCGTATTGGAAAGCTTCTCGCGCGGCACATCCATCAGCACCAGCAGAGATTTGATCGCATCGGGCATCGCCATGAGTGAGATCTTCGTATCGGCACGCACAAAACAGGCATACGGTTTCCCCTGCGCCGCCGCATGTAACATCTCGGGACCATAATCGCTCGTGCCGCCGCTCGGCAATGTAAAAGCGCTGATCAAGCCCGGGAAGCGGATCGCCCGAAAGTCCAGCATGACCGGGGGCTTCTCATCCAAATGTTTTTGACCGTAAAATTTACCGTAATACATCCCCAGCTTTTCGCAATACAACTTATTGCATCCATACATCGTGTGCGGATAATCCCACTCCTCCTCTTTCACGAGTCCCGCCTTCTTCTTGGCATCCAGCGTTGGCATTCCATACGCCGCGATCGAACTCGGGAACAAAAACTTCACAGCCTTTCCATATTTCTCCGAACGATACGCCGCCAGCATCAGCAGCTGCATCGTACCTTCCACATTGATGCGGTGCGCCTCCTCCGTCGCCACCTCGGCCTTCGAAGAAAGCGAAGCCGCCAGATGGAAGATGATATCGAAATCGTAATCATAAAAAGTCTTGATCTTATAAACCAGATCCCCCTGCACATGTTCCGCCGATAAATGTTTGATCGAATCCGGTAATGGCATAAAATCCGCAGTGACGATTCGATATCCGCCCCTCGCCGCCAGCCCCTGCACCAACGCCTGTCCAATTTCACCGCACGCGCCGGTGATAAGCACCTGCTTCTCGCTCATGGTCAACTCCTTATTATGCTAGAATGAAGTTGTATTATTTTACGCCACAATCAAAATTTCCCTGTCATAAATTCCCCATGATGTTTTTACGTTATCAATCCCCTCTGAAAAAATTCCTGTTGATCTCTGCCCTCGGCACCCTGATGCTGACAAGTTCATGCGCCGTAGTCGATGCCATGCTCACCACCCCCACACCGCAGATACCGACGGAAACCCCGATTCCAACGCCGACCATTGTCTGGTTCCCGCCATCGATCACTCCCTCCGCCCAGGCATTTTCCACCTACCTGCCCACCCCGAAATGCGCCCCGGCCTCGGCAAGACCTTCCTCACCGACAACTTCTCCAACGAAGAAAACTGGGACACCGCCGCCTCAGACCAGGCCAGCGCCGCCATGGAAAACAACCAACTCATCCTCGCTTCACAAAGCAGCGTATACATGCTCAGCCTGCGCCGCGACCTCACCCTCGACGATTACTACGCCGAGATCACCGCCCGCACCAATCTCTGCCGCGGCGACGATAGCTACGGCCTGCTCATCCGTGCCAACGCAGTCGCCTACTACCGCATCGCCCTCACCTGCAACAGCACAGTCAGCGCAGAACGGGTCAGCGTAGGCACACGCCAGCTCTTGCAATCTCCCCTCCCCAGCGGCGACGCTCCCCCCGGCGCCCCCGGCGAAGTCCGCATCGGGGTTTGGGCGGTCGGCACAGAAATGCGCCTCTTCCTGAATGGCCGCTACCAATTCAGCATCAGCGACACAAACTACCCCAGCGGCACCATCGGCGTCTTCGTCAACTCCGCCGGAGATACAGGCACCATCGTATCCTTCTCCGACCTCACCATTCAAGAGATCAACCCCACGATTCCAGTTCAAACCCCGCAGCCATAAATAACCCAAATCTCCTATCCTGTCACGCTGAGGGGCGTATACCCCAAGCATCTCAAAAATACCATGTCGCTCTGAGGAGCGTTTTTTGCGACCGACACTTGCGCTGCACGCCAGTGCGGTGAGAGTCTCGTCTTTAGGAGTAGAGACCCCTTCGCTATCGCTCAGAAAATCATTCGGTCTGAGGGCGTACTTTGCGACCGAGTGAGTGATTTGTCTTTTGCGTCTTTGGTATCGTTAAAACTCGTATCAAAAATAATCTTCTCCCAACTTCATCAACTTCCCCCACAATACACATTTCCGATCTCGTATGATAGAGAACAATACTATTTGTGACATTGTTCACTTGTTTGTCATACAGCTTAACTCTATATTCAAGCTAGCCTGATTTATTGGGTGTTTCTTGAATCCCCACAAACGTATTGAAAGGAAAATGTATGAAGCGAATTGGTTTTTTTTGTTTCGGTACTCGTTGCCGCAAGCCTCGTGTTGAGCGCATGCGGAGGTGGTTCCACAGCCGCCAATCATCTGGAAGCCATCAAACAGGCAGGCGTGATCAAGGTCGGCACCTCTGCAGATTATCCGCCCTTTGAATCGGTGGATGCCAGCGGCAACAAGATCGGGTTCGATATCGACCTGATGACAGAGATCGCCAAACGCCTCGGCGTAAAAATTGAATGGGTCGACATGCCCTTCGACAGCCTGATCGCCGCCGTGCAGGAAGGCAAGATCGACGCCTCCATTTCAGCCTTCAACTACAGCGAAGAACGCGACCAGACCATCGACTTCTCCGATGCCTACTACACCTCTGAAGATGCGTTCACCGTAGCCGAAGGCTTTGCAGGCACCATCGCCAACCCGGAAGACGTCGCCAATTTCAAGGTCGGCGTGCAAACCGGCACCACCCAGGATGGCTGGCTCACAGACACCCTCGTTGCCACGGGCAAACTCCCCGAAGAAAATCTCTTCCGCTACGACCGCGTTGACCAGGCCATGCTCGACCTGCAGAACGGCCGCATCGAAGTGATGATGTCCGATTACATTCCCGCACAGGCCCTCGTCGAACAACTCGGCGGCCTCACCATCGTCTATCACGGTGTGCTCTCCAGCGGCCCCATGAACATCGTCATCCCCAATGATGATAAAGAACTTCAACAGGCCATCAATGAGATCCTCAAGCAATTGCAAGACGAGGGTTTCATCAATGACCTCGCAGTGAAATACTTCACCGAATAAAACCAAACCAGGGGCAGGGTTTCAGCCCTGCCCCACTCGCATCCAATGCTGAGTAATTTTTTTCTCCTACATTATTCAAGGCACAGCCATCACCATTGCGGTGACACTGATCGCCCTGCCATTCGGCCTGATCCTGGGCTTATCCATGGCGCTGGTCCACACCTACGGGGCAAAATATTAAATCGTCTCGCCGCGATCTTCAGCCTGCTGATGCGCGGTGTGCCGCCGATCGTGTTGTTATTCATTTTATATTTCATGCTTTCGAGCAGATCCTTCAACCTCTCCCCCGTTTTGGGCAGGCTCGCTATCGCTGGGCATTGTCAGCAGCGCCTATCAAATGGAGATTCTGCGCGGCGCATTGCTGGCAGTCGGCGGGGGTCAAATGACCGCAGCCCGTGCCATCGGCATGAGTCGTCTGCAAGCCATCCAGAACATCATCCTGCCGCAAGCCTTGCGTCTCGCCATCCCGCCCTGGTCGAATGAAGCCTCCATCGTCTTGAAGGATTCCTCGCTCGTATACGCCCTCGGCGTTCCTGAGATCCTGCGGCGCGCCCAGCAGTTATCCGCGACGACTCAACAACCGTTTCTTGCCTACGGGATAGCGGCTCTTATCTATTTTGTTTTGGTCTTCGCGACAAATCGCGCCCTCGACTATTTAGCCGAACGAACAAAACTCCCCACTCACCCATAATAGAGAGAAACACATGAGCAATCCCATTCTCGAAACGCGCAGCCTGACCAAGATTTACGGCAAGAACATTATCTTCAAGGATATCAATCTCAAGGTCAACGAAGGCGAGACCATTGTGATTATCGGCCCAAGCGGCACAGGCAAAAGCACCCTGTTACGCTGCATCAACCTGCTGACATCCAACGAAGGCGGCCAGGTTTTTCTCGATGGCAAAGAGATCACAGCCAAAGGGTACAACCAGGATGAAGTTCGTCAACACATCGGCATGGTCTTTCAAAACTTTTTGCTCTTCAATCACCTCACCGCGCTCGACAACGTAATGATCGGACTCCTAAAAGTAAAAAAGATGCCCAAAGCCCAGGCTCGGCAAAAAGCGATGGAAGAACTCAAGCGTGTCGGTCTCGAAGACCGCGCCGACCATTACCCCGGTCAACTCTCCGGCGGACAGCAGCAGCGTGTGGCAATTGCGCGGGCGCTGGCCATGGACCCCAGCGTGATGCTCTTCGATGAACCCACCTCCGCATTGGACCCCGAACTCATCGGCGAAGTCCTCGGCGTAATGGCTCAACTGGCACGCGACCGCATGACCATGCTGGTCGTCACCCACGAAATGGGCTTCGCCCGCGAAGTCGCAGACCGAATCGTCTTCATGGAAAAAGGCAGCGTCGTGGAAGAAGGCTCTCCCGATGACCTTTTCTATCACCCCAAACATGACCGCACCCGTGAATTCCTGTGGAAGATCACCGAGTTATACGGCAAGAAGGAAAAGAAAAGGGTGCAAAAGAATGACCGCCTTTTTTGAATTCTTCGTCCGCTTTCTGCCAGATATGCTGAAAGGCGCAGGGGTGACGGTATTACTCACCGCCGAAGGATTGGCGGCAGGGTTTGTATTGGGTCTGCTCGCGTCTTTGGCGCGCACCTATGGAAACAAGTTTTGGCGCGGCGTGGCAGTGAGCTACATTGAATTATTCCGCGGCACTCCCCTGTTGATGCAATTATTCCTTATTTACTACGGCCTGCCCGGGCTCGGCGTGACCTTCTCGCGGGAACTCTCCGCATTTCTAGCGCTCGGCCTGAATAGTGGAGCCTATCAAGCAGAATATCTGCGCGGTTCCATTCTAGCGATTGGCGATGGCCAAATGATGGCGGGACGTTCCATCGGCATGTCGCGCATCAAAACCATCTGGCATATCATCCTGCCGCAGGCATTGAGGCTTGCCATCCCCGCATGGTCGAATGAACCTGTTTCGTTATTAAAATCTACTGCGGTTGTATTCTTGATCGCTGTGCCTGAGTTGATGGCAAAAGCAAAATCCATCGCCGCGCAGACCTATGACCCCATCGGCACCTACCTCGCCGTTGCGCTGGTCTATCTCGCAATGGTCTATCTGCTCGACGCAGTTCTCCGCTGGATCGAAAGAGCCACCCGCATTCCAGGTTTCGAAATGGAAGGAAGGAAGGCGTGATCCGTTAGCGCACGAACTGGGCGATCAAGCTGCCGATCAGTCCCAACCAATAAGCCGAAGAATAGTAAATGAACAACGGCTGTCTGCCGCGTTTACAAAGCAGATAGGCAGAAAGTACAGCCAGTGCGGCGACAATGTATAGATCCAGGCCGATCTCTTCGAAGCCGAGGTTTGCCAGCACGCCAGCGCCGAGAAATAAAGAATTGACCAGAAGCAGGGCAATATCCCTGCTTTCTATTTTTTCACGATGGGGAAATAATTTTTGCAGAAACAAAAGAGCCGCGTTCATCATCACAAAGCCAGTAAAGAAGATCCAGTGACTGAATTCGTCGTCGTTGAAAATGACAATGCGGCACAGATCACTCGAGGGATCATCAAGGCAAAAGCGGACGTGCAGATAATTCGTCACCTCATGATCGCCGTAACTAGCAGCGAGTAGGTAGATGCCGACGATAAAGGTCAGGTTGATAGCCAGGTGCGCCCGCGATTCACGCGAAGGAGAATCGTATTCAATTGTCTTTTTGAGGAGATAAAACGCCGCCAGGCTGATCAGCGGCAGGACGAGCATGTTGTTGAAATCCACCCAGCGAAGAAATTCATTCGGCAAAACATGGCCCAGCGTCCACGGGCCGAGGCGGTTGATGGAGACCAAAATCGCGACAACAGATTGCACAGCCAGCAATGTGTGTATGCGTTTCATTTGTCACCTACCGATAAAATCACATGTCATTGCGAGGGACTGCCTTGCAATGACATCAACTCAAGACGAGCTTAATAATTGTTTCGCGAGCATGGACATTTCCCTGTCAGCGCGATTCTCCGCAATTTCTCGCAAGGCAGGGATGGCGCGTTCATCACGTAAATTGACGAGGGAGAACATGGCATTCTTTTGTACGTCCCGGTCAGGGTCACGAAGCATTTCAATCAGAACAGGTGCAACCCGCACATCTTGAATTTTCCCTAATGCAATAACCGCATGCTCACGAATTGCCGCCTCAGGGTGACTGAGCGATTCGATCAAGATGTCCACGGCTTGTGAACCAAATTTTGTCAACGCTTCGGCGGCGGCTTCCCCAACCTCATGGTGAAGGTCATACAATGCCATCCCGAGTTCTTCGATGGCGCGGATATCGCCCAGCTTCGAAAGGATCATCGCCGCAAACTTGCGGACGGTGCCTTCCTTGTCGGCAAGCGCATCGATCAGCGGCTCCACCACCGCTTCGCCCATATTCTCGATGGCAGTCAAAAGAACGGAAACAGCCTGTTCCTTTTCATACCACCAAAAGGAATCACGCAATGCTTCCATAAGAAAGGGAATTGCAGCGGGATGTTTGGTCTCACCTAGAGCTTTTGCCGCAGCCTGGCGCACTTCGATTTTCAGGTCATCCAACAACACATTCGTGATCTCATCAAAAGTGGAGGGATCGCGGAATTTTCCAATGGCGGCACATGCGGCAATACGGACTTCATCTTCGGGGTCTTTGAGCAAAGGCAGCAGATCGGGAACGGTTCTCTCATCGCCGATGGCTGCGAGGGCCAAAAGAGCCTTTGACCTCACCGTAAAATATTCGCTCTTCAACGCATCCAGCAGGACGGGAATCAGCGCCTTGTCTTTGCTGATGCCGAAAACCTCGATGATACGTCCACGGATGACGGGATGCGCGCTGGCAAGGGCCTTTGTCAGTTGGGATTGGGCAGAGGGCATTCGAGCGAGAACATGTTGATAGATCAGAAGCAGGCTCAAGTCTTGAGTCTGAAGCGCTTCCATCAGGGCCGGCACGGCTTCTGCGCCCAGTTTCATCAGTCCTTGGGCAGCAGCGTCTCGTTTCGTTGAATCCGCAAGCTGCGAAATCAACTTTTTCGATTCTCCCTGTTTCGAGCCTGTGAGCCAGTCCATATGTTTATTTTAATGCATAACTCCCTGCGTTGCCGCAGGGAGTCAAACATCCGTCAGCCAGTAAACCTAAACGCCTTTGATTAAAGGCTGAGAGCCAGAATCACAAAACCAATGAACAAAAGCCAGAAACTCGCAATCGGAATAATACTTAGAATACCAAGTTCGCTGAGCAAACCAAGAACCGCAAAAGCAACTGAGATCCAATAAGTCACTACTTTAGGGGGTGAAAGTTTCATATTTTTCTCCTTTGAAAACAATAAACATTCTGACGGACAATATATTTATAGCATACTTGAAAATTAAGTCAATATTAATTTAAAAAATCAGTTCCAGGCTCGCAAAAACTCTCAGGCTCGAAATCGGCTAATTTTTCTCTGATATAATCCCCGATTCGGTTTGCGGGAATCATAACGCCAGCGGACTTTTGGTGTTGTTTTCCTAAGCATTACACTAATTTTCTGTGCGTTTCGACGCACGATTAACCTTATCGGAGTTCCCAACTAATGAAGAAAGAACAACAGTTAGACCTCTATTACCAGATGGTGCTCATCCGTCGCGCGGAAGAACGCGGTGCGGAGTTGTACCAGCAGGGCAAAATCGGCGGTTTCATGCATTTATACATCGGGCAGGAAGCCGTTTCGACAGGTTTGATCGCGGCACGCGAACCTCGTGACCGCGTGATCACCGCCTACCGCGACCACGGCGTGGCGTTGAACTGCGGCATTTCAGCCAATGAAGTGATGGCGGAGCTGCTCGGCAAGGCCACTGGCATGTCGAAGGGCAAGGGCGGCTCGATGCACATGGCCGATACTTCCAAGAACATGTGGGGCGGACACGCCATCGTCGGCGGCCACCTCCCCATCGCTTCGGGCTTCGCGCTGGGTGACCAGTACGCGGGCAACGACAATATCACCATCTGCATGTTCGGTGACGGCGCAACCAACATCGGCTATTTCCATGAAGCGTTGAACCTTGCCAAGACATGGGGCCTGCGCGTGCTGTGGGTTTGTGAAAACAACCAATACGGCATGGGCACTTCAGTAGACCGCGCCTCGGCTGTGACCGAGATCCGCCAGAAGGCCGAAGGCTACGGCATGAAGAACGGCCAGGTGGACGGCATGGATGTAATGAAGGTTTACGAAGCTGCCAAAGAAGCGCTGGAATTCGTCCGCAAGGAAGGCCAGCCGTACCTGCTCGAGATCGATACCTACCGTTTCCGTGGTCACTCCATGGGCGACCCCGAACGCTACCGCAAAGCCGAAGAAGTGAAGCAGTGGCAGGAAAACGACCCCATCGGTATTTTCAACAAGTATCTGCTCGATAAAAAGATCGCCACCCGCAAGGTTTTGGATGAGATCGAGGCTCGCGCAGAAGATGAAGTGAACAAGGCTGTTGAGTTTGCAGAAGCCAGCCCCGAGCCGACATTGGATGAGTTGTACACGGATATTTACGCCGATTAAGAGAATAGATAAATAGAGAATAGAGAGTAGTTTCTTTGCATAGTAACTAATCTCCATTCGTCTAATCTCTATTCTCTCTCGAAGAGGAAACAATGGCAAAATCACAATGCGCGAGGCGATCTCGCAAGCTTTAATGGAAGAAATGGACCGCGACCCTTCTGTTTTTATCATGGGCGAAGAGGTCGGCGTTTGGGGGCGGCACGTATGCCGTGACCAAAGGCTTTTACGATAAATACGGCGCGGCACGTGTCAAAGACACACCGATCGCGGAAAATGCCATCATCGGCGGTGCAATTGGCGCGGCAATGGTGGGTCAACGCCCCGTTGCAGAACTCATGACCATCAACTTTGGTTTCTCGGCAATGGATTACATCGTCAATCAGGCGCCCAAACTTCATTACATGTTTGGTGGACAGTTCACCCTTCCGATGGTCATTCGTGCCGTCGGCGGCGGCGGCCGTCAGCTTGGCGCAACACACTCGCAAACTCCAGATGCCGTCTTCGCGCATTTCCCCGGCCTCAAAGTCGTCAGCCCTGGAACGCCGGAAGATGCCAAAGGATTGCTCAAATCAGCCATCCGTTCGAATGATCCGATTCTCTTCATCGAACACGCCACCATGTATCAAGTCCGCGGCGAAGTGCCCGAGGGCGAATACACCATCCCGATCGGAAAATCCAAAGTACAGCGCGAAGGCAAAGACCTCACCATCGTCACCTATTGCAAGGGTCTTGAGCTTTCTGTGAAAGCCGCCGACGAACTCAGCAAGCAAGGCATCGAAGCTGAGATCGTGGACCTGCGCACCCTGCGCCCGCTCGATATGGAACCCGTGCTCGATTCCTTCAAGAAAACCAATCGCGCCATCGTCGTCGAAGAAGGCTGGAAGTCTTACGGTGTCGGTTCTGAAATCGTAAGCCGCATCTACGAAGAAGCCTTCGATTACGTCGATGCGCCCATCATTCGCGTTGCACAAAAAGAAGTTCCGCTCCCCTACAACCGCACCCTCGAACAAGCCGCGCTTCCCCAAGTTGCGGATATCGTCGCGGCGGCAAAGGAGGTTATGAAATAATGGCTGAAACAATTTCCATGCCCAAACTCGGCTTTGACATGGCCGAAGGTCTGCTCGTCCGCTGGGTCAAGCAGGTTGGCGAGAATATCAACAAAGGCGACGTACTCGCCGAAATTGAAACCGATAAAGCCACCGTCGAAGTTGAATCTTCCGCAAGCGGCGTTGTGCTGCAACTCATCGTCGATCAAGGCACGATGGTTCCCGTCAACGCGCCGATCGCCGTTGTAGGTGCTGCCGGTGAAAAAGTGGATGCGCCTGCGGCGACCGCAAACAGCGGACCGAAGACCGAAGCTGCGCCTCAATCTGCGCCGACAACTGCTTCTGCTCCGAGCAGCACTGCCTCACCCGAATCATCGCCCGCTGTCGATAATCAGTCATCCGCAGTCAAAGCCTCTCCCCTCGCTAAAAAGATCGCCCGCGATCAAAAAGTGGACTTGTCCAACGTAAAAGGCACTGGCCCCGGCGGACGTATTGTCCGCAAGGACATTGAAACTGCGTTATCCAGTGGGCAGTCGTCAGTAGCAGTAAACAGCCCTGCAACCCCCATTACCAATTACCAACTACCAATCTCCACAGAAGATAAAGTAGTTTCCACCACCAAACTGCGCCAGGCCATCGGCCGTCGCCTCGTCGAATCCAAGCAGACCATCCCGCACTTCTACGTCACACATGAATACAAGATGGAAGCTGTTATGGATATGCGCAAGCAAATCAACGCATACCTGCCAGAGAATGAAAAAGTCTCCGTAAATGATTTCATTCTCAAGGCCGTGGCTCTCACCTTACGTCAGTTCCCCAACCTCAACGCCACCATCAAAGGCAATGAGATCATCCAATTTGGGCATGTCAACGTCGGCGTGGCAGTCACCGTCCCCGGCGGCTTGATGACCGTCGTCGTCAAAGACACCGATCAAAAGGCTTTGCGTCAGATATCAGGCGAGGTCAAAGCCATGGCAGGCCGCGCCCGCGATGGCAAAGTCAAACCCGAGGATGTGGATGGCTCGACCTTCTCCACTTCCAACCTCGGCATGTACGATGTTGAAGATTTCATCGCCATCGTCAACCCGCCCGAAGCCGCGATCCTGGCGATTTCCTCCGCAAGAGAGGTGCCTGTTGTTGAAAACGGACAGGTCAAAGCAGGCTGGCGAATGAAAGCGACGATCTCGGTGGATCACCGAGTCAGCGATGGAGCCGAGGCGGCGCAGTTCATGCAGGCGCTGGCCGGGTTCCTGGAAAATCCTGTCAGGATGTTGGTGTAAAGTCGTAGGTCACGTCTGAGACGTGACCTACTTTTTTAGAACAGGATCTGGATTCGCCGTGCAAATTGCTCTACCGTCCAAGCGATCTTCCCGATACCGTGATCAAGGCACAGTGATAGCGACAGAGATGGCGTCGGTCAGGCCACCATTACCAACATCAACGGAAACAACATTATCACTACTGCCAGTGACCCACCTCCAGTTTCCGGTGTACTGGCCTGACTCCGCCGGGGCCCGCATGGTTATATAGACTGTGAGAGAACTACCTGGGGGGATTGTATTTTTCACCAATGGTTGAACTTGGGACAAAGCCGCCATTTGTTCCCCGCTTACAAAAACCAGCCGGTAGCTGGAATCCCAAGTGCATGTGCCCGTGTTGGTCAGGGTCCATGTCTTTTTGAAGTCTTGTCCAGCTTTGACTTTGGCGCCAAATGGCGGGTTCTCGTCCTCCAACCTGGCGCTATTGGAGCATCCCGTGGTGTTTGGCGCTTCATCAGCAGTTGGCGCCTCAACAAAGGCCAGCGCTGCTGAATCAGGAGCCGACTCTTGAGTCACCACCACCACGACGACCTTTGGTTCTTGTGCTGCGGGTGGTTGTTGGGGCGCTGGCGCGGCTGCGGGGGCCGGGGCGCCTCCGCATGCAGTGACCAGGAAAATTATCGAGATGGATAAAAAGCGAAGGTATTTCATGGTTTTTCTCCTAAAGAAAATATGATTTAGTAACAAACACACTGCTCGTTAGTTCAAAAGCAGGACTGACTTCAGATAGAAAAGAAGATACGGCTATTGCAAAACTAAAAATTAAAAAAGTTTATTCATTGGATTCTCCTTTTGGTGCGATATGGATATAGAACATCAAAAATTCAACAGATCTGGAAAAACAGGACATCGGCAGATGAAAAATCTCCAGTATGTATCCATCAGCCTCAAACCCGGAGGTGCGATAACGCGGTCTGTTTGCATCAAAGCAAATCCAGTAGTAACTGCGAGACCAAGGATGAGAATCAGTCCGGTAAGGAGCATGCGTCGACTCGGGGCTATTTTTTGAACGGCAGCTGTAGTTGTTGACATGGCACATTCCTTTCTTTGAGTGAGATAAATCTCGTTAGTTGATCGACCGGTCGAGTGTGACGTCAGGATAGCATCCCTGTCGATTACTGTCTGTCTCTTGGTTGACAAAATAAGTGTGGTCTAGCGCACATTTGCCTCCCGTCTGCACGCCAAATAAAAATACCAGCCTGGGAAGGCTGGTGCGCATGAAGTATTTTGAAGGAAGCTTGTCAAACGAGAAGTCCCTGTGATACGATGTCAATTGACAGGCATCTGTCCTGCCTTAACATCCTGGCGTGAGGTTATTCACAAGCTCTTTTTTTTATTGTACAGATCAGTGAAAGGGAAACTTATTGTATGTGCGCATCATCCCGCTCAACGTCCCTTGCCGACAAGCTGGCTTTCCTCAAACAAGTTCCGCTTTGTGCTCATATGGCGGATCAAGAACTGATTGCCTTCAGTCAGGATTTGAGACTGCGGGAGTATGCCAAGGGTCAAATTGTTTTTGAGCAGGGCGATTTGGGCCATACGCTGTCCATAATTTTGACTGGCAAGATACGTGTTTTCCGTTTGACGCCTTCCGGACTCGAAACTACGTTGACGATCCTCGGAACAGGAGATCTGGTCGGCGAATTCGCCGTCATTGACCAGCAGCCCCGCTCGGCGTCGGCGCGTGCAGTAGGGAAATCTACGCTGTTGCAGATGAATGCAGATACATTCTTCAGGCATATTCGCGAACTACCGAACCTGGCGTTGGGTTTAATGCGTGTACTTGTCGCCAAGACCCGTTGGACTGCGGCTTATGCTGAAACGATTGCGCGGTATGATGCTGCCGGACGTCTGCTTCACATTCTTTTACTTTTTAATGAAAAATTTGGGGAGGAAAAACCAGACCAAACATACATACTCGACCTGGGACTGAACCAGACAGATCTAGCTTCCCTGGTCGGTGTGCGCCGGGAATGGGTAAACCGCATTTTACAGTATTGGTCAAAGAAAAAGTTGGTTGAATTTGAAGGAGGCAAGTTGGTCATCCTGGATTTGGCGCGTGCCAAACAAGAGCGTGACAGTCGCCTCGAGGCGAATTTAGATCAAACGAACTGGTAAACAAAGCGTTGTTAATCAAGCTGCCCGGCTTATGACTCTCCATGTCTACATTCCGCAAGACAGATTACGTGCGATAGCGAATAACACAATGTTACCTGATCGCACAACAGGTTCTGCGTTATTTGCCGATATCAGCGGCTTCACGGTGTTGACCGAATCCTTGCGCAAAGCATTGGGGGCAAGGCAGGGAGCGGAGGCGTTATCGAGGCAAATGGAAGAGGTGTTTTCGGCTTTGGTTGCTGAAGTGGAAATGTATGGGGGAAGCGTCATCAATTTTGCCGGAGATTCGATGCTGTGTTGGTTTGACCGGGGGATTCATGAAATACAAGCTTCCTCTTCATCTGCTTTATCGGCTGCGATGGGCATGCAGAATGTTATGCAAACATTTTCTAACCTGGCATTGAAAGTATCCATCGCCAGTGGAAATTCAAGACGATTTGTTGTGGGCGATGAAACCATTCAACGCCTGGATGTGTTGGCTGGAGCGACAATTTCGCGTACTGCTGTTGGGGAACATCTGGCAACCAAAGGCGATATAGTGGTGGACGAGGCAACAGTAAAATTGCTGGGTGACTCCTCGCTAATCAAAGAATGGCGTGAAGAAGGCGGTGAGAGGTTTGCTCTTGTTGAAAACGCGTCAACAAGCAGTGAACAGCCATCCGCACAGAGAGGGGATGCCGCGGCACTGCTCACTGATTACTCCATCCTTCGCCCATTTATTCATCATGCAGTCTATCAACGGGAAATATCAGGGCAAGGCTCATTTCTCACCGAATTTCGCCCGTGCGTGGCGTTGTTCATCAGGTTCAGCGGGTTGAATTACGACGCTGATGATGAAGTAACCCGCCTAGATGAATTCGTTCAAACTGTACAGAGGGTTGCTGAACGATATCATGGAATACTTCTGCAGATCACCATCGGGGACAAGGGCAGTTATGCGTATGTCAACTTTGGGGCATTGAGCGCGCATGAAGATGATTCAAGGCGTGCGGTCAAGACGGCGCTTGAATTACGAAACAAAACAGAACTTCAATTGCAAATGGGGATTACACAGGGACTGATGCGCGTGGGCGCGTATGGCGGCGTGACGCGCAAGGCCTTCGGCGCGTTGGGCGATGATGTTAATCTCGCGGCGCGGTTGATGACCACTGCCAAAGAAAATGAAATTCTGTTGAGCAGTGACGTGCATAAAGCGATGATGGGGCAGTTCACGTTCGAGCCGCATCCGCCCGTGCCGATGAAGGGCAAAGCGGAGCCGCTGCCCGTGTTCGCGGTGACAGACGAAATTCAGCGACGAGCCGTGCGCTTGCAGGAGCCGAATTATTCCTTGCCGATGGTAGGACGTCAGGCGGAGTTGAAACTGATCGAAGAGAAACTCGATCTGGCAAAAGCAGGCAAGAGCCAGGTGATCGGCATCGTGGCAGAGGCAGGTTTGGGGAAGTCCCGACTCGTGGCAGAGATGATACGCAATGCCAAAAGGAAAGGATTCGTCGGGTTTGGCGGCGCGTGTCAGTCGGATGGCATCCACACGCCGTATCTGGCATGGAAGTCCATTTGGCAGGCGTTCTTCGATGTTGACCCAGAGATGTCGGAAAGAAAATTGATTCGTTGGTTGAAAGGCGAAATTGAAGATCGCGCACCCTCGCGCTTGAACGCCATGCCGCTGTTGAATGTCGTGTTGGATCTGAACATTCCCGAAAATGATTTCACCCAAAATCTCGAGCCGAAGATTCGGCAAAGTGCACTGCATGCCCTGCTCGAAGATTGTTTGAAGGCACAGGCAAAGGATGAACCGACGTTGATCGTGATCGAAGACCTTCATTGGATCGACGCGCTCTCGCATGATCTGTTGGAAGGGTTGGCGAAGGCGCTAGCGAATTATGCCGTGTGTTTCGTGCTGGCGTATCGCCCACTACAGATGGAAAGATTACAGAACCCGCGCATCGAAGCGTTGGAGCAATTCAGCAGGATCGAATTGCATGAACTCACGACCCTCGAAGCGGAGAGCGCGGTGCGTGCCAAACTGACGCAGTTGTATCCTGCACGCGGTGGGGCATTGCCCGCAGGCTTGGTGGAGGCGTTAATGAAGCGCGCGCAGGGCAACCCGTTCTATCTCGAAGAACTGCTCAACTACGTGCGCGACCGCGGGCTTGATCCGTCCGACATCCAAAACATTGAATTGCCCGACAGCCTGCACACGTTGATCCTGAGCCGCATTGACCAGTTGAGTGAAGCGGAGAAGATCACCCTGCGTGTGGCAAGCATCATCGGCAGGCTGTTCCGCGCCAAGTGGCTGACAGGTTATTACCCCGAGTTGGGATCCTTCCCACAGGTGAAAGCGGCGTTGGACGCGCTATCTGGATTGGATATCACGCCTCTGGACTCCCCCGAGCCTGAGTTGGCGTACTTGTTCAAGCACATCGTGACGCATGAGGTGACCTACGAAAGCCTGCCCTTTGCCACGCGCGCCAGATTGCATGAGCAGTTGGCTCGGTATTTGGAAAACGCGGACGCCCTTGTCGAGACGATCGCCTTCCATTACGGGCGCAGTGAGAACAAAGCCAAGCAAGTGGAATACCTGCACAAGGCGGGCGAGGCATCGCAAAAGAATTATGCCAACAACGCCGCGTTGGATTATTACGGCTCGCTCCTGCCCTTACTCATTGATGTTAAAGAGAAAACAAAAATTCATTTGAGGCGCGGGGAAGTGTTGGAGTTAATCGGCAATTACGATGACGCCGAAAGCGATTACCGCGCCGCGTTGGATTCGGCTAAGGATGACATGGCGTTGATAGCAAGCGTACAATATGCCTTGGGCAAGTTGAACCGCAATCGTGGGAATTATGGGCCCGCACTCGAATGGCTGGTGAAAGCGAAGGAGACGTACACGGCATTGGGAGACAACGCAAGACTGGCACAGGTTTTAATCGAAACAGGGACGGTATTATTTTGCGAAGGTGACCTTACACAGGCAGGCGAGTTGTGCAATAAAGGGTTAATATTGGCGCGGGAAGCGGGCGACAGTCTGGGTGCTGCACTAGCGCTGAGGGAATTGGGGGGGATGGCATGGCAACAGGGCGATCGGGTTGCTGCCCGGACATTGGCTGAAGAGAGCTTGAACCTGCGGCGCGCGATGGGTGATAAGCGGGGTATCGCGAGTTCACTTCTCGATTTGGGGAGTGTGGTTTGTGAACAGGGCGACTACGCGAAGGCGCGGATGTTGTATGAAGAGAGCTTGAGCATGCGGAGCGGGATGGGGGATAAATCCGGCATCGCGGATTCGCTTTATATGCTGGGGAAGTTGGCTTATTGGCAGGGCGAATACGTTGCGGCGCGGGCATCGTTTGAAGAGAGCCTGAGCCTGTGTCGCGAGATGGGGGATAAATCGGCTATTGCCCTGGCGCTCACCCATTTGGGAAATGTGGTATCGTCACAGAGCGACTATGCCGCGGCGCAGGCGTTGCACGAAGAGAGTCTGAGACTGTGTCGTGAGATGGGCTTTAAGTTGGGCAGCGCGATTGCGCTCGTAGACGTGGGGTACGAGGCATATCTTCAAGGAGATTACATCAAGGCGCGACTATCGTATGAAGAGTGTCTAGCACTATGCAAAGAGATGGACGAAAAACAGGTCATGGCATATGCTCTGTTTGGTTTAGGGCTGCTGGATTTAACTGTAAATAAGCCGGAAGCGCGCGAACACATTTTGCACAGCCTGCGCCTGCGTTGGGACACGGGCGAGAGGTTGCAACAAACTTCCAGCCTGATCGGTGCGGCGGGGTTGGTCTTAGAGGAGGGTAATCCGCAGTTCGCCGCGGAACTGCTAGGTGCGGTCGAGTCCGTGCTGAAGGGGCTCGGCGCAGTGATGGAACCTGAATTGAAACCTTTTCATACGCGGACGCTGGAGGCTGCCCGTGGGCAGTTGGGCAAGGTAGCGTTCCAGTCCGCGTGGGAAGAGGGGGGGCAGTGGTCGCTGGAGGAAGCGGTGAAGAAGGTGCTGGGGGATTGACTGCCAAAATATTCGTTGATCACCGAGTCAGTGACGGAGCTTAGGCGGCGCAGCGCGAAGCGTGCAAAAGCTGATAGATTTTCTGGAAAACCCTGTCAGGATGTTGGTGTAAGAAAAGCAAACTGCGGAAGTTTTATAAACTTCCGCAGTTTTTTATAATAACAAACCTGGCGGTTGCGATTGTGTTACTCATCATCACCGGAAAACCCTATCAGGATATTGGTGTAAAATTCTGCGGGTCACGCTTGAAACGTGGCCTACTTTTTATGAGGTAACCATGCATAAACAACTTAAAAATGACCTGATCCATTTATCCTCCCTGCTCGAACAGACGAAGCAAGCATCTGAACCATATCTCAATGAGATCAATGAACGCCCTCCAGCAACATTTTTTTCAAAAAAGGAAAGCCTCGAGATCTCCCATGAAGGTTTGGGAGCAGCGAAAACATTGGATCTTTTCCTTGAACGCTACGGAGACCATATGCCCGCAAGCAACGGTCCACGCTTTTGGGGCCTGGTCACAGGCGGGACGACTCCTGCCTCCTTGATGGGCGATTGGCTGACCAGCGTCTATGACTTGAACTTGAGTCACGCCGCAAATTCCATCGCACCGAATATCGAGATGGAAACCATTCACATGCTGCGACAGTTGTTCGGGCTGTCTGAAAACTTTTCAGGAGCATTCACCTCTGGCGCAACCATGTCCAATTTTGCAGGACTGGCTATGGCACGTGAATGGGTCGGCAGACAATTCAATAAAAATATTTCACAGGAAGGCTTGCACAGCATTGCGCCGATCAAGGTATTGAGCAGCGAAGCTCACAGCAGTTCATTCAAAGCCTTGGCCATGCTGGGCATCGGACGGGGCAACATGAAGGTGATCTCGAAACTGAATGGAAATCGCGAAGCCATGGATATCTCCGCGCTAAAAATCGCCCTCGCGGAATTGAAAGGCGAGCCATGCATTGTCATTGCGAATGCAGGCACTGTGAACACGGTTGACTTCGACGACTTGCAAGAGATCTCTCACCTCAAATCCGAATTCAAATTCTGGCTGCATGTGGATGCCGCCTTCGGCGGCTTCGCGGCCTGCTCACCGAAATATGCGCACTTATTAAATGGCATCAACAGTGCTGACAGCATCACCGTCGACGCCCATAAGTGGTTGAATGTCCCCTACGATTCGGCCATGATCTTTACCAAACACCGCGATCTTCAAATTTCAGTTTTTCAAAACAGCGGAGCCTATCTCGGTGAAATCGCCGAACCTGTAGACTTCATCCACCTTGTGCCAGAGAACTCCCGACGCATGCGTGCCCTCCCAGCCTGGTTCAGCCTGAATGCCTATGGCCTTGCTGGATATCAGGATATTGTGGAACGAAATTGTTTGATGGCTCAAAAATTGGGGGAAATGATCGAAGCCAGCAACATGTTCCATCTGGTTGCTCCTGTTCGGCTCAATGTAGCCTGCTTCACATTGAATGGCGATTTGAGTGCAGAAAGGGTCAAAACTTTCCTAACCCGCCTGCGGGACGATGGACGCGTGTTCATGACACCGACCGTTTACCAGGGCATTCCAGCCATCCGCGCCGCTTTCAGCAATTGGCGCACCGAAGAAGCAGATCTGGATATTGCCTGGCAGGCAATGACAGAATGCTATAAATGAGAAGGATAAAAAAATGAAAAATTTACTGAAACTCGAAGAAGCCTTTATGTTCGCTCTAAGCATATTCCTTTTCACAAAACTGGATTTTGCCTGGTGGTGGTATCCCGTACTGATCTTCACGCCAGACCTGAGCATGATCGGATATATCGTCAGCCCACAGATTGGTGCTGCAACGTATAACTTTATCCATCACAAGGCGGTCGGAATCTCTGTATTTGTGATGGGAATGATGCTCGCAAACCAGCCTCTGCAACTGGCAGGCCTGATCCTCTTCGGCCACTCCAGCATGGATCGGATTCTAGGCTACGGTTTGAAATATCCCGATTCATTTCAACATACGCATCTGGGCATGATCGGCAAAGCATAAGTATGCATCAACCAAAGCGGGTCACGATTGAATCGTGACCCGCTTTTTTGCTACACTAAGTGCATGGCCATTCGTATGCTCAATTGTTTTACGTGCAATGCCCGCTGGCCCAGCACCTTGAAAACGGGAATGGTCTGCCTGTTAATCGACACAAACAAGGGGCTGACCCTCGTCGATACTGGACTCGGCCTCGATGATTACCATAACCCAACCTGGATGACGCGGATGTTCCGCATTATCACCATTGTGCCTTTCAACCCAGCCGAAGCTGCGTTCAATCAAATCAAGAAAATGGGATTCGATCCCAACGACGTAAAAAACATCATCCTCACCCACATGCACTTTGACCACTGCAGCGGGCTGGCTGACTTTCCAAAAGCAAGAGTCCATGTATATCGGGGTGAATATCATGCATTCACGGAGGGGAGGATACGTCAATTTACTGAATTTGCCTACATCCCCCGCTATATTGCCCACAAACCTGAATTCGTTTTATACGATCAGGTCGATTCAAAATGGTACGAATTCGACGCCATCCGCCTGCCCTTTGAACCCGAGATATATCTAATCCCCCTCTTTGGCCATTCGCGCGGACATTGCGGTGTGGCCATCAAAACATCCACAGGCTGGTTCTTCCACGCGGCAGATGCAGGCGCAGTTTACGACAACGAGACGCCAAAGTGGTTGATCAAACTTGTGCTCGGTCCGCACGACGCGGGACTGCGCGCTTTCATGAAATCACATCCGGAAGTTCTTGTCTCCAACAGCCACATGTATCTTGAGTTCTTCAACGAGCACCCTGTGATCGAATAGATCATGGCACGGGCAAGTTCTCGCATAACACCTGGTAAGGCTCCTCGCCAAAGAAGGTGGTCCACTGGGCGGCATCGAAATTCTGGGTGAGGCGGTTGCAGGCGGCTTTGATCAGGTCATCTCTTTGAAATTGAGACATTTTTTGCATATCCCAAAACTGGATGGCTTTAAGGGATGAAGTCGCCAGCGTATTTCCATCCACTGAATAAGACATCCCGCTGACGGTATCCTTGTGGCGGATCCGCGTAATCTCGCCGCCGGTAAATGGATCAATCACGAAGACATTGTTCAGCGCTCCCACCAAAAGACGGTCGCCGTGTGGGTTGAAGATCATCGAAGTGGCCTGTTCGCTGGGGATATTGCGAAGCAGATAAAAAACATCTCCCTGTTTCTGCCAGATATAGATCTGACCCGATGTATTATTTGCCGCAAGCAGGGAACCACCCTGACTAAAAGCCATAAGCTGATGATCTCCCGGAGAGTCGATTACAGCAATGGTGTCACCTGTCTGCACATCGAGGATCAACAGCTTGTCCTGCAAACCCACAGCCAGTTGATCTGCAGCACTGGCCAGAGACATTATTTCCGTTTCATTCGAGAGCAGGTCCAGGAGCAATTCACCGTTTGTCACGTCCCATGCCTGAACATAACCGTCGAAATCCCCTGTGATCAAACGAGTGCTATCAGATGAAAAGACAATTGCTGGCACATTCTCAAATTTTTCGACCGTTCTCTTCGATCTGGCGGCAACATTGTATAGCACCACTTCCCCTTCATCCGTAGTGACACCGATCCATTTCGAGTCCGGGCTGACGATGATCTCTTCGATGAAGGCATCGAATGAAAGGATCGGCGGGTCTTGCACGATTCCACTTTGGGTGGCTATCTGATTCTTGTTCAGCAACCAGACCTGTTTTTCGTCAGATACGGCGATCCAGTCGCCTGATGGGCTGTATTGAACGTTCGATGCAACCGATTCCAGTTGAAAATAATTTGTCGAGGCGGGCAGTGCAGAGATATCCCAAACATGAATTTCACCGATCTGATCCCCAGAGATGAGATATTTTCCATCCTTGCTAAACGCAAGCACGTTGCCATCCCCGTTAATCGGGATCTGGAACATCTCTGCGCCAGTGGCGGCATTCCAAACTCGCACGGTCTGATCATAGCCAGTGGTGGCAAGCCATTGACCATCCGGGCTGATCTCCACGCTGCTCAGGAAACTATCCTGCAACATACGGATCTTTTCTTTGCCAGTGGCGGTATCCCACACCCTGATTCTTTGATCATCGGAAACGGTGACAAACCATTTGCCATCCGGGCTGAAAGTAAGATCCTCCACCCAATCTTCATTGGTTATTTGAAACAGTTTCGCACCATTGCTTACCTGGGTCATGAACGCAAAACTATCCGAGCCGCCGGAGATGAGCTTGCTGCTATCCGGACTGAAGGCGATCTCAAATACCTCGCCCCTGTGTGACGGACCGGTCAATACCCTCCCATCACGCAAATTCCAAAACGTGATGGTCCCCTCGTTACTACCAGCTGCGATCCACGTTCCATTTGGGCTGAATGCGGTCACATACAAACCGCCAAATGTCAGAAGCTCAAATTCAAACTTGCGAGTCGCCAGCGCAATAAAAGTGATGCGGCCATCGTCACGGGCCACCGCGAGCGATTTTCCATCCGGGCTGATGTTGACGTCCCAAATCGGAATGTTGTAATTGAACGTATCCTGCAATTCGCCGGTCTGCGCATCGACGATCATCACTTCACCCGGACACGTCACCGGTTGCAATGATCTTTCCATCGGGACTAAAAGCCGCATCTTCCACCGCATCGGGGCTGTCCACACAAAAGCGCATTTTCCCATCTTGAAGTTCCCCACACAAGCTGTACCGTCTGCACTTGCAGTGACGAATGAATCTCCAGACGGGCTGATCTCCAGCGCGTTGATAATGTCCGATTGCTCCATTTGCGCGATCGGTACAGGAAGCAGTGAGATATTCTTGCGAAGAATATCCTCGGCTTCCTGCGACGGGCTGCGTCTCATCGAATCCAGGGCAAGCAGGGTGCTGATATAAAGTCCGCCCACCTTCGATTGGTAGATCTGCGCACGCGCGGCACTGCGTTGCGCCTCAGCAATGACCTGGTTTTTTTCAGCGATCTCCTGATTTTTTATGGCAGCATCGGCATTTTCCTGCGCGATCTCAGCGTTCTTTTGGGCAAGTTTTTCATTCTTTTGCGCCAATATCTTTTGTTCCTGAGCCAGTTTTTCATTTGCGGAGGCTTTTCGCGATTGATATACCGCAGTGACAGACAGGACGATCATAATCAGCAGCGCAGTAGCGGCCGCGACCCAGAGCGTAGTTCTCCGCGTTTCATTCCGATAACTGAAATCAATATAGACCAATTGGAGATTGGAAGGCTTGGGGTCATTCTTTTCAGCAGAGGCCAGCATACGACGGGCGCTGCGCAAGTCGTTTCCACGCAAAAGCAGGCTGGGGTCTTTTTTTCGCTCCCATTCCAACGCCCGGACCTGCAAGCGGCGATGCTCCTGAACCCACTCAATATCAAGCGTAATTGCGACCTTTATCTTCTCCAGTCCTTCATTGAAGTCATCCTGCTCGCGAATGAAGATCCAATTCAGGTCGCGGACGATCGGATTGACTGTCTTCGGGTCAACATCGCGGAGAACAATCGGAATGATGCGTTTGTTATTCTTAGCTGCATGCCCAATTTCTACATTACAAACCTCAGATGCGACCGAATCAGGACTGATCAGGAAGACAAATACATCTGATTCTTCAATTCCACGCAGGATCTCTTCCAGCCAACCTACAGCGGGCGGGATGTCTTCCCAATCGACCCAGACGTCGAATTCAATCTTTTTTAATGTATCGATCAGCTTACGCGCAACGGTGGAATCTTTTCGTGAGTAGGAAACGATAAGTTTGTTCATAAAATGCCTCAGGCGACGATTATAACCTTTGAAAACAAAAACCTCCGAGCTATTAATAACTCGGAGGTTCTGACTATCCGTACAGTTCTTTCCTGAAAAACTCTGGCAGGGCAAAGGCCGCCTTGTGCACTTCAGGATTAATATAATTATTTATCCCAGGTGGGAACGGGGTTTTCAACCCGTTTTCCCACGGCGTGTTCGAGACATACATGAAGCCAATTCCCCCGCCGGGATAGGTTGGGATATTGGCATAGTAATATGCTGGATTCTTCGTCAATGCCTTCGCGGATTGATAAATTGTTTTGATCAGTTCCGTGTCGAAAAAGGGCTGCTCGCATTGGGTGGCAGCGGCTCCGTTGGGAGTCAACGCGCGCACCATGAGCTTGTAAAACTCATCTGAGAATAGTCTCTCTGCCATGCCGATGGGATCGGTCGTATCCGAGATAATGACGTCAAATTGACCGGGGTTTTCCTCGAGAAAACCAAAAGCGTCACGGACTAATAATGTGGCACGAGGATCAGCCCACGGGTCGCCGAAAGAGGCGAAGTGTTCGCGTGAGAGATCCACGACTCGTTGATCCAACTCACAGACGATGGCCTCTTCGACGGAGGGATATCGCAGCACCTGCTGCAACGAGCCGCCGTCGCCACCGCCTACGATAAGGACTCTCTTTGGCTTTCCAACTGCGAGCATGGGTACATGCACGATCATCTCATGATAGCCAATGTTGTCGCGCTCGGTGAGCTGGATGATGCCATCAAGGATCATGGCCTTGCCGAAAAACTCAGTTTCAACGATCTGTAAATGTTGAAACTGAGTCTGTTCATCTGCAAGGATATTCTTAATACGGATCCCCTTGCGATAATACGGGTGTAATTCTTCAGTAAACCAAATACTCATTCAAGTTCCTACACTGCGATCGGCAGTTTCGTTTCAACCGATGCCTCGCGGTCCAATTTACGCATCGAGAAATCGTCTGCGCCAAATGCACGTTTTATGCGCATCAACAATGGCATCATATCCATACCAATGGCACAGGTAAACAGATCGATCGCGCAGTAATTATGTTCAGGCCATGCATGCAAACTTGCATGCGACTCTGCGAGAAGCAAAAAACAGGTAAAGCCATGCGGGCTGAACTTGTAAAAGCCCTCATCCACAACCGTCAGGCCACTTTCACGTACGGCCTGCGCAAACAGCGAATAAGCTCGCTCGCTATCCATGAGGATCTCATGGTTGCAGTCGGAGAGATCAAAAATAAAGTGCTCTCCCAATTTCAAAGTCGCGTTCACTCACACCTCCAAGGTTAAAAATGAAAGAACCCACTGGGAACACTATCTTTTCCATTTCAAAACGATCCGCAAGATGTATTCCTTGCGTAACGAGTGAAACTGTTCCCGAGCAGACTCTATTGTGTACATTTATACTATGCCACAGCGGAGTGTCAATATTTTTGCCAGTGAATATTGTTTACCGAAGAAGCAGATTGAAATCAACATCATCATCACGCACCCTGCACCCGTTATACTCGTTATTCAACTCGGTTTTATATCAACTATTTTACACAGGCATAAAAACGGGTGTGAAAATCCGAAATTATGGTTACATCTGCAGACGCGACAGGAGAAAATATGTCTGACTTAACTGCTTTAAACAAGGAAACCCACGAAGCCTGGGAAGTGAACGCCGATGTCTGGGACAACCGCATGGGCGACGAAGGCAACGACTTTTTCAATATTTTATGCTGGCCCGCTCTCGCCTCTTTACTGGACCTGAGACCTGATTCGCACATCCTGGATATTGCCTGTGGCAACGGCCTCACCACTCGCCGCCTTGCCGAACTCGGCGCGCAAGTAACCGCATTCGACTTCTCCTCCAACCTGATCGAAAAAGCAAAGACCCGTTTGGCAGATCAAGCTGCGCGCATCAACTTTCACGTCATTGATGCCACAAATGAATCTCAACTTCTCTCCCTCGGTGAAAATAAATTCGATTCCGCCCTCTCCAATATGGCGTTATTCGACATGGCCGATATTGAAACCTTGTTTCGTATTCTGCCCAGATTGCTCAAACCTAATGGGGCTTTCGTCTTCTCCATCACCCACCCTGCCTTCAACAATGCGTCCTCCGCGCATGTGGTGGAGGAAATCGATGATCATGGCGAAATGAAAATCACCTACGCCATCAAAACCTCGCGCTATATGACTCCCTTCCACCAGCGCGGACTCGCCCTGCGCAACCAGCCCAAACCACAAGTCTATTTTGATCGTCCACTTCAATACTATTTGAACCTCGGCTTCCAAAACGGATTCGTCCTCGATGGCTTTGAAGAACGCGCCTTCCCGCCCGAAACTCCGCAATCACATCCGCTTGGCTGGGGTGGAAAATTTAGCGAACTGCCCGCCGTAATCGTTGCGCGGATGAGACTGGTTTCATAAACTTCTTCCACTCTTCGTCGGCCTGCTTGCAGATCAATTCGGTTTGGGCATTGCCATCTGGCTCTTGTTACTTGGCCCACTTGCCCTTATCATTGGCCTCCCCCGCCATGACAAACCCTAATACCTCCATTTACATCCATATCCCCTTTTGCAAACACCGTTGCGCCTACTGCGATTTCAACACCTACGCGGGCCAAGAAGATTCGATACCCGCATACGTACAAGCTTTAATCAATGAGATTGAATTTGTTGGACATCGCACTGAGCAGATGAACGTCCACACCGTCTTCTTCGGAGGCGGGACTCCCTCGCTTCTTTCCGCGCCGCAATTTGATTCTATACTACGCGCATTACGCTCCGCTTTTACATTCACCGCTGACGCGGAGATTAGCATCGAAGCCAATCCCGGCACGATCTCACCAGAGAAATTAAATGCAATTCGAAAATCTGGGATCAACCGCATCAGCTTTGGTGTGCAATCTGCCAACACCGAAGAACTACGCATGCTCGAACGCATCCACGATTTCTTCACCGTCATCGAAGCCGTGTCCACTGCAAGAAAAGCTGGCTTCGACAACCTCAACCTCGACTTGATCTACGGACTCCCCGAGCAAACACTTGCCTCTTGGCAGACCACCCTCCAACGCATCGTTGACCTGCACCCCGAGCACATCTCCGCCTACGCGCTGACTCTCGAACACGGCACTCCCTTTGGACGTTGGTCATCCAAAGGCCTGCTCCCCCTCCCCGACCCCGATCTCGCCGCCGAAATGTACGAATACGCGGAAGAGTTTTTGGAAGCGAATGGGTATGTGCATTATGAAATATCAAATTGGGCGAAAAAGGAATTCTGAATTCAGAATTCAAAATTCATTCAATTTTATGTTTGCCGTCATAATCTCCAATACTGGCACTCCCTTCCTTACCTCGCCTTCGGCGCAGGCGCACATGGATACGCCAATGGCTATCGTTATTCCAATGCGCTAAGAATCAAAACCTACATTGAACGCCTAATTCATCCTTCATCATTCATCCCTCATCCTTTCCCTCTTTCCCCTGCCACCGTCAACCAGCACAAACAGACATTGAAAGACGACATGTCCGAATACATGCTGAATAATCTCAGACTAACGAATGTTGGGGTAGCAGAATCAGATTTCAGATTAAGATTCGGACGCGGGCTTTTGGATGTCTATCCAAAGGAAATTGAGGAATTAATCAGAAAGGGGACTGCTTGAAAGAAGGTATCCGAGTCAAAGATCGAATCGGATGTTTACAGGCTTACCAAACGCGGAAGACTTTTAGGAAATCAAGTCTTTGTAAAGTTTGTGTAGCACAATCAAAAAGACCTCCAAGTTTTACCTTGGAGGTCTTCCTTATTTTACTTATTACTGCCTACTTCTTCTTTGCAACTTTCTTTACAGCTTTCTTCACAACCTTCTTGGCTGCAACTTTCTTGACAGCAGCTTTCTTAGCAACAGGCTTCTTGGCAACGACGGGGCGATGCTTGAGCGCTGCATGTGCTGCGGCCAAGCGAGCGATTGGCACGCGGAAAGGCGAGCAGGAGACGTAGTTGTTGCCGATCATGTGACACCATTCGATGGAGTCAGGATCGCCGCCGTGCTCACCGCAGATACCCACTTCAAGATCGGGGCGAGTCTTGCGGCCTTCGGAGATCGCCCATTGCATGAGAGTACCCACGCCGTGGCGGTCAATGGTTTGGAAGGGGTTCTTCAAAAGAATGCCCTGTTCCTGATAAGTGATGAGGAAGTTGCGCTCGGCATCATCACGTGAATAGCCGTAGGTCATTTGGGTCAGGTCGTTCGTGCCGAAGGAGAAGAACTCGGCATTGCGAGCCACGTCAGCAGCTGTGATTGCGGCGCGGGGGATTTCGATCATGGAACCAAACTTGTATTCAAACTTGATCTTCTTTTCGCCCATGACTGCGGCGGCGATGCGCTCAAGGCGCGGCTGGATCCAATCCAATTCCTTGACGGTGTGCGGTGAGCGGGATCATGACTTCCGGGCTTCACGACAATTCCGCGCAGGGTGCAGTCAGCGGCGGCTTCAAAGATGGCGCGGACTTGCATTTCCACGATCTCAGGCATGACGATGCTCAAGCGAACACCGCGCAGACCCATCATCGGGTTGGATTCGTGCATACCCTTTACGGACTCGAGTAGATCTTCCTTTGCTTTCAAACCAGCGGTCTCACCCTTGACGCGCATGGTCACTACTTCTTCGAGAAGCTTTTCTTCGTCGGGCATGAATTCATGCAACGGCGGGTCGATCAAGCGGATAATAACGGGATAGCCGTCCATCGCTTCAAATAGACCGTCAAAATCCTTGCGCTGGCTGGGCAGCAACCTGTTCAGAGCAGAGGTGCGTCCTTCGGAAGAATCAGCGAGGATCATTTCCTGAACAATGGGCAGGCGCTCGGGCTCAAAGAACATGTGCTCGGTACGGCAAAGGCCGATACCTACCGCGCCGTATGAACGTGCGCGCTGGGCATCCTTTGGATAATCTGCATTTGCCCACACCTGCAAACCGCGTGTCGGTCCGCTGTCTGTTGCAGAGCGGATGTTCTTGCGGGCACAAATTTCATCTGCCCACTTAAGCAAGGTCATCAATTCAACCTGTTCCTCGATGGAAGGAATGGTTACAGGGATCTTGCCGACATAGATCAAACCGGTTGTACCGTCGACGGAAATCCACTCGCCTTCCTTCACAACGATATCACCAACATTCATGATCCGCTTTTCAAGATCGATCTTGATCGCAGAAGCACCGACAACGCATGGGATACCGAATTGACGAGCTACGACTGCCGCATGAGATGTGGCGCCGCCTTCACTGGTCAATACGCCCTTGGAAGCGATCATGCCGTGGACATCATCAGGCTTGGTGAACGGGCGCACCATGATGGTGTCCTGTTTGCCTTCTTTAGCCATCTTCTCAGCCATATCAGCATCGAAATAGATCTGACCAACAGCCGCACCGGGAGAAGCGTTCACGCCTTTAGCGATCAGCTTGCCAGATTTCTCTGCGTCTTTCTTGGCTTCATTATCGAATTGCGGGTGAAGCAATGTGTCCACATTTTCGGGGGTCACACGTTCCACAGCTTCGTCTTTTGTGATCAAGCCTTCAAGTGCCATATCCACTGCCATTTTGACGGTGGCTTGGGCAGTGCGCTTGCCATTGCGGGTCTGGAGCATCCACAACTTGCCACGCTCAATGGTGAATTCCACATCCTGCATATCCTTGTAATGTTTTTCAAGGCGGGCAGCGATCTTCATGAATTCATCGTAGGCCTTGGGCATACGATCCTTCAAGGTTTCGATCTGGTTTGTGTTACGAATACCAGCGACAACATCTTCGCCCTGAGCATTGAACAGGAATTCACCCATCATCTTTTTATCGCCAGTGGAGGGGTTGCGACTGAAAGCCACACCTGTGGCAGAGTCATCACCCATGTTGCCGAACGCCATGGTCTGAATATTCACTGCTGTTCCCAAAGTATGGGAAATACCGGTCGCATTGCGATAATCAATAGCGCGCTTGCCATTCCAGGATTTGAACACTGCTTCGGTGGCCAATTCCAGTTGCTTGTACGGGTCCTGTGGGAAATCAAAACCCTTCTCTTTTCGAATGACAGCCTTGAAAGCCTCGACCATTTGAGCCCAATCTTCGGCGGTCATTTCGGTGTCAAGCTTGTAACCTTTTTCATGCTTGTATTCATGAAGAGGCTGTTCGAACGATTCATCGGGAATTCCCAACACAACCGAACCAAACATCTCAACTAGGCGGCGATAAGAGTCATACACAAAGCGGGCATTGCCGGTCAACTTGACCATACCAGCTGCGGTCACATCGGTTAAACCAAGGTTCAACACAGTATCCATCATGCCGGGCATGGAGAATTTTGCACCGGAGCGGCAGGAAACCAACAGGGGATTCTTGGGATCACCAAATTTTTTGCCTGTTTGCTTTTCAACTGCTTTTAATGCTTTTAGTTCCTGATCCCACAAACCTGCGGGAAATTTCCCCAATTTCTGATACGCGTTACATGCTTCGGTTGTTACGGTAAAAAACGGAGGTACAGGTACACCCGCACGCGTCATATCCAACAAGCCCGAACCTTTGCCGCCCACGAGCGCCTTTACCGCATCCCATGAACCGCCAGCAACTTTCTCAGCCTCTTTTACTTCGTTAAAGAGATAAACCCATTTAGTCATTGTAGCCTCCTACAAGAATTAGAATTTTGATTGTGAAATATTTTACCAAAAACAGTCTAGTTTACATATGACAAAAATCACCAGATAATCAGATTTCAATATTACAAACCTACATCAACCCTTAAAACCATCCAATTTAATAAATCAATTACGAGAAACAACCGCTAAATTCTGTAAACACCCTGCAAAGTGAATCTAGGGGTAAATCAGGGATAATATGGCAAGGAAAAAAGCATGACTACTAAAATACTTGTAATCGATGACGATGTTGCAATCACTGAATTGATGAACATGTTGCTGAAAACACACGGCTTCGAAGTGTTCACAACAAACAGTGGCGTGGAAGGCGTAAAGCTGGTTGAGGAGCATAGACCCAGTGTGGTTCTTCTCGACCTGATGATGCCAGACATGGATGGATGGCAGGTTTGTAAGGCAGTCCGCTCCTTCAATAACGTGCCCATTCTCATCCTCTCCGCGATCAATGACCCCAGTATGGTTGCCAGTGTTTTGGACGCAGGCGCTGATGATTTTCTTGTCAAACCTGTCCCAAGCAGTGTGCTCGTGGCTCATATCAGAAAGATGGTCAGGCGCAATACTACTGGCGCATTGAACATGGGACTGAATAAATCGAGTTCACGTACCACCCACCCGCTTCCATCCTGACCCCAATATATTTCTAAAAAGCCCATCCATAAAAGGATGGGCTTTTTAGTTCCATTAGATAGGAAAGAGTTTAGGAAGCTAAAAACATTAAACCGTCTGCGGTCGCCTGCGCAAATTCCATCATTGGCATATGACCAGCGCCTGATAGTTCAAAAAGCTTCGCAGATGGCAAAACAGATATTATCTCCTTTGAGCGGTCAAGGGGAATCAAAATATCCGCATCGCCGTGTATGAGTGTGACGGGAAAATCTAAATGGTCTTTCTGCAAAGCCGAAAGATAAGGCAACATTTCCTCCCTTTCAGCCATTGCTTTCAATGCGCCGATCACAGCGGGCTTGCTCTGCCTTCCAATGACCGCGCGGACAAACTCCTGCACCCGCATATCAGCAGATAATTTTGGTGTCATTGCTTCGACGACAACACCCACTCCATTTTCAGCGACATCGGAAGCGGTCTTGTAGCGTCCATCTTTACGCTCAGGCGTGTCTGCAGCGGCTTGCGAGGAAATCAACCCCAAACCGATTACGCGTTGCGGGTATTTTTTCAAAAACGCCAGCGCAACATACCCGCCCATGGAATGACCTGCGATTGCTGCTTTTTCGATTCCCAGGTCATCCAACAATCTGGCAATATCATCCGCCATATCCGCCATCGAATATGGAGATTCGATGGTTGTAGATTGTCCAAATCCACGCAAGTCTGGCAGAATAACGTCGAATTTATTTTCCAATATGGGGGCGACTTCGTCCCAGGAGGTATGGTCCAGGGGAAAGCCGTGGATCAGTACCAGAGGGATCCCCTGTCCACGGCGTGTATAGGCCAGATTGATTCCATTTACAGAGATCGTTTTCATTTTATACTCACTTTCTTTATGCTCACTTCCATTGTACAGCAACTTTTAATTTACTGCCCAATTTTGATTTGTAAAATATATAACCATTATCACGTCCAAATTCATAGACACGGCGTGTGATCTCCACGTCTGCCTTGCAATATTCAGCGATCTTTTCCAATTGACCTTCACGGAACCATTCCACTGCCTGAACGCCATCGGCTGTTTTAGCCGCACCGAGAGTGGCACTGGCAATGGAATCGAGTCCGATTCGAAAACCAAGATTCTTTTGCAGGTCGAGGAGCATGTCAACGGTCGGGATGGAAGCGAAACGGACTTCGGGGGCGTAAGGTTGAAGCACCAGGTAGTCGGATCCCCTTTAAATTAAATCCGATCACTTTCGTCGCGGATCTTAATTCGTTGATCAATGCAGGAACATCCTTTTCCCAATACACAGAAAAATCATTGGTCTGCGTCGACCAGGTAATGCCGCAGGCAACGCGGAGTTTGCTAATGTTTTCGCGCCCGCCAACATCTTGAAAAAGATTTTGAGATTCCAGATCAAAAAATACAAGGTTCATGCTGCACTTGATGTTCCTTTCTCCAATTCCTCGCGTGCAAAGGCCAGGGCCTGCCCGCGATTTTCGATTTTTCCCGCAGCTTGATTCTCGCGGATCAATTCCAAAAGGTGACCGACGACCGGCCCGGACTTGATATTCAACTCCTTGATCAATTCATGGCCATCAAGCAGGCGAGGCGGCGCGACAATTTCTTCCGGACGCTCCCAATAATTTTCAAGCAGGATGCGGGCAATATCGAGATAAACCGTCCACGTTTCCAGGGTGAGGTCCTGAGCGCGTGTACCGCGCAAATCTGCAAGACCAAGCAAAATGAGGTCAATGCCCGCTTCGCCTGCATCACGGAAGAAACGATAAATGGCCTTGCGGGACGGGGCCTGGTTTTTATGCTCCATGCGGCTTGCAAAGGAATGCATTCGCATGTGATTTTTTATGATGATATGCAGGCGCTCGGCTTCATCATTGCTCAGGTTGAAAGCGTGTGCCCGCTCTGCGGCAACATCCGCCCCCTTAACATCATGGTCAAAAAAACGGATGCGTCCAGTCTCTTCAACGGTTCTGGTTCCAGGCTTGCATACGTCGTGATAAAGCGCGGCAAAGAACAAAAGCGAGCGCATGGAGCGGTCCACGTTGAGCGGCTTGGCAAAGTGGTTTGCGATCTGTTCGCGAAAACGTCCCAGCCGCAACGTAAGCAGACCTGTGAACATGTCGTTGGTCTTTTCGGCGTTGTAACCGATGCGCAAAGCGGAAACGATCTGGTCAAGATAATCAAGCACGGAAAGTGTGTGCGTCCACACTTCATAGACGTGCGGTTCGGATTGCTCGACGCCTTTCATCGGAACCAATTCCGGGCATGAGATGCGGAAGCACACCCAGCATTTCGAGCGCGCGCATGGACGCATCGGGTTTCGGACCTTGGAGGATTTTGAAAACTTCGTCGCGCAGACGTTCCACAGAGATGCGCCCCAATTGATCTACAGACTGCTTCATCAATTCGCGTGTCCCTTTTTCGATGCGAAATCCGAAAAAGGCCGCCTGACGAACCGCACGCAAAATGCGAACAGGGTCATCAGACAGTGAAGTTGAAGAACATGCACGGATGAGTTTTGCGCGCAAATCCGTCCCGCCATCCAGCGGGTCAATAATAGTGCCATCGTGCGGGTTGTAGGCAATGGCGTTTATGGTGAAATCGCGGGCACGCAAATCCTCTTCAAGGCTTTGACCAAAAACGGTGCTGGGATTGGGACTGCGATAAACGGAGAAATCGAGGAAGGTACGTGTGCCGTCTTCATTTGTGACGATCACACGCCCCGTGTCACGCTCCTCGTCGAGGGAAACAAAGTCGGCGCCGAGAGTGTTTGCCACTCTCCGGGCAAGGGAAATGCCATTTGACGGCAGAACAAAATCGAGGTCGGGTGAGATGCGTGAAAGTAACAAGTCACGCACTGCACCACCGACGAGGTGGATTTCCTGGTCGGCAGGCAGAATAGTCAGTAATTTTTCCAATAAAGGCGGAAGGGCAAGGGAGGTATTCATAAAAACGATCTCGGGTTTTTCCTTATGACGGCTGTGTTGGGAAGCGCGCAACGCCTGCTCAGGCGTGCCGCCCTGTGCCACTACCCTTCCACGAACACGAGCGACCCAGCGGCCTGCATAAGGCGAGGAAGGTTGTGCGGGGTTCGGAGATTCGTCGTTCATTTCAACCGCTGGTACAGAGGTTATGAAGGTGGCTGGTACTTTTCCAAATCCACAACGCCGACAAAGGGCAGGTTGCGGTAATACTCATCAAGATCAAGGCCATAGCCAAAGACAAATTTATTGGGAATGGAAAAGCCAAGATAGTGAATGGGGACATGCGCCTCGCGGCGCTCGGGCTTATCCAACAAGGCGCAGACTTTCAGCGATTTCGGCTGGCGGGTTTCAAGCATTTGCAAAACGGATGAGATGGTGTGGCCGCTATCCACAATATCTTCGACAAGCAGCACGTTCTTGGAACGGATGTCAGTTTGCAGGTCGAGGGTGACGCGAGCTGACCCACTCGATTCGCGCTTGCCTACGCCATAGGATGAGACAGCCATAAAGTCCACCATGTGCGGGGTGGTGATACAGCGGCTGAGGTCCACAGTGAAGGGCACGCCCCCGCGCAGGATGCAAATCAGCAGGAGATCATCCTTGAGATAGTCGGCGCTAATCTGTGCGCCCAATTCCTTTACGCGCGCCTGCAGTGTTTCTGCATCTATCAGAATTTCAGAGAGAACGTCTTTATAGTTTTGCATGAGTGTAGTCCTGTAGTTTTGCAGTTTGAAAGCTCGGTACAACTAACGCGGAACTTCGTGATGCAGCCGGCAGCGTGCCTCATATAATTCGGATGCGCCAACGATCACGACAGGGTCATCGTGGCGGGCGGGTTTGCCGTTGACCAGTCGCTGCGTGCGTGAGGCATCATCACCGCACACCATGCAGATCGCATGCAGCTTGGCCACATCTTCCGCTTCAGACATCAAGACAGGCATGGAACCGAAAGGCTCGCCGCGAAAATCTGTATCCAGGCCCGCGATCAAAACGCGAACACCGCGCGCTGCCAGTTCCCGGGCGATGATCACCACTTCAGGGTCAAAGAATTGCGCCTCGTCAATTCCAACGACGGTTGTATCCTTATCCAACCTGGAGCGAATCTCCGCCGCTCTTTCAACGGGGATCGCGTCAAAAGTTGAACCTGCGTGGGAGGCCACCTTCTCAACTGCATAACGAATATCAATGGCGGGCTTGAATACCTGTACTTTTTGTTTTGCAATGGTTGCGCGAATCAGGCGTCGAATCAACTCATCTGTTTTTCCGCTGAACATGGACCCGCAAATGACTTCGATGGAACCGTGCGTATGCTTCATTCAGATTCTCCCAAATTAATGATGGCATGATTTGAAGTGAAAATTTCCGCTATTTCAAAAACGGGAAACTTCAGACTCCATATTACATAAAAACAGGCAGATGCTTAGCATCTGCCTGTCTAGTTTACCTGAGAAACCTTTACCTGACAAAGTGCCCAGGCCGAAAGGTAAATCCTATTCGGCTGCGCCCGCTTCTTCAGTGGGAGCTTCGGTGGTTTCAACTGCTGCTGCCTTGGGGGCCTTTGGAGGCTTGGGGGCATCGGGAACCTCGGGAACTTCAAAGCCCAAAGCGCGCAATTTCTTCTTGGCGGCGGTGAGGGAAGACTGGCCGAAACCAGCGATCTCCAACACGGCGGCGTTGCCTTCGCCAAGCTTCGCCAGCATCTGGCCAATGCTCAGAATGCCGACTTTCTTGAGAGCATCTGTGGCAGGGGGAAAGTTCCAAATCATCGATCGAGCGATCGGGAGAATTGGAAGCTTCTTCCTTGGATTTCTGCTGCTCGACATAGGTCTGGCGCGCGGAAAGCTTCTTGTAGAAGCGGTCCACCTGACCTTCAATATCCATAAGACGGGCAGATTCACCGGTAAAAAATGGATGACAGTTGGAACATACATCGATACGCAACTCTTTCCGGGTGGAAAGGGTGACCCATGTTTTTCCGCAGGAAGCGCAGGTTACCTTCGCTTCAAAGGCTGTGGGATGGATTTCTGCTTTCATGCTACTCTGCCTCAACCGGGATAATGTTTACGCGTTTGCGTCCGTGAAAAACATCGAACATAACAACCCCGTCTGCAACTGCAAACAAGGTATCGTCCTTGCCAACCAAAACATTCAAGCCCGGCTGATCTTGGTGCCGCGCTGGCGGACGAGGATATTTCCAGAAAGAACAAATTGACCGGCGTAACGCTTTACACCCAAGCGTTGGGCGTTGCTGTCACGACCGTTGCGGGTTGATCCGCCACCTGTTTTATGAGCCATTTCTACCTCGCTTCACTAATTACTACTTTTCTTTTTTCTTGTCAGCGGACTTGGTTTTGCGGCCACCCTTCAGTTCGCCCTGAAGTTTTTCGAAGCCGTCCCAATCGCCTTTGGCAGCGAGTTTCGCCTGAGAGATCCAGCCTTTCGGATCCATCATCTGCAAACCAGCAGCATCCAAAGCCTTCTGAACGGTAGCAGCCTTGGCACCAGCCAAATCTGCGAATGTGGAAATACCAGCTTCATTCAGAACTTTGACGACCTTCGGTCCGATGCCCTCGATCTTGGCGAGGTCATCCGCTTCCTTGCCACTCTCAGCCTGCTTCTCGACTTCGACAGCCTTCGCAACGACAGGCTTTCGCTCTTCACCGGCTTTGCCAATGAAATCGATCATCAAACGGGTATAGAAATGGCGATGACCACCCTTTACACGGATGCGTTTCTTGGGGCGATATTTGAAGGAAATAACCTTGGGGCCTTTTACATGATCGACCACAGTGGCTGAAACTTTGATCTCACCAACTGTGGGAGTGCCGACCATTGTGACATCATCGTCTGCCATCAGCAGAACGCGGTCAAAGTCAAACTTGTGGCCTACTTCATAGGCGAGGCGGTCCACATCAATTGTGGAGCCTTCAACGGCGCGGTATTGCTTGCCGCCGCTTTCAACGATTGCAATTCTCATTATTATGATCTCCAGTCATCACTTCGCCGCGCATCCCGCGGACCACTTTACCCGTTAAAACACAGGGGAGGTCTACGCCGAACCGTGGGGAAGCTGGGTTTATTTAGCGCGCGGTATTATACATGGAGGAAGGCGCACCTGTCAACGATCCTGGGGTGCAAAATTCCACCACTCCCCGCCTTTTAGGCGGAGAATGATGAAAGATCACCTGCAAAACAGCGATGAAACGCCTACTTGGGAAGCATTGAGGTCAGGGTTCGGGTCACCGTTTGGAGTTGACCCGCGTGGCCTTTGATCTTGTTCACATCACCCGTGCGCAGACCCGATTGCACATCCGTGATCGTCTTGGAAGTGGACACTTCATTATCAATGATCTTCTGGGTCGTGGCTTCCAACGTGACAAGCATCTGCATCACATTTTTTGGAATGATGGGCAGGTTCCTGAGGATCGGCAGGAGCACATCCAAAATGCCGTTGGCAGTGCGGGCATATTTGACCGTCAACGTATGCAGTGTGCCGATGGAAGTGGTCAATTCCAGCGCGATCTCCTGGATCGAATCGATCATCCCCTTGTGCTGTTCGATGATCTGGGCAACATCTGTCACAGACTTCGTCAACTGGTCTGAAAATTTGACGATCGAACCTGAACTTGTCTTTGCGGCAATCATTCCGCTTCTGGCGGGAACTCTGGTCGGTGCTGGCATGGAAAACCTCCTGAAAATAATGATGATTATTACCCGAAATCAAAGGTAATTTCTCCCAACTATACAATACTTCATTTCCAAAAACAACCTTATTGACAAACATTTATATCTCGTATATCCTGAATGGGTTGACCCAAACAGACAAAGGAGTTGCCATGAATCAAGCTGACTCGAATGGGGAACGCATGCGCACGTGGGCACTATGGCTTGTTCTTCCCCTTGTGATCGGAATTTTGATCGCCTCTGCAATTCCACAACCGGTGATCGGCATCATCCGCCTTGATGATGCGATTTACTCATACACGGCGCGAGACATGATCGCGCAGATCAATTATGCAATTGACAATCCTGAGGTGAAAGCGGTTGTATTGGCATTCGACAGCCCCGGCGGTACCGTAGTAGATACGGAAGCCGTATATATGGAACTGGCACGGCTGCGGGCCAAAAAACCTGTCGTCACCGCCGTGAATGGCATGGCCGCCAGCGGAGCCTACTATCTATCGGTAAACACGGATTACATTTATGCCAAGCCAACTTCGATGGTGGGCAACATCGGCGTGATCGGCTATCTTCCATCCACCCCCGTTATTTTTGAAGAGATCATTTCCACGGGCCCGTACAAACTATGGGGCGCGCCGCGCGATTCAGATATGCGCCAGATCGACATGATCAAGGAAGGCTTCTTTCAGGCGGTGATGTTTGGGCGCGGAGACAGGCTCAAGGTCGGGCAGGATGTCGTGCTCAGCGGACAGATCTGGATCGGCAGTGAAGCGGTCCGCATTGGCATCGCTGACGAGATCGGCACCGAAACAGACGCCGTCAACAAGGCCGCCCAGCTTGCACAGGTTGCAAACTTCAAAACCGTTGACCTGCGTGACCTGGCCGGGGCTGTCAGCAGTTCGCTTCCCTTTTTCTTCCAAAGCCCTGAAGGCATCCTCACACCTTACCCAACCGAACCAGGTATCTATCTGCTCTTCATCCCGCAGTTGCCTGTGGAACAATAGGAAGCCGCCATGAAAAAGAACATGCTCTGGATCGCAATTGCCGCTTTGATCTTTCCACTCCTCGCGCGCGGATTATGGTTCTATCGCGGTATTCCCAACCGCCCTGAGATCGGAACTCCGGATTATCAGGCTCTCACCATTTCACAACCGCCGCTGGAAACCCCGTCAGCCGACGAAGTTATCGATCAAATCAACGGCATCGTGTTATTGGATTTCGCGCACGCCAACCAATATCAACCACCCGAAACACGATCGCTGCAGGAAGCCATCGAAAAGCGCGGTGGAAAAATTGAAACACTGACCGACTCGACTCTGCTCGAATATAAGCTCAAATATGCCAGTGCCTACATAGTCATTTCCCCATCCTATATGTTCAGCGCAGACGAAACCCGTATCGTGAAGGCCTTTGTCGATCGCGGCGGGAGGCTGCTGACTTTCACCGATGCCACACGCGGCGCCATGTATTACGACATCAGCGGCAACATCCTTAATTTTCCAGACACAAGCCTGATCAACCCACTGCTTTCTGCATTCGGGATCACACTCAATAATGATTATCTTTACAACGTCGAAGAACACGAGGGCAATTTCCGCAATGTCTTCTTCGACGACTTCGGCAAAAATGAATTGACCTTCGGACTCAAACGGGTCGCGCTCTACGGGACTCACTCGGTCAAAACTTCCTCAGGGCTGATCCTGCTTCGAGGAGCAGAATCAACCCTCTCGTCCATTGACGATGCGCATGATCCCGATGAAGGCGGCGCAGCGCTCAGCGCGGACGGGAATGTCCTCGCGTTCGGCGATTTCACATTCCTGACTTCGCCCTATCAAAACGTGGCCGACAACGCCACCCTCATCGCCAATATCGCAGACTTTACGCTTGGCGGCAAACAAATCATCACGCTTGCAAATTTCCCATTCACATTCACCCAACCCGTTCTGCAGGTTTATCGCACATCCGAAGTGCGCATGACCGCGGAAATGACCGCTGCCCTCAGCGGCCTGCAAGAGTCGCTTCGTTACGTGGGCATCTCCATCGAGATCACCGATGAACAGCCAGATGGCGACGCGTTGATCCTCGGCTTGTATACCCCAAGCGACGACCTGCTCGATTATGTTAAACCATTCGACATCGAATTGGATGACAGCGAATTCATCAACGTGCCTGGGTTTGGAGAAGTCGGCCGTTATGGAAATGCTCTTCTGCTTTTCAATGCAAATAAAAAGGGCAATACCATTACTCTGCTTGCCGACACCCCTGAAGATTTGATCGTCCTGCTCAACACATTAGCCAGCAATTCGCTTTCTGGCTGCATCCAACAAGGCGATATAGCCGTTTGCAGCGTTGGCTATGGCGGCAGTTATTCAGATGGTTCAGAGACGGAAACGGAAGCCACCACCGAGCCCGCCACCGAAGAAGTTACCCCAACCCCCGGAGGATAAAATGAGCGAAATGATTCAACTAGGAAGTGTGAACGGCTATCTTGCAAAACCGAGCGGGGCGGGCCCCTTCCCCGCCATGATCGTGATTCAGGAATGGTGGGGGCTGGATTCTCAAACCAAATCCATCGCAGACCGTTTTGCAGAGGAAGGCTATCTCGCCTTTGCACCTGACCTGTATCACGGTGAACTCGCCCAGCTTGGCGATGGCGACACCGCGATGAAACTCGTGCAAAAATATGGCCCCGTAGCTCATAATGATTTGACCGCACTTTACGATGCGCTGAAATCACATCCCGATTGCAATGGCAAGGTCGGCAGTGTTGGATTCTGCTTCGGCGGCCGCATGTCTCTCGCCTTGAGCACGATGCGCCCCGTGGATGCGGTCTGCACGTTTTACGGCGGCGGGATGCAAACGGTCTTCGATCAATTGCGCGCCAACCTGAAAGCCCCCGTGCTTGGATTCTTCGGCGATGCCGATGTTTCCATCCCTGCGGGCACCATCGAAGAATTCGAAAAACTGCTCGATGAGGTCGGCGTGGAGCATGAAGTCATCACCTATCCCAACTCCGGTCACGCCTTCTTCCGCGACAGCGACCCCAGCGTGTACATCCCCGAAGCCTCAAAAGATGCCTGGGAACGCGCGAAGAAGTTCTTCAAGAAGAATTTGTAGGAAATGAATCCCATCGCATCATGACAAACCTCAACCTGATTCAGCGTCAAATCATCGAGTCGCCCTTGACTCGCGTCTCTTCGTCTCAGGCCGCGCAGGGACGGGGAAAACAACCGCCGGTGTCGAGCGCATGCGCTTCCTGCTCGAACAAGGCATCCCCGCCGACTCGATTCTGATGCTCACACCGCAGCGCACGATGCAGGAGCCGTACCTCGAACTGCTCTACAGCCCCGAGCGGCGCGCAGGTGGTGAAGTCACTTCCGCCACCATTGGCGGCCTCGCCAAACGTATGTGTGACCTGTTCTGGCCCATCGCCGCCGAAGCCGCTGGATTCAAAAACCCCGAACGGGCTCCTGTTTTTCTCACACTTGAAACCGCACAATATTACATGGCGTTTATCGTACGCCCCCTGCTGGATGAGGGCTATTTTCAATCGCTCACCATTGACCGCAACCGCCTGTATTCACAGATCATTGACACCTTGAACAAGGCAGCGGTGGTCGGGTTTCCGCATACCGAGATCGGCGCGCGCCTTGATGCCGCCTGGGTCGGTGACCCTGGTCAGCGCCGCATTTATCAGGATGTGCAGGATTGCGCCATCCGCTTCCGCGAGTATTGCCTCGAACACAACCTGCTCGATTTCTCCCTTCAACTGGAAATTTTCGCCGATATTCTTTGGCCGCAGGAACAGGTGCAAAACTACCTCAAACGGACTTATCGCCACCTCATCTATGACAACATCGAAGAGGATGCGCCGCGCGCGCACGATATCGTCCGAGAGTGGATGGCAGATTTTGATTCGGCGCTGTTGCTCTACGACAATGACGCGGGGTATCGCCGCTTCCTCGGAGGCGATGCAGCAAGCGGCTACGCCCTGAACGAGACCTGCGAGAGTCAGGTCGAATTCATCGAGAGTTTCGTCTCATCCGAAAATATCATCCAGCTTTCCAATTCGCTGGTTTCTGCCATTACGAATCAAAGCACGGGAGAAGAAATCTATCCGCCTGATGCAATGGAATTCATCATGGCGCATTTCTACCCCGAGATGTTGAATGAGGTGGTCGGGAAAATAAAAACATTGATCGAAGAAGGCACGCCACCCGCCGAGATCGTGGTGCTTGCACCGTATCTTTCAGATGCGCTGCGTTTTTCGATCGCTGACCGTTTGGAGAAGGAAAATATTCCGTGGCGGTCACATCGGCCTTCGCGTTCACTGCGCGACGAACCCGCCAGCAATGCGCTATTGACTCTCTCCGCGCTCGCGCACCCGCATTGGAATGTACGTCCTACAAAGTTCGATGTGATGCAAACCCTGATGTTCGCATTGGACACAGACCTCGTGCGCGCGCAATTGCTGACCGAAGTGGTGTATGGCCAAAAAGACTCGAGGCTTTCGCCCTTTGAAGAGATCAGGCCCGAGATGCAGGAACGCATCACCTACAGGCTCGGAGAAAAATACGCGACCCTGCGCAACTGGCTGCTCGAATATCGCGATGCCGCCCCCCTGCCACTGGACTTCTTTTTGCGAAAATTCTTCGGTGAAGTGCTTTCGCAGCCCGAGTTTGGATTTCACAGCGATATGGATGCAGTGCGCGTGGCTTCGAGCCTGATCGAATCCATCAAGAAATTCCGCAATGCGATGGAGCCATTTGACCAAACAGACTTTGACATGGGCAGGGAATATCTTGCCATGTTGGAAGACGGCGTGATCGCCGCGCAATATCTCGAATCATGGCGCAGTGAAAATAAGGATGCCGTGCTGGTTGCGCCCGCCCACACCTTCCTGATGATGAATCATCCTGTGACCGTTCAGTTCTGGCTTGACCCTGGTTCCGTGGGTTGGGTTCAGCGCCTTTCACAACCGCTGACTCATCCTTACGTTCTTTCGCGCGAATGGGATCCTTCGCAGGGACATTTCTGGATGGACACCGATGAAGTGCGCGAAGAGACCGATGCGCTGGCACGGCTGGTTGGCGGGCTGCTCAGCCGATGCAAAGACAAAGTATTTCTGGCGTTGGCCGATTTGAGCGAATCGGGAATGGAACAGCGCGGTTCATTGCTGCGCGCTTTCCAAAAGGTGCTGTCTTTGCAGGGGCAGGAATGAAATCCGTTTTGCGGAGCGCGGACTTCAGTTCGCATGTATCTGAAGCGTCTTTAAATCTAATTTATCTGCATTCATCTGTGGTTAAAACGAATTTCAAAATGCTTTCCAGGAAAACTGGGCGGAAATGAAAACGCGCGAACTCCTGTGGATTCTTCTCCTCGCGGCTCTGACGACGCTCGGGCTTGACCTTGTCACGAATGCGATCAACACGCAGGGAAACGCCTGGGACTTCCTCTATTACATTGCGCTGGCAAAGGATGGATTTCGCGCTGACCCATTGGCGAGCCCGTTCGCCTATCGTTACCTGACTCCCTTCCTTGTGCATGGATTGTCCCTGCTGGGATTATCCATCGAGCGCGGATTCGGTGTCATCGCGTATTTCGGCGCGATCACGCAACTCACAGGGATTTTCTTCTTTGTCAAATGGCTGAGCAATTCAACCAAAGGCGCCTACCTCGCCATGGCTGTGACGGCGCTTTCATTATTCAATGTGAAGTTCCTGCTGTTCGATATTTACAGGCCAGACCATCTGGCCTACGCGCTCATCCTGTTACAAACCTATCTGGCGTTCAATCGAAAATTCCTGTCATTGCTGGTCGTCACGCTCATTGCGTCACAGATTCGGGAATTCAACATCATTCCACTGGTCGCGTATTTATTCATGGCATATCACAGTGAAGAGCGCGGACTTTTCATCAAGCAAGCCGCCATTTCAACAGCCTGCCTCGTTCCCGCCATTCTTTTGCCGCGCCTGCTCATCCCTGTGACCGAAAATTACCAACTCGTCGGGTTTTCAGGAGACGCCCTGCTCACCACGGTCATTCTGCCATTCATCCCAAGCGTGGACGTAAATTTCATCTTCTCCATCTTCGCCTATCTTTTGCCTTTATTATTCCTTGCCGACCTGAAAACCATCAAAACCGCATTCGCCTCCCTGCCCGAAAATCAGCGTAGATATTTGCTGGCGTACACGGTGCTCGTGCTGTTGCTCAGTTTCTTCGGCGGCACCGACTTCAACCGCTTTGCTACATTTCTCTTCCTGCCACAGATCATTTTGATCGGGCTCATCGCTCCTGCCATCTCCAATCTTCAAATCGGATTCATGCTCGCTGTCACTTTCATTTTCAACCGACTCTGGATGCATATCCCCGATTGGGACGTGGAAAAGTACCGCGATTTCTACGGCGGATTTTCACTGCGGCTGAACATGTCCACGCTGAATCGGATCGTGGAACTGGTCGCTTTTCTGGCGCTGGGTTTCGGTTTGAGAAAATGGCAGGGTGAAACGCACGTAATGGAGTCACAAAGGCACGAAGGCACCAAGACTCAAAGAGAATAACTCTGCGTCGTTGTGACTTGGTGACTTCGCGGTTATCCAGCAAGAAATTCTCGAGGGCAATTTGTCTTTTTACTCCCTGAACTACACCCTGCAAGATGTCATCGGCTATGCACTCGCGTTCCTTCTATCAAATGGTGATGACCGCACCATCTATGGCGTATCTCTGACCACTTACAACAAATTCGTAAACGAACTTGAATTCCTGTTCACCGAAGATTTTTCAAACTGGCAACCCATTGACAACGCCTGCCGAAAATATTCCATCGACCTGTTGATCTTCAGCGACCTAGACCCAGCATGGCACAGCCTCGCCGTGCTCAAAACCCAGCGGCCCCCGCTGTACGAAAATGAACACTATTCCATTTTCACTTGCGGAAATTATGCAAAAATCAGGTAAGCATGCATCATGTTAAAATGAACAAGATAGGCTGCGAGCTAGCAGCGGGAAATTGCCAAGAACACTTTAAAGGTTATACGATGTCAGGAGAGAGAATGAAAAACAAACAAATCCCAACACTTATCGGTCTTCTTGTATTGATGTATGCCTGCAATTTTGGAACACCTGCCAGCATCACACCCGCACCTGAAGTTGTCGAAACACAACCACCTGCAACTGCTACTGCGGAAATTATCCCAACCACTGAGCCTTCCCCTTTGAATGGGCCAACTCTCGCAAACTGCCCAATGTTCCCCGCAGACAATTATTGGAATGCACCCATCGATACACTCCCGACTCATCCACAATCAGATGCGTGGATCAACAGCATCGGCCGCGCTGTAAGTTTCCACATGGACTTCGGCTTAGGCGAATATGATGGCGGCTTGATCGGAATCCCATTTAATATCGTGGCAGGATCAACTATCCCGAAAGTTGGATTCGAGTTTGATTACGCAGACGAATCAGATCCAGGCCCGTATCCGATTCCTGAAAATCCAAACCAGGAAGCGGGGGGCGACCGTCACATTTTGGTTCTGGATAGCGATACTTGCATACTCTACGAAGTTTATGATGCCAGTTTCGATGGCGGACAATGGAGGGGCGGTTCGGGTGCGATCTGGGATTTGAACTCGAATACCCTGCGCCCCGATACATGGACCTCCTCCGACGCGGCGGGCCTGCCGATTCTGCCTGGCCTGGTGCGCTATGATGAAATCGCTGCAGGCGAAATTAAACACGCGCTGCGTTTTACGATCGAAAAAACGGCTGGCTACATCTGGCCCGCGCGGCATCTGACAGACGACCCACAGGATGGGATTCCACCCATGGGCGCGCGTTTTCGTTTGAAAGCAGATTACGATATTTCAGGTTTTCCACAGGAAATGCAAATCATCCTGCAAGCCATGAAAACGTATGGAATCATTTTGGCAGACAACGGCTCAAACTGGTACATCAGCGGCGCACCCGATGACCGCTGGGACAACGATATGCTCCACTTGCTCGATGCGTTGACGGGAAATGACTTTGAAGCCGTGGACACTTCGGGAATGATGGTGGCTGAGGATTCGGGGGAAGCGAAATAATCATGCCATATTGGAAGCTCTACTATCACTTTATTTGGGGAACAAAGAATCGCCTGCCATTGATCGACTCAATTCTTGAGTCGGAGTTGTATCGCGCCATCGCGGCAAAAGCACAAGACCTAGGCGGATTTGTTCATGCATTAGGCGGCATCGAAGACCATGTGCATCTTGCAGTCTCCGTACCACCCAAAATTGCGCCTGCAAAATTCATCGGTGATGTGAAAGGAAACAGTTCACACTTCATCAATCACGTCATCCAACCTGATTTCGAATTCTATTGGCAGGATGAATATGGAGTGCTGTCTTTTGGCGAGAGGAATCTGGCTTCGGTGGTACGATACATTCACAACCAGAAACAACACCATGCAAATGGAACGTTAATTTCCGCGATGGAACGCATCGAAGAAGGTTAAGTCCACTTTAGTGGGCTTTGCAGGAATAGCCCGACGGTTTATCGTCGGGCGAGGCCACAGGGTAGAATCATTTTATCGAGGCAGGAAATCAAAGTGCAAAGCACGCCTCAAACACGCTTCCGCTTTGGCTTTGCCCCTGGGTTTCACCGCGCGGTGATAAACCACCACGCTATCCATACGAACCCCGCTAAAGCGGACTAATTCGAATCCCGAGTAGAATCACCCCAACACATGACACCTAATTTCACTCCCCGCCCCTCCCAACAGAACATCCTCCGCTACAACGGCGGACGGCTTGGTATTGCCGCCGTGCCTGGCGCTGGCAAGACCCACATCCTCTCGGCGCTTGCGGCGAAGATCATCAGGGAAGGCGATCTGCAAGATGGGCAGGAAGTGCTTATCGTCACCCTCGTCAACTCAGCGGTGGATAATTTCGACAAGCGCATCAAACAGTTTTTCAACAGCCCCATCGAGTCGTTGTACAAATATCGCGTGCGCACCCTGCACGGGCTTGCGCACGACATCGTCCGCGAGAAGCCTGCGCGTGTGGGGCTTGAAGAACGCTTCAGCATCATCGACGAGCGCGAAGCGGGCTTTATCCGCCGCGAGTCGGTCAATGCGTGGCTGGCATCCAATTCACTCGATGACTATCTCGACCCCGCCCTCGACAATTCCAAACAGGATTGGATTCGCCGCTCGCAACTGCCCGATCTGGTGGATTCCCTCGCTTTGGCATTTATCCGCTCTGCGAAAGATCGCCTCCTGACTCCCGAAAGCCTGCGAGCCAAACTAGACGCATCTTTCGCCCCGTTGCCGCTCGCCGAACTCGGCTACAGCATCTACGCGGACTATCAACGCGCCCTCGCCTATCGCGGCGCAGTGGACTTCGATGATCTCATCCGCTATGCGCTGACCCTGCTCGAAAGCGACGAAGAATTTCTGGAGCGATTGCATTATCGCTATCCCTACATTTTGGAAGATGAAGCACAGGATTCAAGTCAGACTCAGGAGAGGATACTCGCCTTGTTATCTGGCGGTTCTCTCCCCTCTCCTCTCAGGAGAGGGGTCGGGGGTGAGGTCGGAAATTGGGTGCGCGTCGGTGACCCCAACCAGGCCATCTTTGAAACCTTCACCACCGCCTCGCCCGAACTCCTGCGGAAATTCATCCGCGAAAACCCAAGCCAGGATATGCCCGAGTCGGGACGTTCGCAACCGTCCATTCTTGCGCTGGCGAATCATCTCATTGACTGGGTGATGACTGCGCATCCCGATCCCAATGTGCGGACGGCGTTGTCGCTGCCGCATATCATCCCTGTGCCTGAAAACGACCCGCAGCAAAACCCGCCTGAGAACCCTGAGGGCATCAAATTCATCAGCAAAAAGTACACACCCGAAAATGAACTTGAAGCGGTGGCCAAGTCGGTGAAGAATTTTGTCGATTCGTTTGCGGAATTCCCCGATGAAGAAAAACCGACCATCGCAGTCCTTGTCCCGCGCAACCAACGCGGCGTGGAAGTGGTCAACGAGTTGCGCAAGCGCGGCATCGAGCCGATCGAATTGATCTCCAGCACAACCGAAACGCGCGCGGCGGCGGGGTCGTTGAATTATTTGTTGTCGTATCTCGCCGATCCACAGTCTGCGCGGAAGTTATCGAAGGCGTATGAGGTTTGGCGGCGCGATATTTTCGGTTCGAATAAAAACGCAGGGACAGAGCGGCGCTCTACCCAAAATGCAGATCAAGAGCAGGACGCTGCGGCACTGCGTCAACACATTGAGCAGATTCCGAGCCTGTTGCGCAAGATGGTTAATGTGGAAAATTTCATCGCGCCGAGTCAGGCTGATGAATGGCTGGCCGCTATCGGTGAGGTGGATTCGCCGCAAGTCATCGAAGAGTTGAGCGTGTTTCGAGTCAATGTCCAGCGCTGGCTGAATGCGGTCGCGCTCCCCATCGATCAACTGGTGCTGACGCTGGCGCAGGATGTGTTTAGCGGCGCTTCGGATCTGGCGCTGGCGTATAAACTGGCGCTGGTGCTGCGAAAGGCCGCGGACGATCATGCGGATTGGCGTCTGCCTGAGTTGGCTTCGGAGCTGGCGGTGATCGCGAAGAACGAGCGGCGCTTCATCGGCTTTTCAGACGATGACTCTGGCTTCGACCCCGAGCGGCATCGCGGCAAGGTGGTGGTGACGACGATGCACAAGGCGAAGGGGCTGGAGTGGGACCGCGTGTATATGATGTCGGTCAATAATTATGACTTCCCGTCGAACATGCCGAATGACCGCTTTATTTCGGAAAAATGGTTCGTGCGCAGTGGATTGAATCTCGAAGCCGAAGCACTGGAACAACTGAAAGCGCTGGAGTCGAACAGCGAATACGACTGGTACGAAGAAGGCACAGCCACCATGCGCTCGCGGTTGGATTACGTCAAGGAACGCCTGCGCCTGTTATACGTGGGCATCACCCGCGCGAAAAAGGATTTGATCGTGACGTGGAATTCAGGTCGCCAGGGCGATGCGACGCCGAGTCTGGCGATGTCTGAGTTGATGGGCTGGTGGGAGGGAAAGTAAGGCCAAGAAGGAAACTTCAAAATCTTGAAAGAAGACTGATGAAAGCGTCAGGTTCTTCTTTTACAAAGTATATATAAGAAAATCTCTCAAAAATAATATTCTATTTTGGGTTAATTTGGATTCTCTTGTAATATTTCACAATCTGAGATGAAGTATGCCTAAAACCATTTATTCCGATAAATACAAACGAGTTTTAGAACTTTTACGTCAAGCTAGAAAAGATGCTGGTTTAACTCAGATAGATGTCGCAGGTGCATTAGGAAAATCTCAGTCATATGTGGCGAAGTGTGAGAGCGGGGAACGCAGAATTGATGTAGTTGAGTTATATGAGTTTGCAAATTTATATCAAAAATCAATTGGCTTTTTCTTGGATGAATAAAATGGAAAAAAGTAAATCGTTACCCGATTGGCCTCCCGACGACGAATCTTTCGTTCGCCTCAGTAATGTAAAGAAGAAGATTCTCGAAATCCTTTGGTCGCTAAACTGGGTGAACACACACGATATCCACGAAGTAACGGGACAGTCATATTATGATCGTCGCATTCGCGAACTGCGCGAATCTGGATGGCAGATAGAAACTGACGGATTGAAATATCGACTTAAATCTCGGGAAAAACTACCAGGGAATAGCCGTGAGTACCCATCTGCCATGCAGAAAAGGAAGTGCTTACTCGTGATATGAACATTTGCCAAATTTGCGGCACAACTCATTCACGTATGGAATATGATCATAAAATACCAAGAGAGAGGTTCGGACCCACTGAAGTAAGTAATCTTCAACTATTATGCAGCCCATGTAATGTTGATAAAAGGGGAGCTTGTAAAAAATGCACATTGGCAACGTGTGATGGGTGTCCATATGCCTACCCAGAGTTATTCAAAGGACGATTTGTTTTACTGACTGACAACACTACATCCAGTCAGATTGAAGCAGAAGCGGCAAAGAAAGGTGTTACTAAATCAGCGCTTATTTTAAGTGTGCTACAACAGTATTTTAAACGGGGAGAATAGTTTATTCTGGTTTATAGAAGCCAATAACATACTCTTCGTGCATTCTTTGTTGAATTTGTGATGTAGCATCACGGTTGGTGCCAGCTGGCAACATTCTACGATTACGGTCCAGTTGTCGGATACCGACTTTGGGGATTTCAAAACCAGATTTTTTCCCAATCGCAATAAGGCACTCTTCAACCTTAGCATCTTCCCCTGCAAGTGTCGAATTGCCAACTACAACCACAGATGCTTTACCAGGTTTGAGTACGCGATACATTTCATCTAAAGCAAGAGACATTTCAGAATAGTATCTATGAAGCGAAACGGACTTCGTTTTGCTTTTTTTATTTACCCGCGCAATGACATGTTCTACATTATCAGGAAGCTCAACAGAACACCCATTGTAAGTTCCTTCGCTGCCAATGTAAGTTTTTCTTTTTTGCGTTAGTTCGCCAATTGGATATCCAAACCAAACAAGAGAAAACTTGTGAGCGCGCATATAATCTATTGCATTTGAAGCATATGGCGGAGATGTCACGATGAGATCCACGCTATTCGTTTCTATCGGGAGCGCCTGGGCATTTCCATAGCTTAGTATTGGAAAGGCATTGTTTGGTGAATAATTAAGAACACCTTTAATATTAGATTCGTATTTTTTCTTAAATTCAGCCAAGGGGGATCGAAGCTTTTTTGTTAGATGCTTTTTATTTTCAGAGTCATTATCCTCACCTAAAATAAGTTGCCCATCTTTGCTAAAAATAGTTCTAGCTCGGTGGGGGCGCGTATGGGCTAAATCAATAGCAAGTGAAACCCCACCAGTTTTTGTAATAATGACAGATGAAAACACCAATTTGAAGAAATCACTTATTGAATGGTCTTCAATTTTATTAATTTCGCTTAACAAGGCCAACAACTCAACTTGCACATCTTTTGAGAACCAATAATCTAGAAAGTCACAAGTTTTGATATCAAAGATTTTCGACCTTGAGCTGAAGACCATCTCTGGCGATGATGATATAGCATTAAGGGCATTCGTGAGTATTTGTCCTGCAATTGTGTGTAATGATGTAACACTATAATTTCTCTCTTTTACTTTTGAAAGCAGTATTGCTAATGGATCAATATCTACACCAATTGCTTTCCTACCAAGCAGATAAGCTTCGAAAAGACTCGTTCCTGACCCCACCATAGTATCCAAAACAATATCTCCAGGCTGAGTCAATGCCAATATGAATTTCCTTGGTAATTGAGGAGGAAATTTAGCAGGAAAAGAGTGGATTTTATGGGCTGGGTGAAAATCGGTACTGTTATCTTGAAAGTTTAGATCGCCCACTAGACAACGATTTAGTCTGTCAAGATAACTACCTTCACCCCAATTCTCTTGTAGGGATAATTTCTTTTCTTCGGTAAAATTTAATATCATCTGCTGCATTTCATCTCTTGGGCAATTGTACTATAAACAATATTATCTATTTGGTTATAAACATCAATTAGGACAAGTTGAAGCATTATTATATTACCTCCTTTTCTGCGTGATGGGGTGCAGAGTTTCCAAGTCAACGTTTGATTTCAGGCATAAGATTGACACCTCCCATTATGGAAGAGGGGTTGCTGGGTCAAATGAAAAACGGTCTCAGGAGATAATGTCCACGGGTTCACCACCCTTCGGGGAGCGAGTGTAGGATGCGGCAATAAGAGCTTTCTACAAGTACAAAATGTCAGTACATCTTTTCGAAAATGTACTGACATTTTGGGGAAAATGTACCGACATGTTTTGGAAAATGTGCTGACATTTTTACCCACGCCTACTTTCATCTGCTGATCAGGTGCGGATTTGGGATGAAAATGCGGCGCAAGGATGAAAAACGGTCTCGGGCGGAATGTCCACGAGACCGTTTTTGTATGCGGCTTTACTTCACAGGCGTTAGCAGGATTACTGGAATTTCCCGTGTTGTCTCCCGACGATATTTCTCGAAGATAGGCATCATCTCCACCATTTTGTCGTACAGGTGTGTGCGCTCTGGCTCTTGCGCAATGCTCGGGTAGACGTTGAACTGATCCGCGCCAACTTCGATTGTTGCCACAGATTTGGAGATCAAGTTGTGATACCAGGCGGGATGACTCTCAGCACCGCTGTTGGAGGCGATGATCACAAACCGCTCTCCATCGCGGACATAGGCAGTTGGGGTCACGCGTCCCTGTCCACTTTTTGCGCCGAGGGTGTGCAACAGTAAAAGAGTCTTGCCTTCAAAGTGTCCGCCTACTTTGCCTCCATTGACACGAAATTCGGCGATCAATTTTTTGTTCCACTCGCTTTCATCACTCATGTATTTCGTGATCTCCTTGCGAATTTTACTCATAGGATGCATGGATTTCTCCCGCTTGGGGAAGAGAGGTCGGGTTTAATGCTCGTGGGTCAGTGTTTGAGTTGCAAGTGAAGCAACCTGAGCTTTGTCCACTTCAATAGGCGGGGAGATGAACGCAGTCCCATCGGCAAGGTCTTGTTGGATGCGTTGTAGGATCTGTTCCGCTCTCTTTCCCATTTGTGGACCAAAAACAAACCTTGAAAGAAGGTTAGTGATCAAACTCGGCAGCCAGGCGCCGCGCGACTTACTGAATAAGTTGATCAATCGCGTTCCATCTTTTGTGGGTTCCAATATAAGTGTATTGTAAAAGCTTGCATTCATAGGAGTGGGGCAGTCCATCGTAAACTGCTCGAAGGGTCGCCAGTCCAAAATGGTCATCCTGGCAGATACTTCTTCGCCATGATAGCAATAGTAAACCGAATCGATCCCCGTGCGCCCCAGCACCTTGTTGTGCAGTTCCGCTTTCTCCACACCCAGTAAAACGGCGCGATGTTCGGGCTTTGTCAGATATTCCCATAAAATAGACGCAGGTACGGGGAACTCAAACTTGTAAATACCCAGCGCCTCTTCAGGTCGGACCTCGATCCGCACTCTGTCCTTCAAGCGTTCCCACACCTTATGCATATCATCCACGTACATTTGCACTTCGCCCACATCCGCGAAGGTCTCACGATGCGGGATCAGGCTGTTTTGGAAATCTTCAAGCCCTAACGCATCCATCACCGACTGGGTAAAAGCGGCGTACGCCTTGAAGCCTGTTTTCTCTTTGATGTGATTCTTTGCGAGGCGATGCACCAAATTGACATCGTTCCCCACCAGTTCGGTGAAACTTCCCAGTTTCTGGGTCATGTACGCACCGTAATGAACGAAGAACTTCAAGTCGAGATTGGGCAGGTTTCGGCAGGCATTGCAGGGGCAGGTGGTATTGATCACCATCAGTTCCAACGCCTTGCGGAAGGACGCATACGTGGATTCGATCATATCCAGCAGGCTTTGTCCCTGCAAGAAACCGCCCGCTGGCGCATAGGAAAAAACAGCGTCGCCTTCCAGTTTGGATATGACCAAAGGGGACTGAGTGTGGCGGATCAACAGATTCAACAAGGCGGTCAGGCTGTCGCGCGCATGTTCCAGCTCCGACTCGTTGACATACCTTGAGTAGCCTGTAATATCGGAAATGATCAAAAAGCCTTGTTGTGTCATACCGCGATTTATATCACAGGTTAGTAATAAAATAGAGTATACCTGTCCAATTCAAGGTAGAATAAAAAAAATCAGCATCAAAAGACAGGAGATTTGATGGAACGAAAAACACAAACAGGATATTTGGTACTCGCCGATATTTCGGGATACACATCCTTTGTCGCCAGAACCGAGATCGAGCATGCGGAGAAGGCCATCTCCATTTTATTGGAAAACATTATCGAGAGGTTGGACGATCTGCTTTCCATCGTCAAATTGGAAGGCGACGCTGTCTTTGCGTACGTGCCCGATGAGCAGATGCCCAACTGCAATGTGATGCTTGAACTGCTCGATAATACCTATGGGCTTTTTCGAGACTCAGCCAGATCTCTGCACGCGCAGGCGACCTGTCCATGCAAGGCGTGTCAGGCCATCCCAGCTCTTGACCTGAAATTCCTGGTCCATCACGGGGAATACATCATTCAGCAAGTAGCGGGCATCAAGGATCTTATGGGGAACGATGTCACCCTGATCCACAGGCTCGCAAAGAACAGCGTCTCCGAATCCACGGGCTGGAATGGGTATGTCCTCTTCACAGGCAATTGTCTGGAACGGATGCAGGCGGATAAGAAGCCTTTCATTCAACAGGCTGAAACCTATGAGCACCTTGGGAACGTGGAAACGTACGTGATGAATATGCATGTCCGCTACGATGAAATGAAAAAGTAACCCCGCTTTATATTGGAACAACAAGAACGGTCTCTGATGAAATATTCACGAGACCGTTTTTATTTCCGCAGGGAGAATCCCGTACTCCGTAGTACAATGAAATCAGGTCACTTGATGGTAAATTGCCTATACGCGGGGGATATGGAGTATCGCTTGTAAGCAGCCCAACGAAAAAACCTCATATTCATCGGAACATCGAACAGCTGCCGCCTTTGTAAAAGGTGCGTCTGGCTATTTAAGTCCGAATCAAAAACTTATGCAGTACCCAAGGAGCAAGTCAAATGAATGCAACCCCCACCGCCACCAAAGTCAAAGCCAAGCGCCCATCCAAAGGCATGGCCAGACACAACCGCCTCGTAAAACAGGAAGCCCGCAAGAACAGTGTGCCCGGCACAGTTGTCAAAAAGGGCAAACGCCCTGCGGCAAAGTAAGTTGAGATATAAGAACGGCCTCGGAAAATTCCGAGGCCGTTTTACTTTTACAGTGTCCTTACATACCGGAATTGCTTATACCCTGGCGGGTCTGTGTTGAGGACAGAATCAACCGTCACATGCAGCAATGCCGGTTTACCGGAATCAACTGCCCGTTGGAGAGCGGCGGGCAGTTCGCCCACAGAGTCCACTTTTTCGCCGTAGCATCCCATCCCCTGCGCGATCAAATCGTAGCGCATCTCGCCTGAAATATTCACACCCTGCTGCTGCTCGGCAGGCACGCCGCCAAAATTATGCGCGCTGCGTTCCATGCCCCAGCCATCATCCACCGCAACGAGGACAATGATCTGCGCGTTCTCGCGCAACGCAGTTTCCATTTCCATGATGTTGAAGCCGACCGCGCCATCGCCCGTGATGCAATAGACCACGCGCTCGGGCGCGGCAAGTTTCGCGCCGATCGCAAACGGCACGCCCGTTCCGAGATAGCCCATCTTCACCGAATACAGAAAACTGCGCGGCTCAAAAATCTGGTTGAAGGCCACGCCCCACAACGTTGTGTTGCCGCCATCCAGCACCGTCACCGCATTGCGCGGGAAAAACGTGCGCGCGTTGAAAACCATCTGCCCGGGGTTGAGTCCGCGCGTTGGCTCTGCCATCAAAAATTGAAATCCCTGCATTTGCGTTTGCTGGGTCAACTCACGGTAACGCGGCAGGTCTTCCATTTCGGTTCGCGCCTGTCTCTTCTCTTTTACTTTGGATAAGATCGCCTTAAGCGCAGATTTCGCGTCTGCGAGGATGCCCACATCAACAGGCCGATTCAACCCGATGGAATTCGCATCGACATCGATTTGAATTGTTTTCTGCTCCGAAGGCTTTCCCCACGCTGGATGAGAACCCCAACCATCATATTCACCGAGGCGCGAGCCAACCACCAAAATCACATCCGCTTCATTCTTTGCCAGCGACGAAGCCTGCATATCGAACACGAAAAAATATCGCGGATGATCTTCGGGCACCGCACCGCGCGCGCCCATGGATGTGCTCATGCCCGCCGCGAGATAATCGCTCAACTCAATAAATTCTTTGGAAGCATCCGCCCACAACACACCTTTGCCCGCATGCAAAAATGGACGCTTCGCATTCGCCAGCAATTCCGCTGCCTCTTCGATCCACGCAGGGTCGCCCGCGCCCATATTCGTCATGCGATATTGTGACGATGGATAGACAGGGATTTTCTCATCATCAATTTTCATGCCAAGCATTTCATCTGGAATGGCGATGAACACAGGCCCGGGACGTCCGGTCAATGCCGCGCGGAAAGCTGCCCGCATCATCTCAGGCAGTCGCTCCGGCTGACGGACGAGCCCGCTGTATTTCGTGATCGGCTTGGCCATGTCCACGAGGTTGGTGGCCTGCCATGCACCGCCCCGCTCCGGGTCAGTGGTGAGGCGGCGGCGTGTGCATGCAATTGCAATGATCGGATGCCCTTCGGCATGTGCGGAAGAAATCCCCGCCAACATATTCGCACCGCCTGGGCCAGGGCTGGCAATGACCACACTCGGCTTGCCGTTCGTGCGTGAATATCCCTCCGCCAAATGGACAGCGCCTTCCTCATGGCGGCAGTTGACATGCCGAATGCCATACTTCGGCGCATGCACCGTGAACGGGATATGCGCGCCGTCAATAATGCCGAACATCATTTCAATGCCTTCCGCCTGCAAACACCTCGCCAGCAATTCACCAACAGTTATTTCAGTCATGAGTTCCTCCTCCAAAAGATTTAAACACGAAGGGCACAAAGATCACAAGGAAAAAAACCTACCACCTGAAAATATTCTTGTGTGGGTCTTTGTGTTTTCTCGCAATGACTATTCACACAAGTTATTTTTGTTCTCTCAACCAAACTTCCGTTCTTCTCATCCCCTCTTCCAAATCCACCTGCGGATACCAACCCAGCAGGTCATGCGCTTTTTTATTCGAGACTGTATTTTTCTTCGAAAGCATTTCCATCGCGCCGCGTCCCAACTCGGTGGGTTTGCCTAGCAATTTGAAGATCATCCGCCCTGTCTCCGCGATCGCAACCGCCGTGGATGTGCTCAACATGCGCGGGCTGCCCTTCCCCATCATGCGGTAATAATGACCGAAGAATTTTTCACAGGTGGTCGCCACTTCACCGCCGAGGATGAATATCTGCCCAATGCCTTCATCTTTCTCTGCCGCGAGCATCACGCCATTCACAAGGTCATCAATGTAGATCGCGCGAAACACACCCTGACCATGCGCAGGCAAAAGGAACAATCCCTTTTGGATCATCTGCACGGGGATCAATGTCCACGGGCGGGAGTTGGGGCCATAAATATCGGCAGGGCGAATAATCGTGCAGGAGATTTCGCCAGCGGAATGTGCGGCAAGCACAACCTGCTCGCTTGCAATTTTTGTGTCAACATAGGGGTTACCCGTCGGCATCACAGGTGCGGATTCATCGGCTTGATCTTCGAGGATGAAGCGCATTGCCGCCAATGAAGAGACATGCACAAAGCGTTTTACACCTGCCTTGATGGACGCATCCAACACACGGCGCGTGCCGAGCACATTCACCCGCCACGCTTCTTCGCGTGAGACATTGTTGGTGACGATGGCGGCGGTGTGGATGACAAGGTCACAGCCAGCCAGAGCGGACTCCCACTCTTCGGGGCGGGAGACATCGCCAGCGACAACATTGGCAGAAGCATCGGCGCGGACATCGAGTCCGCAGGTCTCTGCGCCCAAGGTGCGATACTGCGCTGAAAGAGCGCGTCCCATAAAGCCAAGCGCGCCGGTGATGAATACTTTACGATAACGAGTCTGATCCATTTCCCTGCCCCGATCTTTGTCTGCGGATTCGTTCAAGGCGCTTCATGCCGCGTCTCTTCATGGGTTCATACAACCAAAGCATGATCGACGGATTGAGATGATTCAATTTGGTCAGCCAGCCGCGCCAGCGTGGGAGATTGATCTCGAGCGGCTTGTCACGCATGGCTTTCCAGAAGGCTTTCTCCAGATCATGCACCGTGAGCGTGACGCCCGTGTAGGTCAGCGCGACTTCTTCTTTGCCGCTTTCGAGATGTTTTTGCATGAGCGGCGTGTCAACGAGGTCGGGAGATATCACAGTGACGGAAATGCCCATCGTCCGCCACTCAATTGCGGCGGCGATCGAGGCGTTTCTTAATCCGCTTTTAGCCGCTGAGTAAAGTGAATTCCCCGGCGTTGGGAGATAATCCCGCAAGGGAAGCGACATTGATGATGTGGCCGCTTCGCTGCTTCATCATCACATCCCCGACGACCCGCATGCCAACGAGCGGACCTTTCAAGTTGATGTCGATGACCCAATCAATATTCTCGATGGGCTGCTGTAGAAAAAAAGCCTGACGCCCGCCGCCCGCGATATTGAAGAGATAATCAATGCGCCCGAAGTGTTGAAGCGTGTCATCGACAACGTGCTGCCATTGCTCCGCCGAGCGGATGTCCAACGTGTGCAGGCGCAGGGACTCGCTGGGCGTGAACGCTTCGCGCAATCCCTGCTCGTTGATATCGGCAAGCACCAGTTGATAACCACCCTGTTTCAGCAGGGTGGCTGCCCAATGTTTACCGATCCCGCTCGCAGCGCCGGTGATGATCGCTGTTTTGAATGTCATCCCTGTTTGGGTTTATCGGCTTCCGTCACAGCCATGTGTGTGACCATCGCCAGCGCTTTCTTTTCATTGACAAACAACATGAGCGCCCAGCCGATGATCAAAAATCCCGCAATTGAGAGGATGGCCAAACGGTGGCCGGATTGCTCCGCCAGGACGATATCTTGACCTTGAGCTTGATACCACAACGTCAATTCCGCTGCGAGATACCCGAAAACTGCCGGCCCAATAAAGGAAGAGGTTCGCCCCGTGAGAGCAAAGAAACCAAAGAACTCCGCGCTCTTGCCGGGCGGGCTGAATGTGGCCACCATCGCGCGGCTGACTGATTGAACGCCAGCCATGGCAATGCCGACAAACCCACCAATGATGAAGAAATGAGTTTGGTTCTGTGCAAAATACAGGGCGGCGATACAAGCCACCATCAGCATGATCGAAATGGACAGCGAGGGTTTGCCGCCAAAGCGGTCTTGCAAATTTCCGAAGAGCAGCGCACCGAGGACATTGGTCGCCTGCACGAGGATGAAGAAAATGATCAGCCCGGTTTGCTCCAGACCAAAAAGCACCGCACCAAGAATGGCCGCAAAATCAAGCGCAATGATCACGCCTTCATTATAGACAAGGTAAGCGAGCATGAACTTCAGGAATTCATTAAATCCGCGCGCAGCCTTGATAGTTTCACCTAATTGCTTGAAGGCGACACTGAAATAGTTTTCACCAGGCGGCAGCTTTTGAGGTTTTGCACGCTCGGTTAGCCGCAGAAAGATCGGCGCAGCCGCCACTGCAAAGAAAATGGCTGTAGCAACAAGTGACCCACGCACAACGATCAGGCTGCTCTTGGTCATCAAGATCGGAGGAAGGATCAGCAAAAGAATGGCAATGCCGCCCGCGGATCCGATGGCCCAACCTGTTCCTGCAATACGTCCCATTTCACCGGGAGGGGCGATCTCAGGTAAAAGCGCATCATAAAAGATCTGCGCGGCGCGATAGCCAATTTCGGCTAAAAGGAAACAGGCAATGGCAAGTGTAACCGTGCCCTTTTGTGTAAAAAAGAGCATCGCCGTGAAAAGTACTGAAAGAGCCGTGAAGAAAAAGAGAAAACGTTTCTTTGCGCCGGAGTAATCTGCAATGGCCCCCATGATCGGCGCAGCAATGGCGACGATAATCATCGCGATCGAAATGGTTCCCCCCCAGATCCGTGAACCTTCAGCCCCACCCACCACCTGCTTCTGAAAATAAGCAGAGTAGACAGCAAGCAACACCACTGAAGCGTATGCGGAATTCCCAAAATCGTACAGATACCATGCCACACGCTCACGACGTGTGGATACAGAATTTGGTGCGATATTTGCCATCGTCCCGTCCTCCTCACTGATATGGAATTTGCGCAAGTATATCACCATGAAAAATAAATTCTCAATTCATGCAGACGGGAATTGGCAAAAAGGAATGAGCACGATAATTGCAGTCACAAATCGGACAGTTTCAATCATTGAATTTATATGGCGAGTCGGTGTATGATTGGGTTCAATCACACATAGGAGGAAATCAATGGAAAATCCAACTTCTGATGAAAAAATCCTTGCAGCACTGGCTCATGCCTCGGTAATACTGACGTTCTTCGGCCCGGTTGGCCCAGCAGCGATCTGGGCGTTTCAACGCGGAAAATCGAAGTATGTCCGCTTTCACGCCTTGCAAGCCATGGGGTTTCAAGCATACGCTTTTTGGCTCTGGCTGATAGGAATGTTCCTGTTCTCTTTCGTATTTTTGGGATTACTCGTCGTATTTGAGATCGCCTTTGCTGATCAGGCAAATAAAACGGCGATAATGAGTCCATTCATCATTCAGCCCATCTTTTTTCTGTTTATATTTGGATCGTGGGGAATCTTCTTTCTTGGCGGTTTTCTTGGCGCGCTTTTCTGCATGTTAAACCGCGATTTCCGTTACCCGATCATTGGCAACTGGCTGAAAAAGAAATTGCTCGATGATCAAACCACTGACGCTGAATTCGAAAAATGGGAGGAGAATTGGGTCAGCGGAATCTGTCACTCGACGGTGATCCTGCGCTTCTGGGGGATAGCCACACCGCTCACCCTCTGGCTCCTGCAAAAGGACAACTCGGCAAAAATCCGCTTCCAGGCTTTGCAGGCCGCCCTATATCAACTTTTGGCTATAGCAGCAAGCATTGTGACAACCATGGTGGGCATGGCTGTATATATCCTGTTCATCGTAGTTTTGGCCATTGGGGTGAATAGTGCCAGCCCAGCCACAGACGGAGAAATGCCCGCCTGGCTCGGAGCGATATCGATCGTGTTCATTGGCGTCTTCATGCTGTATGGACTGGTCTCCTTTGTCATTGTGCCAGTCTATTACCTGATGGCGCTGATCGGGAGTTTCCGCATTATCAACGGACATGAGTTTCATTACCCCATCCTTGGGGACCTCATCGCCAAAAGAATGAAGCCCGCACAACCTGAAGTCATCCAGCCATGAACACAACCGACACTCCCGCAATCTCCTCCGATGAAAAACTGATTGGCGCCGCAGCCCATTTTTTCGGTCCACTGGCTGCGACCATCCTCTGGGTGACTCAAAAAGATAAATCCCGCTTCGTAAAATTTCAAACCTTGCAGGCGCTTGCATTTGACCTGGTCATCGTCACAGCCACAGGAGTTTTGTTCTTTTGCGTATTTGGAATCATGTTCCTGGGGATGTTTACGAGTCTGCTGACTATGATGCGCGACCCATCCTCCCAAAACGAATTTCTTTTCCTGCTCCCCGCTACGATGTTCCCTGTTACGACCTTCGCCTGCATCTTTCCATTTTCATTTGTCATCATAGCGGCGCGGCTGGTTGCATCAGTTTCCATCCTCGGCGGGCGAAATTATCGATACCCGTTCATCGGAAAATGGCTCGAAAAATTCATGGAAAACTAAAGCGGCATTCAACCAACGCTCCCATCGCCCATCGAGTACGCTCAGGGCAATGAGCTTCAGTTAAACAAATCTGTCCCGAAGCTAAAGCTTCGGGACAGATGATTCAACGCTTCTATTTAGAGGACTTCAAAACCGTTTCAGCCGACTCAATATGCGAATAGATCGGGATGATCGCAGGAATGCCTGTGATCTCAAGCACTGACTGCACATCGGGGTTCGGATTCAACAGTACCATCTTCCCGCCGCGAGTCGCCACAGATTTGGCGGTCAACGTAAGCAGACGAATGCCAATGGAAGACATAAAATCCACCTCGGATAAATCCACGATTATGCGCGGCCGTTCCCCGGCACAATAGCCTGCAAATCGGATTTCGATCTGCCCAACCCCTTCAATATCAAGACTTCCAATGAGACGAATCAACCCAATGGCATCTTCCAAGTCGCTGTAGTGGATTTCCATATTTTCTCCTGTTAACCGAGGTTGAAGCCATTATATTAAGGTCAACAGGATTTATTGTTAACAACAGGTTATGGTTTTAGCGCATTCCCAGGAACCAATTACTTTTTGACCTGACGCTTGTCTATCATCTGCTCAGCCACAGCGCGGATTTGACCAAACCTGCCCAGCAACTGGCCATACGGCCCAGACTGGAAAGCCTGTAAGGCATCCTCCGTCACAAACAACCCGGAAGTGGTCAGGAAGTAGAACTTCACGCGGCCCGCGCCGGGCAGCGGATTCTCCTTCGCAGGCTGGGCCTTTACCAAAAAGATCTGCCCCATACTTACGATCGATTTTGAAATCTCCGCCACCTGCGGGTTATTCCCCAACCCCATCACGGCCCCGCCCGGAGACGGAAAAAAGGTCGTCTCTCCATTGGCAAATGCAGCGGTACTAAAAACAAAAGCCGCATTCGAGTTCCTATCCTTAACCCCAACATCCAAGATCACGCCAAATACCCTGTTGGGTTCCTTGATGGTCAATTCCACCTGCCCCGGCGTAACCAGAAAGATCATACCGCGCCATTTCTTGTAACTTTCAGACATCACCAGCTGCGGTTCGGGTTGCTGCTTGTTGAACATAGGCATTCTCCTTTGGAATTTGGCGGCTACACCAGCATCCCAGCCACCGCAGACTTAAGGTCATAATAGATCGGAAGCATATGCGAGACACCCACGAGTTCCAGCACATCCAGCACATTCCGCTGCGGGCTGAGCAGCCCCAGTTTCCCGCCGCGACCCATCACCGACCTGGCCGTATTCACCAGCATCGGAATCCCAATGGATGAAATATAGTTCACCTTCGAAAGGTCAACCAAAATACGCGGCTTATCTCCACCACAACTGCGGATGAATTCAATTTCAATGTCATATGTACCATTGCTGTCCAATTTCCCAATAAGCTTGATCAATCGGATCCCGTTCTCCAACTCGCTGCTCTGTAACTTCATAAAAACCTGCCTTTTATATTTAAAATAATTTCCTGTCGATTTGAGGATTCTCATTCGATAAAAATCACGACGTTTGACCTGACTCTCCTTAAACTGCAACGCGTGTCAAATCGAACCGAAAGTTGGTCCTGACCATCGAAATGAATCTACCCGAAAAATATCCGCTTCACGGCTGGCTTCAGCCGCAAAACCAAAATACATTTTTATCGCAAGCTTGGAATTTTATCCAGATCCCACAACTTCACATTATCAATCGCGGCTGTAGCCACACGTCCCGGTGCAGCGATAACATGGAAGGACACCGCCCACGGAAAGGATCCCACCACAGGTGCCGACCTGCAATCGCTCAAATAATCAAGGGGCACATCATTGAAATACACCGCGCATTCCCTGCCCAGCATAATAATAGTGATGTGTATCAGCTCAGGCGGAAAATAATCGAACACCCCGGAGTTCGTCTGAAAAGCGCTATAAAAACTCCAACTCTTATTTTTCACCAGATCCAGGTTAACGCTTTGTTCCTTGGTCTGGCTGAACTGGAAACGCACAATGTCTTCAGGCTCGGTTTCCTTGAACTGAAAATCAAAACTGAGCACAAAATTCTCACGCATGAGGTACGGATTATATACCATCAGATCCTTGTCCGTTTTTCCTTTGGGCGACGTCAAGAACAGGGTTTCGTACTTCAAGTCTGAATAAAAAGGTCCGCTCCGGAGGCCCGGGATTCGATAAAACCAGCCTTGATTCAAAACCGAGAGGTCATCGATAAAATTGGGCATTTCATCCTCTGTCGGACAGCTATCCAGGCGTTGAGAGTTGTAAATGCACACCAATTTGAAATCGTCTTGAAAATCGGGTCTTCGATTGACCAGCTTTGCAAGAATCGGGTCGGAGAAATCAGTCACCCACTCTGGGTAGGGTAATGCCTCAGGTGTGTGAATCAAGACAGGGGGAGTCGGAAGCGCCTCGTATTCTGTGAATGGTGTCGCAGTTGGTTCCTCCAGAAACGGGTCAGGATCCATTTCAACAGGCTGCACTGTCGATGGCGCTTCCCCACTGCAGGCAGACACAAGCAGGACCACGCCCAATAAATTTAATAGGTATTTTGAAAATTGTGTTCTTCTCATAGGTTCGTGGTTTTCATTATAGTATCCCCCATCGATTTTTGGAAAGCCGCACAGCCGAAAGATTATAATCAGCCAAAACTTTATACAGGAGTTTCCTTGAGCATCCCAACTTCATCCACCCATCAATTTAAATATCAGCCTGAAAAAACACAACCTGGAACCGTTTATCAATACATCAAGTCCAACATCGACGGTTCTTCGCCTGCGCGGGTTTACATCCGCATGCCCGATGAGCAGATCATTGATGTGTGGAAATTCGAGTCGCACAATTATGATGCCGCCCATGTGCAGGCGCATATGGATTGGGAAATTTTCTCCGTCGATCAGCTTGATTCATGGGTCGTCACTTCCGATGGAGCAAGCAGGCAGCAGGCTAGAATGAGCGTGTCTCCAAATGAAGCCTCCGTCACTGTCGAATTGCTGGGAATGACAGGCAAGACCCAGATCGGGCATTTCCCATTTCACATCTACAACTTTGATTTCATCAGTCTGAACATGAGCCTGCGCCACTGGGCAAACCCCGAAGGTGAATTAAACATCGGAGTGGTTCAGCCAAATTTCAACCCTGAGATCGATGCGCTTTTGAATTACGAGGGCATCGCCACTTTGAAATTTATCGGCAGCGAAAAACGGAATGGCAGCCTTTGCCGTAAATATTCCCTTGAAGGCCAATGGCTGAAAGGGCAGGTTGGGCAGCTTTGGGTGAGTCAGTCCGAAGGTCACATCGAAGATATGGAAATTCCAATCCCCGATAATCCCGATTGGGACGATTTCAAATTCAACCTGGTCTCCATCCAAAGCATGGATGATGCCCAATGGGAGCGATTCATTTCATCGGAAATAACAAAGCTTGCCCCCATGGGAGAGGAATAAATAAACTACGCCGCCATTAAATCAAAAAGTCGGGGATGCATTCCCGACTTTTTGATTTCACCAAAATTTAGATAGACTGGCCGCTATTTGCGGAAGGAGTTTCCTTAACTTTGCGCGGGGCGCGTGATTTTGAATCAGATTGCTTGGGCTGCAGGAAGAGAAGATAGCCATACACCAGTGAGAAGACACCGAAGATGACCAGCAACACCCATCCATTTGAGCGGAAAATACCAGCGGCGGTCATGCCAATAATGCTCAAAGCAAATCCGCCCACCGAGCCGGCCAACAGGGCAAAACCCGCACCCTTCTGAATCTTGACCGCAACATCCTTCAAAAACCAGAGAAGCACGCCAGAAACCAACAAGGTGCCGCCAAAAAATCTGACGATGAGCTGAGTGGAAACATAGGTTTCAGATCCAAGCTGCACCAGGACAAATTCGGGCATGAGCAGGAGTACAGCACCCAACAAAGCGGAGGCAATTGCATTGATCATAAACATCATACGGTAGTTCATTTTTCTCTCCTTCACATAATAGTGTTGATAAAATAAATATACAACATCACCAAATGTGGAGGCAAGGAATATCACCCGCCCAACCTTACATCTGCTTTGCATGTGCCATACCCTCATATCCCACATTTTTCCTACTCGGCGCTTTTGCAGGTATTTTCGGCTGACTTATCCCATTTTCCCAGCCTCAAAGGAGCAGCAATGACCAATTTCACCATCCGCAAGGGAGAGCGAAAAGACCAATTCGCGGCTTTTCGCGTGTTTCGTTTATCTTTGTACGGTCTGCTTCAAAAAATGACGGTGATTGAAACGATCCCCGCTGCCGCAGAGATCGAGAAGTTGTATGAATATTACCGAAGTTTTCTGGATCACATTTACAATACCTGCGACCAATTTTGGGTGGCGGAAGCGGATCGGGAAGTGATCGGCTACGCACGCTCCATTGTGCGGGATGGAGTTCGGCAACTGACGGAATTTTTTGTCTTGCCCGATCACCAGGGACTGGGAATTGGCAGCCAGTTATTGGTAAAGGCCTTCCCGAAAGAGGATTCACAAAACCGCGTCATCTGCGCCAGCCCGGATACCCGCGCCCTGATTCGTTACCTGAAAACAGGTGTGCGTTCGCGAACCACCATTTATGAATGGAGCCGCATCCCCAAAGTTATTCCATTTGAAACAGACCTGGTCATCAATATCATTGAAGATATCCCTGCAAACATCGCCATCCTCAATGACATTGACAGTGCCATTATCGGCTACACTCGCGAAACCGACCATCACTGGCTCATCAAGAACAAGCGCGGACATTTCTACTCTAGGAATGGGCAAGTCGTCGGCTACAGCTATTTCGCCAATCGAGCTGGGCCGATCGCCATGCTCCACAACGCAGATTTTTCAGCCGCACTCGCCCACATTGAAACTGAAATGACCAAAACCGTGGATGATGTTTATAATGAAATTATTCTCTGCGTGCCCATGAACAACCCCTCCGCAGTGGATTATGTAATCAAACGCGGTTATCACACCAACGCCTTCTTCGAACACTTTCTCACCGACCAGCCGCTTGGCCACTATGAAAACTATATCTTCATAGACCCGATTCTTATCACTTGAGTTTTATTTGTAGATAAAGGAGAAAATTTTATGGGTAACCTGGAATGGATATTCACTGGTTTTACTGTCTTCATCGGCATGGCGGGGGCCGCATGCACCGTCATCCTGCCGATCATTATTCTGGCGGGCATTGGTTTCTTCCTCTATAGACGCAATCAACAAAGCAGCGCATACCGTCAGGCAGCCCAGAGTTGGCCCAGCGCCAAGGGAATCGTGTTGATGTCATCTGTGCAATCCCGACACAGTGGCAAAAGTCACTCGACCTACCCTGTCGTGGTCTATCAATATGAAGTGGGCGGCAAAAGTTATCAATCCCAGATGATCAAAGCAGGCGAACAATTCATGAATGTCCGCGTGATCGGTCAGGCGCAGGCAACGGTTGCTCGTTACCCCATCGGCGCAAATGTGACGGTTTACTACAACCCAGCCAACCCAACCGAATCTGCTTTGGAAATATAACTTTGTGCTATAATCCGCGCACGATGGTCAACCACATCCAATTTTCCAATAACGATAATAATAATGACAATGACGATCCCTGTATCGTAGGGCGAAGCTTTGCTGGTTGACGAATAACAAAAGTCAAATCAAATCGCCCGACGCAAATGCGAAGGGCGATTTATTTTATATATATCTTGTGTCACCCTGAGCGAAGCGAAGGGTCTCTACTACAATAAATGAGACTCTTCGGTCGCGAAGAACACTCCCTCAGAGTGACATAACAACAATTTTTTCGGAGGCGCACCATGTACAGAACTCATACTTGTGGAGAATTACGAGCCAGCCACGCGGGACAGACCGTCACGCTCTCTGGCTGGGTCAATCGTCGGCGTGACCACGGCGGGGTGGCATTCTTTGACCTGCGCGACCGCTCAGGCACCATTCAGATCACCATCAACCCAGACCTGCCCAAAGAAGTGTTGGATCAGGTTGCTAATGTCCGCTTTGAGTGGGTTTTGCAAATTGAGGGTCTCGTTCAAAAACGACCCGACGGGATGGCTAACCCAAAGATGGAAACAGGCGAGATCGAGATCATCGCCAAAAATGTGACCGTCCTCAACCCTGCCAAGACTCTGCCCTTCATGGTCAGCTCGGATGCCGACCTGCCCGATGAAAATACGCGCCTCAAATATCGCTACCTTGACCTGCGCCGCGAACGCCTGACCAAGAATATGGTGCTGCGCCACAAGGTCATCAAGTTCATGCGTGACTATCTCGATGAAGCAAGGCTTCATTGAAATTGAAACGCCGATCATGTTCAAGGCGACTCCCGAAGGCGCACGTGACTACCTCGTCCCTTCCCGTGTGTACCCTGGACAGTTCTACGCCCTGCCGCAATCTCCCCAGCAATTGAAGCAATTGCTCATGGTCGCAGGCATGGACAAGTACTTCCAGATCGCGCGCTGTTTCCGTGATGAAGACCTGCGCGGCGACCGCCAGCCTGAGTTCACCCAGCTTGACCTTGAAATGTCCTACGTCCACCGCGATGATGTGCTTGCGTTGGTCGAAGGTTTATTTACCGAGATGATCCCTGCGGTAACTCCGCACAAGAAATTGCTCTCTTCTCCGTGGCCCAAATTCTCCTACCGTGAAGTGCTCGAACGCTTCGGCTCGGACAAACCCGACCTGCGCTTCGGCATGGAATTGGTTGACGTCAGCGATGTATTTGCGAAGAGCGAATTCAAAGTATTCCAGTCCGCGTTGGCGGCGGGTGGCGTCATCAAGTGCATCGTCGCGCCCAAGTCTGCGGACATGTCTCGCAAGGAAGTGGATGCGCTCACGGAAGTGGCGAAGTCGCTTGGAGCGAAGGGAATGCCCACCGTAGCCATAACAGCTGAAGGCGTGAAAGGAAGCGCGGCAAAGTTTGTGACGGCGGAAGAGGCCGAGGCGTTGAAATCCAAAACGGGAGCAGGAGTCGGCGATCTTATCGTCTTCGCTTCTGATGCTCGTGCAGTTGCAAATAAAGTTCTCGGCGGGCTGCGCTTGTGGTTCCGCGATAAATTGGATCTGGCTGACAAAGATATGATGGCGTTCGCATGGGTCGTGGACTTCCCGTTCTTCGCGTTCAACGAAGAGACGCAGGCGTGGGAGTCGGAACATCATCCGTTCACGATGCCGAAGATGGAAGACCTGCCGAAGTTCGATACCGACCCTGGCGCGGTGCTGTCTGATGCGTACGATATGGTGTGCAACGGCTACGAGACGGCATCGGGTTCGATCCGTATTCACCGCCGCGATATTCAAATGAAGATGTTCCAAATGCTCGGTTTGAGCGAGGAAGATATTCAGGCGAAGTTCGGTCACATGCTCGAAGCGTTCGAGTACGGCGCTCCCCCGCATGGCGGCATGGCACCTGGCATTGACCGCCTCGTGATGCTGCTCGCGGACGAGCCCAACATCCGCGAAGTGATCGCCTTCCCCAAGAATCAAACAGGCCGCGATGTGATGGCCGATGCGCCATCCGCTGTGGAACCAAAGCAGTTGAAAGAGTTGCATATTAAGTTCGAGTAGCCGAATGCTCTTGAGGGACGTAAGGACCACAAAGGGTATTAATTTCTGTTTACCTTATTGTCCATCGGCTGGTAAAGAGGTTTTATGACACAAACCATTGATACAAACACAGTCAAGCACGTTGCCACCCTTGTGCGCCTCGGAATCTCCGAAGAGGAAGCGCAAAAGTTCAGCGGACAATTCTCGTCCATCATTGATTACTTCAACATGCTCAACGAAGTGGACACGGAAAATGTCACCCCCGCATCAGACATTGCCAATGCAGAGAACGTTCTGCGTGAAGATGTGGTCAAGCCATCCATGAGCCACGAAGAATTTATCAAGAACGCGCCAAAGTCTGAGCGCGGCTATGTCAAAGTGCCAACTGTGTTGGGTGAAGAATAATTTTTCACCGCAAAGAACACGAAGGCACACAAAGGTTTAAGAGCTTTTCCTTAGTGCTCCTTTGTGACCCTTCGTGGTAAAGAAGAACCTATGCAACTACACAACCTCACCATTCGCGAAGCCTCAGAGCTTCTCACATCCAAAAAGATCAGCAGCGTGGAACTCACGCAGGCTGTCCTTCAACGCGCCCACGATGTGGATGACAAGATCAAATCCTACGTCACCATCACCGATGATGTCGCGCTGGAACAAGCCAAACAAGCCGATGAACGCATCGCCAAAGGCGAGAACGTCACCCCGCTGACAGGCATTCCCTTCGCCATGAAGGATTGCATCTCCACACGCGGAGTCCGCACCACCTGCTCATCGAAAATCCTTGAAGACTACGTCCCGCAGTACAACGCCACCGTCACCAACAAACTCGCGGACTCTGGCGCAGTCCTCGTCGGCAAAACCAACATGGACGAGTTCGGCATGGGTTCCTCTTGCGAGAACTCGGGTCTCTTCAACACCCACAACCCGTGGGATCTGGATCGCGTCCCTGGCGGTTCGAGCGGCGGTTCTGCGGCGGCCATGTCTGCAAGTCAGGCTACCTTCACCATCGGCGAAGACACGGGCGGTTCGGTGCGTATGCCTGCGGGCTTTTGCAACGTCACAGGCATCAAGCCCACCTACGGACGTGTCTCACGCTACGGCCTGATCTCGCTCGTCTCTTCCTTTGATTGCATCGGCCCGATGACTCGCGATGTCTATGACTGCGCGACCGTCCTCGAAGCCATTGCAGGTCACGACGAAAAAGACAGCACCACCTACAACGCGCCCGTTCCGCAATATCATCAGAACATCAACAAGTCTGTCAAAGGCATGAAGCTCGGCATTCCAAAAGAATATTTCGTGGCAGGCATGGAAGCGGGCGTCGAGTCCTCCATTCAGGAAGCCATCCGCACCTACGAAAAACTCGGCATGGAAATTCACGAGGTCTCGCTGCCCAACACCAAATACGCGCTGCCCGTTTATTATCTTTTGCTCTTCGCCGAAGCCAGTTCCAACCTCGCGCGTTTCGACGGCACACGCTTCGGTCTCTCCGTTTCAGAAAACGCAAAAGATGTGATCGACATCTACTTGCAGACTCGTCACGAAGGCTTTGGTGATGAAGTCAAGCGCAGGATTATGCTTGGCGCATACGCTTTGTCTGCTGGATATTATGACGCGTACTATCTCAAAGCTCAAAAAGTGCGCACGCTTCTTCGTCAGGACTTTGAGCTGGCTCTGTCATCCGTAGACATTCTCCTCGCCCCGACCTGTCCCACCACTGCCTTCAAACTCGGCGAGAAGACCAACGACCCGCTCGAAATGTATCTCTCCGATATTTATGTCGTTGCCACAAATCCAGCAGGCGTCCCTGCCTTAGCCCTCCCCTGCGGATTCTCGAACAACATGCCCGTCGGTATGCAGCTCATCGGCAAGCACTTGGATGAACAAACTCTCTTCCAAGTCGGCAACGCGTATCAACAAGTGACTGATTGGCATAAGCAGCAACCGAATCTCTAGCATGTCACCCTGAGCGATAGCGAAGGGTCTCTCTCACGGCATAAGAGATTCTTCGCCGCAAAGAACAAGAGCGCGGCTCAGAATGACATAAAATGGTCATTGATTTTCGTACACGTAAAAAATGTAATCCTGAGATTTCGTGTCCACGCCCAAATCGTGCAAGGCGCGCAGAAGTTGAGCGCGATGATCGGTGGCATGATTAGCAACATGCAGAAGCACCTGCCAGGCAAAGAGGACTTGATCGTCTTCCGGTTCTTTGATCGGTTTGGTGAACAACATGTCGTCCTGCAATTCGGCAAGATAGGCGCGAGAATTTTTTTCTACCTGATCCAGGAACGCACGAATGGCATCTCGATCATCAATTTCAACGGTGTCTGGAAGCGGATCAGCGGGTTGAATGCCGCGCAATTCGCTGAACCACATTTCTTCCGCATCAAATAGATGGACAAGCTGTTCCCGAATCGAGCCGCGAGAATAATCCGCTTTCTGAGTGAACTGCTCAAAGGTCAATGAAGCGACATGATCCAATATCTTGCGGTTCTCGGCAAAGTGATAGTTATAGAAATGACGAAAGGCATCTGCATTCATAAAGTCGCTCCTTTTATTCAGTAAGTTTTATTATAGCGCAAACGTTCTAGGAATATAAAATGACCAAATTCTCAACCTCCCTTACCCTCAATGCCAGTCAGGAAGCCACCTGGAAAGTTTTATCAGATGTTGCCCACTGGCACGAATGGACTCCAACCGTGACCAAGGTTGAAGTGTTGAATACACCTGAAATCAAACTCAGCAACCGTTACAAAGTTTTTCAACCCAAACTCCAACCCGTCGAGTGGAAAGTGACCGTCCTCACACCCCCATCCAACTTCACATGGGAGTCAAGGTCACCAGGTATGCACATGGTGGCAGAGCACATCCTCACTTCAAAAGGCACCAACCAAACCGAACTGACTCTCACCTTCGCATTCAATGGCTGGCTCGGCAGCTTCATCGGCAAGATGTACGGCAAATTGACCGCAGAGTATATCCAAACCGAAGCGCAGTCTTTGAAAAAGAGAATTGAATCTTCCTAGCCCGCTGGCTTTTGACAGGAACCCATCATGCCCAATATTCAAAAATACGCTGTTCCACCCGACTCTTTACTGGAAACCTATTCCAGCAATGGGTACGCAGATTGCTATCGAACAGAAATACACGGGCATATTTCGCTTGCGCAGTTCATCGCAGTTTTTTACACAACCAGCCTCTTCAAACTTGAGCGTTTTATCTTGACCCATGTTGCCAACAAACCCTCCACCGATACACAGGCACAAGATTTGGCAGACGATAAAGCAAACCAATTCGCTGCATGGACTGTCGAAAAAAGAAACGACCACGAGATCTTGATGTGCGACATGCTCGGACGGACAAGGTCATGGCTTATGGTTCAACACGCGAAAGAACACTCCATGCTGTATTTTGGCTCCGCTGTTGTTCCCGGCAAAAGCAAGTCGGGCAAATCATCTCTTGGATTTATCTTTGTCGCCCTGCTCGGATTTCACAAAATCTATTCCATTCTGCTCTTGTCCTCTGCAAAACGAAACATTCACCGTTCGCTCCCCACGGCCTACTAACTACTACTCAACTACCAAACTATTTGACGAAGAGACTAATCAACTATGAAATACGAACCCGTCATCGGACTTGAAATTCACGGCGAATTACTCACGAACTCCAAAATGTTCTGCAGCTGTTCCGCCGACTATGGCTCCGCACCTGAGCCGAACACAAATATCTGCCCCACTTGCACAGGGTTGCCGGGTGCCATGCCGGTCGTCAACAAAAAGGCGACGGAACTTGCCGCGTTGGTCGGTCTCGCGTTGAACTGTTCCATCAACAAGCACAACACGTTTGCGCGCAAAAATTATTACTACCCCGACCTGCCCAAGGGTTATCAGATCTCGCAATACGAATTGCCGATCGCAGAAAAAGGCTCACTCGACGTTAATGATGGAAGCGAGAATCAACTCAAAGTCCGCGTGAGGCGGGTTCACATCGAAGAAGATACTGCCAAACTCGCGCACGAGAAAAATTATGCGCTGGTTGATTTCAATCGCGCAGGCGTCCCCTTGCTGGAGATCGTCTCCGAGCCGGATATTCGCACCGTTGAAGCCGCGCTCGATTACGCCACGAAGGTCCGCGCAATTTTGCGTTATCTCGGCGTCAACTCGGGTGACATGGAAAAAGGTGTGCTGCGTTTCGAGGCGAATATTTCTGTGCGTCCCGTTGGCAGCGATGAATTCCGCACGCGCACCGAGATCAAAAATCTCAACAGTTTCCGCGCGCTCGTCCGTGCTTCCCAATACGAGATCGAACGCCAGATAAAAATTTATGAAGAAGGCGGCAGGGTCGTGCAAGAAACTCTCGGCTGGGATGATGTTCGGGGCGTGACGACCAGCCAACGGTCGAAGGAAGAGGCGCACGATTATCGCTACTTCCCCGAGCCCGACCTGCCTCCACTGCAATTATCAGATGCATGGATCGAGTCGATTCGGACGCAACTGCCCGAACTGCCCGAAGCCAAAACCGCCCGCTTCATTTCGGACTTTAGCCTGACTCCGTCCGAAGCACGTTTTCTCACCGTTGACATGGCTCTCGCCAATTACTTCGAGAGCGTGGTTGCGAAATCGAAAAGCCCTGCCAAGACTGTGCATTCATGGCTTGCGGGCGAATTGATGCGCCAGCTTAACGACTCAAATACTGACATCAAAGATTCACCTGTCAGCCCGGAAACCTTTGCCCAACTCGTTGATATGGTCAACGACAAAATGATCAGCGGCAATGCCGGGAAGGTTGTCCTGCGTGAATTATTCGAGCACGGCGGGGACCCTGCCCGGATCATCAAAGACAAAAATCTAGCTCAAGTATCAGACACAGGATTTATTCAGGAAGCCATTGATAAGATCTTGAATGACAATCCCAAAGAAGTGGAACAATATCTTGCAGGCAAAGAAACCCTCTTCCAATGGTTCATGGGGCAGGTTGCGAGAGCCACAAAAGGCAAAGCCGACCCGAACGTGGCGAAGGAATTGATGGTGAAGGGGTTGGAAGAGCGAAAGAAATAATTCTTACTTCACGTCATGCTGAGCGAAGTATCTCTACAATAAACTGGAGAATAAACATATGGTATCTGTCAAAGGAAAGTGGGCGCTCATTACTGGCGCGAGTCGCGGCATTGGTTATCTCACGGCTTTATTTATGGCAAAGCAGGGATGTAATCTTGTTTTACACAGTCGCAGTCTCGAAAACACAAAAAAACTAATGGACGAGGTCAAAGCCTTTGGCGTGGATGCGTATTGCGTTGAAGCGGAACTTGCCAATCATCAAGAAGTTGTCAGGATGTTGGATGATATTGAAGCAAAAGGCACCGAGATTGATATTGTTTTCAACAACGCGGCAGTGCAATTAACCTACCGCAACGATTATTTCAAAACACCGATTGAAGACCTGGATTTGAGCCTTCGGGTAAATTTTATTGCCGTTACAACAATTTGTTATCGCTTGCTCCCCAGGATGATCGATCGCGGCTTCGGCCGGGTCATCAACACCACCAGTGGAATTCGGGATCAGCCGGAACAAGCCGGTTATTCTGCCAGCAAAGCCGCGCTTGATAAATTCACAAATGATCTGGGATACAAACTCAACGGCACCGATGTCATCATCAGTTTGACCGACCCGGGCTGGTGCCGAACCGACTTGGGCGGTCCACAAGCGCCGCACGCGCCTGAAGACAGCATTCCGGGTGTGGCGGTTGGCGCATTTGTAAATGACAAAACCAGCGGACGTTTCTTCAACGCCACTGATTTCATCGGCATGACGTTGGAAGACGCCGTCAAAAAAGGCGAAGCGCAAATCGTTTCAAACTAGACGAGTCACCGTCCAATGGTTCATAAAGCAAGTCGCCCGCGCCACGAAGGGCAAGGCGGACCCGAATGTGGCAAAGGAATTGTTGGTGAAGGCGTTGGAGCAGAGGAAGAAGTAATCAAATGTGAGAAGGAAAACAGCCGCATGGTAGCGGCTGTTTTTTTCTTGATGAGTCGAAATCTACTTTTTCTCCAGGCGTCTTGCCAGCCAATGAACACCAAATAGAATTGGAGCTACACAAAAAAGAATTACAGATATACCATCGAAAGAAAAAGCTAGAAAAAAAAGCGGCACAGAGAATAACAAGCCTAGATGAAATATTAAGTGTAAAATAAACGCCCGCGTTTGCAATGGATTATAGAGTAAAAAAATGTTTTCGATGCGGTCAACTGGCACAACCTGGTAGCGCGGAAACCAGCGATACAACTCTCGCCAGCGGAAGAGGACAAGAGAAATTGCAACCAAGAGGAATATTGCATAGTATAAAAATATTGCAATAATTCCCTGGGTAGGATCCCCACCCTCTATGCTTCGCCCTGACCCCGACGTCGTCATTTGGTCCAATGAAAAGAAAACACATATGACGAGAACCAACTGAAAAACAGCTAAAATAAATAGGGGATAGATAGCCGATGCACCTCTCGTCCGTAACCGTAGGCCTCTTAAGATAAATAAAGATGTACCAAATAGTAATATGCCATTGATAATAATGAAAACAATATCAATTAATTCACTTATAAAATTGGCGGTTTGAAAAACTCCGATAATTACGTCAAGAACAGACATCAGGATGACACCCCCGAATACCATACCGGTCCACAGGAAAAAATATTGTAGAACATCAACCACGAACGGATATATCTCTCCTGAATTCATGGGGGGAGTCGCAAGAGCTCTCAATAAACGCTCCGGTTCCGGAAGAAGTTTTGCCAGTTTATCAATATTGCGAATGCCTTTTCGGAAATCTATCCATTGAATCCGCCCTAAATTATCAGCAATTCCAGAAACAGGCTGCAAAATAACGGGATAAACCACTTGACTGTCCGGGTCAAAATTGGTGCTCTTCTTATACGCGGATATCAACACAAAAATAGCTTCGGGTGTTTCGTTGATCTGCGCCATACGGTGCCCATGTTTTTCCAAGCCTTTGCGCAGATCATCCGCATAACGACCGTCTTCAGGAGCATGGTCAATGGTAAATAACACAGAACGAGGTTTTTGTCTCTTATCCACGATCAAACGATTCGCAAACCGCACCTGGGCGGCTTCGGGTGTCGCACGTCTTTGCATCGATTCTGTAAATAGTATTACCAAAAGAACTGGGGAAAAGAAAAAAGTTATGAGTAAAAAAGCTATGATGAGAAAGACATGAAGATCTATATCGATGTTTAGAATCAGTCTAGAAAATAAAAGGTTGTCTGTTCCAGTTTCTGAATGGATATACGTCATAAACGGGAGAAGAATCAAAGCAGCAAAAACCCGTGACAAATTATAATTTCGTTTGTATATCTGCCATGGCAGGGGTATAAGGATAAAAGGTATATATACTGTCCACAACACAGGGATAGAGCTTATGGCAACAAGGATACTGAGAATCAAAGCTACCCGAAATAAGAACGGGGCTTTGAATCCCCTTTGCGGTGCTGGTTTTTCCAAACTGATTGGTTGGTTCAGCAAATGATCTAATTGTTTAATACCTTTTTTGAAATCAACTCGAAAATCCACCCATTCGCAATTTTGCAATTCTTCCGGTAAGGGGCATGTCTCAAAGATCACCAGAACGATACGTTTATTTAGTTTGAGTGCGGTTTTCCATTCATCTGCCACATTCGTTGACTCAATCGAATCTTTGGAAACGATCAGTAAAACAGCACCTGCCCCGTTGAGCCCTTCCATAATCTGGTCAAACCAAGGTCTGGCTGGTACGAGATTGTGATAATCCAACCAGATCGAATATTCATTTTTCGTCAATTTTTCAACCAAACTATCTACGAACGGGGTCTGACGGCGTGAGTAACTGATAAAAAGCCCAGGTTTCATGATTACCTCAATTTCGGGTTATTAGATTGGGATGATTAGAGTTCACAACACGACAAATAATGTTTAGATACTAATTCACGAAAACAATTCCCTTATTGAACAAGTTCATTTATATACCCAAGGCGTACCGAGTCCCAAAGACGACATAAATACTTACTTGTAAAATGGCTCGGCTCGTGAAGAAAAATATCATCATCGTTCTTGTGGCTCTGCTCGTTCTGGCTGGAGGGGTGTCCTACATCTCCTATTCCGCCGCGGACTTGCTCAGGCTGGCATAAATTTTCTTCTGCTATAATTGGCGCAATCACAAACTAAAGGATTCTCCACATGGCTGAACATATCAGCGTTTCAAAAATTTCGAACTACGTAGGGCAAGACATCATCCTCAAGGGCTGGGTCTACAACCGCACGGACAAGGGCAAGCTGGCCTTTTTGCTCATCCGCGATGGATCAGGATTTGTGCAATGTGTCGCTTTCAAAGGCGATCTGACCCCCGAACTCTTCGAGACCATCTCCAAACTGCCACAGGAATCGTCAGTGATCATCACGGGCTCCGTCCGTGAGGACAAGCGCGCGCCTGGCATCCCCGGCGGGTACGAAGTCGGCATCAAGGAATTACAAGTCGTGCAAGCCGCCGAACTTGATTACCCTATGTCGCTCAAAGATCACGGCGTGGACTTTGCGCTCGACAACCGCCACCTGTGGATTCGTATGCAGAGTCAGTGGGCAATCCTGCGCATCCGTGTGCGCGTCATGTCGGCTGTCCGCGAGTATTTGGATGGTCAGGGTTTCTTCAACCTCGACACCCCCATCCTCACCCCCGCTGCTGCTGAAGGCACCACCACCCTCTTCGAAACCGAATACTTCGATGAAGGGTCTGCCTTCCTTGCACAAACAGGCCAACTCTACAACGAAGCCAACATCTTCGCGTTCGGAAAGGTCTATTGCTATGGTCCCACCTTCCGTGCGGAGAAGTCAAAAACGCGTCGTCACCTGACCGAATTCTGGATGCTCGAACCCGAGATCGCTTTCTGCGACCTCGATCAGTTGATGGACATCGAAGAAGGACTCATCACTCACATCGCTCAGTCTGTGTTGAAGGATTGCTCTGCCGAATTGAAATTCCTTGGGCGCGATATGAGCAAATTGGAAAGTGTTGTTGGTCCGTTCCCGCGCATGTCCTATGATGATGCTGCAAAACATCTGATCGACCTCTACGAAAAAGAGACCGACCCCGAAAAGAAGGAACTGCTCAAGTTCGAATGGGGCATGGACTTCGGCGCTCCGCACGAGACCGAGATCACAAAGCTGTACGATAAACCTGTGTTCGTTTATGGCTATCCGTCCGCGGTCAAGGCGTTCTACATGGAACCCTGGCCTGATCGCCCCGAAGTCTGCAAGTCAGTGGATTTGCTTGCGCCGGAAGGCTACGGCGAGATCTGTGGCGGCTCCGAGCGCATGAGCGATCCCGACAAATTGCTGGCACGCATCCAAAAAGAAGGTCTGCCCGAGGAAGCGTTCAAGTGGTATTTGGAGTTACGCAAGTATGGCTCGGTCCCCCACTCTGGCTTCGGCATGGGCACGGAACGTGTCACCGCCTGGATGTGCGGCATCGAACACATCCGCGAGGCGATCCCCTTCCCGCGCACGATCAAACGAATTTATCCGTAAATGAGAAAGTAAAAGGACTCTGGGCAAATGCTCAGAGTCCTTTTTTATGTTTATGTGTCTACTTATAAGTTACGGAATAATCAATACCTGTCCCACTTTGATATTGTTGATATTCGTGATGTTATTCGCGGAAGCGATCGCGGCGACTGTGGAGCTGAATTTCACGGCGATCGCGGAAAGTGTATCGCCTGATTTGACTGTATAGGTACGGGTAGAGGGTGTCCCAGAATCGCCCGAGCCTGTATCGGTTGAGGATGAATCGCCTTCCTGTGGGATGGCAATTGCCACGGGGATGGTCAATTTCGATCCAGCAGCAAGCAGCTGCGGATTCGCGGTCACCAATTCGCGGACTGTGACCCCGTAATTGTTGGCGATGGATTCGAAGCTGTCGCCTTTTTTGACAGTGTGGGTCTTTGGTGTTTGGTCGGGAATCTTTGCGCCTGCGAATTTGTACAATTCCTCAAGTGTGCCGTTGAAGATGTTCATATCCACTTTGGCGTTGATACCATTGAGTACGCCCTTGTCGCTGTACTGCCAGATGGTCCAGTTGAACCAGCCGCGCGGGAGGAAGGGCTTCATGCCTTCCTGATATTGGTTGGGATATTGTGCCAGCCAGAGCGGATAATCCTTGGCCCAGGCGGGAGGGCCGCCGCCAGTCACGACGAGATAATCCTGCAAAAAGTATTGACCTGAATAAATGATTGGCTTTTTACCAAAGGCAGCTTCAACACGATCCAGCCAAACCTTTACGGCGGGCACGATCTTGTCCTTGGTCATGCCGTCGTTGGTTTCGAGATCAAGCACGGGCGGCAGTTCGCCATCATCCTTCACCGAGCGAACATAATCGATAAAGTAGTCCGCCTGTTTTTTGGCATCCACATTGCAGCGGAAGAAATGATAGGCGCCCCGTAAAAGGCCCGCCGATTTCGCGCCAAACCAGTTGTCGTCAAATGTCGGGTCTTTGTAGGTGATTCCCTCTGTGGCTTTGGCGACTACAAAGCGCTGCCCGGTGGCACGCACTTTCGGCCAGTCGATCCCTGCATCCCAATAAGAGACGTCTATCCCTGGAACAGTTGCCATGATGTTTCCTCCGTATCATTAAATTTAATCGGATACAACATATAGAGGGTAGCACAAAATTTATTTTAAATCAATCAATTCACGAAGGCTGGATTTAATGATTAACTATGCTTGTACCAACGATTATGGTATAAGAATTACAGCCCTGCTGTGTTCGTGATATTGCCTCCACGTTTTGAGCCAATACCCACTAAAAGGGTCCTTAACTTAATTAGAAATAACGCGATAGGCCTGAGCCAAGGCGGCGTTTCTAGGTAGGGACCCACCTGCAAATGCAGGTTCAAAACCTGGTGATACACGGCATAAGCGGGGTTATTTGCTGCCTAACCCTTGCTTGACGAGTTGGCAGGGTGCGTATACAATACGCTCCGTTGTAAGGACAATTGAATACGGAGATATAAGCGGCTGGGTCTTGTGAAAGCTATTAGCAAGATCACGAGGTGGAGGTTCTCCCGTGCGAACGGGACGCTAATCCCTCACCCATCCTCTCCCAAGGGGAGAGGGGTGAAGAGGAAAAAATCGGATAGATCAGCGGATGCCTCTGAAGTTAATCACTAACTTCCTTCTCCCTTCCAAAGCAAGCGGAACGAGCAAAGGTGTTTTAAAAAACTCTATTGCTCACTACTGAAAACCAGACAGTGATGGCTGGGACAAAGTGGACGCGGTGATTACAGGATTTCAATTGCCTGTAATGTTTTGGAAGGGCGTTTCTTTTTAATACCCAAGTGTATTGAAACAGGCATGCCCGGGCATGCCTGTTTTTTTATTACCTCACTCCTCTCTCAAAACAAGAGAGGGCAATTGAAGGAGAAAATGAGCAAGAATCGGGTGGTTTCCGTAAGCAAGACCCAATACAATCTTCGGCACAAAGGAGATTAATTTATGGAATCCACAACTGAACTTTCACAACATTATCAGCTTATCGAGCAGGCGATTCAATATATTGAAACCAATGTCCACCGCCAGCCCGAGCTTGACGAGATCGCCTCTGCCATCGGCCTAAGCGAGTATCATTTCCAGCGGCTGTTTACCCGCTGGGCAGGCATCAGCCCCAAGCGTTTTATGCAATTCCTTACCAAGGAACACGCCAAGGATCTGCTTGCCCGCTCCGAGAATTTACTGGAAACGACGCATCAAGTAGGCCTTTCGAGCTTGGGACGCCTGCACGATCTCTTCGTCAATACTGAAGCCGTGACTCCTGGCGAGTACAAATCGAATGGCGCAGGCCTAACCATACATTACGGTCTGCATCTCACGCCGTTCGGAAAATGTCTGATCGCCGCCACCGAGCGCGGGGTTTGCCATTTGAGCTTCGTGGAAACAAGCGAAGGCAATGCGATCGATACCCTGGTAGCGGACTGGAATCAAGCAAAGATGATCGAGGATTACAGAACCACCGCCCCACTCATTGACCGAATCTTTTCCACGCCGACTCCTGATACACCTCTCAAGCTTCATCTACGCGGGACGAATTTTCAGATCAAAGTCTGGGAAGCCTTGCTCCACATCCCCGCTGGGTCATTGACCACCTACGAGCAGATCGCCGCACAGATCGGCAATCCCAATGCCCTGCGTGCCGTGGGGACGGCTGTCGGTCACAACCCAATTGCGGTCTTGATCCCATGTCATCGGGTGATTCGCAAGAGCGGCGAATTTGGAAATTATCGCTATGGCCCTGCGAGGAAGAAAGCTCTGCTTGCAAAAGAATTCGCCTTAAGCGGATTCACGAGTGATCTTCGAGGAATGTAGTCGAAAGACTTCACTTCAAGATAGCGAATATAAATATGATCCGTCCTTCGGCTCTGCTCAGGACGAAGATAAAAGGAAAAAAATGAAATCAAAGATCTGGCTGGCTTTACTGGCACTCTATATTGTTTGGGGTTCGACGTATCTTGGCATCAAAGTATCCATCGAGACCATCCCTCCGTTCTTTCATGCGGCGGTGCGCTTTCTCATCTCTGGTCTCATTCTGGTCATCTGGCAGCGCAGTGCGGGCCATTCCATGCCTACGCGAAACCAGTGGATTTCCACTGGAATCATCGGCACTCTCCTGCTCCTTGGCGGCAATGGACTGGTCGCCTGGGCTGAGCAATTCATCCCATCGGGCGTTGCCGCGCTCATCATCGGCTCCATGCCCATGTTTCTCGTGGTGGGCGAAGCGATTCGCCCCAACGGGGTTAAACCTAACTGGCAGGGAGTTGTTGGTTTGCTGGTCGGTTTCATAGGCATCTTCATTTTGGTCGGTCCTTCTGAAATTTCTGGAAGTACTGAAAAACTGAATACCTTTGGAGTCATTGCCCTGCTGGCCGCATGTCTGTTTTGGGCCACAGGCTCCCTGTACAGCAAATCTGCTGACCTGCCAAAATCGTCGCTGATGAGCACGGGCGCACAAATGCTGATGGGAAGTGTCAGCCTGATCATCGTTTCGCTTGTTTCGGGTGAGTTGAACGGCTGGGATATTTCAGCCGTATCGGCCCGCTCATTGTATGGATTGTCGTATCTTATCTTTGTGGGTTCACTGGTCGGGTTCGTTTCTTATGGATGGCTGCTGCAAAACGCGCCGATCTCACTTGTTTCGACGTATGCTTATGTCAATCCGATCGTTGCCGTATTGCTTGGCGTTTGGTTCGCGAATGAAGTGCTTGAGCCGCGCATCTGGCTGGCGACAGCCATCATTATCGGGTCAGTGATTTTCATTAACAGCACCAGGCCAAAGGTCCGCTATGAAACGAAGGAGGCGGTAGTGGAGAATACTCATTAATCAGAAAACAGTGATCAGTGGAAAATGATCAGTTGTCAAACATCAAACAAAAAAATAAAAAGGAGAAACAAAATGGATAACAAAGATCTGCTCAAACGTGTAAAAGAAGACAATGTGAAGTTCCTGTCGCTCCAGTTTACGGATGTGATGGGCGCGGTCAAGAGTGTGGATATGCCGATCCGCCACCTCGAAGATGTGCTGAAAGACGGCGCATGGTTCGATGGTTCATCGGTGGAAGGTTTTGCGCGCATTCAGGAAAGTGACATGCGCCTGAAGATCGACCCCGAGACCTATGCCGTACTGCCCTGGTCTGCGACGGATTCAAAACGCGCACGTGTGTTCTGCGATATTTATACCCCGGGCGGCGATCCCTTCGATGGCGATCCGCGCGGCGCGCTGAAGCGCATTCTCAAGAAAATTGCTGACCGCGGCTGGAAGCTCAACATCGGACCCGAGCCCGAGTTCTTCCTGTTCAAGGCTTCGGATGGGAATGGCGTTCACCCCGTCCCCCACGATACGGGCGGGTATTTCGATTTCTCCTCCTTCGATGAGGCCGTGGTCGTTCGCACCGCGTTGATGGAAGCCCTCGATGCGATGGGTCTCGATGTGGAAGTGGGTCACCATGAAGTTGCATTGGGCCAGCACGAAATTGACTTCCGCTATGCGGATGCACTCAAGGCCGCCGACAATGTGTTGACCTTGAAGTACACCGTGAAGGCAATCGCTGCCCAGCACGGATTGACCGCTTCTTTCATGCCGAAGCCTGTGTACGGCATTAATGGCTCTGGTATGCACTGTCACCAGTCTCTCTTCGATATCAAGACAGGCGATAACCTGTTCTTCGATGCGAAGGATGAAGCGCACCTCTCCCCGTTGGCCTATTCCTTCATTGCTGGCCAGTTGGAACATGCCCGCGCGCTCGCTGGTGTGGTTGCCCCGACCGTGAATTCCTATAAGCGTCTGGTCCCTGGTTACGAAGCACCCGTGTACATCGGCTGGGCTCAGCAGAATCGCTCGGCGTTGATCCGCATTCCGCGCTACACCGAAGGACGTGACAAGGCTGTCCGCGCTGAATTGCGCTTCCCCGACCCGTCGTCCAACCCATATTTGGCATTCACCGTGATGCTCGCCGCCGCCCTCGATGGCATCGATAAGAATATGAAGGCGCCCAAGGCGTTGAACAACATCAACCTCTATCACCTCGACAAGGCCGAACGCACCAAGCTGGGTGTGACCGAACTGCCCGGCTCGCTGGCTGAATCCTTGAAAGAACTGGAAAAGAACGAAGTGCTGAAATCAGCACTCGGCGAATACCTCTTCGAAGCCTACCTCCGCGCGAAATGGGAAGAATGGGATGAGTTCCGCCTGCGCGTGACCGATTACGAGATCACGAAGTATTTGGAAACCGCATAGTTCTGGCGTCAGTTTTCAGTAATCCATATTAGAAGAAAGACCCTAAAGGTTGATAAAGCCTTTAGGGTCTTTCTTTTTGAATCTGTAATTGTCTTGCAAACCATAAAACATCTTCTAAAAGCAATCCATGCTATATAATGGACTAAAGTTGTCCAGTTTATTCTGGGTATTTTATTGTTTACTTGGCATGATATTTCAAATGACGATCCCACTGATTTTTACTGCTTAATATGGAGAATTTTATGCGCCGTTTTACACACACGACTCTTGTGTCAATTGGTTTGATTTCTACTTTAATTATATTTTTATCTCCCATTCTACCGGCCTTGGCCAGCCCTCTTCTGGTGCCAAGTATTTCCGCATCGAAGACCGACGCCATTATCGGCGATGACGGTGATGGAAAAGCCGACCCTGGCGAGATCATCGAGTATACCGTGACCATTCCAAACGTCGGCACAGATGCGACCGGGGTAGCGTTCACTGATACCATAGATGCAAATACCACCCTAGTCGGCGGTTCGCTCGCCGTTTCCCCCATCGCGATCAACGAAAGCTATACCGCCACTGGCAACCTCTCGATTTCCATCGCTGCAGGTTCCGGTGTGCTGGCCAATGATTATCTCGGCCTTAACCCTGCGGCAACGATCACGGCTTTTGATGCAACCAGCGCACAGGGCGGCAATGTGACCGTCAATGCGGACGGCTCTTTTACCTACAACCCGCCGCCCGGGTATGAAGGCACCGATACTTTTACATATACCCTGAGTAATTCCACCGGCAGCAACAATGCGACAGTGAGTATTACCGTCAGCGGCATGGTCTGGTTTATCAACAACGGCGCTTCTGCCTGTACCACGCTGGCGGCTGGATGCGGCCGTCTTTCGAATCCATTTTCGACCCTGGCGGCATTCAACACACTCAATAACGGCACAGGCAATAACCCTGCCGCCAATGACAATATCTTCTTATATGAAAGCGGCACCGCATATACTGGCGGTGTTACCTTATTAAGCGGACAAAAGCTGATCGGGCAGGACTCAACATCTTCGTTGTCCGCGATTACAGGCCTGACGCCACCCAGCGGCAGCGCGTCGTTCCCGGCAATGAATACCGGTGCTCCAGCGGTGACCATCCAAAACGCTGGCGGCAACGGTGTGACGCTCAACAGCGGTAATACGCTTAACGGTTTTACGGCAGGCAATTCCAGCGGCAGCGCCATTTCAGGTTCCGGCTTTGGCACATTGACCGTTGCCGATGTGATCGTCAACACTACGGGTCAGGCGCTCAGCCTCACCAACGGCACATTGAGTGCAACGTTCTCTTCGGTGACATCCAGCGGCGGGACAAACAATGTTGCGTTGGCAAGTCCCTTGACAGGCACGTTAACAATCAGCGCGGGTGCGTTTTCTGGCGCAACCGGCAACTCATTTGATATCAACGGCGGTACCGCCACCATCAACAACGCTGCTACGATTGCGAGCGGTTCTGCCCGCTCTGTCAACGTGACCGGCAAGACAGGTGGTACGGTAACCTTCAGCGGGGCGATCACCGACACTGACACCGGTATCAATCTCAATACAAATACTGGCGCAATAATTAACTTTACAGGTGGTCTGGCGCTTTCCACAGGCACCAACCCGGCCTTCACTGTCACTGGCGGCGGCACGGTCAGCGCTACTCAGAATAATACTTCGATTGTTAATACGATAACTACCAGCACAGGTACGGCGTTGAATGTTGCCAATACCACTATCGGCGCAAGCAATTTAACCTTCCGCAGTATTTCAGCCAATGGCGCGGTGAATGCTATTGTTCTGAATACTACCGGTAGCAGTGGCGGGCTTACTATTACCGGGAATTCTAGTGGGCTTTGTGGTGGGTCTGTTGGGAGTGGGCCACCTGCCTCAGCAGCTACTGTGACTGCGCCAGTCACCGCCGATTGTACAGGCGGAACTATTCAGAACACCACTGGCCCAGGCATATTGCTAACCAATACCAGCAATATCTCCATCACTCGCCTTCGGCTGATCAATTCGGGCAATGATGGAGTGCAGGGAACCAATGTCACCGGGTTTAGCCTATCGTCATCGTTTCTGGACAGCAACGGCAACGCGTTAAACGAGAATGGTCTGGATTTCGGTGATTCAAGTAGCGTTACGCCCGACGGGCTGCACGGAACGGGAAGTATCACAAATTCGACAGTTCAGAATTCGTATTATAACGGTGTCAGCATTCGTAATAATAGTGGCATAGCGCTTACGTCATTTAACATTACAGGCAGTCAATTCCGTGCTAATGCTGCGAATGGAGATGCCAATGATAGTGTGTTTATGGAAGCTGGTGGCACAGCAAATATGGCGATCAGCGTCTCCGGCAGTTTCTTTGCATCAATAGAGGGTGATCATTTCCAGACAGCCGCTCTTAATAGCGGCATCCTCAATGTCAATTTCACAAACAACACACTGACAGGTGGGCACTCAACCCCACTTGGACAGGGGATTACGATTAATGCGGCGACAGGCGTACCCGGGTGGAATGGACGAATTGATTACGATATCAACGGCAATAACATCACCGGCGCAGCCTCGAACGGTGTCAGCGTCGTTCTCGGTACCTCTAGCGCGGCGGCAGTTTTCGACGGTTTTGTCCGCAACAACGTCATCGGCACCTCAGGCGTTTCCTTTTCGTGCTCATCGCAAGCGAATGGCGTTTATATAGACGCGCGCGGCAATGGTACACACAATTCAGCGGTCACCGGAAACACCATCCGTCAATGTTTTGACCGTGGCATTTTGACAGAAGCAGGCGATGGTGACAGCGTGCTTAATCTAACTGTGCAAAGCAATATCATTGATCAGCAAGTAGATGCTGGCGCACGCGAAGCGATCCAAACAAATTTCGGTATCACCAGCACAAATGTGTTCGGCAATGTTGATACGAATAATGTCTGCTTACAATTAGGGGGCGCTGGTGGACTCGCTAACACCTTTAGTCATGGTGGCGGTGCGCCGGATGATTTCCGCTTACGTAAGCGGCAGGAAGCCACAGTAAGGTTACCTGGTTATGGAGGTGGCACTGACCAAACAGCAGGTTCGTTGGCGCAAGTGGTGGCTTTCATCCAGAGTCAAAATACTGGCAGTGCTGGTGAACCGGGGAGCGCATCAGCAAGCGGAGCAGGCGGCGGCTATACAGGTGGAGCAACTTGTACACAGCCAATAGCAATGGCTCCTAGTAATGATACTTTGGCAAATGTTCAGCCAACTGATAACAATATAGCAAATGACACAACAACCGTAAACACGAACTTGAACTCTGCAAACGTGTTTGCCATCGCATCTGCTTCTGCACAAGCCTCAGAGAATAATCTGAACAATACCGCCGTCAACGCTTCGACTAGTGGCGGCGGAAAACCGCTCTTTCTCGCTGTACAGCTTGCTCCTATGCGATCTGGTGAAACCGTAGGCCCGATTTCAATAGGCGCTCTGCCTGCAGGTGAGAGTGTCATCATCAAATTCCGTGTGACGGTGGATAATCCCCTGCCCGCTGGCAAAATTCAGATCTCGAATCAGGGAACCGTCAGCGGAGGGAATTTCGCAAATGTGCTGACAGACGACCCGTCGGCAGGAGGCGCGAGCGATGCAACTGTCACGCCAGTGGATTTGCCCGATACGTCAGTCAGTTCCATTAATCGAGCCGATTCCTCCCCAACGAATGCTGATCCTGTTTCATGGACAGTTACTTTTGCGAATGCCATCTCGGGCCTGACCAGCAGTAACTTCACATTGGTCAATGGCGGACTCGGCGGAGCCCCTGCGATCACAACCGTTACCCCTGTTGGCGGCGCGCCTGCCACGGCATGGACGGTGACCGCGAGCACGGGTACAGGTCAGGGCACGCTCGGCTTAAACATGACCAGCGCCGTGGGTCTCACACATGATGTAACCAATTTAAACTTCACCGGTCAGGTCTATGATATTGACAAGATCGCGCCAACGGTATCGAATGTCTCCAGCAATGCGAATACGGGCTGCATCCTGAATGTCGCCACTGACTATTGCAACGCCACCGACACGGTCAGCATTCAGGTCACTTTCAGCGAAGCTGTGAGTGTCGTTGGAACGCCTCAACTCACGCTGGAAACCGGTGTGACCGACCAGACCATCAACTATGTCAGCGGCAGTGGCACCGACACATTGACTTTCACGTATACCGTTCAAGCCGGAGATACCTCCACTGATCTTGATTACACCAGCATTTCAGCGCTGGCTCTTAATGGCGCGACCATCCAGGATGGTGCCACCAATAACGCAACGCTGACTCTTGCCACACCGGGCGCTGCAGGTTCGCTGCGTGCCAACGAAGATATCGTGGTTGATACCACTGCGCCGACCACCAGTTACTTTCAGCGAAGAACGCCAGTCACCAACCCAACAGGCAGCGACACTCTGCAATTTGAAGTTGACTTCAGCGAATCCATCGGTGGCCCCGGGACGATCGGCACAAATGACTTTGTTCTCACCGGAACCACTGCCACGGTCACCGGCGTAGGCCTCGTCAATTTCTCCAATGGCACATACTCTCTCGACGTCTCTGGCGGCGACTTGGCAAACCTGAATGGCGTTGTTGGGCTGAACTTTAGCCTCACAATGTCCATCACCGATCAAGCTGGCAACCCGGTGGCCAATGTCGAACCATCCACTGATGAAACCTACACAATGGATAACAGTGCACCCACGGTCACCATCAACCAGGCGGCAGGGCAAAACGACCCAACCGGTGATACTCTGATCGACTTCACGGTTGTTTTCAGCGAAGCCGTAACAGATTTCGACGACGCAGCCGATGTGACTATCACCGGCACTGCAGTAGCCACAACTGTTCTCATTACTGGTGGTCCGATCACATACAATGTGGCTGTTAGCGGCATGGTCGGCAATGGAACGGTCATCGCCAATATCCCTGCAGGAGCGGCCACAGACTCAACCAATCTCAGCGCCGCTTCCACGACCGGAGATAATACGGTCACTTACGATGCCACCCAACCAACGGTGACGATTAATACCGCCGTTGGACAACCTGACCCGGCAGGCAGCGGTCCGATTAACTTTACAGTGGTCTTTAGCGAAACGGTCTCTGATTTCGACGATGCGGCTGATGTAACCTTGAGCGCCAGCACCACCCCGGGCACACTCAGCGCCGTGATCACTGGCGGCCCAACAACATACAACGTAGCCGTCAGCGGTATGACCGGCGACGGATCGGTCATTGCTACCGTCCCAGCTGGGGCGGCAACCGATGGAAGCAACCTAAGCGCTGCATCAACCAGCCCCGTAGACAACTCGGTCTTATACGACACAACATCCCCAAGTGTGACCGTTGACCAGGCAGTGGGTCAGAATGACCCCGCCAACGCCAGCCCGATCAATTTCAAGGTGGTGTTCAGCGAAGCGGTGACAGACTTTGAAACTGCCGACCTTGGCGATGTTGACCTAAGTGCTGGCAGCGCACCAGGAGCACTCACCTTTGTTATTAGCGGCGGCCCAACGATCTACAATGTGGCAGTCAGCGGCATGAGCGGTCCCGGCACAGTGCTCGCCAGCATACCGGCGAGCGTAGCAGTTGACCTGGCATCAAAACCGAACGGTGCCTCCACCCCCATCGACAACAGCGTCACCTTCGATGCGACCGCACCTGATTCCAGCATTAATACCAACCCGTCCAACCCGACGACAAGCACGAGTGCAGCCTTCACCTTTAGTGGCACAGATAGCGGCACCGGTGTGGCCAGTCTCCAATGCGATTTGGATGGCGGCGGTTTCAGTACCTGCACCAGCCCAAAGAGCTACACAGGTTTAGGTGATGGCAGCCACACCTTCCAGGTACGCGCCGTTGATAATGCCGGTAACATGGATGCAACTCCCGCCTCCTTCACTTGGGTTGTGGATGCAACCGCGCCAGACACGACAATTACAGCCAATCCGGCCAACCCAGCCAACAGCACCACCGCCAACTTTGATTTTAGTGGGAATGATGGTGCGGCACCGGGATCGCCAGTTTCGAGTGCAAACTGGATGCCGCTGTATTTTCCGCTTGTACCAGCACAAAGACCTACAACGCCTTGAGCAATGGCAGTCATACCTTCCAAGTGCGGGCGATCGATGTTGCTGGCAACGTGGATGCCACCCCTGCCAGCTTCACTTGGATCGTGGACAGTGTTGCACCCACCATGACCATCAATCAGGCGGCGGCTCAGTCTGACCCAACCGGCAACAGTCCGATCAACTTTACGGTGGTCTTTAGCGAACCCATTACTGGTTTTGGCGCGGGCGATGTGAATTTGGGCGGTACCGCCGGTGCAACAACCTTTGCGGTCACAGAGATCGCGCCTAATAATGGCACGACCTTCAATGTCGAAGTCAGTGGCATGGCAGGGACCGGAACAGTAATTGCCTCCGTTATCTCAGGAAGTGTCCAGGACATCGCCGCCAACTTGAATAGCACAGCATCCACCAGTACAGATAACAGCGTAACCTATGATATCTCTACAAAAGATATTACTGCTTTCAGTTTCACGAGCCCGGCGGCCACAGGGTCGATCAGTGGAACCAACATTTCGATCACCGTTCCATCTGGAACCAATGTGACAGCGCTTGTGGCAACCTTTACCACAACAGGCGCATCGGTGGCAGTGGGCGCCACTCCACAAGTCAGCGCAACAACAGCCAATGACTTCACAAATCCGGTCATCTACACAGTGACCGCCGTCGACGCTTCAACCAAGGATTACACTGTCACAGTCACCTTTAGCGGCGGAGGCGGGGGACCCAACCCCATTTTCGCAGATGTCCCATTCAGTCATTGGGCAAACAGCTACATTGAGCGCCTTTATAAAGCGGGCATCACTGGTGGATGTGGAACAACGCCGCTGACCTACTGCCCTGATGCAACCGTGACACGCGCACAGATGGCGATTTTCATCCTGCGTGGCATTCACGGCAAGTCATACTCTCCCCCACCCGCAAGCGGCACGGTCTTCGCCGACGTCCCAGCTGGTGCCTTCGCCGCAGACTGGATCGAACAACTGGCACTCGAAGGCATCACCAGCGGGTGCGGCAATGGCAACTACTGTCCCGATGCAACCATCACCCGCGCAGAAATGTCCATCTTCCTCCTGCGCGGTGAACATGGCAGCGCCTATACGCCTCCAACTGCCACAGGCACGGTCTTCGGTGACGTTCCACTCGGCTCCTTCGCAGTGGATTGGATCGAACAGCTGGCATTCGAAGGCATCACCAGTGGATGCGGCAACGGGAATTACTGTCCTGATAACTCAGTCACACGCGCTGAAATGGCGGTCTTCCTGGTGAGGGCGTTTGGTTTGCCATAAGAAGGTTTGTTGCGCCAGATGAATGCATAAAATCATCATGGACTATTGCAGGTGAATTCCGCCTGCGCGTGTGAGTAACAAATATTGAATAAGGCCCGGAGGAATTTTGGATTCCTCCGGACCTTTGTTTTCCTATATAATGAGGGTACAGAATATTTACCGTGGCGCATTTTCAAATTTACTTGTATGGAGAATGTCTTATGAGAATCCACATTAAATTTAGCCTCGCCTTTATAGTTCTGCTATCGGTAATTTCAAACAGCATACCCAACAGTTCACTTGAGAGAGTTGTACGAGCACAGGCAAATTCTGCAACAGTAACTTATGACCCTGTAACCGCCATAATCACCAACCCCGAACGGGGTTTCCTGCATACCTATTCCCCTTGTGAGAGTGACCTTTTCGACCTTGCCACACTTCAAAATTACCGCGCCGCTGAACATATTAGCCTGGTTCTTTGCAACTTCTACCTCACCAATTTCAAAACCTCAGCGATCAACCAGACGACCCTAAATACACTACAAACACAATTGAATACAATCCGCTCCGCTGGCTTGAAAGTTGTGCTCCGCTTTTCATACACCAGCACGGATAATGTAGATGCAAGCCTTGCTCAAATCCTGTCACATATAGACCAACTCGCACCAATCCTTCAGTCGAACAGCGACGTGATCTATGTCTGGCAGGCGGGTTTTATCGGCCAGTGGGGAGAATGGTATTACACCAGTCACTTTGGCGATCAGGGTGTTATTTCAGCCCAACAATGGGCTGATCGAAAAGCCGTTGTCGAAAAAATGCTGCAAGTCTTGCCATCAACAAGGATGGTCTCATTGCGTGCACCGTTCTATAAACGCACCATGTATCAAGCAGCGGCTATCACTCCGGAGCAGGCATTCAACGGTAGCGCCATATCACGGATAGGGCAATTTAATGACGCTTTTGTCTCCAGCCCAGACGATATGGGAACCTATACCGATATATCTGAAGAGTATCCATGGCTGGATGCTGAAACTGCCTACCTGCCAATGGGAGGCGAGAACAATACATGGGCACCTCCACGCACAAATTGCACAACAGCATTGGAAGAGATGGAACGGTTTCATTGGTCCTATATCAACACGGACTATCTGGAAACAACCATATCCAACTGGAACAGCCAGGGATGTTTAGATACCATGAAGAAGAAACTGGGATATCGCTTTACGCTTATCGAAGGTACATATCCCGATGCAGCACAGACAGGCAGTGGAATGGACGTCAATATTTCCATTAGAAATGATGGATTCGCTGCTCCGATCAACCCACGGCCAGGTGAATTGATTTTGCGCAATTCCTCTTCTGGTGAAATTTACCATCTCCCCCTAAAAAGCGATCCTCGTTTTTGGGCTGCTGGAGTGACCACTACAATTCAAGAAACAATCCTATTGCCAACCAATATCCCAGCTGGCAGTTATGAACTTCTTCTAAATCTCCCTGACGCAGAAGATACTTTAAGTTCGAGACCAGAGTATTCGATACAGTTGGCAAACGCAAGCACTTGGGAGCCAGTCACAGGATTCAACAACCTATTTCACACAATATCAATTTCTGCTGGAATTCCCACCACCTTTGGCGATGTTCCCTTCGACCATCCCCTCCACGATTACATCGAAGCCCTCTATCAGGCTGGCTACACCGCAGGATGCAGTACTGACCCATTAATGTATTGCCCCGACACCATCCTTGACCGCGCACAATCTGCCGTCTTCATGCTGCGTGGACAAATGGGCGCCACCTATTCCCCTCCACCCGCTCCGTGGGATACCTTCGCCGATGACTGGACAGGTTTTGAATGGGCTGAACCATGGGCCGAAGGCATGTGGCAGGAAGGTCTCACTGCTGGATGCCAGCCCAGCCCATTGATGTATTGCCCTGCCACACAACTTCCGCGAGTCGAGGCTAGTGTCTTCGGTCTGCGCATGAAGTATGGTGTAAATTACACTCCCCCAGCAGGGACTGGCACCTTATTTGCAGACATGACCGATACAAGTTATTGGGGCATCGGCTGGGCAGAGCAGGCGTATCAGGATGGATTACTCCCCGCCTGTGGCACGGACAGCGGCACGGGCAAACCGTTATTCTGTCCCTCCGAACTTGTGGATCGTGCCTGGGGCGCGTATCTCATAGTAAAAGCAAAGAACATTCCATTGCCATAAGTCAATAAATACAAAAAGAGACAGTCACCATTTTGAAGTGACTGTCTCTTTTTTATTGAAGAACCTGCACAAACTTAATGCTTCATCGTGCCAAGAGCAAGTTCCATGATCTCTTCTTTCGCGGAATACTCACGCACCAGTTTTCCATCCTGCATCTGCAAAACGCGATCCACGTATTGGCACATGCGCAGGTCGTGAGTGACCATGATACCCGCGCGTTCATTTTCGTGGATGAGATGGGCAAAGGTTTCCACCACCTGAAAAGCGCGTTCAGTATCCAATGAAGCGGTGGGTTCATCGGCCAACACCACAGCGGGTTGATGGATCAATGCGCGGGCGATCGCCACACGTTGCTGCTGACCGCCTGACATCTGAGCGGGGAGATTATGTAAACGTTCCGCCAACCCGAGTCTTGCCAGCAATTCCCCAGAGCGGATCTTCCCCGCACGACCCAGCGCACCATTCAGGCGCAGCATGAATTCCACGTTTTCCTGTGCAGTGAGAAAAGGAATCAAATTGTTGGATTGAAAGGTAAAACCGATCTTTTCGCGGCGCAATTTCACGCGCTTTTTCTCGTTCATTTGGGCAAGATCCTGCCCGTCGATCAAAACCTGTCCGCTGGTGGGGGTGAGCAAAGCCGCCAGAATGGAGAGCAAAGTGGTCTTGCCTGAACCACTGGGGCCGACCAGTGCAACAAATTCACCAGACTTCACCTGAAACGACACATTGTCCACTGCATTGATGGTTGCGCCATCGAGCGAAAAGGATTTGACCAGGTCACGAACTTCAAGAGCTATATTTGACATATTACATCTATCCTAACCGAAGAGCCTTGAGCGGCTCGATGCGAACTGCATAAATAATGGAGACCATTCCGCCGAGAGGTCCAATGAACAAAAGCAAGGCAATCGCAATAAGCGAACGCGTCCCGTTGAAGGCCAATGGAATGGATGGAGGCAGACCCAGAGAAAATAGATAATTCAAGCCTGCACCAATCCCAACACCCATGGCGGTGACGATGATGATTTGGATGATCGCGGCAAGTCCCACTACAAAATTGGATGAACCGATCGCCTTCAACACACCGATCTGTGGAACCTTTTGCAGAATCTGGATCTGGAAGAAGCCGCCGATGACGAGGATACCGATCAACAGGGTAAATACTCCCTGCGTTTGAACGGTCCCCTGCTGGGCGGTGTACCCGGGGATGTTGTTGATGGTGGTCTCGATATCCGCAACTTCGATGTTCGAAATCTGATCTTCAAGACGTGTCTTCATCGCTTCGACCTGCGAAGGGTCTGTCAACTTGACAGCGATAATGTTCGGAAAAGGAGTGTCACTGTTCAAGTCAGATTCAGATTGCGGACGCATCAATTCCCAGGTTGTGGCAGGGACGAAGATGGTCGGCTGAAAGAAGTATGCCTGTTCATCCACCAGCCCGACGATCTCCAAGGTGTAAAACTGGTCATCGGTGCCCTGTGTGGAGCGGATTTCGATTTCATCGCCGATCTTTAGGTTGGTGCGCTGGGCCACGCTCATATCCATCACGGCTTCGCGTGCACCGCCTCCGCGGAAATATCTGCCTTCCAAAAGCGGCGGCATGCCGGGGCGACCTGCTTCCACACCCAACATGGATATTTTGAGCGGCTCGGGCAGGGAAACAATTTCAGAGTTGGAGGTATAGATCGGACCGGCATCCGCCACCCCTTCCACACGGCGAACCGCTTTGGCAGTGTTTGTTTCCAGTCGGCTCGCGGTGATGCTGTAATCTGATTTTTCCAAAAAGACGATCAGCTGCGCATCGAGATTTGCCACGTATTGCCGATTCGCATCGGACAACCCTTCACCCAACGCGGCAATGAAGAGAACAAGAACCGTGATCAACGCGATTACCAAAGCCACCAGGAAAAAACGGCCACGGTTACGGATCACTTCTTTTATAGCGAGATAAGTTGCAAGAAAAAAGTTATTCATTCTGATTTACACCACAGGTTTGCTGTCATAAGGCCGATTCCAATCCACACCCATGATGCCATGCAGGATCAAATCCACAGGCAGGTGATCGGCAATATCTTCGTAATAATAGGGCAGGCGGACACGCCCATCGGTGCCGATGATGAATGTGCCGGACATTTGATAGGCATCCTGTCCGGGGGATGGCAATTCGGGCTTATAGCCTTTTGTGCGTGCAAGTTTACGATTCGAGAGCCAGATGCGCGGCGAGAGCAGGGTCTGCCAGAAGGTGCCGCGATACAAGCCGTAGGCATGATAGGCGCCACGGTCCGGGTCGGCGAGGCAGGTGGCACTGGGAGCGCGTTGTTCGCAGAACTGTTTGGCTGATTCTGCCGAGGCGTGAGAAACGATTGCGAGCAGCATCCCTCTCTCGGTCAGGGCTTGATGCGCGTCGATCAATTGGTCCACCATCTCTTTGCATTGTGGACATCCAAAATGGCGGGTAAAGGCCAGCACCAATACCTTGTCCTTCCAAAGCGAGGAAAGCTGTATCGGTTTGCCGTTTGCGTCGAGCAGGGTTGCATCGGGCGCAAGGTCGTTGAATTTTAGTTGGGTTTGGTTTGCCATAGAATCCTTGGTTCCATATTTACAAAATTCCGTGCTTGTTCAGCAACGGAATTTTGCCATACTGAGACTCTCAGATTCTATCAGATTGCACAGGTTTTGCACAGGTTTTATCAAGAGATGTGCAAGATTGATTTTTCCACCTTATTCCCAACTTTAGCCATTCGCCTCCAGCGGCTGATGTCATTCAGGGAGATCCAGCGGCGTTCTTCGGTGCGGTAGAACCAGTCTTTATCCTGTTGATAATAGACAAGCACGCCCGTTGATTCCCAAATGTTGAGGATCTCGTTTCCGTGCGCGTGGGTGTCATCGAAATCGGTTGTGGCACGCTGGCCCATTTCACTGTATAGCTCATTCAATTCGAGCAAAAGGGTATTGATCTCCGGGGCTAGGTGCTTGACTTTCAAACCGATGCGCTTCGCCTCTTCGAACAAAATGGGATAGCCATGCGACGGATATTTTGCATTCAGGGAATTGGCGATCCGATCCGCTTCAGCCTCATCCTTGATATGGTACGCCAAAAGTTCCTTGCACAGCATGATGGAGAGTGACTCAGCCCGATCCACTGCGCCGATAACCAGTGGATGAACGTGCTGGAACAATTCCTTGTATGGATTCTCCTTGGCATCTTCATTTTGTCCCTGCCACAAGCGGACAACACGGGTCAGTTCATCAAGGCTGACGCTGACACGGTCATTATCGCGATCGATCGGAGAAAGAGAATGAGTCAACGAGGTATCGACCGGTGTAAGGTAGGCCATCGGCCCCATTTGAATTTCGTTCGCGCCGAGGGTGATCATTGTGGCGGCGGAGGCGCATTCAAGCGGGATCACGGCAATCACTTCGTCGCAATATTGGCGCAGGAGATTGACAAGGCGTAAAGAAGCCTGCCCATTGCCGCCGCTGGATTTCAGGAAAAGATAGATCTTCGGCTGATGTCCGATCTTTTCAAGTAGTTCATGCAAGGCAAGCACATCGTCATGGCAGACACTTCCACGCGGGTTGTTGAAATAGGTCACCAGCGTGCCGCCGAGCATTTTATTCACTTGTTTGATGATCGCCTGGGTTTTATCGAATAAGATCGGCGGTTGTTTTTCTTTGTTCTTGGTTACCTTGGTCGCCATAAATAATTAGCCTCCTAATTCAAAGTGATTGAAAATTATCATAACATGCTTTACAAAAACAGAAATCACTACAAATGTACTGGTTTGCAGGCAAAGAAAAAGCCGCCGAGAGAACGGCGGCTTGAACCATGTACCTATGTTCTTTGAATTACTGCCGTGACCACACCCAGCCTGCGGCAAATCCAAGCACTTCTCCAATGAATACGAACAGGACTACACCCGAAAGTCCGCTTATGGTCAGCCAGCCCATGCTGTTGAATAATCCAAACGCGAGGTAGTTGTATGCCAGCAGGCCGCCCAACGCGATTCCCAGCGCCCAGCGGAACGCGGAATGACGGTCTGTAATACGGATACCCGTACTGTAACTGACCCAGATGCTAAATACTAAAAAGAGCATGGCAACCAGCCACGCGGAAAATCGCGGATAACCATCCTTGGTAATGTAAGCATCCACCACTTCAACGGGGATGGTTTCAGGCGTGGGTTCGATGGACTGGGTCAATTCGGGGACGACCACGGTCACGGCTACTGCACCAGATTGCGAGACATCCAATTGCAATACTTCCGAGATCACGGCGGGTTCGCTGACCACACTGATTTCCAACAGGCCGGGCTTATCCAAGCCAAATGCGGCGCGCGCCACCCCTTGCGTGGTGACCGCATCCACTTGCTGCAAAATACCAGCGCCCTCTCCTGTCAACTTCATGGAGAATTGCACGACCGTCCCATCGGGAACGGAATGTCCGTTCCTATCTTGAATTACGCCAGTACGGATCGCGATGGTGTCGCCAATTTCGAACAGCGGGATCGGAGTCGGTTCGGGGGTGAGTGGTGATTCAGTTCCTGTTACAACAGGCTTGAGGTCCAGAAAGAGCGGAATGATCTGGTTCGGATTCGGCGACATGACAGAGTTCAGCTCATAACCAACCGCAGAGATCGAGACGGGCGACGCCCCAGAAGGTGATAACTCCTGAAACAGCAGCCGTGCGGCTACATCTACAAATTGCGGCTGTTTGCTGTAAAGCGCAAAGTAAGCGGTGAATTTTGAAGTAGTGGTCGTGTCAAAATAATATGGTGCGCCAAAGGAAAAAAGGATCACGCGTTTCTCGCGCAATAGGTCGGGTCGTTCGCGCAAAAAGCGGCTGATCAGGCTGGCCTGACCTTGCGCGGCATCTGTCAGCGAAAGAATGACCCAATCAGCGCGATTGATATCATCTTCAATGAACGGGGTCTCTTCGCCATTGAGCAGGGTTTCCAAATTCTGAAGCGAATAAGAAGCGAGTCTGAAATTGTTCGTTTGATTTCCACTTTGCGGACCGTAAAGTTGGAGGACGGTCTGCTGTAAAGCGTCCACTGCAAGCGAAGGCTGTTCCAAACATTCAGCGCATTGCTTGATGTTTATCGTATCTGTGATAAAGACCATGCTTTCATCAGCCTGCGGCGGAAGGGGCATGACCGTCGCCAGGTCCTGCAAGTCCGGGCTGATGAGGGTTGCGGAATTTCGAGCCACTTCAAACGGCACTTCGGTGGCTGTACCCAAGTTCGACAAACGGAAGGCAGGCACAAGAGCGTTTTGAAGTGTAAAGTTTCCGTACAAACCAGTTTTTACGGTCAGGATGCGTGCCGCTGATTCATCCACGCGTTGGGCGAAAGCGGGGTCTTCGCGATATTTCTGCGCAAAAAATTCAATGATGCTGGTCGTGGTCGTAAACGAATCAGGGAAATCATTGGAAATAATATTGCCAAGATACAACATATCATTCCCGGCGAGGAAGGCATCCCGCGCGGCAGTACGCGCCGAAAATTGCCCGCCCCCCGACGCATAGAATTCGCTGACAGCTTTTGTGCCAAGGTCATCGCTGATGACCAGCCCGCCGTTGGCCTGCCATGTTGAGAACTGCGGCAAAGCCAGAATTTGCTTTAACGCCTGTGGGTCAAAACTGATCGGTCGTGTGGTTGCGCGGATATTTCCCTGAAAACCCTGGTAGCGAATATGGGAAACCAGCAAACCATCTGCCATGGATTCAGGTGTGGTTGCATTGCCTGTCACGGCAAAGAATGGATAAAGCTCGATCTGCTTTAACTGCTCAAGGGATTTGCGAACGGTGGAAACTTCCTCTTCGGGTAAACGATCGGAGCCGCCTACGCCGGGAAAGTGTTTCGCGATGACAAGCAATTGGCTCTCGCTGCCCGTATGCAAACCAGTGATGTAGGCACGCCCCATCTCCCCCACCCAGTATGGGTCGCCGCCAAAAACACGGGTACCCAAATCTCCACCAGAGACGGCGGGGACTTCCAGAACATCGAGGGCGGGTCCCATGTATAAATTAAAACCGAGGGAGGATAGTTCTCTTCCGCGTACTTCGCCCACGCGCATGGCAAGGTCACTATTCCAGGTGGCACCGATTGCCATTTCGCTAGGCAGCGGGGTCAAGCCATTCAAAATCTGGTCGGTGGGATAGCCATTGCCTTCCTGTGCAATGCCAACAAAAAGCGGAACGAACTCGGCTTTCTCCTGCTGCCCGGTCGCGACATTAAAGACAGGGTTGACGGAAGCCTGCCATTCTAGTTGTTGAAGGCTGCCGATCAGTGCATGTGTCCCAGAGGTGGTATCCGGTGCGGGCAAAAAATTATCATTTTGGGCAAGCAATACCACACCGCCAACATGGTAGCGGGTGATCAGTTCATCGATCTGTGAAGCGGCGCTGGCATCCGTACCTGTAAAAGTAACAAGAAAAAGCTGTCCGACGCGTTCTTCGGGGGTCATGGAACTCAAAATCGCAGCCACGGTGGCAGGAGGCTGCGATGTCTGCGCCTGCACCGGAACGGGGGCCAGCATGGCCAGAATAATGACCAGCAAAAAAATTCGGGTTATTTTCATCGCATCCCCTTATAACACAACTTGCTTTTAAAATAAAACTGACGCCGCCTGGCGGGCGGCGTCTTGTGAAAACGAACTCTGCACAAATTCACCTGCTCCTCCCAAGTGCGCGTACGGCTGTCTGTGGGTCATCGGTGAAGATGCCATCGACGCCCCACTCTTTGAGGCGATTAACCTCCTCGGGAGAGTTCGCCGTCCAAACATGGACCCGGCGATTGAGGCGATGCACCCGCTGGACCTGTTCTCTGCTCGTGCTGGAAATATGAGGGTGCAAGGCCTGATATTCTCCAAACATAAAACCAAAGGAACGCGCCCATAAACCAACCAGCCCCGGCATGGCCAGCAATCCACGCGGGATTTCAGGCAGAGTTTGGGCAGCGATCTTTAAATTGGAAGGGAGAAAGGATGAAAAAAGAATCTGCTTTTGGATGTTGTGGCGCTTGATCAGCTCGCACACTTTCAAGACGAGTCCGTCACGCGGGGTGGAATAATTGGTCAACTCGATGTTGATCAGTTTATCCTTGCCAACCAGTTCGAAGACTTCCGCAAGCATGGGCACTTTTGTGCCGTTGAATTTTTCATCGAACCATTTCCCCGCATCGAGTTTGCGAATGTCATCCAGTTTGAAAGAGGCGACACGGCCTTTGCCGGTTGTGGTGCGGTCCACCGTCATGTCGTGGATAACGATCACCTGACCATCAGCAGTGAGTTTCGCATCCAATTCCACGCCATCGGCACCCTTCTGCAGGGCTTGTTGAAAGGATGGCAGGGTGTTTTCCGGTGCGTAGGTAAGGTCACCGCGATGGGCGAAAATGACAGGGCTGGGATAATGTTCAAACATCGGTGGCAGGCTCAACGTTAAGAAAGATGCGGTTAGATATCCACAAAATAGGCTTTGCCGGCATGATCGATCATTTCACGCGACATGGTAGCGGGGATGGCAAGGTAGGAGGAAATATCAAGGATTTGATCCAACAGATCGCGCGGATGGGATGCGCGCAGTTTACGGTTGCGTTTGATATACCATTCCTGCAACAGATAAGCCAGACCCTGATCGTTGTATTCGACCCGTTTATCCTGAGCTACGCGTTTAAATATCTCACGATACTCCTCGAAGGATGGATCGCCGATCTCAACCTTGTGGCGCAAACGGCGCAGGAAGGCTTCATCGACAAGGTCTTTCGGCGGCAGGTTGGTGGAGAAAACGATGAGGACATCGAAGGGAACTTCCACTTTGCGGCCGGTGTGCAGACGCAGGTAATCGACGCGGTTTTCGAGCGGAACGATCCAGCGGTTGAGCAGATCACGCGGGCGCACTTGCTGGCGACCAAAGTCGTCGATCAACAAAATACCGCCGTTGGCTTTTACTTGAAATGGGGCTTCATAGAATTTCGTAGTATCGTCAAAGACAAGGTCAAGACCTTCGAGGGTCAATTCACCGCCGACCACGATAAACGGTCTGCGGATCTTGATCCAGCGCGGATCGCGGCGGGTGTTGGAACGTAAATTGCCTGTCGCTGGTGTGCCGTTGGCGGATTCATTATCAGGCGCGACGCTGTGACTAACGGCATCATACACTTTGATGACCTGGCCATCCAGATACAACGCGTACGGAATATACATGCTTTGGCTGAGCACCAGGTTGCCAAAGGCGCGCGCGATGCTGGTCTTGCCGTTTCCGGGCGGGCCATACATAAAAATGGATGAACCCGAGTTGAGCGCTGGGCCAAGCCTTTGGAAGGTGCTCTCAGAGATCACCATTTGCGAAAGGATCTGGCGCATGGTGCGGGTGGTCACAGAGAGGCGTCCGCTCTTTTGACGGCGGATGGCTTCGTTGTAAACTGCAAAAGGAACTGGCGCCGGGCCTGCATATTGACTGCGCTCCATGGCTTCACGCGCACGGATGATGCCCGCGCCGGTAATGCCATAGGTATACGCACCTTCACCCAAACCACCCTGAGAGGATCTCACTTCAATGAATTTTTCCTGCTTCAAAGTAGTGAGCAGTTGATCGGTCACGCCTGCAAAAGGCAGGGTGATTTCTTCTGCGATCTTGAAGCCTGTCAGATAGCCTCTGAAATACAAAACCTTCAGGACAAGGTCTTGAAGCCAGAGCGGCGAAAGACCTGTATCCTCAAGGCTGTTGATCTGCGGCGGAGAAAAACCGCCGATTGGCGCGGGGTTTTGTAGCGGTTGTCTTGTCATAATGGCACAATCCAGACTTTAATAAATTTTTTTATTTGTGTTTGTGGCCCAGCGGCAGAAAAATTTCGTCTCTGCAGCCGATTATACTTCTTTTCGTTTATAATCCAGTTCATATGAAACTATCTGTCATAATCCCTGTTTACAATGAAGTCGAAAGCATTCAAGTCATTCTTGAGCGCGTGCAGGCCCAAAATCTTGCTGAAGAGATCATCGTTGTGGATGATGGTTCGAAAGACGGCACACGCGACGTTTTAGGCACACTGGATGGAAAGAACGGCGTACGCATCATCCTGCACGAGCACAATAAAGGCAAAGGGGCGGCGGTTCGCACTGGAATGGCCGCAGCCAAAGGCGATATCCTCCTCATTCAGGATGCCGACCTCGAATACGATCCTCGCGATTATCCGCAGTTACTCCAACCCATTAATGAAGGGGTGGCAGATGTGGTTTATGGGTCACGGTTTTTAGGCCGTGCCCATCGCGTAACAATGTTCTGGCATCAGGTTGCGAATCAACTGTTGACTCTGATGACGAATATTCTCTACAACACCATCCTCACAGATATGGAGACCGGCTACAAGGTCTTCCGCCGCGAAGTGTTGACCGGCATGAAAATTCGCGCAAACAGTTTCGACTTTGAACCTGAATTCACTGCAAAGATCCTGAAACGCAAGTTTAGAATCTTCGAAGTGCCGATCACATTCAATCCACGCGAGTACGCGCAAGGCAAGAAGATCAAATTGCACGATGCCTTTGAAGCGGTTTGGACCCTGATCAAATATAGATTTGTTGAATAAATACGACGGGCGCAAGCCCGTCTTATTTTTTAAATAACCCGACCAGCATGGCATCCAGGCCATCCAGGGAATTACGAACCGGTTCCGACAACCTTTTGCCTGGTCCGGTAGCCCCAGGCTGGATCGCCACGAGGAGCGCTTCCGGTCGCCTGTTTTTCGGAATAATATCCAGCAAAAGGGGTAAATTCGCAGAATGTGTGGAGCCACCCATCTTTCTCAAATCACCAAGGTCAAGCAGGGCGATCTCGCCCGGATTGGCGCCAAAATCCGCAGCATCGACGATCAGCAGGAAATCTGCGCCTGAGTTTTCAATCTGCTTTATGTAGTTTTCAGGCACATCACCTGCATCAAGGGAGGGAATTCGAATTTTCCTCTGAAGCCTCCGAACAAGGTAAGACCCAACACCATCATCCTCGCGCTGGCGGTTGCCCACCCCAAGGAGAAGCACGTTTTTATCTGCAATACGGGTTTGAAGTTCATCAAGCATGGCAGAGTTATTTTAAGTTGGATTTGATGCTTTTCAGTTTACAGATTTGTTTTTTACATAACAATTGTATAACTTGAATTTAGCGAGTCCCCCGGCGAATTAATCGATTAAACCCGCCTCAAGGCCAGCATGGTCAAGTCATCGCCCAATGGGGTGGTTTCGATGAATTCGTTCAAATGCTCTTCCACGCCCACAAGGACCTCGTCGGCAGTACTGGCCTGAATGGATTTCAGGGAGTCCATCAGACGCATATCGCCAAATAATTCACCGTTTGGCGAAAATGCCTCCGTGAGGCCATCCGTGTAAAGAAGCAGCGTATCCCCTTCTCCAAGCGCGACCGTACGTTCCATCATATTCGGTTGCTCCATAACACCCAGGACCCGTCAGTTTTTCGCCTCGCCACTTTTCTCCCCAAAAAGGGGGATTCGAGTGTCCGTTGTGTCGCATTGACATAGGTAAACTCGCCGCATTCAACATCCAGCACACCATATACAGCGGTCACGAACATGCCTTGCTGCGTATCGGGCAAAAGTTGATCGTTCACGCGCCCCAGCACTCCGGCAGCCGAATCCATCTCGATCACGGCGGCCCGCACAAGGGTCCGTGTGAGCGCCATGAACAGGGCGGCAGGCATGCCTTTATCGGCGACATCCGCAATGAAGATCCCCAGCTTCCCGTTTGGCAATTCGATCACATCGTAAAAATCGCCGCCCACCTGCCGCGCCGTACGCCAGCGCGCCGCCATTTGCCAGGCGTCATGCACAGGCAGCGTGTGCGGGATAAATGTCTGCTGGATCTGACGCGCCAATTGCACTTCGGTTTCGAGGCGTTCGCGCACCACCATCTCCTGCTGCAAGAGATCGTTCTGAATGGCAAGCGCAGCCTGCTGTGCAATGCCGTTAATGATCTCAATGCGGCGTGCGCGGAAGCGGCGTCCGTTTTCGGCTTCTTCGATCAAGAGGATACCGAACAGGTCGTGCTTGATGGATAACGGGACGGCCATCAGCAAACGGTCGGGGCTGACGGTGTCCGCTTCGCCCTGCGCCTCGGGTTGAATCTGCAGCCAGGAAGCAGGATCAGCACCCGGGTCGAGCGGATGCGTAACCATGTAATTTTGTTCACGGGCAAAGTCGAGCAGGGGGAACGATCCCAGCTTGAATTCTTTTTCCGTCATGGTCGATTCTTCATTTTCTGAAAAACCAAATTCGTGAGACGTTGTAAAAGACTCACGCTCTGAATCCCAGCGGTATAACGAAACACGATGAACACCTACAAGGATCGGCAGAATACGTGTAATGGATGCGAGAATTTCATTGAGGTCATTCAAGCTGACCACTGCCTGCGCCACCTGTAACAGTGCCGCCGAAGCATAGGCTTGCTCCTGCGCCGCGTCAAACAGGCGGGCATTTTCAATTGCCACCGACGCATAGCTTGCAAACGTTGTCGTCACAGCCTGGGCTTCGTGACCATAACGGCCTGATGTGCGATGCGCCAAAGTCAACACACCTAGTGGACGATCCCCCACCCGCAAAGGCGCGGCAATGGATGAATAGTTATTTTCGTAGCCCGCCGCAAGACCTGCAGGCCAAAATGGTTCATCAGGGCGGCGGATCATGGGCATATCCGCCATCAAGGCTTCGGCCATTGCATAGATCGCATCGGGGTTGGCAATGCACACGCTTTCAAGCAAGCGCGGATCAAAACCGTGCACGGCGGAAAGGCAAAGGTCACCATCCTCCAAAAGCCAGATGGCGGAAATATCGATGGGCAGATTGCGATCCAGTTCGGAGAGGATGGTTTCGAGTACTTCATCCACGCCAACATTATTGGAGACCAGACCCGCCACTTCACGCAGGCTGTCAGATACCTGTCGCCGCCACTGCTCTGAGCGGTACAAATCTGCATTACGGATGGCGGCGGCCATTGTATCGGCCACGGCTTCGAACATCATCTGGTCGTCTTCTGTAAAGGCATTCAGTTTATCGGATTGGATATCAAGCAAACCAAGCACATCATCATTGAAGATCAACGGCACACACAGTTCAGATTGGGTATTTTTCGGCGGCAAAGGTGAAGGCATGTATCGGTCATGTTTGGAAACGTCGTTCGCAAGCACTGTCCTTCCGTTTCGCGCCACCCACGGCATGATGCCATCCATATCATCCAAGGGAATGGTGAAGCCTTCTGATTTTTTACTGCGCTTGCCACTCCCTGCTTCGTACACGATCAAACGGCGGTTGGGATGAACGGTGTATAGGGAAACATGAGGATATTTGAATTTTTCATGGATCAGCGTCGCCGCATCATTCATAAGCTCGGAAAGCTCAAGCGTTGATGTAACGCTCTTGCTCACTTCTGAAACGAGGGTCAATTGGTCGGCACGGCGGCGCAGGCTGCCGTATAAACGCGCACCTTCCACAGCCCGTGCAATATTATCTGCCAAGGCGTGAAGGATTAAGAGGTCGTTGGGGTGGAATGCATGCAATTGATTGCTTTGCACATCCAGCACGCCAAGGACTCTATCTTCAATTTTCAGGGGAATGACTACTTCGGATCTTGTCTCAGGCAGGCTGTCGATGAAGCGGTAGCGGGCATCGGAATGGACATCATCACAGACGATCTGCTCGCCTGTAATGGCGGCTTCGCCGATCAAGCCCTGTCCCAATTCCACTTCGAGGGCGATGGTTGCCTTCTTCTTGCCTTTGCGCGGAGCAACTGCACTGGAGCGAAAACGAAGCCACTTCGAATTCGGCTTGAGCGTAAAGATGGCAACGTAATAATAATTAAATGTTTTTTGGATAAGGTTTGTAACACGGGCAGCAAGCTCATCCACATTCAGGACGTTGGCGATCTGCGTGCTGACCTCACGGACGAGGTTGAGCTGCCTGAGGCGGAATTGCTCCACTTCGGCGCGATGCGACGCGAACAAACTCGTCGCCACGATCTGCCCAATACCTTGAAGCATGTTCAATTCTGCAGCATTGAACACGGGACCTTTCGAGCGCGTGATCTGAAGCGCTCCAAGGGTAATCCCATGATCTTCGAGCGGCACCGCAGCAAAGGTCACGCGTGAAGCGGGTGCTTTTGTCCGCCGTTGTGTATTCTTTTTTTGTCGGTTTGTTTTTTGAGTGGTCAGCTTTCCAGCTTTGATCGCAAGCCGCATTCCACCTTTGGATGGTTGGGGGGGAAATACGTGCCCATCCTCCCAATCTGGCAGACGAAAAACGCTCTCATTCAACCAAACATCCACCACGCCATCGATAAGATGGCTGGTCATGGCTGCAATACGGTCACGCTGTGCGCTAAGGGAATCTTCGTTGCGAAGCTGCTCCCCCAGGCTTGCAAGCTGACGCCAGTCCCATGAATCTGGAGGTCCGTTACGAGTCGCTGGGCGCATGGTAGGGTTTATCCCCTCCGCTTGGTCATAATAAGCAAATTGCCTGTCCTTGAGTTGGATTCATAACGTACCTCATCCATCAGTTTGCGCATGAGGTATACGCCAAGTCCACCAATCTGACGCTCAGACAGGTCGGCTTTTAGGTTCGGTTGTTTAACCTTGGTTGGGTCAAACGGCATGCCAGTATCGCGCATGGTAATGAAAATCGTTTCGCCGTGCATCTCGCAGGTGACATCGAAACTTGCGTTCGAGACACCTTCATATGCATGTTCAATGATATTGGAGGCTGCTTCATCTGAAGCCAGTTGCAGGGAGTAGACTTCCTTGTCCGAGAAACCGCCTTCATGAGCAATCTGCCCTACAAGCTCACGAATTTCATCCAAAAATTCAAACCTGGCTGGAAAGGTTATCTTTGGCATAGGTAAAAATTAATAGCCGCCTCCATCCTTTCGGCAAAGAGGCGGCAATTATTTTCCTTATGACGCCCCAGGCGTCTGTTAGAAGCTGCCAACCGCTTCAATAGAATCATTGAAGGTCTTGAAAAGTTCAGTAAAACCAGCCAGCTCGAGCGCTTCACGAATACGTTCAGGGACACTTACAAGAACCAATTCACCGCGATTATAGCGTTTACAATTTCTCTGGGTGGCAAGCAAAGCACGAAAGCCCGCGCTGGACATGTACTCAAGTTCACTCATATCAATTGCGATCTTAAAATGACCGTCATTATTGGCCTTCTCGAGAGCTTTGGAAAATTCCGGCGCACTGGCACTATCCACCCGGCCTTTGACTTTAAACAAATCACAATGTTTAAATTCCTGAATTGTAATTTCCATGTGTACTCCTATTTCAAGATTGATTTTTGAGCTATTGCGCAAAATTATATCACGTTCTTAATGTGGAACATTGCGAGGGTTTTTCATGGACAGAGGAAGCCAAAATCATTTATTGAGCGCCTCGGCATACATCTGCAGGATCTCGGCATATTCGTTTGTGACCTCGCTCATGCCACGTGACTGGGTGGACGCAACAAGTTCCAGCGCGCGCAAACGCCCCACACATTGACTACCCAACACAAACTTCTGACTCGTGTTCAATTGTTGACTCAGCCCGGAACAAACCGTCGTAATAAAACTCAACACGGCCCCAATGGTACAGGCTCCCTGCCAATCCAAAATGCCAGGAATGACGGTCGGTCCCTGGGCAGCGGTCAGGGCGGTGATGAAGGCTGTCAATGCAGAACCGACTGTGGTAGCCAACGTCAGCGTGGAGTTGAGGCGCTGCTGGCGGCGGGTGTAAGCATCCGCTTGTGATAGGCTGGCACGAATTCTTTGAATGACAGATCCCCTTTCTCCTTCGGATTGAACTTCCTGATTATTCCTGGGCATGTGTATCCTCCATCTTGTTTCGTTAAAAAATTTTGTTTGAAAATTCCTTTTTACCTGCTTCCAAGGCAAATTATACGGCAAAACTAATATGACAAGCTTGGTGGGACATAAAACGGGACAAATCCTTTCATTTCACAAGCATTTCAGACTGTATTACTCCAAATTCAGATGTATAATTCAGCCATGCCTGAATGGATCGGTCAAACTATCGGAAAAGTACGAGTCGATAAGTACCTTGCACGCGGGGGCATGGCGGAGGTTTATCTTGGTACTCACTTGTCACTTGACCGTCCTGTGGCAATCAAAGTCCTGCATAGTTTTATAGAATCAGACCCCGAACTTTTGGAACGCTTCCAACGTGAAGCAAAAGCCGTGGCCGGGCTTCGTCATTCGAACATCGTTCAAGTCTTTGATTTTGACACTCATGACGGACATCCCTACATCGTGATGGAATATCTAAAGGGGCCGTCCCTGGCATCCTATCTCCAAACCCTTCACAGAAGCGGACAGAAATTATCCTTCGAGCAGATCGGTCAATTGCTTAAATCGATCATTCTCGGAATCGACTACGCCCATTCACAAGGGATCGTGCATCGCGATATCAAACCGGCAAATATCATTCTCCACAGCAGAAACAGAGAATTCGAAGAAGACACACCACTCACGAAAAGTGTGGAAGCGATCATCACTGACTTTGGCTTGGCTCGTATTGCGCATTCAGGCCAGCAGACCGCATCAGGTTTCGTCAGCGGTACACCCGCCTATATGAGCCCTGAGCAGGCGCGCGGCTCAAAAGTAGATCATCGCACTGACATCTATTCACTCGGCATTATTTTATATGAACTTCTCGCAGGCCGCGTCCCTTTTGAAGCGGACACCGCGATCACGGTCATCTTCAAACATATTAACGACGCTCCCCCACCCATCGAAGATATTTATCCTGAATTACAAGCGGTCATTGACAAGGCACTGACCAAATTCCCCGAAGACCGCTATAACAGCGGAAACGAATTACTGGTGGATTTCTATAACGCGGTTGGCATGCGGCTTGAAGCGGAGACCATTCACTCGCTGCGCAGCCACACACCCCGGTCAACGGCAATGGTAATAAAGAAAAAGAAACCAGCGTTGAGTCCGCTTTGGATCGGTACAGGCATCTTCGTTTGCGGCTGCGTTTCCTTCCTGCTATTAAGCGGCGTTATCGGCACGGGCTTGTTCGTGCTGCCGCGATTAAATACCACAGAGACTCCGACCTCTGTCGCAACAGAAGTTCATAATATAGCAACGGAAGCTCCTCTTGTAACGGATGAAGCCCCAGTCGGCGTTTTGCGATTTCAAGACGGTGCAGCAATGGCAGACCAGATCACGATCAACGCGAATCTTGACAACCCGGCAGAGGGCAGCCAATACGAAGCATGGCTCATCGATGACAGCGGCGAACAACGCCGCAGTATCGGCGTTCTCACAGCGGAAGGTGACGGAGCGTTCAGCCTGACCTATGTGGATGAACAAAGCCGCAATTTACTTGGCCAATATAGTCACATGGAAATCACATTGGAACCTGTTCCGGATACCAGCCCCAACCCATCGGGCGATGTGAAATACTCATCGGGCATTCCGGGCAGGGCACTTGCACACATTCGTCACCTGATCGTCTCAACAGAGGAATCGCCCAACTTGATCGGCATGATCGATGGCTTGAAAAATAATGCCATTCTGGTCAACCAGACTGCAGAAGCTTTGTTGGTCGCCTATGAAGCAGGCAAGCCAAAAGATGTGCGCAGTAATGCAGAATCGCTTATCAATCTGGTTGTTGGAAAACAGGATGCCCTTTATTTGGATTGGAACGGCGATGGCACAACCAGCGACCCCGGCGATGGCTATGGCATCCTCCTGAATGGCGACCAGACCGGTTATGTCGGCGGAGTACATCACCACTCCAGCTACTCTGCCGATGCAGACGATTCAACCCCGGATATCCGCATGCACAATGGGCATGTTGAAATTTCCATTCACAACATTGAAGAATGGGCCATTGAATTGCGTGACATCACAGAACGGATCGTACAAGCCCCCGACGGTGCGAATGTCGAAGCAGATGTTCGCAAGGCTGTGGCGCTTGCCAATCAAATTCTCAATGGGTTGGATGTTAACGGAAATGAATTGATCGAGCCGATCGCAGGCGAAGGCGGGGCGCTTACGGCTTATCAGCATGCTTATTACATGGCAGACATGCCAATCCTTGCAGGGAAAGACCGAATGCCAGCTACGGGGAAATAGGCATTTTCAGTTCGAAACCAAACGCGTATCTTTTCGCAAAAATAATACAAATCCAAACAGCCTCAGCCCGGCGCTCACCCATAATGCACCGCCCAATCCAATGGAATCTGCCAGCCACGTGCCGATCAACGGCGCCACAATGGCAGAGAGATATTGCATGGATTGTACGATCGACACGAAGGTCGCGCCATATTCCGGGGGAACGGTTTTCATCAATTCATCGAAGAAAACCAGATCAAGACCTGCTTGAAACAACCCGGCGATCCCTGAATACAAAATGATGAGAGGCACCTGCGGTGTTGCCGCCGTGAGTGCGGGATAAAAGACCATGCCAAAAGTGGTCGCAAGCAAAACGAACCGTCCGCCATATTTGCGCGAGGACCACGGCCAGATGAAATAGCCCACCAGCATAATAAGCGACATCGCCATTGTGATCGTGCCGATCTGCGAATCGGTGGCTTTCACTTCGCGGACGAGGAACAGCGGCATAATGGGCTGAGTCAGCACAAGCGCAAAGTGATAGACAAATTTCTTCGTCGCGAAGGAAGTGAAGGCGGGCGCACCGCGGATTAAGGAGAAATAGTTTCGGGCTGAGTCGAATGCCGATGAGGATGCAACAGGTGTCGGCGGAGTCTGATCCGGGAGGTTTATCCGTTTCGAAAAGTAATAGCTGATAAATCCTCCCACCGATAATCCCAAAAACATCATCTCGTAATTACGCGGAAATTCGATCAGGTCGATCACGCGCGTGACAAAGAATGTCATCACCACGGTCGTGATACCAAAGATCGCCCAGCGGCGGCTGAGTAAGGCATAGCGGCCTTCGGGTCCAGCCACGGCATTCATCACAACAGAGAAAGCGACCGCCAGCGCTGTTTGCGGAAGTGTGGCGAACGCCCAGATGGCGAGCGTGGCAATGACTGCGTATTCCTTCGACAGCAAAAAGGTAAGCAAGCCTGTCAGCGCGTAACACGAGATGACAAGCAAACGTGAAAGGCTGTACCATGGCACGATGTTGGTACGTGTTTGCAAAAATCGGCCCACGATGATCGCAAGCAAAAGCCCGGTGACGCCCGGCATGGAAGTGAGCAGACCCACCTGAAAATTACTTGCACCGAGGCGGGTGAGAAACACGGGAAGGAAGGGTGCGGCGACATTTGCAATGCTTACACCAACAGCATCGATCTGCACGTAGCGAAAATTTCGCTTTTGAATTTCATATTGTTCGGGGTTGTTCATCATAGGAGGTTTGGGTGACGCAAAAGAATTATAACGCCCGTCGAAGCGGGTTAAAATCGCCACATGATTAATATCCTGCCCATTCAAATGCATCAAATCAAAGATGCCAAATACGTGATCACAGCCGTGGCCCAGCGCATTTACATGCCTGAAAAAAATGTTCAGCATTTTTGGGATATTCTCGAAGCGGAGGGCGAGTTGATGGATGTGGACAATTTTCAGAAAGCCTACAACGAAAATCGCGGATTGTTCCTCGTAGCGCTCGATGACGAAAAAGTAATCGGCACGGGCGCGATCAAAAAGATGGAGGAAGATTCTGCCGAACTAAAACGACTCTGGTTGTTGGAGGAATATCACGGCCAAAAGATCGGTTATCAGATCGTCTTACGTCTGCTCGATTTCGCTCATACGCAAGGGTATCGCAAACTCCGTTTGCAAACCAGCGAAAAACAAATCCGCGCCGTTCAATTTTATAAACAACTCGGATTTTACGAAATTCCAAGCTATCGCGAAAGCATGGATAACATTTCCATGGAACTCACCTTGCAGCAACGGGAACACAATGGGCCATAATTCGTCTTTAGTTCGAAGGAGAAACCATGAAATCAATCACTTTTCAAATCATTGCACTATGTGCCTTGCTAAGCATAATGCTGGCCGCCTGCGGTTCATCCGCATCGCTGAGCGTGGCCGAATCAAGCAAAAGCCGCGATAAGAATCCTGAGATCGCCGAAGGAAATCTCGCGGACCTTGTCGACGGGAATAACGCCTTTGCTCTGGATATTTACAACGCGCTTCGCTCCGAAAACGGAAATCTGATCCTGTCTCCGTACAGCATGTCTTTGGCCCTGGCAATGACGTACGCAGGCGCCCGCGGTGACACTGAATCTCAAATGGCACAGGCCTTGCATTACGCCCCACAGGAACAGTTACACCCAGCCTTCAACGCGCTCGACCTTGAATTGGAGAAAAAGCCGATCAACCTCGACAAGGATCAGGAACCATTGCAGATCAACATCGCCAATTCTGTTTGGACCGAAAAGACACTCCCCCTCATGCCTGAATTTCTTGACACCATCGCCGTCAATTATGGCGCAGGGATCCACCTCTCAGACTTTATGAACAAGCCAAACGAAGAACGCGTGGCGATCAACAACTGGGTCAGCGAGGAAACAGAAGAGCGGATCAAGGATCTGCTTCCCGATGGAACCATCAGCCCCGATACCCGCATGGTACTGGTGAACGCCATTTACTTCAAAGCGGATTGGTTCAATAAATTCGATCCCAACTCAACTCACGACGGCACCTTCCATCTTTTGGATGGAACCGAAGCCACCGTAAAAGTGATGGGCGAAACCATGCACGATGTCCCCTACGTGCAAGGAAATGGCTATCAAGCCATCGAGCTTGCTTATGCCGGTGAAACCGCCGCCATGGATATCATCCTGCCTGATGAAGGAAATTTCGAAACCTTTGAAGCATCTTTCGATAAAGCAGTATACGATGAGGTCATCAATGGTTTACAGATCACTTCGTCTGCACGGGTGAACCTGCCGAAGTTCGAATTCACCAAGGACTTCAACCTTTCCGATGCGCTGATGAGCCTCGGCATGACAGACGCCTTCGACAGAGGCCTCGCCGATTTCTCAGGCATGACAGGAGATAAAGACCTGTTCATCGGCAACGTCATTCACAAGGCCTTTGTCGCCGTGGATGAGGAAGGCACCGAAGCCGCCGCAGCTACAGCCGTCATTATGGAAGCGACTGGCGCGCCGATGCAGGATATTCTTTTTATCGTTGACCGCCCCTTCCTGTTCATCATCCGCGATACGGTCAATGGGCAGATCCTGTTCGTAGGGCGTGTGCTAAACCCGGCTCAGTAGATCAATTACTTTAAGTGCGTCATGTGACGCGCCTTGGAAAGAAGAAAACAAAGACGCTGAGTCACAAAGAGTGTTTTATCTCTTATCGCCTCAGCGTCTTTAGTTTAAATTTTAGTAGTTACAGACAACAATCTGTAACAGTTCTTATTCCCATTCACCATTTTCCAATACAACCCGATAACCATCTGCATCTTCGAATGTGCGCCCATCCTGATCCCAATAGGGATTGTAGGAAGGCACAGGTTTGAAGCCTGCTGATTCCATCCTCGCACAGGCGACTCCCACTCGGCACGATCTGGCACATAAAAAACGAGCAGATTATCCTGTGTGGGGGCTTTTCCAACTTTATGACCGCGATGGTGCGTGAACTCAAAATGATATTGCATGCCGCTTTTGCCGAGCATGATGCCGTCAAAACCTTGATGATCTTTGAATGAACCAAGGACATCGAGGTCAAGTCCAACGCGGTACATTTCCACGATGAGATCGAGGTTGTCCGTGGGTCTGGCAACCCTCAAATGAGTTTTCATCGCGTTTCCTATTTCTTGATGGAATTTAACCAACTCGGCAGGCGTTGGAACAAGTCACGCATCACGGTTTTTGTTCGCTCGTGGAATAATTCAAGGTTCCCATAGGCTTCGCCTCCGTCACCACCGACCAGGTCACTCACAGCGCGCAAAATCAACAGGCGTGTGCCGTTTTTTTTCGCCACCCAGGCAATGGCACCCGATTCCCAATCGGCGGCGACTGCGTCAAATTTTTCGATGAGCATGGGAATATCTTCCACCACGATATCGCGGTCGGCAGAGACGAGGAGTCCGCGCAGGGTGGAATCAGGCAAGTTAGCCGGGAGCCAGCTCAGGTCCAGAGCAGATGCGTAATGGTCTATCGCTTCAGCGCCATCCCCCATCTGCTCGATGATGTCATAGACCAGAGTCCGCTCCACGAGGATGACAGTCCCAGTTTCGATTCGGCCTGCAAATCCGCCGCAAGTACCAAGGTTAACTAGCAGGTCAGGCTTGAAATGGTCGATCACATATTGCGCAGTAGCCGCCGCGGAAATCTTCCCCCAGCCGCCATGAAAAAGTGTTAAATGGCGCGAGTCGAGTTTCAAGTCAGCGTATTCGCCATAAGGCGAGTTTTTTATTTCGAGGTTCGGGTAAAGCTCCTTCACCACACGCCATTCGGCATTTGCTGAAACGATCACAACGGTGTTCATTTCAATTTTCCTTCCAGATAATCGAGTACAAATTGCAAAGCGGCTTCAGAGGAATGATGTTTGTTCTCCACACGGTCGCCATCCCAAATAAAATGGCGCGCCCAATCGCCTTTATCGGTGGAAAGACCAAACCACGTTAAACCCACTGGTTTCTCAGGCGTTCCGCCCGTGGGGCCTGCAATGCCGCTGACCGATATGCCGATGTTCGCATTGAATACTTTGCGCACGCCGCGCGCCATTTCAAGCACCGTTTCCTCGCTGACCGCTCCATGTGTGTTAAGCGTGTCCCAGGAAACCCCGAGCAAACTGGCTTTGGCTTCATATGAATAAGCGACAATGCCGCCGGGAAAATATCCCGACGAACCAGATATATTTGTGATACGGTCGGAAACCAGGCCGCCCGTGCAGGATTCAGCAGTGGAAATTGTTAAACCTTGTGTATGCATGTACTCATATAATATTTCTTCAGGTGCAGATCTCATTAAATATCTCCTTGTAATTCTTCGCATTATACTATCGGGTATAATGCGTCAATGCCCAGCTGGAATGGAAAAACTTTAGGCAAGGTACAAGTCGGTGAATTGATCGCCCGCGGGGGCATGGCGGAAGTATATCTTGGCGAGCACACCACGCTCAATCGAAAAGTGGCTGTCAAGATCATGCGCGATCACGTGGATTCGGATCCCGATAATCACGTGCGATTTGAACGCGAAGCACGCGTCGTGGCGGGACTTCGTCACCCGAACATCATTCAAGTCTATGATTACGAATTGGTGGACGGCCAGCCCTGTCTCATTATGGAATTGGTGACAGGCGCCGCGTTGGGAAGTTATCTAAAAGCCCTGCACAAGCGCGGGGAAAAGATGCCTCTCGAAACCATCGCGCATATCCTTTCCAAACTGGCGTCCGCCATTGATTATGCCCACAATCAAAACATCATTCATCGGGATATTAAACCTGCCAACGTGCTTTTGCGTTCGGCAAGTGAAGGCATCGATCTTAACAAGCCTTTACCAGCGGATGTAGAACCGATCCTCACTGACTTTGGGCTGGTCCGCCTTCTAGATTCATCCATCCAAACCTCAACAGGGACCGTCTCCGGAACCCCTGCCTATATGAGTCCCGAGCAGGCGCGCGGCGAAAAAGTGGATTCAAAAACAGACATCTACTCGTTCGGCGTGATGTTGTATGAAATGCTGGCGGGTGTGGTTCCCTTTGATGCCGAATCATCTTTCGGCATCCTGATGAAACACCTGAACGACCCGCCCCCACCCATCTTCGGCATCTCATCCGATTTGCAGGCCATCATCAACCGCGCGCTTTCAAAAGACCCTGAGCTTCGCTACAACTCTGCAAAAGAACTGGCCGATGAATTCATTCAGGTATTCAACGGGCAAACCGTTTCAGCAGATACCGCACGCATCGCGAAGATCCCGCAAAGACCCGCCGCTCCTGCAAAAAAGGAAGCACGCACATTTCCCCTGGCATGGGCTGGGATTGCGATAGGTGTGGTTGCCATTGCGGTACTTGGATTTGTCTTCTTCAGGCCGCAGGCTTTACAAGCTGAGCCGACCGTGGAAGCAGCAACACAACCTCCCCCAACACCATCCCCGGATCCAAACGAAATACTGGGACGAGTGGTGTTCACCGATCAAAACGGCCTGATGGATAAGGCCGCACTCACCTTTGATGACCTTCCCATTCCCGAAGCTGGCACGCATTACGATGTCTGGTTTCTTGGGCAAGGCGGAGAATTCATCCGCAAGGCGGGTTCCATAGATAGAGACGGTCTTGCCCAGGGACAATTGGTTTACACCAACTCCGACCAGGAAAATGTCCTGTCGTTGTTCGACCAGATCGAGATTACAGTGGAAGTGGATAACGACCCGAATCCAGATGTGTCCTCTGGAAATGTCGTTGCATCGTCGGTATTTCCTCCCATGAGTTTGATCCATGTGCGGCATGTGGTGGTTTTCTTCGCTACTGCACCCGATGGGATCGCGCTAATTCAAGGGTTGTGGGGCTCCACTGACAGCCTTGATACAGCCACCACCGAATTGGAAGAAGCCTTCAAGGCAGGCGACGAACCCCTGACCCGCAAAAAACTCGAAGAGATCGTCAACCTGACTGTTGGCAATGCCAACATAGCCCAATACAAAGACTGGGACGGGGACGGTACGGTAAGCGATCCCAGCGATAGATTTGGTTTGTTGCAAAACGGCGACCCGGGCTACACCGATCAAGGTTATATTGCCCAGGCCATGTCGCATGCGCAGTTTGCCGCCCGTGCGGCAGATGCGACCATCAATATCAAGACACAAAGCGCGAATGTCGTCACCTGCCTGCAAAACATGCAGGGTTGGACCGAACAAGTGCTTGAAAAAGCGTTACGCTTACAAGAGATGCCCTTCGGGCCAGAAATGGAACCCCTCATCACCGAGATATTGACGCTTTCAGGTCAGATCGTCTCCGGAGTCGATTCGAACAACAATCAACTGATCGAGCCGATCATCGGTGAAGGTGGAGCGACAACGGCTTATGAATATGCATATTACATGGCAGAAATGCCGCTGCTCCTCGGCTCACATCGCGTCCCTCAACCTGCCCCAACCCCAACACCATAAAATCAGATAAAAAAATAAAAGCGATCGTCTCCCAAATCCTTCGCGGGTTGGGAGACGATTTTTATTCTGCGCTGCTGTATGACTTACGGAGCCATTTGCAGGCTTTGGTTAATGCCACTGAACACATTCCCAATCATGGGTCCCAACAACATGAGCGTTACAACCACAAGACAACCACACACAAAAGCGATCACGAATCCGGGTAGAAGCACGGAACCAGCCGCCGCACCCCAGCCAAAACGATTCACCGCCTTGACCGCTGTGATCTGCAAATAGATGACGTATATGCTGAGACCAAAGCTTATCAAGCCGGTACAAATATTGAGATAAGGGACCACGTTAAGCGGCACCAGGAACATGGAAACCAGGGAAAACGGAACGGAGATCGCGGCAACTGCATAGACCAGCTTGTCATATGTACCCGTTCCACCAAAGAGTTTCGCGATCCATTGCACAATGGCAATCCCCAAGGCAAAAAACAAAACCGAAATTCCACCCGCGATCGGAGATGCGCAAATCGTGGCAAATATCGATACGCCAACCGATGAGCCTGCTCCCTCAACACCAAGCTGGCTACTCACTCCTGCCGCAACCAGAATGGCTTGAATCAGCCCAGTGACGATGGTGGATAAGGTCCCAACAAGGAATATCCAGATATAGGCGGTCTTTGGCTGGGCATCGGGGTGTTCGGTAATATCAATAAAGGTTTGCTCATTGGGTTTTGTAACGGCTTTCATCCAAACACGGAACCAGCCCGCAAGTCCCGGCGCGGTGGATGGAGGAACAATCGGCGTATTACTGAATTCACTCATAGCATATTCTCCTTTTTTGTTGGTCTGAATCAATTGTAAGTTCAAAAAAATAAAAGTCAAGCAAAAATTCAATAACAGCAATTATTGAATTCGGTATTGCCATTAAAGGATGCGCGATTATTTTCTACTTTATAATAGCCGCCAATGGAAATTTCGGAGAAACTTCAAGGCATTCTTGCCACGCTCCCATCGAAGCCGGGTTGCTATATTTATCGCAACGTCGAGGGGAAAATCATCTATGTCGGCAAAGCCATCAGCCTGAAAAATCGGGTGCGATCCTATTTCCACGCGGATTCAAGCCATGACTCGAAGACCCGCCGTCTTGTACGCGACATTGTGGATATTGAGTGGATCGTCGTCGGATCGGAGCTTGAGGCGCTGATCCTTGAGATGAACCTCATCAAAAAGCACCGCCCCAAATACAACATCCGCCTCAAGGACGACAAGCGTTACCCGTATATCAAAGTCCACTGGAACGAGCCGTTTCCCAAAGTGACCGTCACCCGCAACATGGACGAAGACGGCTCGCGATATTTTGGTCCGTACACCTCGGCATGGGCGGTCTACCAAACACTGGATGTGCTGCGCAAGATCTTCCCGTATTTGACCTGTGACCGCGAGATCACCGGGCTCGACAAACGCGCGTGTCTTTACTTTGACATCAAGCTGTGCATTGCCCCCTGTATCGGAGCGGCCACCCAGGAAGGGTACCGCCAAATGATCTCAGACCTGATGGATTTCCTCAGCGGGCATAGTGAAGAGATCGTCAAACGAATTGAGAACGAAATGCAAAAAGCCTCCGAGGAAATGCGCTTTGAAAAAGCCGCCGCCCTGCGCGACCAGTTGAAGGCCATCAGTTCCATTATCGAAAGACAGAAGATCGTCTTTGCCTCCGATTACAAAGACTCGGATGTGCTCGCGATGGCCCGCTCAGACGGCGAAGCCTGCGTGCAGATCTTCTTCATCCGCGGTGGAAAGTTGATCGGGCGTGAATACTTCATTCTTGAAGGCACGGAAGATACAAACAACCAGGAAGTGATGACGGAATTCGTCAAACAGTTCTATACCGAAGCCGCCAATATTCCCGAACAGGTGATGATCCCCGAAGAAATTCAGGTGGAGGAAGCGAAGATCATCGGTCAATGGCTCAGATCAAAGCGCGGCGGCAAAAAAGTGGAATTGTTCGTTCCAAAAGATGGTCAGCCGCATGAGCTGGTTCAAATGGCCGCGGAGAACGCATCTGAAACTCTGCAAGCTCTGCGCGCCCAATGGCAGGCCGATGCCCACAAACAGGAACAGGCACTCGGTGAGTTGCAGACCGCGTTGAAATTATCGGCACCACCCAATCGAATTGAGTGTTACGATGTAAGTCACACACAGGGCGTGGCGACTGTCGGCGCGATGATCGTTTTCGAGCAGGGAGTACCTGCCAAGAATCTGTATCGCAAATTCAACATCGACAGCACCAGCATCGGCGCACCCGATGACTTTGCCTCGATGGAGGAAATGCTCACCCGTAGATTCAAACGGTGGCTATCCAGTCAGGAAACAGAAGCAGGCCCGGGGTCGAAAAAAGATGCGTCGTTCTCCTTCCTGCCTGACTTGATCATCATCGATGGCGGCAAGGGGCAGTTGGGTCGCGTGGTGAAAGTCCTTGAGCAATTTGAATTGCTCGACAAGGTTCCCGTGGTGGGGCTGGCAAAGCAGGAGGAGGAGATCTTCTTCCCGCATAACAGCAAGCCGCTGTTGCTGCCACGTCATTCGCAGGGACTGTACCTTGTGCAGCGCATCCGCGATGAGGCCCACCGTTATGGGATCACAGCCCACCGCGCAAGAAGATCGAAACAGGGACTGGCCTCGCAGTTGGATTCCATCCCCGGCATTGGGCCCGCCCGCAGAAAAGCACTCTTGAAACATTTCGGTTCTATGGATAAGATTAAGGAAGCAAGTGTTACCGATTTGGCCGCTGTAAAAGGCATGAATGAGACAGCGGCAGAAAGCATTAAGGCGCACCTGGAATGAAACAAGTATGGATCGTAGATGACGATGAAGAGATGGGGCACGCGATCAGTTTGATGCTCAAACTGCTGGATTGCGAAACCAAACATTTCATTAATCCGCGCCCCGCCGCGCAGGCCCTGCTTGCGGGCGGACGACCCGACATGATCGTCCTTGATATCAACATGCCCGAGGTGAGCGGATTGGATATGCTGGAATTTCTGCGCCGCCGCAAGGAATGGAAAGACCTGCCCGTCATCATGCTCTCTTCGGAAGCCGCCGATGTGATGGTGGACAAAGCTCTCGAAATGGGCGCAGATGGCTATGTAATGAAACCTGTTACAATTGATGAACTTGAAAAGGTAATGTCACAAGCCTTTTACAAACATATAATGAAGTGAGTTAATAAGATGGCTGGAAAAACCTCTAAAAAACAAACAAAAACCGTGGAAAAAGGGAATTCAAACCAGAAAGCGGCCCAGATTCTGTTCGCTGTATTTGCCATTATCCTGATCCTTTCGATGGTGCTCTCAGCAGTCGCGAATTATTAGGTACGTTCACGGTTGGTATCATTTCGCCTGTGCGGCACTGCTTTGCGTGCCGCGCTTTATTTCGCACATTTTTAAATAACGGACCCTGGAAGTAAACTTTTAGTATCTCACACAGAAACAAAACTGGATAAGCCATGCTCGATAAACTACAAGCCATTGAAGAACGATACGAACAACTCGGAAGCGAACTGCTCGAAGTGGGCAGCGATTATCAACGCGCCGGAGAGATCAACAAGGAGCGTGTTGACCTTGAACCGATCTACTTGAAAGTGCGCGAATACCGTCAGGCGCTGAAAAGCCTTGAAGAGGCCAAATCCATTATCATTTCTGAAAACGATTCGGAATTGATCGCCCTCGCCAAGGCAGATGTGGATGACCTCGAACCAAAGATCGAAGCACTCGAAAAAGAGATCAAAGGCATGCTTGTGCCCAAAGATCCGCGCGATGACAGGAACGTCATTTTTGAAATCCGCGCGGGCGCAGGCGGTGACGAAGCCGCCATTTTTGCCGCAGACCTGTTCCGCATGTACACCCGTTATGTGGATGGCAAACGCTGGAAGGTTGAACTCATGTCTGAAAGCGCCATCGGCGTTGGCGGTTATAAGGAAGTCATCTTTGAAGTCAAAGGCAAGGGCGCGTACTCAAAACTGAAATACGAATCGGGCGTGCATCGCGTGCAACGTGTGCCTGCCACTGAATCACAGGGACGCATTCACACCTCCACCGCCACCGTCACCGTGCTGGCCGAAGTGGATGATGTGGAAGTGGACATCCCCGAAACCGACATCGAGATCGAAGTCTATCGTTCCTCGGGTGCAGGCGGACAAAACGTGCAAAAGAACTCCACGGCAGTGCGTCTGTATCACAAACCCACAGGCATGATCGTCACTTGTCAGGACGAACGCTCGCAATTGCAAAATAAACTCCGCGCCCTCAGCATTCTGCGCGCGCGCTTGTACGAGATCGAAGAACAAAAACGCCGTGCCGAACTCGAAGCAGACCGCCGCTCACAAGTCGGCTCGGGTGACCGCTCGGAGAAGATCCGCACATACAATTATCCGCAAAGCCGCGTGACAGATCACCGCGTTGGATATTCAAGCTACAATCTTTCGGCGGTGATGGATGGGTCCATCGACCAATTCATAGACGAGCTTTCAACTCGCGATGAGTCGGAACGTCTTGCCGCTACGGGCGTGGATGACGACGAATAATCAAATGTGGCGGCTGCTGAGTCGCCACATTTTCTTTGGTAACAACAAATGAACGCGGGAGAATACCTAAAAAAGCACAAGGACATTCTGGAAGATCTTGACGCGCAGATTCTCCTTGCGCACGTCATGGGACATTCGCGAACATGGCTGCTCACCCACCCGGAAGCGCTTCTCACTCCGCCCCAGCTTGATGAAGCGGAAAAAGCATTTACCCAACTCCAGGCAGGGACTCCCCTTCCGTACATCATCGGCCACTGGGAATTTTTCGGCCTCGACCTCGATATCACAAAAGACGTTCTGATTCCGCGCCCCGAAACCGAACTGCTCGTGGAAAAAGCCATCACCTGGCTCAAAGCCTCCCCGGAGCGCAGAACTGTCGCCGATATCGGCACAGGCTCAGGTGCGATCGCCACGGCACTTGCCATGCACATGCCAGATGCGAACATCACCGCCACCGATATCTCATTTGCCGCGCTTAAAGTGGCAAAACACAACGCCCGCAAATTCCACGTGCATCATCGCATCAACTTTCTGCAATGTGACCTGCTCCCCCAGCACGTGGACCCTTTGCCCACCGACAGTCACTTCGATCTCATCTGCGCCAACCTGCCGTACATTCCAACCGAAACCTTGCAGCAACTTCCCATCTTTGGCCGCGAACCCACCCTCGCCCTCGATGGCGGCGCAGACGGGCTTGATGTCTATCGCCGTCTCTTCGAGATCGCACCAGACTGGCTCGCCCCTGGCGGAATGATGTTGTTCGAAATAGAAGCCACACTCGGAGTGCGAGCCCTGAGCCTGGCATTTGACCACTTCTCGAATGCCAGTATCCACCTGCATCAGGACCTCGCGGGAAACGACCGCCTGCTGGAAATCATCCCTGCTTCCGAGTCGTATTAATCCCAGGTTGCCACCAGCCTAAAACCATGCGATACTGGGCGCAGTGTTCTGCGCCATCCACTATCGCTTTCTTTATAAATTGCCAAGCTTTTGGGAAATTGCAATCAAAAACCAAGACTTAAGTTTGGTAAATTATGCGATACTCTGTAAATCAACAACAAACTTTCTATGAATCGTTACAATGGATTAGCTCTCAAATTAAACAGCCTCTACTATCAGGTCACAGATACTGAAGCAGCAGAGCCAGGCGACCAACGGCGCGGCCGTCTTATGGCAATGTATCTGACACTGATCGCCATCATTCTTGTCCACGTCACAGTTTCCAATGTTGCATATCGAATCCTCGGCGCAGGCGCTGAATATGACATCTATATCATTCAGGATGTCATTGTCCTAGCCCTGCTATTTGTCCTCTGGAATCTCAATCGCAGGGGCTATACCAAACTAACCGCGCATGCCTGCATCAACCTGTCAATTTTTGGGGCTGTCCTCCTATACACCCCCAAGGATCTTGAATTCACAATGGTGATCCTGGCCCTGCCCATCATCACATCCAGTTTCGTCATACACCCGGTCGCATCCTTCTTTTACGCGTTGCTCGTCACGGCGGGCTATACCTTTTCAAGCTATTATTACGACTACCTCGTCAATTACAACTTCACAGGCGTCCTCGCCCTGTTTGCCATCGCCTTCTTCACCTTTTTTACCGCCTGGCAGTTGAATCACACACTGCAAAAAAATCAATTCCTGCTCAAAGACCTGCAATCTTCCTATGAAACCACCCTCGATAGCTGGTCACGCGCACTGGACCTGCGTGACAAGGAAACGGAAGGTCACACACAGCGCGTCACAAAACTTACCTGCAAGATCGCAAAAGCCATGAAACTACCCGAAGAGGAAATCCTCTATATTCGGCGGGGATCGCTTTTGCATGACATCGGAAAACTTGGCGTCCCTGACGACATCTTGCATAAAGACGGCCCGCTGACGGAAGAGGAATGGCAGATCATGCACCAGCATCCCCAATTTGCCTACAACCTGCTGTATCCGATCGAATATCTCCGCACCGCCATGGATATCCCCTACTGCCATCACGAAAGATGGGACGGTACAGGGTATCCACGCGGCTTGAAAGAAACCGATATTCCCCTTTCCGCCCGAATCTTTGCCGTAGCTGACGTCTACGATGCACTCACCTCAGACCGCCCCTATCGCAAAGCCTGGTCAAAGGAAAAGGCCCTCGAGTACCTTCAAAAAGAGACGGGCACACACTTCGACCCGAACATCGTCGAAATCTTCACACGTGAAATTCAACGCCTCTAATGCGCACAGAGATCCTTCAAGCCCAACTGCCCGCTGCAATTGAAAAAGCGCTGAAGATCCTTCAGTCAGGTGGTCTCGTCGCCTTCCCCACCGACACGGTCTACGGCGTCGGTGCGCTCGCTTTTGACAACGCCGCCATCGAAAGCATCTACCCAGCCAAGGAACGCCCCATCGAAAAAGCCATCCCGATATTAATTGGGGACATGGATTCGCTTGACCTTGTCACGGATCACATCCCAGACATGGCCCGCATCTTCGCCGCCCGCTTCTGGCCTGGACCTCTCACCTGCATCCTCTCCAAAAAGCAGACTCTCCCCCCGGCAGTCTCTGCCACTCCCACCGTCGCCGTCAGAATTCCCGACCACCCAGACGCTCTTACCTTACTACACACTGCCGGGCCGATGGCTGTCACTTCTGCCAATATTTCAGGCAAACCCAGCCCATCCACCGCGCAGGAAGTTTATGAACAACTTGGTGGCCGCATTCCATTGATTCTAGATGGCGGCAAAACTTTTGGCGGAATTCCATCCACGTTGGTGGATTGCACAGGCGAAAAGCCCGTCATTCTGCGCGAAGGCCCCATCAAATTGGATGAACTTCTCGCCGCTTTATAAATTTTTCGGTGATTGAATCTCTAATCCTGTGTTCATTTCCCATTCAGACTATTTTTACCTCGCTGAATATAATAAAAGTACATTCTCCTTATCGCGGGCCCCGAACTCAAACTTGGGCAAGTTTGAAAAACGGGGCCTCGATGTTTTAAATTACGGGTGCATTTTCTCTCATCCAACTCTTAATCAGGGTTCAGGTTTGGCTTATGTGATGAATCTAAAATACAAATACATTCTCCCTAAACCAGAAGGCCAATGACTTGGGCAAGTCATTGGCCTTCTGGTTTTAATTCGTGATTTTGTGTTTACGGCAGCGGCCAGGTCGGCATGACATCCATATCCATCTGCGAGACGTGACCGAGCGCATAGCGGTGATATCCCGCTGATGCGATCATGGCAGCATTGTCGGTGCACAGGGATAACGGGGGGATATGAACGGGAAATTCCGTCTGCGCTCTAAAGGTCTGGCGCAACATGCGGTTGGCAGAGACGCCGCCCGCCACCAAAATTTCCTTCGCGCCAAATTCACGCGCGGCATTGATCGTTTTCTTGAAAAGCACATCCACCACTGCCTTTTGGAAGGATGCGGCCAGATCGGGCACGGGCAAAGTATGCGTCTTCTTTTGCAGTTCGCGGATTTCATACAACACGGCGGTCTTCAACCCGCTGAATGAAAAATCCCATGTTCCTTCGAGCCACGCCCGCGGAAAGTGGAAACGATTCGGGTCGCCCTCTTCCGCTGATTTTTGGATGGCGGGGCCGCCGGGGTAGCCAAGTTCCAACAGGCGGGCAACTTTGTCGAAGGCCTCACCAGCCGCATCGTCGAGGGTTGAACCGAGCCTTTGATAGGTCAAATGATCGGTCATGAGATTCAGTTCAGTATGTCCACCTGAAACGAGCAAAGCCATCAAAGGAAATTGCGGCGCGGGTGGGACAAGTTCGCCCGATTCGTACACCCAGGCCGAATAAAGATGTCCCTCAAGATGATTGACTCCCAAAAGCGGCAGACCCGAACCGAGCGCCAGCCCTTTTGCCATGTTCATGCCAACGACCAGCGAACCTGCGAGACCTGGCCCCTGCGTGACAGCCAGCGCATCGATATCCTTGAGCGTGAGGTGGGCCTGTGCAAGCGCCTGCTCCACGACGGGTGTGACGCTCAACACATGCTGGCGCGAAGCCACCTCGGGATACACGCCGCCATAACGGGCATGGATCTCCATTTGTGAAGCAACTACAGAGGAGAGCAGCGCGCGGCCATTTTCAATGATGGCACAGGCGGTCTCATCGCAGGAGGTTTCAAGAGCAAGGATTCGAGCGGGTTTTAATTCCATTATTTTTTATTCCACTTCTTCATCGGCAGGACGAAATCATACGGATAATCCGCGAGGATCTCCATACGGCCATCGGGCCGCACCCACATTGTATCTTCGATTCGGAAGCCCATGCCTTTTTCAGGATAATACAAACCCGGCTCGGAGGTGATCACCACCCCGGGCGCAAGCCGTTCCTCATCGCTGGTGTTGATACCACTGAACGGCCGCTCGTGAATGTTGATTCCAACGCCGTGGCCGAGGCTGTGAACATAGCCTTCGACGGGCGATTTTGTATTCATGGGTGTCTTGTGGCCCTTGCCTTCGAAATACTCGCAGGTCATTTTCTGATAATTCTTGAATGGGACGTTCAGATCAAAGTTCTCATTCAACTGGTCGTAGATTTCCTTGACCTGATCGAACAATTCCTGTGCCTCAGGTGTGGCATAGCCGAGGCTCCAGGTGCGGGTGAAATCATAGTAATAGCCGCCGCCCGCTTCGGCAGGATAAATATCGAACACGATGGTCTGCCCGAGTTTCATCAGGTCGGCTGGGTTGCCTGCGGAATGCGGCACGCCCGCATCGCGGCCAATGGCGAAAATGAAACCAGAGGGCAATTCCGCGCCATGCTCCGCCACCCACAAGCGAATCCTTGAATGCACGTCGCCAACGGTCAGAGCGGAACCGTCTTCGTTCAACAAGACTTCATCGTCACGGACTTCGCATGAAGTGAGAAAATCCGCGACCCTGCCGACCACTGATGTGGTGACTTTGCCCATTTTGCGGATGCGAGCTACGTCAGACTCATCCTTTGTTTCCATCGCCCGCATAAAAATGGAATCTTCACGCGGTTCGCCGACGAATTCAAGATTCGGCATCAGTTTTTGCAGCTGAGTCAACAAACCGAAGATGGGACCGATATCATAAGTTCCATACACCCCCACCCGTCCCGATTCAACACCCACGTCCTTGAGCATCAATTCAAGACGCATGGCGCCTGCCAACAGGGAATTTCTATTCGCCTTCTTGAAGATCTCTTCGAAATCATAAGTGCTGTATGGGATCAATTTCAATCCGCTTTTTGCGGCTTCGTCGCGCTCCATGTCACCAAAGAAGAGGGTTGCATCGCTGCCGCGCTTCTTGATCAGAGTGGCATGGCTGACGTGTCCGCCGCCCGTCAGATAATACATGGGCGGGTTGTGTTCGGCATTGCCAAAGACAAGGATCGCATCCATGTCTCTGGCTTGCATAAGGGCATCAATTTCTGATTTCATCATTTCTCCAGTGCATTTATTTTTATGAACTCACGCGCAATCTCGTCGTTCTCGAATTCCAATTGCGCGATTTTCTCCTTGCGTAAAAAACGAGCCGAAACACCGATCAACTCATCACCGTTGGAATATAACCCAAAGATCGTCAGCGGACGACGGGTGACAAGTTTTCCAAAAACGGGCGTTGCCAGCAATCGAACAAAAAATTCGACCACAGTTCCACCAATGCTGCCTGCGATCAGCCCCGCAAAACCGCCCAACACAAGCGGGAAAGCAAGTGTCTGCGGTGTGGTGCCTTCCGGGGAAAAGATGGCAACAGGGATAAAAACCGCAATGCCGATCAAAAGACCAGCGATCAAAAACGGCACCAGCGTCACTTTCGCAATACTGCGTTCCCTGTTCGCACATTCTTTGCACATCGGCACAGACATTCTCATCTGCACGGGCTTGCTGCGTTTTTGAATGTCCATGTCGAGAGTCAAGCCCAAATTCTCATCCTTCGGCTTGCCGCAGTTTACACACCGTTCAGGAAACATCGGCACAGGCGGATTCTTAATATCATGAATAGGAACTTCGACAATCATGCTCAGATTCCATTCGCCCTATCACGTTAAGTTTTTCTCAGGGCATTCTTCAACCCAACCAACAGCGCACCTTCCTGTTCCGGTTGAATGGTACGTGGGTCAAGCAAAACTTTGTTATCTGCTGTGCGCGCAATGATCGGCGGGTTTTGTTCGCGCAATTTCTTCATGAATTTATCCGCTGATGGGACGGATAGCGACAGCAAAAACGTCGGGAAGGATTCCGTGGGCAGACTACCGCCCCCCACCGTGGATTCACCTTCCACGACGGCCCCCTGCCCCAAATTGGCCGCCCACGCTTCCGCCCGACCTTTGACCTGCTTCGGCGTAAGGGAGATCATCTTCCAGATGGGGATTTCGCGCTCCGCTTCATCTTTGAGGTAATGCAGCAGTGTGGCAGTGACGCCCGCAAGGCAGGTCTTATCCGCACGGACAGCACGTGCCAGTGGATGCTTGCGGATCTTCTCGATCAATTCCTTCTTCCCGATGATGATTCCCGCCTGCGGACCACCGAGCAGTTTATCGCCAGAAAAGCAGACGATATCCGCCCCAGCCGCAAGGGATTCTTGCACGGTAGGCTCGTGTCCGAGCCCATATTTGGCGGTGTCGATGAATGTACCGGAGCCCAGGTCATCCACGAAGGTCGTGCCTGCGGCATGTGCCAGCGAGACAACATCCTTCAACTCGGGCTCTTCGGTAAAGCCGATGATCTTGAAATTCGACGGATGCGCCCGCATGACGATGGCATTCGCACCCAATAAAGCTTCTTCATAATCCCGCAAGTGGACTTTGTTCGTCGTGCCCACTTCCACGAGCCTTGCACCTGATTGTTTCATCACATCGGGAATGCGAAAGCCGCCGCCGATCTCCACCAGTTGCGAGCGCGAAATGATGACCCGCTTTTTATTTGCCAATGCGGAAAGGACAAGCAAAACCGCTGCCGCATTATTGTTGACCACCATCGCCGCCTCGGCACCCGTAAGTCTCTGCAAAACAGATTCAGCATGGATAAGCCGCGAACCGCGCGCGCCTTTTTCAAGGTCATATTCAAGGTTGGAATAGCCACGGGAAGCCACGTCCATTGCGCGGATGGTGTCATCGCTGAGCGGGGCGCGTCCAAGATTGGTGTGCAGAATCACACCCGAAGCGTTGATGACTGGGACGAGGGTCGGCTTCGTCCACGCGATGAGGGTGGCATCTGCCTGGGCGAGGATCAAATCTCGTAGAGGCAGAGCAGTTATTTGTCCAGATTTGAAGCGCGCTCTTATATCATCCAATGTGGAACGAATGGCGCTTAAAGTCAACGGCCTGCCGTAGCGGGCGATGAGCTGCGCGGCCATTTGTGTTTGCAGGATTTGATCGATGGAGGGAAGATTACGAAGCGTTGTCATTTGACGTCTGGCATTCTTCGATTCGCTTTTTCGCGCAATCGAATGAAATATTCAGTGGCGATCAAACCGCCCGCAAGGCCGAGGATCACATAAAGCGTGACGAGACGTCCGAGTTGAAGCCAGGCCAGCGTGGCGCCATACACACCCACCCACATTGCCTGCCGCACAATGACGTTTGGTTCTGCCCGCGGGTTGGTTGGAAAGCGGCGATGAAAGAAATATACAATGGGCAGCGTGGTGCCTGTGAGCGCCATGATGCCGAAGACATAAAAACCCCAACGCGCCCACACGAAGGGCACGGAATAGATCAGGAGCAGAGCAAGCCCGCCCCACCCGATCAGAATGAGTGCGAGCGTGGAGAGAAGATATTGTCGAAAAGTGATTTGCGAATCCATTAATCGAATTATACCCGCAGAGGGAAAAGGTCATTTGTAATCTCAGCGAACGGGAAATCTTCCGCCTTCATTTTTTAACACAAAGACGCCAAGGAAGTTTTTCTTTGCTCCTCAGCGTCTTATAGTTATTTTTTTACAAAATGATCGTTACGAAGTAATCGTCTTTTGTGCCTGTTTGACGACCTCCACCACTTCGGGCAGATCCATGCCGAGTTGTTGAAGTTTTTCGAGGGTGGGGATGCTATTCGAATCCCAGCCGCGGCGTTGATAGACCGCATCCATCAAATGCTCGTATTGCTCTTCGCGGTATTTGCGGAGGTGAGCCATCTTTTCCTGTGTGGTCAGGCCTGTGGGCTCAATTTCAACCAACCGCTTGAGCTGCTCATCGTAGCGTTCCTGGCGTGATTCGTATTCGGCGGCTGTGACAGGTCCCATCGCGCGGTAGGGCGGATAATCGTGTTTGCGTCCCACGCGGCCCATGCGCAGGGCAAAGACCTTTTGGAAGTTGTACACCCGCTCCGATTGGTGCAATAAATCTTCGGTTACGGTTGGTTTGCCAGTGACACCCTGATGGATCCAGGTGTAGTTTTCCACATGCTCCGCTACTTTGGCGGGTTCTTTGGTCTGTTTGTTGTTTTCGGGCGAGATGTCATTCCACGGCAGTTTGCACAGCCCGTGCAGGCTGAACCATGTGCGCCACATCGGGAAGTAATGCAAGGCTTCGGCTTTGTCTTTGAAGGAGGGCAACAGGTTTTGCACCTGATCCATGAAGATCAGCCAGGCTTCATCATGTTGTGGTCCCTTGGTCGCCATGCCGTAACCGCCCTGCTGGGCCAGCGATTCCTTGGTGAGGTATTCGGAGATCTCCATGCCCTTGATCTCCATGCCAATATCATGCACGAAATTCGGGTCAGCACCATATTCGCGGACAAACAACTCTTTCATATAGCGGACGCCCTGCCCCACGATCACGCCAAAACCTTCGCCGCGTGCCATTTGATGAATGAGATCCAAAGCTGCGGCACCATTTCCGAATTTCAATTCCAGGCCGCCTGTGTGTTCTTTCGTGATGATGCCTTCTTCGTAACATTCCATTGCAAAGGCAACACAATTCGCAAATGAGATGCTGTCAATGCCGTAGGTATCGCAATAAAATTGAGTTCCAAAACTTTTTGCGGGTCGAAATTGCCGATGTTCGATCCCAGCCCTGCGGCATTCTCATATTCAGGGCCATCCACCAGAACGCAGTCACCAGCATAAGGTCCAGTTTTGAGCGGAAAATGATCCACGCCATGCGAGCAGGACATGGTGCATCCCAGCCAGCAGCCGTCGGGCAATCCCTGTGTGAAGGATTCCTTCCAGACCTTCGAATCGATCTTGTACGTTTCAGGCGAAGAGCCGTAGCGGAAATTATGTGTAGGAAGCAAATCGAAATGGTCCATCACTTCAACGATATTGGCAGTACCCACCTTACGCATTTGATTCTGCTTATCATCGAGGTCGGCGATTTCCTTGTTAATGCGCTGACCCGCCTTGCGGATGAGCGCCATATCGGCCACGCCGTTCTTGTCACCGCTCATGTCGGAGTAACGCACCACGATGGCTTTGATCTTCTTATCGCGGAAGACGCGCCCCGGGCCGCCGCGACCAGCCTGCTTGAAACGGGCTTCCTTGCGGCGCACATCATACCAGGTGGAATTGATCATCGCGATGCGAGTGTGTTCCGCTGCCTGCCCCGCCGAAAGTACCGAAATGGAACGCTTGCCTTTTTCGTCGCCGCCGAATCTTTGCGTGAGGACATTCCCAATTTGATGGGAATCGACCGCTTCGAGCGCGTCCCGTTCGATCGTGACGCGGCCTGTATCGCCATCAATGAAAATGATCACGTCCTCAGCCGCCTTGCCCTGAATCTCCAGCGCATCAAAGCCAGAGAATTTCAGGAAGGGCGCAAAATACCCACCCACGTTGCTGTCGATCACATTTTCAGTCAGTGGGCTCAAGGTCACAACCGTGGATTTGCCGCTGCCGGGGTAAGCCGTGATTCCGCAGATCGGGCCGTTGGCAATGACCAGTTCATTTTGCGGGTCGTTCCATTTAGTGTTTGAAGTCACGGCATCCCACAATAATTTGAGGGCAAATCCGCGCCCGCCTGTGAACAAGTCTTTCATTTGCTGTGTAACGGGTTTTTCGAGGATGGTATTGTCGTTCAGGTTGATGTACAGCGTGCGGTTTGCATATCCGCGCTCCACAGGGCGCAGGGCGTAGGTGAATTCTCCCAAAAGGGTGGTTTCTGAAATGGCAGGTATGGTCATAGGGTCTCCTGTTTCTATTTACAAATTGGCAAAATACCAGCTTCATTATCGCAAAATGAGGTCGAATTGCCTATTGACTATCTTCCCCTTCCGATAGTGCCAAGAGGAACCTTTATCAGCAAATAGGATGTAGTAATCCGATTTTCAAAATGCTATAATCTTTTTGTATACAGGAGCAAATTAGCCAACCTCACCACACAGTGGAGGCGGAAATGAGCAAAAAACGACCAGACTCAAAACAAGTTTCAGTGGAGTCAGCGGGGAAGTCACTTTATGTTTCAAAAAAGCTCGTATTACAACCTATTGATTTATCCCTGATAAAACTTCCAAAACGAGTTCAGGTCAATTATCCCAAGCTGCTGAAAAAAGACCTTCTTGCGGCTGAAATTTTTCGGGTTGGGGCAAAAGGAACGCCGCTTCCACCGAAAGAAAGAGTATTAAACCCCATTCAAACCCGAGTGGATGGAAATGGGCAGCTCTGGGTTGATGTATTGGTGGAAAGGAAGAGGGGGGTAAAGATCGCAGAGTTGAGAAAGATCATGCAAGTTCATGGGAAACCCGGTCAAAGCCGTTTTGTCTCTGGTCGAATTAAAGTCGACGATTTGCCCAAACTAAATCGACGAGCATTACGGCTGCAAACGGCCCGTCCGATTTCTGGCACTTTGAACAATTCTGTGAAGACCATCTCAGGGAATCGGGAGAAGCTGGACGACAATGGCTTTGACGATATTGACGGGTCAGGTGTGATCGTCGGAATTGTCGATGACGGATGTGATTTCAATCATCCAAATTTCAAAACGGGCGCTGGTACCCGTTTGCTATATCTTTGGGATCAAAACGGAAAAAAGGGAAATGGCAAGAAACGCCCGGCCAACTATAACTATGGAGTGGAATATGATCGGACCCAGATCAACGCCGCTCTTGCCTCTGGAAACGATGCATACGCAGAACTGGATTACGAACCTCGTATCAATTCCCACGGCACACACGTTATGGATATCGCGGCGGGAAATTCTCCCGACTCAGATTTCAAAGGTGTGGCTCCGGGAGCAGACCTAATCTTTGTTCATCTTGGCGCGCCAACCACTCCAAAAAAAATTGCCGCCGAGGAAATGAAAACCCTGGGGAGTTCAAAATATCTTTTCGACGCGGTGAAATACATTTTTGAAAAAGCCGATCAGGAAGACAAGCCCGCCGTGGTAAATATCAGCCTGGCTTGCAATGGCGGCTCGCACGATGGTTCGTCTATTTTAGAAGCGCTATTCGACGAGTTGTTGCAACAGCCCGGGCGCGCTATTGTCATAGCCGCGGGAAATGATTTTCAGAAAAAAACACATACCTCCGGAATGCTTGCCCCAGATACTGTGGGAACGATCTCCTGGGTGATTCCGAAAGCCAATGATCCCAATTGGAAATACCGTCAAGAAATAGAGATTTGGTATCCGCAGGACAAATCCCTGAATGTGAAAGTAACTGCCCCGGGGGATGTTTCAACAGATTTATGCAGGCTGGGGGACACTTTGAAAAGCGACGAATCTGACTACGCACCGATATGGCTGGTCAGCAATATCAAAGCGGAACCGGAGCTTGATAAAGATGAGAACTATATTCATATACTGGTGGATAACAGTTCGGATGACTTTACCGGAGGGGAATGGAAACTGGACCTATCGGTAGATAACGGCGCTTTTGATACCAGTTTCAACGCCTGGATCGAACGTAATTTGGGAGACCCTCCAACCGAAATCGCGGATAACAGCACAACTGAAATCACCATTAATGGCATCGCAAATGCAAGGCTGCCTATTGTGGTTGGGTCTTTCTATCCAAGTACGTCTTCCAGTTCCTACAGACCTTCCTATTTCACCAGCGCGGGTCCGTCTTTGAATAAGGATTGGACGGAGAAGCCAGAACTATCCGCACCGGGTGAAAATATTACATCTGCACAGGCACGAGAAACAGACCGTACAGATGAATCAGGGACCAGCGCAGCTGCGCCGCATGTCACGGGTGTCATTGCATTGATGTTCCAAAAAGCGCTCGGTCTGCCCCAACCTGTCCTTCTGTCGATGGAAAGAATCCGTGAAATCCTGATCGCCACTGCGGATAAAAATCCGTCTTTAGCGACTAATCCAAATGGATACCACCCTCAACTCGGTTTCGGACGAATTAATGCGCTGAATGCGCTAAAACAAATAATACCCAACTGATCTTCAAAGGAGATATATCATGGCAGATATAAAGTTGTTCGAAGGGACATGGACTCGTCAGGTTCTCAAAGGAAAGAGAAAAGTCCGCATCACCTATATTCCTGATGATGTGACTCAACAGTCGCTATTTGAAAAAATCAGGATCGGAGATGACAGCAAAGCCGCCTGGAAAAAACTGCTTGGAATCGGGAACGCGGTTGACATTGACCTTGGGATCATTGTTGTCCGTTTCAATACAGATAACAAAAGCGGCACAGCGACATTCCTGCCCAATCAAAGCTCTCAAGATGTGATCGTAAAAACTTTTCAGCAAAGCGATCCTGTTGGAGGATTTCCCGGCGTAGGGATGGCACAATTCATCGATTGTATTCAGGGAAAACGCAATATGTTGGGAAATGACTTTAATTATCCCCTTGCTTTTTCAGAGTGCTTACCACAGATGACGGCCTGAAAAGTTATTTTTTCTGTCTTTCAATCGAAAAGAGGTATGCCGCCGAAAACACAGTGACAGATACCACATATCCCACTTCTCTCCACCAGTATTGATCTTGCAATACAAATAATGCGAGACCAAATATTAACGCGGATGCGAGTGCTGTCAATACATTGGAGGGGATACTATCTTTGTAGCGATTTGAAATGGTTTGGGTAAGGGCGATGATTCCCCCCACAAACCAGACGTTGATCTGGGCACCCAGGGTGAGGAATAACCCTATACCGATCACCCCGCCTGTGCCAATGGCGGCAAGGCTTTGCCATAAGAACGGCCATTTCCTTGTTATCTGAATTGTGGAAGTCAATCCTTGTGCGAAGATAAACCCGATTACAGACGAGATCGCCGCATACAAGATAGCAACAAGTAAAGCTGTAAACGGGGATTTAATTGAACTGGATACCAGCATCGTGATCAATCCGCATATGAAAGCGGATATTGTGGCCGTACGGCTTATTTCCCTGCGTTCGTCCCGCCCATCATTGATTCGCAGCTCCGCCTGTTTGAAGAAAACAGCCCGACTCACCCATGAGGGGAGATGATAATTTGTTGTGGATCGATCTAAATAGCGGGATAACAAATCAAGCCAGACATGCTTCGAAATCTTATCTGACCGTTCGGCTGTTTCTAACAAATTGTGAAATGATTCAGCGTCGTTGAGTTCTCCAAGAAACGCCGCACTCCCCTGACGTATCTCAATGGGGAGGCTTTCGTTTTGACATGCATCTCTCAACCATACAATTCCATTTGTCCCGCATATATCCAGCCATTGCTGGGCCTTATTGTGAACCGCGGCAGATAGCAACAACAGACGCTTATCAGTGTCATTTAACAGAAGCTTGGGATTGCTCAAATGAGATGCAATGATGCCCAATTCCTTTGCGTTGAGCAGGAGTTTGTGCTGATTGAAATCCAGTTGCAGTTGAACCAATTTTCCGCGCAATTGTCGAGCGGTCTGCTCGTCTTCATCGAGCCAGCCTTTTACTTCTTCGACGAGATAATCATGGATCAACTCATACGACAACTCACCGTCTTCAGATTGGATCTCATGGAGCAAACGCGCATCCCGCAGAGATAGAATCACAGCATCGACAAATAATTTTTGCGCGTCTCGTGTATATCTTTCCAGAATATTATTCACGAATTGACGCAGGTCTTCGCCCTGAGCACTGACGTGTGATTTGACATGCTCGATAAAGTTGACCACCGTAACAGGGCTGCCTGCCTGCATGGCAAGCGCACTGTCAGAGGTGGGCAAATGCTTTTGGTCCACGCGCCAGCCCAGGGTTAAGAGTCGGAGGCGTTCGTCGTCGTACCAATCTGAAGCTCTTTTGATGTCGCGTCTGCCATCGAGTGTCACCAGTGTGGATAGGATGTAAGTCGCCGCCTTGTATTGATTGGGAGGAATGATCGTTTGATCGTGAAGCACCTGCTTGAGATAATCGGTGATGATGCCTTTGGTTTCACCCAGTTTTTGATAATGCGCGAACGTGACCTGTTTGCTTTGCTCGGGCAGGGTATGAAATAGTTTTGCACAAACCAGTTGCAATTGCGGAGAATCAACCTCACTCGAACCCAGATGCTGAAGAATGGCATCCACAAGACCATCCTGATATGTGATCCCAAATCGCTCAAGCGGCCCGACGATAGCCCGCCGCGCCTCGTCCACTTTCAATGAGCGGACAAGATATTCCCCACCCACTCTGTCTTTCAGTCTTTTACGCAGGGCTGTGGTCTCTCCAAAATAATCACTGCGCAGGGAAAAAATAAAATGAACGGGAATGCTGGTATCAGCCACGCAATCGGCCAGTTCACGTGCAAATTCATCCTGCTTTGCCTCGGATAATTTGATAACGAATTCTTCGAACTGGTCGAAAAAGATGTAGACGTGCCGCCCCTTCAAGGCTTCATCCACTTTCGATAAAAATTGCAACAGCGATTCCCCGCTCAATTTCAAGTCGTTTGACCAGCGGCGCTTCAACAATTCCTTCTTCAGCGCCAGTGTGGGTGATTCGTCTACCGAACGGACCAAAATTGCGCAGGTGTCCTTCTTCAACAAGGCTGGCATCAGCCCCGCCTGTATCAGGGATGATTTGCCCGTCCCTGAACGGCCATGCAGCCATGTCACCTGCCTGCGTTCCAACTCCACGGTCAATTCAGCGATCGCCTGTTCCCGTCCAAAAAAGCGACTCGCATCCTGAATACGGTACGCCGACAAGCCAGGATAGGGCTCTTCAGAGACCTTGCCTTGTTCCACCGCTTTTTCCTCGCGATACACGGTCAAAGCATCGGCAAGGAGAGTTGACTCATTCCATTCATCTTTTTTTTCAACGGGTGTTGATGCCTGCGAATAAACATTGATCACATTGTTATCGCCAATAATGGCTTGACTGTTCACCATATCGCCCCCTACAATAAGCATACTCCGCGCAAAATCAAGCATGTCGCGCGGCAAACCACCCTGCTCCACCGCTTTTTGCAACTCATCAACAAACTGCTTGAATTTATCTGTGTCAGTCATCATTGATAAGTTCATTATACAACAGCAACCCAAGCGAGGAACCATGAACGTATCCGAAGCCATCCGCCTAAAACGCGCCGTGAGAAAATTTCAAGATAAGCCCCTGCCAGATGATGTGATCCACGAAATCCTCAACGCGGGACGCAGGTCGCAATCCTCAAAGAACAATCAAGCGTGGCGCTTCATCGCCATCCGCGAAAAGGAAACGCTAAAGGCCTTGTCGCAATGCGGTGAGTGGGCAGGCCACATTGCAGGCGCGGCCCTGTGCGTGGCCATTCTCACCCCCGAGCCCACCGAAAAATTCCAGACGATGTTTGACGCGGGACAAGCCGCCGCCTTCATGCAGCTCGCCGCATGGGAATTGGGCATTGGATCATGCCCCGCCTCTCTCTATGACTTTGAACGGACCCGCCAAATTTTGACATTCCCTCCCGAATGGCATTTACGCATCGCCCTCTCGTTCGGCTACGCCCTCGAAGAAGAAAAAATCTCCGCCGCCCCCAAAAAAGGCGGACGAATATCATTAGACGAAATTGTACATTGGGAGAAATGGTAATTCATAGATAGCACGCAGAAAACGCTGACTCTTGCTTTTTGGCAAAAATCAGCGTTTTCTGCGTCCAACATTAAACTTGGGGATAAATTAAGTCTTTATCAGTTTTGTTTTTACGGTAAATGAAACGCTCTTACTAGGAAGACAGCCATCTCCGCGCGGGTGACATTGGCATTCGGGCAATAATTCCCGCCACCGCATCCGCTGGTAATGCCTTCCGCGGCAAGTTGTTCGATCCAATCCACGGCGAAGGAACCTGTTGGCACATCCCCGAAGACAGCGCCCGTTCCAACAGGCGGAGTGTAGGCACTGCCATGTTCACCGCGCAATAGGAAGATCGCCATTTGGGCGCGGGTGATGGTGGCATCGGGGCAGTAATTCCCGCCACCACAGCCTGCGGTGACTCCTTCTGCGGCAAGCTGTTCGATCCAATCTGCGGCGAAGGAACCTGCGGGCACATCACCAAAGACTGCACCCGTTGCCGTGGGCGGAACATAGGTGCTGCCATGAATTCCACGCAAAATGAAAATCGCCATTTGTGCGCGGGTCACGGTTGAATCGGGACAGTACATCAATGGATTGGTTGAACATCCACCCGTGATGCCTGCATTGTACAATTGCTCAATGTATGGATATGCCCAATGCGATTCGGGGACATCGGCAAAGGTGGTTGTGGTCATCATGCCCGAAGTATCCACTGCTTCGAAGCTGGACCCAGTCAAGACATCCATTTCGTGCAGTACATCGTTGTCCCAGCTTTCGTTGGGAGCGCCGCTCACATACCAGGGAGAGCCGTTGTCTGCGAGCACGATGCCGTAGGTCTTCATCGCCTGCAAGATGACCTGTGCCTGCGGTGAAAAGCCGCTGATGTCATAATCCGCTTTCAGGCGGAAACGTGCGCCAAAGGGCGGCGGGTTCGCACAACTTCCAGATTGGGCCACATGCCTTGCTGGCCAGATGTAATAGTCAGCGGTGCAGTCGGTTGTGAAGCGCAAAGCATGTTCGATGATGCCTGTCGCCACTTCTTCATAGCGCGCCAGCCCGGGCAAGATCGGGAGACCAGCGGCGTCGGCGGAGGTCCAGCCATCGGGGCGCAGGGCGTTGGAGTTCAAGTCCCAGATCGCGCCAGAGCCAGCGGCCCATCCGTTGGTGGTTTGAGAAGCATCATAAAGTTCGTACAATGTACAATCGTCAGTATCCACTATCAGGATGTGATGATCCGAGCCCCATTCGCGGTTGGGATTGTTTGGAATGGGATACGGCCCGGGGTCCGATTCATCCGGGTAGTAGAAATCCACCGTATAGCTTGTGGTGGCCGCGCCAGAAACAATGTTGTAGGGAATGCCGATCGGTCCCCCATCCCATGTGCCTGATCCGAAGTCCATGTGAAAACCCTGCGCCGCGCCGATCGCATTGATCCACGCATCAGACATGGGGTGGACAGGCAGACTCGTGATGGGTGTGTTCCAATAGTTATCCTGCGGGAAGGTCGGGCAGGTTCCAATGGTAGCGGCGGCCTCGCCAACCTGGGCGGGGCTTTGAGGGTCATCGATCATGCGGGTGGCATTGATGGATGTCAGAAAAACAATACTGATGACCAGCCTTACAAAAACATCGTGAATAAAGTTTGTGTTTTTCATATTTAGATTTTATGTCATTTTTTATCGAAATAATCAGGAAGTGGGTACTATCTTAAGGGGAAATTAATGACAGTTTTGCAAGGCAGTGAAATGTGGAATTTAACGTCGTGAAATTCCATTGCACTGCTCATGGCTTATAATTCGGCGCACAGTTCACCGGGCAATTCTTTTATGGAGACCTTCATGGAGCGTTTGAGATTCCTGCACATTCCCAAAACTGCGGGAACCACATTTACCACCTGTCTTGATTATCAATATTCGGGCAAGGGACATTTCGTTTTCAAGGGCGCCGTTCAATATGATGTGATGCGATTCAAGGAACTCCCTGAAAAAGAAAAGCAGAAGGTCGTTTTATTCACTGGTCACGCGCCGATCCTGACCGGGCTGGAAGAAGCCGATACCGCAAAGATCATCACCTTTTTGAGGAATCCGATCAGCCGTGTCAAATCTTTTATTCAGCATATTTCTGAGGGGAAATCGCCCGAGTATTTGAAGGGGCCATTCAACCTCGATGAATTTCTGGAAAGCGGCACAAAAGACCTCGAGAACTTGCAAACCAAGATGCTCATTAATAAGGGACCGTTCGCCTTATCCACGTTGATCGATTCAATGTCGAAGTCTGAGGCACGCGATCTGGCGTTGAACAATCTATTCAACGTGGTTGCAGAGTACGGCTTGCAGGAATATTTTGACGAAAGTCTGATCTTGTTCAGCAGTGCGCTCAACTGGTCCACTCCGTTTTACACATCGCTGAACAAAAAAGACTCCAGCCGTCTGCTCGAATTCAAGCAGAAACATCTTGACCGCATTGCAGAATTGAATTCCATTGACATCGAAGTGTACAATGCTGCGAAAATACGTTTTCTGGAAACCCTTGAAAGCCCCCGGTTCGACAAATCAAAATTACAAAGACTCAAGTATGTCAATTCACTAAAATCGCCGCACAAGTACGTCTGGAACACATGGTATGCCTTCTATAGACTCAGACGGCGCGTGAGGCGTTATTTTGGAGATGAATCCAGTTAAACCAGCATCCAGTTTAAAGATCTGGTGTTTTAGTCCTGTTCATCCATTTTATCTATCTAAAGGAAACCACAAATGAAAAAGAGCCCCCTATTAATTGTTTTCTCGCTCCTAATTGTCCTCAGCTTGTTTCTCTCCTCATGTGGTGGCGAGGAAGGTGATTACTATGCCGAAGAACCCGCCACCGATGAATACCTCACCGAAGAACCCTATTCCACAGAAGCACCCGTTGCAGAAGAAGCAGGGGCTGAAGTGCCTGCTGCCGGTGTCCCTGGTGAAGTCGTTTATGACCTCGGCTTCAACCCCGTAGATAACGGATTTAGTTTCAGCAACTATGGCGATGACATTCCCGCCACAAATCTAACAGCGGATGAAGTGCGCCGCATGTTCGGCGACCAGGTCTGTTCCCGTCTCGATGGAAATGTCTGCACCCTGACACCTCCCGCCGAACAATGGATGGAACAGATCAACGGCGCCATGGCAGGCGGACACTGTGAAGGCATGGCAGTGCTCAGCTTGATGATGTACACCAACCAGATCTCCCCGTCCGATTTCGGCGGCTCCACTGCCAGCGAACTCGATATCAACGATGAAGCTCTCCAGCGCGAGATCGCGTATTGGTGGGCAACTCAAACTGTAGCGCCCACTTACACCAGCGTCATCAAAGGCACCCCGATGGAGATTCTCGAAATCGTCCAGCAAATGGATGCCAACGGTGAAACCTACAGCATCGGCATTTACAAAGAGGATGGCTCCGGCGGCCACGCCATCACACCTTTTGGTGTGGAAGATAAAGGCAATGGTCTATTCGCCATTCTCGTTTACGATAACAACTACCCAGGCGAGACGCGCGAGCTATACGTGGATTCCCGCGACAACACCTGGCTGTATGAAGCCTCGATCAACCCGCAGGTTCAGTCAGAGCTTTATACCGGCAATGCCGATACCCAAACCCTTGACCTCACCCCCACTTCCTCACGCCTCGACACGCAGCAATGCCCCTTCTGTGATGGCAGCGGAATTTCAAGCGTAGGCGGCAAGCTCGCCTCACCGAGTCTTCAGGGCAGCCAGATCAACCAGATCTTCCTCGATGGCGAAGGTCATATCCTCATCACCGATGACAATGGCAATCGCCTCGGTTATGTGGATGGAAAGATCGTCAACGAGATTCCCGGCGCAACCTATTCCGCCTATCGCATGGAAGCCAGCGGAAATGCCCCCGAACCCATTTACTCGCTCCCAGCTGATTTGGATGTGACCGTCTCGATCGACGGATCTGACTTAACCGAAGAAACGCTTACTGACCTCATCATGATCGGTGCAGGTTTCAGTATCGGCGTGGAAGGAATCTATCTTGAGCCCGGCCAGGTGGATACAGCCTACTTCTACCCGTCTGAAGAAACCATCGCCTACGAAACCGAAGCGGACGAATCCCCGTTCATTGTGATCGGTGTTGAAAACCCCGAAGCCGAAGCGGATTATTACTTCGAAGTGCAGGGCGCCGATATTCAAGGCGGCGGCATCATCACCGTCTATCTCGATACTAAGGCCGGTGACCTGCTCATCAACGCCGAGAAACTCAACAACGAAGGCTTCTTCGATTTCTACCTGACCCGCATCACCGACGAGCTCGAAGAGGAATTCGCCGCTGAAGAGATCGCCCTGCAGGAAGGCGCCATCGTCTACGTCAACTACGCTGAGTGGACCGACGCCAACCCCGAAGGCATGTACTTTGGTGTTGACCTCGACGGCGACGGCACCATCGACGAAGAGTACGTTGTGGACGATTCACAGTAAAAATAATAACCGCCTGCGTAATACCATGCTAAGCGCAGCGAAGCATCTCTGAAATTTAAAAAACAGCCCACTCCGAGTTGAACCGGAGTGGGCTGTTTTCCCTCTTGACAAATAGATGTTTATCTATATAATATCAAATAGAAAGTCATCAATATGAAATTTAACCCTGTTCTCTTTGCCAAAGCCATCTCAGATGAAACCCGCCAGAAGATTATGAACATCTGCTGTTGTTGTTCGCTTTCCGTCAACGAGATCGTTGAGAAGCTCGATGTTTCCCAGCCCACGGTTTCGCATCACCTCGCCATTTTGCGCGAAGCGGACCTGGTCACTGTGCGCGAAGATGGCAAGCAAACGTTCTACTCTCTCAATCAGGATAATGTCGCTTATTGTTGCGGCCAGCTCATGGTCAAGTTTGCACCGGAGTCTGTCGCCACAGAAAACCTGATTAAGACCATCAAGGCCTGATCGGGAGATGTCTTCGGCCGAGACATCCTCCCGTTTTTTTGGCAAGTTCCATAGACAAACTTCTATATGAAAGGAGATGCCCCATGAACGAATTACCAGTTGTAAACGCTGAATGTTGTGAAGGCGGTTGTGAAAGCTGCGGTTGCGGCTGCTGCTAATGTTCGAACTCTGTTCGCCGCATGGTGAACAGAGCGCATTTATCGGTAAATTTTTTTACAAAAACACATAGACAATCTTCTATGCAAAGGATTTGACAATGGATCTTACATCTCTACTTCAATATACGTTCGGCAAAGTTGTGGAAACCTTCTCTCACAATTGGTTTCTGCTTTTGCTCAGCATCATTGCCAGCGCCGCGCTGAAACTCTATGTTGATGAAGATGCCATCGCGCGTTTTCTGAGGCGAAACACAAAGAATAGTGTGCTCATGTCTACGGGGGTTGCAGTGGCCACGCCGCTTTGCTCGTGCGGCACCACGGCCATTGTGCTGGGCATGATGGCTTCCACGGTCCCGTGGGCACCCATTGTGGCATTTCTAGTGGCCTCGCCGCTCACCTCCCCGCAGGAGCTTTTCTATAGCGCAGGCCTATTCGGCTGGGATTTCGCCATCGCATTCTTTGTCGCATCGATCGCGCTTGGCCTCGCAGGTGGAGCGATTGCCAGCTTTGCCGAATCACGCGGCTGGCTCGCAAATCAGGCCCGCATGGCCGCACCCAAATTTGCATCCACCTCACTGGGAATCATGGGCGGCCCAGTTCCGCTTGACCTGCCAGTTATCATGCAACCTGTCGTGAAAACGGAAAAACCAAACATCACATTTCCAATGTTCATGCAAGAGATGTGGGCCGTCAGCAAACGTTTACTGCCTCTCTTCCTCGGCTTCACCTTCATCGGGTACATGCTCAACGGAATGATCCCCGCCGCGTGGATCACCAGCCTATTCGGCAGTGGACATGCATACAGCATTCCACTCGCCGCGACACTTGGGCTTCCGTTTTACGTCAACACCGAAGCATCCCTGCCGCTCGTCCGCGCGATGATTGATAGCGGCATGAGTCAGGGTGCGGCGCTCGCCTTCCTCATCACAGGCGCAGGCACATCCCTCGGCGCACTGGGCGGAGCGCTCACCATCGCCCGCTGGCGTGTCATTGGCATCGTAATCGGCACACTGTGGATCGGCTCCATCATTCTCGGTTTTGCCTATAATCTTTTCATTCTGTGAATTTCAACAAGGAGACTCAAATGACCCAATCCCCCACCCCCATTCACGAAACCGTTCGCGAGCATTACGCAGAGCGGATTAAGAGCAGCGCTTCCTGCTGCGGACCTTCCGACTGCTGCAGTCCGAACAACATTCTCTACCCCGAGCAGTTGCTCACTACAGTTCCATCCGACGTTGCCAACACCAGCTATGGCTGCGGCGACCCAATCACACTCGCCTCGTTGAAACCCGGTCAAACCGTGCTCGATCTCGGTTCAGGCGCAGGTCTCGATTGCATCCTCGCCGCACAAAAGGTCGGTGAAACTGGCCATGTCATCGGCGTAGATATGACTCCTGAAATGATCGAACGCGCCACAGCCAACGCGAAAAAGGTCAACTTGACCAATGTCGAATTTCGTCAAGGCTATCTCGAAGAACTCCCCGTTGAAAACAACACAGTGGATGTCATCATCTCCAATTGCGTTATCAACCTCTCGCCAGACAAGGAAAAGGTTTTTACAGAAGCCTTCCGTGTACTCGCCCCCGGCGGCAAATTGGCCGTTTCTGATATCGTCACGGCTGGCCTCCTGCCCGAACCCGTGCGCCAAAGCCTAAGCGCTTGGGCCGGATGTGTGGCTGGCGCAGTGCAAGCGGATGAATATATCGCCATGATGAAATCCGTCGGCTTCACCGACATTTCCGTTACCCCCGTCTTCTTCGACAAGGAAACCGTCGACTCTGCCCTCGCCGATATGAAACTGGACATGGCCGACTATCCGCGCGAAGAAGTGTACAAGGCCATTTACAGCGCCAAGATCACAGCCTACAAGCCCGCATAAAAATTCTAATTTCTTTACCACAAAGCCACAGAGACTCAAAGAAAAACTTTGTGGCTCTGTGGCTTGATAACTTCATAGTTCAGTTTTCAGAAACTCATTTAATAACACCCGAACCTTCACTTACGAATCAGGTTGTATTTTCTGAATGTTCTTCGGATTAAACACGGAGATCTGCCTGGTACCAAGCAAGACCTGCGCCTCTGGGGTCAATTCCACCCAAAAAAAACTGCGATGTTCGGAATATGGGTCTACTTTGAAGACCGTGCCGTTGTACCAGCCTTCCTTCTCACCGAACTTGGAATCCAGATAGATCTTTACCCGATCGCCGATGCGAATCGCTTCTGTCATTTCAGCCCATCACCAACCGCGCAGCGAAGTCGGCTTGACGCGGATCGCCGTCGAATATTCTTTGCTGAATTGCTCAAGGGTCATCCCCAATTCCTTGATGCCCTTACGATATTTACGCAAGTAAGCAGAGACTTTATGTGCAGGCGGCGTCTTCGCATCCAGAGTCGCCATGCCGATGTACACGACCACGTTCTGGTCGCCTGTTTCATCCGTATTGAAATGCAGGGAAACACTTCCATTCTCACGGATATGTTGAACCTTGTGCGCCTTTGCCTGGCTGAAGATCAAAAAGGCATCCTCATCCCAAATGAACCACACGGGTCTGGGCTGGGGAACATGATTCGCATCCACTGTGGTCAGCCAGACAACATATTCACTCTTGATCATCTTCTTCGCCTTGCGTTCAAGCTTCACCTTCGAGTCGCTCATCACTGCCTCCTGTTTAATATTTACTGGATGATTATTTACGATTTACAAACCAAAACACTCCCGCGCTGACAGCCATGATGATTCCGCCATTGATGGCCCACTGCGGGTCGCCCGTCATAAAACTGCCTGGCAACACATTGATTCCCTGCAAAAACCAAATTCCGCCTGCCAGAAAAAACAAAACCGAAACCACCTTCACGACATTCTTTAACATAACCTAATCCTCTCTCGCCAATCACAACCTATTTTCTGATCTATCCCGCCAGCGACACCAAGACGCGAAATGCAAGATAGGTCGTCACCATGTCATCAGCGAAATACTCAACGTGCTGATCCATCGTCCGCACAGCACCAGGCATAAGGGCCGCCCTGTCCGCCATTTCAGATTGAGCGAATTCCAAGGTCATTTTGATGGGCTTCGAAATCTTGAACGGCTTTGGCGCTTTTCCACTGCGCAGGTTGATCACTGCCCGTTTGGCAGCTTCCTCGATCAAACTGGCAGATGCCGCAGGAGATAAACATTCAGCCGACATACGGCCAACGGCCTTCTTCACTTGTGCGGTCTCAATGGCGTTGCCAAAAATTTCGCGCACTTCAGCGCACAGGGTTTGGTCGCCCGCAGCCATAATAACAGGGACATCAAAATGCCCGCACACCGCGCCATTCAACCCCGATTCGCCAATGGCCCGATCATTGATCCACAGCCCGGATACACTCTCCGACCATGTGTGATCGAGGATCGCATTGACCACACCCATGCGCCCGTGATAACCAACGAACATCACACCATCCACACCATCGTCCACGCCTTGCACCATCGAAAGCGGCGCAGGTGAACCAGAATTCAGCATCGCTCGCGCATCCAACTCCTCGATCAAAATATTCCTGCCATTGTGGTGACCATCCGTCACCACAACCGACGTGGCCCCGCCCGCAAACGCCCCGCGAATGGCGGCATTCACATCCGCAGTCATCAACATGCGAAAACGGGAATATTCGGGATGGCTGGGATTGACCTGATCCCAATGCACAACCCCGGTGATCCCCTCCATATCTGCTGCAATTAAAATTTTCATAACATCCTTTTACGGTTTCAACGCGCGCGTCGCCATGTACGTTGAAATATATTCGCTGATCTTCATCCCGTTATGAGCATCTTCATACATATCGATGAGATGAAACCCCGCATCCATCTGACCTGTCAACTGGTCGGTGAACGAATGGCCAAACTCAGCAGGACGGTCTTCCGCTTTGAGGCGTTCCAGCCCATAGGTTTCGATATCTGAATACGGGATCTTATTTTGCACATTCAAAATGCCGTTATCCAAATCCTCCCAATTAAAGATATAGAACAACGGATTCATGAATCCAGAAAGCAGTGTGCCACCATGGCGAAGCACACGATAAGCCTCCTTCCAAACGGGGCGGATCTCGTGGATGAACAGATTCGAAACGGGATGAAAGACCAGGTCAAAACTTTCATCGGCAAACACGGAAAGGTCGCGCATATCCCCTTCCACCGTGCGGATGTTTAATCCATCACGGTCGGCAACTTCGCGGTCACGATCCAATTGGGCGGGAGAATTATCGAAGATGGTGACATCAGCCCCAGCAGCCGCCAAAGTGGGACCCTGCTGACCGCCGCCACAGGCCAGCCCGAGGATCTTCAATCCCTGAATAGGCGGAAACCATTTCTGCGGTACAGGTTTGTTCTCCGTCAACACAACCGACCAATCGCCTTTGCGGGCATTGGCGATCACTTCGGGGGAAACGGGAACCGTCCATGGGTTTTTACCAGAACGCACCTGGTTATCCCAGGCTTCGCGATTGTAAGAGCGGATATCGTTATTTGAATCCATAAGACCTCATCTCACTTCGAGTTTTTGTTACAAAATTTTTACACGGGGGCAATTGGGGAATAAATCCCGTCCGTACAATTACAACATAGGAGACCACCATGCGCAAGTATCTTTTTATTATCTTTCTAACGCTTTTTATTCTGTCCTGCGGAACGCCCGCAGCGGCAGCAGGCGAATCACCCACAGCGGCGGAAATGCCTGTTGAATCAGTCACCCAGCCCACGGTTAAGAATGAAGCGCTAACGTCTGTCGCTACATCCACAACCATGCTTTACATTTCAGCCACGATGCACATCGAGTCACAACCTGATTCATGGCCAAAGGATGTGGATTCCTTCCTCGCCTCTATCCAGCAGTTGACCGATGCGGGTGTGCGCCTCTCCATCGGCGCGGATGTGGGGTGGCTGACGGGCGGCGTGCGCGTGCAGGAGATTATTCAGCGCACAAGCGCGATGGGCGTGCAATGGGATGTACATACACACAAACTGACCGACCGTGCTAAAGCGGCTTACCTGATCGCGAAGTATGGTGTCACGCCCACCAGTGTCATCAGCGGGATGCAAATCAACGAATTTGATAAAGCGCGGCGGCCTTCAACGTACAAAGGTTACACGTGGACACCGCAAGTGGTTTGGGGTGGAGTGGTCTGCGTGGGTCACCGCCCGGGCTGCGACGATACGTCCATTGCGCTGTACCGCCCCACCAGCAGCGCCAAATACGATGTGCATGACCCGAACGGAAACATCGTGCGTGTGGGCAATTCAGATCATCAACTTGCAAGCGCAGAATCATTGCTCGCGCAGATCGAAGCAGGGACATATTCCTTGCCAATGCTCAGCTTTACGTTCATGATCGAACCTGAGACTTTGCAAATCGTCAACTCAGAAGACGGCCTCACTGAAATTCTCGCCTTCGTGGAGCGAATGAAGCAGAATCCAACTGTCCGCTTTGCAACGATCGAAGAGACGGCGCAGGCCTGGGTTACGGCGGGTGGCATGCCGATCCGAATTCCATAATACGCACCTTATTAAACTTTGAGAGTCGGGCTGCGTAGGCCCGACTCTCTCGTGAGGGGAACAACAACTTGCTAATCTGCAGCGGCTGGTTCGACCGCCATAGATACCGGGGAGTGGTGGATCCGATCCAAAATGATGTAACCGAGCATGGCAATTCCACCGATCACGCCGCATGCAACCCATAGCCAGTTCGGGTTGATGTTTTCCATGATCCAGCCTGCCATGTAAGGACCTGCCGCAAAAGCAATGCCCCAGGAAAGCCCTGAGATTGCCATGTAACGTCCACGCATTTCTTCGGGGGCAAAGCTCGCCACGAGCGCCTGCTGAAAGGGCGAGACGACCATTTCGCCAATGGTGATGATGACCATCGCAAATACAAAGAGCATGTAGGTCGAGGTAAATCCATACATGGCGAAGCCGATCGCATATAACGCGGTGCCGAGTGCCATCATCAACATGGGTTTGTATTTTTCAAGTTTGCGCGCAATCCAGAACTGGAACAGCACAACGATGAACGCGTTCATACTGAGCAGATATCCATAATTCAATTCGGGAATGCCGTGACTATCACGCAGATATACGCCGAGAGTGGTGTTCATGTTCATATACACAAGCGCCATCAAGATCGTGACAAAGACAAAGCCCATGAACGGAATATCTTTGAAAACTTTTCCATAGCCTGCGAAAGTTTGGGCGACCGTTTCAGTTTTCGCATCTGGATGTGCCTTGGGCTTGGTTTCTGGCAGGGCAAAGAGGACGATCCCCGCCGCAACCACGCTGATGACTGCGTCGATGATGAAAAGCAGGATGTACGATTTCGCGATCAACAGCCCAGCCACAGCGGGAGCAATGATCACTGCCAGGTTGAAGATCACACGGATGATGCCGTACCCTTCGGCACGTTTGTTTTCGGGGAGCAGATCAGCCACCACGGCTTCATGGGCAGGGCCGCCGATACTGGAAAGTGTGCCAACAATGACCGACACCGCTACGAAAATTCCCAGTGTGGGAGCGTACCCCATTCCAAGTGCGCTCAATGCAGAAAGCAACAAGCTAAAGATGATCACGCCTTTGCGCCCTACGCGATCTGTGAGCGCGCCGCCAAGAGCACTGCCCACCAGCCCTGAAATGGAGAAGATCCCAAACAGGATCCCAACCGTGGCCATGCCAATCTCGAATTTTTTAGTGAGATACAGCGCAAAGAACGGATAAAGCATGAATCCACCGAAGCGGTCTATGAAAACGATAATGTTATAGACCCAGAACGCCTTGGGGTATTCATGGTAAATGGACTTAAGTTTTGCTAACATTCTCTCTCTCCTTGAGAATAAAAACTTCGGAAGCCTGTTTCAGCATTTCATCAGTAACAGGCTTCCGAAGGAAAAGCCGTAATATTATTAATGGGCGTAGCGGCGGTTCGAGTTGCGGCGGTTTTGCGCAGGAGCTTCGTAACGTTTTACCAAGCCTTCACCGCGTTCGATCATCCACTGGCCAAATCCGCGCAAGATGCGTGTCGATAAATTGGGGCGATACACCCGAACATTCACTGCCTGCAACTGTCTGTCACTTAATTCGCGTTCGATATCTCTCTGATGTTCTTCAACCAAATACTCTTCCAAAAGCGGGTTCATGTTAAGCCTCCTTCAACGATTACCGATCCAGTAAAAAGGCGGAAACTGCCTTAAGTGTCTTCTCAATGCGATCTCGATTCAAGGTATATTCCTTTGCGCCGTTCACTCTCCTTTCCTGAAGATATCCACTGGCTGTAAGTTGACCCAGGTAACGCGAAACACTCGGCTGGCTGAGCTGGATGGCGTCCATTACCTCATTGGAACGCATCCTGCCGTTTTCCGCGATCATTTGCAAAATTTGCAAGCGTGTCTCATCTGCGAGGGCGGATAGCTTGCTGACGATCTCCGCGCGGTCCAATTCAGGGACTTGTACATCCGAGCCTTCCGGCAGATGCGCCCCGAAATAAATATAGATGTCGTTTCGTACTTTTGTCGTATGGATGTACGGTCCAATATGAGCGTTGGGGACGAAGATCACCTGCGTGGAACTCTCAAGGGTGTTCAGCCATTTTGTTTCCTGCGCATCCTTGCCTGTTACAAACCGCAGCTGCTCTACACGCGTCATATCACTTGTATCGATCTTGTTAAATGCTCTGGCCGATTCTTCAAGCATCAAGCGCACACGCACCCACTCAGCTTGCAGGTAATTCTTCCAAAACCAGCGAATGTGCCCGGTGACCAGCTGTTTAAGCGCGGCAGGGTCGATCACATATTGATAAGCCCGTGTTTCCATTTCCACGTCGGTCAATTCCTCGCCAAACCGATATTGCAGGAATGCCACGTAATTTTCAGCGGAAGAGAGCGCCTCCTCCCAATTCACCCGCTCGCCCATCTTCGCCTTTGATTCTTCAGTAATACAGATCATTTCATAGGCTTTCAACAAACGGTCACGAAATTCCGAGGGCGGTGTCGCCTCAAGGCTTTCCAGATATGCTTCAAACGTAGCTCCGCTAACTTGAGGCAGAATTGAATAATAAAAACCGATCGTCACCAATTTATGGCGAAGGCGTTCCTCTACAGACATTTCTGCGCGGGTCTTCGTCACCCACTCGTGAATGCCGGGTTCATCTTCGGCCTTCGAAATAAGGAGCATACTGCCAAAGGCATTGATGGCAGGCTCAACAACTACGAGTGAATTTTCTGTTCTGGTTTTTTCGAGATTGAGTTCAAAGGGTGACATTAGATGCTCCGTATTATTCTTATTATTCATATTATTGAATAATGCACATATTATAATCATGTGGATAAATTTGTCAAGAGGAAAAGAAAAACTCCCCGCCAAATGGCAGGGAGTTGAGGATGAAAAAACGGTTCTTTCTGGACCTAGGGATTGGGCGTGCCTTCGACGGCCACTCCAACCCAGGTGAAGACGTGCTTGTCGCTGACTGCGCCAGAAGCCACCCAAATCGGCTGACCCTGATCGTCAGTCCCTGCCTGGCGGACGGGGGTCACCCACCAACGTAGAACATGCGCCACATTATCTTTCGGGCGGAAAGTGCTGGGGACGATATATTTCGTATCTGTCACATAATCGGTCAGGCGGCGGGTCTGGTCAGAGGTGACATCCTCCACCGTGATCTGGTAGGCCTCACCGTCACGCAGAACGCCCACGGAGGCCCATTGCAGGGTCACCACGTCATTTGCCAGGGTGAAGGCCGCTCCGTCCGCAGGCAGAAGCAGGTTCGGGGCGGGGTAAGGAGGCGGAATCGTCGCGGTTGGGGTCGGCCCCGGAGTGGCTGCCCGTTTACAAAGCGGAATCAGCAGGGACGATCCAATAAATACGTTGTCGGTGGGCAATCCGTTGTATTCCTTGATCGCCTCTGGCGGCACCGCATAATTCAGCGCAATGGTTGAAAGGGTATCGCCATCCTGCACTGTGATCGGGACCGTTTCGCAGGCATCCTGGGTGGCCTTGGCCGGCTCGGGGGTATTCGTCGCGGCGGCAGGAATGGTCGGCGTGGGGTACGGGATCTTCAAGACCTGCCCCACACTGATCGGACAGGTGGAAGCCAGATTGTTGGCGATGATGATGCTCTGAACGGAAATATTGAAGTTGAATGCGATCTGCGAACAGGTTCCATCACCCGCGGAAACCGTGTAATCGAACGGCGGGATGTTGGTAGACGTTGGAATCTGCGTGGGAATCAATGTCGCTGTGGCAGGCAGGGTTTCGGTGGGGGTAGCCGATGGTGTGGCCGTTTCTGCCGTTTCGAAGGTTCCAGGCGGGGCACTGGCGCGCAACGAGAAAAATACGATGGCCGCGGCTACGATGATCACCACCGCAATGACCCCCACTGCGGCCGGCAAGCTCAAAGTAACCACCGGCATACGGCTGGCCTGTACCGATTTCTCTACTTTCTTTGCGGCTTTCGGTTCGGGCTTGGCGTTGAATTCCGTACCGCACACGAGACAGCGCATTGCGTTTTCACTCAAACGCGTACCGCATGTGGGACAGACTTTTGTCTTATTATTGGGGTTGGATTCTTGGCTCATACGAAAAAAATTATACCATCGAACATTTATACGCCTTCGACGACCACCATGTTCGTCTTTGCGTATTTATGGCGTAATGCGCGCGCTGGGGCATATTCAGATGAATTCAGCCAGTTTTTCGCCTGTTCCACAGAGGGAAATTCGAGAATGACCAGCCGTTTTGCCTGCCACTCCCCTTCCAGAGTTTCATTCTGACCGCCCCGCGCGATGTATTTTCCGCCGTACAATTTCACCGCTTCGGGCGCTAATTTGACATATTCCTTGTACCCCTCAGGGTCAGAAACTTCGATATCCACGATCACATAGGCTGTCATTGAATTTTCCTTTATTATGCAGTTTGCGGCTTGGACAGTGTGGTGACAAGCACCTTGTCTACACGGCGGCCATCCATATCGACTACCTCGAAACGAAAACCGTTCCAATCAAAATGGTCTGCGGCCTGTGGGACACGCCCAAGCGAGGTCATTACAAAACCGCTTAACGTCTCGTATTCATCTTCATGGGGAAGTGAATCAAAGTTGAAGAGCTCTTTGAATTCGTCCACTTCCAACATGCCATCCAGCAACCATGAGCCATCCTGTCGTTGGGTGGCTTGCGGTTCCTCGAATTCCATCGCCCCGACGATCTCTTCCAAAATATCATTGATCGTGAGCAGACCTTGCAAACCACCGAACTCATCCACGACCAGAAGTAGCTCGGTATTTTTCTCTTTGAACAGTTCCAGCGCGCGCGAAGCGAACATGGTTTCAGGGATGAAATGCGCAGGCTTGAGTAGAGACTTCAAATCCATCTCCTTGCCAGACAAACTATCCACCAGCAGGTCGCGTGATTTGACGATGCCGACAATGGTCTCCAGCGAATCCTGCCGAACAGGAAAACGGGAATACGGGCACCCAGCGATCTTCTCGCGGATTTCCTCAACCGTGTCGTTGATATCCAGCCAGACCACTTCCGTACGCGGGGTCATCAGCGAATAGACGCGTGAATCGCCGAGGCTAAAAATACCCTCGACCATATCCTGCTCCGCTTCCTCGAACACACCTGCCTGTGTACCCTGATCGATCAGCAGATGAATCTCCTCTTCCGTTACGGGCGGCTCGGAAGAAGGGTCCACCCCCATTAGACTCAAAGCAAAGTTTGTAGCCTTGCTCATCAACTTAATCAAAGGTGAAAATGCCTTCGAAATAAAGAGCATGGGGCCCGCCACAATCTGTGCAATCTTTTCCGGGCTGGTAAGCCCAAGTCGCTTCGGAACCAGTTCACCCAGCCAGATGGTGAGGATGGTAATGGCCAACACAACCACAACCAGTGAGATCGATTCACTAAACTCACCAATGTAGGGGACATCTTGGATCACCAGAGCCAGAGCCTCTGAAATAGTGGATCCACCCACAGCGCCTGCCAACACTCCAATCAATGTAATGCCAATCTGGACGGTGGATAAAAAAATATTGGGATCTTTGAGCAGCTTGAGAGCCAATTCTGACGATTTATTCCCTTCATTTGCCTGTTGCTGCAAACGCACCTTGCGGGAAGCAACCAATGCAGCTTCAGACATTGCAAGCAGTGCATTGATCAATACTAGAATCAAGATCAGAATGATTTCGTTGATAATACTCATGGTTTCCTTATTAACCGGGTACAGACTTAAAAACATAAAGCCGCGAAAAAGCCTCGCAGCAAAAGTCATCTTTTGTCAATTGGTTTGGGTAAAACTTGATAAATGGAGACGCAAAAAGGTCTATCGAAATTTCTATGGGGATTTCTGACATGGGGTTTTTTAAATTATTTTTTCTCTTCTTCTATTGTAACTTATTGTTGTTTTTTCTTATCGATCTTCTTTTCAATGTCCTTCAAACGGCTGTCCATATGTGCCTGAAACCTTGCCACCATGATCGGCACAACAAGAACTAGCAAAATCAGGGCACAGGTGAAAGCAAGCTCTAAAATGCTTATACGAAACATTATAACCGTACCACAATTCCCTGCCCTGCCTGTACCTCGCCAATCACCCAAACGGGCTGACCAAGTTCCTTGGCACGGGATTCAAACTCCATCAGTTTTTCGGGCGGGACGCCGAGCAGAAGCCCTCCGCTGGTCTGCGGATCGAACAAAAGCATTTGGGCAGGTTCATCCACCTCAGCATCAAAGCGGACATTTTCTCCAAAATGTCCTTTGTTGTCAAATGCGCCGCCGGGGAAAATGCCCTTTTCGGCATAGCCACGCGCACCGCTCAATAACGGAATTTTCGTATTCTCAATGGCGAGGCAAACACCGGAAGCCTGTGCCATTTCCATGCCATGACCGAGGAAACCGAAGCCGGTGATGTCCGTTCCGCCGCGCAATTCGAATTCCACCGCAAGTTGACCCGCTGTCTTATTCAGGCGTGACATCCACTCGATAGCTTCCTTGATGTGCTGTTCTTCGGCCCTTTCCTGTTTCAACGCAGTCGTCGTCACGCCGCCACCAAGAGGTTTTGTCAGCACAAGTACATCGCCGACTTTGAGTCCGCCTTTGCTGAGCATCTTACGCGGATCGACAAATCCGATCACGACCAACCCAAATTTTGGTTCCTTATCTTTGACGGTGTGTCCACCCGCAATGACCACACCCGCCTCGCGCGCTTTTTCCGCGCCGCCACGCATGATCTCGCTTGAAATTTCCACAGGCAAATGATCGGGCAGCGCGGCCACATTCAACGCCATAAAAGGCTGCCCGCCCATCGCGTACACATCCGAAAGGGAATTCGCTGCCGCAATCGAACCGTATTCGTAAGGAGTATCCACAACAGGGGTGAAAAAATCCGTGGTGACCACAATCGCTTTGTCATCACTTAAACGCCAAACAGCCGCATCATCCGGGGAGGCAAGACCCACCAAAAGGTCCGGATATGCAGCGGGATCAAAAACATCCTTGATCGGACGCAGAACCTGCGTCAGCGCATCAGCGCTTAGTTTAGACGCTCAGCCAGCACACGCCGAAAGCGTGGTCAGGCGAATCTCACGTCCAGATTGTGGAATCGACATTGTGCTCCTAGTTTAAAGAAATGACCGTCGGCGAAAAACAACCGACGGTCATATTGTACCAATGATGTTGGGTTGATTTTACTGCGTCTGTAATGTCGTATCGGGCAAAGGCAGAATGAACTGATTACCGCTCGGGATGAAGATGGTCTGCACACCCGGGGCAAGTTTCAAAATATATTGATACTGTAACAACGTCGGTGTGAGCGAAGCAGAAAGCAATTGGTTGGCCTGTGCCTCAGCCTGCGCCTGAATCAAACGCGCTTCCGCTGCACCTTGCGCCGCGATCACCGCCGCATCAGCCTGACCTTGCGCAATCTGACGTGCCTGTTCGGCTTCATTCTTTTTCTGCTCAATAACATTCTTGGATTGTTGCGCCTGTTGTTCCGCGATCTGCTTCTGCTCGACAGCCGCTGCATATTCATCGCTAAAGCGGATATTGCGCAGAAGGAAGTCGGACATGATGATGTTATTGGCTTTCAATTTTGATTCGATCTCATCGCGGATTGTCTGCTCCAATTCACCGCGTTTGGTGCTGACCAATTCTTCCACGCCAAATTGCGAAACGGCATTGCGGATGGCCGCGCGTGCCACGGGCCGCACTACATTTTCCTCATAGCGGTTTTGCCAGGTAATATGTAATTGAATCAACTGTGTGGGGTCAGCCGCATAAATGACGGATGCGTCAACGAAAATCTGCTGTCCATCTTTTGTGCGCGCCTGAATCGAATCATCGCCTTGCACCGCACCCTCACTGCTCGTGGACGACATGGTATACGTTTGCTTGGCGATGGAGTATTTCTGCACGCTTTCAATAAACGGAATGATCCAGTGCAAGCCAGGCCCTAATGCTTGTGTGCGATAGCCATTTGGCTGAAAAGCCGAAATCACCACGCCATACTCATTGGCTTGCAGGAACACCAATCCTGCTCCAATTGAGGTCAATAAAATCGCGGCAACAAGCAAAACAACCACCAGCGAGCTTAATCCTTTTGCAGGTTGGTTGCGGCTGGCGCGCACGAAAATCATAATAAGCACACCGACAAAGCCGAGCCATGCAAAGGAAGCTAATCCCTGCAGTAAACTTGAAATATTCATGGTTCCTCCAAAAATGATGTTAATTCATTATAACGCTTGTTCATGCCCGCAAAGCGTGATAGCATCGCGGCATGCACACAGGCACAGGTCAAATCACAGAAATTTATCTGGATGGCTCCGCCCAAATGGACTGCCCGCCAAATTTGATTCCATCGCCGGGGCAGTATCTCCTCGCCCATGCCAGCGGATCTGATTCACCACTGCCTGTTTCTGTTTACTTCTACGACTCAGCGCCGAAAGGGTTTCGCTTCGCGCCGCCCCTGCCTTCCATCTGGACAATTGGAACAAAGTTAAACTTACGCGGCCCGCTCGGGCATGGATTTTCCATCCCAAGCTCGGCTCGCAAGGTGGCATTGATCGCCCTTGAAGGCTCGCCTGCCTACTTACACGGGCTGATTTCCATCGCATTGAAAGAGCAGGCCGAAGTTGTGATCGTATGTGAATCCGCGCCGAGTGATTTGCCCGAAGTAGTGGAAGTGCAACCGTTGCGCGCACTGGAGGAAATTTGCAAGTGGGCCGATTTCATCGCAGTGGATACCGCCCGCGAAACTCTGAATCAGATGAAGAAACTGTTCGAGAAACTGAATCAACTGTCGGCGGTGCGTGAAGCGCAGGTGCTCATTCGCGCGCCCATGCCGTGTGGAGGTCTGGCTGAGTGCGGGGTGTGCGCCGTTTCATCCAATAATCCACATGATTGGAAGATGGTTTGCAAGGATGGTCCCGTGTTTGAAATGAATTTTATTACGTGATGTTTGTACTTTGGCCTTCGTGACGCTTGGCACTACTCTTTATTGTAGGAAAACGACATAATGAGCATAGCGGGCAATCCCGCTAAATTATGTCCGACTTCTCATATAAATCAAGGAGTTGTAATGGCTGCAAAAGGCTGGATCGAAGTTAGTGATACTTATTGTAAAGGATGTGAGGTATGCCTTAGTGCATGTCCGCAGGGTGTGATGGAACTTAACATGTCACACTTGACCCCGAAGGGCTACCACCCCGCGCACACGTTCAAGGACGGTTGCACGGGGTGTGCTATTTGTGCGCTGGTTTGCCCAGATGCGGCAATCACGGTTTATCGTGAAATAACAAAGACTGCCGCGCCCGTTACAGCAACAGCATAAAAAGATGAAAGAGGAAAGATGTAAATTTCTTTCTTCTTTCATCTTTCTCTTTTGAACCACAGAAGAAACAATGGAGAAATAAATGCCAAAAGAATTATGGAAAGGGAACGAAGCCATTGCCGAAGCCGCCGTACGCGCGGGGCTTGAGGCCTATTTCGGCTACCCGATCACCCCTCAAACGGAAATCCTTGAGTATCTTTCCCGTCGCATGCCCGAACTTGGGCGCGCTTTTGTGCAAGCGGAATCAGAACTCGGCGCGATCAACATGGTATACGGCGCGGCATGCACAGGTGTGCGTGTGATGTCGTCCTCTTCGAGCCCGGGGGTGAGTTTGATGATGGAAGGGATCTCATACATCGCAGGGACGGAAGTGCCCGCGGTGCTGGTCAACGTGATGCGCGGCGGACCGGGCCTCGGAAACATTGCCCCCGCTCAGGCCGATTACAACCAGGCCGTCCACGGCGGCGGACATGGCGATTATCAACCGATCGTGCTGGCTCCCGCTTCGGTGCAGGAAGCCATTGACTTAATGGTGCTTTCCTTCGACCTCGCTGAAAAATATCGCTCGGTGTGCATGATGATCCTCGATGGCTGCGTAGGCCAGATGATGGAACCCGCACAAATGCCTGAAATGAGACCCGTCCATCGTGAGAACTGGGATTGGGCCACCAACGGCAAAATGGGCAAACGCGAACGGCGCATACTCTCTTCAATCTATATCGAACCCGCTGAAGAAGAAAAAATGAATCTGCGCCTGCTCAATCGCTGGCAAACGATCCAAGCGAACGAAGTACGTTATAAGGAATATTTCCTCGATGATGCCGAGATCGTCATTGTGGGCTTTGGTACGGCGGGACGTGTGGCTCTTTCGGCGGTGCGTGAAGCACGCGCGGAAGGAATCAAGGTTGGGCTTTTGAGGCCGGTTACTGTCAGCCCGTTCCCTTCCGAGGTGATTGAGCAGCTTGCGGGTAGGGTGGATGCGTTCCTCGTCACCGAGATGAATTCGGGTCAAATGCTGGAGGATGTCCGTTTGGCGGTGAAGGGCCGTGTCCCTGTTGAATTTTATGGTCGCCTGGGCGGCATGGTTCCATTCCCCGATGAAATTTTGAATGAGATTCACCGCATGGCAAAGAGCAAGATGGCTGTGAATGCAAATCCGCGCGATGCGTGGCTTGCGCGTATGGCCACTGCGTAAAGGACATGGTGAAAATAATGATCCCTGAAAATGCAGTTTGTGTAAGACCCGAAGGGTTTACAGAAACACCCACCCATTACTGTCCGGGCTGTACCCACGGCGTGGCACACCGCCTTGTTGCGGAAGTGCTGCAGGAAATGAATGTTTTGGATAAAACGATCGGTGTTGCGCCGGTGGGCTGTTCGGTGTTTGCCTACAATTATTTCGATACCGATTTTGTGGAAGCGCCGCACGGACGCGCCCCCGCGATGGCGACGGGCATCAAGCGTGTGCTGCCTGACCGAATCGTCTTTACCTATCAAGGTGATGGCGATCTGGCTTCGATCGGTATGGGCGAAATTGTCCACGCTGCCGCGCGCGGCGAAAACCTGACCGTGATCTTTGTCAACAACGCCAACTTTGGCATGACCGGCGGACAAATGGCACCGACAACATTACCCGGCATGAAGACCACTTCGTCACAGAATGGCCGCGATGTTGAAACACAAGGTTACCCGATCAAGATGGCTGAAATGCTCGCCACGCTCGACGGCGTTGGTTTCTGCGCACGCCGTTCTCTGCATGACGCGAAAAATATCCGCCTCGCGAAGAAGGCAATCCGCCTTGCGTTTGAAACCCAGGCCCGCGGACTTGGCTTCGCCATGGTCGAGCTGCTCTCCACCTGCCCGACGAACTGGGGCATGACGCCCGTCAATTCGTTGAAATTCGTAGAAGAGCACATGGTCCCTGCATATCCGCTGGGCGATTACAAGATCAGTGAAGCGATCAAGCAGATCAAAATTTAATGAGAATCGGCACATCGGGAATTGGGAATAGGTCTTCCCAGTTCCAATTCCCGAATCCCTATTCCCAGTGAACGGAGTGAACTAATGCAAAAAGAAATCATCATCGCAGGGTTTGGTGGACAGGGCGTTTTGTTTGGTGGTCAGGTTCTGGCTTATGCGGCAATGGATACCGGCAAGGACGTGACCTGGATCCCATCCTACGGACCTGAAATGCGCGGCGGCACAGCCAACTGCACCGTGGTCATTGCGGACCATGAAATTGGTTCGCCATTGGTAAAGAATCCACCTTTGGCAATTGCCCTCAACCTGCCATCCTTCGATAAATACGAACCCATGCTGGCAAGCGGCGGAACATTGATCGTGAACCAGTCCATGGTGGATCATTCGGCACAGCGCAGCGATATCCACACCATTTTTGTGCCATGTAACGAGATCGCTGAAGAGATCGGCGATAAGAAATTGATGAACATGGTCGCCATTGGAGCCATGCTTACCGCCCTGCCCGAGATCAAGATCGAAGATGTGGAAAAAGCGCTGGAAGCCCATTTGCCCGCAAGGCACAAGCACCTGTTGCCCAAAAATTACGAAGCCCTGAAGAGAGGCTTTGAGCATGCACAGAAGGAATGGGACAAAGTCCCTTGCGAACAAGTCCAAAACGGGACTTTGTTTGAAGAGCTCTGTCTCAACGAGCCGGGCCATGGGTTGCATTCATCCCTTAGCCCAATCTTATGAATTGCCGCGTTTCCAGTTTTTTTCATATAAATGCAGGGTTGTAATGGTGATGAAGCGAGTGCGACAATATCCTTTCCGAGAGATTCCTGTTATTCTGAAGCTTCATTTGTAGGAGGCAGAAAAAATGGCAAACAAAAAGATCCAGATCAATCCGTTCCCAGTGGCCTCGACCCTATGGACAGCTTTTGTTGCATGATGCGCCTGGGGTGTTGATTGGTATTACAGAACAACAAAGATAATCCTTACGTTCGGTGCCAAGGCGGCGGGCAGGAGTGTAAGTGACGCAGTCGCAAAGGCAGGCGTCTGAGTAATGTGCGATTTGAGATGCGCCAAACGCCGGTCATCGTGAAAAAGAAAGAAATCGGAAAAGCTGTACCGGCTGCAAAAGCGGAATCCATAGCACTGCTGGGACGAGGTCTCCCCGCGATTAAGACCGCCATAAGGACTATCCGCGTGTTGGGGTTGGGGGGGATGGGGGCGTTCATCAGATAAAAGGCGGCAACCCTTAAAACCCAAGGGGTACAAAAATATTTGGAGCAGAAATTTGGCGAGGAACTCTGGCGATGGACATTGCTCCTGAAGCGCGCGCAACCATGCAGGCACGAGGTTGGCGAAAATCACAATGCTCTCCAAAACACTGAGCTAAAGCTCTTGGTTGTGCGAGTGAAAATTCCGTCCAAAGATACCAGAAGGCCAAAAAGGTTGGGGCGCAAAAGGCAATCTAGATCTGGACTATATTCGTTCTTTAGGCGAATAAGACATGCACAAAAGAATCAACATTTCCTCAGGCGCAAAATGGGAAGATATTGTCGGTTATTCGCGAGCTGTCAGGGTTGGCAATATGATCGAAGTCGCAGGGACAACTGCGGTCGATGAGCGAGGCGAAATAGTCGGGGTGAACAATCCATATGAACAGACGAAATATATCCTCGCAAAAATCGAAAGTGCATTGATCGAAGCTGGTGCATCCATGAAAGATGTTGTACGAACCCGCATGTTTGTGACCGATATTTCAAAATGGGAAGAGATCGGCAAGGCACATGGTGAATTTTTCAAAGAGATCAAACCTGCCGCATCCATGATCGAAGTGAAAGGACTCATTAATCCAGAGTTACTGGTCGAAATTGAGGTTACAGCGGTACTATCAGAAGATAAATAAGAGAACTCACATGTACTTGAACACAGGAACTTTTCTTGTGTAAAATCAAGTATGGAAGACATCTCCCTTATTTTCATCGAACTTGGCGCAGCCATCATTGGCCTTGCACTGCTCACGCGCCTCGCAAGCCGTTTGGGGTTTTCAGCCATCCCACTTTATTTACTGGCAGGCCTTGCCTTCGGCAACGGCGGCATCCTCCCCCTTCAATTCAGCGAAGACTTCGTTCACATCGGCGCAGAGATCGGCGTCATCCTTTTGCTTTTCATGTTGGGTCTGGAATATTCAGGGGAAGAACTCGGCGAAAATCTGCGTTCAGGATTCCCCGCTGGCATTGTGGATTTTCTACTGAACTTTCCGCCCGGCCTGATCCTCGGCTTCCTGCTCGGATGGAGTCCGCTCGCCGCAGTCTTGCTTGGCGGCGTCACCTACATCTCATCATCAGGCGTCATCGCAAAAGTACTGTCCGAGTTGGGACGCATGAACAACCGCGAAACGCCCACCATCATTTCCATCCTCGTGCTTGAAGACCTCATCATGGCGGTCTATCTGCCCATCGTGGCTGTGCTGCTGATCGGGCAGGAAATCTCTCAAGCGGTTCTCTCCGTTTCCATCGCGCTCGCAACTGTTGGCACAGTTTTATTCGTCGCCGTCAAATACGGAAAAAAATTCAGCAAGCTCATCGCGCATCAATCAGACGAAGTCATCCTGCTCACCACCTTCGGGTTGATGCTCTTTGTGGCGGGCATGGCACAGCGTCTGCAAGTCTCTGCGGCCATCGGCGCATTTTTGATGGGCATCGCCATCTCCGATTCCATCGCCGAGCGGACTCACAAACTGCTTGGCCCTTCACGCGATTTATTTGCCGCCATCTTTTTCCTTTTCTTTGGACTTCAGATCGACCCCGCCTCTTTGCCTCCCGTTTTGCTGCTTGCTGTTTCTCTGGGCATTTTCACCACGCTGACAAAGATCCTGACGGGCTGGTGGGCTGCCCGCCGCGCCAAGACAAATCCACTTGAAGCTTTTCGCGCAGGTGCGGCATTGGTGGCACGCGGAGAGTTTTCAATCGTCATTGCAGGGCTGGGAGTCAGCGCAGGCTTGGAACCGCAACTCGGGGCACTCTCCGCCGCCTATGTTCTATTCCTCGCCATCCTTGGCCCGATCCTTGCAAGGTTTATCGAACCGATCTATTTGACATTCCACAAAGGGCAGACTACTTCTTCCTAAACTCGATCACAACTTGCAGCCCACCCTCGCGCAAATTACTGGCGTGGATCGTCCCACCCTGCGCTTCGACAAGCTGCTTTGCAATTGCGAGTCCCAATCCCGTGCCGCCTGCACTGCGCGTGCGGGATTTGTCTTTGCGCCAGAAGCGGTCAAAGAGATAGGGCAATTCATCTTCTGCCACACCAGGCCCATTGTCATTGACGAAGAGTTTCACTTCACTTGAAGTCTCTTCGAGTGTGAGCCATATTTTGCTGCCATCGGGGATATAACGCAGCGAGTTCCCAACCAAATTACCAATGACCTGTTCCATGCGCTGCGGGTCGAGTTCAGCCGCGTAATCACCACTCCCCTTTTCGAGCGCAAGGGAAATATTTTTTTCCTGCGCTTCGGCGGAGAACATATCAATCGTATGCTGGGACAGTTGAGCAAGGTCAACCGATTTTTTCTCAAAATGCAATTGACGCGTCTCAGCAAGAGTTAACAGACGCAAATCATCCACGAGGCGTTCGAGGAGATAGGTCTGTTCGAGAGCAAGCGAAACCACCTGCCCATCATCCGCTTTGTAGATGCCATCCACAATCCCTTCGAGGCGGCCACGAATCACGGAGAGCGGAGTGCGCAGTTCGTGGGCGATATCGGCGAGCAGGTCGCGGCGTTCACGGTCATTGCGTTCGAGGGATGCCGCCATCTCATTGAAACTCTCGGAAAGGCTGCGCATGTCCTGCGGGCCTTCGCTGGAAATGCGTGTGCTGAGCTTGCCATTGGTCACTTCACGCGCGGCGTAGATCACATCTGCCAGCGGATTGACGAAACGGCGAACAAGCAAGGTTGCGACAATCACAAGAAAGATGGATAACAAAAGGGAAATAACACTAACTGGAATAATAACTGCCCGCGCAATGCCCAGCCTACTCAATGGGGAGATCGAAGTAAAGACAAGCAGACCAACCTTTTGCCCATCCGCTTCCAGGTCAATGCAAAGTCGTTGGGTTTTAGCTCATAGCTGAATCCTGTTTTCGAAGCAGAATCAGAATCACGGTCCAGAACGATGCGCTGTTCTTTATCCAGTAAAAGCGTATCGAGGGAACGTAATTCATTGAGCGAATCGAAAACTATTTCGACCCCATTCCAACTTCCATGACCGATGTAATAGCCTTCCAACGCGCCGCTAAAAGGAATGGAGATCGGTGAAGTTTGCGAAGTTAGAAATGAGCCCACAACTACAAGAAAAAAGATCAGGGATAAAAGCAAAACAAACACAAACACCCTGACCAGCAGAGACAACAAACGGATGCGGATCTCGCGGACGGACGAATACATGTTAGCCCTCAAATTTATACCCTACGCCATGCACAGTGATGATCAACTCGGCTGGTTCCAGTTTACGGCGCAAGTTGCGGACATGCGAATCAATGGCGCGTTCCAAACTTTCAAATGTGACTCCATGTGTGGCAGTGAGCAATTGTGCGCGAGAAAAAATACGGCCAGGCTGACTCATCAACGTGGCGAGAATTTCAAATTCAGTGGATGTGAGCGGAACGGTTTTATCGGGCAGATGAACTTCGTAATGCGCGCGGTCGAGTTCCACATTGCCTGCGCGGATGGTGTCGTTATCAGGAGAATTTACAACCCGCCGCAGCACCACGCGGATGCGCGCCACCAACTCACGCGGACTGAACGGCTTGGTGATGTAATCATCTGCGCCGAGTTCAAGGCCGATGAGCTTATCGGTCTCTTCGACGCGGGCGGTGAGCATGATGATGGGCACATCGCTCTCGCGGCGAATTTCGCGGGTGACATCGAGTCCGTCCATCTCGGGCATCATCAGGTCAAGCACGATCAAGTCTGGCTTTTCACGACGCGCGAGGGAAAGTCCCTGTGCGCCATTACTGGCTGTGACAGTTTCGTAGCCTGCCGCCTTGAGATAGTCTCGGCAGATTTCCACGATCTGGGGTTCATCATCAACGATGAGGATTTTTTTGGGCATAAGTGAATTATATCTTCTTGACGATGGACGGCAGACGATCGACCACAAACCGTCGTCCACCGTCCACGGTCAATCGTCTATTCATACCTCAACGCTTCCATCGGATGCAGATTCGCGGCGCGATAGGCAGGGTAAAGACCGAAGAAAACACCAATTGCGAGAGCGAAAGTAAATGCCAGAAAAATGGAATCAGCTGTAATGACAGAAGAGATCATGCCTGTGGCTTTGAACACAAGCGCCAGGCCAACGCCAAACAAGATTCCAAGAATGCCGCCCAGTACGCTCAAAGTCATGGTTTCGATAAGGAATTGAGTGAGGATCTGATTCCTGGTTGCGCCGACAGCTTTTCGCAGACCGATCTCTTTGGTGCGTTCCGTTACAGAGACCAGCATGATGTTCATGATGCCGATGCCGCCCACAAGCAGGGATATCCCTGCGATGGCGCCGAGGAAGGTGGTGAGAATTTGAGTGACGGAGGTCAACGTGCTTAGCAAATCTGATTGACTCAAGACGTTGAAATCCGCTTCATCGGAAGATGTAAGGTTATGGGCGCGGCGCAGCAGGAATTTGATCTGTGCCGATACCGTATCCATCGCTTCGGTGGTGGTTACAGAGACAGAAATGCTGTTTACGATCTTCCTGTCATTATAAGTGGCGGTTGACCCAAACAATTTGTTATAGCCAGTTTCCAGCGGAATAAAGACCGCATCATCAGAGGAGACAAAACCAGAAGAGCCTTTCGGTTCCAACACACCCACCACTTCAAACTTTACGCCTTTAACCGAGATCGTTTTCCCAATGGGCGTCAGCCCGCCGAATAGATCCTCCGCAGTTTGGGAACCCAACACAGCAACCAAAGACTGCGACTTGTTGTCGCCATCCGTCACAAAGCGGCCCTCGGCTACCTCGTAGGAATTGGTGGTTTGATAATCCTCCGTAACGCCTTTAACACTGACGGAAAAGCTCTCGTCTTCATGGGCCACTACATACGAGGATTGATAGCTCGGTACGATCGCGGCAACATTATCAGCCAGTGAGCGTTCGAGCAATTGATAATCTGAATAGTACAGATAACTCGCCTGCTGCGACTGTCCCGCGCTTGCGGGACCTGACTGTAATTTGCCCGGCGATACCGTTAATAGGTTCGAGCCATTGCTTTGAATGGAACTCGTAATGCTGGCGGTTGCCCCCTTGCCGATGGAAAGCAGAGCCACCACCGTTGCCACACCAATGACGATTCCCAGCATGGTGAGAACAGACCGCATTTTGTTGGCACGCAAGGCACGGATAGCGATCTTGAAATTTTCTGAAAACAACATTTTGATATTCCTTATCTGTAGGGGCACGGCAACGTCGTGTCGCTACTCTTCCATACGCGGGGTGCCAGCTTTAAGCGGATTGCGATTCTCTTCATCCGAAACGATCTTCCCATCGGAGATCTTGATAATTCGATCGGTGTGGCGTGCCACATACGAATCGTGTGTTACCAAGATCACAGTCTGCCCGCTGTCTTTATGCAGGCTTTGGAACAAATCCATGATCTCCACGCTGGTCTTGCTATCCAATGCGCCTGTTGGTTCGTCGGCAAGCAGGATGGCTGGCTCATTGACCAACGCGCGCGCAATTGCCACACGCTGCTGCTGCCCGCCTGAAAGTTCGTTGGGAGCATGATGCGTTCGTTGCGACAACCCCACACGATCCAGCGCTTTCATGGCGCGGTCATTTCGCTCCTTGCCAGATACGCCAGCATAGGTCAACGGCAGCATTACATTTTCGAGGGCACTGGTGCGTGCCAGTAAATTGAATTGCTGGAAAACAAAACCGATCTTTCGTCCGCGGGTTTCTGCGAGTTTCGCTTCATCCATGTTTTCCACAGACACGCCGTCCAACATATATTTACCGCTGGTGGGTGCATCGAGACAGCCGATGATCGACATCAACGTGCTTTTGCCCGAACCCGATGGCCCCATGATCGCAACCATCTCACCTTTGTCGATGGTGAAGCTCGCGCCGTTCAACGCGCGCACCTCGCTATCACCCATTTGATATACCTTCATCAAGTTCTCAGTCTGGATCATTCTACTTTCCTCCGCCAAAAGGATTGGGGGCAGCGAAATCACTGGTATTCACCAATTGAAGGCGATTTCCCATAAACAGATCACCTGTCACAGCCACCTGATCACCCACGATCGATCCGCTGACCACATCCACCCGTTTCGTCGAACCATCGCTCTGGATCACCCAAACAAATTCGCCTTGTTCGTCATTTTGAATGGCCGCGATCGGCACGATCAATGTAGCCGAGGCATCGCGCACTTTGATAACCACATTCGCAGTGGTACCCAGCGGCAGGAAAGTATCGTCACTCACAGGATCCAACGCAACCCGAATGGTGTATTTCACCAACCCGGAGATATTCTCACCCACGGGATTGATCGCCGAGACCTCACCCGTAAACAGGATGTCAGGCAACGCATCCAACGTGACCTCGACCTGGTTGCCCAATTTGACATTCGCTATGTCTGATTCATCCACCTGCGTCTCGACATATAAACTGTTCATATCCGCCATATTGACGGAAAGATCGCCCGCCGCCACCGTATCACCGATACGGTCGTCCACTGAAAGAACCTGCCCATCGAATGGAGCGAGGACGCTTAAATTATTCACGTTGGCTTGCGCGGAATCCACTTTTGCCTGTGCAGAGGTCAGATCACTCGCGCTCGGCTGTACCAGCACACCATATTCCGCCTGCAAAGCATCCAGCAATGCATCCGCTGACTGTTCGTAGGCACCAAATGCCTTCATCGCATCAATGGCATCATCCTGGTCTTCCATCGATTCGCCAAACGCCTTCGCCAAAGATTCGAATTCGACCTGTGCCGCGAGAATTTCATCCACATAGTCGGCATCTTCTTTATCCAATTCAGCACGAAGGGAGGTCTTGAGCGCGGCGTAGTTGTAATCACCTGTATAACCCAGCGAGTCGGCGCGCGCCGTCCAGTAATAGAATTGTGCATCTGTATTTGCCGCCAGCGGATAATCTTCGAGCGCATTGACCAGATCATCCCGCGCAGTAATGACATCGTCGAAAAGGTCATCGTCGCCACCGCCGCGGTTGTACGAGAGCGCATCCATCAAATCGACACGGGAGTCGTTCCAATCTTCAAAACCTTTAGAGGCATTCTCGATCGCGGAACCAACGGAAGAACCGTCAGGGGCGATCAACGCCCGTAGGTTGGCTTGAGCAGTTTCCAGGTCCGCTTGAGCCGAGACGAGGCTTGCAGATGTGCTTTCGGGCTGCAAAGTCACCAGCACGTCGCCCGCCTTCACAAAATCCCCAGGCTGAACGTTCACAGATTCCACAATGCCGCCCGTCTTCCAATTGAGGCTGGCAAAAGGCTGGGCTTCCAAAGACCCCGAAGCCTCAATGGTCTCCTCAAGGTCAACAGAGGAAACCAGCGCTTCGTTTCCAATGCTGGCGGTTGCGTTCGCAGAATCTGCCGATCCAAAAAGCCTCCACGCCAAAATCCCCACGATCACGACCGCCGCAAGAATTCCCCAATTTCTGGTTTTATTATTTTTCAGTATATTTAGAATGGAACTCATTTCAATATCTCCTTTTATTATTTCCCCAAAGATACCTATCAAATGTGCAGAATTTGTGCAGAATTGCGGGAGAGAAATGGATGCTACAGAGTATCGCATAAATTGGTAAACAAAAGTTTTACTTTTCACTCTCAATTTCGGCAAAAAGTTTACTTTATTATGATACAAGCGATAAAATAGCAGGTGAAGGTATTTTTTTAACACTACAGAGGAACCATGTCCAACAAGATCACAATCAACATCATTAATGCTTTTACAGACGCGGGAGAGGGCGGCAATCCCGCTGGTGTCGTTTACCCAGCCGATGAATTTTCGAGTGAGGTCAAACAAAGGATCGCTGCGAAGGTCGGTCTCTCGGAAACGGCATTTATTTCAAAATCACAAAGCGCGGAATTCAAACTGGATTTCTTCACACCCAATAAACAGATCGCCCACTGCGGGCATGCCACCATCGCCACGTTCTCGTATTTGTCTCAGCAGGGAATCGTGAAAGGCCCAAAGAGCTCAAAAGAAACCATCGATGGAAATCGCGATATTTACCTGAAGGGTGAAGTGGCTTACATGCAGCAACTTGCACCGAAATATTTCCCGCTCCCCCACAAAAGCATCAGCGAACAGGATGTGCTCGATTCACTGCGTTTGCAAAAAACAGACCTGCTTGCAAGCCACAAGCCCATGCCTGTGAACACAGGCAATTCGTTCATGATGATTCCCGTGAAAGATGAAGCCACGCTCAAATCGATCAACCCCGACTTGAACGCCATCCACCAGATCAGCGAAGCATTGGACTTAATCGGGTATTATCCATTCACGCTCGAAACACAGGTCCGCGGGCGCGATGCCGCAACACGCATGTTCGCACCGTATTACAGCATCCCCGAAGAAGCCGCCACAGGCATGGCGGCGGGTCCGCTGGCATGTTATTTGTTCGATCAGCTGAATATCAAAAAAGAAACGATGATCCTCGAACAAGGCAGGCTCATGCCGACGCCATCGCCCAGCGAAATTCTTGTTGAGTTGAAATTGGAAAATGGAAAAATCTCAAGCCTGCTCGCTGGCGGTAGGGCAAAGGTCACACGCTCGATCGAGATCGAGTTGGATTAATACACCGATGAAATTTGAAACCCTCTCAAACACGACTCTCCCCAAGATCGGATTCGGCACCTGGAAGATCGGCGGCGACTCAACCGCCGACCCGAGTCTTGATTCTGTTTCGATGACCGCTCTGCGCTCCGCACTGGAAGTTGGCTATACTCACTTCGACACTGCGGAAATGTATTCGAGCGGACACGCCGAAGAATTGATCGGGCGCGTGGTGCGCGAGACAAAGACCAAACGCGAAGATCTGTTTATCACTACCAAGATTTCGCCAGAACATCTTAATCCAAAAGATGTATTTTCGTCCTGCGAAAAAAGCCTGCGCCGCCTGCAAATGGATTATGCCGATCTGTATCTCATCCACTGGCCTTCAACTGGAATGAAGCTTGAAGAGACCTTCACCGCACTGAATAAACTCGTCCGCGATGGGAAGGTGCGCCATTTGGGTGTGAGTAATTTCAAACTCAGGGATCTCAAGAAATCGCAGGAGCTTTCTGAAACACCTCTCCTCACCAATCAAATACCCTACCGCCTGCCCGACCGCACCTACGTGGAAAACGGCGTTGTGGAATATTGCCAGCAAAACGACATCCTGATCACAGCCTATTCACCTGTAAAATTTCGCAACCTGCCCGTAAACAAAACCTTGCAAGCCATTGCCAATGCCCATTCCGCCACGCCGTATCAGATTGCGCTGGCGTGGCTGGTCTGTCAACCGCGTGTCATCACGATTCCCATGTCTTTCAAGCCGCAGCACATCAGGGAAAATTTCGAGGCAGCGGAAATCGTGCTCACATCGCAAGAGATCAGACAGTTGAACGACCTTTACAAATAAAACCTTCAATCGCGAATTTTCAATTTCAAATCCGCGGAAGCTTGCGGAAAGCAAAAACCATGCATAATCAAATCGCCCCCGAGATCGAAATCATCGAGATCACCGAAACGGAACTCGAGCCGCTCTATCGCATCCTCATCCACAACGATGACGTGACGCCGATGGATTTCGTCGTGCATGCGTTGACGACCTTCTTTTATCTCGGCACGCCCACCGCCGCCGAGATCATGCTCACGGCGCACATCACAGGCATGGCTTATGTGCAGACCGTCGCCAAATCCGAGGCGGAGCGGCGTATCAACAAGGCCCACTTCGCCGCAGGGCTGGAAGGCTATCCGCTCCACTTTTCGATGGAGCCAGAGTAAAAATCTTTTATCGCAGAGGTCACAGAGATTCTTTACTTTTTCGCGATCTCCGTGGTGAAATCTCCTCCCAAATCCCTCTCAACAAATCCGTAGATTGCATGGAAAATAAATGTGGGATATAGTTGCACGAATTTATTAAAAAATTGGAGAACATTTTCATGGCAGGTATGACCCGCGGAAAAGGTCTGCTCGAACCCATGCTCGCAGACCTGCGCGCACAACGAGCGAATAAACTCATCCCCACAAATCTACGCAACGGCCGCATTCTCGATATTGGCTGCGGCTCCTTCCCCTATTTTTTGGCGCACACAGCCTTCGCCGAAAAATTCGCGATCGACCAAATCCCCCTCCCCGAACAAACCGCCTCCGAGTTGAAGATCGAAAGCTTCACCCTCGACCTGGAGATCGAACCCCGCCTGCCCTTCGAAAACGATTATTTTGAATCGGTCACATTGCTGGCGGTCGTCGAGCATCTCGACCCCACGCTGATGGCCAAGCTTTTCAAAGAGATCTACCGCGTGCTCAAGCCCGAAGGCATGGTCATCCTCACCACGCCCGCGGCCTGGTCCGACGGCCTGCTGAAATTCATGGCACAGGTCGGCCTTGTCAGCGCCGAAGAAATCCACGAACATGCCTACGCCTACACCCTTCCATTGCTGGGCTGGTATTTCGGTCAGGCTGGTTTTGAAATGACCAAGACAAAGTTCGGCTATTTCGAATTCATGCTCAACATGTGGGCCACTGCAAAGAAATAATTTGAATCAGTTCGAAACGCTCACCCAGATCAACCTCGACGACCTCGTCTCATCCTTTGGGTGGCAGGGTTATCCCCTCCCCGCCAAAATTTTGCGATTCCTTTTCCGCAAACCTGCCGAGATATTTGCCCGTCACATGATGGAATACGACGACGTTACAGGCCTGCACGGCATCGACGAAGGCGGGCGCAACCTGCTGAATCGCTACGTCAAAGAGTTGCGCGTCATTCATGCGGACCGTGTGCCTGATTCAGCGTTTCTGGCATTATCCAACCACCCAGGTATGGCCGACACGGTCGCGCTCTTCGCGGCCTTGAATCGCAAAGACCTGCACATCATCGCGCTTGATCGTCCATTTTTGAACGCACTCCCCCACACAACCAAACAACTATTTTATGTCCACGATGATCCCGCCAGGCGAATGACGCTCGTGCGTCAGGTCAGCTCGCATTTGAAGAACGGCGGCGCGGCGCTCACCTTCCCCGCAGGTCACATCGAACCTGATCCCGAGGTGTACCCAGGCGCAGTTGACTCCCTACAAGCGTGGACAGACAGCGTCGGCGTTTTTGTACGCATGGCTCCCGAAGCGGCAATCCTGCCTGTACTGGTGAGCGGCGTGGTCTCTGCCAAATACGCCAATCACTGGTTATTGACAATTAAAAAGACAAAAGAAGAAAAAGAAAAACTCGCCACCGCCCTGCAATTGCTGGGCATGGTCATGTTCAACGAAAAGCCAGTCACGGTCACTGTGCAGATCGGGAATCCGATTTATGTCAAAGAGTTGGGGACAAATGACACGGCAGTCATTCATCAAGCCGTTTTGGCAGAGATGAAGAGGCTGATCGAAAATCCACCCGCATAATTATCGGCAGGTATAAGTGCGACGCACTAAAAGTAGAGACACGACGGCGCCGTGTCTCTACAATATTTATTACGGTCGCCGCACCCTGTTGCTGACAATGGATGCCCCTGAAGAAGGCGAAGAGGCGATTTCTCCTTCAATCGGCTCATGGCCATCGTAGTGCATCAACTGCGGCCACTTCCAAATGATGAGCAATGTGCCGATGATACAGCCGATGCCTCCGCTGATCACTGCAAACGATGCGCCGAAAAACTGCGCCACCGACCCTGCTTCCATTTCGCCAAGCTGCGGCCCACCCTGAAAAAAGATCTGGTTGATGCTGGTCATCCGTCCACGGATGTGATCAGGCGTTTGTAACTGTCGAATCGTATTGCGGATGATGGTGCTGACGCCATCCGCCGCGCCTGTGGTGGCAATTGCCAGCCACGCCACGATAAAGGATCTGGTCAGGCCAAAGATGACTGTGGCAATCCCAAACACGATGACCGCCCCCATGAACATCGGTCCCTGTCTGCGGATCACCTTGACCTGTGAAATGACCAGCGCTACTGTCACAGCCCCCACCGCCGAAGCCGCGGAAAGATAGCCATATTCCACCACGCCGACCTTCAAAACAGTAGTGGCAATGATCGGCATTAACGTATTTGCTGAAGCGAAAAACGTCGCCACAAAATCCAACATCATCGAAGAGAGGATAATGGGCTTCTCAAGAATGAAATGAATGCCTTCCCGAATCGCGCTCACACTAATGCCTGCCGATTTCTCGGCAAAAGATTGCGGCACATCCCCGATCATGAAAAGCGCAAACAACACCGCTGCAAACGAGATCGCATTTAAATAATAAACCGCTTCCTGCCCAGCCCAGGCGATGACAAATCCGCTCAAGGCGGGGCCAAGCACAGAGCCGAACTGAAACGAAGTGAAGGTCATACTAAATGCGTTGGGCAGATCCTCTTTCGGCACAAGGTTGGGAATCAATGCCTGTCGTGAAGGTCCGTCGAAGGCGACGGCGATCGCCTGAAACGCGGTGATGACGTAAATGTACCAGATGGTGACCTGTCCAAATTGGGTGAGCAGTCCAAGAGTCAGGGCGAGAAGCGCGGCAGCACTTTGAGTCACGAACATCACTTTGCGTCTATCCACTGAATCCGCAAGCGCACCACCGATCAAGGAAAAGATGATGACGGGGAAAATACGGGCAAGACCGATGCCGCCAAGGGCGATCGGGTTCTTATCCAAATTACTGACATGCCAAAATAAAGCCCAGAGTTGCATCTGGGTTCCTGTGATCGAGATTAGCTGTCCGAGCCAAAGGTAGAAAAATTTTTTATGTTTGAGCGAGGGAGGAATATGCATTTGTATTTCCAGTTATCAGTACAGAAGGCAGTGAACAGTTTTCAGTAATCACTGCACACTGATCACTGTTCGCTGTTTATGTTCCCCAATCACGGAGATATAAAAAGTCATAGCCGATGGTGCGATTGCTGACCTTGGCAATCGGCGGCTGCATGCGCTTGAATTGATTACGACGAACGCGGGCAGTGACAGCCTTTACAAAACTTTCATTGAAGCCCGCTTCGATCGCCTCCTGCGGACTGTAGCGCTGGTCAATGAGCAGGTAGAGAAGTTTATCCACTTCGTCGTAGGTAAAGCCAAGTTCCTTTTCATCGGTCTGACCTTCCCACAGATCGGCGGATGGGGCTTTATCAATGATCGGCGCGGGAATGTTCATTGCACGCGCAAGCTGGCGCACCTGTGTTTTATATAGATCCCCTATCGGGTTCATGGCACTGGCCGAGTCGCCATACATCGTGCTATACCCGAGCAGAATTTCCGTCTTGTTGCTTGTCCCAACAGGCAGCGCTTTGAATACTTCCGATTGATCGTAAAGCACGATCATGCGGACTCGCGCCATGATATTGCCTTTGCGCACACTGGATATGGTTGAATCGCGTTCGATCAGTGGATCAACCATCGCGGAAATATCAATCGTTTCACTCTGGACTTTGAACTGGTCAATTACCAATTGGGCATGTTCCAGCGAATCAGCAGAAGAAGTGCGATAGGGCAGGCGTAACGCCATGACATTCTCTGCGCCCAAAGCCGCGACTGCAAGCGCACAAGAGAGCGCCGAGTCAAGTCCACCGGAAAGGTTGATAATGGCGCGGGACATTCCCACACGCGTAATTTCAGATCTTACGAAACCCGTCAAAATCTCACGGGCAAGGTCGGTGTTGATGGTAAGGTCAGGATTAATCACGGGCAAGGATCCTGTTCAATTCGTTTCTTGTGAGAGCCGTGCGTTCATCACGTAAAAGCGGCAGACGTGCGCGCGTACGACGGAGTTGATTCAAATCCAATTGGGTGTAGGTGATGGCTTCTTCGTTGTACGGACCGTGCGCAAGCTCTTCGCCATTCGGGTCAAAAGCGGTGGCGCCACCCCAGAAGTGAAGTCCATCTTCGTAGCCGACGCGGTTGGCATGGGCGACAAATGAGGTGAACATGCTGGCGTAGGCCTTGGTAACGCGTTCCACCCAGCGGGCGGATTCGAGTTTCTCTTTGTCGTTCAAGCCTCGCCCCGGTGAAGCGGACGAGAAAAGCATGATATCCGCGCCGTCGAGCCAGAGCAGGTACGGAGGCGAGGCATGCCAGAAGTCCTCGCAGATGAGCATGCCCATGCGTCCGAAACGCGTATCGAAGGCGCGGACCGAGTCACCCCACGCAAAAAAGCGGCCTTCATCGAAAAGGCCGTAGGTAGGTAGATAGACTTTGTGGTGGACATGAATGGCTTTGCCGCCTGAAAGGTATGCCGAGGCAATGTAAAAGCGGTGACGAGAGTCCTCGTCTACGAATCCAATGACCAGGTCCAGATCGTGAGACGCTTTGAGGAGATGTTTGAAGATCGGGTCATCCTCTGTCGGCTTGTGTGCGGCCGAGGCAACCAGATCCTGCAATACATATCCAGTTAACGAAAGTTCGGGGAATACCAATAAATCGGTCTTTTCAGCTTTGGCCTGTTCGATGTACTCGAGATGTTTGACAAGGTTTGATTCCACATCTCCAAGCCGTGTATTGATCTGGGCGAGGGCAAGGTTGAGTTTCATTGGACGAATCTTACCACGCTTGTCTGAAAATAAAATGCCCCAAGAGGTGGAAAGATTCGAATGATAAACGGTATCGAAATTCTTCCGCAGATGGCGCAGATTTGAAAAAATCACCATGATCTGTGGATGAAGCCATATTTTCAGAGTGCTCGGTGAAATCAAAAACGCGCCCTACTTGGACGCATCTTGTCTGGCGGGGAGGGAGGGATTCGAATATCACCTCCTCAATGGAGGTCACTGGGGATAAAAAAAGCCCAACCGATTCGGCTGGACTTTAGCGGGGAGGGAGGGATTCGAACCCTCGGTGGACCGGAGCCCACAACAGTTTTCGAGACTGTCCCATTCAACCACTCTGGCACCTCCCCATTTCTTGAAGCGGGCGAAATTATAATCGAAAAATTCCGCTCAATCTGTATAATCTGCGGATGGCCCCTTACAACTCCACGCTCTCATGCAATTCAGGGTAGTGAACCTCATGCATTTTCTGTTCCTTCAAAAGTTCCGTCAAAGTCATCGCCTGTTTCTCTTCACCGTGAACCAAAAATATCTGTTTGACACTATCTTTCACATTGAGGGCATATTTCATGAGCAAATCCTGCCCTGCGTGACCTGAGAGACCACCGATAGTGGCGACGTCACATTTGCGTTTGTATATTTCGCCAAAGATATTCACCTGCGGCTCACGGTCTGCCAGCCTGCGCCCCATTGTATTGGGCGCCTGCCAGGAAACGATGCAGATCGTATTCTTTGGATTCTCGATATTGTTGCGAATATGATGGACAATGCGCCCCGTTTCAGCCATGCCCGAAGCAGAAATAATCACCATCGGGTCGGTGCGTTCATTCAAAGCCTTGGATTCATCCACAGACTTGACATAAGTCAGCATCTTGAAATCCAATGCGGGGTGGCGTGCTTCCAACACAAACTGGCGGGTCTCCTCGTCATAACATTCAGGATGGTTTCGAAAAACTGCAGTGGCATTCACCGCCAGCGGACTATCTACAAATACCGGCACGTTGGGAATCTCGCGTTCAGACATCATCTCATTCAGATGATAGACCAGTTCCTGTGTGCGGCCAACCGCAAACGCGGGCACGATCACCTTTCCGCCGCGCTCGATTGTCCGCTTCACGACATCACGGAATTCAGTAAATGCGATCGCAGGATCACTATGGCGTTTATCACCATAAGTCGATTCCATAATCATATAATCAGCGTGATCAGGCAGAACTGGATCTCGCAGCAAAGGCAATTTAAATCTTCCAATATCACCGGAAAACCACAAACGGGTCTTCTTTCCGTTTTCTTCAATATCCAGCGAAATGCCCGCCGAACCGAGGATGTGCCCCGCTTCATAAAAACGGGCGATCACACCGGGAATCGGTTCGAACGCCTCGCCATAATTTACCCCACTAAACATGCCTGCAACCTGCTCGGCATCTTCCTTCGTATAAAGCGGCTCAATGGGTTCCTCACCACGCTGGGCGCGCTTCTTGTTCACATACTCCGCATCCGATTCCTGAATATGACCCGAGTCGGCGATCATCAGGCTGGCAAGCTCAACGGTTGCGTGCGTGGCAAAGATCGGTCCTTCGAATCCCTGCTTCATGAGGTTGGGCAGATTCCCCGCATGGTCAATGTGCGCATGCGAAAGGATCACTGCATTCACCTTGCGCGGATCGTGCTTGAAATTCAAATTGCGTTCGTACGTATCTGCACGTCTGCCTTGATACAAGCCGCAGTCCAGAAGAAGACGCGAGCCGTTGACTTCGATCAAATGCTGGCTGCCAGTCACAGTGTGCGCGGCGCCGTGAAAACTAATTCGCATTCCTGCCTCCCAATACTTTTAAGATCTGAGGTCCATATTTTTCCACACGTGATGGAGTGTCCTTCATCATGGCCGCCAACTCGTCCGCATCCTTTGGCGGATTTTCAGCCAACGCCGATAAATAAGGCTTCGGCAGGACGACATCTGACTCGACGCCCATTTCCTGCCCGGCGCTTTTTCTCCACAATTTCAATTTCTCCAGCCGACGAAGGAACGCATCATTCTTCGCCTCAACCTGTCTCCGCTCAACCAGTGGAGCAGACACCCCCTGGCGGATCGCCGTCAAAACCGCATCACCCCACAAATGGATCTGTTTCTCGCTCAAGCCTGCTGCTGAAAGATCCACCTTCTGCTGGGCCTGATTCTTCGATAATGTGATGAGCGTATCGTCCATGATCACTTTATAAAGCGGACGATTCAATTTCTCGGCTTCCTTTTCGCGCCATTTGCACAGATGCGCCATGACGGTCAACTCGCGCAGTGAAAGATCCTTGCGCCCCGAAAACCGCTCCCAGGATTCCCCATTCGTTTTCTGCTTGACCTCATCCAAAAGGCAGGCACGCATAAAATCATCTTTTGCAAATTCCCAGCGATTCTTTTCGCGCAATTCCTGTTCAAGGGCATCGCGCAGATTAAACAAATAATGCGTGTCCAACCGCGCATAATGGATCTGTTCCTTCGACAACGGGCGCGCGGCCCAATTTGCCTTTTGATGGCGCTTATCCATTTGGACATTGAATTTATCGCCGAGCAATCGGTCCAGGCCAACGGCGGGATAACCCAGCACACGCGCGGCATGCATCGTATCGAACAGATTCGCAAAGGAGAAACCGAAATCACGCCGCAGGCAGATCAAGTCGTACTCGGCGGCATGAAAGACCTTCTCGATCCTGGGGTTTGAAAAGATGGGAGCGAGCAGTTTCAAATCCCTCAATTCAAGCGGGTCGATCAGATAGTCTGTATGAGATGAGGTGATCTGTATCAAACAAACCTGCTCGCGAAACGCGTGCAGGCTGTTCGATTCTGTGTCGACCGCCACACGGCTTTGTGTGACGAGATCATCCATCATTTTTTGTAATACTTGCTTTGTGTTTACCCAGATAGGAGGCGGCAGAACGTTGGACATATTGACTGATTATAAACCTTCTACAAGCCGCTGAGGAATTAAATCCGTTGCCAGCTTATATCCCTTTCCCGTCGGGCGAATTCATCTGCTTTCGACCCGCGTGTAACAGAAAGTCGTATCCATTTTGAAGAAAATAGCACACAAAAAGCACAATGATCGACCCCGGAATAAACTGAAACATGATTGTGGAGAGTCCAATCCTGTGTGCCAGCAGCCCAACCAACACATACCAGATCGGGCGGTGGAACAAATACGCAAAAAACGAAGCCGTGGAAATGGGAGCCCAGATTCGCCACCCACCCACATTGGTGCGGAAGATCCCCAACCACATCAATACCCAGCCGAGAATGTAAAAATCCACAGCCAGCAGGTAAAAGCCGTGGGTAATATCAACACCCGAGGCCAACGCCATGCGGAAAGCCAACACACCCAGAAAAGCAATCCCAACTTTGAAAGCGAAATGCAAATTGAAGAGCCATTCACGAACCTGATGGAGACGCGCAAAATAAATGCCAGCCAAAAAGATGAAAAAATATTCGAAGAACCTGCCGTCAAGCAAACCTGTCATTTTGTGCAAAACGTAGGTCGCGGCAAAAATCACCAGCGACCAAACCGCCAATCCGCTGTTGGATTGGATGCGATAGGTCAGAATCCCGAACAGGAAGTAATAACTCACAACAACACTGATATACCAAAGCGTGAGCATCTGCTTTACGAAGGCCGGCGAGAAAATGAACTGGATGTTGAGCAGATACACCGTCAGGTCGAAGCGCTTCAGCGAATATCCCATCACAAAGATGAATAATGCGAGGGCAAACCAGTAGGGAGGGAAGATCCGCATGAATTTTGATTTTATGTAGGCCAGCGGCTCATGTCCGCGTTTTTGCATGGAAACTTCCTGAAAATAGCCCGCCAAAAAGAAAAATGATCCCAATAAAAAAGCGCCGACAAAATGCGAGATCGGACCCAACTCCACGCCAAAAACTTGCAATGAAAATACGTCGCTGTGAAGGATCAACAACAGGACGATGGACAATGCCCTCAGCGCCTCGAATTCCTGCAAGCGTTGTTTTCCAGCGCTCATAAATTCTTCTCCATTACCATGCCATCTTCCCCATCACTGTAATATCGGCTCCAGATCTCGGTCGTTGCGTAGCCTTCCTGTTCGTAGAGAGAAATCGCGGCAATGTTTGAAATTCGCACCGTCAGGCGCGAACGCGGCACACCGAGTTTGGCTTCGCAGGCACGCAGCAATGCCCGCCCGATGCCGCGCCGCTGAAAGCGTGGATCAACCCCAATGGTGGCGATCCAGCCCCACCCTTCGCGCGGACGCGGGTCGCCTCCCACGAATCCTGCCATTTGGCCGTCCACTACGGCTTTGAGTCGAATCACTTCGGGGAAGGTCAATACGGCGAATAAATCGAATAAAGGCCATGCATCCTTGTCGAAGCAGGCTTTTTCAAGTTTGCGAAGCGCGTTCAGGTCGAAAATGTTAGCGGGGACGATTTCCATAAAATAAGGTCTCTCTTGCGAGAGACCTTATTTTATTCCATTTATGGATTACAGGCGAATTACTTGGTGCCCTTGCTAAGGAAGTTATCCATCATGCTGGTGAATTCCATCGGGAAGATGTATTTGGTGGAGGGACTCATGCCCATGGCCTTGAGGGTCTCAAAGTATTGCAGGGTCATGGTCTTCTGATCAATGGTCTTGGCCGAGTTGTAGATCTGCTCGAGGGCTTTCGCAAAACCTTCGGCGCGCAGAAGCTGGGCTTCGCGTTCACCTTCAGCCTTGAGAATGGCAGACTGCTTTTCACCTTCAGCGCGGAGAATGTTGGATTGCTTTTCACCTTCAGCCACGTTGACGGCGGCTTCGCGTGTACCCGTGGATTCAGTCACCACGGCGCGGCGGATACGCTCGGCAGACATCTGGCGGTTCATCGCGTCCTGAACATCACGCGGAGGGATGATCTCGCGAATTTCAACGTTGGTCACTTTGACACCCCAGCGCTCGGTGACTTCATCGAGGCGGGTGCGGAGCATGTTGTTGATGTGTTCGCGCTCGGAAAGCACATCATCGAGGGGGATACCACCGATCACCGCGCGCAGGGTCGTAGCCGCAATACCAGCCGCGGCAGATTCAAAGTTACCTACCTGCAAGACCGACTGGGCGGGGTCGAGTACCTTGTAATACCACAGGAAGTCAATGGAGATCGGGGCGTTATCTTTCGTAATGGAGGTCTGATGAGGAACCTCACGAACTTGTTCGCGTAAATCCACTTTGACAGGGCGGTCAGCGCCGGGGATGAGCAGAACTACACCCGGTCCTTTGGGCTTATCCAAAACACGCCCCAAGCGGAACACAACGAGACGTTGATACTCTGGCACGATGCGAAGGAAATTGAATGCCAAAAATACAACAACGCCTACTCCCAGACATAAAAATAAAGCACCTACCGAACCAAGAACGCCATTCATATGTTTTCTCCTTTATGAAATGATTATTTGTTTTTCCACAACCAGGGTAAAACCATCCCGTCGAATTACACGGACATGGCTCCCAGCTGGAATTTCAGAATCGCTGCGTGCTGACCACATCTCCCCAGCAATGTACACGCTCCCATCGCTATGAATGGCTGACTTTGCCTCGCCGACCTGGCCGACAAGCGCCTCAAGGTCATGCGTAGGCCTGCGCGAAATTGCCTCAATGGCCTTACGCAGGACAAACCACAGGAAAACAGACACCAACCCGGAAGAGATCAGGGCAATGATCGGGTTCACAGAAATGAGGCTGCCATCTTCGCTGGCAAACAAAAACACCGAGCCAATCACTACCAGCAAAATGGAAAGCACCAGATAAAGGAGGCTTTTTGGCTTTCGAATGGCCTGAACGAACGGCACAATGCTCAACAACAAGATGACCAAAGCCCACCAGTTTATTGAAAGGTTGTACAACGCATACCCAACCAGCACAAAGCAGAATAAGGCGCCGATTTCCACTACCCCGGTCCCCGGGGTGGCCACTGCCATGAACACAAGCACAATCCCTGCAAGAAAGATCAGATAGGCAACATTTGGGTCGAGTAAAAAGTCCATTGTTCCTCCAATTGATTATACAACAAGAAGCAAAGGTTTCGATTCGGTATACGGTAAATGTCATGTTAAGGTTGCGTCGGACTTTGAGGCAAGCGGTTGTATAATACGCCCTAGTAAAAACCCTTCCTAGGAGTCCGAGTGAAATTCCAAAAAATCTGTGTAATTGGGCTTGGCTACATTGGCCTCCCCACAGCAACCACATTTGCCGCGCATGGAATCAACGTTCTTGGCGTGGATATCAACCAGCAAATCATCGATATCCTCAACAGAGGTGAGATCCATATCCACGAGCCAGGCTTGCGCGATGGTTTGAACGGCGCAATTCAATCGGGAAAATTCAAAGCTGCCACCCGCCCCGAAGAGGCAGATACTTTTATCATCGCCGTCCCAACCCCCTTTCAGAATGATGAATTCGGTAAATACAACGGGACAACCTACAAACTGGCCGACATGCGCGCAGTGATCTCTGCCGCTGAATCCATCGTGCCGTTTTTGCGGAAGGGAAATCTTGTCGTGCTTGAATCGACTTCTCCTCCGCGCACCACAATCGACCTGGTAGCCCCCATCCTCGCTCGTTCCGGACTTGAAGCTGGGCGCGACTTTCATTTGGCATATTCTCCCGAAAGGGTTTTGCCCGGACAGATCCTGCGCGAGTTGATCGAGAACGCACGCGTCATCGGCGGCGTAACCCCCGAATCCGCCCAGGCGGGCCATGAGCTGTACTCGATCTTCGTCAAAGGCAAGATCATCGAGACCGATGCCACCACTGCAGAAATGGTCAAATTGATGGAAAACACCTACCGCGATGTGAATATCGCCATCGCCAATGAATTCTCGCGGCTCTCCGATAAATTTGGCATCGATGTTTGGGAAGCCATTTCGCTTGCCAATCTGCATCCGCGCGTAAAGATCCTAAACCCCGGCCCCGGCGTCGGTGGTCACTGCATCAGTGTGGATCCCTGGTTTCTTGTCGAAGCCGCACCCGAATTGACCCAGCTCATCTACCATTCAAGGCAGGTAAATGACACCCAGCCGCATTTTGTGGTGGAAACGGTCAAGCGCGCCATGGGCACACTCAACGGAAAACGGATCGCGGCCCTCGGCCTCGCATACAAACCTGATGTGGATGATCTTCGTGAAAGCCCGGCAACTGAAGTGGTGCACCTGCTTCAAAAGGAAGGCGCACAGGTCAGAGCTTGGGAACCGTTCAAACCCACTGCGCAGATGGAAGGCATTAATATGGCGGCCACTTTTGAAGAAGCCATCAGCGATGCCGACACACTTCTTCTGCTGGTAAAACACAAGGAATTTGCAACGCTTGATCCGCACGAGATCGCCGGAAAGACCAATGCCAAAGTTATTGTCGACACGGTCAATGGCTGGGACAATGCCGCCTGGAAGAACAACGGCTTTAAGTTCTTCCGCATCGGCGACAACAAATCGAATTCATAAATTGACCACAAGCCCGTCAAACTATTAAAAATCCTAATCTTGTGTTGAGGCACTCGAAACATTGAAAATTCTCTCCGTTTTTGGAACCCGTCCTGAAGCCGTGAAAATGGCGCCAGTTGTAAAACTTTTGCAAAAAACAGCAGGGATCGAATCAAAAGTCTGCGTTACAGCCCAGCACAGGCAAATGCTCGATCAGGTGCTCAACCTGTTCGAGATCCAGCCAGATTACGACCTCGACCTGATGCGCGACAATCAGTCTCTTGCGCAGTTGAGCGCAAGCATCTTCACTCATCTCGATCCCGTTCTGGAAGATTTCAAACCCGATTGGGTACTGGCACAAGGTGACACAACGACCGTTGCCATTACCTCCCTTTTATCTTATTTCCGCCGCATTAAATTTGGTCACGTGGAAGCAGGCTTGCGCACCCACGACAAGTGGCAGCCCTTCCCCGAAGAGATCAACCGCCGCATTGCCGGCGTCACCGCCGACATGCACTTTGCCCCCACTGACTGGTCGCGTGATAATTTACTGCGCGAAGGCGTGGATGAAAACATCATCAAGGTCACGGGCAACACCGTCATTGATGCTTTGCAATTCGTTTCGAAACAATCCGAGCCGCAAGAGATCACGCAACTCGTGCAGGAAAAACTGACTTCCTCCAAACTTATCCTCGTCACGGCACATCGCCGTGAAAATTTCGGGAAACCCATGGAAGATATTTGCCATGCCCTCAAAGAGCTTTCACAGGAAGCTGGCGTGGAAATCGTCTACCCTGTGCATCTGAACCCAAATGTGCAGGAACCTGTGAACAGGATTCTCAAAGATGTGGATCACATCACCCTCCTTCCGCCTCTGGACTACCTGCCGCTTGTTCATTTGATGAAACATGCCACACTCATCCTGACAGATTCGGGCGGAATCCAGGAAGAAGCCCCTGCATTTGGAGTGCCAACCCTCGTTTTACGAGATGTCACCGAACGCCCGGAGGGAGTAAAAGCGGGTACGCTCAAACTTGTTGGAACAGAGACCAGTCACATCGTCGAAGAAGCGAAGCGATTGTTGTATGACAAATCCGCCTATGCTCAAATGGCCAAAGCTGCCAATCCATATGGCGATGGACACGCAGCAGAGATGATCATCCAGGCACTGTTGGAAAAATAATCCCAATTCCGGTGATGGAAGACCTCCTTTCAATTTCATTTTTGGAAGATAGTTACCTGTAATGTGAAAAAAAGAAGTTTGTAATGTTACACGAAAAATTTCTGAGTATAATGGAAACAGGAAAAAAAAGATGTTGCGCCGATCATTTGCTGTAGTGCTTGCTATTTTCTTGCTCAGTACCAGCTGGGGACCTGTTCGCGCACAAGATCAAGGTTCAAAGTATTTTAGCGAGACCGGACACAATGTAAAAGGGGAATTTCTGGTCTTCTATAACAGCAATCCCAACGCCTTGTTCCTTTATGGTTACCCGATCACCGAAGAATTTGTTGACAAAAGCAACAAGACTGTTCAATATTTCCAGCGCGCCCGTTTTGAATATGACCCGAATCAACCTGCAGGACAGCGGGTACTACTGACACAACTTGGCCGTCAGACCTTTGTCTCCACCGGGCCGCTGAATGTTGCCAACACGCTGGCATGCCGCACTTATTCTGAAACTGGTTACGCTGTTTGTTTTGCATTTCTTGAATTTTTCGATCAATACGGCGGGGTCACCCAATTTGGGTATCCCATCTCGGGCTTTGAGTATCACGAGAACAAGATCGTGCAGTATTTCGAAAAAGCCCGCCTGGAGTGGCAGCCTTGGAAGATGGAAGGTCAGCGCGTGGTGGTTTCAGACCTGGGCCGCATGTATTTCGATACTCTCGGCGAAGACCCTGGCCTGCTCTCCCCCGTCAAGCCGCTGAACAACACCACCCAGGATGTGATCAGTTTGCAGGTGCGCGCCTTCGTTTGGAAGGCCGTAACCCTCTCCAGCGATTCTCAACTGGTCTTTGTCATCGTACAGGACCAAAACCTGCAGCCCATCGCAAATGCGACCTGCTCCACCATGGTCCACTGGCCGGATGGCCGCACAGAGACTGTGCCGCTGAACACCAACACGAACGGCGTGGGAATCGTGCCGCTTTCATTCGTCAGTCAGCCTTATGGCAGTTTGATCTACACGGACGTAGCATGTTCTTTCGGAAACCTTAGCGGAAAGACCACGACATCCTTCAGGATCTGGTACTAATCTTTCAAAAATTTGTAACACAAAAAGAAGGCGCTCTAAAAGGAGCGCCTTCTTTTTGTTATCAAGGAATGGGTGTTCCCTCAGCGTTGATGGTCACAGATTTGACCAAAATAGTATTGCAGCCCATATCCGTCATGAAACCGAGATAACTTCCATCGTTGTCAAAAAGATCGATCTTTAATATTTCCCGCCCGCTGATCGTCACATGATTCCATTTGCTGATCTGCGTCAATTGCTCAAATATCTCTGCATTGAGTGGGACGATGTGCAGGAGGTTGATACTCCCGCTTGGCGGCGCCCCATCCCAGTGATAGAAGAATTTGTGGGCAAACACAGTCGTATCCACTGCCTCTTGTGAGGAAAAATCGCCCGTCGTCACGAGAATATCATGTGACATGAAGGGTGCGCCCGAATCGTACCAAAGCGAAACATGGCGGACGACTCCCGTGAATGTGGTGTCTGTGGAATATTCGTAGGTGACATTCCACGTTCGGCTGTCAGGCATTGAGATATTGGTGTAATCCGGGGAGAAAGTCATTTCTTCAAAGGGCGGCCTCCCTGAAAGATCCACCCCACAGGCTGTGATAAGAAAAATACATAATATAAAAGGCCACATTTTATTCATGGCCAAGTTATTGTTCCCCTTTGAAATACTCCACCGTGGACTGCCCCGCTTGATTGACGCCTTCGCGTAAGACCACTTTCGAGACCGTCATAAAGATGATTCGAATATCCAGCCAGAAGGACCAATTATCAACATACCAAACATCCATGCGGAAACGGGATGGCCAGTCAATGGCGTTTCGTCCGTTGACTTGTGCCCAGCCTGTCAACCCGGGCATTACATCATGCCGACGCATTTGCTCAGGTGAGTAAAGCGGGAGATAATCCATCAACAGCGGGCGCGGACCGACAAAGCTCATCTCGCCGCGCAGAATGTTGAAGAGTTCGGGCAATTCGTCTAGCGAGAGAGAGCGGAGAATCCTGCCAAAGCGTGTGAGCCGCTCGGCGTCCGGGAGCAGGCTTCCGTCACGGGCGAAGCGGTTCGTCATCGAACGAAATTTATAAATGTGAAATGGACGTCCCTTGTAACCTGGGCGCTGCTGTGTAAATAAGATCGGCGATCCGATAAAGATGCGGACGAAGATCGCAGTGAGAATCAAAACAGGGGAAAGAATGATGAGGGCAATCAGTGCGAAGGTTAGATCGAAAATGCGTTTACTCAAAGGCATGTTCGTATTATAACCAGACTTTGGAAGTGTCTAAAGTTTATGGTATATTTTGCACAGGAGTACAGCAGCCATGAATGAGCGAATCCTAATTATCGAAGATGACCAGGCAATTCTCAAACTTTTACAACGAGGCCTGGCTTATGAAGGTTATACCGTGGACACGGCAACCGATGGGCGCATGGGCTTGATCGCCGCGCGCGACCACACCCCCGATCTGGTCGTTTTGGATTGGATGCTGCCCGGCATGGACGGGCTTGAGGTGTGCAACCGATTGCGAACGGGTGGTTCGATCCCGATCCTGATGCTGACTGCAAAAGATACAGTGCAGGACCGCATTCAAGGGTTGGATGCGGGCGCAGATGATTACATGGTAAAGCCATTTAATCTCGACGAATTGCTGGCGCGTGTGCGCGCCCTTTTGCGCCGAACACAACCCGAGCGAATCCCTGTATTGAAATTTGCAGACCTTTCACTTGATACCGGTTCACGACAGGCCGCGCGCGGAACCCGCCTTGTGGCGTTGACCGCGAAAGAATATGAACTGCTTGAATTATTCCTGCGCCACCCCAAGCAGGTGCTGACGCGCGAAGTCATTTTTGACCGCGTGTGGGGCTACGATTTCGGCGGCGAGAGTAACGTGCTTGAAGTATATATTCGCTATTTGCGCCAGAAATTGGAAGGCGAAGGCGAGGCCCGTCTCATCCACACCGTGCGCGGCGTGGGATATGTAATGCGGGAAAATCCGTAACTGATAAGCGGCAGCGTGACTGCCGCTTCTTTTTTTCACAGAGAATTTCTCAGGTTATCCTAAACTCGCAGGATTAAACTTTTCCCATGTCATTGCGTCTGCGCCTCACCCTTTTATATTCCACTTTCATGAGCGGCATTCTGCTCATCTTTGGCGCGGCAGTGTACATCCTTGTCAATGTGATCCTGCTCAATCAAGTGGACACCATGCTGGCGGGCGTAGTGCGCGATATCACGCAGGTGACCAAAGTCAACCCGATGGGCGAACTGAATTTGATCAGTCTGCCCCCGCTCGATATGACTTCGAATGCGTATGTGCAAGTATGGGGACCCGATAACAAGATCATCGCAACTTCTCCCAGTATCGGCACATTGACCAAACCCCTCGATCCATCTGGACTTGAATCTGAACTTGTCATGTACAAAGATTCCTACCTGAATGGAGCCCACCTGCGGGTGTTGAGCGTTCCGCTCAAAGTTGGGGAACGTTTCATTGGCACACTTCAAGTCGGCGCAAGTTTGAGCGTGGTCGACGCCACGCAGGGCAATCTGCTTTCAATGATGGCGGCGATTTCAGTAGTAGCCGTTTTGCTGGCGGGGTTTGGCTCGTGGGTAATTCTGGGACGCGCCCTCTCCCCTCTCGAAGCCATCACCGAAACCGTCGATCAGATCAACCGTGCCGACGATCTATCGCGGCGCATTCCGTCACAGGAACGCTCCGAAGATGAGATCGGCGAACTGATCACTTCGTTCAATCAAACACTCGAACGTTTGGAATCGCTTTTCACTTCGCAGCAAAGATTCCTCGCCGATGTGAGTCACGAACTGCGCACGCCGCTCACCGTCATCAAAGGCAATGTGGATCTGATGCGCCACTTCAAACAGGTGGATGAAGAATCTCTCACCAGTATCGATCAGGAAGCGGGCAGGCTCACGCGCCTCGTCGGTGGTCTGCTCATGCTTGCGCAAGCTGAATCGGGAAAACTCACGCTTATACTGAAACCCGTCGAACTCGATCTTTTGCTCACCGAAGTTTTCACTGAAATGTGCGTGCTGGCTGGAAGCAAAGTGCATGTCCACCTCAACGAGATCGATCAGGTGATGGTCAACGGTGACCGTGACCGCTTGAAACAGGTGTTGTTGAATTTAGTCGCGAATGCGATTCAGTATACGCCGCAGGGCGGGGACGTTTTCCTCAGCATGAAGAAGATCGGCGACCAGGCGCGCCTCATCATACGGGACACAGGCCCGGGCATCCCAGCAGAGGATCTGCCCCATATCTTTGATCGTTTCTACCGTGCCGAAAAATCGCGCACTCGTTCCACTTCCAGCGGATTTGGGCTGGGCTTGTCCATTGCGCAATGGATCGTGGAAAATCACGGCGGACAGATCAAGGTTGAATCAAAAGAAGGCAAGGGAACAACGTTTGTAATCTGGTTGGGGGTTGTAAAATAGTTGGGTAGTTTGATAGTTGGGGGAATTAAGGCAACCCGAGTCTCTCGTGCGCCTGACGGCATAGACTCGCTCCATATTTCTCATACCATTCAGTGACAGCATTGCTCACGGAAAGTCCATTGCGTGCATCTTGATAGATGGGAACGCCATATTGAATGTATCTTTTCGTTTGAGCGGACCAGGCCCACTCGGCGCGGCTGATGATACCGATACCGCCGTTATAACCTGCCATTGCAAGACGAGCGTCTCCCCCGCCAGCATTGAGCGACCTGAGAAGATAGTCCAGCCCGCGGGCGGCATTAGTATCGGGGTCGTATGGATTATCCGCGGCGTAAAAGTGAAACGGCATCACTTGAAAGAGTCCCATGGCCCCGGCGCTGGATCTTGCGCGAGGGTCTCCACAGGATTCGATCTGCATGATGGTGGCAGCCAGATTCGGGTCCAGTTGCGAAGCGGCCGCCCATTGGATGATGTTTCCTGCCCAATACTGAATCTCAGGCGTGAAGATGGGAGAAATGCCGGTTGATGCGGCAGGCGGCATTTCCGAATTTACAGATGGAGCGGGATTCGTTTTCAGGGCAAGCGAAGCCAGCAAGTAACTGATGAGGATGACTGAAAGCGGAACGATGGTAAAACCAGACAAACAGCCGCTCCCTTGTTCCTGCGGGGACGCGGCTGTTTGCCGATCATTTTGTGATGTGCGAGCGCGGGGCATAACTATATTCTCTTTTCTGGGTCTCAAGGACCCGTGCTCGAAAATTTATTTATTTGGTTGTGTCATTTCGGCGGAAGCGTTGCAACAAACTCCATGGCGGTTGATATCCATTTTTCAAGCGATTGTTTTGTGCCACAGCCTTCCTGCGAAACCATGACCCACCCTGTCATTGGTTTGCCTGTGATATCGAAAGGTCTGGCGCCCTTCTTTTTCAATGCGGTGGCATACTGTTCCGCTCCCACGCGGACGATCAAATATTCTTGATAAACACCGACTGCCATATTGCCATCCACAATGAAGCCGATGCCGCCGAACATTCTTTTCTCCAATGCGATCGGCAGAAGTATTTTTCTGATGCGGTCCGCTAATACTTCATCGTAGGACATGACTCAATTAGGCGTCGTAGTGACGGGTGGAGCTCTCTGAATTGCGGGCTTCGTATGAAATAGGATGATACGTGGGCTCGGGCGGGATAAACGAAGTCTGCGTGGAATTGACCGTTGGTTTGGGTGCGGGACGGAAGTTTGTTGTACTTGGGCTGTTCGCCGGGCGGGCAATTTGAGAGGCTGGCCGCAAAACAGGCTGGTTCACAGGCTGGTTGTAGGATGAACGCTGCGGCTGTGAGTTTTGCTGGTAGGCTGGGCGCGGCTGGGGGTTGTTGTAATTAGTGCGCTGGGTTTGCGGTTGGGATTGATATTGCGGCTTATATTGAGCAGGCTGCTGCTCGGCGGTGGTAAACAGGCGGTCACCAGCAAGGGAGAATGTGCCGATGATCAGCAAACGCACCAGCCAGACCATGACAGCTACAAAAATGGGAACCACTTTGGCAAGCTGTTCAGGGCTGAGTACCGCGCTGGACTGCAGGTTGGTGTTCTTTGCCACTGCAACGGATACGCCCCACCAGGTCAGGGTAGCGTTGAAACCTGCGGCTAGCAACCATGCGCCAAAGAGATAATAAACTTCAGCGGGTTCATCACGTCCCTGCTCGGGGGTGAAGATGCGGGCAATGCCTGCAAAATCGATGCCGCAGAAGGCTACAGCGAGGATGGTTGCCCAGCGAAAGCCAGCGAAGGTAAGGTCACCGAGCATGTCGCGCAGAGCGAATTGGGTGGTGCTGAAGTTGAATACTTCAAAAGCCAGCAATGCGCCGATGATCATCATCCCCCAGGCGGCGCCACGGTTGAATTTTCGGTTGCGAATAAAATTGTTCCAGATGGTTTTCAAGCCATCGCCGAGATTGCGTTGATAAGTTGCCATTTCGACCTCCATTTGGTTAGGTAGGCCGAATTTTAGAACACATGTTCTAGGCTGTCAAGGGATTTATTAACGAAGATTTGGCAGATATTTCTCGTTCATACTGGCCATGTGATGTTCCACGTGGCCGACGAGCATGTAGACTAAGGCCTTCGCGCTGATGACCGCCCCGCTGGCGGTGCCGATGCGGTTTAGCGCCTCTTCGCTCATATGGCTGATCGCAAGGATGTTGCCACGGCGCAGGAATTCGAATTCAATTAGCAAGTCAACCAGCGGAAGCTCATCCGCGCCAGATTCGCGGACGTAGTCATCCTGCTCGAAGCCGGGCAGGGGCGTCTGGTCGTTGCGAGAGATGCACAGCAAACGGTAGGAGAAGACGCGCTCGACATCTATCAGATGGCTGACGATCTCTTTGATGGACCATTCCGCAGGTCCAGTGCGGAAGCGGGCTTGTTCGTCGGAAAGATCCCCAAGTGCGGCATTAAGCTCATTGATCTGGATAGGCAGGGCGGCAATGACATCCCCACGCTCTGTGGCTCGTTGGATATAGTCTGAATAAAAAGAAGCGTACTCTTCGGGAGTTGGGGGTGTGAGCATCATTTGATCTCCTGCAGGCAAGAAATATTTTACTTCCTGTTCCATTTGAGGGGAATTATCTTACCTCTAATGGCCATTAGTTGCAAAAATAAATTTTCGAATCCTGTCAAACTCTGCCAATGCATCATGTTTTTGCTGATCTCTAACTTCTGGATAAAACAGAGACCAGCCCTCATTATCTGCCAGCATCATGACTTTTAGAAGCGGGAACAGGGTTGGGTCAATAAACTCCTTCGCCTCGGCATCCGTTAAAGGTGATGGGGTGGGGTAGTTTTTATCAACGGCAAGCGAGATATGTAACAGGGCAGTTTTTACGATCAGTGTGGCAGGGGTGTTTTCTCCAAATAATTCTTCGATCTCAGAAAGGATTCTGGGAAGTTTCTGATTATCGGGTTTGGGCCACTGTTCACCAGCAAGCTGCAAGAAAGCCTGGCGGGTATATTCGCTCCACGGTTCGATCAATTCGGGGTATTTACTGGTGATGGAGAAACCAATGCCCGGCAATGTATTAGCGGCAATGACCGCTGAATTGAAGGCATGCATCGTATCCCTGCGCCCGCGAAGGTGGGCTTTATCGATATCGTGGAACAGGATGATCCATTTCGCGATCTGCTTTTGTTCCAGAGATAATGCTTGAAATTCGGGCAGCATGTACATTCCCAGAAATACGCATATCACATGGGTAAGTGTGATGCCCTCTGAATAGGAGGCCATCTTTTTCCAACCGGGAGCCGTTGCCTCGACATTATCCATGACTTCACTAGTGAAGAATGACTTCACTCTTGCATCCAGTTCATCCCAGGAATTAAGTTCTCCTGTGTTGTACGTCCTGACCAGATCAAGAATGAAATGATCCAGGAAGGGAAAGCATTCATCGAAATAAGGAAATTCCTGCTTGAAACTCATAGCTCACCTCGAAAATAGTGATTTCCTGCACCAAGCCACACAGACAGGGCGTTCCCATTATTTTATAATGGGGCAACGATCAAATTATACAACTTTCGGTTTATACTCACACTTCTCAAAAAAATCATCATAAAGGATTAAGTCAATGGCACTCACTATCGGTACCGCTACCGCCAAACGCGGCGAGATCGCATATGGAGAATATTTTCTGGTTCAGCACCCGGTCGGCGGGGCGGATGCGCTGCCGGTCATCATCGCTCAAGGAAAAGAGGATGGCCCAGTGTTCTGGATCACGGCGGGGATTCACGGCATTGAACACGCGGGGATTCAAGTTATTCATAAATTGATTACATCCGAGTTGGTGGAGAAATTGCACGGGACAATCGTTGCCATCCCTGCCTTGAACCCTGCTGGCTTGCGGACGTTGAACCGCCAAGCCTACTATCATGCTGGCGACCCGAACCGTCTCTTTCCTGATGGACGTGCGCCGAAAACAGACCCAGACAAGGCTCCGCCTTCAGCCTTAGAGCAGGCATACGGGCGGCTGTTCGAAGAGATCAAGAATACCGCTTCCTTTTATTTTGATCTGCACTGTATGAGCAATGGTTCATTGTCGTTCATTTTTCGTGACCGCATTTTGTATCGTAAGGGCGATGAATCTGCTCGCAAGCGCGCCGAGGAAGTCAGCATCAAAATGGATGAAATGGCCCAGGCCTACGGCCACACCGTCACCGCTGATTTTGCGGTTGAAAAATACATCAATGAAAAATTGCATCGCGCCACCACGGCGGCAGTAGCGATGTTGGCAGGCATCCCTGCATTGACGGCTGAACTTAGCAGTCCGTACACGCCCACACCCGAAGTTGTGAATGCAAGTGTTGCAGGCTTGCGAAATGTAATGCGTTGGGGCGGCATGTTGGGCGGCGAGATGGAGCCGATCACGGGCATCAAAGTGGTGGACCCTGGTTTCCCAACTCATCGGCGCAGTGTGGCGCGAGTGACGCAATCCTGCGTCGTTCACCACCTCAAGGAGCCGGGCGATCTTGTGAAGGTCGGTGACCCGCTGGTGGAAATGCGTGATGCGTGGGGCAGGTCGTTGGGTGTGTTGAACTCGGAATACGATGGCTTTGTCATCTCACGGCCGACGGGGATTTTGTATTATCCCGGCGATGCCGCAATGTTGTTGGCGATCCGCGATGAAGAGCCGCGTATCGGCGAGTATCCAGAAAAATATTTCGATTAACGATTATTTGAAAAGAATTTATTGATCTCGTCCGCCAATTCATGCGGACGGGTCATGGTTGGCACATGCCCTGCACCTTGAAATAGGTGCAGGGTGCTATTTGGAATATGAGCAGCGGCGTATTCTGACTGCCTTTTATGATATTTGCCTGGCTCGAATTGTTTCAAATATTTTTTGTGCAAGGATATCTGTCGGAAGCTCTCCATTCACAACGAGATCAACGTCTTTTGAGGCTTGCTCGCGAACGGCTGCGAAAAAATCCCTGCCTGCCCTTATATACCATTCTAAAAATTCCTTGAGACCTTCTCCATACCCATTATCCTCCAGCCTGTTGATATTTCTTAATACCCTGCGGGCTAATGCCAACTCAGGTGGGATTTGAACTTGAACGTGATAGTCGATCAAGTCTTTCATAACAGTACGAGACCTTCCGAAAGGCTCTTCAAGGATAATATATTCAGCGGACAAAATCTCCGCTTTGCTTTCAGGGTGAATGATGCTCCTGCCATCACGTAAAGCTTTTAGATTGGCAACAAATTGAGGTGTAATGAATTCGTCAGGATTTGCGCCGTTCTTGAGCCAATCGAGGGTAGGTGGGTAGATCGCATCTTCGGTGTAGTCATCCAATAGTAGCGAGACCGCATTTCCAAATAAAGATACAAGTTGATGAACCAGGGTGGTCTTCCCAGCTCCTGAGTCTCCACTGATCGCAATTACATAAGGTTGTTGGGACATACCTTCATTAACACGACGGTGGGGGCAAAGTTTTTGCGAATACAACAACTCTTTCGCTGTATAATGATGTCAGACAAATATTTTGGAGTTTCCATGACTAGTAATCACACTCGTAACCCCGGCACGCCCCTTGACCTTGATTGGGTGATGGGCGCGCACATCAACAAAAGCGCAGTGGAGCGCCGCACCGCCACGCTCACAGGTCGCCGCACCGTGAAAAAGGATTGGCAGGCGGCGTGGCTTTTACGCGCCATCACCAACATTGACCTGACCACCCTCGCAGGCGACGATACGCCCGGGCGTGTGCATCGTCTGTGCGCCAAAGCCAAACAACCGCTGCGCCCCGATATGCTTGGAAAAACTTGGATTGGATGGCGAGCGGATCACCGTTGGTGCGGTGTGCGTGTACCCCAACCGTGTCGCGGATGCAGTCCACGCGCTTCAAGGCTCTAACATTCCAGTTGCCTCTGTCGCGACAGGTTTTCCTGCGGGACAGACTCCTCTGCCACAGCGCATTCAGGAAATTGAGCAAGCCGTGGAAGCAGGCGCAAAAGAAATTGACGTGGTCATCGCCCGCAATTATGTGTTGACTGGCGATTGGCAAGCCATGTACGACGAACTGCAACAATTCCGCAAAGCCTGCGGTGACGCGCACATGAAGACCATCCTTGCCACGGGTGAACTTGGTTCGCTCAAGCAGGTTTATCAAGCCAGTCTCGTGTCCATGATGGCAGGCTCGGACTTTATCAAGACATCCACAGGCAAAGAGCCGACCAACGCGACTCTCGAAGTGAGTCTCGTGATGATCCGCGCCCTGCGTGATTATCTCGACCGCTTCGGCTACAAAGTGGGATTCAAACCCGCAGGCGGAATCAGCTCCGCGAAGCAGGCAATGGCTTGGCAGTCGCTGATGAAGGAAGAACTCGGCGATGAATGGCTGAAGAATGACCTGTTCCGCATTGGCGCAAGCAGCCTGTTGACCGATATCGAGCGGCAGTTGTATCACTACATCACAGGTCACTACGCGGCGAAACATCACATGCCGATGGGATAAGAGCCCCGATGGTCGAGCAGGTGTGCTTTCAGCCACTACAGGGCCATCAAAGAAAGAAGCAAGGAAGAGTTATCAAAGACTTTTCTTTATGATCTTTTGTGGTCCTTAGTGCGCCTTTTGGTTTTAAGACCTGGAGTTCTGAATATGAGCAAAATACTTGAAATCTTCAACACCATGGAATACGGACCTGCGCCCGAAGCGCCTGATGCTGTCAAAGCGTGGCTGGATGAGCATGGACGCAAGTTCGGCTTGTTCATCAACAACGAGTGGGTGACGCCGAAGGGTGCGAAGTTCTATTCATCCATCAACCCAGCGAATGGCGAATTATTAGCCGAGACCACGCAGGCTGGACAAAAAGAAGTGGATGCGGCGGTGGGGGCGGCGCGTGAGGCGTTCAAAACCTGGAGCAAGACTCCTGGTGTGACTCGTGCGCGTTATCTGTATGCAATTGCACGCAACCTTCAGAAACATTCGCGCTTGCTGGCGGTGCTCGAGTCTATGGACAACGGCAAGCCGATCCGCGAGTCGCGCGATATTGATGTGCCGTTGCTGGCGCGTCACTTTTACTATTATGCGGGCTGGGCGCAGTTGATGGAAACCGAACTGCGCGATTATCAACCCGTCGGTGTGGTCGGGCAGATCATCCCGTGGAATTTCCCGCTGTTGATGCTGGCGTGGAAGATCGCGCCTGCGATTGCGATGGGCAACACGGTTGTGTTGAAGCCTGCTTCGTACACAAGACTCACGGCGTTGTTGTTCGCGGAAATTGTCGCCGAGGCGGGGTTGCCCGCTGGCGTGGTGAATGTCATCACTGGAAGCAGCAGCGCGGGCTCGATGATCGTTGAACATCCCGATGTGGATAAGATCGCGTTCACGGGTTCAACCGATGTCGGGCGCACGCTCCGCAAGCAGACGGCTGGCTCTGGAAAAAAAACTCGCTCGAACTTGGGGGCAAGAGTCCGTTCGTCGTGTTTGACGATGCCGATTTGGATGGAGCAGTTGAAGGCGTGGTCGATGCGATCTGGTTTAATCAGGGTCAGGTTTGTTGCGCAGGGTCAAGGCTCATTGTGCAGGAAAATGTCGCAGCGAAGTTTATCCAAAAATTAAAAAATAGAATGCAACACATGCGCGTGGGCGACCCGCTCGATAAGTCGATTGACATGGGCGCGATCGTTGACCAAAGCCAATGGGACACGATCGATGGTTGGGTGAAGACGGGCATTGCCGAAGGCGGCGAATGTTTTCAGCCGAATATCGCGCTGCCCGAAAAGGGGCTGTTTTATAAACCAACGCTCATCACGGGTCTTGATCCCGCGGCGTCAACTGTGCAGGAAGAAATTTTTGGACCCGTGCTGGTCTCGCTCACGTTCCGCACGCCGAGCGAAGCCATCGAACTTGCGAACAACACGCGCTATGGTCTCGCGGCGAGTGTCTGGAGCGATAACATCAACCTCGCGCTCGATGTCGCGAGCAAGATCAAGGCGGGCTCGGTGTGGGTCAATTGCACCAATCAATTCGACGGCGCTTCGGGCTTCGGCGGCTATCGCGAGTCGGGCTACGGACGCGAAGGCGGACGTGAAGGTCTGTTTGAATATTTAAGACCGACATGGATGGATCGTCCACGCCCTGAGTTTGTACTGGATGAAAAGAAGAAGTGGGGCGAACACGTGCCCACGCTTCCTTCTCAGCCGACAGTTGCTCGGGCAAATGGACATTCGCTTCCGCCGATAGATCGCACGCCGAAGATGTACATCGGCGGCAAACAGGTTCGCCCCGATGGCGCGTACACTTCAAGCGTGTTGAGTGCGAAGGGAAAACTTGTTGGGCAGGTCGGTGACGGCAATCGCAAAGATATTCGTGATGCAGTCGAAGCCGCACACAAAGCGCGGACATCAGGCTGGGCGATGCGCCACGGATACAACCGTTCGCAAATTTTATATTTCATCGCTGAGAACTTGGATGCCCGCAATGCTGAATTTGTAAAACGCATTGTCGAAATGACGGGACGCACGCAGAAGTCCGCGCAAGCCGAAGTGGACGCGTCCGTTGAAAGATTATTCACCTACGCGGCATGGGCTGATAAATACGGCGGCACGGTGCAAGAGACCACCCTGCGCGGAATCACCGTCGCGGTCAATGAACCGATGGGTGTGATCGGCATTGCCTGCCCCGATGAAAATCCTTTGCTTGGATTCATCTCGCTCATGGCGCCTGCCATTGCACGCGGCAACAGCGTGGTGATGATCCCCAGCCAGAAATATCCGCTCTCCGCCATGGACTTCTATCAGGTGCTCGACACCTCCGATGTGCCTGGCGGCGTGGTCAACATCGTCACAGGTGACCGTGACCATTTGGTCAAGACGCTTGTTCAACACGAAGATGTTGACTCGGTCTGGTACTTCGGCTCGGCGGAAGGCAGTTACCACGTCGAGAACGAGTCCGCTGCCAACATGAAGCGCACATGGACAGGCTACGGTCTGCCCCGCGATTGGATGTCCCGCGAGCAGGGCGAAGGTCACGAGTTCCTGCACGAGGCGACTCAGGTCAAGAATATCTGGG
>JADKEA010000026.1 GCA_016718275.1 Candidatus Villigracilis affinis
AACCCCAATGGCAAACAGATCCTTAGTCATCTACTCCATGAACAAAGTGGGGCGACTCATCCCCATCAGCAACAAAATGATCCTGCGCGATATTTCGCTCGGGTTCTACTTCGGCGCCAAGATCGGCGTGCTCGGTCTTAACGGCGCGGGCAAATCCACCTTGCTGCGCATCATCGCAGGCATCGACAAAGACTACATCGGCGAGATCTCGCAAGCCAAAGGCTACACCTACGGCTACCTCGAGCAGGAACCCAAACTCGACGAAACCAAAACCGTCATCGAGTGCGTCAAAGAAGCGGTGCAACCCATCGTCGATATGCTCGCGCGCTTCGATGAGGTCAACGCCAAATTCGCCGAACCCGACGCCGACTTCGACGCCCTCGTGGCAGAGCAAGCCAAACTGCAGGAAGAACTCGACAAGCACGACGCCTGGAATCTCGACAGCCGCCTCGAACTCGCCATGGACGCCCTGCGCTGCCCGCCGTCGGATACGCCCATCAAGGTCTGCTCAGGCGGAGAAAAGCGCCGCGTCGCGCTCACCCGACTCCTGCTCACTGAACCCGATGTTCTCCTGCTCGACGAACCCACCAACCACCTCGACGCCGAATCCGTGGCGTGGCTCGAACATCACCTGCGCGACTACAAAGGCACCGTCATCGCCGTCACCCACGACCGCTACTTCCTCGACAACGTCGCAGGCTGGATCCTCGAACTCGACCGCGGCTACGGCATCCCCTACAAAGGCAACTACTCCTCCTGGCTCGAACAAAAACAAGAGCGCCTGCGCCTCGAAGAAAAAGCCGAAAGCCAGCGCCAAAAGACTCTCAGCCGCGAACTCGAATGGATTCGCATGGGCGCCAAGGCACGTCAGGCAAAGGGACAAGCCCGCGTCACCGCCTACGAAAAATTATTGGGGCAAGAAGCCGAAGCACGCCGCGAAGAACTGGATATCTACATCCCGCCTGGTCCGCGCCTCGGTGATCTCGTTTTTGAATTTGACAAGGTGACCAAGAGCTACGGCGACCGCCTCATTCTCGACGGGTTTTCTGCCTCTATTCCTCCAGGCTCTATCGTCGGGATAATTGGTCCCAACGGCGCAGGCAAGACCACCCTGCTCAAGATGATCACAGGCAAAGAGACTCCCGATAGCGGCACCATCAAGATCGGTGACACCGTCAAATTCTCCTACGTCGACCAAACCCGCACCCTCGACCCCGAGAAAACCGTCTACGAAGAGATCTCAGGCGGCGCAGAAAATCTTGAGCTTGGCAAACGCAAAGTCAACGCACGCGGCTATGTCTCATCCTTCAACTTCGCAGGCTCCGACCAGCAAAAGAAAGTCGGCATCCTCTCAGGCGGTGAACGCAACCGCGTCCATCTCGCCAAAACCCTCACCGAAGGCGCCAACGTCCTGCTCCTCGATGAACCCACCAACGACCTCGACGTCAACACCCTCCGCGCCCTCGAAGAAGCCCTCACCGAATTCGCAGGCGTCGCCTTAGTCGTCAGCCACGACCGCTGGTTCCTCGACCGCATCTGCACCCACCTCATCGTCTACGAAGGCGACTCCGTGGCGAAGATGTACATCGGCAACTGGTCCGATTACGAAACCATGATGACCGAGAAATTCGGCAAAGACCTCACTCCGCATCGTGTGAAGTACAGAACGTTGAAGAGATAAATATGATTCATGTCGTTGCGAGGAGGGCGCTAGCCCGACGAAGCAATCTCCTCGTCAAGTTGAGGATTGCTTCGCAACAACCGCTCGCAATGACATAAAAAAACGTCCCGAAGGCTCACAACCTTCGGGACGTTTTGCATCAATATTCCTTTGTTTCAGCGATCTCCACGATCTGTGCTTTGGGGTCCGTCATAATTGTCCCTTCCACGCGCGACCACACCGCGCGCATGGCATTAAGCAGGGCATCTGCATCATTGGCTGTATCGAATTCAAGTTGAATCATGACATAGTTGGGGTTATCCACTGGGCGCAGGATTTGATATCGGCGTACTCGCATTTTCTCCCGCCCTACAGGATCACTATCGAAAGCCCGCTTCCAATTTTCGTAACTTGGGACGGGATGTTCTATACATAACTTATACATGGCGGCTCCTTTTGTGGTTTACTGTCAAAACTAAAACTGACTCTGTCGTGATTTCATCAGGATAAAGTAGGCGATGATTGCTCCGCCAAGGATCAGGGTGACATGAAAACCATACTCGATCGCCAACAGCCCGCTGATGTTGTCAGGGTTATGTGTCTGGTGCAGGTTGCTATGGGGCCACCAACTCAACAAGGACCAGGAGATTGCAAAATGTACCGCCAGACCTAAGCCGCCCTCTACAGGCAGAAATGATCTAACAGCCTCCCGTCCAAAAAGTAGAAAAGCGAAGCCAAACCCGAAGGCAAGGGATTGAATCATGGTAAGAAGAATGAAGAATGCTTTTTGCATTCCAACAGGACCTGGATCCTCCGCATGCAGACCCCAGAAACCGCCCAACGGACCGCTGGGACTCGCGATAAAGGCGGCAACGCCAAGGATAAGGGTGACAACAATCCATTTTCCCCAACCGATCGGTTTATTGTGTGTGAACATAATTTTCTCTCCTCTCGCAAAATGAAACTAAAATTCAATACAGTAATACTGTATTGAATTTTATGATAAAATAAATCAAGCAAAATGTCAAGAGAAATATCCCGCAAAAAAACATCCCAACGTAAATATGACTCCAGCGGTCGGCAGGCGCAGGCGCTTGAATCACACGCGCAAATTATCAAAGCCGCGAGGGAGTTGTTTATCGAGAGCGGATATTCTGGCGTCTCGATCGAAGCCATTGCCCGCAAGGCGAAAACATCCCCCGAAACGATATACTCCGTATTCAGGAATAAACGAACCATCCTTTCTCGTGCGATGGATCTTGCGTCTGGCATGGATGGCAGTCCATCCCCATTATGCTGCGTACATACATCCAAGAAGTTACATTGGAACGGGACCAACAAAAGCAAATCCAAATGTTTGCCAGTCGAATGCAGATATTCTTCTCACACATCGCCCCTGTTGTGGAAGTCGTGCGTGCCGCCGCCAAAACCGAACCAGAGATTGATACTCTGTTCAAAAAATATCTGGATGATAGGTTTCAAGGAATGGGTTTTTTCGTAGACTGCCTACTGGCAAATGGACCACTGCGAAACGATTTAAGTAAATTGTCCGCAGTTGAGACCATTTGGACTCTGGCAAGCGCGGAGATTTACAATCTTCTGGTTGGAGATCGCGGCTGGTCAGAAGAAGAGTATGAGATCTGGTTATCTGATACTCTCACAAGACTTCTGCTCTCATAGTCACACTTACATCTATCAACGCCGGTACTTCGACTCTTCGAAGACGAGGTCGTTATAAAAATGTACATCGGCAACGGGTCTGATTACGAAACAATGATGCAGGAAAAATTCGGCAAGGATTTAACTCCGCATCGGGTCAAATACCGAACGTTGAGCGTTCGTTGCAAAAAAGCGTATCGAGGCCAAAAGGCGAAGGGTCTCCCCGCCCTTTTTATATCCTACAGAACTCTCAAACATTTAACCAAAAACCTTAGGGAAAAAGACAGTTCTTGAGTATTGAAACTAATACGGGAATCAAAGGTCTAACCTATTGATAGCAAAATCAACGCTTGATAGAGGAGACCGCAATGAATCAACTTCGTACGCTTCCCTCGTATATTTTTCTGACGGACGACAAGTCCCGCCTGCGGGCTGGCTGGCGAATATTGATCGCCGTTATTCTGACGGGTGTATTCTTCAATATCGTTGACTGGATTCGCAGCGCCTTATCCATGTCAGGACCGACCAGCCTCATCATAAGCTTGTGCATTGACTTTATCGTAGTCACAAGCGCCATTTATATTACGCGCCGTTTTGTAGATAAACGCTCGTTTACAAGCCTTGGCTTTCGTATCAATAAACAGGCAGGCTTTGATCTTCTGGTGGGTATCGCCATACCCTTCGTATTGTTTCTCGTCATCTACACGGTTGAATATTCTCTGGGATGGCTAAAGTTTGATACATTTGCCTGGGAAACCGAGACCCCATCCATGGTCATTTCTCAAACTTTCCGATATTTTGTATGGTTCATATTTGTCGCCTGGAATGAGGAACTGGTCTATCGTGGGTACATCATGCAATCTCTCGCGAGCGGGCTCAATCTGACATGGGGCATTCTTATCTCCTCGATTTACTTTGGCATTGAGCATTTGTCCAACCCAAACAGCAATGGGATGGCAGTTGCGGGTATTTTTCTGGCTGGCTTGTTTCTCGCTTATGGATATCTGCGCACGGGACAATTATGGCTGTCAATTGGTTTACATCTCGGCTGGAACTTCTTTGAAAGCGCAGTATTTGGCTTCCCTGTCTCGGGCTATGATCGTCCTGGTTTGTTCCACATCTCAGTTTCGGGTCCAGAATTCTGGACGGGTGGAGCGTTTGGTCCCGAAGCGGGATTTATTATTCTCCCAATAACTCTTCTTGGGGCAGTGTTAATCTATCTGTACACAAGACACCGCAAACTTTCATGACCGCTGCTTCTTCGACCGCACCTGCACGCATTTGGTGATTAGCGAAGTGCCCCGTCCTTTTTGTTACCTCACCATTCGGTGACGAAACATCGCCTTGCATCTTTTTTATCAACAATGTGTTGTAACCATCAGCTTATCGGTAAAGGAGCAAGACATGGAAATGATCGAAACAATCATTGTAGGCGGCGGGCAGGCGGGACTCTCAACGAGTTATCACTTGAAACAATTGGGACGCGAACATGTCGTCCTTGAAGCGGCGGAGAAACCCGCCCACGCCTGGCGGAACGACCGCTGGGACTCGTTCACTTTCGTTACCCCCAACTGGACAATTCAACTCCCTGGCGCGGAATATGACGGCGACGACCCTGACGGGTATCTGCCCAAAGAGGAGATCGTCGCTTACTTTGAGCGCTATATCGAGAAGTATGATCTGCCCGTGCGCTTCAAAACCTCCGTGTTGGAAGTTGCCCCAATGGACGGAGGCAGCTATCAGGTCAAGACAGAGGCGGGAATCATTCAAGCCAGGAATGTGGTCATCGCGACGGGTTCCTTCCAGAAGCCGAAGATTCCCGCATTCGCTTCGAATCTCCCCACCGATATACAGCAACTTCATTCAGGGTTTTATCGCAACCCAGCGCAATTGCCTGACGGCGCGGTGTTAGTGGTTGGTGCGGGGCAATCGGGTTTGCAGATCGCCGAGGAGTTGTATCAAAGCGGGCGCAAGGTATACCTCAGCGTTGGGTTTGCGCCGCGTGCCCCGCGTCGTTATCGCGGGCGGGATGTCTTTGCCTGGTTGGTGGATGTGGGCTTTTTTGAGCAAACGCCCGATAAACTTCCTTCGCCCAAAGCGCGTTTCGGAGCCAACCCGCAACTGAGCGGCAAGAACGGTGGGCATTCTCTCAACTTGCATCAGTTCGCGCGTGACGGCGTTACCTTGCTGGGTCACATCGCAGGCGCTGACGGCGGCAGGGTCACTTTCAAATCTGACCTCAAGGAGACCCTTGCCAGAACCGACAAAGCCGAAAAGATATTTGCGCGATGATCGATAAGTACATCGCTGCCAAGGGTATCGACGCGCCGCTGGAGACATTACCCGAGCTACAAGATGGATATTCAGCGGAAGAGGTCACCGAACTTGAGTTGAAATCGGCGAAGGTCAAAACCATCATTTGGGCAATGGGTTACACGTTTGACTGCAGCTTTGTGAAATTACCCGTCACCGATGAAGATGGATTCCCCATTACGCAACGCGGCGTGACTCAATACCCTGGTTTGTATTTTGTCGGCATGAACTGGTTGAGCAAGCGCAAGTCTGCGCTGTTGTTGGGTGTGAAAGAAGATGTGGAGTCTGTTGTTGCAGAGATAACGAAGTAAATCAGTGCATGCTCCTTCAAAACGAGCTGCTCGCGGAAAATGAGACGTAAAAAGTGACAGCCACATCGCGAAGCGGGTGACTGTCACTTTTCTTTTGAACCCGTTGTTTTCTATTCCAATACCGCTGCTTCCACCGAATGGATCGGCGGCAGGAAATCGGCCAACATCTCCCAGCTTTCGCCGGAGTCACGGCTGTAAAATAGCTGACCTGTATTTGTGCCGATGTAAATCCCTGCGTCTTCAAATGTATCTGTTGCCATGGCTTCACGTAGAACAACGAGGTGTGCTTTATCGGGCAGGCCTTTTGTCTTGCGCTCCCAGGTTTCGCCTGCATCACGGCTGCGCCACACGGAAAACTTTCCGTCCACGCTCATGCGGTATTCATCGCTTTCTTCGAGGGCCACATACACCGTGCGCGGATCAGTAGGGTGGACCGCGATCGGAAACCCGAAACGTGAAGGCAGTCTGCCCTCGCCGATATCGATCCAGTCTTCGCCTGCGTTGTCACTGCGATAAATGCCGCAGTGGTTCTGCTGGTACAACACATTCGGGTCGGATGGATGCATGGTCATTTTGTGCACACACTGCCCAAATTCGGGGAATTTATCGGGCATGAAATCTGCGCGTACATTTTTATTGAACGGATGCCATGTCTGGCCGCCATCGTCAGTGCGGTAACAGCCTGCCGCCGACACCGCGATATACATCCGCTTTTCATTTGTCGGGTCCAGCACGATCGTATGCAGGCATAAACCGCCTGCGCCCGGGTTCCACTGACCGCGGTGTGGGTGGTCGAAGAGAGTCTCGTTGAGTTCCCAGGTCTCGCCGCGATCTTTTGAGATATACAGGGAGGCGGGCTGTGCACCGGCATACAATACATTTGGCTCGCTGGCACGCCCGGGAGTGATGTTCCAAACCTGGATCATCTTTTCAGGTTTATCTTTTATATCCTCTCCGCCCTCGGAACGAAAAGCTTCGTCCACTGTGCTGGCAGGCCTGCCAGATTTCGACGGGCGCGTGATTAAAGGAACCTGCTTCGCCTGAGTCCACGTTTTGCCGAGGTCATCTGAATAATGGGTGGTTGGCCCATAAACAAAGTGACTGACCGCCGCATGCAAACGCTGATCACGTGGATCCAATTTCATGTGCATCATGTTCCAACTTTTAAATAGGATGTCACTGGTTTGCCATTTTTGGCGTTTTGCATCGCTTTCGAAAATAAAGCCGCCTTTGGCCGTGCCGACAAAAACCATTGTCTTTTTGCTCATATGAAACTCCTTTTGCTAAAAAGAAAATATGTTCTAATTATTTTATCACCAATTCAGACAAAATATATGGTATTTAGCGGGAGTTTCTATGTGCCTAAAGTGGGGTTTGGGAGATTTCGGCCACACGAATACATTCGGGAATTGCGCCGCAGATGAGACTCCCATTGTCACTTGAGCGTATCGATGGGAAGCAACAAGAGCCGCAATGTTATTCGTCCCTTATCGGTAATTCAGGGTCTATAAAATTTTGTTTTACAGAAAACAGGAATTTTCTCAATGCGGCGATTTGAGAAATTTGAAACTCCTGAACGATCCTGGCTTTAGGGGCAATGGCATCGAAGCCATGAAATGCGCCGCGAACGATATGAAGTTCACATTCCACGCCGCACTCCTTTAACCTTTGTGCGTAGATCACATTTTCATCATGGAATAAATCCAGCGTCCCCACGCCGATCCACGTTGGAGGCAGCCCTGAAAGATCTGTACGCCTTGATGGGACCGCATAAGCGGGCGTATTTTCCATTCCACATTTTTGACCGAGATACGCCTCCCACCCAAACTGATTACTGATCGGGCTCCACGACATTATCTCAGCCTTGGGCAGATCGTTGCGAATGGATGTCCTGTCGTCCAACATGGGATAAACCAGAAGTTGCCCCGTTAGTGGTATCTCTTTTCGGTCATGCGCAAGCTGTGCCAGTGAGGCTGCCAGCCCGCCACCGGCGCTTTCACCTCCGATGCCGATGCGGTTATCAATGCCGATCTGTCTGCCATGTGAATTGACCCATTGCAATGCTGTGTATGCATCTTCCAACGGTGTGGGGAATGGATGTCGCGGTGCATAACGATACTCCACCGATATGACCACAATGCCCAACTCGCGCACAAATTGAATGCAGGCGAGATCGTCAATTTCCGGCCTGCCCATCACATATCCGCCGCCGTGCAGCCAGACCAGCCCGGGCACCAGGCCCGGCATTGACCTGGGTTTGTAAACGCGCAGCCGTATTTTTGTTTTCCCATCCTTGCCGGGAATGAAGATGTTTTGAATCTGAATATCTTTTGGGGTTTTCGTTATGCCTCGTAAATTTGTCAAAAAGCGCCACAGCCAAAGATTTCCCGAGGTAACCGAGAATTTTGGAATTCTATTTGCCATTTGCCGCAGTTCAGGGTGGATTTGTTCCATAAGTGGATTCTTCTCCCGTTGTGATTGGAAGGATTTTACTCCAGGCATACATCAGCATTTGTTTTCCCTGCCACCGACGAAGTATGGGAAAATATATAAATGAACCTCAAAGAGATTGCCAATCTCCGCCTCGTCAATCAGCAAATTGCAGGGACGCGATTTAAATCTGCAAAGGATCTTGTCGCGTGGATGGGAGCCATGCAGGCGCAGGATACTGCGATGGTGAAGTGGGCGGTGGGTGTGCGGCTTACAAATGCCACTGATAAATTTGTGGAGGCTGCGCTGGATGGCGCGGAAATTATCCGCACGCATGTTTTGCGGCCGACTTGGCACCTGGTCTCAGCAGATGATCTGCGCTGGATGCTGGAATTGACCGCGCCGCAGATCAAGAGAACGTTGAAAACGCGTCACACAGAGTTGGGCTTGACCGAATCTGTGCTGTCAAAAAGCCGCAAGGTGATGGAAAAGATCCTGCGCGATGGGAATCATTCCACGCGCGATGAATTGATCGTCGAATTCAACAAGGTGAATATTGCCACCGATGAGAATCGCGCATCGCACATTTTCGCAGCGGCGGAATTGGATGGCCTTATTTGCAGCGGTAAGACCAAAGGCGGCAAACAAACTTTCAGCTTGTTAAATGAATGGGTTCCACAGACCCAGCCCATCGGTCGGGAGGAGGCGTTGGCGTTACTGGCGAAGCGATATTTTTCCAGTCATGGTCCCGCCACTTTGGATGATTTCAACTGGTGGTCAGGTCTTTCAGCAGGGGATGCGAAACGCGCACTCGATATGGTGAAATCGAAATTTTCATCAGCGGCGGTTGATTCGAAAACCTATTGGTTTATCGAATCTGATGTTAAAGCCAAAGATTCAGTATTCCTGCTGCCTGCTTTCGATGAATTCATTATCAGCTATAAAGACCGAAGCGCGACGATCACTTTTGAAAACCACAAGCGGGCGGTTTCGAGCAATGGCATTTTTCATCCAACCATTGTGGTCAATGGGGAAACGGTGGGAGTTTGGAAACGCGTGGTGAAAAAAGACAAGGTGATCCTTGAGCTTGAGTTTTTTGCACAGATCAAGCCAGCTTTGCAAAGAATGCTCGAAATCGCATGCGTGCATTACGGCGAATTTCTGGAAAGGAGAATCGAGCTGCCTGCGTAAAGTGTAGTGGGCTGTCGCTTACAAGACATGCATGGTCAGATTTGGGGGCGATTCCATGTTTCGACGGTAGAATACGGCGAACCCTTAAGAATGATCGAGCAATTCAATAACAAGATGCCTCGTTGATAAAAAATTTTCTTCACAGGTGAGCCATGTCGCACAGTCCATTCAGACAGGGGAATGCAGTATCGGAAGAATTTTTTCAAAGTATTTTTTCACAGGCTGGTGATGGGATTTTCCTGATCGACGATCAGGGGGCGATGATCGAAATGAATCCGCGCGGCTGTGAGATATTGGGCTATTCGAGAGAGGAATTGCTGGGTCAGCCTGTAATGAAATTTCACCCTGCGGATGAACTCGATCATATTCAGGAGAAGCTGGCATCGCTCGCCACGGAAAAGCGGGTCACTACCGAGAGCGCATTTATCCGAAAAGACGGTACTCGTGTTCCTGTTGAGATCACAGGAAAAATGCTGTCTAATCATCAGATCATCGGTCTGTTACGGGATATCAGCGAGCGGAAGCAGGCCGGGCAGGCTTTGATCGACAGCGAACGAAAGTTTCGCAGCCTCGTGGAGCAATCGCCTGATGGAATTTTCATGGTTGATGAGGCTGGGTCGGTTGTTGAGTGGAATCATGGGCAGGAGAATATCTCAGGCTTGAAACGGGACGATGTAATGGGGAAACCGATCTGGGACATCCACTGGAAGCTTTTGCCTGAAGAACTTCGTTCAGACGTCCTTCTCGAAAACTTGAAACAAAACTTCAAGGAGGTCCTCGATTCTGGACGCGGCCCCGGGTTGAATCTGCCTTATGAAGCGACGTTTCAACTGTCGGATGGGGTTTATCGAAACGTCGAGATCATGATGTATACCTACAAGACCAATGTCGGCCAGCGGATCGGGGGAATCGTGCGCGATATCACCGAGCGTAAACAGGCTGAGAGGCGTTTGGAATACCTGGCCATGCATGACATGTTGACTGACCTGCCGAACCGTCAACTCTTTCAGGATCGATTGAATCTCGCGCTGGACCGCGCCAGGCGTGAATCTCATGGCTTCCTTGCCGTGATGTTGCTTGACCTCGATAACTTCAAGGAGGTTAATGATAGATATGGGCACGCATATGGAGACCAGCTGCTAAAGATCGCCGCCCGACGCCTGCAAACCTGTTTGCGGAAATCTGATACGGCTGCACGCATGGGCGGAGATGAATTTACTTTGATCATCGAAGGGTTGGCAGATTTGGACGGCTGCAAGTTGATCGCTCAAAAAGTGTTGAAAACGCTTTCTCAGCCAATGGAGATCGAGGGCAAAAGTATCAGGGTTACTGCCAGTGTTGGCATCAGCCTGTTGATGCCCGAAAGTGACAATGCTGCGACCCTGCTTCGCAAAGCGGATATTGCCATGTATCATGCGAAGCGTTTTCGAAATTGTTACCAGTTCCATCATTTTCTGACTCAATCCTCCCTCTCTGATAGTGTCTGCAACAACCAACTTTAGAGATTGCCTGAACAGGCTGCTTAATAATTCACCTTACGCGCCTAACCATGATTCCCTGAGCGGAGTGAAGGGTCTCTACTCCTGAATTCAGAGGTTCTTCGCTCCGCTCAGAACGACACTGCGTAAGGTGGCTTAATAATCATTTTTCTGTCAAACGGGAACAAACCTGGGATGGGTATCGTCGAATTGCCGTTGCAAAATACCCAGTTTACAGGAGTCTCCATGAAACGTATTTTATTTGTCTTGCTCATGTCCGCCGTTCTGCTTTCGGCTTGCACCCCTACCAGTTCTTTGCCCACTGAAGAATCCTCAGACACAGATTTGCCTGCCGTGAACGATCCATCCCAGCCAATTCGTGCAGCGGCGGGTGAGACCTTCACCATCGTGATGAATGCCAACGCGTCCACGGGCTATCACTGGGAAATCGTTGGTCCGTTGGATGATGCTCATTTTGGAATTTGTTTCGCGGGAATATGTGGGTTCCGAACCAGCCATGCCCGGCTCCGGCGGCGTGGAAGTGTGGACCTTCAAGGCAGTTGCACCAGGTGAATCCATTCTTGTTTTAGGGAATTACCCACCATCCGAAAGTGAATCTTATGAAGAGGAAGTCCGCTTTTCGATCGTGGTGGAATAGCCGAACGATTTAAAAGCAAAGAGGGAACATCGCCTCAGATGTTCCCTCTTTTTATTTTGGACTTCTTGCATAAGCCTTGCTACCTAGAGCTTACTTAATTCAACAATGCTTCGAGGGTGCGATTGTTTTCGGAAAGACGCTGCGAGAGCGTTAGCACGATCCAGCGGTGCAGGCCGGAGGCCAGTGCTGGATTTTCGATTTCCATTTTTTCAAGCGACTCGACGCTCAATTTATGCACCACGCTTTTAACAGACGCAACCACCGTAGCCGTGGGCGGAATCCGCAGATACATGCCGATCTCCCCGACAGTGGACCCCGGCCCCATCGTTCGCAAGCGGAGGATCTTATCGGGCGGGATCTCCAGAATGGCCGCGAGTTCGCCTGCTTCTACAAAGAACATGGCCGCAGGTTGTTCGCCCTGACGTATCAGAACTTGCTCTGCTTCGATCTCCACACGATCAAGGTAGTGAAGAAATTTATCCACCTGCTCTTTGGAAGAGAAAGCTTGCTTTAACCTTGAATTCAGGAGTTTTGCATAGCCCATTGCGGAGCTATCCTCGCTCTTGATGATCTTGTCTTCGCAGGTGCCAACGGCTTCATCCATGCTGGGGAAAGTTTGCACGGTATCCATTTTTACGCCGCCTTTTTTCAATGTGGTTAGTATGCTTTGCGGCACTTCCGTCAGGAACATGTGGATGCCGTTTGCATCAGCCATTTGCTGAATGCGGATGAAACTGAACACCGCCGATGAATCCAGCGCCGAAACGCGTCGAAAATCCAAAACCAGATATCGTAGCGCAGGCTGGCTTTTATCTGCGATGCGGCTGCGTACCCGTCCCAGTAATCCCTGCGCCGTGCCGAAGAAGATAAATCCATTCAATTGCAGGATGGTGATCTGGTCTCCCTTGCCATCCAATAATTTGTGATGTTCCATGGGGCGATCTACACGGCTGCGGTAGGTGAGACCTGTGAGCGCATGGTTGACAATATCGATGCGGCTGTAATTAACCACGAATAAGATGACAGCCGCCAATATGCCAACTGCCACACCCTGTAGGAATCCCGCCCAGCCGACGACGGCAATGATCACCAGAACGAGGACATACTCCAGTTTTGGCAGGTTGAACCATGCATCGTACACCCACTCTGCGAGGAAGGATAAGCCGACAAAGAAAAGCAATCCACCGACCATGTATTTTGGAATCAACGAGAGCAGGGTTGCCCCGAAGATCAAAACAACAGCGAGGATCAAGACCAGGAAAACACCGACCAGCCTCGAGCGAATTCCTGATCGCATTGGAAGGGCTGAGAGGCTTAGGTAGTGGTATCCTGCCGAGCCGCCGGTGAATGCGCCGAGCAGGTTTCCGATTCCCGCCGAAACCAACTCGCGATTCATATCGATATCTTCCATGCTGACCAATTCAATGGCGCTGGCATTCAACAGCAGTGCCACGACGCTTATCATGATTACAGCGCCGATGCTGCTGGCCTGCCCCGCGAGCATGGACCAGTCCACGCCTTGCAGCAGGGCCATATCCATTGGTTTCCACAAAGTGCCTTCGGAGAAAGGACCCAACACCCAGCCCAATTCACGCGCTGTCCCAAGACTCGTACCGGTGATGAAAAGATAAATATAAAAGAGCGTCACACCCAGCGTCAGCATGGCAGGCGTGATCAAAATGTGGTTGGATCTTCGTGTGATCAAAGCCAGTGCAAGACCGAAGATCACGCCGGGCAGCCAGCGTATCAGGGCTTCAGGGGTGAGCAGTATGCCAAGATTCGCGATCCCGATCGACGCATCCAACATGACATTGAACGAGCCTCGTATCAGCAGCAGCCCCGTTCCTGCGATGAAGCCTCCCACCACGGGGTAGGGAACGAAGCGAACAAAACGGCTGAGCTTGAATGTCCCAAGCAGGAGGAATATCAACCCTGTTGAAAGAGTCGTGATGAATATCATCGCCACCACTGTGGCAAAACGCGCCTGGATGGAAGCCCCGATCATTGCCGCGCTGACAGTTGCTCCTGCCACGGCGAGAATCGCCGCTGGACTATCCTGCGGCCCGCCGATGCTGCCGCTCGATGAACTTGCAAAAGCCATGGTCAGCTGAAAAATGATCGCGCTGAACAGGGTCATGCCGATCCCAATGGATGAATATTGCGCCAGGTCCCCGGAGTAGATGAGGACACCAAATGAAATTAGAACAGGGAGTTCAATGGCCCCCACCACAAAACCCATGGTGGCAATCGGCAGAATCTTTTTGAGTTGGAACTCCTGTATATTCATGGGTTGCCTCTTTTAGGTATTGTTGACAGTTCGAGTCCGATTATAAGCGCGTTGTCATCCATGACCAATATCCTACTCGGGGTCGGAACAAATGACGTGAAGGAATTGTCCTTGAGGAAATTCAAAAAGGAGAATTGGATCATGTTCACACAATCGTTCAAAAAGGTATTGATCTTCATGCCCGTATTGCTTACATTGGCTTGTTCCACACTTATGCCGAAGCCCACACCCAGCGCTGCAGATATTGAGAAGGAGGAACAGGCTGTCTATTCCTTCTTTGTTGGCGCAAGCACAGGCCCCGCGCTTATTTTGGAGGAAACCTCCTCCAGTATTGGCGGGGATACCCCGCAGGAGCTGAAGGAACAACTCAGGAATAGTTTCAAGGATATATCAAGGGAAACGGTTGAAAGTTTTGCCGCGCGCAATGTGGAGTCCGTCCAGCTTTCTCCAGATATGGACCTAGGTGTGGAATACGTGCTCTTGAGTCATGAGGAACTTGCCGAAATCTCGAGCCAACCCAATTGGGGCGAACTCCTTACTGAAAAATATCCAGGCTCGTATGGATACACCATCTTCTCGCGCGTGGGTTTTAACAACACCCTCGACGAGGCTGTGATCTACGTGGGGAATGTAGCTGGGCCTTTGATGGGCAGCGGTGATTTTTATCTAATGGAAAAGGTCGACGGGGAGTGGCTCATCAAAGAGCAGTATATGATCTGGATATCATGAACTCTATACTTTGAATTCGGTCAAAACCGCGCCTGTGGTGCTGAATGTAGCAGTGATGAAGGAACACCAGATGATCGTGGATGCCCAATCGATGAGATTTACTTCCGTTTCAGGGTCGAAGAATAACAGGCCGAGGGCAGCCAGAAGGCCGATCACCACTCCGCTGGTGAGCGCCATCAGTACCCTTCTTGAGAAGGAAGAGCCGCCGCTTCCGCTGTTCACAATGACCCCGCCTAGAAACCCGAAAAGGATCAAAACTGGTGCCACAACCCCGAATGCAGGAAGCATGCCTCTGATGGATACGTGCAAATTCTGAAGCAGCCAGCTCGTGAGCGAAAAGATCATGACGATCAGTAACACGTGCCATGAACGGGTCTTTTGCGTCTTTCGCAATTCGGCCCGTTCGTTCATTTTTCGACGAATGGTCAGCGGCCAGTTGTAGAAAAAGTTGAATGCCTTGTGCTCAAGCAATGCGCCGCCTTCGCCGAATACGGGAATGATCCGCGCCACCCGTGTTGCCCAGAAACCTGCCATACAGCGGGCAAGGGTGGGATAACTGTATGTCATTTGGATGGGGAAGGAAATATATCCAACGTATTTGAAGAAAGAGAGAGGCAGGGCAAGGTTGTAGTCTTTGAAGTTTCTCTCCTTGATCGCGAGAAAAAGTACGTAGAGTCCGCGTGCAAACGAGCCCGGTGAAACGGGAATGATCTGAAAAAAAGCCAGGATCCCGGCGGCCATGGCATAGGCTTCTGCACGGGGCATCTCGGGGTGATTAAGAATATACAGGATCGCAAGCCCGGTTGAGATCACATGGGTGATCGGTGACATTCCAACATGCACGGCAAGGCTTTGCAGATATTTATGAATATACGGGTCGTGGATCTGTGAAAGAATCTCCTCTGCGTCTTCTTTGGAGAGTACCTGTCTCTCTTGCCCTTCGCTGACGATCTCCCGCAGCCATTCCTCACGGAGCACGGGGTTGAAGTACAGGCGGATGGGACGGACGATGATGTTGTAGAGCGTATCAACGAAGAACCTACGATCTGAAAAAAAGCGGTGGAACTTGCCCGGTAAGAACGAAAGCGGAAGGTGATAAAGATACAGCGGCAGGGAGGAGGATATCTTTTCCACATGCGCATCCGTAACCCTGCCTCCACGATACCAGCGGATCAGTGTTTCCATACGGCTGGCAAGCAGGGCACGTTGGAGGTATGAAATGCTGGATATCATGCTTAAATAATGCCTGCGATAATCCTGCCGGCCAAGGGCGAGTCGAAAGGCTTTTCCCAAAAAGGGAATCAACCCCAGTAGAACGAAGAAAAGGAAGAATCCCCAGCTTTTGCGCAGGCGTTCTTCGGTTTTCTGGTCGATGATGTTTCTCACCCGCCAGCCAATGATCGTGCTGTTGGTAATGGTGACGTGCAAGGCTTTGTTGCGGATGAGGTCGAAACGATGATGAGTGATATCGGGAACGGAGTTTCGATACACCTGCTCGCAGGTCTTTAATTCATCCAGCAGGGGCAGCATATCAGAGAAATCTGTCGGGTTGTTTTTTACGAATGTTTCAAGTTTGCCGACATCGCCGCGATCAAATTGAACCAGGCTTCCGCGTTTGATTCCCTGTGCGATCAGCATGACATCCCCTGGACTCATCGGCAGGAAGGGGAGCAGGGTCAGGCCTGCCCGAAAGTCCACTGCGGTTAACCCGCGAGCAGGTTCGAGGTCCGTTTCTAAGCGTTTGAGGACATTCGGCTGACTCTTCCAGGTAGACCATTCATATTGTCTGGCAAATTCGTGCGCACCCATCTCATGCAGCAGGGTGGAGAAGTCGCGTAGGAATATTTTTTTTGAACGATATTCGAGCGATCCAATGGTGGCTGTATCGGCGATCTCACCCTTTTCCCACCGCGCGAGAAGGTCGGCGTGTTCATCCACTTCCAATCGCCAGGTGCGGCCATCCACCCAGTTGCTGATTTCGCCGCAGCTTCCCAATTGCTCATCGACCAATATCCCGTGAACATCGTTGACGGCATTCTCATCCTTGAATCGTATGCTTGCGGCGCGGCGAATGAACTTTTGCCAAAGTGCACCAGCGCGAGCCGCGACCGGGTTGCACTGAATTTGGAAGGGACCTTGAAAGCCGACCCCATACAATAGATTCCTGAAAGAAAGTGCGCCGCGTGAAGGGGGAATAAAGATCTTCAGTGCATACACATGGCCGATCTTGAATGGGCTGTTATTCCCATCCACAGAAAGAATGCGGATTTTATATACCTGCCCTGCAAACCCACCGCCTACGAATTTTTCGATCAATAATGAAACGCGTACTGTGTCCTGACCGTTTTCCCCCGTGAGCAAGGCAACGTCATATGAAATACGATCCCCTGCGTCGTAACGCTCCGTGCGCAGAGGTTTATGTATTTGACTAGCGTTAAACCTGTTTTCGAGATGTTTGATGGTGTTTGAGGTGAGAGTTTCCATGTTAAAGCTGACCACCATGTGTTGAGTGCAATAATGACGATAATGATTAAGCATTATATTTCAAATGATTGAATCAGCAATAGCTTTTCGGTCATATTGGACGGGCACTTTGCTCAAATTCGCGAGGTACAATAGTTGTAGAATGGAGCGCCTGTGCGGTCTGCCCACAGCCCGCATTGAAAAAATTATATGTTGAAATTAACCTGCCATGCTGAAGGAACCATTTTGACGTTTCAGTTCTGGTTGTTGAAGCCGCATTAGAACTTCGGTGGTTGCTCAAACCAGCCAATGACTGAATTCAAGGAAAAAGGCATTTATGAATATTCCTTCTGATCATAGAAACGACCTCCCGCTGTATGTTTATGGAAGTACTGAACAGGTTGCGAGAATATTTTACTGGTTCACGATCTCGATCCTTATCTCTATGCTGGTGGGGGTTCTTGTTTCGCTTTCAACCAATAATATTCCGCCGATCAAATTTTTAGTCGCCAGTGTCCCTTTCGTTCTTTTTCCGCTTTTTCTTGTTCGCCGCGAGAGATTTGAATGGGCAGCCGTCTGCCTTGCGGTCGTGTTATTGATCCTGTTGACAGTCCTGGCGACCGTCGGATTGGGAATACACCAGATCAGCAACCTGGGCTTCCCCGTCATTTTGATCGTTTCCAGTTTAGTGATCAGGAAGCGGACCATGATGTTTCTGACGGCCTTCTCGATCGGCTGTGTAGCATGGCTTGTGTTTGGGGAATTGTATGGCTTATTTGTCCCTGAATCGCTTGTGAAAAGCGTGTCCGGGGATTTTGCTTCAGCGGCTCTGTCATTGCTGGTAACCGCATTCATGGTTCGTTTTCTTACTGAAACCCTGTTTAAAAATACTCTCCTGCTTCAAAAAGAGCTGAGAGAACGGGGGCTGGCGGAGGAGAAATATCGAGCCATCGTGGATAATTCCATTGATGGGATCTTTCAAAGCACGGTGGATGGAAAATTCCTCAACGTGAATCCAGCCATGGCGCGGATGTATGGATATGAATCCCCGCAGGAAATGATGCGGCTTGTCACGGATATTTCATCCCAGATCTATGTATCGTCCGAGCAAAGAGATGCCCTTCGCCGTCAACTTGATGCGGAGAAGTCGGTCGCGGGATTCGAATCCCAGGATTACCGCAAGGACGGCTCCACTTTTTGGGTATCTGCCAACATCCGTGCGGTTTATGATGAAAATGGGAATATCCTGTATTACGAAGGAACTGCCGAAGATATTACACTTCGCAAGAATGTTGAACTGGAGCGTCAGCAGGCAGAGGATAAACTTCTCCAATTCAGAAAGCTAATGGACGAATCGAATGACTGCATTTTTTTGATCGACCCGCAAACCAGTCGATATATCGATTTCAACAGGACCGTCTGCGACAAACTCGGGTACAGCCGCGAGGAATTGCTCCGGATTGGTGTGGTAAATATTGCCGAGCACATTACCGATCTGGAGGTGTGGCAGAAAAGAGTTGCGCTCGTGCGTGAAACTGGTGGTCTCATTTTCGAATCCAATTACCGCCGAAAAGATGGGACGAAATTTCCCACAGAGGTCAGCGCCCGCATGTTGGATTATGACGGGGAAAAGATCATTGTTGCAAATGTGCGCGATATCACCGAACGCAAACAGGTAGAGGAGGCGCTGCGTGAAAGCGAGGAACGCTTCCGCAGTGTATTCGAGAGCGCGACTATCGGACTCTATCGCACCACATTGGATGGAAACATTCTGCTGGCCAATACAACGCTTGCCCGCATGCTTGGCTTCGAAACAGTCGCAGAGTTGATGCGGCATGACAGGGTGGGTGATCCCGTCATCGTAGATTATGCCCAAAGTGAATTCCTTCAGACCATAAACACGATAGGAGAGGTGCGCGACTTTGAAACCCGCTGGACCAGGGTGGATGGCGTCTTTCTTTCTGTGCGCGAAAATGTGAAGCTGATCCGCGACAAAAACGGCGATCCTCTTTATTTTGAAGGGACCGTTGAAGATATCACCGAGCGCAAGCATGCCGAACGGGCCCTGCAAAAAAACCAGCAGCGCCTTCAAGCCTTTTTCAACCAATCGCTGGATGGATTCTTCTTCTGCATGTTCGATGAACCTCAACCCTGGGGTGATGCAGACAATAAAGAGGAAACGCTGAATTACATTTTCGCCACCCAGCGGTACACAGATGTAAATAACGCCATGCTGGAGCAGTATCAGGTCACCCGTGAGAAATTCCTCAGCCTTACTTCCAGTGATATCTTTGCGCACGACCCCCAGCAGGGACTACGCTTGCGCAGACAGTTGTTTGACGATGGCCACCTGCATCTGCAAACCTACGAGCGCAAAAGCGATGGCACCCCCGTCTGGTTCGAGGGCGATTATGTCTGCATGTACGATGACCAAAAACGCATTACAGGTTTCTTCGGTATTCAACGCGATATTACCGACCGCAAAAAAGTCGAATCGGAGCGTGAGAGTCTGATCGAGGAACTGGCGTTGAAGAATGCCGAGTCTGAAACACTGCGCGAAAGCCTGGCGGGAATTGTCGGCACGTTTGAATTCATCGAGATCCTTCAGCACATTTTGGATCAGATCAGGCACGTCATCCCATATGACAGCGCTTCCGTGTGGAGATGGGAAGACAGCCGCCAAAAATTTATTTGTGGCCGTGATCTGCCTCCCCTTTTTCAGGCCACCGCCATTGAAATCGAACTGGATGTAAACGAAAACAACTCCGCTTTCCCGATACTTCTGGGGAAGGTTCCCTACGTTTTGAATAACAATGTTCAGGAGGAATTGAACGACTTTAATCAGGAACCGCATACCTACGTTAATTCCTGGCTGGCAATTCCATTGAAGACCCGCGGAAAGATCGTCGGTTTGATCGCATTGGATGGCAAGTCGAAGAATCAATTCAATGAGCGTCATACCCAGCTGGCTGTCACCTTTGCCAATCAGGTGGCGATCGCGCTGGAGAATGCAAGTCTCTTCACCGAGCTGCAAAACGAATTGGGTGAACGCGAGAAACTCATCAAGGAATTGGAATTAAAGAATGCGGAACTCGAACGCTTCACCTATACCGTGTCACATGACCTGAAGTCGCCGCTTGTTACCATCAATGGATTTCTTGGCTACCTGAAAGGTGATACAGCCTCAGGCAATATGGATCGCGTGAAATCCGATATCCAGCGCATTCAAGATGCCGTCGATAAAATGCATTTGCTGCTCAGGGATTTGCTGGAACTGTCGAGGGTTGGCCGCATCATGAATCCGCCCGAGAAGATTCAATTTGAAAGCCTGGTGAATGATGCAGTGGAGATCGTCCATGGGCGGCTTGAAAAACAGGGTGTGACGGTGCAGCTATCCCCCTCGAACGGGACTCAGCCCGGCCTGCCAGCTGTTTATGGAGATCGTCAGCGTCTGACAGAGGTTCTGCAAAATCTGATCGACAATGCCGCCAAATATATGGGCGACCAGATTTCGCCGCATATTGAGATCGGTCAGGCTGGCGAAGATAATGGCCGCGCGATATTCTTTGTCAGGGATAATGGCATCGGCATCGACCCCGAACATCATGAACGTATCTTTGGTCTCTTCAACAAGCTGGACGCAAAGTCCGAGGGCACAGGTGTGGGGCTCGCCCTGGTGAAGCGGATTATCGAAATTCATGGCGGCCGTATCTGGGTTGATTCGAAAGTGGGCGCTGGCGCCACGTTTTATTTCACCCTGTCCATTAAATCCGGCCTGTAAATGTTTATGGTCTCTGCCTCCAATATGCCCAAGGTCGAGACTTATATTCAACCCGATCTGCCGGATGTTTATGGAGACCGCCATCGTTTGATAGAGGTTATGCAAAACCTCATTGATAACGCCGCCAAATATATGGGCGGACAGACCGCTCCATACATCGAGATCGGACTCAGAGGACGGGAGAATGACCGTCTGGTGTTTTTCATCAAGGACAATGGCATGGGCATTGCCCCCGACCATTACGAACTCATTTTCGGCCTTTTCAATAAACTGGATGCAAAGTCTGAGGGTACGGGCGTGGGACTTGCCCTTGTAAAAAGGATCATTGAAACTCACAGTTGCCGTATCTGGGTGGAATCAAAAACAGGCATGGGCTCCACGTTTTATTTCACCCTGCCCAGCCCATCAAGTATGTGAATGGAAAAGTGCATTCAAACCCATTAATAGGATGTAAGCCATGAAGGATAGCGATTTAAGTAAAAAAATTATAGGTGACCCGTTCAATGATGCCTACTGGAATGTTCGAAGTGTCGCGAGGATCTTTAATTTATTCATTGGTGTGACAGCGCTCGTCCTGCTTGGAGGAGTATTTGCTGTACTGACCACACAGAACATCGTGGCTGCCTCCATCCTCGGGTCGAATTTGCTTTTTCTGCCGATTGCAGCCTTCTTTGTGAATGAAAAGAAATTCGACCTTGCCGCCACATCGCTTGCCATCATGTTGATCCTGACGAATACGCTGCTGGCCACCCGTGGACTCGGCATTCATCACATCAGCAATATGGCGTTCCCGGCAATTCTCATTGTCGCCAGCCTGGTCACCAGAAAAAGAACATTGTTCTTTCTGGTTCTTCTGAACATTTTATGCGTTGCCTGGCTGGTGTTTGGTGAATTGTGGGGTCTTTATACGCCCGGGGTTCTTGTGCGCAGTGTGCCCGGGGATTTCTTCTCTGCCTGCATTATCATCGTTGCGACAGCCATCTTTGGGTACAGACTGACGGAATATCTTTTCAATGGTCTTTCAATGCTGCAAAAAGAGGTTGCAGAACGGAAATCTGCGGAAGACAGCCTGCATCAGCGCGAAGCCATTTTGGAATCCATTACATTTGCCGCGGAACAGTTTTTGAAATCGCCTGATTGGCGCGAAAATATCAATACGGTCCTCGAACGACTCGGAAAAACGATCCATGCCTCGCATGCCTACCTGTTCGAACATCACAGCGGACCCAATAATGAGCCGTTGGATTCGATGCGCTTTGAATGGACCGCGCCCGGATATCCAAGCGACCTGAATAACCCCGAATTTCAAAACTCACCTTTGGATGACGAAGGCTTTGAACATTATCATCAGACTTTGATGGATGGACAGCCGTTTGTAGGGAATACATCTTCATTCCTTCCCGCTGAACGGGAGTATTTTTCTGCGTTGGGGATCAAATCCATTTTGGAGGTTCCCCTTTTTGTAAATGGACAATGGTGGGGCACGATCGGGTTCGATGATTTCGAAAAGGAGCGGGATTGGAATTTTGCGGAGGTGGATACGCTCAAGATCGCTGGTGGCGTGCTCAGTGCGGCGATCCAGCGCGAGAAAGCTGATTCAGCCTTGCAGGAGTCTGAACGGATCTATCGTCAGGCGATTGAAGCGGCGGGGGCTGTTCCCTATTATCAGGATTATCATCAAAACCGCTATACATTCATCGGCAGGGGAATTGAGCAGATCGTTGGTTACCCTGCGGAGGAATTCACTCCCCAGATATGGAACAAGATCATAAAGGAAAGTATTCCGCTTGGAGAAGGGAGAGGATTGCCGGTTGAGGATGTGGTTCGACGCGTTCGCACGGGAATGTTCCGTGCGTGGCAATCAGATATCCGCGTGATTTTACCGGGCGGAAAAGAACGCTGGTTGAATGACAGTGCCGTTGAGATGTTCGATGAATCCGATGTGTCGTATGCCTCCATCGGTATTCTTCAGGATGTGACGGACCGCAAGCTGGCTGAATTCAATTTGAGGAAACACGAATCACTGCTTGAAGCCATTACCTTCTCTGCTGAGCAGTTTTTGAAGACGGCTGACTGGCGCGAAACCATCAATGTAGTTCTGGAAAGGCTTGGCAGGGAATTTAACTCTTCGCATGCCTATTTATTCCAAAAACACAACGGCCAGGGTAATCAGATCGTTTCCTCCATGATCCATGAGTGGACTGCGTCGGGATTGGAAACCGATCTCGATTCGCCGGAGTTTCAAAATATGCCGCCGAACTCGATGGGATTTGAACGTCTCTACAAGATTCTGGATAGCGGCGAGCCGCTGGTGGGGAGCGCATCTTTTTTCAAATCCGAGGAAAAAGACTATTTGCGTTCCATAAACGTGGCTGCACTGCTTGAAATTCGAGTCATTGTAAATGGGGAACATTGGGGCACGCTTGGCGTGGATGATATCTACCATGAACGCGAATGGACATCCATGGAAGTGGATGTGATCAAAGTGGCGGCAGGAGTTTTGGGCGCCGCCATTGAACGCCAGTTGAATGATGATGCGTTGAAACACGAACTGATGGAACGTAAACGCGCCGAAATGGCGCTGCGATTTTCAGAAGAAAAATTTTCCAAGGCCTTTCATACCACACCCATGCTGATGACCATAGAAAATCAGGAGGGTCGTTTCATCGATGCGAACAAGGCATTTTTAGATACCTTTGGGTTGGAGCGCGAGGCTGTGATCGGATATGGCGCCTCCGAGCTTGGCATTTTTCAAAACGCGGAGGACATGTATTCATTGCGCAGGGAATATCAGGAAAAAGGTGTCCTGAAGGATTTTGAAATTGGATTCCGTCGAAAATCTGGTGAGGGTGGAATCGCCTTGCTCTCCAGCGAGAAATTCTATGTGGACGCTGATGTGTACATCCTGACCTCTGCACTCGACATCACAGACCGCAAACGGGCGGAAGGGGAGCGCGAAAGACTCATCGCCGACTTGAAGGTCAAAAATGCCGAGGCGGAAACCATTCGCGAAACGACTGCCATTGTGACTTCCACTCTCGATGTTTCGGAGACCGTGCAGCGTATTCTCGAACAGCTCAAACGTGTGGTCAGTTACGACAGCGCCTCGGTCTGGCTATACAACGGAGAGGTTGCCCAACTTATGGGCGGGATCGGTTTGCCCGATCTGACCGAGGAAGATCGAATATATCGCGTTAACGAAATGGAACCTGATTACATTTTCTGGACGCAGGAACTTCCCTATGTGTTGATCGACGATATCCAAAAGGACTTTCCCCAATTCCCCGATTTCCTGCATGGCTGGCTTGCCGTCCCACTCAAGGCACGTGGAAAATTGCTTGGCTTTATTGCGTTGGACGGTCACAAAGTGGATCAGTTCACCGAGCGCGATGCCCAACTTGCCCTGACCTATGCCAATCAGGTTTCCATTGCGTTGGAGAATGCGCGTCTTTTTTCAGATGTGCAGAGTCAATTGGATGAGCGCCAGAAATTGATCAACGAGTTGGAAAACAAGAACAGCGAACTCGAACGGTTTACCTACACGGTTTCGCATGACTTAAAATCCCCATTAGTCACCATTAGCGGTTATCTTGGTTATCTCGAAAGGGATGCGCTTTCTGGAAAAACGGATCGCCTCAAACTTGACCTGCTGCGTATTCAGGAAGCGGTCCGCAAGATGCAGACTTTGCTCAACGAACTGCTCGAACTCTCGCGCATCGGACGCATGGTAAATGCATCGCAAATTGTTCCATTCGATGAACTGGTTCGTGAAGCCATGGAAATCGCCCATGGGCAAATCGAGGCGAATCAGGTAACGATTCTGACTCAGCCGGGCCTGCCAGCCGTATATGGAGATAAACCACGCCTTGTCGAAACCCTGCAAAACCTGATCGATAATGCCGCCAAATACATGGGCAGTCAACTCAATCCGCTGATTGAGATCGGCCAGCAAGGCGAAGAGAATGGCTTGTTGATTTTCTTCGTCCGCGATAATGGCATGGGCATCGAAGCCGCACACCATGAACGCATCTTCGGCCTTTTTGAAAAATTGGATATTAAATCCGAAGGCACAGGCGTGGGGCTGGCCCTGGTAAAAAGGATCATCGAAGTCCATGGAGGCAGGATCTGGGTTGAGAGTGTTCCAGGGCAGGGATCCACTTTTTATTTCACACTGCCCAAGCCTGATAACGCTTGATTCTTTAATTGCAGAAGTGCTGAGTTCGCGGAGTTCGTCTCCTCAAGCTCTGCATTGGAGATATAAAATCACCCGCGAAGATTTTCGCGGGTGATTTTTGTTTTTTTATACTACGCTTTCGGCAACTGTCTTTCCGTATCCCATCAGCGCTTTGACCATTTCCATGTTTCTGCCTTCGGCATACACACGCAGTACAGGCTCCGTGCCCGAAGGGCGGATCAACAGCCACGAGTCGTCGGCCATGATGTATTTCACGCCGTCACGTTGACTGATCTCATTCACTTTTTGACCACCGATTTCCTTCGGCGCTTTCTGGGTGAGGAACTCGGTCATTTCGGCTTTGGCGACGGGACGGCTGAGGCGCAGGTCAACGCGCTCGTACAAAGCAGGGCCGACATCTGCCAGCAAATCATTCACCATCTCGAACAACGATTTCTTTGCCTCGGCGATCATTTCCACGAGCAGCAAGCCCATGATGGGGCCGTCGCCTTCGGGAATGTGTCCTTTGAAAGAGATGCCGCCCGATTCCTCGCCGCCGATGAGCACATCTTCCTTCATCATATGGTCGGCAATGTGATTAAAGCCCACAGGGGTTTCGTGAAGTTTCAAACCGTAACGCTTTGCAAGACGGTCGATCATGCGTGTGGTCGAAACCGTGCGGACCACGGAACCTGTCCAGCCGCGTTTTTCAACGAGATACTTCAAAGACAAAGCCATGATCTTGTGCGGGTCGACGAAATTTCCGCGCTCGTCCATTGCTCCGATACGGTCTGCATCGCCGTCGGTAACGACACCGAAATTACCCATACCCGAACTGACTGCGCTCGCCAGCGGGCCAAGATATTTTGCAATGGGTTCAGGATGAACGCCGCCGAAGCCGGGATTCATCTCGCCGCGAATTTCGGCGATCTCGCAACCCGTGCCCTGCAAAAAGGATTTGATGACGCCGCGTCCCGAACCATACATCGCATCCACAACAAAACGCTGGGGATTATCGGCAATGATGTCGGTGCGGATCAGTTTTTGTAGATGTTCGAAATAGGCTGGCAGCGGATTGAATTTCTGGATCAGGCCCGCATCACGCGCCTTGTTGAAATCCATCAGGTTGGGGCCGCGCGCCTGTTCTTCATTGTCGTTGATATACACTTCCACGCGACGGCATTGCTCGGGCAAAGCCGAACCGCCGAACGCGCCCTTGAGCTTGAGACCGTTGTAGCGCGGAGCGTTATGAGATGCGGTGATCATGATGCCTGCAATGGCATGTTGATGCTTTACCGCAAAAGAGATTGCAGGTGTGGGTGAATCAGATTGAGCGAGGAACACAGTGAAGCCGTTGGCGGCCAGCACGCGCGCGACTTCTCCCGCAAAGCGGTCTGAAAGAAAGCGTGTGTCATAACCGACTACGATCTTCTTTTTGTCCGGGCCGTTTTCGCCGTTTGTGGATTTATCCCAGTGATCGGATGCTACTGCATCTGCGATGGCCTGGGTCACGATGCGCAGGTTATCAAATGTAAAGCTGTCTGAGATGACGGCACGCCAGCCGTCGGTTCCAAAGTGAATGGGCATGTAGAGGTCTCCAAAAGGATGGTGGATGAAAGATAAAGGATGAACATAAGGCAGGGATCGATTCATCCTTCAGCCTCATGTTCATCCTTGTTTTACGGGGCGGGTGTGATTCCGATTTCAGGGGTTGGGGAAGGTTCGAAGTTTGGTTCGGGCGTGGCGTAACTGACCACCGATTCAAGTAGCCAGCCTTCGATTTTCTGGTCATCACGAATGACGTAAACGTGCAGCCAGGTGATGCCATTTACCAGACGGAAGTCGGGGTAGATCTCGACGACCGTGCCGTTATCGAGGGTCATCAAATATTTTCCGTTGGGGGTTTGACGCAGGTTCGCGCCGCCGCCTTCATCAGCGCTGATCGTGCCTGCGATGGTTTGCAGTTCAACTGTCGCTGTGATGGTCGGTATGGATACAGCAGTGGAAGTGGCAGCCGGGGTTGAAGAAGTCTTTGTGGGAGTGGCTGCGGGCTTTGTCGCCGTAGCGGCGGTTGTGGCGGTGGATGTATTCGTGGCGTCTTCTTCTGTGGGGGTGGCAGATGTGGTCTCATCCACGGTTGGCGTGCTGGATGGTTTTGGAGTGCTCGAAGGGCGGGAAGTGTTCGTTGTTGTTGCTGGCAGGCTCGGGGTTAAAGAAGGAAGCGCTGTGGGTTGAGTCGTAGATGTGGGGGTGGCGGTATTGCCCGTTTGCGGTGTGGTGAGTGGGAAGCCGTTTCCCATCAAACTGAAAAGGGTTCCGGAAAAAACCAAAAGCATGATTCCACTGAGCATGAGTCCGCGTGTAGAGGGACGAAGTTTTAATGCAAGCAGGGTCAGGAGGCCGAGAATGCTGGCGAGCATGAAATGTGTTGCGAAGACGAGAATGCCCTGCGGCCAGATGCCATCCACACCGGAGCCGAGGCCGAAGCCGCCTGCATTGATGGGCAGATAGAATGCATAGGCGATGATGACGCTCGGCAAAAATGGTTTGCTTTCGGAACGTACGAAAGATGCAACAAGCGTGATCGCGCCGATGGCGAGTACGAAGAGTTCCTCGGGCCATAGCCGCGCATGGATAAAAACGTTGGTGAGCGTGATCGGTAAAAAGAGTCGCGCCGCAAAACCCGCAAGCAGACCGCCGATAAAAACAATAACGGCGCTGACGAGCAGGCCCATCAATGTTTGAAATAGAAAGCGGGGTGACCCCGTGAGGCTGGCGAGCAGAAAGCCCACCCAGGGTGTCATGAGCGGCGTGACGAGAATGCCCAATAAAAGGATGGCTTGTGAATCGCGCAGGAAGCCCAGCCCGAGGATCGCTCCGCATGCCAGCGAAAAAATGAACAACTCGATCGATGGATAGGCGCGGCGTGAAAGCTCGGAAATCAGCGCGGCCTGCCCCTCTGCATCGGTGGGGATCATGTCGCGGCGAGTCGCCCGCCTGCGGCGCGGCCGCGGGGGAAGCGAGTTCATATCTTGTGAGGGCGGAGTTGGCTCGGTGGGGATGATGGGTTCTTCAGATAATGACATGTTGGTTCTAAATGTTGTGCCCTGAAATGGTCGGGTGAATCATGATGTTCCATTATACAGGGGATGAATGGAGAGTGGGAGGTGGGAATTGATTTGTCATGGAATTACATGGAGGGTACCAAAGAACCAGCCCCGCACCTTGACGAAATGTTTTCTGAATCATAAAGTTAAGGTTGAAGCGGGTAAATTTATTTCAAGGATGGTAACCATGTTGGATGGTTTCTTCAGTTTGCGCTGCCCCGATTGCGGGGGAAAAATAAAAGAGGAGGAAAGGTATTGTCCGCACTGCGGGGTGGACCTGGATGCGCCGATCGCACCCACCGAAAGAGGCCCGGGCGACAATGAGAACAGTCCCGCCCGACAGCATTTCAAAGCTGCACAGAAGGGATATGAAATTACCACAGAGGCAGGCTTGCGCGATGCGCTCATCAATTGCGACCTGGCGCTTCAGTATGACCCGAATTTTGCCGATGCCCACAACCTGCGCGGATTGGCCCTCGATGAGATGGGGCGGATCGAAGAAGCCATTGCGGCCTACCGCAAAGCACTGCAATTGAATCCCGACCTTGGCGAAGCGCGCATCAATCTTGAAGATGCAGAGGCGGAATTGGCCAACCAGTCTGTGCCTGAATTGGTGAATCAATCCATCGGTTTCATCGAAGAAGGTGAGCCGCGAAGCAGCGGCTCTGGAAAATATATTATGTGGATACTGGCGGCATTGATGGTCTCTTACGCGTTGCTTTTTGGATTTACCCAGATTCAAAAATTCGCCAATGCCTACCTGCTGCCAAAGACCACGGTCGTGTTTATTTCCGATGTGCCTGACGGCGTCACTGTGGAGCAGGCAGACCTTGAAAAAGCCGCGCAGGTTCTTTCAGAACGCAGTGAACGGCTTGGGTATTCCAACGTCACATTTGAAGTTTCCACGGCTGGTGAGATCGTGGGGATGATTCCTGTCACTGTGGATGCTGTGAAATTTGCCGAACAGGTGGGTGATGTGGGGATTTTGGAGTTCGTGGATTTTGGCGATAGTCCCGTATTGGCTGGAGATATCGTCCGCACGGACCTGGATAGCAAGTATCTGCCGCAAGTTGACGGGCAGGAGTGGCATACCGTGATGTCGAACGAAGGTATTTTGGCGGCAGAGGCGCATCGCGCTCAGATTGGCAATGAGTTCCAAATCGGCTTTGCGCTCACCACGGAAGGCACGCAGATCTTTTTGGACTATACCTCCAAAAACGTCGGTAAATTTCTCGGGATCGTTTTAGACAAGGTGGTGATCTCGGTTCCGCGCATCAACCAGCCGATCACCGATGGGCAGGGATTGATCTCGGGAGCCTTCACTGAGAAAGAGGCGCAGGAGTTGGCGGTCATATTGCAGACGAAACCACTGCCATTCCCCGTGCGGCTACGATAGAGGATTTCATGAAAAAGATGTTTTTGATTTTGACGCTTGCCATCTGTTTTGCCGTCCTTTTTTCGGCGTGCAGTGACGGCTCACAAACCAGCACGAGAGAGATCACCCTGTTCGTCGGTCCGCAGCAGGTGGATTGTCCGAGCGGCCCGCAGGGGAAATGTCTTCAGGCGAAGTATTCGGCAGACGACACCGATTGGATAAATTTCGGCGATGTCATTTATGGCTTTGAATGGGAAGCGGGGTATGAATACGAATTACACGTCCAGGTCACCGAGAGCCAGCCGAAAAATTCCGATTTTATCTTTCTCTCGTTCGAGTTGATTGAAGTGGTGAGCAAAACACGGGTGGAATAAGTATATTTGATGCTCGATCAAAGAGACGGTCACCTTCGCGAAATGAGTGACCGTCTCTTTATATTCCCAATTCTCTAATATTTCTCTAACGCAGGCCCTCTTGACGAATACTTAACTCACGTATACAGTTAAGCTCGCTTAACTAAAAAGAAGGCTTAACTATGACTAAACCAGTACAGATCAATCAATCTTTGCGCGCGTGGATGGATGTGTTCATGCACCGCTCCATGCGTGGGTGGAATCAATTCGCCAAATCCACGGGGCTATCGATGCCGCAATTCAGCATCCTGATGCAGCTGCATTACAAAGGCGTATGTGGACTCTCTGAGATCAGCGAGCGATTCGACGTCAGTGCCGCGGCTGCCAGTCAACTGGCGGAAAAGCTCGTGCAGAGTGGATACCTTGAACGCGCTGAAGATCCCAGCGACCGCCGCGCTAAATTGCTTCGTCTCTCGAGTAGCGGCGAAAAGCTGGTGAGTGAAGGCATTCAGGAGCGTTACCGCTGGATGGATGAAGTCACCTCAAAATTGAGCACTGAAGATTCCGCAAAAGTAGCAGAGGCATTAAATATTCTTACAAATGCCGCCCGCGAAATGGACACAAGAAAAGGAAACACATGAAGGATATGGTTTTGAAAGATAAAGTTGCCGTCATCAGCGGATTGGGCCTTGCCATCGCGCAGACATACGCTCGTGCAGGCGCGAAAGTGGTCATTGCCTCGCGCACGCCTCACGCCGTGGACCTGGCAGTTGATTCGCTTCGAGCAAGCGGGTACCAGGCGACAGGCTTAGCCTGCGATGTGGCCGATATGGCTCAAGTGGAGGCACTTGCCCAACATGCCATCCAAACGTTCGGCAGAATGGATATTTGGGTTAACAATGCAGGACTCTCCGCACCGTATGGTCCCACTGTCCATATTCCCCGCAGGGATTTTATAACCGTTATCAATACCAACATTATCGGTACTTACAACGGATCAATTGTTGCCATGCGCCATTTTCTCGCGCAGAAAAGCGGAAAGTTGATCAACCTGCTCGGGCGCGGTGACAAAGGCTCCATTGCTTTGCAGAACGCATACAGTTCCAGCAAAGTTTGGGTGCGCAACTTTACAAAGACCCTTGCAAATGAATACAGAAACAGCGGTGTGGACATCTTCGGTTTCAACCCGGGATTGGTGAGAACGGAAATGCTCAGCAACGTCCACGCGGTTGTGGGCTATGAAGAGCAGATGAATCCACTGCGATTTGTAGCCATGCTTTGGGGGAATGATGCCGATGTCCCCGCCGAAAAAGCCTTGTGGCTCGCCTCCCCCGCTACTGATGGAAAGAACGGAACCATGGTCACGGTCTTGACCAAACGGATGATGCTTTCCCGTTTGATCGCCCTGCCATTCCGTAAATTATTAAACCGCTCCACCGAATTGCTGCCTCTTAATGTTACATCTGTTAAATCAGCGATCAGTGGAGATTAGGAAAGGAATCTTATGCAAGCAACTCAATTAAGAAAAATAACCCAGCGCCGTCCTGAGCGGACAAAGTCCAAGGGCGGCATGGGACGCGCGATCAAATATCTGACAAGTTACAAACGTCAGGCTGCGCTTCCCTATTTATTTCTCATCATCGCCACGCTTTCACAACTGGCCGTGCCGAACATGATCCGCCGCGTCATCGATGCGGTGACCAGCGGCTATATTGCCGATCAGATCCTGGGCGCGTTGGAAAAGATCCCCGCCGGGTTTGTCGGCGCGGCAGTACCCAAGATCCTGGATGTGATGCAGTATCCTGCCGAATGGACGGCAGACCAGCTCAAGGTCCAGTTGGAGGCGGATTTCAATAATGCGCCGCAACTGCTGATCAACGCCATCGTCGCCATTCTCGTCTTCGCAGTCCTGCGCGGCGTCTTCGCCTTTTTGCAGGCATACTGGGCCGAGAAAAATTCGCAGGCGGTTGCGTATGATCTGAGAAACGATCTGTATTCCAAGATCCAGACGCTTTCGTTTTCATATCACGATAAGAACCAGACGGGACAGTTGATGATCCGCGCCACAGACGATGTGGAAAAAGTGCGCCTCTTTATCGGGCAGGGGCTGCTTCAACTCGTCGGGGCATTCATCCTACTTGTTGGAACGATCATCATTCTGTTCTCGACGAATGCTCCGCTGGCCTGGTCGGTGATGCCGATCCTGCCTGTGGCGCTGGTGCTGTTCGTCTTCTTCGCGGGCGCAAGCCGACCGATGTTCGCGCAGGTGCAGCAAAAGCTTTCAGCATTGAATACGGTCTTGCAGGAAAACCTCGCAGGGATCAAGGTCATCAAGGCATTTACGCGCGAAAGACAACAGCAGGAAAAATTCAAGGCGCGCGCCGATGACACGATGGAACAAGCCATCAAACTTTCACGCTTGTTCACCTTCATGTTCCCGCTTGTGTTCATGATCGCGAACCTCGGTCAGGCCGCCATTTTATATGTGGGCGGCAAGGCGATCATGGCAGGGACGTTGAGTCTCGGCGAGTGGCAGGAATTCTCGATGTATTTGATGTATCTTTTCATGCCGATCATGATGATGGGCATGATCATCACGCAGTTCGGCCAGGCATCTGCATCTGCCGACCGCATCTTTGAGATCCTCGATGCCAAGAATGACATCACCGACAAACCCACTGCAAGCAAACTCCCTGCAGTGACTGGCAATGTTAAATTTGAAGATGTCACCTTCCGCTATTTCGGCGGCGGCGACCCTGTACTTTCCAATGTGACGTTTGAAGCCAAATCAGGCGAGACTATTGCGTTGCTCGGCGCGACAGGTTCAGGCAAGACGACCATTATCAATTTGCTGCCGCGCTTCTATGACCCAACCGAAGGCAGGATCACCATCGACGGTCACGACCTGCGCGATGTGACTCTCGAATCATTGCGCTCACAGATCGGTATCGTGCTCCAGGAAACCACCCTGTTCAGCGGAAGCATCCGCGACAACATTGCCTTCGGCAAACCCGATGCCTCACAGGAAGAGATCGAAGCCGCCGCACAAGCCGCACAGGCGCATGACTTCATCATGTCCTTCCCTGAAGGCTATAACACTCATGTTGGCGAACGCGGCACAACCTTATCTGGCGGACAAAAACAACGCGTCGCCATTGCCCGTGCCCTGCTGCTCAACCCGCGCATTCTCATCCTCGATGATTCGACTTCATCCGTTGACCTCAACACCGAAGCCGCCATTCAAAGCGCGCTCGATATCCTCATGAAGGGACGCACTTCCTTCGTCATCGCACAGCGCATCAGCACCGTGATGAATGCCGATAAGATCCTCGTCCTCGAAAAAGGCAAGGTGGTTGCAATGGGCAAACACGCAGACTTGCTGGAAGACGATCCCATTTACGCGGAAATTTATAACTCACAGATCTTGGCTCACGAACATGAAAAGGAAGGTGCATTATGATGCACGGACGCGCAGGTGAATTTTTGAAAGGGGAAACCAGCAAGCCGCGCAATGTCAGCGAGACCCTCGCGCGCCTTGGCGGTTACTTTGGCCGCTTTTGGTTCATGCTGACTCTTGCTGTGCTCTTCGTCATCACAGCCACATGGACTCAAGTGACCAGCCCCGAATTGATCGGACAGGCGACGGACTGTTTCCTCGTTCCCAGCGGAAGCAACCCCTTCGCTTCATTCGCACCGACAGAGGCTTCTGAAACCCAAACAGAATCTTCCTGTTGGCTCGCTTCAGACCCTGCCACCCTCACAGGGAGACAATTATTCCTGAACAAACTCTACGCGACGGGCGGCTACACTCTCCCCGATATTGCCACGGCAACGGTCGAACAGCGTACCGAGGGTTTGGTCCGCTTGATCGTGTTCATTGTCATCCTTTTTGTAGCAGGCTCCCTGCTCAACGGCTTGACCTTCTTCACCATGTCGTGGACAGGCCAGCATGTGCTTCGTCAAATGCGTGTGGAAGTGTTCGAGCAGCTGCATCGCCTCTCGCTCAGCTATTATGCCGAGCATGAAGCAGGCGACCTGATGAGCCGCATCACCAACGATACATCCGCCATTGAACAGGCATTCTCGTTCGCGCTGGTCAATGTGTTCAGCGGAATCCTGCTGTTGGTCTGGGTATCCTACAACATGATCACGGCGAACCTGCCTTTCGCTTTGTTGTCACTGATCGTGGCGCCGCTCATGTTCATTGCAACCTTTTACTTCTCCGAACAGGCGCGCAAGGCATTTAGAAAATCACGCGAAGAGATCGGCAACGTCAATGCCGAATTACAGGAATCCATTGCGGCTGTGCGTGAAGCACAAGCTTTCAACCGTGCGGATGAAAATATCGAGAACTTCAAGGAAGTCAACGCCGCCAACCGCGATGCGAACGTACGCGCGGTTTCATTTACTTCCGCACTCGCACCGGCTTTGGAAGCATTGTCTTATGTCTCGCTTGCCATCGTCACTGGGGTGGGTGGATGGTATCTGCTCAAAGGCGGAACCTTCCTCGGCTCTGCGGTCACGCTCGGCCTGGTCGTGACCTTCCTCGCGTACGTCCAGCGCTTCAACCAGCCGATCCAACAGATCGCCGTGTTGTGGACGAATATCCAGAACGCCATCGCAGGCGCGGAGCGCATCTTCACCATCATCGATGAAAAACCCGCTGTGACGGACAAGCCCGAAGCGAAGGATATGAAAGAGATCAAGGGTCTCGTTGAGTTCGAGAATGTTTCGCACGAATATGAAGACGGCGTTCCCGTTTTGAAAGGTGTCTCATTCACCGCGAATCCCGGCCAGACCTTTGCCATTGTCGGCCCCACGGGCGCAGGCAAGACGACCATTATCAATTTGCTCCCGCGCTTTTACGATGTGACCGAAGGCTCCGTCAAAATTGACGGCGTGGACGTGCGCGACGTGAAAACAGAATCCATCCGCAGGCAGGTTGGCATCGTCTTGCAGGATACCTTCCTGTTCTCTGCATCGGTCTTTGACAACGTCCGCTTTGGACGCCCCGATGCAACCGATGAAGAAGTGATGGCGGCGATCAAACTCGCCAATGCTGATACATTCATCGAACGTCTGCCCGAAAAATATGACACCGTCCTCGGTGAACGTGGTTCAGGGCTGAGCCAGGGTCAGCGCCAGTTGTTGTCCATTGCACGCGCGGCTCTCGCAGACCCGAGAATTCTCATTTTGGATGAAGCAACTTCCAGCGTAGACACAAGAACCGAGCGTCTCATCCAAAAGGCTTTCGATAAACTCCTGAGCGGTCGCACCTCCTTCGTCATCGCGCATCGCCTGTCCACTATCCGTAATGCAGATCAAATTCTTGTGCTGAAGGCTGGGCAGATCATTGAGCGCGGCAGGCATGACGAGCTGCTCGAAAAGAAAGGCTTCTACTACGACCTGTACATGAGTCAATTCAAAAAACAGGAAGAATTGGAAGCAGTGACAGCATAATTTTGCAGGGACACGGCGCCGCCGTGTCCCTGTTTTTTGTGGTTAAATTGGATTCAGGAGAACCACCATGCTGAATCTGAATCCAATGCCTTTGCAGAACACGGACATGCCGTTTTATGAATGAGCGGGTCAGGGAATTGGATGGTGTTCGGGGGATTTCGATCATTGTGGTCGTGGCGTTTCATCTGCTCAAGCGGGCAGACTATTTCACCAGCAACGAAACTTTGCATTTCATCACGCGCCTCTCTTCCATTGGCTGGGTGGGCGTGGATATTTTCTTCGTGCTTTCCGGGTTTCTGATCACATCCATTTTGTTGAGGACGAAGCACGAGAAGAATTATTTCAAGAATTTTTATGTCCGACGATCGCTGCGCATCTTCCCATTGTATTTTGTTTTTATCGCTGTCATTCTTCTCTTGCTTCCCAAACTTGACCCCGATTTCACGCCCGAAATTCCGCATGCCCTCCCATTTCTTTTGCTTTATCAACAAAACTGGCTGATGCTGATCAGCAAAATTCCACTGACCACATATCTTGCGGTCACCTGGTCGCTGGCCATCGAGGAACAGTTCTACTTGATCTGGCCTGCTGTTGTTTATTTTACAAAAAAGGAAACGTTGATAAAGCTCAGCATTGGCGTGATCCTTTTTTCGATCCTCGCCCGTTTGCTGGGAATCCTGTTCTGGGATGATATGTCTCAGGTATCCACGTTCTTTTATTACAATACTTTCACGCGTTTCGAGCAATTGGTCTTTGGCGGCCTGCTTGCGGTTGCGTTTACCGAACCCCTTTGGATTCAGCGATTGAAAAACATTTCCATTCCTTCTTTTTGGGTCGCGTTTACGGCGTTTCTTGCGTTGTGTTTTACAGCCTATCCCCATATGGTTCCGCTTGATGAAAATATCTGGCTTGTCTTTGGCGGATACACACTGGCAGCGGTCTTTTCAGCGGCGCTGGTCACCATTTTGATGACCCATCCCGAAACATCCATGTTTCGCAGGCTGTTTCAGAACAAGCTGCTTATCTTCTTTGGAAAATACAGTTATTCCATTTATCTTCTGCATGTTCCCGTCATCTTGATCCTTCTGGATATGCTCTGGCGGACCCAACTGCGCGGCTGGGCTATGTATCTGGCCTACATCGTTTTGACCTACGCCATCACAGTCGTCGGCGCTTTGATCACATGGAATCTGCTTGAAAAACACATGCTTAATTTGAAAAAGTATTTTGAATATCAATAAGCTTCGCGTGAAGAAATAAAAAATCCACGTTGGTTGGATAATTCGCGGCAAAAAGATCGAGGGAGTCCAATGAAAATCCTGACCGAAATTCACCGACACGAAAACTTGAACATCCTCGGAAAGGCCGTGTACAGAACAGCCATTCGAGGAGTGGCCTTGCGCGGACGGGAACTGTTGATGGTCCACTCGACCGAAGTTGGCGATTACAAATTCCCCGGCGGCGGCATGAATGAAGGTGAGGAGCATGAACAAGCCCTGCGCCGTGAGATCCATGAAGAATGCGGCATGTCGCTCCTCCATTTTGGACAGGGCGTCGGCGCCGTCGTCGAATATATCCGCCCGCAGGAAAAGGATTATGACGTGTTCAAGATGACCTCGTACTATTATCTGTGCGAAGTGGATAATGTTTTTGGCGAGCAAAAGCTCGATGCATATGAAAAAGACTTGGGATTCAAACCCGTATGGCTCGACATCGATGAAACAATACGAGCCAACAAATCATTGCTGGCTCGTGAGCAAATCCCTGGATGGTTGAAAAGGGAAATTTTTGTTCTTGAATATATCAGGCAAAACCTGTTTTGAAATGGTCTGCGCTTTTTATCCCTTGAGTGGCGGAGCATCCTTGTCGTACACGAACACCTGAACGTCCATTCCGTCCTTGTTCAGCAGATCCATTGCGGGTTGAAAGGTCGCATCCTTGATCTTTTGCATATCACCTGCGGGCGCGTATACCGAAAGGCGCGCCTCTTCATCAGACATTTTCGCAACCTTTACTTCCGCGCTTCCGCAAGCGGCTTTGATCGTATCCGTCATTTGTTTAATGGCATCATCAATGGACATAAGAAGCTCCCTGTTATAGTTTAAAAAAATTATATACCATCTTTGAGCAGGTTATGCCGCAAGCCTGACCAATTACCTATCCGCTTTTCAACTTTGCAACGGTCACGCCTTCGCCGCCTTCCTTGTCGCCGCCTTCTTCGAACGAGTTCACGTACTCATGTCCGCGCAAAGCCTCGCGCACAGCCTGTCTCAGCTTGCCCGTTCCTTTTCCGTGAATGATGCGCACGAATGGCAGACCCGAAAGGAATGCCTGCTCCAGATATTTTTCCATTTTGTCGAGCGCGTCATCGGCCATCAACCCACGCAAGTCCACTTCCATGCCGGGGGATTTTGTCGCCGATACAGAAGTCCTTGATCCGCCGTCTGCTTTCTGTTTGATACTTACAGGCGACTGTTTACTGGCTGCGGATGACTGCTCACCGCCGCCTCTCACCAACTCAGACAGTCTCGCCCGTATGCGCAGGGTCCCGATCTGGATCTCCGCATCCGACTCACCCAAAGCGGTCACAACACCTTCTGCATTCAACGTGCTGACAGTAACCCGCTCGCCCAGCTTCAGCGACTGATTATTACCCGCTGATACCTGTTCACTTCTTCGCTCCACCGGCGCTTCCACCTTCTCCTCCATCTGTTCCATTTTCGCTTCAATGGCTTTGATGGCCTGTAAAGGCTGGCTTGCTTTCTTCAATTGGCCCTTCAACGAGTCGATATTGCGTTTGAGCACCGCCACTTCCAACTCGCCTTCGGCGCGTGCCTTGGCTAAAGTTTCGCGGCGTTCATCTTCTATCTTTTCAAGTCGCTTTTCAATCTCGCGTGTTTGCGCTTCCAATTTGGCGCGCGCCTTTTCCATCTTTTCGCGTTCGCGTGAAGTGCGATTACGTTCCTTGCGAATGTCATCCAGCAATTTATCGGCCCGCAGATCGAGCGGATTGATCTCTGCCCGCGCCGATTCGATGATCGTCTGTGGAAGTCCCAGTTTTTGCGCGATCAACAAGGCGTTGGATCTGCCCGGGAGTCCGAGAGTCAGTTTATAGGTGGGGCGAAGCGTTTGAATATCAAATTCCAAAGAGGCATTCACCACACCTTCTGTCGAATGTGCGAAGGATTTCAATTCAGGATAATGGGTCGCAACGAGAGTCATCGCACCTGATTCGAGCAAGTGTGTCAGAATTGCGCGCGCAATGGCTGCGCCTTCCTGCGGGTCTGTGCCTGAACCAAGCTCATCGAAGATGACCAGCGAACGGCTATCCATTTTTTTCAAAATGCGGATGATGTTCGTAATGTGTCCGCTGAATGTGGAAAGCGATTGCTCGATGGATTGTTCATCACCGATATCAGCCCACACCGAATGGAAGCATGGCAACTCCGATCCGCTTTGCGCGGGGACATGCAATCCGCTTTGCGCCATCACCACCAGCAAGCCGACCGTTTTCAGCGAAACCGTTTTCCCGCCCGTGTTCGGGCCTGTAATCACAATGGCGCGCGTGCCAGGCGCAGGGTCTACATCCACGGGGACGACGGTGTTCGGGTCTAGCAGTGGGTGACGGGCATCAATAAGTTTCAAGGTTGTAATGCGTTGTCCTGAGCCCGCCGAAGGGTTTAAGGTGGAAGGTTGCGAATCTTTCAACTTTGAACCTGTCACCTTCAACTCACGCAGCAAGGGTTCGCTCGCATGCAACTCGTCCGCATATTTTGCTTTTGCAAAGGCCAGGTCGAGTGCGGCAAGATTCTCCACGCCATATTTCAATTCGGCGGCATGTTCACCGACCTGCGCCGAAACCTCGGCGAGGATTCTTCGTTCCTCGTCTCGTTCGGCAAGCTGCAATTCGCGGATCTGATTGTTCGCTTCCACCACGGGCAGCGGCTCGATGAACAGCGTCGCGCCACTGGAGGATTGGTCGTGAATAATGGATTTGATCTTGCCTTTGAATTCTGCACGCAAGGGAATTACATAACGTCCATCGCGCTGCGTGACGATCGGCTCTTGTAACATCGAAACGGTTTTTGAATCGGTTACATACTTTTGCAGGCGGCTCATCAACCTGTCCTGCGCTATACGCAAATTGCGGCGAATCTCACCGAGCTTTGGCGATGCTGAATCCAAAATCTCGCCGCGGTCTGAGAGAATGCGCGAGATCGAATCCACGAGACCATGTGTTTCGGGCAATCCCATCGCAATTTGTGTCAGGCGTGGATATTCCTCCGTGCGCTTTTCGAATGCCTTCTTGAGCTCACGGCAGGCGATCAGCGTGGATTTGACATCGAGCAGGGCATGCGGATCGAGTACACCGCTGCGCGCGGCCAGGTCGGCCTGCGGACGGATGTCGTGTGCAGCGCCGATACCCATGCTATTGACGGAAAGTAATTTGCGCGCTTCGGTCGTCTCTGCGAGTTGGGCGGTTGCCAACTCAAAAGAAGAGGTCGGTTCGAGTGCGCGTGCCAGATCCATCGAAGCGGAGAAATCGCAGAAACCTGCCAGCCGATCGAGGATCTTCGGGTATTCGAGAACGTTGAGAGTCTTGCTGTCCATAATGATGAATTATACTTCGCTAAGCCCCACAGAGCCTTATGGAGAAAATTATGAGACTGAAGAATAAAACGGCAATTATCACCGGCGCGACAAGCGGAATTGGAAAAGCCACTGCGCTTCTTTTTGCAGACGAGGGAGCGGATCTGGTCATCACCGGCAGACGCTCCGGGTTGGGAAAAACCGTCGAAGCGGAATGCAGGCAACGGGGAGTCCGATGCGTGTTCGTCGAAGCGGATCATACGAAGCAGGAAGATTGTCAAAGAGTCGTAGATGTCGCCATTAAGGAATTCGGCCGCATTGATATTTTGTTCAACAATGCGGGCATCGTGCCGAAGGGGACGGCCGAGACGACCACCGAGGAAGTTTGGCAGAGGACGCTGGATATCAACATCACGGCAGTCTGGCGGATGAGTAGGCTGGTCATCCCGCACATGCGTGCGCAGGGCAAAGGCGCAATTGTCAACAACGGTTCGGATTGGTCGGTGGTGGCAGGGAAGAATGTGGTTGCCTATGTGATGAGCAAGGGTGCCGTGGCGATGATGACGAAAGCGATGGCGCTTGACCATGCCCGAGAGGGGATTCGCGTGAATGCCGTTTGCCCTGGCGATACCTTTGTAGACCGCTGGCTGGAGACGGGCTATTTCGAGGGCTCCGACCCTGTAACCCTGAATGAGGCGATCGAGGAATCGAGCGCGTATATTCCGATGGGGCGTTTTGGCAAGCCCACCGAGATTGCCAACGCGGTCCTGTTCCTTGCTTCGGATGAAGCGTCGTTTGTGACGGGGCATTTGCTTTTGGTGGATGGCGGCAACACAGCACAATAATTGTGAATTTTGGCGCGAAAATAGCCCAAATGGGCCAAAACAAACAGGTTGATTTCGGATGTTTTCTCGTTATAATGAAATTGCTTCACCAATTTAGAGGAAAGGAGGTAAAAACCACATGTTATTCTCACCGAAAGAGAAGGGCCAAGGTCTGGTTGAATATGCGCTAATTCTTGTTTTAGTAGCCATCGTCGTTATTGCTGCGCTTATGATTCTTGGACCATTGATCGGTAATGTATTTAGCAAGGTCAACAGCAGCTTGTCCGGTGTATAAACATACCGGGGAAGAAGCAAAAGTTCGTATTTGGGCGGCCAATTGGCCGCCCAATTTTTTTTCATGGGAATGTGTGAGCTAACTGATTTGTTAATTCGTTCAGGTTGTTTTCTTATTATAATAATAGTGCCGTATTTGAATTTTTAGGAAAGGAGGTAAAAATCACATGTTATTCTCACCGAAAGAAAAAGGTCAAGGCTTGGTCGAGTATGCGCTGATTCTTGTTTTAGTAGCCATCGTTGTTATTGCTGCGCTTATGATTCTTGGACCATTGATCGGTAATGTATTTAGCAAGGTCAACAGCAGTTTGTCACGCGTATAGTCAATATTTCAAATATTCAGTTTTTACAAGCGGATTGTTGATTTCAACAATCCGCTTGTATCTTTTATATGCATTGATTGTAACGAACGAAGCAATGGCACCGATGCCAGTATAATCATCGAAATTTGAGGAGAAACCATATGGCTCAGCTTATTGCAGGCGAATATGATGTCACTTTGAACGGTGTACAAATCCATTACACGGTCCGCGGAAAAGGTCCGTTGCTGATCGCACATTCTGGCGGGCCAGGTGCGGATGCGCGGGATTGGGATGACTTTGCAAAAATAGACGACTTCGTCACAATCATCGCCATTCATCCGCGCGGCTCGGGTCTTTCTGGACCTGCGGCCGGGGATGCCTATCTGTTGCCTGATTACGCATCTGACGTGGACGCCTTGCGCAGGCACCTTGGCCTGGAAAAAGCGATGTTAATGGGCTGGTCACATGGTGGAATGGTCGCGCTGGAGTATGCGATCCGCTATCCCGATTCGTTATCAAAATTGATCCTCTTCGATACATCCGCTTATTTTGGGGAATTCTTATCCGATGTGGAAGCGTCGGTGCAGGCTTTCAAGAATGAACCATGGTTTGAAGATTCTCTGGATGCGTTGAAGAAGGAATGGGCTGGAGAATACCAAACCGATGAAGACATGGGGCGTTTGTGGCAGCGTGAGAAGAAGTTTTATTTTAAAAAATTCGATGCGCGCGCCCAGGCCTACGCCGAGCGGACAAAAGATACACTGATCAAAATTGCGCCGCTGCGTGTGTTCAACGAAAAAGAAGCCCCCAGCTTTGACCTGCGTCCGCAATTGGAGAAGATCAATGTCCCGACGCTTATCATTGTGGGACGGCACGATTTCATCACAAATGTTGAAATGGCGAAGGAAATGGCGGCGCGAATTCCAAATGCACAGATGGAAGTCTTTGAAGAGTCAGGCCATTATGGATTCGTGGAGGAACCAGAGAAGTTTTACAGGGTTGTAAAAGAGTTCGTGGAAAAATAAAACACATTGGAGAAAATATGATCGTCGTATCTGATTTGATGGGTACATTGACCACCGGATCGCCGTTTTTGGGGTTGGTGGATTGGGTGAAGCATAACCAGAGCAAGTTCAGCGCCAATTTGTACATGGCGGCAATCATGCCGTCTTATTTACTTGCGAAGAACGGGTTGATCGACTGGCAGGCCTGGGGACAAAAATTGATGGTGGACAGCCTGTCTTATATCAAGGATGCCGACCCGCAGAAGCTGGCTCAGGTATCTGAGTGGATCGTGGAGCATGATTTTTGGAAGAAGCGCCGCGAGGACGTGGTGGCGCGGTTGATCGCTCATCGCGAAGGTGGGGCGCAGGTTTATATTGCCAGCAGCGTGGTGGAGCCGTTCATTGAGCCATTTGCAAAGCGGATCGGCGCGCAAGTGAGCGGTACGCCCGTGGAAATAAAGAACGGCCGTGTTCAAATGGTGGGCGAGCTGGTTGCGAGCGAAAAGAAACTGGAACAGATCCTGGGCCGCCTCGGTGTGAAGCGCGTGGATTTTGCCTATGGCGATACCGTGTTGGATATTCCCCTGCTTGAACATGCGGAACATCCTGTGGCGGTTTATCCCGATGCGAAGTTGAAATCTGTTGCAGTGGAACGGGGCTGGGAGATCATTGGTGATACGCCCAAAATTGGGTGAACTAGGTAATAGGTGAGAAGTAAATAGAGAATAGAGAAGCCGCGAAGAAAATTTTCTTCGCGGCTTCTCACTTTTTATAACTCGCTTTATCCTACCCCGTATTTCTCAACCCTGATGCAATTCCATTGATGGTGATCGCCATCACTTCGCGCAGGGCGAGGGCTTCGGTACTTTCCTGATCGGGCAGGGAGCGCAGGCGGCGCAGGGTTTCCACCTGGATATAGTTGAGCGGGTCAACATAGGGATTGCGCACCTGCACGGCCTGGCGGGTGGCAGGTTCAAGCTCCAGCAGAGTCGAATGTCCACTGATGGAAAGAACAGCTTCCCGCGTGCGTTCGTATTCGCTGCGAATCGAAGAGAAAATTTCGTTCGCCAGTTTTTTATCCGAGACCAGATCCACATACAAGGCTGAGATATCCATATCTGCTTTAAGCAGGGACATTTCGGTATTGGCGAGCAATGTTTTGAAGAAGGGCCAGCTTGCGTACATTTCCTGTAACAACGATTTATCATCAATGACCGCGAGCCCGGAGCCGAGACCATACCAGCCTGGTAAATTGAAGCGGCTTTGCATCCATGAGAAAACCCAGGGGATGGCGCGAATTTGATTGACCGCGCCAGTTTGCGAGCGCGCCGATGGACGCGAGCCGATCTGCAAATGTTTGATCTGGTCGAGCGGCGTGGCCGATTGCCAGAACTCGATGAAGCCCGGGGTTTCATAAACCATCTTGCGATAGGCACGCTGCGCGGCATCTGACATTTGCGACATGGCGCTGCGCCAATTTATTGAAATGGGTTGATGCGGTAGCGGGGCAGAGGCGAGGATGACAGCGCTGGCGATCTGTTCAAGATGACGATGCGCGAGACCAGGATTCGAATAACGCAAGGCGATGATCTCGCCCTGCTCGGTCAAACGAAACCGACCATTGATACTGCCAGCCGGTTGAGCACGGATTGCGCTGTTGGCGGGTCCGCCTCCGCGGGCGATGGTTCCGCCGCGGCCGTGGAAGATGGTGAGTTTGATATTGTGTTTTTGCGCAACGCGGGTGATCTCTTCCTGCGCTTCGTACAAGGACCAGTTCGCCATTAGATAGCCGCCGTCTTTGTTGCTGTCGGAATAACCGATCATCACCATTTGTTCATTGTTGTGTGCTGTGAGATGCTCGCGGTAAATTTCTGAAGTAAAAAGAGACTCAAGAATGCGCGGCGCATCCTTGAGATCGGGGACGGATTCAAAGAGTGGCGCAATTTGCGGGATGGTTTTGCACCCAGCCCATTTTGCGAGCAGGAGCACGCTCAACACATCGGACGCGGCGTGAGTCATCGAGATGACGATGGGGCCGAGAAGTTCACTTCCGTACACTTCGTGTGTGCGCCCGATGAGTTGGAACAATGACCAGGTCTCCGCTGTGGCGGACGTGACCCCGGGATGGTTGGAAAGCTGCGGCGCGGATTCTTTGATCAGGCGCGCGAGTAATTCGGTTTTTGAATCGGCGGGCAGGTTTTCAAAATCGGATTCGAGATTCAGGGCACGCAGGATCTCGCTGAGTGCGGCATTGAAGCGGCTTGAGTCTTCCCGAATGTCGAGCCTTGCAGCGTGCAAGCCGAAGATCATCAACTTGCGGCGGACATCCTGCAGGTCGTCCTGTGTCAGTTTTTGGGGAATGGCTGTTGCGATCAACTCCAAAGGTTGGGCGAGGTCTTTCACTTCCATGCGGGCATGATAGGCATAGCTTTGCAGTAAATGAGACTTCATATCTTCGCGCGAGGCTTCAGCCAGGTCAGAGGCCAGCAGAGACAGCACTAAACGATAGGGTTCTGTCACGTAGCGTTTTTCGATGTAGGCAATGTGCGGCGGAAAGGGTCTGCGTTTTTCGATCCAATCCATTAAGGCTTGCGGCGGCGGGATGCGGTTGGAACTCACGCTCAAATGGCGTGCCAATTCATGAAAACTCTTGCGATGATTTTCCACTGCCAGACCGCGATGCAGGCGCAGGGTTTCGGCGGTCACATCTGAAGTGACGTTGGGATTCCCATCGCGGTCACCGCCGATCCATGAAGCGAGCTTGAACCAGTCCGCGGGGGCGTGCAGGCCGGGGTAATGACGTTCGAGCGCTTTTTCAAGATCGTCATAGATGACAGGGATGGTATTCCAGAAAAACGAGTCGACGAAATACAATCCCGTTTTCACTTCATCGGCCACGGAGAGTTTCGCGGCGCGGGCGCGGTCGGTGAGCCAGAGGAAGGAAATCTCATTGCGCAGCAATTGAATGGCATCTTCCTGTTCTCGTAAAGAGAGTGAACCTGCGCCGATCTGCGTGATGAGTTCAGTGATGCGTTCCATTTTGGAAAGCACAGTTCTGCGGCGCGCTTCGGTGGGATGGGCGGTGAGGACGAGTTCAATGGATAGATTTCCGAGCAGGTCTTCCATCTGTCCGCGGGTGATGCCGCGCTGTTTGAGTGTGGCGATGGCTTCACCGATGGATTCGTGGATCGGTTCGGGGAATTTTTCGTCTTCGTAACGGCGCAGGATCTGTATGCGCTGATTCTCTTCCGCGCGATTGACCAGATCAAAGTACGCGGCGAACGAAGCGGCGACCGCCCGCGCCTCTTCCGTATTCAGGGAAGAAACTTCCTGTTGCAGGCTCGCCGCGGAAGATACGTCACCGTTACGGCGGGCCTTTGCCAGCGCGCGGATCTTTTCCTCGACCTCAAAAACGTGCGGCGATTCGAGTTCCGAAATGACCTGTCCGAGCAGGTCGCCAAGCAGATGAATGGTTTGTGAAATGTCCATGACTTTTTGTAGTATATCAAATCAGAAGTGTATAATCGTGCCATCAAATTTTGAGAGAGAGTCAAAATGGAACGGACAACCCTGCGAAGAATTAGAAAACGAAAAGCCGATAATAAAGTGTATTTGTGCGCGCCGGTCAACTCGCTGGTGGAGGGGATCTACGAACAGAACATTCCCTTTTACGAGATCAAAAAGCATGGTGATTTTGGCCTTGGCACCTTCAACGATCTCGATGGCGAGATGATGATGGTGGATGGCGAGATCTTCCGCGTTGGGTCTGACGGCAAGGTGAATCAGATCACGGATGAAGAAGTTTGTTCGCCGTTCGCCTGTGTTACGAATTTTCAGCCTTCTGGTGAAGAAACCCTCGAGCAGGAAATGTCGTATCCCGACTTCCTGAAATGGATGATCGAATTGATGCCTTCACCGAATATCTTTTATGCCTTCCGCATCACGGGTGAATTCGGATATGTCAAAACGCGCTCGGTGCCAAAACAGGAGAATTATCGTCCGCTGGTGGAAGTGGCGAAGGAACAGCCGACCTTTGAATTTAACGATGTGCATGGCTTGATGGTCGGATTTTACACACCCTCGTTCATGGCTTCCCTGAGCGTGCCCGGCGTGCATCTGCATTTTCTCACCGACGACAAATCCAGCGGCGGACATTTGCTGGAATGCCGTCCGCGCAAGGTGAAAGTGGAGTTGCAATACCTGTACACACTGGAATTGTCACTGCCATCCAACCTCGATTACCTCACCTGGGATTTCCAGCGTGATATCGGCAAGGATCTGGATAAGGCGGAGAAATAGTTTTATCGAATGTGGAGTGCATCTGCTGCACCATTTTACGGAGAAAAAATCCATGAGAAAACCAAACTGGATGTTGATCGGAATCATGTTTGGTGTCAGTCTGTTTTTGGGATACGCCATTTTCGCGGCGGCCATCGGCGCGTTTTTCCCTTCCATTAACTATCTGTCCAAGCCGTTGTTATGTTCGGGTGAATTTTCGATCGAGACCACACGCTATTCGTACAAGCCCGGACAGGTGGGCTGGCAGCACAATATTTACTGTGATGGCAAAGATATCACTCTGCCTGCCGTTGCCATGACGGGGCTTTGTTTCGCTTGCGATCTTTGTCGTCTTTTTTATCCGCTACCGTGAGGCCATGTTCCACTCTGAGGACTTTGGCACGCTTGCAAAAGATACGAAACAGACCAGCAAACCAGCAAAGGGTAAAAAGAGAAAATCTCCACTTGAACGCATGGCTGAGTTGAAGGAAATGCGTGACCAAAACCTGATCTCTGATACGGAATACGAGAGAAAAAAAGCCGAGATCATGGATGAGTTGTGAGTAAGCGAAGCTGAACACTCCTTCAGGACGATGTAGCCATTTTGGTTGAACTGTATAATAAGTCCGTCGTGATATTCCAACTTTACAGAGGTGCCCCATGACATTCCAACTTGTGTACTATTCCCAGCAGGACCCGAAATGGAAGGAAGATATTCTCGGCTTTGGCGATTCGCGCGACACCATTGGCTATGTGGGCTGCGCGTTGACGAGTGTGGCCATGCTCATCAGCGGGCATGGATTTATCGAAACCCCCAAGACCCTCAACCAAAAACTGAAGAACGTCAACGGCTTTGTCAGCGCGGGCATCCGCTGGGATACGGTCAATCAGATCTATCCGCAGATCAATGTGAAAAGCAACATCTCCTGCGGCAACACCGATGCGCCGCTCGGCCTCATCGATGCCTCCATTGCGGCGGGCCAGCCTGTCATCGTGATGGTGGATAGCACCCCCGCGCCCGGGCTGCTTACCCATTGGGTCGTCCTTTACGCCAAAGAAGGCAGCGATTATCTGATGCTCGACCCGTGGCCGTATCAAACCGACGTCAACAAAAAAACATATCTCATGCCGCGCTACAGTCAGGGCAACCCGTTGCAGCGTTCGATCATGCATGTGATCGTTTATGAATCATTCAATGCCAGCGGAGGAATTTCATTACCGGGCACTGACCAAACGACAGGCACGGATCAGACTCCGCCGACAACGGGTACGGTCACAACAAGCACTACCCTGGCCCGAGTCAAAGCCGACCTCACTTGGGGCTTGAACATCCGCTCGAGCATCGATACTTCCAGCCCGAGTAATATCGTTGTCTCTGTCCCTGCGGGCACCGTCCTCACCCTGCTTGGCGCGGATGATTATTCCAAGATCGGCGGCGTGAATCAATGGGTGCGCGTGAACGATGGCAAGGGACACGAAGGCTTTTGTGCCGCGTGGTATTTGGAGCAGGTTCAAGTGGCCGCTCCTGTCGTTGTAACAGAACCAGTTACCACGTCCACGACGGATACGAGCGGCGTCACCACCACACCCCCGAAACCCGTCGCAATGACCGTCGTTGTCAAAGCGCGTGTTGGCAGGCTTGGCGCAAAAATCTATAAGACTGCTTCGGTAAAATCGGAGATCATCTCCACTGAAAAAATGCGCGCAAAATTAACCGTCGTTGAAGATGAAAGCAAGGCGCGGGCGAAACTCGGAAAAGCTGGCAAATGGTTGAACGTGAAGACCAAGGATGGCAAAAAGGGTTACGTGAGTGCCGAGCTGGTGGCTGAACCGTAGGTGTTGAAATGAAAGCATTCCATTCGTTCGTTCTTTCCATTCCATATTTGTTCCTGAAAAAGATTCCCTATGCCTGGGTGCCTGTCGTTGCATTGTGGGCCTGGCCGCCGATTATTTCGGGGATTTTCCTGGCGATCATTCTGCTTGGGATGTGGTTCATGGTGTTGCAACAGCGGGCATGGGAGGCGGAGGTTGCGCGCGAATATCGTGTGCTGCACCGTGACCAGCCGCGCGCGCCATTAGTGTTTCAGATCCGCAATTTCGTTTTGGTTTGTCTGGCAAGCGCAGCCATCGGTTGGATCGCAGATGGAAAACTCGGCCTTTCTTCCCTGCAATGGACGCTGCTTTTAGCAGGGCTCATGTTCCTTTATAAGGATGCTCTGCTCTTCGGCGCTGGGACCGTTTACTTGATCACGAACAAGGGCATCGCGATCCGTTACGTGCCCGGACACGTTGATTATCGATTGTTCTTTGGTTTTAATGAGATCCACAACATTGAGAAGATCGAATCTGTGAAAACATTGCCGCTTACGTGGAGTGTTCTGTCTCCGCAGCGCAAGATCGTGGAACACGGATTGCTGCTGAAACCCAGGAAATTGGATGGTTTCTCGAAGACGATCCAGGAAGTGGTGCTTTGCCCGGTGGACCCCGAGGGATTTATCAAACACATGCCGCCTTCGATTTCTGTTAAAGAGGCTGTGTCGCGGTGATTGCTTTTGAATTTCTGTTTAGATAATTAACCGCCAAGTGCGCAAAGAACGCGAAGAAAAACTTTTCCTGGTCTTTGCGCACTTGGCGTTCTTTGTGGTTCGATTATTTTTGAGAGGTGATTTTGAAAACAGAAACCGAACGCTTGAATATTTTGATCCTTGTCTTCGGGCTTTTGTTGGGCGCGTATGCCCGTTTTTTGCCCGCCAGCATGGTCGGTTTCCCGGTCACAGATGGGGGATTGTTCCATGAAATGGTGAAGGCGATTCAAGCGGAAGGCTATCGCCTGCCAACTTTTGTGAATTACAACGGCATCTCGATCCCGTTTGCATACCCGCCCTTGGGGTTTTACACCACGGCTCTGGTTTCAGATATTTTCAACATTCCTCTCATTGAGGTCTTTCGCTGGCTGCCTGCGGTTGGCAGTGTGCTTTTTTCCATTGCGTTTTATCCAATGGCGGCGGCGATCCTAAAATCTCCTTTGAAAGGCAGTCTGGCGACTGTCTTTTTTGCGCTGCTGCCGCGTTCCATTTCCTGGTACATCATGGGGGGAGGTATCACGCGGGTGCTGGGACATTTGTTCCTGATGCTGATCCTTTTCAGCGCATACAAGTTATTCACCATGCCTTCCAGAAAATATCTGGTGTTGACGATCCTTTTTGGGGTCGGTGTGGTGTTGAGTCATCTTGAGGCTTCATTACATGCTGTTTTCCTGTGCGCTGTCTTGTGGGCCTTCTTTGGCAGGTCAAAAGAGGGGATCAAAAATGCGCTGTTCGTTGCTTTGGGTGTGATTGCCCTGACTATTCCCTTTTTTCTCATTGTGATCTCACGGCATGGATTGCAGCCTTATTTAAGCGCGGCGCAGACGGGTTTTCAAAATCCGCTGGCGTGGGTGGCGATTCTGACAGGTTCGTTTGCTGACGAAAAATTTGTCACTTTGCTTTCGGCGCTGGCCCTGCTGGGATTTGTCGTTGTGCTGGCTCGGCGCGAGTTTTTGCTGGCAGTTTGGTTGTTCCTGCCCGCGATCATCGATCCGCGCAGTGCGGCTTCTGTTTCGATCATTCCCTGGGCGATGCTGGCGGCGATCGGGTTTGTGGATATCGTCATCCCCGGGTTGTACGCGTTGAAAAACAATTTGCAGGAAGCGGGTGATATCGAATCGAATTGGAGTACATATTTCATCAAATCGTCCGCGATCAAATTCGCGCTGACAGCTTTGATCTTTTATGCATTCTTTGGAACGGTGCTTTCGGATCAGGTGTATCCCAAAGTGAGTCTCACGCCGTCTGACCGCGCGGCCATGGAATGGGTGGCAAAGAACGTTCCGCCGCAAAGTCAATTTTTGATCCTCACTGGCGAAACCGAAGCCTTTGCTGATGCGGTAGCGGAATGGTTCCCCGTGTTGAGCGGCAGTTACAGCATCGTCACCATTCAAGGCTACGAGTGGATGCCCGATAAAGTGTTCCTGACAAAGCTGGATGAATACTACGCCTTGCAAGCCTGCATGGATAAAACATCTGCTTGTGTGGATGAGTGGTCATTAAAAGAAAACCATCCCTTCGAGTATGTCCTCGTTTCGCGGGATGGTATATCGGCGAATGAAAATTCGCTTTTGACTTCACTTCGCGCGGCAGATGGGTATCGGCTGGCGCATGAAGAAAAGGATGTTTATATTTTTGAAAAGAGACCCTAAAGGTTTTTAAAACCTTTAGGGTCTGTCTACACTATTTAACGCATCCACAAAAACTTCCACCATTTTTTGAATATTGATCTCCTCGGAAACAATTCGAAACGATTCTTCGCCCATCTTTCGTAAACGAGCCATATCTGACAGCGCGTTTTTCATTGTGGCGACCAGCGCGCCATAATCTTCTGGTTGAATCTGCCAGCCGTTCCCATCGCGGACAAGGTCATCTTGCGTGCCATCGCCTTTGGCCACGATGACGGGCAGTCCGTAGCTCATCGCTTCCTGAACAGCCAGCCCGCCGGTTCCGGGCAAAACAAATAGGTCTGATTCTGCGAAATAGGGTTTGAGTTCCATCCCATGCCTGGCTCCGGCAAACTCTGCGGCAGGATACACATCCCGGGCAAGGGACTCCAACGCCGTACGCTCCGGTCCATCCCCAACAATAATTAATCGCGGTTTTGATTCCATCTCGGCGCAGGCGTGCAGTAAAGAATCAACCCGTTTTCGAGCCTGTAATCTTCCTACAAATAGAATTGTTGCGCGGTCTACGGTCTGTGGTTTACGGTCAAGAATTTGCTCTGGCTTTGGTGACACTGAATTATGCGCCACGAAGATCTTTTCGCGGGGAAAGCCGAGGGCGGCGTATTCATCCGCGCCGCGTTGACTGTAGGCGAGGAGTGCGTCGAATTTGCTCAGGAACGAGATTCTGCTTCTTTGACGGAACCCTGCTAAAGGTCCAGCAAGAGGCGGCGAACCCAATCCCCAGCCGATGACTTTTCTTCCGCGGGTGTGCATCCAATTTATGGCGGAGGATGTCCCCAGATAGCGGGGGTTCGCTTCCACAATTAAAGTGTGCGGATTCCATTCTTCGAGCCATTGAATGAAGTTTTGTTGATGACAAAGATAGAACGCGCCGCTGAAGAGGTGGATGTTTTTTGCTTCGTGATACGCTGCGATTTGCGGTTTGCCGCCTGCGATCATTTCCACGGGGCGCGCTTGACCAGCGAAGAGGCCCATGCTTTCGCAGGATTGCGCGAGTAGATCAAAAAACGGCACGCGGTAACTGGGCAGCACGCGTTGTTGTAAGCCGAGGCGATGCGGAAAATTTTTCATGGCAGCGGCTCGCAACGTGAAAAGATGAAAGCAACATCGTCGCGATATTGTTCGCACCACTGGCTGGAATTTTTCACAGCTTCGACCAGTGCGGGTTGGGTTTTTGCAAGGAATAATAAATTAATTCCATTTTCTTCAAGATAAGAATCCCAGCCGGGTTGTGCGGCTTGCACGAAAAGATATTGTTCCACCTGTTGTGGAGTGTAGATAATTTGAAAACGCGTATCCATCCAGACGGGTCGCGCGGGCAGGCCATATATCAGGTAACTTCCAAACACAACGTCGTTCCACATCATGCCGCTAAATTCAGGATTTTCCGACAGCCATTCGGTGGCGGCAATGGGCGTTTGAGGGTCTATGGATGGAATGGATTCACTTGTCAGGTTTTCTCGAAACCCGGGTAAAAGCATTAAAGGCATTAGAAGCAACGCTGTGCCCAGACCCAAATTGATTGTCGGCGTTTTAACTTGTACTGGACGGTCGAAAAATTTTTTAATGAAATCAGGCATAAGGCTAGCAGTGAAAGCCGCGATGATAAACAGATCCCAGATCACAAAACGATTCGCTTTAAATGCCAGCCATGAAAATAAGATGAACAGCGAAAATTCCAATACAGTGGGACGGCGGCGGGCAAAGACCGCAAGCGGCACAAGCAGGATCAACCATGCAAAAAAGATATTCATTTGCCAGCCCAGGTTTACCGGCGGCGCCCATTCTGTAACAAATTTATTGCTTACAGGTGACAGAAGGGTTTCGAGCACCGATTGCCAGAGCGTCAATCCGCGCGGATTGATCAAAGTGACTGCCAGCGCAAACAACGCAACCTGGAAAAGTTTTTTTCTATCCCCAGCCCCAAAGACAAAGGCAAGCCCAACAAGGATAAAAAACAAAATAAATGAGCCGTGCAGGTTCGCCCAGACAAAACTGAGAGGAATAAGCGCCCAGAGATATTTTTGCTCGCGCTCCTGCCATTTCAACAAGAGCCATAGCACAACCAGAAACAGCGGATATGCAAGGAGTTGTGGACGGGCTCCCCAGTTGTTACTGCCTGATAACCCTGCCAGTAATGTGAGGAGAGTCGCCAGACGGGGGCCGATCTCCATTTGTCTCATCAACACCCAAAGTAGAGCATAGGTTAGTCCGATCAATGTCGCGAGGAGAAAGACCGTTCCTGAAATTCCGCTGACCTTATACGTCAGCCAGAGCAATACAGCCGATAACCAGTGCTGATAGACCAAAGGTTGTCCAGCCTGTATCGAGCTGTATGTATCCATCACAGGGACAGCGCCATTTTCCAGAATATCCCTTCCCAGCCGTAAATACCACCAATAATCATGGGGCTGTACAGGCAGAAGGATGGCGATGGTCAGTAATGGGAACAGGGCAATGCCCAGCCAGAGAAAGTCGTAGGAGTGCGAGGAATTTTTCATGGAGTTTGATGGTTTGACCACAAAGACACAAAGGTCCAAAGGTTTAAAGAATTACGCGTTGAATTCCGTTCTTTATAAGCGAAACAAAGTTTTTGTATTTTCCTTTGTGACCCTTCGTCTCTTTTATGGTTAATCTTTTTTGCCTAAAAGAACCTTGAGATAGGCTTCCACCATTTTATCCAATCCCAGCGCAGATTCGGCGTGAATCCGCGCGGCTTGGCTGAAATGCGGCTGGTTTTGCAAAATCTCTTTGGCGGCAACAGCGAGCGCGGAAATATCGGGCGGCTCGATGTTCCAGGAGTTGCTCCCGTATGGCACGACCCTGCCCGAATCGCCGATGACCAATTCCTTCACCGCGCCCGTATCAAAGCCCACGACGGGAAGTCCGCAGGCCAGCGCTTCGATGACAGAATTTGGGCAGGCGGGGTGCAAGTCAGCGGAGAAGAACAGATGCGCCGAGCGCATGATCTCGGGGATGCGCTCACGCGGCACGCTTCCCATCCATTGAATGGGTGCGCGGGTTTTAGTTTCAACCCGCTGACGGTGTTCCTCTGAAATTTTGCCGACGGCGATCAATTCCACGGGCAGGTTGTGTTTTTCGATCAAGGTTTCAGTTAGGGCGATGGCATTGTCCAAGCCCATGTCATAACCGCCGCCGAGGTTGCCTTCGACAAGCAAAAGGCGAAATGGCGGGTAAGGCAAGATACTCTCTTGCCTTACAGAATAGGTATTCAAATCAATCCCATTATGAATCACAGCGAAAGGCACGCGAGTCTTTCCGTATTTTTGCTCCCACCAAGCTTTGGAAAACTCGCTTTGATAAATAATATCGGTCGCAATAAAACGGCGGATGAACGACAAGATAAAGTTGCCATATTCGGCGCGCAGATAATGCTTGAGCCCAGTGTTTCTTTTTCGGTGAACCCAGTTGATTCCGTCAAGGCGCTGCACGATGCGCTGTCCGCGCTGACGGGCTTTCCATAACGGGAGCAGGTTTCGGGTCCCCGCAATAACGAGCGCAGCGTCTGAATCCGCAGAAAGATCGTGTGTCACATCCACGCCGCGCGCGCGCAGTCCCTGCTCGAATTTCAAGCGGAAGGACGCCATGCCGCCGATCCCATCCACTTTTGGAACGATGCAAATTTTTGACATCCATCCATTATACAATCTTCCACTTTTCACTTCTCACTTTTTTCATCCGTGTAAATTATGGTATCCTTGCGCCAATCCACTCAGGGAGCTTTTTTTCATGTACATCGCCATCGAAGGGGTGATCGGCGTCGGCAAGACTACACTTGCCCGCCTTCTGCAAAACACATTCGAAGCGGAGGTTCTGCTTGAAGTTTTCGAGGAGAACCCCTTCCTTTCTGATTTTTACGCAGACCGCGCGCGTTACGCGTTTCAGACCCAGATCTTTTTTTTACTCAGCCGCTATCATCAGCAAAATAATAATGTCCCAAAGATTTTGGCCGACGGAAAAAGCCTGATTGCAGATTACACCTTCGCGAAGGATGCGCTGTTTGCGGGCATCAACATGCAGGGCGATGAACTCGACATGTATCACAAAGTTCACGAGGCGCTCGGCGAGAAAATTCCCAAGCCTGACCTGATCGTGTACTTGCAAGCCACCACCGATACGCTCATGTCGCGCATCGCCTTCCGCGACAGGCCGTACGAAAGACAAATGGAACGCGCATACATTGACGAACTCAATCATGCGTATGAAAATTTCTTCTCGAAGCCGTTTGACCATGTCCCCGTTTTGAAAATTGACTCGAACGAACTGGACATTATTCGCAATGCCGAACATCTCAAGCAGATTGAGAACCGCATCCGCTCGACCCTTGGGCTGATCCCGTTTCAACAAAATTTGCCTTTGCCCGAAAAATGACATCCAAAGGAAACCGCCATGCGCGTAACACGTGAATCACTTCTACGCATTGCCAAAGAGACTGCTCAGGAACGGGCGTACAACGATAAGGATATTGTCGCCGCCTACCTGACAGGCTCACTGCTTAATGTTGACCCCATGCTCGGCGGCACCGCGGATATTGACATTGTCTTCGTCCACAAGACCCAGCCGAAGCAATCACACGAGTTCGTGAAACTGACCCCCGATTTTCATCTCGATATCAGCCGCCGCATGAAGGAAGAGTTCAAATCGCCGCGTGAATTGCGCGGCGACCCGTGGCTCGGCTACGAAATGTACGATCCCATTTTGCTGTATGAGCGCGAAAAATTCTTCGATTTTGTACAAGCCAGTCTGCGCGCAGGCTTTGACTTTGAACAGCCGCCGCTCATGCTGCAGCGCTGCCGCAAAATGCTCTCCCACGGGCGCCAGATCTGGATGGATTTGACCGAAGTGGATGAAGCCTCCGTTGGCCCGAAGGAAATTCGCAAATATATGAAGGCTCTCTTCCATGCCTTGAATGCGGTCGCCGAATTAAGCGGACCTCCGATCCACGAGCGCAGGCTTTTGCTGGAATTCCCTGCCCGTGCCGAAGCCGCCCAACAGACGGGATTGGTTGCTGGAGCGTTTGCCCTGATCGGCGCCAATAATGTGGACGCTGAAAAAGTTAAAGGCTGGGTCGCCGATTGGAAATCCGCTTACACTCTCGCCAGCGAAAAAGATGGCGTTGACCCGCGCATTGATCCGATCCGCTTGAACTATTATGAGAAGGCCATCAAGGCCATGCTCGAAGGTGCGATTCCCCTCGCCGCGCTCTGGCCGCTCTTCCACACGTGGACCATCTCTGTGGAGGTGTTGGAGGGCGATCACTTCAAATTCTGGCAGACGGCGGCGGGTGAGTTGGGCCTGCTCGGCGCGGGATTCACAGAAAAAGTGGATGGCCTTGACCATTTCATCGACGACATCGAGGTTGTGTTCGATGATATCGCCCGCGAAAACGGGCTGGACGTATCCACAGGATTGTAGTCAAACTTCCGAAGTCTTAAGGCTTCGGAAGTTTTTTATGAGGAATAAAACATATGCAGGATTTTATCGAAGTAAAGCTCGAGATTTTCACCCCTCAGGAGCATGTTTTACGAATCCGTCATGAATTGGCAAAGATCGGCGTGGGTCGAATCGGAAATTACGATCACTGTGTGGCGGTTTACCCTGTGCAGGGATATTACCGCCCGCTCGAAGGTGCGAATCCTTTTGAGGGTGAAGTCGGAAAGATCAGTTCCGGCGTCGAATATAAGATCGAAGTCAATTGCAAGCGCGAACTGGTCAACGATGCGATTCGGGTTGTGAAAAGCGTCCACCCGTATGAAGAGCCATTGATCAATATTTTTCCGCTGGCGAATCACCTTTTTGTAAAATGAAATCCTCCACTTTACCTTTTATCCTGCAAGCCCTGACTGCTGCGCTGTTTTTCGGGGCGAGTGCGCCGATTGCGAAATTGCTGCTCGGCGATGACATTGCACCGATCTTTCTGGCGGCTTTTTTGTATCTCGGCAGCGGCACAGGGACTTTTCTCGTCAGGCTGACTCAGCGGATGCGATCCAAAGATGTCGAGGCAGATATCAAACCTCCGGATATTAAGTGGCTGGTTGGCGCGATTATCTCCGGTGGAATTCTGGCTCCCATCGTATTGATGATCAGCCTGCAAAACACGCCCGCTTCGACGGCTTCGTTGTTGCTGAATTTCGAAGGGGTGGGAACAACATTGATCGCTCTGTTGTTTTTCAAGGAAGCCATCAGCCGCCGTGCGTGGATCGCGATCATCGTTATTACGTTGGCGAGTATTTTCCTTTCCACGAACTTTGGCGAAGGCTTTGGGCTTTCGCTCGGTGCGTTGGGAATTATCCTCGCCTGTGTGTTGTGGGGCGTGGACAATAATTTCACGCGCAATATCTCGGGCAAGGATCCGCTTGCCATCGTAGCGTGGAAGGGATTGGTTGCAGGGACGTTCTCTTTCCTGCTTGCCTTTTTCCTCGGCAATGAACTGCCGTCTCTATCGATCATTCTTGGCACTCTAGCTTTGGGATTTGTCAGTTACGGCTTGAGCACGATGCTGTTCATCCGCTCGATGCGCGGGTTGGGTGCGGCGCGGACAAGTGCGTTGTATGGCACGGCTCCGCTGGCGGGCGTGCTTCTGTCGATTGTTATCTTTGGAGAATTTCCGTCGTTTTTGTTTGTCATCGCGGCGATCCTCATGATCGGCGGCGCGTTGCTGCTGATCAATGAAGAGCATTCCCATTCACACACACATACGGCCATGTTCCATGATCACAGTCACAGCCACGACGATTCCGCGCATGGACATGACACCGCAATGGAAGTCCACTCGCATGAGCATGAACATCCTGCCGAGGAACATGAGCACGATCACATGCCAGATATCCATCATCGGCATGGGCATGAGGAGTAGAGAAAGGAAGAAAGAGGAAAGAAGAGAAAAGCAAAAAGCCAAAGCGATATCAGGGTTTTGCTGGAAGAGTTGAAGAAAGTCCTCGAAACGGCAGCCAGCCTCACCCGTCGCGCGAAGCGAGTAGAAAATGTCGAGGCGTAGAAAAATGTGATAAAACGGGACCCGTTGTCAGCGTGCAATCGGAGTTCCGATTTTCAAAAAGACTAAAAGACTAAAGACCATCAGACCAGGAGACTAAATCATGCCAACTCAATCAACATCCCCGCACCTGCCTTTCGGCGAAAATAAGAACGCCGACTGGTATGGCAAGGATATTTTATCTGTCAAACAATTCAGCCGCGACGATCTGGAGTACGTGTTCGGTGTGGCGCACGAAATGCGTGGAATGGTCGAACGCGTTGGGACGTTCGATTTGCTGAAGGGAAAGATTTTGGCGAATCTTTTTTATGAGCCGTCCACGCGTACTTCGTCATCGTTCACGGCGGCGATGGAACGACTCGGCGGGTCGGTCATCCCGATCAGCGAGGTGAAGTATTCGTCGGTGTCGAAGGGCGAGAGCCTGCCCGATACGATCCGCACGCTGGAATGTTATGCCGATGTGATCGTGCTGCGCCATCCTGAAACGGGTTCGGCGGCGATCGCGGCGAAGGCGGCGAAGAAGCCTATCATCAACGCAGGCGATGGCGTGGGCGAACACCCGACTCAGGCGCTGCTCGATACCTTCACCATCATGGAAGAGATCGGCCGCCTCGACAACCTGACCGTGACCATGCTCGGCGATCTGAAATATGGACGTACGGTCCATTCGCTGGCGCGTTTGCTTTCGACCTTTACGAATATCAAATTGAATTATGTCTCGCCCGATATTTTGAAGATGCCGAAGGAAGTGATGGAGGAAGTCGGCGCGAAAAACATCCCGCAGGCTGAGTTTGCCTCACTGGAAAAGATTCTCCCCGAAACAGATGTGCTCTACGTGACCCGCGTGCAAAAGGAACGCTTCGAAGACCCCGCTGATTACGAAAAAGTGAAAGGCGCGTATGTGATCGACCCTGAGATCATGAAGGCGGCGAAGAAAGACATGATCGTGATGCATCCACTGCCGCGCGTGGGCGAGATCAGCACAGACTTTGATGATGATCCGCGTGCCGCATACTTCCGTCAGATGGAATATGGTTTGTATGTGAGAATGGCGTTGTTGGCGCTGGTGTTGGGTAAGGCGTAATTTACGAGCTACGGGTTAACAGGTTGGAAGGTTGGCAGGTTTGAATTCTGCCAACCTTCCAGTTGTTTAACGAAATGATTTTCCAACTTGCGAACTTGTCAAAAATACCATGTCGCTCTGAGGGAGCGTTCTTTGCGACCGAAGAGTCTCGTAGTTTGGCGTAGAGACCCTTCGCTATCGCTCAGGGTGACATTTTTGAGGTGATTTGTGGGTTATTTTCCGATCAGTGTGAAGATGACAACACCAAGCGCGAAGATGCCTGTGAGTGTTGAAAGCAGGGGAATGGCTAAAAATACTCCCAGACCAAAGAAAAGGAAAAACAGGATCGTGCACCAACCAGCGATTGTGCTAGGCATATTCATTTTTATTCTCCTTAAATAGGGCGGTGACAGGATTGTCACTCTAAACAAGACAACACTTGTCTGAATTAAAAGGTGCGAAAGCCATTTATTTCAAAATGGTACAATCAACGCATGTCTTCCATTTCTCTTCCCGCAGAATTTACCCTGCATCGCAAGAATTCCTATAATCGGGCGACCACCCTCAAGTGGATCGTTTCGCACGCACGCCCTTATTGGTGGATCGTGATCATGATCGTCATCGGTGCGATCGGCAATGCCGCATTGGCGGCCTATGTGCCCGTGCTGACAGGGGATGCCTTCAACTCGATGATCGAATCGCCGCCGGATACATCCGTTTTGCTGCCACTGGCGCTGATCATTGGCATTTCGCAGGTCATCCGTGGTGTGCTGCAATTGGGGCGCAACTTCGGCGCGGAACTCATGGCCCAGCGCATGGAACGCGATATCCGCGACGAGTTGTATCTCTCCCTGCTTGGCAAGAGCATGACCTTCCATAATCTTCAACCTGTCGGTGATACGATGGCGCGCTCCACCAACGATGTGCGTGAGGTGAACTTCATGTTCAACCCCGGCGTGAACCTGGTGGTGGGCTCCTTCATGTTCATCATCATGCTGTTCTTTGCTGCGCCGCGCTATCATCCCTCCCTGCTCATCACGCCGACGATCTTCACGATCATTTATTTCATCGGGCTGGCGCGTTATCTCAAGTCGCTTGCGCCGATCACGGATGAAGTCCGCGCGACCTTTGGTGATATGAACACGCACCTCTCCGAATCGCTGGATGGCGTGGAGATCATGAAAGGCGCGGCGCAGGAAGGCGCGGAAGTGGACCGCTTCGTGTCCAATGCGCGTAAGGTGCGCGATGCCTTCGTCCGTCAGGGTGATCTTGAAGGACGCTACATTGCCATGCTGTTGCTGGGCACCGCCTACGCGGGCGGACTTGTCCACGCGTTGCTGCTTTTCCGCGCAGGGACGATTGACCTCGGCGCAGTCGTTGCTTATTTTGGTTTGCTGCGTTTGCTTGAATTCCCCACCTTCACATCCACATGGGCGTATTCACAGATCTCCTCCGGACTTTCCAGCGCGCGTCGTATTTTGGAACTTATCAACCGCGAGACTCATCTCGACCAAAATGCTGTGGGACGCACCACCGAAATGCGCGGCGAAGTGGAATTCCGCGGCGTTTCCTTCGCCTACCCCGAGGGCGATGCCGTCATTCAAGACGTCTCATTCAAGATCAAGCAGGGACAAACCGTTGCCATTGTCGGGCAGACAGGTGCGGGGAAGACCTCGCTTGCAAGGCTGATCAATCGCACCTACGATGTCACCTCGGGTCAGGTCTTGATCGATGGCGTGGACGTGCGCGAATGGAATCTAGCCGCCCTGCGTTCGCAGATTTCCATCATTGAGCAGGATATCTTTTTGTTCTCACGTTCGCTGAGCGATAACATCGCCTTTGGCAAACCCGGCGCCACTAAAGAAGAGATCATTTCCGCTTCCATCGCGTCGCAGGCGCATGATTTTATTTTGGATTTTGACCAGACCTATGGAACCGTCGTCGGTGAACGCGGCGTGACCCTCTCCGGCGGACAACGTCAACGCATCGCACTTGCCCGGGCATTTCTCACCGACCCGCGCATTCTCGTGCTCGATGATTCCACTTCCGCGATCGACTCGGCCACCGAAGACAAAATTCAGCGCGCCATTGCCAACGCCGCCCGCGGACGGACCACCTTCATCATCACGCACCGCCTTTCGCAGATTCGCTGGGCTGACCTCATCATCGTCTTTCGCAAGGGAAAGATCGCAGCCATCGGCTCGCATGATGAATTGATGAAAACCTCCGAAGCGTATTCCAGAATTTTCAGGGAATAAAAATCCTCCGCCCTGAGCGGAGAGACGAGTGCTCTTCGAGGAACGCAGTCGAAGGGCAATTTGATGTGAGAATAATGTGTTTTGAAAAACTGTCCTTCGACTGCGCCGCTTAAGAACAAGCGGCTCCGCTCAGGACGAAATACCACGAGGATTTATGGGTTTCTTTGCCGGACTAAACGACGAAAAATACGATAGACAATACAGCGACCGTGAACTCACGCGCCGCATTGCTGGCTTCTTCAAAACCAAAGCCAAACAATTGGTGATCGCCTCGGTATTGGTGATTACGCTGGCCTTCATCGGCGCGGCTTTGCCGGTGGTGGTCAGCCGCATGATAGATCTGCTCCGCGAACAGCCGACGATTCAGGAGATCGCCCTGGTGGGAGTCACGCTGATGGGGGTTGGAGTCAGCTTGTGGGGGCTGAACTGGATGCGGCGGAGTCTGATCGTGCGCGCCGTAGGCGATGTCGTCCTCGATCTGCGCACACGCGCCTTCCGCGCCGCCGCCGAACATGATCTCTCGTTCTACGATCAATTTTCATCGGGCCGCATTGTCTCGCGCATCACATCCGATACGAATGACTTCGGTCAACTCATCGTCATCATCACCGATGTGGTTTCGCAATTGATGCAGGCGTTTATTCTCGGCGTGGTGCTTTTTCGCACCGAGTTGAAATTGTCGCTGTTGTTGATCGCGTTCATGCCCGCGATCTTTGCGGTGGCTGCGGGTTTCCGCGTGCTGGCGCGTGTGGTGACGAAGCGCGGCATGAAAGCGATGGCCGATGTCAACGCCGCGATCAAGGAAACCATCAGCGGCATTTCCATCGCGAAGAATTTCAGGCAGGAGCAAAGCATCTTCGCCTCGTTCGATGAATCGAATCAGCAGTCATATCAGGTCAATGTGCGGCGCGGGTTTGTGCTTGCGCTGGTTTTCCCCACGCTCAATGCGCTGTCTGGCGTTTTTGTCGGCATCCTCATTTATGTCGGCGGTATGAGCGCGGAGCAGGGATTGGTCAGTATCGGCGCATGGTATCTCTTCATCATGAGCCTCGACCAGTTCTTTTTCCCGATCCTGAATCTCACTTCGTTTTGGGCGCAAATTCAAGGCGGCCTCTCCGCTGCCGAGCGCGTCTTCGCTTTGATCGATGCCGACCCGAATGTGATCCAAAAGGAAAAGCAGGATGTGCCGCGACTCAAAGGCGAGATCAAGTTCGAAAATTTCGATTTCAGCTATTCGGATAAAGAACCGATCCTGCGTAACTTCAATCTGGTCATACAACCCGGAGAGACTCTCGCCCTGGTAGGACACACCGGCGCGGGCAAATCGTCCATTGCAAAATTGATCGCGCGTTTTTACGAATACCAAAACGGAGAGTTGCGCATTGACGGCCGTGACATCCGCACCTTTGACCTGACCCAATACCGCCGCCAGTTGGGGATCGTTTCGCAAGTCCCCTTCCTGTTTTCAGGCACGGTGATTGACAACATCCGCTACGCCGCACCGGGTGTCCCTGAAAGCGAAATGCTCAAGCTCGCCAAAAAGATCGGTGACGGTGAATGGCTCGAAACCTTGCCCGACGGCCTGCACACCGAAGTGGGCGAACGCGGCAACCGTCTTTCCATGGGACAGCGTCAACTGGTTGCGTTGATGCGCGTGCTCGTGCAAAACCCCGCCATTTTCATTCTCGATGAAGCCACCGCCAGCATTGACCCATTCACCGAATGGCAGATCCAGCAGGCGTTGAATCTCATCTTGAAGAACACCACCAGCATCCTCATCGCACATCGCCTCTCCACCGTCAAAGCCGCAGACCGGATCGTCGTCATGCAAAAGGGCTCCATCATCGAGCAGGGTGACCACGATGGCTTGCTAAAGCAAGGCGGGCATTATGCCGAGTTGTACAATACGTATTTCAGGCATCAAAGCCTTTCTTATATAGAACAAGTCAAGGAAATGGTGAATAAGTAACGTGAAAACACTTCATTGAAGATCAATCTTCAATGAAGTGTTTTTTTTAAGAGACTTCTTACATAGATATTGATGAGTCCGCACTCCGAAATGATAATATTCTAAACCTTGCGGAGCAGACCTAATCATCTGCTCCGCTTTTTTTGTAGTGGTGATCAAGCCTTTTTGGAACGCATGGCCTTCAAATGCTTTAAACCGGCAGCATTGGCGAATTTATTGTATTCCTTTGATTCGAGCGGAATGAGCGCAACTTTTCCATCTTCGTTGTGATACGTTCCCCAGCCATATCGCTTGCCCAGCGCCGAAGCCCGCAGGCATGGCTGACCCTGAGAGAAGAACTTGATTCGCTCCTCGGCCCAGTGTTCTTTGGGAATTTCCCTGTGCAGTGCATGGGCAAGGAAGGCGATATCATCCCCGCTGTATTTGTAGGGATTTTTGGCGATTAGTTCATATTCAATAACCGCCTTCGTCTTCTTCTCGCCTTTGGCCTGCGGAATCTCAGCCTGTGACACAGGGCAATCTTCGGCGACTTCGATGAAGGTGTTGTAATAGGTCGGTCCCATGCTTATGACTTCTCCAAAAGATATTTGATCTGATTGAGGGTCATTTCCCAGTTTTCACCGGCATAATCGGCTGCTGATTGAGAGGGATTGTTATCCTGCGTGATGGATAAGACGGTTAAACCGCCTTCTTCCGAGATGATCTCATAGGTGATCAGGTTGTGATTTTCAGGCTTATCCTCGAGTCCACTGGCGGCGCTGAAGTAAGTGGCTTTCAGCAGTTTTTGCGGCATGATCTCCAGGATCGTCCCCCTGTCTTCGAAGGGTTGACCATCCCACTGGCCTTTATAAACCAGTGGACCACCCTTCTGCCAGGTAGATACAACCTCTGTGCCAAACATGTATTGTTTGACGATTTCCGGAGTAGTGAGGGCCTCCCAAACCCTGCCTGTTGAAGCGTTGATCGTGATTTTTTTTGTGATCGAAAAGGACGTTGTCATATCGTTTCTCCTAAGTCGGTATAATAGCAGTTGTAATGTCGAAAGTATTGCAAAAATCCGCAAATCGTTTTCAAAAGAAAGCCAGAAGGCACAAGGGCATCCTTGACCCGGCCAACGCTGCCACGCATTTTCAACTCAGCCGCTACCTGCCCTCGGCTGATCTTGCCCCCTTCGTGGAACACCACTGGACGATCCATTGGGATTTGCGCGGACAGCCGCCGTACATCTCAGAAGTCCTGCCGCATTCGAGTGTCAACTTCGCTTTCACCGTTGACCGCGCCTGGATCACGGGAGTGACGACCGGGATATACCAATATGAAGTGAAGGATGTCGGTACGATCGTGGGGACTATGTTCAAGCCCGGCGGGTTTCACCCGTTCTGGCGTCAACCCATCGTTATTTTGACCGATAAGGTTGTGGATGTAACAGAGGTTTTCCCTGAAGTGGATGAGGATTTTCGCCATGCACTGCTCGGACTCAACGATGACGAGTTGATGGTGGCCAAGGTGGAAGAATTGCTGACGGCAAGGAAGCCAGCGCTCGATCAGAACATGGCGTTGATCGATTCGATTCTCGAAACTGTTGCCGCCGATAAAGACCTGCGGACTGTTGAGATGGTAACCGAACGGTTTTATGTAAGCGGCCGTACAATTCAGTATCTTTTCCAAAAATATGTGGGAGTTGGCTTGAAGTGGGTGCTGATGCGGTATCGCCTGCTCGAAGCGGTGGAGTTGGCGGCGCAGTTGCAGGAACCCAATTGGGCATCCGTTGCGGCGGATCTTGGCTACAGTCACCAGTCACATTTCGTCAACGATTTCAAGAAGCTGGTGGGTAAATCGCCTCTTCAGTACACACAAACCATCCGCACCGGAGAAGGTAAGTAAAAGATTCTGTGCTTGTCAAAATATGAAGTAACCATTAAATCGCAGCATCAAGAGGAGGTGGAGAAAAAACTTTAACATCCCATTAACAGACAGCCAACCCTTTGTGATATATTCCCAGTAATGGCTGAAACAATTCTCATCGTTGAAGATGAACTCTCTTTACAGGAAACCCTTGCCTATAATCTAAAAAAAGAAGGTTATACGGTGGAAACAGTGGGGGATGGACGCTCTGCGCTCGAAGCGGCGCGGCGCTTGAAACCTGACTTGATCGTGCTCGATATCATGCTTCCCGAAATGGACGGTTTCGAAGTGGCGCGTATTTTGCGCAAGGAAATGTCCACGGCGATCTTGATGCTCACCGCTCGCGACGATGAAATCGACCGCGTGGTGGGCCTTGAAGTCGGCGCGGATGATTACCTGACCAAACCGTTCTCCATGCGTGAATTGATGGCACGGGTGAAGTCACAGCTTCGCAGGGCGCGTTTGCTGCGCGAGGAAATGGGCAGGCCTGAGGCTTCGCCGCCCAGGCACGAAACCTTGAATTTCGAATCGTTGATCGTTAATCTCACCCGCCGCGAAGTGACATTGGACGGAATCCCCCTGCAACTGAAACCAAAGGAATATGAACTGCTCCTGTTCTTTGCCGAACACAAAGGCCAGATGCTTTCCCGTGAATTTATTTTAGAGCGCGTATGGGGCTGGGATTTCATCGGCGACAGCCGTACCGTGGATGTGCATATCCGCTGGCTGCGCCAAAAGATAGAAAAAGATTCTGCCAATCCGGTCCGCATTGTGACAGTGCGCGGCGGCGGATATAGATTCGAAGGATAACAGGGAAAGGATGAATCTTTTTCCGTGGGTGATCGCTGGCTTTTTGTTTTTTGTCGCCGCGTGGTTTGCGTGGCGATATTATGTTTTAAAACGACGCGTCGATCAATACGCTGAACTGGTGCGTTCCGTTCCCGAAAGACTCCCCGCCGACCTGGTAGAGATCGAGAATTTATCGAGTGCCATCGCGGCGTTGAAATCGTCTTTTGCGAATCAACTTGCAGCGTTGGGTTCCGAGAACACCCGCCTTGCGACCGTGCTTGCTCAATTGACCGATGGCGTGCTGATCGCTGATTCAGCGGGGCAGGTGCAGTATGCAAACCCTGCAGCGCAAAAACTTTTCGAGTCCGAGAATCCCATTGGGCGCAGTGTTGCGGAAGTGGTTCGCAATCATCAATTGATTGAGGCGTGGCGGCGCAGCCAGCAGATGCGTGAACTGCAGACCGAGTCGGTTGAACTGCCTGCGCGAAAACATTTTCTGCAGCTCATCGTCATCCCCGACAAGCATGCAGGCGGGAGTCTGCTGGTGGTGCAGGATCTTACCCGTGTGCGCAAGCTCGAAACGGTGCGCAGGGATTTCATCTCGAATGTCTCACATGAATTGCGGACTCCGCTCGCCTCGCTCAAGGCATTGACCGAGACCCTGCAAAACGGGGCCATATCGGACCCTGATGCTGGTCCGCGTTTCTTGAGCAGGATCATCACCGAAGTGGATGCGCTGACGCAAATGGCGCAGGAATTGCTTGATCTTTCCAGAATCGAATCGGGGCAGGTGGAACTTGTCCTTGCGCCGCTTTCGCCGAAAGATTTATTGTCCTCCGCGGCAGATCGAATGAAGCTGCAGGCGGAACGCGCGAATTTGAAATTGCATGCAAACTGCCTCACAGACCTGCCCGCCATCCGTGCGGATAAATCACGGCTGGAGCAGGTGCTGGTGAATCTGATCCACAACTCGGTGAAGTTCACAAAGTCCGGGGGAGAGATTATCCTCGAAGCAGAAGCAGGTTACGGCTGTGTAAGATTCGCTGTGCGGGATTCGGGCGTTGGAATCCCGTCGGAGAGTCTATCCCGCATCTTTGAAAGATTCTATCGCGTGGATCGTTCCCGCACAGGTTCAGGCACCGGACTGGGACTTTCGATCTCGAAACATATCGTGGAAGCGCACGGCGGAAAGATCTGGGCGGAAAGCGAAGAGACACGCGGCAGTACTTTCTATTTTGAGATCCCCGTTTGGTAAAAACTATCCCCGCTTGCCCCTGTATTCGCTGATCAACAATTCCTGAATATCCACTGTCAATTTATCTTTTACCTGATTGCGCACATAACTGCCGTCGCTTTGCATGAAGCGCGCGCGGGCGTTTTCTTGCAGGTAGGCATCGAGGACAGTGTCGCGAATATGGCGAATGTGTGCAGGGTCTTCGATGGGAAAGGCCACTTCGACACGGCGATTCAAATTGCGCGACATCAGATCAGCGCTGCCGAGATAGATCTCTTCGGCACCGTCGTTGAAAAAATAATAAATGCGGCTGTGTTCGAGATACCGCCCGACCACGCTGATGACACGGATGTTTTCGCTGATGCCCTTGATGCCGGGGCGCAGACAGCACACCCCTCGTATGATCAGGTCCACTTTGACGCCCGCCTGTGAAGCACGATATAACAGTTGAATGATGCGCGGATCCACAATGGCGTTGGCCTTGAATATGAGCCGCGCTTCTTTTCCATTTTTGGCGTGCTCGATCTCGCGCAGGATCAGAGATTCGAATTTGTCGCGCAGGCATACGGGCGCAACAAGGAGTTTGCGATAACTTTGCTGGGCGGAATATCCCGTTAGAAAATTGAACAGGTCGGTGGCATCGGTGCCGATGGTTTCATCGGCGGTGAACATACCGAGGTCTTCATACAGGTTGGCTGTGACCGCGTTGTAATTTCCAGTTCCAAGATGGACATATCTGCGAATGCCTTCGCCTTCCTGCCTTACGACGAGCCCGATCTTGCAGTGCGTTTTCAATCCCATCAAGCCGTACACAACATGCACCCCAGCCTGCTCCAGCTTGCGTGCCCAGCCGATGTTGCTTTCTTCATCGAAGCGGGCTTTGAGTTCCACCAGCACGGCCACCTGCTTGCCCCGCTCCGATGCTTCGAGCAGTGACTCAACGATGGGGGAATTTCCCCCGACGCGATACAACGTTTGTTTGATGGCAAGCACATGCGGGTCGCGTGCCGCAGTGTTCAGAAAATCCACCACCGATGAAAAGGAAATATATGGATGGTGAACCATGATGTTTTGCTGACGAATGGCGGCGAAGAAGTCTTCAGTGCTCTCCAGGTTTTTAAGCGGTTTGGCTATCTTCGGCGTGTAAGGCGTGTATTTCAATTCGTGTTTTTCCACGCTCTTGTAAAGTTGCCAGAGCGAAGCCAGCCCCAGCGGATTGGCTTGCACGGCGATGTCGTTTGGCTTGGCTTCCAGGTTATCCACCAGCAATTCGCGGATATCACCCGGCATGGATTCGTTGACCGTGATCTGCACCACCGAGCCGAATTTTCTGCGCCGAATGCTTTGCTGCATGGTTTCGAGCAGGTCATCGGCTTCGATCTCCTGAATTTCCACGTCCGCATCGCGAATGGTGCGGAAGGGATGAACCGAAACCACATGCATGCCCGGGAAAAGCAATTCGATGTTCGCGGCGATGACCTGTTCCAGCCAGACGAAATAGTGGTGGCGTGGAATGGTCCCATCCTTGCGCTCGCCTCCCGATGACCGTTTGATGGGTACCAGGCGGGGAAGCGTATCTGGCACTTTGAGGCGCGCGAATCTTTCCGTCCCTTTCGGGTCGCGGATCACGATGGCCAGGCTCAAACTTAAATTTGAAATATGCGGGAATGGATGCCCCGGGTCCAACGCCAGCGGAGTAAGAACGGGGTAGACCATTTCACGGAAATAGTCATCCACTTTTTCCTTTTGAGGCTTCGTTAACTTTCCGTACTCCATCACGTGAATGCCCGCCTTGTCCAGTTTGGGCATCAGCTTTTTCGTCAGGCAGGTGTGCGCCTCTTTGAAGAGTTCGCTGGCAAATTTCCGCATCGCGGCAAGCTGATCGCGGGGAGTCATTCCATCAATGGAAAGCTCACTAATATTCGCCTCCACCTGCTTGCGGACTCCTGAAATGCGCACCATGAAGAATTCGTCGAGATTCGAACCGAGGATGGCCAGAAATTTCACCCGCTCAAGCAGCGGATTGCGTTCATCCTTGGCTTCATCCAGCAGGCGTCTTTGAAACTCCAACAGGCTGAGTTCGCGGTTCACGAACAGCGACGGGTCATTCAACTCCGACTGGGCTTCGAGAAATTCTTTTTCCATGCTTGGCTTATGAGTTTTCACCAATTTGCACCAATTGTGACGGGGATAGCAGCCAGTTCAGGCTTGCGCACTTTCCATATTCTAACGCATCCATGGATAGCAGGCATACACTTCCCTTTTTCAAGGTCACCGAACTGTCTGTTTTCCCTGAGATCAGCACTGAAACCAGGCTGCTCAGGTAGGGTTCATGCCCCACCAGTGCAATATTTTCCACATCGCTGTATTTCTCTTTTATTTCATTGATCAATTGATCGGCGTAGCCGGTGGCTTCCAAATGTTCTGTCGCGATCAACTTGCTCTTTTTGATATCGAGCCTATTCGCCAGTATTTTTGCCGTCTCCATTGCCCGCACTGCCGGGCTGCTCAAGATCAGGTCCATCTGTATTTCCATCTCCCATAATCCCTGGGCGATTTTCTTCATCTTGTCCTTCCCCTTTCCGGTCAGCGGGCGCTGGCTGTCCTCCTCGTACTTTGGGTTTCCTGCCTCCACTGCGATTGCGTGACGTATGATGTAAAGATTCATTCTTATGCTCCTCGTTCTGCGGTTTGTCAAAATTCCAAAAAGTGAAAACCTCACCTTTGTTTTCCATGAAATCAACGATCAGCGATTTCAGCCGGGCATTGCAAAATTGGGTCACGTTTTCGGTGTCGGTCTGGGGCGAATGTTCTTTCACGTACTCCAAAAACGAATTCAGGAAAACTTCGGCATCCTGAATGTTTCCCATCATGCCCTGATATTTATGCATATTCTCGAAATTCCCGATTGGAAAATCCTTAACGAGCGGATGGATCATCTCAACCAGATAGCGGAATTTTTTGAACGCCAGCCTCAAACGGTGGATGCTGGAAGCCTGCAGCGGATCCACCTGACCGTAGGCCTGCTCGGCTAAAGCATAGGCATTGTGCGCCGCTTCAAGCAGCCGCTCGTTAAATTGCGGGCTTGCCTGTTCCTCTTTTTCAAGGCTCTCCCGGATCTTCCCGATCCGCTTGCTGAGTTCTGAAAGCCCATTTTGTTTGATGCGCTTGTAAGCCGCTCGCATTAATTTGGCTTCGCGCTTCTTCAAGAATTTTCGAAACGGCTTCAACTCGGGCATCATCTCGATGTTTTCCGAGGTTTCCACGAGCATTACCTGCACATCACGAAGCTCATTCAGGTCTTCGATCATTTGCTTGATGATTTGCCGTGCCTTTCGCACCCGCGGATGCGGAACGAGCACCTTTGCAAGCCCCAGCACCGCCAACAAGCGGCGGGATGTCACGCGCAGGTCATGCACGGCCTCGTCGGTAAATTCCATGCGGCAGGCTTTGTGCTGGGCGCGGAATTTCTTCCAGCGCTCGTCAAAAGCAGAAAGTAAAATCGAATCGGTTTCCATGGTTTATGTGATCTCCAGCTCAACTCCGAAAATTTCCTGAAACAAGGATCGGCGCTTGCTCAATCCCCAGCGTTCCAGAAGCAGATCGCCCCTGCCCTGAATATTCAGTTCCCAGCGTTTTTTCTTTTTGGTAAGTGACACGCTTCTTACATGTTGTGTATGGCTGATATCCATGCCGTCTGCAAGGCGGAGCAGCGCGCATAATTTGGTGACGATCAATCTATCGGCAGGAGGGAGCGATTTGAAACCGGTATCCTCAAGCGTCGGCGGAAATTTACGATGATAGCGGACGAGATTGGCGACAATTTCCTGTTGGCGTACATTCAACCCGATCAAAGAGTTTGCTTTCAAAATGTAATAACCGTGTTTGTCGTGGTCGAGCGTATTGATGAAATGCCCGATATCGTGCAGGAGTGCGCCGATCTCAAGCAGCAGGCGTTCCTCTTCATCAAGGCGGTGCAATTCCTTTGATTGATCAAATAATTGTCCCGCCAGTTTGGCTGCCAAAGTCGAGTGTTCCGCATCGAATCCATACTTGTTACCCAGCCGTATTGCCGAACTCCATACCTGTTCCCGTCTGGGCAATTGTGGACCTCTGGCGAGTTCGTCTGCGATTTCCGCCAGCAAGCCGTCCTTCAAACCCACATTGGGGATTTGAATCTGTTTTACCCCGGTCTCGTGCGCGATCAACTGAAGCACGATCGCCGCAGGCAGGATCACATCCGCCCGATCCGGTCTTAATTTCAATTTGCGAATTCGGTCCTTGACGCTCAGGTCATTGATTCTTTCGATCAGTTCCTGCAATTCACTCATTCGCAATATTTCGCTGCTGCTTTGTTTGAGCAGTTTCTGGCGCAGTTTGCCAAGCTCTTCGACATTTCCGCCTGTGCCGATGCACAAGTCGATCTTTTCCTTGCCAATCTCGAGGTCGATCCTTTTTCGCGCGGCTTCCGCGTATTCGCGCACCAATAGGGCAAAGGGACGATTTGGATTGTTAAAAAACGAGAGCCCGGATTCTTTATGCCCATCCAACTTTTTGAGCAGGCGCACCGTTCCCATGTTATAGCTTTCGGTGGAGACGATGTTCCCGTTTTCAGAAAGAGTCACCTCAACGCTGCCACCCCCGATGTCGATCAAAACAGCCCGCTTCCCGTTAAGTTTGATCGCATCTGAAACCGCGCGGTGGATCAGCCGCGCTTCCTCATCCCCGCTGATGACTTCGATTTCGATCTTTGCTGTCTGCTGGATGCGGTCGGTCAAAATATAACCGTTAGAGGCTTCGCGCATGGCGCTGGTGGCAATCGCGCGGACACGGGTCACTTCAAAATCGTCTGCCACGCGTCGAAAATGTTGAAATGCTTCAACAGCCTGCTGAATGGTTGTTTCCTGCAATTTCCCCATTGTGAAAACGTCCTGCCCAAGGCGGACCGGGAGGCGGATATTTTCCAAAAGTTCCACTTCCCACGAATCAGTGACCCGCCCAACGATCATGCGAATGGCGTTCGACCCAATGTCTATCGCCGCGATTTTCTGCATGGATGATGATCCTAGATTCTGACCTCGTTTTGTTCTTGCAGGTGTAGTTCGTTCAGGCTTCCGGTAACGACGAAAACAGTACGCTCACAGATATTTGTCACCCGGTCTGCAAACCGTTCAATGTTGTGTGCGGCCCACAGGACATGATTTACCCGTTCGATATTTCTGGCATCTTCGATGGCGACATCCATGGCTTCGTAATAGATCTCCCTGTATAACGAATCGATCAGGTTGTCTTCATGGGCGATGGCTCTGGCTGATTCAACGTCTTCATCCACGAAGGATGTGATCGCCCTATGCAGCATGTCCACCGACTTTTCTGCCATGTGATGAAGGTCCAGCAGGATTCGGGGCAGGCTCAACCCTTCAGACCTGATGTTGATGGTGGACAGCCCTTTGGCATAATCGCCCATCCTCTCCAACTCGGTGCACATGTCCAGCATGGCGGTAAGCATGCGCAGGTCATGGGCAATGGGCTGTTGGGTGGCGATCAGTGAGATGATCAAACTCTCCATCTCAAAACGCTTTCTGTTGATCTTGTTATCTTCTCTGAGTATAGTTTCGGATGCCTGGAAATCGTGATCTTTTAAGGCGTCCGCTGAATCCAGCATTGCCTTTTCAACCATGCTGGAAAGCACAAGTATCTCGTCTCTGACATTGTGGATCTCGTGGCCTAGCTCTTTTCGCACCATGTTGTTTTCCTTCAAAGATGGTTTGTTTTATACAAAGTGAGTCACAAGATAGAATATCCTGAGTCAATTAACACGACTGAAATGGCAGGTTAATGATATGTAAACAACCTGCAGAGATTCCCAACGGAATTGGATATGACTTTATGCCATTTTTTGCCTTTTCATTTTTGTTTACTGGATGTTAACTGGTTCTTAAGTGAGAAATAAACTCTTTGATGTATGATGTGGGCATAGAAATGGAAAACGTATGGAAACAATTTTATCTTCCGTCCTTTTTGTATCCATGGTTGTCGTCTTCGGAGTGGACGCGTCCCGCAAACGCCGCGACTACCTGAAGAAGCGCAAACGCGCTTAATTCTTTTTCTCCTCCTTAAGCCTCAAAGAGGCAACTACCCGCCTGGTTAGCGGGTAGTTTTTGTTAACGGAACCCATACAATTCCTTAAAACAATCTTCACAGGGTCTTAATGGCCCGCAGGTACACTCTGGACATGGAAAAACATAAAGCATGGACGTCAATGTCCATTTTAAGGAGAAATTGAATGGGACTCGCAGATTTACATTTACACACGATCTACAGCTACGATGGCACGGCCTCCCTGCCCGCCGTTTTGACACGCGCGAAACAATTGGGGCTGGATGTCATCGCCATCACCGATCACGACGAAATTGCAGGAGCCTTGAAGGCTCTGGAAATTGCACCCATGTACGGCGTGGAAGTTATTCCGGGCATTGAGATCACCACCGCTGAAGGCGACCTGCTGGCCCTGTTCATCAGGGAAAAAGTAGCTGCTGGCCTTTCGCTCGTGGAAACGGTTTTGAAGGTGCGCGAACTCGGCGGCGTATGCATAGCCCCGCACCCCATGGCAGGCGGAATGGGCATGAAGAGCCTGAATGCCATGTCCATTTTGAAGGCCCTGCGCAATCGAAAAGTGGCCGAAACCTTGATCGGCATCGAAACATACAATGGCACCTCCATTGACAGGGTCAGCAATCACTCCGCGAGCCTGCTTTCGAACCGCTTGAAACTCGCGCGGACGGGCAGCAGCGACGCGCATATTCTCGAAACCATCGGTTTTGGGGCAACCGAATTCGAAGGCAAAACAGCAGCCGACCTGCTGACCGCCTTGAAGAACAGAACCACAAAGGTCCGCAAACAAAATGAATGGGGCGTGTTCAAAATATTGGGCAGTTGGGCATTGAACTACCTTGGCAGTCTCTTTGCGCGACGGACCATCACAACAAGCTGAAAAGAGGTTTGATATGTTGATGTTTTGTATTGCACTATATTTGGTGGTGATCGTCCCTCTGCTCGCATTGCTTTGGGCGTCATTGGTCGTTGCCAAATGGGATGATAAAGACCGCGGCTATGAAATCCTGGATGAGCAGGAATTGGAATTGGCACTTTGAAAGAGAATGGATTGGAATGACAAAGAACATACTGGTTACAAATGATGATGGCGTGCTTGCGCCCGGATTACTGGCATTGGCACAGGAAATGCGCAAACTTGGCACTGTGACGATCCTTGCCCCCGACCGAAACTGGTCTGGCGGCGGTCACGTAAAAACACTGGACCGCGCCCTGCGCGTCCGCGAGTTTCATCTGGATGATGGCACACAGGCTTTTGGAGGCGATGGCGCACCCTCCGATTGCGTGGCTCTGGCCACGCTCGGATATTTCAAGGAAAAATTTGATCTGGTTGTTTCGGGCATCAATGTCGGCGCGAATTTGGGCCATGATGTGACCTACTCAGGAACCGTAACTGCCGCGATGGAAGCCGTAATCGCAGGATTGCCCGGCGTTGCCGTTTCTTTGGAAATACCCGATGGGCATGTCGGCCCGATCGATTTTGGACCTTCCGCTCTTGCCGCAGGGATGGCTGTTCGGAACGTCCTGCAGCATGGGTTGCCCGCTGACACATTGTTGAATGTCAACGTACCGTTCCTGAAGCAAGATGAGATTCAGGGCTTCCGCATGACGAGACAAGGCTTGCGCGTGTATCACAGCCGTTTGGATGAGCGCGTGGATCCGCGAGGCCGTCCCTATTACTGGATCGGCGGGGAAGCCCCAACAGGCGTCCCTGAGTCGGGAACCGATGTCGGCGCTTTGTCCGATGGATTTGTTTCAGTCACCCCTTTACAACTTGATCTCACCGCCTATCGCGCCGTATCCGAGATCAACACATGGAATTGGCACGACCCCATTCTTTCTGAAGTCTCGTTGCTGAGACCTTCTTCTGTTGTTGCGGCAGAGAAACAATAGCAGCGTTCTTCTCCTCCTTAATGTCTCCGAAATGGAGACGGTGTCCACCAGAGATGGTGGGCATTTTTGTTTAACGCCCTCATTTCAAGCTTTAACAAGACGTTAACCTATTCTTCCATTGACCTTAAGAGCCGCTTGTTATCATCCGCATCGTTATATAAAACATAGGAGAATAGAAATGACCAAATTCGTACGTTCATTTGTTTTTGTTTTTGCGGCTTTGAGCTTTGTGCTTGCCGCCTGCGGAGCGCCTGCCACCGCCACCGAATCCCCTGTTGCCGAACCCACCGAGGCCGCCACTGAAGCACCCGTTGCCGAGCCGACAGAAGCACCCACTGAAGACCCGATGGCGATGTATGCTCCTGACGCCGTGGAAGGTGACATCATCACCGCTGGTTCCTCGACCGTGTTCCCGCTTTCCGAGCGCATGTCCGAGCTCTTCCAACAGGAAGGCTACACCGGCAACATCACCGTGGACAGCATCGGTTCCGGCGCTGGTTTCGAGCGCTTCTGCAAGACCGGTGAAACCGATATTGCGAATGCCTCCCGCCCGATCAAGGACAGCGAAGTTGAAGCCTGCGCAGCGATTGGCCGCGAACCCATCGAGTTCCGTGTGGGAACAGATGCCCTCGCTGTGGTCGTGAGCGCTGAGAACGATTTCGTTACCAGCCTGACCAAGGAACAACTTGGCAAGATCTACACTGGTGAGTTCAAGACCTGGGATCAGGTGGATGCCACCTATCCTGCCGAAGCGATCCTCATCTACAGCCCCGGCGCTGACAGCGGCACCTTCGACTACTTCGTTGAAGCCGTGGTTGCCCCGCTGACCCCGAACGCTGAAGGCAAGGCAGATATCACCCTCGGTGAAGAAGCTGTACTCGGCCTCGAAGGCGCACAGTTCTCTGAAGATGACAACGTCCTCGTTCAGGGTGTGGAAGGCAGCCCGTATGCCATTGGTTACTTCGGTTTCGCTTACTACTCTGAGAACTCCGGTGCTTTGAAGGCAATCAGCATCGAAGGTGTCGAACCTAATCAAGCAAGTGTGGATGCTGGCGAATATCCGCTCGCCCGCCCGCTGTTCATCTACTCGGATGCGAAGATCCTGACCGAAAAGCCCCAGGTTGCTGCGTTCATCTACTTCTACCTGAGCAACGTCAATGACAACATCGTGGATGTGGGTTACTTCCCCGCTCCTGCCGATGCCCTCCAGGGCTCCCTCGATGCTTGGATGTCTGCTTCAGGGAACTAAAAGAAAAAATATACTGACGGGCTGGTCTCTGAAATGGGGCCAGCCCATTTATGCTGTAATTACGAATCCATGAGTTGCTCCCCTTTTGATGGATTTGGAATGGAAACCATAGAGCGAATATGAAACAAGAAAATATCACTGCGGAAAATAAAGCCTTCCGTCCGCTCAACCTGGCAAGGAAGATAAGTCCCGCTGAAAGCGCCATTCAAGTGCTGCTTTTTCTTGCGGGCATTTTGTCCATTTTTGTCACCGTTGCCATTGTGTATGAATTGGGCAAGGAAGCCATGCTCTTTTTCACCAATCCCGATGTGACACTTGGAAAATTCCTCGGCACCACCAAGTGGCAGCCGGGAATTGGACAATACGGCATTTGGGCATTGGTCTCGGCAACCCTTGTGACAAGTTTTGTCGCCATATTTATTTCCCTTCCGCTTGGGCTGGCCGCTGCCATTTACCTTAGTGAATATGCTTCTTTTAAATCGCGCTCCATCCTGAAACCAATTCTTGAGGTTCTTGCCGGTATCCCAACCGTTGTTTACGGGTATTTCGCCTTGCTTTTTGTTACTCCCATCTTGAAAGCTATTTTTGGCGATCAACTTCAGGTCTATAACATGTTATCGGCGGGGATCGTGATGGGCATCATGATCCTGCCGCTCATCTCCTCGATGAGCGAGGATGCCTTGAGCGCCGTGCCGCGTTCGCTGCGTGAAGCTGCTTATGCAATGGGTGCTACAAAAGTGGAGACCAGTCTGCAAGTGGTTGTGCCTGCGGCGCTTTCGGGTATCGGCGCTGCGCTGATCGTGGGCATTTCACGCGCTGTCGGGGAGACAATGATCGTTGCCGTGGCATCAGGCTCCGGCCCGAATTTTTCGTTCAATCCATTGGATGCGGCCGAGACCATGACCGGTCATATCGCCCGTATCAGCGGCGGCGACCTTTCCTATAACAGCATCGATTACACCAGCCTTTTTGCGATCGCAATGATGTTATTCCTGCTGACCCTCGTATTGAACCTGATCAGCCAGTGGGTGGTAAGCCGCTTTAGGGAAAGATATGAATAAGAATATGAATACAAACAACCATTATCCTCAAGGCCAGGATTTTCGCCATGTGCTTAACGCGCGTTATCGTGTGGCAACTGTCTGGCAGACGTTGTTCCTCTCAGCGTTGTTGATCGCGATCATCAGCCTGATGGCATTGATTTATAACGTGGTGGATGGCGCGTTCGGCTATATTGCCTATGAATACAAGAATGACCCTTCCGAGTTCACCTCCACGCCGCTTGCGGAACTGACTCAAGAGGAGCTGGCCGCCATTCTCAAGGAGAATCTTTCTTCGGGTGCGTACAAGAAATTGAATAATGAGCAGCCCGTGGCGGAGCGCTCACAAGCGGACCTGTTCACCCTGTTCATGGAACGCCTTGTGCAGTTGGATACCAAAGGGACCTGGAGCATGACCGATTCGCTGATGAACGGCGAAGAGATCCGCGCGGAGGTTGCGAAGAAGTATCCCAAGGCGCAGCTTGAATTCCGTTCGTGGCTCACGCCGCAATTTCTGGTCACGCCGATGTCATCGAAGGCTGAATTCGCCGGGGTGCGGACGGCTGTGTTGGGTTCGTTGTGGCTGGTGGGAATTGCGATCCTGTTTGCGCTGCCTATTGGCACCGGCGCGGCGATCTATTTGCAGGAATACGCGCCAAAGAACTGGTTCACTTCCATTATTCAAACCAACATCAATAATCTGGCAGGGGTGCCGAGCATCGTCTATGGCATGTTGGGACTCGCCATCTTTGTCCGCGTGTTGGAGCCGTTGACCAGCGGTGCCTTGTTCGGAGTCACCGACTCGAACGGCCGCACGATCCTTTCCGCAGGGTTGACGATGGGCGTGCTTGTTTTGCCGTTGATCATCATCAACGCGCAGGAGGCGATCAAGGCCGTGCCTGATTCGCTCAGGCAGGCGGCGTACGGCGTTGGTGCGACCCGCTGGCAGACCGTTTGGTATCATGTGCTGCCGAATTCATTGCCGGGCATTCTTACTGGCAGCATCCTCGCGCTTTCGCGCGCGCTCGGCGAGACCGCCCCATTGATCGTGGTGGGTGCTTCCACTTTTATCAGCCTTGACCCTTCGGGGCCGTTCTCGAAATTCACGGCCCTGCCCATTCAAATTTATCAATGGACCACCCGCGCCCAATCTGAATTCCATGCCATTGCGGCGGGTGCGATCATTGTCCTGCTTGTCCTCCTTTTGTCCCTGAATGCGACCGCGGTTCTGCTGCGCAATCGCTTTCAGAGGCGATGGTAATCTCGAATATGTGGATGTAAACCTATGGAAAAAAATTACGCAATCGAATCCAACAAGCTCTCCATTCATTACGGCCATTTCACGGCGGTAAGGGATGTGAGCATTAAAATCGAGCCGCAGAAGATCACTGCGATCATCGGGCCTTCGGGCTGTGGAAAATCCACGCTGTTGCGTGCCCTGAACCGCATGAACGATTTTGTGCCGGGCTGCCACGTGACCGGTGAACTTTTACTGCAGGGACAAAACCTCTACGGCAGAGACATCGACCCGGTGGAAGTGCGCCGCAAGATCGGCATGGTCTTTCAAAAGCCGAACCCATTCCCCAAATCCATTTACGAAAACATCGCCTGGGGTGCGCGCATCAACGGCTTCAAGGGAAAAATGGATGACCTTGTGGAGCAGTCCTTGCGCAGCGCGGCCTTGTGGGACGAAGTCAAGGATAAGCTTCAGGAAAGCGCGTACGCCCTCTCCGGCGGCCAGCAGCAGCGTTTGTGTATTGCCCGCACCATCGCCATTCAGCCAGAGATCATTCTGATGGACGAGCCCGCTTCCGCACTTGACCCCATCTCCACGCTCCGCATTGAGGAACTCATGCAGGAGTTGAAGAAGAACTACACCATCATCATTGTCACGCACAACATGCAGCAGGCCGCGCGTGCCTCCGATTTCACCGCCATGATGATGATCGATGACCAGCGCGCAGGCGGCGTGATTGAGTTCGATGAAACCAAAAAGATATTCACCCGTCCGCAGGATAAGCGCACTGAAGATTATGTGACAGGCCGTTTTGGGTAGAAAACAATGAATAAACCAAAAGTCATTTTTCTTTGCACAGGCAACTCCGCGCGCAGCCAGATGGCCGAAGGCTTGCTGCGCGCACTGGCGGGCGAGCACTTCGAAGTGTTTAGCGCAGGCACCGAGCCAAAGGGCAGGATCCTGCCCGAGGTCCAGGAGGTGATGCGCGAGGTGGGCATCAGCATGGCGGGTCAGTTCTCGAAGTCGGTCATGGAATATCTTGGCAGGGCCGTCTTCGCGCATGTCTTCACGGTGTGCGCCGATGCCGAGGAGAATTGTCCCGCTGTTTTTCTCAACATGGGGACTCACGATCACTGGCCGTTTGACGATCCTGCAAAATTTGTCGGGGATGACGAACAACGCCTCGTTCATACCCGACGCGTGCGCGACCAAATCGAAGAGCATCTGCGCCTTTGGTTGACCGAACAAGGTATCGCTCCAAAGGACTATCGTCAGATGTAATTGACGGTAGTAAAATAAGTAAAACCATCAGAGGTCTTATGATCAGAAAAACATTCGAGAGTGAAATTCAACTGGTAAAAGATGAAGTGCTTTTACTGGGCAGTATGGTGGAACATGCCATCATCGGCTCAGTGGAAGCATTGAAGAAGCGCGATCTCAAGGCTTCTGAGAAATTGATCGCCGAAGACAAGGAGATCAATAAAAAACGATTTGCGATCGAGAATCAATTGATGATCCTCATCGCGACCCAGCAGCCGATGGCGCACGACCTGCGCCTGCTGGCTTCCACCATGGAGATCATCTCCGAGTTGGAGCGTATGGGCGATTACGCCAAAGGCATTGCCAACATCAACCTGCGTATGGGTGAGGAAGCTTTGCTCAAGCCGTTGATCGACATTCCGCGCATGGCGCAAAAAGGTGCGGACATGCTCCACCGCGCGCTGACCGCTTTCATCAATGAAGATGTGGAAGTCGCGAAGTCCATTCCTGTGGAAGACGATGAAGTGGATGCGCTCTACAATCAGATTTACCGCGAATTGATGATGTTCGTCATCCAGGACCCGAAGACCATCGAACGCGCGAACTGGCTGCTGTGGGTGGCGCATAACCTGGAGCGTGTAGCCGACCGTGTGACCAACATCTGCGAACGCACGATCTTCATCGCCACCGGTGAATTTGGTGAGATCAAATCCAGTGACGATGAGTTCTGGAAGGGTCAGAAGAGTTCGTAAAACGTGATTGAAAATTAAAAAGCGAGTGGCTGAGAAGTACTTCTCAGCCACTCGCTTTTCGTTTAACGATTCGACGATCTATCCCATCCTGCCCGTAATATATGCCTCGGTTAATTCTTCCTTCGGCACTGTGAACATTTGCGTTGTCGGCGCGAACTCGACCAGTTCGCCCAGCCAGAACAAGCCTGTGTAATCTGAAACGCGCGCGGCCTGCTGCATGTTGTGGGTGACGATGACGATGGTGTAATCCTTTTTCAAGTCCGCGATCAACTCTTCCACGCGCAGGGTGGCGATGGGATCGAGCGCGGACGTGGATTCATCCATAAGGATGACCTCGGGCTGGACGGCGATCACGCGGGCGATGCACAGTCTCTGCTGTTGGCCAAGCGAAAGGCCCATTGCATCGGATTTCAAATTGTCTTTCACTTCATCCCAAAGCGCGGCGGCGATCAGGCTTTTTTCCACGACCTCATTCAGATTCACATCCATGCCCATCACACGCGGACCGAAAGCCACGTTGTCGTATATGGATTGCGGAAATGGATTCGGCTTTTGGAAGACCATACCCACGCGCTGGCGCAGGTTGACCACGTCCATGTCTGCATCGTAAATGTTTTCGCCTTTGAGCAGGATCGTTCCGTCCACGCGGGTATCTGAGATGGTATCGTTCATGCGGTTCAAACAGCGCAGAAAGGTCGATTTTCCGCATCCCGACGGGCCGATCAATGCAGTCACCTTTTGCGGCTCGATCTCAAGGTTGATGTTCGAAAGCGCCTTCTTGGATGTGTTGTAATAAAAATCCAATTTCTGGACTGAGAATGCAAGCTGGTCTGTGTTCATGGGCTGATTTTATCAAAGAATGAAAAGAATGCATCTCGAAACAGAGGCGGTTCAAAGGAAGGTGGATGCGTTTGTTCTTCCTCCCGCCCACCTGCGATATAATTCGCCCCAATGAAACGATTTTTGATCCTTTTGCTACTTTCATCCATTCTCCTTTCCTCTTGCGGCGGCTCCAGCGATTCGTCCAGCGCCGAAACTACCGCGGCTCAATACATCGAAAATAAAGGTTCTGACACGATCGTGAACCTTGCACTGGCCTGGGCGGAAAGATATCAAGGCAATCATCCCGAGATTCGGATTTCAGTGACGGGCGGCGGCTCGGGTACCGGCATTGCGGCTCTCATCAATAACACCGTGGATCTTGCCAATGCATCCCGTCAGATCAAAGACGAGGAAATCGCTGAAGCACAATCGAAAGGCGTTGAACCTGTTGAGCACATCATTGCACGCGATGCGATCGCGGTGATCGTGAATCCTGAAAACCCGGTTAACGAATTAACCCTGCAACAGATTTCCGATATTTACAGCGGCAAGACCACCAATTGGAGCGAGGTCGGCGGCGATGACCGCCCGATCGTAAAACTTTCCCGCGAAACCAATTCGGGCACCCATGTATATTTTTTGGAAACTGTTTTGCGTTTGGGCAGCAAGGAAGATAAAACCTTGTTCTCAACAGATACGCTGCTGCTTCCATCTTCCGAAGGCATTATTTCTGAAGTGCGCGATAACCCGAATGCCATCGGTTATGACGGCCTGGGTTACGTGCCCGATGACTTGAAAATGATCGCGATCGCAAAAGAGGCAGGCGGGCTGTATGTGCTGCCTTCGATTGAAACTGTGAACGATAAAACCTATGCCATTGCGCGTGACTTGTATATGTACACCAATGGTGAGCCCACTGGCGTGATCAAGGATTATCTTGATTGGATCCTTTCCGATGAAGCGCAGCAGATCGTTGCAGAATTGGGTTTCGTGCCTGCGAAGTAAGGCGCAGACCTGACAGATCTTATAAGGTTGATATGGAAAAATCATTATCCTTTCGTGAATTTATCATCACCCGCCTGATCCAGGCTTCAGGTTATTCAGCGATCCTTTTTGTTGCGCTGATCTTTTTCTTCCTCTTGCGCGAAGGCCTGCCCACATTAAGTGAAGTGGAAACATCGTCACTGCTCAATGTTCGCTGGTATCCGATCGAAAGCTATTTTGGGATATTCCCGCTTATCACCGGTTCGTTGATCGTCACCCTCGGCGCCGCATTGATCGCCGTCCCATTTGGAATCGGCACCGCCGTTTATATTTCTGAAATTGCCCCACGCTGGATGCGCGAAATTCTCAAGCCGCTTGTGGAATTGCTTGGCGGACTTCCCTCCGTTGTGCTGGGATTTCTTGGCATTTTGATCGTCTCCCCATTTCTACGCGTCTTTCTGGACCTGCCAACTGGTCTGACCGCTTTTACAGGATCATTGCTTTTGGGCGGGATCGCCGTACCGACCGTCGTCTCCGTTGCAGAAGATGCGCTGGACTCTGTTCCACGCGCGTACCGTGAAGGTGCATGGGCTCTGGGCGCGACCAAGTGGCAAACCATCTGGCGAGTGACTCTCCCTGCGGCTCGCTCGGGTGTGCTCACCGCCGTTATGCTTGGTGTGGGGCGTGCCATCGGCGAAACGATGACCGTGATGATGGTGACGGGCAATGCGCCCGTTCTGGCTGTGAAGTTGAACAGCCTGTTCTCTCCTGTCCGCACCATGACCGCAACCATCGCCGCTGAAATGGGCGAGGTGGCCAATGGCAGTACGCATTATCATGTGCTGTTCTTCATTGGCATGGTCCTGTTCCTGATCTCACTGGTCGTAAATGTCATCGCCTCTGCGGTGGTCTTCCGCGCGAAGAAAAGAGCGGAGAGGATATTGTCCTAATTTATTATGATGAAATTATTAGCTCGTAATCGTCACACTGTCCAGCGGCTTGGTTTTAGCTTCATCACTTTGATGGCTGTGGTCACCGTGCTGCCCATTGTCGGCACGATCGTTTTTATCCTCTTCAAGGGCGGCTCGGCCATTTCGTTGGAATTCCTCACAGGCTTTCCGCACGACGGAATGCGCGCAGGCGGAATCCTCCCTGCGATCATCGGCACATTGTATCTGACCATTGGAACTGCGATCTTTTCTGTTCCGCTGGGCATTGCCGCTGCGATCTACCTTGCGGAATACGCAAAAGACAATGCGCTGACCCGCCTTATTCGTCTGGCGATCATCAATCTCGCTGGCATTCCCTCTGTGGTCTATGGCCTGTTTGGACTCGGCTTGTTCGTGCTCTTTTTGAAATTCGGCACATCCATCCTCGCCGCATCGTTGACCCTTTCCATTATGACCTTGCCGGTCATCATCAGCACCGCAGAAGAATCATTACGCTCCGTACCGCAGGCGTTTCGCACGGTCAGCATCTCTCTCGGCGCCACCCGCTGGCAGACCATCCGCCGCATTGTTTTGAAGGAGGCGCTGCCTGGGATTCTCACGGGTGTCATCCTTGGTTTGGAACGTGCCGCAGGCGAAACCGCGCCGATCCTTTTTACGGGGGCGGCCTTCTTCCTGCCGCGTTTGCCAGGTTCTCCATTCGATGCGACCATGGCGCTGCCATATCATTTGTTCGTGATCTCCACGCAAGTCCCTGAAATGCCGATACAGATCCAATACGGTACAGCGCTCGTCCTGCTCGTTTTCGTGCTGACCATGAATGTCATCGCCACAGTGATCCGCTCACGGGCACGGGCGAAGCGGCAGTGGTAATCTTCAAGCTTAAGTTGAAAATCGTAAATGAATAATAAAATCCTCATCGAAAACCTCTCGCTTCAATACTCCGACGGCACCGAGTCTCTACGCGGCGTCAGCATGGGAATTCGTCAGAACGCTGTGACAGTTTTATTCGGTCCAGCGGGAGGCGGAAAATCCACTTTGCTGCGCTGTCTCAATCGCTTGAACGATCTCACTGAGGTGCGCGCCAGTTCAGGTCAGATCCTCATCGACGGTGAAAACATTCTCGATCCGAAAGTTGACGTGGTGGCTCTGCGCCGCAAAGTGGGGATGGTGTTTGCGCGGCCCGTTCCATTGCCGATGAGCATTCGCGAGAATGTGATCTATGGGTTGGAAATGTCGGGTGAAAAACGAAAATCAAAACTGGATGAGGCGGTTGAACGCAGTTTGAAGCTCGCCGCGATCTGGGATGAGGTGAAGGACAGGCTGAACGATCCCGCGAACGCGCTTTCAGGCGGACAGCAGCAGCGTGTATGCCTTGCGCGAGTGCTCGCGTTGCAGCCAGAGATCGTTTTGCTCGATGAACCCACCTCGGGTCTCGACCCGATCTCCACCGGGAAAGTGGAAGCCGCGCTGCAGGAATTGAAAAAGGAATACACGGTGATTCTCGTACCGCATTCTGTACAGCAGGCCGCGCGTACCGCAGATCATGCCGCTTTCTTTTTGCAGGGTGAATTGATCGAATATGATGACGGTAAAAAGATGTTTACCACCCCAAAGGAAAAGAAAACCGAAGATTACATCATGGGGCGGTTCGGATAAATTTAGATCAAATGACAGTCACCTTTGCGAAGCAGGTGACTGTCATTTTTTTAGGTGTTGCACGAGGGGATATAAAGCATGATTTGTAAATGCCGCCATAAGGATGAATCACACTTATCCACCCCTGTCTTTCATGCTATCGTAGCCTTGTATCAAAACCTTGTAATTTGGAGACACCATGTTTCAAACTTTTGAACAGGCACAACAAGCTATCACCGAACAGGGCATTCAGGTGGTCGACCTGAAGTTCTGCGATCTATGGGGGCGCTGGCATCACCTCACCATTCCAGCCAGTCAATTCGAACCGAAGTTGATGGATGAAGGCATCGGCTTCGACGGTTCATCCGTTGGGTTGAAATCCGTCAAGTCGGGCGATATGGTTCTGGTTCCCGATCTCGCAACGGGCTTTGTCGACCCGTTTTGGGAGACGCCCACATTGAGTTTTATCTGCCGCACGCTCGAAGCGGATACGCATGAGATATTCACCAACGACCCGCGCAACATCGCCATTCGCGCCGAGGAATACATGAAGTCCACGGGCATAGCCGATGAAAGCCTTTGGGGTCCTGAATTCGAATTCTATATTTTCGACAGCGTCAGTTATGAAAATGGGGTCAACAATTCGGGCTATACCATTCAAAGCCGTGAAGCCGATTGGAACAGCCGCGATGGCGGGCATGGGCATTACATCCCGCTGCATGGCGGCTATCATGCCATCCCGCCAAAAGACCAGCTTTACAAAATGCGCACCCGTATCATGCAGCATCTTGAGAAGATGGGTGTCCTGGTCAAGTATCATCATCATGAAGTGGGCGGACCTGGTCAATGCGAGATCGAAACGCCAATGATGGGGTTGACCCAGGCGGGCGATGCAACGATGATCATCAAATACGTCACCAAGATGACGGCACACGATGCGGGGCAGACCGTCACGTTCATGCCGAAGCCGCTTTTTGGAGAAGCGGGCAGCGGCATGCATTTTCATCAGCATTTGTTCAAGGACGGAAAAAATACTTTTTACAACGAGACGGGTTACGGCTGTTTGAGCGAGACCGCGCTGTTCTACATCGGCGGCCTGCTCAAGCATGGACCTGCTTTGCTCGCGTTGACGAATCCATCCACAAATTCCTATCGCCGATTGGTGCCCGGGTATGAAGCACCGGTCAATGCGTTTTTCTCGCTTGGCAATCGCAGCGCGGCGGTTCGCATTCCGAAATATGCCACACAGCCCGATACTGCCCGCATGGAATTCCGACCTCCCGATGCGACGGGCAATGTGTACCTGATGCTTGCCGCGCAATTGATGGCAGGCCTTGATGGAATAAAGAACCGCATCGACCCCACCGAGGCAGGGTTCGGCCCCATTGACGAAAATATCTTCGCCTGGAGCGACGAGCAACGGGCGAAGATCAAGCCGCTGCCATCCTCTCTTAATGAGGCTTTATCTGCACTTGAAGCTGACCATGCTTTTCTGACCCAGGGCGATGTGTTCAGCGAAGAGATGATCCAGCAATGGGTGCATCACAAACGCCACGCGGAATATTATGCCGTCCGCAACAGACCGCATCCATACGAAATGAGTTTATATTTTGATGTATAGGTATAGACAGAATATTTAAAAGCATAAAGGCACAAATGTTTGTGCCTTTATGCTTTTAAATGAGATTTATTTTCCGCAGTTAAGCACTTTGACAATATGCGTCTTGGGAAGCGAGAAGATGGTTTCGTACCATTCCGGGATTATCTCGGCAAAATCGGGGGAGAAACTCTGCGGCCGCTCACCGACATAAATATGAGTAACACCATTTCTACACAGCAAATCATGGGCCTCTGTCGAGGCGAAGTCGGTGGTGTTGGGTAATGCGAGCGTTTCATTTTTTGTCAGCGGCTTGATCCAGATCCCCGCATCGATGCCCGCGCCGCGCATGGGTCTGCCGAAGGCATTCACGTTCAAGTCCACGCCAGCGATCGCAATGACCGCATCTTTGGGGATATGCCTGCCCATCCAATTCAACGCCGTGGAATCATCCTGGCTGACCAGTTGACAGCATTTGGATGGCGCAAAGCTGATGGTCATCCATGCATTGACGATGATGAACACAGCCAGTATCGGTGTGGCGAATTTCGGAAGGCGTATACTGCCCAATCCACCAAGGAAGGCCAGCGGCAGGAACAGCACCATTTCGACCAGTGGTCTATCGAGCAGGGTGAGTGATGACGTGACGGGAATGAATATCCCAGCCAGCATGAACAGGATGGCGAGGATGGGAAAAATGACCAGGTGAGGAAATGCTTGGAAGACAGCAGCAGCCAAAAGTCCAGTGAGAAGCGTGACCCAGATCAGGTACGGATCCAAAATCGGACTGAGAATCTGATTCCGAAAAACCAGCACGATCAGCAATCCAAGCAGGGTCACCGTCAACCCAAAACTGATGATGCGTTTGTTACGATCTTGTTTTTCCCATGCAAAGGAAAGAAACCACGCCGCACCAAGCATGATAAGCAAGATTATGGAGCGAGTGTGGATGAGCATGGCGGCGAGAGCCGTCAACGCGAACATCCAGCGTTTTTTTAGGATCGCGATGCCGAAGGCAAATTGAATCAGGACCAGGCTCAGCAGTGCGGGATACTTTCCCCAGTTGACTGCGTGTGCGGGCATGAACCAGCCGAAGGCTGCCAGGGTCACTCCAAGGATCGCCGCCGATTTTGAGAAGGTGGCGCGATGGATGAGAAAATATATTGGCAGTGGGATCGCCGCCAATATCAATTGCCCAAACAACAGCATGATCTGACTCGGTTCCGCCGATGTGATGATCGTGAGTGCCGCAATGATGGCATGATAGCCGAGATGATAATATGAAGTCGTGGGCCATGTACGATTGGCCTCGTTTCCGATGGCAAGCAGCTCTTGAATGATGCGGTAATGTTCGGCAGAGTCAAAGTAGAGCGGCATGAGCAGATTTGCCACAAAGCCCAGACGGAGAAATGCGACCAAGAGAAAGATCAAAACAGGCGCAAGCGCCCATGCTGAAGTGTTTTCCCATATAGTGCGGACTGCGAGCCACCCGCTTGAAAGGATGATCGCGGCGGCAATGACAAGGATGAATCCAGCGGGAATGAACGCGCTCAGGAAAAGAATGATGAATGAAAATAACAGCGCGGGCAGGGGCCATCCGCCCATTGCCAGCGCTGTAAGTTCGAGGTCTGTATATTGAAATCCGGTATTCTTTTTTAGATGGGCAAAGATCAGCAGGGCATTCCATATAATGAATGCCAGTAATGCAAGAATGAGTCCCCAATGTTGTGAGATGACGTGAATACTGTTGATCGGCAGGTCGTTGTTCACAGGAATATTACGGATTGGGGTAGGCGACATCCGGTGTGGATGTGATGATCGCCGTGGGCACAGGCGTGGACGTGTTGATGACCAGCACGGTCGGCGTTGGGGATGGCGTCGGTGAGGGTGACGGGGTGGGGGTGGCAACTTTGCCCATGGGGCCAAAGCCGCTGTTGTTATCGAAAAGAGTCGTTGCCATGGAAGAGAGCGTGAAGGTCCCGTTTGCGATCAACAAATCGCCTTCGGTTGTGTAAACCTGGATATCGAGCAATTCTCCGAGCGGCGTGCGCGGACCTACGCAAATGACATTGATCGGCGAACCTGCAGCCTCGCAGGAATAATTGTTTTCCACGCCCTGATTTACAGCCGTAACATAAAATGCGGGATATTCTGCGCCCGGTAGTTGAAAGACGATCGCCATTTCATCTGCGGCGGCGGTTCCAAATGTGACGATGCAAAGCCCGCTGGCGTTCTCATCACATAGGTTGATCTTGAAGACGTTCTGGTCCTGGCTTGTTGCATCTGGCAGGAGCAGTCCTTTGATGAGCGGAAAGGCAGCGACCAAAACCAGAAGAATGGCTGTACTGATTGCGCCCAGAATTATTAAGAGTCGTTTTTGTTTCATTTTTTCCTTAACATCGCCAGCAAGTGACTGGGACGTTTTGTTGCGTTATTACAGTAGATTGTGAACCGTATTGTAAATGGGGAAGTTTAGTGAAAAGTTAATGCAGAGTCGTCAGCAATGTGACTATCTATAATACATCAAAACCACTGATTAATCAGCGGACCTTTGGCGGGCGATGATTAGAATAAACTCAGGATCCAAACGATCAAAGGAGCTGCGACCAGCCCGGGCAGAAGATTCCCCACGCGGATCTTCTTGATCTCAAGCAGATTGCTGATTCCCAGCCCGAGCAGGATCACCCCGCCCGTGGCAGTCATTTCATTCATCATCGGGTCGGTGACGATGGAACTGAGCTGCCCTGCCAGCAGGCTGATGCCGCCCTGATAAACAAGGACCATGATCGAGGAGAAAAGTACCCCCACGCCCAGCGTGGATGCGAATGCGATCGATGCGAAACCATCCAATGTGGATTTTACAGCCAGCAGCTTGTAATCACCTGTCAGACCATCTTGAATGGAACCGAGGATCGCCATCGGGCCGATGCAAAATAAAAGCGACGCCACCATGAATCCACGCACGAAATTGGAGCCCGAGCCTTTTTCGGCATCCTGCGAGAAACGCTGTTCGAGAGTCTGCCCAAGAGCCTGCAATCTGTCTTCGAGTTTCCACCACTCGCCAAGCAATGCACCGATAATCAACGCGCCAAGCACGATCAATTGATTTTCGCTTTTGAAGAACATTTGCAATCCCATCGCGGCGGTGAATAATCCCATGCTTGCGATGACCGTGCCTTTAAATCGCTCGGGAATGCGCGACCCGAAAATCAGTCCAATGACGCCGCCAACGAGGATGGTTGCAATATTGATAATGGTACCTGTCATGTTTTACCTTTGATGTGGAATAAAAAAACATGGACACAGAGTTTCACCCTTCGTCCACAGCCTCTGGCTTTTCTATGCTTTTGCCAGTGAAGTCTTTTTCCCCGCGTTCTGATTCTCGAGAAGCTCAAGTACAAAACACAGCGATGAAAGCCGATTGAGATAGCGCTGCAAATCGGGGTTGATCACTTCATCTTCATCGAAGAGACTCACCACACAACGTTCTGCGCGGCGGACAATGGCACGCGCCATCGAAAGCGCCGCACCGCCAAGTGTATCGCCAGGCAGAATGAATTCCTTGGGCATCTCAACTACCGTGCTCAGTTCGTCGGTCTGTTCTTCCAGCCAGCCCACGCGTGCGCCGTTGATGAAGTGAAAACGTTCAGCGTTCTCCGGCGTGGCCGCCACTTCAGCCATTAACTTATACAGGTCGCGTTGTGCTTCGAGCAAAATGGGCGCGGTTTGCGGAGCGCTGCATTGCGCGCGTGCCAGCCCCAGTGCGGCAGATGCCTCATCCAATGCGCCGACCGCTTCCAGGCGGGCATGATATTTTGGGACACGGCCTTCACCGAGCAAACCCGTGGTGCCGTCGTCGCCTTTTGCAGTATAGAAAGTCATGCAGTCATTATAACCAGTTTGATACGTCCCTGCTGAGTTCATGCCCATACTGGGTATAATTTTGAAATGCTTATCCCCATCCACAAGGAAATGACCCGCGAGGCCCTCAGTGGCCGAGTTAGTCCGCGCGCGCTTGAGATCATCATTGCCGCAAACTGCAAACAGGATGCCCTTAGCGGCCAGATCGGCCACGATGAATTTCACTTCGACAACAACGCCATCGATGAAGGCCATCGTTACATCAATGAACAGCGCGGCTTTATTCTTGCCGCCCTGCTTTCACCCGGCGTGCTCTCCGCCTGGGTCGCCTTTGGCCGATTGACTCACACGGTGCAGGATTTCTACTCCCACACCAACTACGTTTCCATGTGGCTGGACCGGCACTCCGCTCCGCCTCCGCCCGAAATTGACCCTGTTATAAAAGACCTGCTCGAAAGCCCAAGCCTGCATTCCGGCAAACTATACATGCCCATGGACTGGCTCTACTTCGTGCCGTTTCTGCGTAAATTATCACTGGCCTTGTTGCCATCCGATTCACATGCAAAGATGAATCTTGATTCTCCCGCGCAGGGACTAAAATTTGAATACGCCCGCGCTGCCGCCGTTAAACGCACGCTCTACGAATTCGAGCTTCTGGAAAAGATACTTACCCCCGAGATGTTCTCCAAATTTGTGGATTTGTAATATTTCATAGGCTTTCCGGGGGCAATTTCGGAAATTGGTGGGTTTTGCCGGTCTCTTTTTGGGGTTTCATCCGTTAAAATAATAAGGCATACCCGCTCAACTTGGAGTGGGTATGCACAAAACCCATCTTCTATAGGAGAAAAAAGCAATGAGCAAGAAAGTATTTACCGTACTGCTGCTGGCTGTGTTCGTCTTGGCCCAGTTCAGCATCGCCTCCGCTGCCCCCGTGGCTGGCGCAGAAGGCACCCTTGTGGGCCCCGATTTCATGCCCGCCGGCGCCGCCTCCACCGTGGACTTTGATTGGACCGCCACCGGTCTGACCAACCCGACCAACATCGTGATGTATGCCCGTATTCAGGGCGGCACCTATGCCATTGACGAGTGCAACCTGGTTGCGACCATCAACGGCACGAGCACTGGCAGCGGCACCTTCACCTATGACTTCTCCGTGAGCGCCAACGCAGCGACCCCTGCCGATGGCGACTACTGGGAATTCACCCTGGTGTTCGATAGCACCGACACCTGCGGTGTTTCGGCTCCTGCCAACCCCGCCGTTGCCGATAACTTCCTCGCCTCCTCCTACGTGGATGGTACCGCGTTGGAGGGCATCTTAGCCATTCCCCATCCCGATTTTACTGCTGCTGGCGATGTGGCCTGCAACACCTTTGAATACTGGGCGTTGGCTTCCGATAGCTTTGGCCTCGCTGTTCCCACCGATCCCTACTCTGGTTTCGGTTCGTGGAATGCCCAGACCACCGGAACCTTTGCCCCGGCCCCGATCGGTGCGGAAGATGAACTGCTCGAATGGCAGATCACCCTGCCCGCCACCGCGAGCGGTCTGTGGCAGATTTCGATTGACCCCGAAGATGCCGCTGGCAATCTGACTGGGGCTGGTCCCTACTACTTCCGCAACGGCGCCGTTTCGGCTGACGAAGTCGAAGACTGCGTGGATTTCACGGATGTAGCTGGTCATGAAAACGAAGTGCATATCCGCTACCTGGCCGACCTCGGCCTGATCAGCGGCTTCGCCGATGGTTCCTTCGGCCCTGACAACACCCTGACCCGCGCCGAAGCGGCCACCCTCATCGAGATCTCCAACGGCTACGATACCACCACCCTGCCGACCTCTGCTCCTGCGGGTTGTGACTTCACCGATGTGGCTGCCTCCGACTGGTTTGCTGGCTGGGTCTGGCAGGCTTGTGATGACGGCTTCATGAACGGTGTGGGCGGCGGCTTGTTCGACCCGAACAACCTGCTCACCCGCGGCCAGATCGTCACCATTTTCAACAACATCTATGAAAATGGTTTGGCCAATCTTCTTCCGGGCTCTCATATGTCCGCTGGTTTTGGCCTGGTTGCCTTTGCTGATGCCTCCCCCGAATTCCGCACCGCCGCATGGACGGACGTATCCCTCGGCGCCTACTATGCCGAACCCGTGGTGGAAGCCTACAGTTGGGGCATTGTGGATGGCACCAGCGAAACCACCTTCTCGCCCGATCAGGCGATGACCCGCGGTGAATTCGCCAAGACCCTCTACAGAATTTTGGCTTCTTACGGTGGTTTCTAGTTTTCCCGTATTAGCGTAGTTTTAAAATCTGGAGCGGACCTGTACAGGTCCGCTCCTTTTTGTGGGGCAATTTTGAAATTGGTGGGTTTTGGCGGTCTCTTTTTTGGGTTTCATACGTTAAAATAATAAGACATACCCGCTCCAAGTTGAGCGGATATGCACAAAACCCATCTTCTATAGGAGAAAAAAGCAATGAGCAAGAAAGTATTTACCGTACTGCTGCTGGCTGTGTTCGTCTTGGCGCAGTTCAGCATCGCCTCCGCCGCGCAGGTGACTGCGGACGGCACCCTCGTCGGTCCCGACTTCATGCCTGCAGGCGCTGGCTCCACCGTCACCCTAGAGTGGACGGCCACCAGCCTGCCCGCTGGCACGACCTATGTGGACATCTATGCCCGCCTCCAGGGCGCAGGCAACACCTACGATGTGGCTGAATGCCAGAATGTAGCCGTGATCGTCGGCACCAGCAATGGCAGCGGCACCTTTGATTACGTGTTCACTGGCGCTGGCGCGTATGGCAACCCTGTCGATGGCGATTATTGGGAATTTCTGATCGCCTTCGATGATGCGGCCTCCTGCACCACCCTGCCCGCCGATGCCAATGATGATGCCAACTTCCTCGCCTCCTCCTATGTGGATGGTAGCGAACTTGAGGGCTTTTTCTCCCTTTCCGCTCCACGCACCACTCCGTTTTTGGGCGTAGCGGTAGCTTGTAACACCTTTGAGTATTGGGCACTTGCTTCCGATATCCTTACCATCACTCCCGGTGATCCCTACTCCGGTGTTGGTTCATGGAATGCCCAGACCACGGGCACCTTTGCCCCTGCTCCGATCGGTCCGGAAGATCAATTGCTTGAGTGGCACGCCACCCTGCCCGCGACCGCTTCTGGTGTTTGGCAGTTCTCGATTAATCCCGAAGATGCAGCTGGCAATTTGAATGCTGGTCCCTACTACTTCCGTAACAGCGCGATCCTCGCGGGTGAAACCGATGACTGCGTTGACTTCAGCGATGTGGCTGGTCACGAGAACGAGACCTATGTCCGCTACCTGGCGACCCTCGGCCTGATCAGCGGCTTCGCCGATGGTTCCTTCGGTCCCGATGCCACCCTGACCCGTGCCGAAGCGGCCACCCTCATCGAGATCTCCAACGGCTACGATGACACCTCCCTGCCGGCCTCTGCTCCCGCAGGTTGTGACTTCACCGATGTGGCCGCTTCCGACTGGTTCTCCGGTTGGGTCTGGCAGGCTTGTGATGACGGTTATATGAACGGTGTGGGCGGCGGCTTGTTCGACCCGAACAACCTGCTCACCCGCGGTCAGATCGTCACCATCCTCAACAATGTGGTTGAGTCTGGCACTGTTCCCACCCCTAGCAGCGCAATTACGTATTCCAATATCCTTGGCATCGCTTTCTTTGACGGTAGCGTGGATTATCGCACTGCCGCGTGGACGGATGTGTCAATTGGCGCGTTTTACGCTGAAGCCGTGGTAGAGGCTTACTCTTATGGTATTGCTGAAGGCACAAGCGACACAACCTTCTCCCCCGACCAGCCCGTGACCCGTGGTGAGTTCGCCAAGATGCTCTACCGCGCTCTGAGCTTCGCTGGTGGTTTCTAATCGAATTGTACGAATGTAATTGAAGTTTTCTGGAGCGGACCTGTACAGGTCCGCTCCTTTTTGTTTGGAGCAATTTCGAAAATTGGTCGATTTTGCCGGTCTCTTTTTTGGGTTTCATCCGTTAAAATAATAAGGCATACCCACTCCAAGTTGAGCGGATATGCACAAAACCCATCTTCTATAGGAGAAAAAAGCAATGAGCAAGAAAGTATTTACCGTACTGCTGTTGGCTGTGTTCGTACTGGCACAGTTTAGCATCGCCTCCGCTGCCCCCGTGGCTGGCGCAGAAGGCACCCTGGTTGGCCCCGATTTCATGCCCGCCGGAGCCGCCTCCACCGTGGACTTTGATTGGACCGCGACCGGTCTGACCAACCCCACCAATATCGTGATGTATGCCCGCATTCAGGGCGGCACCTATGCCATTGACGAGTGCAACCTGGTTGCGACGATCAACGGCACGAGCACCGGCAGCGGCACCTTCACCTATGACTTCTCCGTCAGTGCCAATGCGGCGGCCCCTGCCGATGGCGACTACTGGGAATTCACCCTGGTGTTCGATTCCACCGACACCTGTGGTGTTTCGGCTCCTGCCAACCCCGCTGCTGCCGATAACTTCCTCGCCTCCTCCTATGTGGATGGTAATGACCTCGACGGCTATGGCTTCATGCCTCCGTATGATGGCGTGGTTGTGACCACCCCGGTAGCCTGCAACACCTTCGAGTACTGGGCACTTGCTTCCGATAGCCTTGGTCTCGCTGTCCCCACCGATCCCTACTCTGGCTTCGGCAGTTGGAATGCGCAGGTCACGGGCACTTTTGCCCCAGCCCCGATTGGTCCCGAGAGCGAACTGCTCGAATGGCAATTCACCCTGCCCTCCACCGCGAGCGGCAACTGGGCTTTCGAGATTGACCCTGAAGATGCCGCTGGCAATGTGAGTGGCGTCGGACCTTACCCCTTCCGCTTTGTCGCTGCGATTGACCCTGTTGAAAAGGAAGATTGTGCTACTTTCAGCGATGTGAGCGGCCACGAATATGAATTGTACGTGCGCTACCTGGCAACCCTCGGCCTGATCAACGGTTTCGCTGATGGCACCTTCGGTCCTGACAACACCCTGACCCGCGCTGAAGCCTCCGCTTTGATTGAGATCTCCAACGGCTACGATGAAACCTCTCTCCCGACCTCTGCTCCTGCGGGTTGTGACTTCACCGATGTCGCCGCTTCCGATTGGTTCTCCGGTTGGGTCTGGCAGGCTTGTGATGATGGTTTCATGAACGGTGTGGGTGGCGGCTTGTTCGACCCGAACAACCTGCTTACCCGCGGCCAGATCGTCACCATCCTTAACAACGTGGCTGAATCGGCTGTCGCCACCTCCAGTTTCCTGAACAATGGCATGCTCTACGGTGCATTCCTTATCCCGACCCAACTCCGCGATGCGGCCTGGAGTGATGTCTCGATCGGCGCTTTCTATGCTGAGCCTGTGGTGGAAGCCTATGGCTGGGGCATTGCCGAAGGCACGAGCGACACGACCTTCTCGCCAGACTCCCCTGTCACCCGCGGCGAGTTTGCCAAGATGCTCTATCGCGCTTTGAGCTTATTCAGATTTGCTTTCTAAGATCGTTCAGTTCGAAAACGCAATACTGGAGCGGACCTGTAATGGGTCCGCTCCTTTTTGTATCGCTGAATCAGGCATCGGCGGGGAGCGAAGCGGGGTCTTCATCCAAGAAATGAAAGGGGTATAATCAAATTTATGGATACAAAAACTCAACTTAATGAATCAGTCAAAGATGCCATGAAGAGTGGCGATGAACTTCGCAAGCGCACACTGCGTATGGTATTGGCCGCTGTGAAGCAGGCCGAAGTGGATAAGCAAACCACGATCGACGATATGGCGGTGGTGGCCTTGATCCAAAAGGAGATCAAGAATCGCCGCGAGGCCATTGAAGAAGCCAAAAAGGCGGAGCGCCCGGATTTGATCGGTGATAATGAGGCCGAGATCAAGGTGCTTGAAGTGTTCCTGCCCAAAGCCATGCCGATCGAGGAATTGCGCGCGCTGGTACAGGCGGCCATTGCCGAGACGGGTGCCGCTGCACCAAGTGATATGGGCAAGGTCATGAAGATCGTGATGCCCAAGGTTGCTGGGCGCGCTCCGAACGATATGATCAGTTCCACTGTAAAAGAATTGCTCGTGAAGTAAACCTTTGCCGCGAAGAGGCGGGCGCATGTTTGTGCCTGTTCCCTTTGCGGCTGATTTTATGGCCGCACGCACCCGTACCCCTGTCACCACCCGCATTCGAATTTTGCAGATCAGCCTGATCATTGCGGTCAGTCTTTTATCTTTTGCCGCATTGACCATGCCCATCGCTCTGCGTCCCTCCACGCAGGCCCTGGATATTGGGGATGTTTCGCAAAACACATTACAGGCCCCGCGTGACATCGAGTATGTGAGCGATATTCGCACGGAGGAGGCGCGCAAGGCCGCCGAGAGTGCGGTGCAGCCCGTGTATACGCCGCCCGACCCCGCCATCGCGCGCCAACAGATCGACCGTTTACGCACCACCCTGCAGTACATTACATCGCTGCGTACCAATGTTGAGATAACCACCGACGAAAAGAAGTCGAACCTGGTCGAGTTGAGTGATGTGCGTTTGAAACTCGAGACCATCGATTATCTGGTCAGCATGTCTGATCCCCGCTGGGAGATCGTGCAATCTGAATCGCTGCGCGTGCTGGAGCAGGTGATGCGCCGCGCCATTTACGAAGATAAAGTGGAATCCACACAGGCGGGCATTCCTTCCATTGTCAGCCTCACATTGAATGAGCAGCAATCTGCGCTCGTGGCGGAATTGGCGAGTGCTTTCGTTTTGCCGAACAGTTTCTTCAGCGAAGAACTGACCACCGCCGCACAGCAAAGCGCGCGCGATGCGGTGAAGCCGATCGTACAGACCTACAAGTCCGGGGAAACGATCGTGCCAGCGGGTGAGATCATCACGCCCGCAGATATGGAAGCCTTTCAAAAACTCGATATGATCCGCCCCGGCCAACGCTGGGAGGATATGCTGGGTGCGGCTTCGATCATCGTGCTTTCGGCGGTGCTCGTGCCGTTGTATTTCTTCCGCAGAAAACGCGCGGCGGTTGTCAATGATCCGCGCAGTATTTTGGTGATCGCGATTGTCTTCGTTGTCTTTTTGGTCGGCGCGCGTTTGTTCACCAACCGCACGCTTGCGCCGTATGGGTATCCGTTACAGGCGGCGGGCTTGTTGATCACCGCCCTGTTTGGCCTCGAAGCAGGATTGGTGATTTCCATTCCGCTTTGTTTGCTGGCGGCCTATGGCCTGCCAAACACGATTGACCTGGCTCCCTACTATTTGCTTTCCTCTCTTGTGGGTCTGCTTGTGTTGGGACCCGTGCGCCGCTTTTGGGGATTCGTGCGTGCGGGCATTGCCATCTCGCTGACGGGGTTGGTGGTGCTGTTGGCATACCGCCTGCCGTTTTTCACACCTGACGTTTTGGGTATCGTTCAATTCATCGGCGTCGTTTCGTTTGCAGGGTTTGCCGCTGCGAGTGTTACGCTTTTGCTTCAATATCTCTTTGCGCAAACGCTTGGTCTGACAACGGCATTTCAATTGTTGGATATCTCAAGGCCTGATTTTCCGTTGCTGCAATTCTTTTTGCGCAATGCACCGGGTACCTATCAACACAGTTTGCAAGTCGCCAACCTTGCAGAGCAGGCTGCCGAAAAGATCGGCGCAGACCCATTGCTCACCCGAGTCGGCGCGCAATTTCATGATATCGGCAAGGCGCTCAACCCAACCTTCTTCATTGAGAATCAAGTTCCGGGCAGTGTGAACAAGCATCACGATATTGCTCCCGAAGAATCTGCCGCAACCATCATCCGCCATGTTACGGATGGCATTCAACTGGCAAAGAAATACCGCCTGCCGGGCCGCCTGCAGGATTTCATCCTTGAACATCATGGCACGTTGATCACGCGTTATCAGTACGGTCAGGCGATGGAAGCGGCAAATGGGGATGTTACTCTGGTGGATATTGAAAATTTCCGCTACCCGGGTCCGCGCCCGAATTCGCGCGAAACGGCTTTGCTTATGCTTGCCGATGCCACCGAAGCCCGCGCCCGCGCCGAACGTCCCGCCACCGATGATGAACTTCGCGCCCTGGTGCGCAGTGTGATCGACACCGTGCAAAAATTTGGTCAGTTGGATGACACGCTGCTGACACTTCGCGATCTGAATCTCATCACTGAATCTTTCGTCACTACGCTGCGCGGCACGTATCATCCCCGCATTCAATATCCCAATGCAACAGTCCCCGATCAAGATTCAACCATTCTCACCACACGAAAAGAAAAATGATAAACATCGATAACCAACAGGATTTTCGGGAATCGGCCCTGCTCGAACGGGCCGCCCGCTTCACTCTTGACCTCGAACCTGATTCTGCCGACGCAGACATAACGATCGTCTTGACAGATGATGCGCAACTGCACGAACTGAATCGCGAATATCTCGGTGTGGACGCACCGACCGACGTGCTTTCCTTCCCCGCCTCCGAAACAGATCCTGAAACGGGCGCGCAATATCTGGGTGACATCGTCATCTCAATTCCGCGCGCCATGCTGCAGGCACAGGCTGGCGGACATCCCCTCGAAGCAGAGGTGCAATTGCTGGTTGTGCATGGCACACTGCATTTGCTGGGTCATGACCATGCCGAGGCGGAGGAAAAAGCCCGCATGTGGCAGGCGCAGGCCGAGGTGATGTCGAGACTCGGTTTATCCTACGTCAAGATACAGGATACGTAGTGAAGGCGTTCTGGTCCTCTCGAGTCGAATCCTTTCGTTATGCGTTTCAGGGATGGTTCCATGTACTACAAACCCAGCGAAACGTATGGATTCATAGTGCCATTGCGGCCGTTGTATTTCTGCTTGGTTTGTGGGTTGGCTTGCCCCCGCGTGATTGGGCGGTGATCATCCTCACGGCGGCGCTCGTATTTACGGCTGAATTCATCAACACCTCCATCGAAGCCGTGGTGGATCTGGCCAGCCCCAGTAAACACCCGCTTGCCAAAATCGGAAAAGATGTCGGTGCGGCGGCGGTGTTGGTCTCTGCATTGGCGGCGATTTTGATCGGCCTGCTTTTACTCGGTCCGCCCCTCTGGCAAAAACTTACCCTTCTAATCTCTACTCTCTAACTCTTAATCTCTGGAGACTCTCATGACTTTATCGTTTATTTTCGGCACAGTGGGTTCGCCCACAGGCACCCCCAAGAAACCCGGCGGCTCTGTCGGCGCGATCGCGTTCAGCAAATCCATCGGGCTGCACGCATTGGAATTGGGTTGGGTGCAATCGGTGCGTGTGACCGAAGCCACCTGCGCGGCGATCAAATCCACGAGCGAGGAACATGGCGTTTCGTTGAGTGTGCATGCGCCGTATTACATTAATTTGAATGCGACTGCCGAAGAATGGCCCAAGTCACGCAAACGATTAATGGATGCGGCACATTACGGTTATCTCGCAGGCGCAACGGATATCATCTTTCACCCCGGGTCGTATTTCGAAAATGATCCGCTCGAAGTGTTGAAGATCGCCATTCCGCGCTTGAAAGGCTGCGTGGACGAATTAAAGAAGAATGGCGATAGAGTGACCCTTCGCCCGGAGACGATGGGCAAATCGGCCATGCTCGGCTCCTTCGAAGATGCCGTAGCCATGAGCGCCGCCATGGACATGGTTCAGCCCTGCATTGACTTTGCTCACATGCACGCCCGCCCCGGTGATGGCACGATGAATACCTACGAGGAATGGTCGAAGTTATTGACGACCTATAAAAAGGAACTGGGCGCGAAGGCTCTCAAGAATTTACACATTCACCTTTCTGGCATCGAGTATGGCCCCAAAGGTGAAAAGAATCACCTCTCGCTCGCCGAAGCCGATCTGGATTTGAAGGCGCTGTTCAAAGCCCTGCACGATTTCGGCTGCGGCGGGCGCATCCTGTGTGAAAGCCCCATCATGGAAGAGGACGCGTTGAATATGAAGAAAGCGTGGATGAAGGTGAGTGGGGAGAAGGAAAAGTAATAAAAAGAAAGAAGAAAGAGCGTGGATAATTTATCCGCGCTCTTTTTGATTCGTTAACCTATTTTCCTGGCTTGTACTCAAACCTGTGCCCATTGACTTCCATGTACGGCTGCCAGGGGCCGTAGCTGATGGCGCGGATGCGGCGATTCACTTCGTCTTCGCTCATATCGGGGGTGATGATGAAGAGTTCGTTGAATTGCTTGCGTGAGAAGGGCGGGCGGGTCCAGGTTTCGGTGGAGGTGGGGAGTTCTTTTCCTTCGGCGAGCAGGTTTGCGATTTCAAAGAACAGGGCGATCTGATTTTCGTAGGTGCGTTTGAGCAGGGCGTCCACATCATCTTCGGGGAAAATGGGGAAGCGTTTGACGGCGATGATGCGGCCTGTGTCCACTTTGGAGGCCATGTGATGACAGGTCACGCCGTATTCCTTCGCGTTTTCGTACAGGGCGAAGTTGTTGCATCCGATGCCGGGGTATTCGGGGGAGGCGGGGTGAAAATTGATGGCGGCGATTCTGGCGCGGTTTAACAGGTCTGCAGGCACCACCCAGCGTGAAAGATAGGAGATGATGTAGTCTCCCTCCCATTTGCGGATTTCTTCAGGAAGCGGGTCGCCCCATTTGCCGAGACAAAATGTTAAATGCGAAAAATGATTCTGACAAAATTCCAGCGCGCGGGCGCAATCGGGGTCATCGGCTTTGCCGAGAAAGAGAAGAGGGGAGGATGATTTGTTCATGGTTTGGTTTGATTATAAACACTCTTGAAGCGCTGATCCTGTTTATAGATGGGCATCCAGCCCAAAGTCTGAAGGAAGAAGCGAGAACATATGCGCGTCGTGAATGGATTGGCCCACCACCATCCTGTTGAGCAAAATCCCTTCGTAGTGCGCGCCGATCTTTTCCGCCACTCGTTTGCTGGAGTCATTTCCCACGGCAACGACGATCTCCGCGCGGATCAAGCCTGCCCGTTCGAAACCGAAACGTGCCGCCAACTTTGCGGCGGCTCCTGCGATGCCTTCGCCATGCCGCGACGAACGCACCCAATAGCCGAGGTTGCAAAAATAATAGACCGGGTGGATGTGACTCAAACTACAGCCGCCGACCAATTCTCCTGTGACGGCATCAGCAATGGCAAAAGCATACAGCATGCCGCTCGACCATTGTCCGCGGGTGATGGCGATGAAGTTGCGCGCAGTTTCGATAGAGTATTTTTCACTGGCCCACGACATCCACGGGGTGAGTTCGGGCAGTGATTCATGTATGGCGCCATGCAGTTCCTTTTCCTCTCCAAATTCGAAGGGGCGCAGGGTGATGGTGCCGTCTGTAAGTTTTAGGAATGGGAACATATGGTTTTATCGTCCTTCGACTTCGTTCCTCAAAAAACATTCGTCACTTCGCTCAGGACGAAGGTGAATTAAAAACACAGAGGCACGCCTTCACCGAGTTTGAATCTCCGTGTCGTTGTGCCTCCGTGTTTGGATGAGCGATGTTTACAGCGTGATGTATTCTCTCAGACTGTGCTGCACGGCATAAGCCGCAGCCTCGGCGCGATTGTTCACGCTGAGCTTTGAGAGAATGCTCGAAACGTAATTGCGGACCGTGCCTTCGCCGAGGAACAGGTTCTTGGCGATCTCGCGGTTGGTCTTGCCTTCGGAGACCAGTAAAAGCACATGCTTTTCCTGCTGGCTCAAGTGGGCGAAAGCCGAAGCTTCCTCCTCTTTTACCGCGCGGCGCACTTCCTGGAAAACGCGCTGGGTCACAGCAGGGTCGAGCAGGGCTTCTCCGCGCCCGACAGATTCAATGGCCTTGATCAGGTCTTCGCTGCCGATCTGCTTGAGCACATAGCCAGAAGCACCGGCGCGAATGGCTGAGAACAGCATCTCGTCTTCGGCGTAGGATGTGAGCATTAAGACTTTTGTGTTCGGATATTGGCTGACAATTTGTTCGCAAGCATCGATGCCCGATGTGCCAGGCAGGCGAATATCCATTACCACCACGTCTGGCTTGAGCGATTCCACCTGCTCGAGAGCCTCACGCGCAGAGCCTGCTTCACCGACAACATCAAAATGCGGGTGGCGCTCAAGCAGGGACTTCAAGCCGAGGCGCACCACTTCATGATCGTCCACAAGGATAATTCTTTGCTTTTTCATATTGTTATTTTACCTCGAAATATGCAGAAAACGGGCGTTTTTCCCGTATTTTATGCAGTTTTTATCGTTTGTAAATGTTCCTCAATATGAGCCAGACTGCGCTCCACCCACAACTGCATGGTCAATTCGCCGCCCATGGTATCGTGACGGCTTTCACGCGACCATGCCGGCTGTGGCAACTCTTTCAATGTTTTGCACAACCTTTCCACGTTTGAGGCAAACTCGCTCAAAATATCAGCAAGCGGTTCATCCTTGTTGTAATGTGTTTCCATCCATGTATCGGCGTCAAAACTTTTGAATTGGGGATTGTCCACGGTCAAGGTTTGATGAATACGCTCGCCATACACCAGCTTTTCCACATCCCGTGTATGCGATGCGATCTGATGCAATGTCCATTCGCCTTCTACTTTTGTAAAAGGGTCACCGACAGCTTTGCAGGCATCACAAAATTCCTGCGCGGCCTGCCCCAGCCTTGCGATCATCTTTTCGCGGTACTCGAATAATTCCTTCATTGAGCCTCCAAAATCCTGATGACATCCTTCACAACATCCGCCGAATTTTCAACCGCATACACCCGAATTCCAAGCGGACTTAATTCACGGTCTGCCTGATGGGATAATGCAACCAGCCCCGCCATGCTTGCAGGATATGCCCCCGCTTCTTTACCTAAACTGGAGCCTGATCCTGCGACGATGTTCAGGATCGCCCCGCTGCCTTTCTCTCGCATGATACGTCCTGCCGATTGAATAGTGAGAAATGCGCCCGTGAGATTTACATCCAGCGTGCGGTGCCAGTCCCATTCATCTACATTCAGCAGGGGAGTGTGCGGCTCCACTGCCGCGTGATTGACGAGAACATCAATGCCGCCGAAATCATCCTCCACGCCTTTGATCACATATTGCACGCCAACTTTCTTGGCGATATCTTCAATATACGATCTGGCTTTGCCGCCTTTTGCCGTGATCTCCGCAGTGACTTGTTCCACATTGATTGGGGAGATGTCATTAAGCGCGACCAGCGCACCGCGTTCTGCAAAGGCTTTGGCAAGTGCGGCCCCTGCACCTTTTCCCGCTCCTGTAATGAGAATGACCTTGTTTTTTAAGTCCATGCGTTCTCCGTGTTAATTGCAAACTGGAATCGTATCTGAATTTTCGTTTGCGTTCAGGGGCAGGCCGAAATAAGGCGTGGGGTCGTAGGTGTTTTCGATATCGAGTTCATTTGTGAATTTTCCAAAGCCATCATCTTTTACGACCGAGATATGCAAATGCACGCCGACGGGGTTGCTGGGATCGCCGGAGTAATTTCCCTGATATCCGAGGAAAGTACCGGCTTCCACATATTGTTCCGTGGTGCCCGGCGGAAAATCAGATGAGATAAATGAGTTCCCAGCGGGGTCTGCCATGTGGGTGTAATACACCCAGATCTGCTGCCCGGGCTGTATCGGGTCATCGGGCACGCGGATGATGACCGTCGATTTCCAATCTGACTGGCGGGTGAGATAGCCGGGGTATGCCGCGACAATAGGCATAACGCCAACCTCTGTCCCTGAGAAAATATCCAGTCCGCTGTGGCGATGACCGGGGCGGAAAGAATCGTCCCAGATGAAGCCGATCAAGCCGTCGGTGGGGAAAATGAATGGGGCGTCGCCGCATTTCGTCCCTGTGGTCATCATCAACTCGGGTCTGGAACTGGTATCTCTGAACCAGTCAAATACTTGTTCGGTACGGGCTGAGCCGCGCCTGCTTGAAAAGTAATAATACAGGCCTGCGGTTAGTAGAATGACGATGAAAAGAAGGGGGATAAATCGTTTGGACATTGGACGCATTATACACAGCTTGTGGAAGTGCGAAATCAATACTTCGCGGGTTATGGTTATTGCAAGGTTGCTTGACAAAGGGTGAAAAATAAGATCCTTCTCGGTAAAATTGCGAGTGATGGGCAAGCAAAAAACCGCGGAGGATCTTAAAATACAGTATAGCACGGTCGGAAAAAACCAAGAGATAAGCGCAGACGGAGTGATCTACGATAAAGTCAGCGTATATGATTGTCTGCATAAACTGCAAGACATGCGCAAAGCACCCGGGAAGCAATACGGTCTGGTGGGATTATTGATGGTGATTTTGCTGACAAAGTTGTGCGGAGCATATAAACCGGCAGAAATAGCAGACTGGGGGGAAAATCATCAAGATGAAATGATACGACTGTTAAGGTGGAAACGGGATAGGATGCTAGACCAAAGCACATACCGTCGGGTCATGGCGTACAAGGTGTATGTGGATGAAGTTGAAGGATTGGTATGGGAATACAATCAGCAAGGGAAGCAATGTCAACACTACGCATTGGATGGCAAAGCGCTGCGTGGGTTGAGCAAAAAAGACGAATTGAGAGCAGAGTATCTCTTGAGCGTATACAATGTGGAACGAGGCAAGACAATAGACCTCTTGCATGAGTGTGCCATAATAGGCACATGAGATACGAAACCGCGCAAATGCTGAAAGATGAAGGATTTAAGCAGTCAACTGGCGTTTGGCGAAAGGCCTTCGAACAAATGCTTCAAGTTGTCGAGATAGGTTTGCGTGATTTTGGCAGACCAACCAAATTGTGTCGTGCTGACTGGAAAACTGTTGACAATGGACAAATAGGGATCCTGTGGGATCTTTTGACCAATGACTTTCCACAAATCTTGCTTGACCTTCCAAAGGTTGGCGGCCTGTCTGGTAAATGTCGTTAAATGAACTTGACGCAATCCCGGAAACCAATCTGCGTAATATCTGCAAATGTGAGTGAAAATACCACTTTCTGTATCCAAACCAAGAAATTCACCAACCACTTCTATTATGAGCACTTCACTGTCTCTTAGGGTGGACTGCGGACCTCGTTTGCGTAATTGCAGCTCTCCTACAAGATCATCGATCAGGCAATATACTGCTATGATGAACGTGGTAATATCCATTTTGGAGACCTCTGTGACTTTGTGTTTGTTTCGCAACTTCACAAATACGGAGGTCTCCTCTTCTTGTCAAGCTCCTTTCACTTGCACATCGGGTTAGTTAGGTGGATAATTGTGCTGTATTGCACTATTGTCGATTCGAAAAAACGACTCATCATGAGGTGGGCATGGCAAGATCAAAAAGCCTAATGTTCATTGAGATCCAAGAGGAGGTGAATATAGAAAGCCTGACAAAAATAACGAAAGCATCCGAGTTTCAATTTCTGAAAATCAAAAGGAGAATAAACATGAGACGAAAGTTTTTTTCTGTAATTATAGTACTCGTTATGCTGCTAGGACTGGCACCGGCTGATGCGGCATATGCTACCTTTACATCGTTAGAAATGAATAGCAAAGTGCTTACTCCTGGTAGAGCAATCGCCGCTTGGCCATCAGGGATTCCGTCGGGGGAAAAGCGCCCTGTAGTGATATTTCTGCCCGGTTGGGGCGGGGAGGGCGATCTAAATGCTTGGATATCTCCCCAGAATACAAACCTTGTCAATGAAGGTTATGTCACTTTGGCTATCGGGTTTGACTACATTTCTACATACGTTAGCGATATTGATGTGAAGACAATGGAAGGATTGGATAAGTTGTGCGCTGATGCATCTATCCCTGCCAATTGCGACGCCATTGTTTTGGATGGTGAATCTTATGGTGGTTCGCAGAACTATTGGGTAATAGAGTATTTACGTAGCCATGGTTACGATGGCGGCGCGGGCAGCGCTGGTAAAACTCTAGGATTTATTTCAGAAGACACAGGGTATGCAGCGCCAGGTGTTTTAACAAACCCTGTCACTGGCGCATTTACACGGACAGGACTGGCTGATAACGCTTCCTATAGCGTCGCCATGATTCAAAACTTGGGTGATACTAGAATTCCTGTGGATGAATGTACCTGGGGTTATTGCGGCGCAAGAGAATTAAGCAATGCGCATCTCGCAAGAGGCGACAATAACGTTTTTAGTATCTGTCCATTTGGCGGGGAACACACAACGCGCGAATTTGCCGATTGGAATGCATGGGTCACTTCAGCAATCAAAACGATGATTCATGTCATAAATGGTATCCCAGTATTCACAGGTTATACTAATCCTACAATGGTATTAGGTAATACTTGTGCGAACGCAAATATCCAATTTGAAGATGTTCCATCCAGCCACTGGGCTTCGATCTGGATTGAGCGCCTTTACAAATACGGTATCACCAGGGGGTGCAACACTTCTCCCCTACTATATTGTCCGGAAGCCGCTGTGACACGTGCGCAGATGTCCATCTTCATCCTGCGTAGTAAGTATACCAGCGCCTATACTCCTCCAGTAGCTACTGGCACTGTCTTCAGCGATGTGCCGATCGATTCCTTCGGGGCCGCTTGGATTGAGCAATTCGCACTCGAAGGAATAACTTCTGGCTGTGGTTTTGGCATATACTGTCCAGATGCAAACATCACTCGTGCGCAAATGGCGATCTTTTTGCTAAGAGGTAAACACGGTTCATCATACGTTCCACCCGTTGCTACTGGTATCTTCTCTGACGTGCCGGTCGGTTCTTTTGCTGCGGATTGGATCGAGCAACTTGCTGTTGAAGGCATCACCAGCGGATGCGGCGGCGGCAACTACTGTCCGAATGCAAATATGACTCGTGCGCAAATGGCTGGCTTTTTGGTGAGGGCGTTCAATCTGCGGTAAGCCGAATTGGGGAAATTGTGTAAATAATGATTCACTAATTTCTTATGGGTCTCTGTTTCTCGTTTTGCAGGAAACCTTAAATTTTGCCAGATTCGGTAAATTCTTATTGATTTTTTAGATGATTTGATATAAGATAATTACAGTTGCAGTACAAAAAGTGCAAGTTCAAAAGGCAAACCCATTGCGAGATGGGGACGTAAAGTCATGAGTTTGTGGAATTTACAGACTGCCAGACTGCCGAAGCAAAATCGCATTCGGCAGTCTGTAATTTAACTTCCAGGGTCAGGAGGTGCATAGCGATAAACCATAATTGAAAGTACCTGTTTGCAAGTAAGATCATCTAATTTTCGTGAGGAGAATGATTTATGAAAGCAAAATGGTTCAGTTCGATTTTGATTTTGGCACTGCTTGTTATGAGCTTGGTGCCTGCAGCTGGTGCAGCACCAGCTTTTGAAGATGACGGCCCTATTTTTGCGGGCAAAGGCGATGATAATCTGTCCCATCCCAAGGGGGATGCGCAGGCTGCTTTGAAAGCCAAAGCGATGGAAGCTCAAATTCAAGGAAAGACCAAGGGGAAAACCCACGAAGTAGCACGTGGACAATTTGCCGAACTCGCTTTGGAAAAGAATGACCGTGTCTTTGTAATTGTTGCCGAATTTGGCGAAAGTATTCATCCGACTTATGGCGGCGAACCTGGTCCTCTGCATAATGAGATTGCAGAGCCCAACCGCGCAGTCGATAATACAACCATTTGGCAGGCGGATTTCAACAAAGAACATTTCGAAGATATGTACTTCAACCAGATGGTTGATTACTATGCCAAGCAGTCTTCGGGACGTTATACGATCAACGGCGATGTCATTGACTGGGTGAAAGTGCCTTATAACGAAGCCCGTTATGGTTCAAACCTCTGCGGAGCCACCACCTGCTCCACAGTCTGGTATTTGATTCGTGACGCCATCAATCAGTGGGTCGCTGATCAAAAAGCAGCCGGTATGTCAAATCAAGAGATCTATGACTATCTTGCAACATTCGATGCATGGGATCGTTATGATGTTGACGGCGATGGCAATTTTGATGAGGCCGATGGCTACATCGACCATTTCCAGATCGTTCATGCTGGTGTGGGCGAAGAGACTGGCGGCGGCGCTCAGGGTGAACAGGCCATCTGGTCACATCGCTGGTACACCTCTTATCAGGGTATTGGCGTTTGGGGCCCTCCCGGTGCTGAACAAGGCGGTATGGAATTCGGCGGTTTGGGTACTTTCGGCAACGAAGGCGGCCCGAATGCAGTTGGCATGTGGGTAGGTGACTACACCATTCAGCCTGAAAATGGCGGCTTGGGCGTATTTGCTCACGAATATGCTCATGATCTTGGCTTGCCCGATCAATATGACACAGCGGGCGGCGCCAACTCCACCGGCTTCTGGACGATTATGTCCAGTGGTTCCTACCTTGGTGATGGCACGACTGATATTGGCTCCAATCCTGGCGATTTCAATGCCTGGGAGAAATTCCAGCTCGGTTGGCTCGACTTTACAGTAGCCGAAGAAGGCAAAAAGAGCTCCATTGTCCTCGGACCGGCAGAAACGACCACCCAACATCCCCAGGGTCTTTTTGTTGTATTGCCTGATAAGGAAGTAACCGTTCAATTAGCCCCTCCGTACTCCGGTGCTTACTTCTACTATTCCGGTTCAGGTGATAATCTGGATAACAGTATGACTCGCAGTGTTACACTGCCGGGTGGATCTGTATCCCTCAGCGCCCAGGTCAACTATCAGATCGAACTTGACTGGGATTATGCCTACCTCACTGTGAACGGTTCCCCCGTTGCCACAAACCTCTCCACAAATGACAATCCGAATGGACAGAATTTTGGCGAGGGTATCACTGGTGATAGCGGTGGAAACTGGGTAACCCTGACCGCTGACCTTTCGGACTATGCCGGTCAAACTGTGAACATTGGATTTAACTATTGGTCCGATGGCGCGGTTGCCGAACTCGGCTTCATGGTCGATGATGTCGCCATTAGTGGACAGCCCCTTGACGATGCCGAAGGTATTGTTGGCTGGGCCTTTAACGGATTCAGCATCACCACCGGCACTGAAACCAATTACTACTTCAATGCCTATGTTGCAGAGTACCGCCAGTATCGTACCTATGATGCTGGTCTTAAGACTGGCCCCTACAACTTCGGCTTCCTGAATTCGGCGCCTGATTGGGTTGAACACTATCCATATCAGGATGGTTTGTTGATCAGCTATTGGGATTCATCCTACACTGATAACAATACCAGTGAACACCCAGGTGGCGGTTTGATCCTGCCGATCGACTCACACCCGGCAGCTTTGATGCGCCCGGATGGAAATCCCTGGACTGCCCGTGTTCAAGCTTACGACTCCACATTTACCCCCAACAGGACAGATGGCTTCATCCTCCATGTTAATGGCGTGGAATCCCCGATCCCGAGCCAGCCTGGTGTCCGTTTGTTCAACGATAACCTTCAGTACTGGAATTGGCTCACTCCGCTGGCTGGCGTAATCAACCCGCAGACCGGTACTCAGATCCGCGTCCAGGGTGTCAATGCCTTAGGCTTCATGCAGATAAAGGTGAAAGCACCTTAATTCTGCTTGATATAAGATAAGATGTTTTAGCTATGCTTCTGCCGCAGGCATGCCTGCGGCAGAAGTTTTTTATCAGGGTGTGGGGAATATTTCATCTGTGGGGTGGATGCGGCACAACACAACTCTTTTTTCGTTATCGGTATGATAAGAGAATGATTTTCCATCCGCTTCAAATAGGATTTGAAAGCCGGGAGTTTCCACCTCGGCATAAACGATGCCTGCCTGCGGACATCCCAGACCGGCATCCGGCCAGACCATGGGTTCCACTGAGAAGAGGTGGATTTTGTCTTCGCTGATCTTGAATTTTCGTGCAAGGCTTTCCTTTGCCAGATTTACCATTATTTGAGCTTGCGGACTTACAGTCGGAGATTCGTCAGACATGTCGATACCTTCCTCCTGATCAAGTGTGGGGATTGGTGAGAAATCTGTTGCGGGTATTTCTGTATTTTCTGCGGGGCTTGCAATGGATTGGCACCCCGCAAGAAATAGAAGGCTGCACGTAATGAATAAGGCAAATTGTATTTTCAAGGTTGTCTCCATTTATTTTAAGGACGATTTCCGTAAACAAAAAGTTCACTTATTTCTAACACAATTTCTACCATTCACCGATATTTTTTTTATATGCCGTCGCTAAAATCAGTCTAATTCAATGTTTCGTAAAAGGAGATATAAAAAATGACATTCTATATTCAACCCCACCAATTCCGTCGTATGGCCCGCCGCCTGGCTGAACAGCCCCAACAGCGTGCGCTTGGCGTAAATATCCGTGAGCAGGATGATGCCTATGTGCTTTCGGCGCTTGTCCCCGGCCTGAAGGCGGAAGACCTGAACATTCAGATCCTCGAAAATGTGGTGAGCATCGAAGGGAATTATCAGGATGCTGACGGTGAATACCTGCTGAATGAACTTCCCAGCGGTTCCTTCCGTCGTGCGCTGCGATTACCCACAGAGGTGGAAGCTGATAAGGTCGAGGCGAAGATCGCCGATGGGGTGTTGACCCTGAACCTGCCAAAGGCTGAAACTGCCCGACCGAAGAAGATCAACATTTCCCTCAATTAGATCGATCAATTTTGAAAAAAGAGACGCGCTGAAATGCGTGTCTCTTTGCATTTAAGCCGTAATGCCTATTTCTGCCAGCCTGCTTTCACAAAATAAACCAGTATAATTCGTGCATTCTTAATTTCTGGAGTTACCCCGTGCGTGTTAAAAATTTCTTCTTTATGATCCTCATTGTTGTGATATTGAGCGCTTGTGGAGGTTCTGCAACAGAGATTGCCGGCCCCACAGCCGTGCCGACTCACACACCGGTGCCAACGGCTACAATGATTCCAACTCCATCCACACCGCTGGCGATTCTGGTTTTGCCTGCCGATATGGATAAGGCTACATCAGACCTCTATCAAAAGACGGTCTATGATCTCGCACAGCAATCTAGTTTCCGTTTTCAGGTGCGCAATACCCTTACTCCTGTTGACCTTGCCGACCCGACTTTGAAAGTGGTCATCGTGTTGCCGCCCGACCCCGGAGTAGCTACCCTTGCTCCTTCTGCGCCGAACGTGCAGTTTCTGGCAGTGAATATTCCCAACCTTGCGGCAGGCGGTAATCTAAGCGTCCTTGCCGGGGATTCGCAGGTGGAGTTGCCGGCCTTCATGGCGGGCTACGTCGGTGCAATGCTCTCGGATGAATACCACATCGGCATGGTAATCCCGCAAGGTGACCTCGATGCGCAGCGTGCCGCAGTTGCTTTCAAGAACGGCATGGCCTACTACTGCGGTTTGTGTAAAACATTTTATATTTCCGAGATCGTATATCCGACCTATGTCGAAGTTCCTCCCGATGAAGACCCTGCCCGCTATGGCGGCTACGCAAATGTGCTCATCAATGACCGAAAGGTTTACGCGCTTTACATCTACCCGACTCTGGCAAATGCCGACCTGCTCTCCTACATCGGCACACAGGGCGTGATGCTGATCGGCACATCCATGCCCGAAACACGCCCCGGCGGCTGGGTGATGACCATTCGTCCGGACACCATCAAGGCGATTCAGACCGCCTGGCCGAGTTTGATCGCCGGGCAGGGAGGAATCAACGTTCAATCCCCGCTGGGAATTGCGGACGTGGACCCAAGCCTGCTCACCCCGGGAAAACTCCGCCTCGCCCAGGAGACCCTCGAGAGTTTGCTGGCAGGCAGAATACTCACCGGAAACCCTTAATGAAGAAAGCATTTCCGATAAAGGCAGCACATTTTATTGACGACTCGTATATCTTCATGGTATTATTCGCCCGCTAAAAACCAGCCGCAAGAAGGCTGGATTTGTTTGATGAATCATGAGGAGTAGCATATCAGTACTAATGAATTTCGAGTGAACGAAGGCATCCGCGTCGCGGAAGTTCGCCTGATCGGGCCGGATGGCGGCAATGTCGGTGTTGTGCCGATTCGCCAGGCTTTGCAGATTGCCCGCGATGCCGAGATGGACCTTGTTGAGGTCTCGCCCGGTGCCACACCGCCTGTTTGCCGCGTAATGGATTTTGGAAAGTTCATTTACGAAAAGGCAAAGAAGGAACGTGAGGCAAAGAAATCTCAGACCAAGATCGAGGTTAAGGAAATTCGTTTGCGCCCGAAGACCAATGGAGCCCATCGTGGCTTCAAAGTGGACGACGCCCGCCGCTGGCTTGGACAAGGCCATAAGGTGAGGGTCACCGTCAAGTTCCGTGGCCGCGAAATGGATTATCCTGAGATCGCACTCGAAGATTTGCGGGAGATCGTTCAAGACCTCGTTGACGTGGCTGTCGTTGAGGTTCCACCGCAAATGGAAGGCCGTACGATGCTCGTGGTTTTGGCTCCCGCTAAAGGCGCCGTGAAGAAAAAGGAAAAGAGCGAACAGGCCGAAGTCAAGACAGAAGCGGAAGCCTGAGACTTGTAAGTCCCCTAAGATGTTGATCGTCCGCGGGCGTGATAAAATGTCCCGCGGTTTATTTTGTCTGAAAGGAGTATCCCAGCAATGCCTCGCAAAGCAAAAAAGTCTGGAAAAATCAAGCTGAAGACCCACAAAGCGACATCCAAAAGATTTCGCTTGACTGGTTCCGGCATACTTGTGCGCACCAAAGGCGGTAAGAGCCATTTACGCCGCCGTACGTCGGATCGCACCAAGGCGTTATTGAGCGAGATGGTGGTCGTTAAAGGCCGCAAGTTCATCAAGCGCATCAAACGCCTTGCCCCTCACATGGAATAATCAATATTCCGGTCGTCGTCAATTTTTATTTGCGGCTTTCGGGTGTATGCAACTGGTGTAACCCACCGACGCCCGCGAGTTTGCAGGAGGTAAAAGTAACATGCGCGTAAAAGGAGGCCCGCAAGGGCATCTACGTCACAAGAAAGTTTTGAAGATCACAAAGGGCCAGCGTGGCTCGAAGAGCACATTATTCAAGCGTGCGAACGAGGCCATGCTCAAGAGCCTTTGGTACGCCACCCGTGATCGCCGCGTGCGCAAACGCGATCTTCGCAAGTTGTGGATCGCCCGTATCAACGCCGCGGCCCGCTTGAACGGAACCACATACAGCAAGTTGGTTTCAGCACTCAAGAAGGCGAACATTGAACTCAATCGCAAGATGCTGGCCGACATCGCAGTACGCAACCCGCAAGCCTTCGCATCTGTTGTAGCGAAAACAAAGTAAATTTTATATGTAGGGACACAGCAGCGCTGTGTCCCTACAATGTTTAACGGGGGTAAAATATCTGCATGAACACCGTTTTAATGGAGCGCACACTTCCCACCGGCCAGACCCTGCAGATCGTTCAGGGTGATATCACGCTTGAAGCTGTGGATGCCATTGTTAATGCCGCGAATGAACATCTTGCGCATGGCGGTGGCGTGGCGTGGGCGATCGTGCGGCGCGGCGGGGAAGTGATTCAGCAGGAAAGCGACAAGTGGATCAAGCAGCACGGACTCGTTTCGCACGCGCATCCAGCCTGGACCTTGGGCGGGGCACTGCCTGCGAAATACGTGATCCACGCCGTAGGCCCGGTCTGGGGGGATGGCGACGAGGATAAAAAATTATCTGCTGCAGTGACAGGTTCATTAAGAGTGGCAGATGAATTGAAGTGTTCATCCATATCCATGCCCGCCATTTCAACTGGAATATTTGGGTTTCCTAAAGATCGCGCGGCAGGAATCATTCTTAGTTCAATTGATCAATATTTTGCTAAAGTTCAAGAATCAGGCATTCGACAAATCAGGATCGTTTTGTTCGATGTATCAAGCTTGCAGGTGTTTGTGAAGGTCTGGCAGAAATATATATCAAAGAATAATAAAACGACACTTGCTGATTGGATTGATGGGATTGACGAACTCTTTTCATAATTTTTTCAATGATCACATCCAACCATAATCCCAGAATAAAATTTGTCCGTGCCTTGCAGGGACGTGCCCGCGAACGCCGCGATGCAGGCGCATTTGTGGTGGAAGGGGTGCGTCTGGTGGAAGAGGCGGCAAATAGTAATTGGGGATTTCAATTTGCCTTGTATGATGAGACGTTAAACGAGCGGGGCAGGGTTCAGGTTGAGAACTTGAAATCACGCGGAGTGGATGTGGAAGAGGTTTCGGCCAGCGTGATGAAATCTCTGAGTGAAACCGAAACACCGCAGGGTATTCTGGCTGTCCTTGCTTTATCTGAATTGCCGATTCCAAACAATCCGAATTTCATCCTCATTCCAGATCAGGTCCGTGACCCGGGGAATCTTGGCACCCTTTTGCGGACCGCAGCTGCGGCGGGCGTGCAGGCTGTGTTGATCCCACCTGATACGACCGATGCATTTGCGCCGAAGGTGCTTCGCTCGGGGATGGGGGCGCATTTCAGGCTGCCGATCGTTTCTAAAAGTTGGGAAGAAATTGAACAGGTTGTGAAGTCCTCGGGTTTGCAGGCGTTGATCGCAGACATGGGCGGTAGTTCATGCTGGGAAACAGACCTGCGTCAGCCATTGGCGTTGATCATCGGCAGTGAAGCCGAAGGCGCAAGCGACTCAGCCAGGAAGCTGGCGACTCAGCGAATCAGCGTACCTATGTCTGGAATGATGGAATCGTTGAATGCCGGCGTGGCAGGGAGTGTGTTGATGTTTGAGGTGGTACGGCAGAGGAAAACAGAGAGACTATGAAAATTCGATCCATTACTTATTTTTGCAATCCCCAAAATCCATTTGATGAAAAAATCCTGCGCAGTGCAGGAGATTTTTTATCGAAGGCGAAATCTGCTTTCGAGGCGGGCGGTTATGAGGTGCAGACTACGCGATTGGCGACGACACCATTTCCGAATCTGCTGAATGGCAGGGTGAAAGAGTTGCCTGTCATCGCGCAGAACTTGGCCAATCTTCTGCCGCAAATTGGAGTCGCTTATGCTTCGCTTGGCCCGGCATTGATCGAGTTCCCTGAAAGTTATGCTGTGATCCCCGATGCAATTGCCGCTTCTGAAAATATCTTTTTCGGTGGCGTGATGGCAGATCGGAAAAACGGCATTTCGATGCAGGCAGTCAAAGCCTGTGCGGATGTGATTCAACGGTCAGCGACGATCGAGGCGAATGGATTTGCCAATTTGCGGTTTGCCGCGCTGGCAAATGTCCGCGCGGGGGCGCCGTTTTTCCCTGCGGCGTATCACGATGCGGATGTGCCTGCGTTCGCAATTGCGGTGGAGTCTGCCGATGTGGCGGTCGATGCTTTTGCGGGGCAATCAGATTTCGGCGAAGGGCGAAGCGCTCTTATTGCGGAGATTCAAAGGCACGGTCAGGCCATCGCCCGAATCGCGAAATCTGAACTTTCGAGCACTCGTTTTCTCGGAATTGATTTTTCGCTTGCACCGTTTCCCGATGACGCGCATTCGCTGGGCAATGCGGTTGAAAAAATGGGCGTGCCGAAAATCGGTTTGCATGGTTCACTTGCGGCGGCGGCGATTCTTACCGAAGCCATCGAGCGCGCGGATTTCCCGCACACGGGTTTCAGCGGATTCATGCAGCCTGTGCTGGAGGATTCGGTGCTGGCCCGACGCGCCGCGGAAGGTACACTGACGATCAAGGATGCGCTGCTTTACTCGGCGGTGTGCGGCACGGGGCTCGATACGGTGCCGCTGCCCGGGGATGTGACGGCGGATGAAATGTCGCCGCTGTTGCTCGATCTGTGTGCGCTGGCGCTGCGATTGGACAAGCCGCTCACTGCGCGGCTGATGCCTGTTCCCGGTAAACGGGCAGGGGATGCCACTGAATTTGATTTCGGATTCTTCGCCAACAGCAAGGTGATGAAATTGGATTCGGCTCCATTGAATCTGCCAATTTCGGCGAGTCAGAATATTCACTTGAACGCGCGCAAGCATGAATCCGCTGGATGAAATTTCTTTTGCCCGATTGCTTTGGGGCATACCCATTCTTTTGGCAATTCATAACTTTGAAGAAGCGCCTTTCATGGAGAAATGGTCGAAGGAGTTGCCGTTACCGATCCATCCTGCGGTATCCACACGGCAATTCGTTTGGGCTGTGACCTTGCTGACCGCGGCAGGTTTTGCCATTACATATTTTGGAATTAATACAACAAAACAGCCCATCGGTGTATGGGCTGTTCTTGAAATTCAGATGATTATGTTGGTGAATGCGATTGTGCCGCACCTTGTTGTTTCTCTTCGTTTTCAGAAATACAACCCCGGTGTTGTTACCGCTTTGTTTTTGAATATCCCTTTTTCCGTTTACCTTTTTCAGCGTGCCATGCAGGTGGGGACGATGTCGTGGGGCGTTTTCTGTGTTTTGCTGGCGATTGCGCCATTTGCTGCTATCGTACTGATTCTTGTCTCGCTTCAATTCGGGAAATGGGTTTCCCGAAATTAAACCCGCCAGTATTCCCCGCCCCCGCCTTCGCGTTTCATCAAACCAGCGCCGACGAGTTCACGCCTGAGGCTGGCCGTGTCTTCATGATATTGGACGAGGATCTCGTTCACTTTTTTCTCACTGTAGCGTTTATCTAATTCAAAAGCCTTGACCACGTAACGGAGGATGGCATCCAGCTTTTTCTTTTGGGCAGGGATGGTCTTGAGACTGCCGTCTTTGCGGACATAGTCTTTGACCACTTTGTTATCGTAGGCATCGGCGTCCACGTTTGCGACGGAAGCGGCGAGATTCTCCTGCGAGAACAGGCTTTTGGATTTGTTTTCCAGCGCTTTTTCATCGAGTTGATAGACGTTGTAGTAGCTATCCGCTTTTGCGCTGACAAGGCCGACTTGTGCCAGTTTGGCGAGGTGATGCGACACCGTGGATGGTTTGATCTCCAACAGGGCGGCGAGTTCCTCCACGCTGTAGGGCTTCTGCGCCAACAAGCCGACAATCTTCAGGCGGTTTGCATCGGCAAGGGCTTTGAAGAAGGTGACAAGTTCTTCGCTCATGGTTTTCTCCAGAGTAAGTCGAAATGAATTCAGACTTACTTCACCCTCCAATATCTTGAACCGTCGCTTTTACGGGCGAGCATACCGGCTTCCACCAGTTCACGGCGCAGGCTTGCTGTATCTTCGTTGAAACGTCTGATAATGGTGTTGACTTCTTTCTCTGTATAGTTCGCATCGAACTCAAAGAATTGGACAAGGTACTTCAACACTACTTGCAAATTTGGCTGGGGCGGGATCAGCCTGATGCCGCCATCGCGGGTCAAAAAGGCCTTGAGCAACTTCCTGGATTTATCGTCAAAATCCGATGGAATTTTAAAGGATGGAACTTCCTGTGCGAGTTTATCGCGCGCCATGGTTGCCAGCTTGTCATCGTTCAAGGTGTAGGATTCTCCGCTTTGCAGAATCGCACCGACGTGTTCAAGGTAGGCGAGGTGGTTCAGTGCTTCCTTGGGGGAGAGGTCGAGTCGAGATGCGATCTCTGTGCGGGAAAGTGAGGTTTGCGAAAGCAGGCCGATGATTCTCAGCCGATTTGGGTTGGACATGGCTTTTACAAAATCGAGCATTTCTGGGTTGGTTTCCATATTTTACATCCGTAAATCTAATTAGATAATTATCTAATTAGATTTTAGCGAAGGATTTGGGTTTTGTCAACTGGTTTTATGAAAATAAAGATGCCCTGTGGAATTTTTCACAGGGCATCTTGTTATTCGCTGCTTGGATCGCCGAGGTCTGGCAGGGCAGATTCGATCTCTTCCGGGGTCTGGCCCGCCTCCAGCCTATCCACCACTTCGTTGAATTCGTTTGGAATGTCCTCACCCATGTCATTGCCCATTTTTTTCATCATACGCGCAAGGGCTTTGGGGTCATCGCCGACATCTTCCATGCCTGCCAGCCCGTCGGTGGCGGTCTCGATTCGGCTTGACTCCGATTTGGCGATCCGCACCTTCGTTATACGGCGGCGGACGTTTTCGCTGTTGCAGTGTATGCAGTGGACGGTTTTTTTCCCGTACTCGCTGAAGGTTAGGAAGACTTCGAAACGTTCTTCGCATTTGTTGCAGATAAAATCATAAGTGGGCATGAATATATTTTACTGTGAATCAGGCCAAAGGTCCGATGGGAGGCGGGTGTCTCTTTGGTACAATACCCCCATGCCTACTTCCTTCGAACTCCGCAAACCCAATCCACTTTTAATTGTCATCTCCGGCCCGTCCGGTGTTGGCAAGGATTCCGTCGTGCAGCGCATGAAAGAGCGCGGCTTTCCATTTCATTTTGTGGTCACAGCCACAACACGCGACAAACGCGAAAACGAAACGAACGGCAAGGACTACTGGTTTGTTTCGAAGGATGAATTTGCGCGCATGATCGATGAGAACGAATTGATCGAATATGCGATCGTGTATGGCGATTACAAGGGCATTCCCAAATGGGAGGTTCGCGAAGCACTTGCCAGCGGACAGGACGTGGTGATGCGCATCGATGTGCAGGGCGCCGAATCGGTGCGGAAGCTTGCACCCGAGGCATTGCTGATCTTTATCACCTGCGAAGGCGAAGATGAACTCGAACGGCGCCTGCGGGAGCGAAAGACCGAGACAGCGGATTCACTTTCCCTACGCATTGCGACGGCGCGCAAGGAACTCCAGCGTATTGGATCTTTTGATTACGTGATCGTCAATGAAGATTTTCATTTGGATGATACTGTGGATAAGGTGCGGGCTGTGATCTCCGCCGAACATTTACGCGTGCAACAACGCAAGGTGACTTTATGATCGAAAACCCCGCTTCGCCTCCGACCGACGAGCCTGCTTCTCAACCCCAGACAGTGGGCGTGCGTTTGCCTTTCATTTCGCCCACGGTGACGTATGTCATCCTCGGATTTACTGTGTTCGTTTATATTTTGCAAATGTTGAGCGTAGCCATTTTTGGATATGCGGTTTACCAAATTGACTGGCTCGAAGTGTATGGAGCAAGGTTTAATGAGGCGATCCGCATGGGCGAATTATGGCGTTTTATCACCCCTGTATTTTTGCACGGCTCATTACCCCACATTTTTTTTAATATGTATGCACTGCTGTCCATTGGATCGTTTTTGGAACGTCATTTTGGACACGGCAGGTTTGCTTTGTTGTATTTCCTTGGAGCGTTTGCGGGAAATGTGTTTTCCTTTTTGCTGACCGGTGAAAACGGATATTCGGTTGGTGCCTCCACTGCGGTGTTTGGATTGATCGCAGCCGAGGTGATCTTCTTTTACCAAAACCGTAAATTGTTTGGCGGCCAGGCCCGTCGGGCGATCAGCAATGCGGTGTTCATTATCGCAGTGAATCTGTTCATCGGCCTGACGCCGGGAATCGATAACTGGGGACATGTAGGCGGACTTCTCGGCGGTGCGATCTTCACCTGGTTCGCTGGCCCGTTTTGGATGGTGACCGGAATGGCCCCGGACCTTCGCTTGCAGGATCAGCGCGAGATGCGCGAGATCATTTTAGGGGCAAGTGCGGTGTGCCTCATTTTCGGCGCTTTGGGAATTTGGGGAATGTTTTAGGGCTTTTGCCATTAACAAAAAAACGCGGCCAACATTTGGCCGCGTTTTAATTTTCAACTGTATTGTTAGCTTGTGTGAGCCAATCTTGGGTCAAGTGCGTCGCGCAGGCCATCGCCCAACAGATTGAAGGCCAGTACGGTCAACATGATTGCCAGACCAGGATAAAACACGAGGTGCGGAGCGGTAAATACCTGATTACGTTCCGCTCCAAGCATGGAGCCCCATTCAGGTGTGGGGGGCTGAGCACCAAGCCCGAGGAAGGAGAGAGCGGCGGCATCCAAAATTGCGGAGGCGATTCCCAATGTGCCTTGCACGATTAACGGGGTCAATGCGTTCGGCAAAATCCGCTTGAAAAGGATTTCAAAGGTGTTCCCGCCAAGCGCGCGCGTGGCTGAGACATAGTCCATTTCACGGACGGAGAGCACACTTCCGCGTACAACACGCGCATAAGCAGGGATGGATACGATGCCGATGGCAAGCAGGGCATTGATCAAGCCCGGACCGATCACGGTTACGATTGCAATGGCGAGCAACAGCGATGGGAATGCCAGCAACACATCCATCACGCGCATGATGACGTTATCGATCCAGCCGCCAAAGTAGCCGCCCAGCGCGCCGAGAACGGTTCCGATGATGATTGCAAATGTCACTGTGGAGAAACCGATCATCAAGCTCAAACGGGCACCGTAAAGCATGCGGCTGAATTCATCTCGCAGGTTACCGTCCGTGCCCATGATGTGCTGCGGCTGGTCTTTGGGACAGCCCAGAGCATAAATACACGGGGAGGAACGTTTTTCAACCTTCTGTGGCGGATCAGCATCCAGCATGGAAAGGGTCGGGCTGTACGGGGCCAGCCACTGCGCAGTTAGCGCGATCAGGATCAGGATCGCGAGAATAACCATACCAACAACAGATGATTTGCGGCGCAGCAACCTGCGGCGGGTGATCTGCCAGAGACTGACCGAGTCAAGCGAGAGTGCTTCAGCGTCCAGTTTTTTAGGGGAAACGGTTTGGGTTGTCATGGTCAGTTCCTAATCCAGGCGAATGCGGGGATCGAGATATGCATACGAAACATCCACGATCAAATTCAAAACAACGAAGAAAATTGCAATAACGACGGTAAATCCCTGTACGATGCCGTAATCACGGGCTGTGATTCCATCATAAAGGATGCGACCGACGCCGGATAAATTGAAAACGGTTTCGGTCAACACTGCGCCGCCCAGCAAACCACCGAGCGACAGACCGATGACCGTGGCCAGTGGCAGCAAAGCGTTGCGGAAGGCATGCTTTAAGACCACTGAACGCCTCGACAGGCCTTTTGCACGTGCTGTGCGGATGTAGTCCTGTCCGAGCACTTCGAGCATGGCAGAGCGGGTCATACGGGCAATGAGTGCCATGGGGATCGTGCTCAGCGCAAAAGCCGGGAGGATCAAGTGCGTGACTGCGTCTTTCAGAACTTCCCAATTAGCAGAAAGTATGGAGTTGAAAACGTTCATGCGGCTGATAAAGTCCGCAAGTGTGTAGGAAAAAGTGCCTTCAGTGACCTGCATCCCCCATATTTCATAGAACGGGACCGTGATCAATCCTGCGCTTAAGCGCCCCGAGGGCGGTAATTGAAAGATAGTGCCCTTCAAAGTGAGCGAGAAAATGTAGGCGAGCATCAATCCCAGCCAAAAAACCGGCATGGATACGCCGACATTGGCCCATAACATGGTTACCACATCCACCCAAGAGTTGTGGCGAACCGCCGCAATCACACCCAACGGAATGCCGACAAGGACGCTGAATAACAATGCCGCAAGACTTAATTCAAAGGTGATCGGCAGGCGTTCGATCAACAATTCGGTAATGGGTTTGGAATATCGGAAGGAATTTCCAAAATCACCGTGGGCAATTTCGTTGATATAAACCCCGAACTGGATCGGTATCGGCCTGTCCAGGCCGTGGCGGTGATTGAATTCATCACAGACCACTTTGGTGGCTTTCTCTCCCAACATTGCACGACATGGGTCGCCAGGGATGAGGCGTGCCAATGCAAATGTGGCGAACAAAATGCCAAATAATACCGGAATGCTGAGAACAAGACGTCGAAGAATATAAGTGACCATGATAATTTTGGGAGACCCCCGACATTTCTGCCGGGGGTCTAATAGACTTACCTAGGTTCTAATTATTGAGCGGGGGGAGCGTTCAGGAAGGATCCGAAGAGGCCGCTCCAGTAGGAGAATGCACCGGTGTTGCCGGTGTGCAGCGGATTGGCTGCATCCCACTGAACAGAGAGGGAGGCCACAACATCGTTCGCATCGAGGGAGGAACCATCGTGGAACATGACGCCCTGGCGCAGGTGGAAGGTCCACTCGGTCAGGTCGGCATTGACATCGTAGGACTCAGCCAAAGCAGGTTCAACAGCGGTGCCGCCGGTTTCGTAAGCAAGCAGCGACTGGGTGACCTGTTCACAGGCGCGGAGTGATTCACCATCGGTTTCATCAGCGCAGTAAAGCGAGATCGGTTCAGCATTCTGCATCCATACGAAGGTATCGGTGCCATTGTTCATGACAGAGAATTCTTCGTTGCCGAGTGGGCTGGCGAAAGCGCCTTCAACAGAGGCCTTGAAGGCCAAAGCGGAACCACCGTGGGCAACAGGGATCATCGGCACGTGGGTGCGAATGGCGTTGTTGGCGGCTTCGTAGAACGGAGCGCGTTCAGCATCAGAAGCGAGCTGGGCACCGCTATCCAACGCAGAGGTGATATCTTCGAACTTGTCGCCGAACTGCTTGGAAGCGCCAGCGCCGAAGTGGTAGCCAAGGAAGTTGGTCTGGTCAGGATAGTCAGCACCCCAGCCCAGCATGTACAGGCCTTGCAGCTGACCAGCGTCAGCCGCGGCGAGGAAGGCACCAGATTCCATCACTTCGATGTTGAGGGTGATGTTTAGGTTTTCTTTCAACTGAGCCTGAAGGTCCTGAGCCACAACGTTCGGGTCAGGCAGGTAACCGCGGACAACGTCACGATAGTTCAAGACGGTTTCGAAACCATCCGGGTAGCCAGCTTCGGCCAAAAGGGCCTTGGCGGCAGCGGCATCGAATCCGTACCACTCATCACCCACGCAGCCATTCGGGATGGAGCAGGGGGTGAAGTGAGAGGCAACTTCAGAACCAGCAGGGTAGAAATTATCTACGATACGGTTGCGGTCGATGCCCATGGCGATGGCCTGGCGTACTTTCTCGTTGGCCAATGGGTTTGTGGTGTTGTCGAAGCCTTCAACCTGGGGATTGTTGTTGAAGCCGATGTACATGATGTTGAGGGCCGGGCGATTGAACAGCGCGAGGTTGGAATCACCCTCGACTACGGCGAAATCATCGGGACCAACATTGTCGATGCCATCAACGGTGCCAGACTGGAGTTCCAGGAGGCGCTGGGCAGATTCAGTACCCCACTTGAAGACGAGGGTTTCTGCGCCGGAGAATTCACCCCAATAGTTGGGGTTGGCTTTGAAGACCAACTGGTTGCCGCGTTCCCAGGATTCAACCATGTAGGGACCGGTACCGATGGGCTTCTCGAGCAAATCACCATTGCCGCCAGTGGCTTCGAGATACTCAGCGGGCTGGATGGCGAATGAGGTGAAGGCGATCTTGGATGGGAAAGCAGGATCGGGCACGCAGAGGGTGACCTTGACGGTGAATTCGTCAACTGCTTCGATGGACTTGAATTCGCCGCCGTAATCACAATCGGGGGATTCGACCATCATGCCTTCGTAAGCCGCAGGGGCTTCGGTGGCAGCAGGCGCCTCGGTTGCCGCAGGGGCTTCCGTGGCAGGCGCTTCAGTTGCGGGGGCTTCAGTAGCCGCTCCGCCGCCGCAGGCCGCAAGCATCAAACTCGCAAGCACTACAAGCGAAAGCAAAACAGAAAGGTTTCGTTTCACGTTTCTCCTCCTTAAGAGAATAAGTGGATTATGGAGTAGAGGAAATCAATTTCCTATTACATACTCCTGACGCGCAAATTATACAACAAAAGTAACTTACAAGACAGAAAACGGGCGACCCGCACCATACAACCCTACTGTAGAAGGGTCTTGCGGCCATATGCCGGCAATCTTTTCCCCGCATTTTGGGCATTTTCCATCCCCACTGATCTCATAAGAGCGGACGACGTACCCGCTTCTTTTCACAAGCCGATAATTGCACTGCGGACAATGGGTATCTTCATACTCCCCGACATTCCCCGGTAAATTCCCCGCGTAAACGTATCTCAGCCCTGCCTCGCGGCCGATCTCGGCGGCGCGTAGAAGCGTATTGCTATCCGTGTTGTTTGGCTCGGTCATTTTGTAATCTTTGTGGAAGGCGGTCACATGCCAGGGAATATCAACGGAAAGCCCGGCGAGGAAACGCGCCGCTTCCCACAACTCTTCATTTGAATCGTTGAATCCCGGAATGACCAGCGTCACCACCTCGACCCACAACCCCATTTCACGCGCGCGTTGGATTCCATCGAGGGTATGTTGCAATGTGCCGCCAAGTTTGCGATACCCTTTATCACTCATGCATTTCAGGTCGATCTTGTACGCATCCAGATACGGAGCGATGTATTTCATCACCTCGGGAGTGTTATTCCCATTGGAGACATAGGCGCACATCAGCCCGTTTGCCTTGGCAGCTTTGAAAATATCAACTGCCCATTCACTGGTAATGAGCGGCTCGTTATATGAAGAGACCACCACTGAAGCGTTGGTGCGCCGTGCATGCTCCACAATTTTTTGCGGGGATATCTCTTTAATGAATTGCGCCGAAACATCCGAAGCCGGGTCACGCATGGCTTGCGAAGTCAGCCAGTTTTGACAGTATCCGCAGTGATAGTCGCAGCCGAGCATGCCGAAGGTAAGTGCATGGGCACCGGGCATCACATGTGAAAAAGGTTTCTTTTCGATCGGGTCGCTTTGCAATGCCGCCACATATCCGTGCGGCACAAATAATTTTCCGCCCTTATTAAATCGTACCTGACAAATTCCGCGTTTGCCTTCGCGGATCAAACATCGATGTCCACAGGCGTAACAACGCACATCGCCGCCTTCCAGCGATTCGTACAGTGTGCCTTCAATGGTTAAACTGTCCAGCCGTTTTGCCAGTGAACTCATTATAATCAGCCTATGTTAACTGTCGTTATTCAAGCAGGCGGAATGTCTTCCCGCATGGGTGAGGATAAGGCGCTTAAACCCTTTTTAGGACGCCCGCTCATTCAACGTGTGATCGACCGACTTGCGCCGATCGCAGATGAAATGATTGTAACGACGAATCGCCCGGATGAATATGCATTCCTTAATCTCCGCCTCGTAGCGGACCTCAAGCCTGGGCGCGGCGCCTTGGGCGGACTCTACACTGCGATTGCATCTGCCACTTCTTCGCATGTGGCTGTAGTGGCTTGTGACATGCCTTTCGCCAGTGAAATGTTTTTCGAAGGCGCGCGCAGACTCATGGTCGAGGAGGAGGCGGATGTTGTCATCGCAAAAACGGACGAAGGCTATGAACCGTTCCATGCCTTGTATCGCCGTGAAGCCTGCCAGTCAGCCATTGAAGCGGCGATCGAAGCCGATCAATGGAAGGTGATCTCCTGGTTTTCAAAAGTCAGAGTGCGTGAATTAACTCCGCAGGAAGTGAATGTGTTCGATCCTGTCGGGTTGTGTTTTTGGAACCTGAATACACCGGAAGAATTTGCAGAAGCGGAGAAGCGCGCTAGCGGGTGATCAACACCGGGCACGGCGCGTGCGAAACAACTTTTTGACTTGTGCTTCCCAGCAGCAAACCAGCCAGTTTACCCAACCCACGTGACCCCATCACAATGACATTGCTTTTGCGCGTATTTGCCACATCGATGATGGCTTCGGCGGCCGATCCCTCGATCAGTTCGGTGTGGATCTCACAAGGGACTTTACCGATGGCTTCGATGGTTTTTTGCAAGACCAGCTTTGCCTCTTCCATACGGGCGTCAATGGCGATCTGCATGTTCGGCTCACCAAAGTAGGGCGGAATCATATCGTAAGCGACTACAACACGAAGTTCTTTTGCGTTTGGGTTGCGCGCCAGTTCTGCGGCAATTTGTGTGGCATGCAGGGCGTGATCTGATCCATCCGCCGCCAAAAGAATCTTTTCAAACATGTTGTCTCCTTTATTTGTGGGTTAAATTCAGTATACAATCTTTGTATCTGATTTTCATTAAAGAAAAAATCTGCGCAAACTGCGCAGAAATGAAAGCCCGCCGACAAATCCCCACAACGATGTGAAATAGATTATGTGTTCTCCAATGTTGCGATGAATTCACCCGCAGTCGCAGGACGGTTTTCAGGTTTTTTGGCCATGGCCTGTTGAATGCTGTGAGCCACATTACGAGGCAGATCGCGGACCAGTGCGCGGGCGTCCGGCGGAGGCGCATTCAAATGGGCGAGCAGAAGCGCGCCTGTGCTGGGATGTTCGAACGGCAGGGTGCCGGTGATCATTTGGTAGGTCATTACCCCGAGGGCGTAAATATCTGCGCGGCTATCCACTTCGGCAGAGGCTTGGATCTGCTCGGGGGCGATGTAATCGAGGGTGCCGAGCATGTTGGTGTTGGTCATCAATGTTTGCGAATCGATGATCTTGGCGATGCCGAAATCGGTCAACACCACCCGCGCCGGGATCGTGGACGAATCCAACATGACATTCGACGGTTTGATATCACGGTGGACGAGCCCGTTTTTGTGGGCATAATCCAGAGCATCGGCCACGCCCCGCAAAATGGAAATGGTCTTGGGGAGTGTGATCTGCTTTTCCTGTTTGATCAGGTTGTTCAGATCGGGACCGGAGAGATGCTCCATGACAATGTGATAGATGCCGTTTTCATCCCCAAAATCAATGATGTTCACAATGTTCGGATGCTCAAGCCTCGAAATGATCTCCGCTTCACGCATAAAGCGCTTGCGGAATGAATCATCATCGGCCAGGGCAGCTCGTAAAACCTTGATGGCCACCGACTTGTTCCTTGATGGGCTGGTCGCGCGGTAGACCTCCGCCATGCCGCCGCGCCCGATCAACTTCAAATCATAGTATGAAGATATCTTGGGAGCCGTGGAGGATGCATCCGGGGCGATGAGAACATCGGATGGTGTTTTCTGGTAATCGATCTCGATGTGATAGAAGAAGCGGTCTACAAATCGCTGTAGTTTTTTTCGCGCTGGCTGAAATAGCGCCCCTGCAGAAACAGAGAAGATGGTCGCTGCGACCAAAGATTGATCTCCCTGGTTGAAGTTTTTGAAGACGAGCGAGATCAATGCCAGCATCACCGCAAAAGTAAGCCCCAGCGCGAGAGTTAGGGTGCCGTAGACCAGCGAACGGTTGATGATGAGGTCAATGTTGAATAATTTTGTCTGCGCGATGGAAATGGAAATGGAGAGCGGAAGCATCAGAAACAGGAAAATGCTTAGCAATCGGGAAACGAGCAGGATGGCTGTCATCGCCAGTGAGGATTCTGCGGGTTCGGGCAAGAAGGACAGGCCCACCTGAAAGATGATGAACCAGAGAAAAGGTCCCAGGGTTCCGATGAACACCCAGCGGATCTGCTGTTTGTGGGCCAGTGTTGCCCGTCGAAAATAGCGGTTAATGAGGGTGAAAAAACCGACCAGATACCAGGATGTTGTGATTAACAAATAGCTTTGCCCGAGCTTATCCCAAAAGAAGGGTGCGTTGGGAAAGAGATAAATTCCCAGCATCATGATCACCAGCGGCGGAACCGCGAATCGAAGCCAGCGGGGCGTGAACTTTCCGTCCGGGAAAAGCATGGTGAACAGGACGATGCCGATATCTCCCATGGCCAGCAGCAAACCACCCGCGAATTCCGTGCCCGGTTGCAGTGCGATCATGTTTGCCAGGTCGGTGACTCGCACACCGAATGTGATCAGGAAGATCGATGTAAAGATGGCGAACCAGTCGTCGGAGCTATGCATGACGATCATTACCCCGATCACTGAAAAACCGAGCACCAACAGAATATCCACGATGTAATAGAAACTGGTCTGCAACAGGGAGGAGATTCCCAGCAGGTTCTGGGCCATGGATGTCTTCATGGTGTTGTTGAAATGTGGCGCAATGGCTTCCCCCAGAACATATACGGTGTACAGAACGATCACGGCCCAAACAGCAAGCAACACACGGCGCAGAGCCGGGCGGCTTTTAAGTGAGGTTTCGCTGGTAATGGGGTTCGTGATCATGTTTCCATCAACCGTTTTTATTATCATAACAAAAAATCGCCCGCATATTAATTTCCCTTACATAACTATCAATTCTGGTAGGTTGGTTTTTAATTGCGCGTTTCAAACAGGTCTACGCGTGATCCTTGAAAAGGTTTCCGCCTCGGCTGATGGGCTATAATAACTGCCAGTCCCCACCTCTTTTTTGGAGTTCTCCCATGACAATTGATATCTCTTCCATCCGTAAACAATTCCCCGCGCTTGACCGCCCGGCGATATTTTTTGATAACCCCGGCGGAACCCAGATCGCGAAACCTTCCCTCGACCGCATCACCAGGTATTTAATAGAAAGCAATGCCAATCATGAAGGCGCCTTCGCCACGAGTATTGCCTCTGATGCCGTGCTCGACGAAGCCCATCGCGCCATGGCGGATTTTTATAACGCCTCTTCCCCCGAAGAAATCGTGTTCGGGAATAACATGACCACCCTCACCCTGCATATCAGCCGCTCGATCTCGCGCGATTGGAAGGAAGGCGAGGAGATCGCGGTCACCCGCCTCGACCACGATGCCAATGTCACACCTTGGGTGCTGGCGGCTCAGGATCGCGGTGTGAAGATCAATTGGGTGGATTTTGATGTGGAAGACGGCACATTGAATCTCGAGCAAATGCAAAAGGTGCTGGACCGAAAACCGCGTCTGCTGGCGCTGGGATATGCTTCGAATTCCCTTGGCACGATCAACCCTGTTCAAAAGATCATCCAAATGGCGCACGACGCCGGTACACAGGTCTATGTGGATGCCGTTCAGTACGCGCCGCACGGTCCCATCGACGTGCAGAGACTCGATTGCGATTTCCTGGTCTCATCTGCCTATAAATTCTTCGGCCCGCATGCGGGAATCCTTTTCGGCAAACATGAATTGCTCGAAAAACTATTCGCCTATAAAGTGCGGCCCGCAACGAATAGCCTGCCCGGCAAACTTGAAACAGGCACACAAAACCACGAAGGTATTGCAGGCGTACTCGGTGCCATCGAGTATTTCGAATGGGTCGGGCGCGAATTCGGCAGTGAACACGCCGAAAGCTTTTCCGGCAGCGGATATTCAGGACGCACATTGACCCTGAAAAAAGCGATGACCGCCATCCGCGCTTATGAACATGAAATGAACCGCGCGCTTCTTTCCACGCTGGAAGCTGTTCCCGGTATAACGATCTTTGGCCTCACCGACAAACGCCGCCTCGACGAACGCGTGGCGACATTTTCATTCCGTTTAAAGAATATTCATCCACGCAAAGTGGCGGAACTGCTTGCCGAAAACGGAATTTACGTATGGGATGGAAATTACTACGCCATCAACGTAAGCGAACGGCTTGGCTTTGAGGGCAGCGGCGGCATGGTGCGGGTCGGCGCCGCCCATTACAACACATTGGATGAAATTGCACGCCTCGGGGAAGTGCTGACAAAGATTGCGGAAGAAGCCGCCTAAGAAGTGTGTTCCGCAAGCAAGGTGGCTGATGGTTTTTCAAATTGCTGTTTCGATAATTCTCACGGTTGTATTTTCCTTCGTTGTGGCTCCCGTGAGCATTTCACTCGCCTGGCGATTTCACCTGATCGACAAGCCCGGCAGTGAAGCCCGCAAGATACACAAGAATCCCATGCCAAGGGCGGGCGGCACGATCATTTTTCTGGCGATTCTTGCAGGCGGGGCGTTGAGTGGTGTTCTCACCACTCGTCCATTCACCTCCATCATCCTTGCCTCGCTGATCGTTTTTGCATTCGGCGTTTGGGATGACATCCATAACATCCGCGCCATCTGGAAATTGCTTGGGCAAATCATAGCCACAGTGATATTGATCTGGCAGGGCGTCGTTGTGCTTTTCCCCGGAAACCCTGTTTTGAATATTGCCATCACGATCTTCTGGGTGATCGGCATTACCAATGCCATTAACCTCGTCGATAGCATGGACGGACTCGCCGTGGGGCTGGCAGGGATCACGGTCAGCTTTCTGACGATCGGGGCGCTCTACGCCGGACAGAACACTCTGGCTTTATTCGGTGCGATCATTTTGGGCGCGTGTATCAGCGTCTTCTATTTAAACTTTTCGCTCTCGCGTCTGTTCCTGGGAGACTCGGGCACGCAGTTGCTGGGCTTTACCCTTGCAGCCCTTGCGATTGTCTACACTCCGCCGCACCTGCCCCAGGCTTCCTCATGGTTTGTTCCTATTTTGCTTTTTAGCGTTCCTATTTTTGACACTACGCTGGTAACCTTTTCACGCATGCGCAGAAAATTGCCTGTGTACATGGGCAACCGCGATCATACCTATCACCGCCTTGTCGACCTGGGTGCAACCCCGCATCGCGCTGTTTTGTTAATTCACCTGGTCGCCATCCTGCTGGATTGCCTCGCATTCTTTGCACTGTCTCTTTCGCCGTTGTGGGCGAATATCACCTTTGGAATAATTCTATTATCTGGATTGCTTGCGATCATCTGGCTTGAATCAAAACAATAAATGGAATCCCAGTAGGTCGGGTTGCAAGCCCGATACTCTTTGTTGAAATTATAAAAAGGAGAGTGAACATGACAGTTGAAGGAACTCATGGCTTGTGGGGCGATCTGCATCGCCCTGACTTTGATCCCAGGCAGGCCGACTTTAGCGTGGTAGGCATTCCCTTTGATGGCCTTGCCAGTGCGCGCAAAGGTGCGGCGCTGGCCCCCGAACGCCTGCGATACTGGTCACGGCATTTGACTCCCTTTAGCGAAGACCGCACTCGTCTGAAGGATATGACCATCTGTGACCTTGGCGATATTCCGATCACAAACCCTGCAATTGACTTCAACATGGTTCGTCAATGTGTGGCGACCCTGCCCAATATGCCGATCCTGCTTGGCGGCGACCATTCCGTCACCATTCCCATCTTTCAAGGTCAACGCGAACGTTACAAAGACAGGCGTCTCGGCGTGCTCTGGGTGGACGCCCACCCTGACCTGTGCGACACCTTCGATGGTTCGAAACTGTCCCATGCCTGTGTGCTGCGGCGCGGCATCGAATTTGGGATCGAGCCTCACGATATTTGCATGGTCGGCCTGCGCTCATGGGAGGAACAGGAGATCGACATTGTCGAAGGCGGGGGAGTCCATGTATACACTGCCGCCGATGTCGCTGACCGCGGCATCCGAAAAGTAGCCGATAGTGTCCGTAACATTCTCAATGACTGTGATGCCATCCACATCTCGCTGGATATAGATTGTCTTGACCCATCCGCTGCGCCCGGTACGGGTATTCCTGAATTTGGCGGGCTGACCTCGCGTGATGTCCTCACTTTATTTAAATCCATGCAGGGACTTCCCTTGGTTGGGCTGGATGTGGTTGAAATTGCGCCTCCGCTTGATTCCTCCGAATCAACCGTATTCGCAGGCCTGAAGATCATCATGGAATATATCGCCGTCATCGCGCGTGAAAAACAAAAGGAAATGTAAAGTGCAAACCAGTGAACTTCATGTAATTCATAACGCAGAGAAGAAACGATTTGAAATCCAAGTCGATTCTTATACCGCCGTGCTGGCATATTTGCTGAATGGAAACATCATCGTTTTTACGCATACCGGCGTGCCGCCCGAATTGGAAGGGCGCGGCATTGGAAGCCTGCTGGTGAAAACAGGCATGCAATATGCGAAAGAACATAATCTGAAAGTGAATTCACTCTGTTGGTTCGTAAGTGGATATATCGAACGCCACCCTGAGTTTCAAGATCTATTAGCCTAAGTTGCATAAAAGAAGAAGCCATCTTTCAAGATGGCTTCTTCTTTTATGATTCCACCAATGTCTTTTGCTTGATCAATTCCAATACAAACTTCGCCGCAAGCGGGACAGATTCTTTCACGGGTGGCGACAGCTTTTCGCTGAAATGATATACCCGTTTTGTCGCAATACCTACCACTGTTATTTCATCTGGCAGCGGCGCTCCCATTGATTTTCCCAACTCGATCGCATTTTGCAGCGATGTATCATGCGCGCTCGTTGTATGATACGCCGAATAATTTGGCAGGTCATCCAGTTTCAAGATCAAGATTGAGCCGACTGGTTCATCCAGTGCGAACGCATCGACCAGGATCGCTTTGGGGTAGCCGATCAAGTGCTCCATTAAACTGATTCCGCCCAGCGAAAGACATTCCACATCCACATGTGAATCAGTGGACAACTGTTTTTTTACTTCTTCAGCGACCTTCCAGCCAACACCATCGTCGCCGAGAATTGGATTACCAAGACCAACCACCAAAGTTTTCATTGGATAAAATTCCGCTTCTTTCTTAACCGTTGCCTGATTCTGCTCAACAAAATTGACTCAACACCCGAACAGGATTCCCATCCACATCCCGAACTGTGATCTCCAAAGGCATCTGCCCTGGCAACGAATGGGTCGCACACCCAAAGCACGGATCGTAGGCACGGAAAGCCATCTCCACCATGTTGAGCAAACCTTCATTCACCACACCGTCCTTGATAAGACTCGTTGCTGCTTTGTGCGTGGACATCTGGATCGGCGCGTAGTTGTTGGTGGTGCCAACGATGAGATTCACCTTGGTCACGAGTCCCCGCTCATCGGTCCAGTAATGATGCGTGAGCGTGCCGCGCGGCGCTTCAACAATGCCGATCCCCTCCGTTGGAATTTGAGTCGGCTTCGTGTGAATATCCGCAGAAGTGATCTCAGGGTCAGTCACCAACTCCACCCAGCGTTCGGCGGCGTACAACAACTCAACTAATCGCGCCCAATGTGTAGCAAGCCGTTGATGCACAGGCTTACCGCCAAGCGTGGCATAAAATCGTTCGTACTCCTCCTGCGCGCGCGGGGTTGCCATGCCATCGGATGCGTTCAGGCGCGAAAGCGGAGTTGCCATATATACGCCCGAATCGATGCCATCTACAAATCCTTTCCAGCCAACTTTTTTCAGATACGGGAATTTGAGATAGGTCCACGGTTCCACATGCTCGGCGATGTGTTCGGCATACTCCTTCGGCGCGTACTTGACGAACTCCTTTCCATTCGGGTCCACCACACGGACGTTGCCATCGTAAAAATTGATCTTGTTGTTCGCGTCCACCATGCCCATGTAATAGGTGTGATGGGTGTACACGTCACCGAGGATCAGGTCAACATAGGCTTTGTTGCCAAGCACAATATCATTGAAAATCTTGAGGCTGAATTGCGCGAAGTCAATTGCCCAGCGCCCCATCTCTTCGATCTCTTTGCGCTGTTCTTCGGTGATGCCCTTGGTCATGCCGCCAGGGATGGACGTACACGGATGCACCTTGCGCCCGCCGATCATCTCCACCACGGTATGCCCGTACTTGCGCATCTGGATCACCTTGCCGCCGATCTCCAACCCCACTTTGTGAATCACGCCAAGGATATTTCTTTCGGCAACGGGCGCGTCAGGTCCCATTACAAAATCGGGTCCGCCGAGCGCATAGAAGTGAGTCGTATGGTCTGTGCAATAAAATGCCGAGTACAGCAGCTCACGCAAGAGTTTCGCCGTGCGCGGCGGGTCCACTTGATAGACCATGTCCCCCGCTTTGGATGCCGCCATATTATGCGCCTCGGGGCAAACCCCGCAAATGCGGTTGGTGATCAGCGGCATTTCCTCAATGGGACGTCCCACACAGAACCGTTCAAAGCCGCGCAGTTCGGGAATCTGAAAATAGGAATTGGCGACATTCCCTTTGTCATCGAGAAATATCTCGATCTTGCCGTGTCCTTCGAGACGGGTGATGGGGTCAATGGTGATGCGTTGGGTCATAAGAACTCCATTTCGTGATTGGTAAAAAGTAATTGCCAATTACGACTTGCCAATTACTTTTCCAATGAAGAAGCGTCTTCGTGCAAATCGTTGATAAAGTGCGCGCGTGCCTGTACCTCTTCCATTTTGAGCGAAGCATATTGCGTGGCTTCCTTCATTAGTTTTTCAACAAGATCCGCTGGTAGTTTTTTGAGGTCTTCATGCGAATAACCCTTCTCTTTGAGATATTCTTTAATAAGAGCATTCTCCAACAACGCGTTAGGGTCTTCCATGAGTTCAGCTTGTTCAGAAGGTTTTGCATTCATGTCGTTCTCCTTTTGGAAAGTATCAAAGATAAACAAGACTTACTTCTTACATCTTTCTTCTTTTATCCTTTCACTTTCCACACTTCCCTATTTGCCTTAAGCAGCGACCCCGCCAGATTAAACCGATACACCTGTCCCGTTGGGTCAGGGATGCCATCCAGAATGTGATCGATCTCTTCAGGTGTGTTCGCGTCAATGACGGATGAAAACGCTGTGATGAGACGCGCGCCGTAATCCATCACACCCTCGGCGGGACCGTAACAGCCAATGCACTGCGCCCCCGCCTGCGGACAGCGTGCATTGCATCCGCTGCGTGTGGCGGGACCGTTGCACGGAATCCCCTGTTCGAGCAGGCACAAAGTCGGGTCAACGGGAGCGACATCCTGAATGCGTTTGAATTCCTTGATGAATTTCACATTCCTCGCCCGCGGACATTCATCGCACACTGTGGAATCTCCGCAGCCGATGACCGATCCCTTGGGCGGCAGTTCCGCTTCTCCCTTCACAACTTTGATCACCAGATCAATAACCGCCGCAATCTGGTGACTCTCAGGCGGGCAGCCTGGCATGAAGTAATCCACATCAACAACTTGTTCGAGCGGACGAACCATCCGTGAAAGGGTTGGGATGTGCAATTCACCTTCGGGCACGTCATAACTTGTGCGCGGATAAATTTCATTCGGGTTATCGGTGGTGATGGTGTTGAACGCCGTGTGGACAATATCTCCCACAGGGCTGAGATTCGCCAGCCCAGGGATACATCCCTCACAGGCGCATGACCCGAACGCAACCAGTATCTTCGATTTCTGCCTGAGCAATTTTGCGATATGCTCATTCTCATCGTTGCGGATTCCGCCATTGAAGAGGGTCAGCAAAATAGAACCGTCTTCCATCGCTTCCACATCATGATATTTCGCATCCATCGCCACAGGCCAGAAGACGACATCAAAGTTCGCGTCCACATCCAGAATCTTTTCGTGGGTATTCAGCACGGCAATTTCACATCCACCGCAGGAGGCAGCCCAGTACATGGCGAATTTGGGTTTTGTGGTCATGCTGACACCTCCTTTTCAAATGATGAATGCGGATTGATGAATGATGAATTTTCAGATTCATCATTCTGCATTTCCACCGTCTGTCCTTCCCCAATTCAGCGGCCCCAACTTCCGCACCTCTTCCACAAATGCAGTTGTCTCTGCCGCGAACTTCGCCCCTTCCGCCGCGCTGGCCCAAACGAGTTTTACGCGCTCGGGTTCAATGCCCAAGCCCACAAGCACACGCTTGAGCAGAAGATAACGGCGCAAGGCCTTGTAATTTTGTTCAATGTAATGACATTCGCCAGGGTGGCAGCCAGTGATCATCACGCCGTCTGCTCCGTCTGAAAGAGCACGCAGCACAAAGGTAGGGTCGAGGCGGCCTGAACACATCAAGCGGATGAGTCTCACGTTCGGCGCATACTTCATGCGCGCCGTCCCTGCCAAGTCCGATGCGCGATAACTGCACCAGTTGCAGGTGAAGCCGATGATGGTGGGTTCAAATTGATCGGTCATAGAATCAACTCCTCACGCCACAATGGGTTCAAGATTGCGCATCATCAACCCATCGATCTGCGCGATGATCTGCTCATTGCTAAAGCCCGTGCCGCTGATCGCGCCCGCGGGACAAGCCGCCACGCACGTTCCGCAGCCCTGACACAGCGCGGGATTGATCGAGGTCACTTTGTCATCTTCGATAAATGTGATGGCATTGAACGGACATAATCCATTGCAAATTTTGCAGCCTGAACACAGCGCTTGATTCACACTGGCTTTGATCGGCTCCAGCGCAACTTCCTTTTGCAGGATCTTATCGAGCACACGCGCCGAAGCCGCCGCACCCTGCGCCACACTGGACGGAATATCCTTCGGCCCTTGCGCACAGCCCACGATGTAAATGCCTTCGGTCATCGTGGCGACGGGATCAAGCTTGGGATGTTTCTCGGTGAACCAGCCATCCATTGAGCAGGAGATGCCGAACATCTTGCCAACTTCTTTTGCATCTGCACGCGGCTGCAATCCGCTGGAAAGGATGACCATATCCACGGGAATGCGGCGCTGCTTGCCCGCCAGCGTATCTTCCACTTGAATAATGAGCTTGCCTTTCTCTCTTTCATTGCGCGCCGCGTTCGTGACCTCAGCCACTTTGCCGCGCACGAAGAGAGTCCCTTCTTCCAGCACACGTTGATAGAACTCATCGTAGGCTTTGTACGCCGTGCGCATGTCAATATAAAAGTTATAGACCGTTGCACCCGTGCGTTCGTGAACGAGATGCGCGAACTTCAATCCCTGCATGCAGCAGATCACCGAGCAGTAATTGTTGAAATTCTTATCACGCGACCCCACGCAATGGATAATGCCCACGCTCTTCGGCGTGGTCTTTCCATCACGCAAAACGATATTGCCCGAAGTCGGCCCCGCCGCATTGGACAAACGCTCGAACTCCAAACTCGTGAACACATTCGGCAAACGTCCATAGCCGTAATTGCTCACGCGCCGCGCATCGAACAGGTCATAGCCAGTGGCAAGCACAATGTTGCCCACATCAATGTGCAGCATTTCATCCTGCTGGTTGAAATCAATCGCGCCCGTCGGGCAGAACTTCTCGCAAGCCTTGCATGTCCCTTTGATGAAGTACGTGCAATTCTCCTTGTCCATCACGGGGAAGTTCGGCACGGCCTGCGCGAACGGCGTGTACACCGCCTTGCGATACCCAAGCCCTGCTTCGTACACATCGTCGATCACTTTCTTCGGGCACTTCTCCTGACAGATCCCGCAGCCCGTGCAAAGTTCTTCGTTGATAAAACGCGCCTTCTTCTTGATCGTCACATGGAAGTTGCCCACATAGCCCGCAACATTCGTCACCTCACTCCACGTCAGCAAGGTGATGTTCGGGTGCGTCCCCGCCTCCACCATGCGCGGCGTGAGAATGCACGCGGAGCAATCCAGCGTCGGGAAAGTTTTATCGAACTGCGCCATGTGTCCGCCAATCGACGGTTCACGTTCCACGAGATACACATGGAATCCCGCATTCGCAATTTCAAGCGCCGATTGGATTCCCGCAATGCCGCCGCCCACCACCAAGGTATTTGGATTGATCGGAACTTTGATCTCCTCCAGCGCAGCATTCTCGATCACTCTCGAAACCGCGCCTGATACAACAGCCTTGGCTTTTGCCGTCGCTACAGCTTTATCTGAATGCACCCACGAGACCTGCTCGCGGATCGAAGCCAGCTCCACCAAATACGGATTCAATCCCGCGTTCTTCGCCGCCGTGCGGAACGTCTTTTCATGCAAGTGCGGTGAACAAGCCGCCACGACCACACGCGTCAATCCCAATTCTTTGATATCTTTCTCGATCAACTCCTGCCCCAGGCTGGAGCACATGAATTTATATTCACGCGCAATGATCACACCCTGCCGCCCAAGCTTTTCAGCAGCCCAATTTGCGACATCAACGACATCCACAGTGCCTGCGATATTCGAACCGCAGTGACAGACATAGACTCCGACTCGCTCTGTCATTTCACCGCCTCCTTCTTCCCCTCATGCTTGGTCCAGCGACGCGGCATGGGCAGCCCTTCATCCTTCTTTCTCGGCGCGGCGGGTTCCTGCGTCACAGGCACTTCCACGCCAATGTGCGCGAGTGCGTTGCGCGAGCTGACCAACTCCACGCCAATGCCTACTTCGTTGGGCGCTTTGCCAAAAGCCAGCCCCATCAATTGCGTGAAGAACAGGATCGGCATGTGAAAGTTCGTGCCGAAGAAATGATTCATCTCATTTTGATAGGCATCGATATTCATCTGGCACATCGGGCAGACCGTCACCATCATCTGCGCGCCGCGTTCGTCCGCATCAGACACAAGTCTGTGGATCAGTTCAAAAGCAGTTTCAGGCCCGATCTGAGTCATGTGCCCGCCGCAGCAACTGGTCGTGAGCGGATAATCGATCACGTCCGCGCCCAGCGCACGCAGCAAGTCATCCAACTCCGTGGGATGTTCATGGTCTGACCAGCGGTGTTGATAATCAGGCCGCGGCAACATGCAGCCCATGTACGGCACGACCTTGAGTCCGCTCAACGGGTGGGTAACTGCCTTTCGGATGGCATCCAGCCCCACGTCGTAGACAAGAACGTCGATCAGGTGACGCACATCCAGCGTGCCCGCTTTGTATTCCAATCCACCAGCCGCAAGCGCCTCATTTACTTTCGCGCCCAAGGTCGGGCGTTCCTGCATGTAGTAATCCGCTTTGGCAAGGTTGAGATAACAAGCCGAACACGGCGCAACGACGGTTCGCGTGCCACTATCCATTTGCTTTGAAGCCAATGCAAGATTTCGCGCGATCAACGAATACGCGGGGATCAAGTTAATGCCGAGATACTCCGTCGCGCCGCAGCAGTTCCAATCCTCGATCTCTTCCAAATGCAGATCAAGCGGCTCGACGATGGAATTGAGCGACTCCATATACGCCTTCGCGCTGGAGTCCATGGAACAACCTGGATACAAAAGATACTTGTTCATGAGGTCAACTCCAATTCCTTGGCGCGGTCCAGGATCTTCGTCAATTGATCCATGTGTTTGATTTTTTTCGGCACGATCGCCATACGCCCCTTCGAGATCATGCCCAAAGCCCATCGGCATCATGCCTGGCAGGCGCAGCGGAAAATGCCGCAGATAATGGCGTGTTGCCAGCCCAAGCTCATAGCCGCGGCCAAAGGTTTCCACCATGCCCACAAAGGTCTGCGAAAAATGCGGCGCGGTTGAGTCGGTGTACAACTTCGCGTGGATCGCCATCCCCTTGAGCGTGTACATCACATCCGCGATATGCACCTCCTGCGGACACCTCACCACGCAGTGATAGCACGACACGCACAGCCACGGCGTATTGCTGCGCAGCACTTCCTCGCGCATCCCCGCCCGCAGCATCGCGAACAACATGCGCGGCGTATGGTCCATATCCGCCGCCACAGGGCAGGAACCGCCGCACGTCCCGCATTGGATACACATCTCCAAATGCGAAACGCCCGCAGTTTTCATACTCACTTCATTCAAAAGAGAGAGGTCTTCTTCGCGCGTCATTCCCGCGCGCACTCGTTCATCTGTCATCTGGGGCATAATGCCTCCGTGCTACAACCAAACCACACCAGTTGCTGCTCGGCCTGACCGAAGTCATCCATTCGCAGTAATAATGTATGGACATCCCCCAATTTCATCATAGTGTGGCGTGTAGTAAATAATAGTAACGAAGATAATCGTACAATCCTGACAAACATCCCTGACAAGCGATACAATCCCAACCATGAACATTTATGATCTTTTCGAAAGCAATGCGCGAAATTTTCCCAACAAACCCGCATTTATCTACTTCGATAAAAACGATTGGAGGACTCTCACTTATGGGAATATTCTTGACCAAACCCAGCGCTTCATTTCTGGACTTGGGGCTGGTCCACTCATCCCAGGCATGACCGCCGCCTTATTAACTCCTCCCAGCGCGGACTTCTTCCCATTCGCCCTTGCCCTGCTCAAACTCGGTATTGCCCCCATCTTGGTTGAGCCTGCTCTGGGAATCAAAAAGATTCGCGAAGTCTACGACGAATCCCAGCCCGATATTTTTGTCGGCAACAGTCTGACTCACATGTTGCGTATTTTGTTCGGGTGGGGAAGAGACTCAGTGAAATACAATTTGAGCATCGTAAAAATAAAAAGTGGAAAGTGGAAAGCGCCGCCATTATTCACTTCCCAATTTCCACTTTCCAGCGCTTTTCCCGCCGCTATTATCTATACCTCAGGCTCCACAGGTCTGCCCAAAGGCGCCATCTACACCCAATCCAACCTCGCCGCCCAACTCGACCTATTGAAGAACACCTTCCAGATCACCTCCGATGAAGTTGACCTGCCCGCCTTCCCTCTCTACGCGTTGATTGACCTCCTGCTCGGCGTCACTTCTGTCATTCCAGACATCACCTTCCCTGTCCCTGGCAAAACCAATCCTGAAAAGGTGATTCGGGCGATTCAGAAATTCAACGTCACCAACATGTTCGCCTCGCCCGTAGTGCTCGACCTTCTTTCTTCTTTTGCAGAAAATAACAATTCTTCATCTCGCCCCATCCTTCTTTCCTCCCTCAAACGCATCATCACCGCAGGCGCACCAGCGACGATAGACCTACAAAAACGCTTCCGTCACCTGCTCGACGACCACACCTCCCTCTACGGCATCTACGGCGCGACAGAGTCCCTGCCGATTGCCAAAGTAGAAAGCCGCGAAATTTTCTCGTTGAAGGAAAAAACCGAACACGGCGCAGGCATTTGCCTTGGCACTCCCATCGAAGGCGTGACGGTGCGGATTATTCCCATCACGGACGAGCCGATTGAAGAATGGCAGGATTCGCTTATCGTGAAGCCAAATGCTGTTGGGGAAATAACAGTTCAAAGCGAAGCCACGACGCGGGGTTACATCCACAGACCCGATGCGGATCGAATATCGAAGATCAACTATCGCGGAGAAATCATTCACCGCATGGGCGACGTAGGCTATTTCGATGATGAAGGCAGGCTGTGGTATTGCGGGCGGAAATCTCACCGTGTGCAGACAAAGGATGATGTTTTATTTACCGAGCAAATTGAAAATATTTTCAACGCGCATCCGCAGGTTTTCAGAACCGCACTCGTCGGCGTGGAGGGGGAACCTGTATTGTGGGTTGAATTGGAAAAGGGAGCGAAAACAGGCAAAGAGAAGATCATCGCCGAACTCAAAACCCTTGCCGCCACTCACCCCCAAGCCGCGCGGATTCAAAACTTCCTCTTTATAAAAAAATTTCCCACGGATGTTCGACACAACTCGAAGATCATCCGTGAGAAATTGACTATCCTTGCTTCTCGTTACATATCACGCATTACGTAATACGTATTTCGTAAACATTACTTTCCCTTGCTCGACCCTCTTGCGATCAGCGAACCTTTCAGTATCACTGTCTTCGGTGAGCGGCTTGGTTCTTGAATGCGCTGGAAGAGCAGTTCCGTTGCTGTGCGACCGATCTCTTCAGTGGGCTGTTCGATAACCGTGACGGGTGGATCGACCAGTGCCCCCCAGGTGCTGTCATCGAAGCCGACGATCGCCACATCCGTAGAGACTTTCAACTTGCTGTCGCGCACGGCTTTGTACGCGCCTGCCGTGAGCAGACTGTTGCTGGTGAAAATGGCATCGGGGCGGTTGGGCTGACTGAGCAATGCCATACTGGTTTCATATCCCTGCTGAATACGCGGAGAAATGAAATGCGCCGCGGCAGGATTCAAATGATGATCTTTGAGTGCCTTGTGAAATCCGCGGCTGCGTTCCTGACCCGTGGTACTGGCGTCACCGAACAAGCCCGCCAGATTTTTATACCCATTGCTGATTAGATGCTCGGTCAGTTCGTATGCCGCAGCGACATTATCCAGCAAGACCATGTCCACATCGTTTGACTCGATCGCGCGGTCTATGATCACAAAAGGCATCTTCTGGTTATAGGTCTGTGAGTGGATGTCGAATTGATGGGTGGGGGAAAAGATCACGCCCGCCACATTTTCATCGTATAAAAGATTCAAATACAGTTCTTCTTTATCGGGGTCTTCGTCTGTATTGCACATCAGCACGGAGTAGCCCTGTTCGTAGGCGGCATCTTCCACGGCGCGACCGATGGCGGTGAAGAACGGGTTGCGAATGTCCGAAACGACCAGGCCGATCTTGGCGCTTTTTTGCACACGTAAACTTCGGGCGATCAAATTCGGGCGGTAGTTCAAATCTGCCACGGCTTTGAGCACACGGTCTCTGGTTTCAGGTTTGATGGGGGCGTTCTTGGCTAACACACGTGAAACGGTGGCAGTGGATACCCCCGCGGCTTTGGCGACGTCTTTGATACTTGCCATGCGAAGATTATATCATTGCGGTTAATGATCGATTTTGAAAAGTCAGTGCTGTAATTTTGCGGATACAATCGGCTTATGAAAACTTTGGTAACCGGTGCAACAGGCTTTCTCGGCGGCGCGCTTGCCCGCAGACTTCACGGCATGGGCTGGGATGTGACCGCGCTTGGGCGTAACGCTTTGAAACTGGAACAACTTGAAAGCGAAGGTATTCGCACGTATCAAATTGATCTGACGGATAAAACCGCGCTGGCGGACGCCTGTAAGGATCAGGAGATCGTGTTTCATTGCGCGGCGTTTCCGTCGCCGTGGGGGAGTTTCGAAAAATTCTATCAAGCCAATGTCATTGGCACACGCAATGTCATTCACGGATGCGAGGAACATAAGGTCAAACGGTTTGTGTATGTTTCCACGCCCAGCCTTTATTTCGATTACACATCCCGCACGGATGTCAAAGAAACGGACGCGCTGCCTGAACCCATCAGTAATTATTCGGCGACAAAGATCCTGGCCGAGCAGGAATTGGACGAAGCCCATGCAAGAGGGCTCGCCACCATTGCGATCCGTCCGCGTGCGATCTTTGGGCCCGGGGATACGGTGATCTTTCCGCGCTTGATCCCGCGACTGCAATCGGGCAGGCTGCCCATTTTGGGTGACGGCGAAAACATCGTTGACCTCACATACATTGATAATGTCGTGGATGCGCTGCTGTTATGCGCCGAGTCGCCTGCAAATACACTCGGCAAAAAGTACAACATCTCGAATGGCGAGCCCATTAAGATATGGAAGTTGATCGAACGGCTTTGTGACGAACTGCAATTGCCGCATCCCACACGGAGAATTTCGCGGCAGACTGCACATGTGGCGGCGAGTGTGCTCGAGGCGGTTTACACGATGCTCCCCACTCACCCCGAGCCGCCGCTTACACGGGTTTCGGTCAGCATGATGGCGAACAGCACTACGCTGGATATTTCCGCTGCGAAAGATGAACTTGGATATCGGCCAAAGGTTTCAGTGGAAGAAGGCGTGCAAAGATTCTTGAAATGGTGGAAGGAGACCAACCCGTCATTGCGAGGGCGATAGCCCAAAGCAATGACGAGACATACAATGAAAATCAACATTCTTCATGCTGGCTATTGCACTGCTCCCGAGCACATCGCCATTCATGGCGGGCGCTGGCGTAATATTCATTTCCCTGCGATGTTCGCGCTGCTGCAACATCCGCGTTTTGGGGCGATGCTTTTCGACACGGGATATTCGTATCGTTTCTTCGATGAGACGAAAAAATTCCCGAAGCGTATCTATCGCTGGATGACGCCTGTGACACTGCACGAGGAAGACCTGGTGGTAAATCAACTCGCGACTTTCAATCTGCGGCCAAAGGACATTTCCCACGTCTTCATTTCTCACTTCCATGCGGACCATATCGGATCGCTCGCCGACTTGAGCGGGTCCCGTTTCGTGTACATGCCTCACGCCTTTTCACATCTGCGGAATCTGCCGCCTAAAGAGGACATGAAGCACGCCTACCTGCGCGGACTTATTCCCACAGATTTCGATTCGCGTTCGCAGGAGGTGGATATGTCGAAGCCAGTTTTATTGGCTGGGGAATATGCGCCTTTCAAAACAGGCTATGACCTGCTTGGGGATGAGTCCATCATCGGTGTGGAATTGCCCGGGCATGCCCTGGGGCAGATGGGAATCTTCGTCCGCGATGAGGGCGGGAAGCTGTTTTTCTTCGTGGCGGATGCGGCGTGGTTGAAGCAATCGATCGTGACGAATACGCCGCCGCACAAGATCGCCAATTTTCTCTTTCCAGACCCTGAGAAGTATCGGGAAACGCTGGGACATTTGCACACGTATCATCTTACGCACCCCGATGTGCATGTGATCCCTTCGCATTGCGATGAGACGATCCGCGCGCTTGAAAGCGGAAGTGCATCGCGCTAGAAATAACAACTTACCTTACGGGGTGTCGTTCTGAGCGAAGCGAAGAACCTCTATGATTGTCTTGGAGACCCTTCGCTCCGCTCAGGGTGACACGTCTAAAGTGCGTAAGGCGAGTTAATACCCTGAGAGTATCTTTTTAAATGGAATTTTCCAACCCATCTGGTGCGACATCCCCAGCCGTCAAATTATTCACGCGCGAGAACGTCCATACTCTGGCCTTCCCGAAAACAGCGGATGGGGAGTATGCGCGCCGATATTTGCTGCCGATGATGCTTGGAGACCCGCAGACGTACATTCAGAATGTTCATCGGACCCAGCTTATGCTGGTTAAAGTGGACGATGTCATCATTCCCATTACGATCTCGGATTTTCATCCTGATAACACTTATACGGTTTCACCGTACAGTCATTATGTTTCGTACGGCGGGTTCGAAGAAGTGAAGCATTTGAACAATCCGCCTGTGGAGGCGTTGATCAAGCTTGTTATGAATCCAGTGGCGTGGTATTTCAGGCGGGCGGAATTGGACAAGGTGGTCTACGTCAACAACTACCTGCTTTCAACGAACCTGTATCCGTCAGTAAACAGCGAGCAGTTGTCGGCGGTGGGAGAGGCGTTGATCGGGTGGTTTCCTGATCGGGTGATCGTGTTCCGTTCGGTGGATCAGAGAAAGAATCCGCATGTGTATCAGGCGTTGGAGGCGAATGGATATGAGATGGTCTTGAGCCGCCAGGTTTGGTATATGGAGCCCGGGGAGGCGGTGCGCACGCGGCAATATAAAGAGGATGTGCGCGTGCTGCGCAATCATGGCTATGAAGTGGTGGATGGGAAAGATCTCTCGGATGAAGAGCTTGCGCGCGCGTTGCATTTGTATAACCTGTTGTATCTTGAAAAATATTCCTATTACAATCCGCAGTTCACGTTCGAATTCATGAAACTGGCGCGGGATGAGGGCATTTTGCACATGCGCGCTTTGAAGCGTGATGGAAGGATCGATGCTGTGATGGGATTCTTTATTCGGAATGGGGTGATGACCCAGCCGCTGTTCGGGTATGACACGGCGCTGCCGTTGGAGGCGGGGTTGTATCGCCTGCTGACGTTGATCACGCTGCAGGAGGGGCTGCAAAGAAATTTGCTCGTGCATGCGAGCGGTGGTGTGGGGAAGTTTAAAAAGGTGCGGGGTGGGAAATCGGTTATTGAGTACAATGCTGTATTCGCGAAACATCTGCCTGTACGGCGGCAGAGGCCGTGGAAGTTGATCAAGTTGATCTCGGATTATGCGATCCCTTATTTTCGGAAGATGGATTTTTAGGTTTTGGACCGCGGACGATGGAAATTCCCCATTGCTTCAGGCGGCGGTAGCAAAAAGTTCATCGTCTAATGTCTATTGTCAACCGACATGAGACTTTATCAGAGGTAATCTCAAAAATGATTCCCTGAGCGACAGCGACCGGCCGGGGGGGGGGGGGCCGCGGGGGCGGGGGGGGGTGAGGGTCTCTACCCCTAAAGACGAGACTCTTCGGTCGCAAAGAACGCTCCCTCAGAGCGACATGGTATTTTTGAGATAGGTTCCAGTAATCAGCAAAGAGTCTATTTTGGACGCTGAAAAACGCTGATTTTCGCTGATTCAAAAAAACTGTGTTTTCTGTGCGCACAGCGATCAGTGTCAAGGTTTAATTTCCTATAAATATAAAGTCTATTTATTTCAGGAGCATATTTATGCAAGTTGATATTCCTCTCAAAATTATTGGTTTGGGAAGATATTTGCCGAAGCGGGTTGTGCCGAGTTCGGAGTTGGAAGTGTTGTGCGGCGTGCCTGCGGGTTGGGTGGAGCGGCGCAATGGCGTGCGCGAGCGCAGGTGGGTGACGGATGAAACGTCGTCTTTCATGTCGGCGGAGGCGGGGCGTGAGGCGTTGGATGAGGCGAAGTTGAAGCCGAACCAGCTTGACCTGATCATCAATGCTTCGGGGACGGGCGAGCAGGCGATCCCCGATACGGGGGTGTTGATCCAGCGGCAGTTGGGTTTGGGGAATTCGGGCATCCCTGCGATGACGGTGCACACGACCTGTTTGAGTTTTGTGGCGGCGATGGATGTGGCTTCGAATTTCATTCAGAGCGGACGTTATAAAAATATTCTCATCGCCAGCGCCGATGTAGCTTCGTGCGGAATCAACCCGAAGGAACCTGAATCGGCTTCGCTGGTGGGGGATGCGGCGGCGGCGGTTGTGGTGACGCGCGCGGAGGCGGGCGATGCTTCGATGATCCATCACGCGCATTTCAAATCGTTCGGCGATGGCGCGTACCTGACCACGATCATGGGCGGCGGTTCGCGGCTTCATCCGCGTTTTGCGGGGCACAAGCCTGAGGATGATCTTTTTCATATGGACGGTCCTGCTGTGCTGCGAATGGTGCGCGGGATCGCGCATGAATTTTTGGATGAGTTGTATCCTGGCTTGTCGAAAGGCATGGTGGATGTGGATGTGGTGGTGCCGCATCAGGCGAGCAAGGTGGGGTTGATGATGTTGGAGCGTTTTGGCTGGCAGGAGGAGAAGATCGTAAAGACGATCGAGACACTTGGAAATTGTGTGGCGGCTTCGATCCCTGTTACACTATATCAGGGAGTGCGCGATGGACGAATTCAGCGCGGGGATAAGGTGCTGTTGGTTGGCACGGGCGCGGGGTTGTCTATTGGCGGGATGGTTTTGACGTTTTAAAAGACACAGCGCCGCTGTGTCCCTACAAAAATCATGGCAAATATTCTTTTAACTGGCGGGCGGGCGCCCGTAACGCTGGACCTGGCTCGCGTGTTTCGGCGCGCGGGACATACCGTTTTTATGGCGGAGTCTTTGCGCGGGCATTTGAGTCAGCCGTCGAATGCGATCAAGGCCAATTTTTTGGTGCCCGCTCCACGTCAGGAAAAAGAGGCGTTTCTTTTCGCGTTGAAGAAGATCGTGGCGGAGAATCAGATCGATCTGCTGATTCCGACCTGTGAGGAAATCTTCCATATGGCGATGGCGCATGATGAGCTGCCGCTGTTCGCCGAGCCGATCAAAAAGTTGAAGCAGTTCCATAACAAGTGGGAGTTCGTTGTGCATGCGGTGGATAATGACCTGCATGTGCCTGAGACGATCCTGGTGCAGAATCAAGAGGATTTGCTGCATGCGTACGCCCAGTGGCGCGGATTGGTGTTGAAGCCTGTTTACTCGCGTTTCGCTTCGCGGACCTTGATCCTGCCCACGCTTCAAAAGGCATCATCGAGCCTGACGTTTTCTGCGCGGCAGCCTTGGGTGGCGCAGCAATATATTGAGGGTCAGGCGTTTTGTACGTATAGTGTCTGTCATAATGGGCGGATTACGGCGCATACGACATATCCTTCGCGGTTTACGGCAGGGCGCGGGGCGACGATCGTTTTCAGGCATGTGGAGCATTCGGCCATTTTCAATTGGGTGAAGTCTTTTGTGGGGCAGAATCAGTTCACGGGACAGATCGCTTTTGATTTTATTCAGACCCCCGATGGGCAGTTGTTCGCGCTGGAGTGTAATCCGCGTGCCACCAGCGGGGTGCATTTGCTGGCTTCGCATCCGCGGTTCGCTGAATCTTTTTCCAACCCGTTCATGGATTGCATTACGCCCACGGGTGATCGTTCGTACATGCTTTCGGCGGCGATGCTGTTATACGGCCTGCCTGCGGCCCTGCGGCACGGCGGGTTCAGAGATTGGGTGAAGACATATTTCTCCAGCGATGATGTGATTTTGGATTTCAAAGATCCGCTGCCCGCGGTGATGCAGTTGCGCAGCGTGCTGGCCACGCGCGCGATCGCGAAACGGGAGAATATTTCGCTGTTGGAGGCTTCCACTTTCGATATCGAATGGAATGGGGAAGGGTAGTTTTTTAGCTGTGGGGGCGTATAATTTGACGTATATAGGGTG
>JADKEA010000027.1 GCA_016718275.1 Candidatus Villigracilis affinis
TTTATACAGCTTCATGCTGTAAAATACCCCCGTGCGGGGTGTTATACGGACTCAATCCGCATAACAGACTATATACACAGCATTATACAACCATCATCACACAGGAAACAGAGGATATTCCCTTTTCATGCGCTTAAGAGCAGATTTGACACTGTTGGTCGTTTCGATTATTTGGGGCTCGGCCTTTGTGGCCCAGCGTGTCGCGGGTCAGCAGGGCAGTGTGTACCTGTTCAACGCCGCGCGCTATTTGCTGGCCGCGCTGGTGGTGCTGCCCCTCGTCCGCCGCGCGAACATCACCTCCATGCCGAAAACCCAATACAAATGGATGTTCATCGCGGGCTTCTTTTTGTTTGCGGGCAGTGCGCTTCAGCAGGCGGGCATGGTCTACACCACGGCGGGCAATGCGGGCTTCATCACCGCTTTGTATGTGGTGCTCGTGCCCTTCGTCTTGTTTTTCTTCTGGCGCGAGAAACCGCATTGGATGTCGATCGTGGCGGTGGTTTTGGCCGGGGTGGGCGCATTCCTCTTGTCAACAGGCGGCAGGTTCGAGGTCCAGAAAGGAGACGCGCTGGAACTCATCGGCGCGCTGTTTTGGACCTTCCATGTCATCATCCTGGGGAAATTCGCCTCGAAGTTCGAAGCCATGTCGTTTTCTGTGGGTCAGCTTTTTGTCTGCGGCATGTTAAATCTGGGTGTCGGCATTTTCACCGAACCGCTGATGAGCTTTAACTGGCCGCTGGCATTTGCCATCGCCTACACGGCTTTCTTCTCGCTTGGGTTGTGTTATACATTGCAGGTCTGGGCGCAGCAGCACACCCCGCCCGCCGATGCCGCCTTGATCCTGAGTCTTGAATCTGTCTTTGCTGTTCTCTCTGGCTGGCTGTTATTGGATGAAAGACTGGTGTTCATTCAGATCCTTGGCGCGGTGCTGATCTTTATCGCCGTGGTGCTTTCGCAATTCAAGGAATGGACATCAGGTAAAATTGACCACGACCATCTTGTTGAGGGCAGATAATGTTAAGGACCGAAGAAAGAAACCTGATCGAAGAACTCGACCTCTCGTTCCATCCGCTCACACAAAAATTGTGGCGTGATTTTGAAATGCTGTTCGGCAAACACGGCGCGTGCGGCGGCTGTTGGTGCATGCACTGGAAATTGCGCGGAAAAGAATTCACCGAAAGCGCTGGCGATACTGCGCGCCAGATGCAAAAATCCATCGTCGATTCGAAGACCGTGCCTGGCTTGCTGGCTTATTCCGAAGGCTATCCCATCGGCTGGATCGCTGTCGAACCGCGCAGCGCCTATCCAAAGCTCGCGCATTCGCGCACCCTCAAACCCGTCGACGATCAGGAAGTCTGGTCGATCACCTGCTTTTTTATGGAAAAGAAACATCGCCGCAAGGGGATTACAGTTGAGTTGCTAAAAGCCGCCATCGATTATGTGAAGGCGCAGGGCGGTAAAATTGTGGAAGGCTATCCTGTGGATTCAAAACAGGATTCGCCCGCGCCCTTTGTCTTCACAGGCACGGCCTCCGCATTCAAACACGCTGGCTTCGAAGAAGTCGCGCGCAATTCACCCACCCGCCCGATCTTTCGTTACGTGATCCAATAGCCCATCTTGTGCAATGTCATGCTGAGCGAAGTGAAGCATCTTGCTTTTGCCGCGAATTCCACGAATGGGCGCGAAATTTTTACGTTTGGGCGCATTGCACCATGTTCTGCATAAGGTGAGCAAATCATTTGAGCGTTACTTTTCAACCTCCTTCAAAATCATTTACGGCTCGCGATTATCAATTCATCGCGCTGGTCTCGTTTTTGGTGGTCGCCGTCTCCGTTGCGCTGGTCATTGCCAACCTCACCCTCAAAGATGGCGGCGATTTTTACGTTCATTGGGTGAGTGTGCGCATCTTTCAAAATGACAGGCTCGATCCCTACAGCGGGGAAGTCCCTGCCCGTGTGCAGCAATTGGTGTATGGAGGTCCCGCCGCAGCCGGGGATGAACCCTACATTCTGGATACGCCCTTTCACATTCTCCTGCTCTATTTTCCCATCGCGCTTCTTCCCGACCCGTTGCTTGCCCGGGCGATATTTACATTGATCCTCGAACTGGCCTTGTTCGCGCTCGCCATCATCAGCCTGCGCCTCACCGATTGGGAAATGCCGATTCCTTTTTACATTCTGTTTCCCCTGATCGCTATTTTCAATTTTTATACATTCCAGGCCATTTACGAAGCCAGCCCTGTCCTGCTGCTTGGGTTGATCTACGCTGAAATATTGGTCGCCCTCCGCGCAGAAATGGATGAGATCGCGGGCGCATTCATTGCGGTCTCTTTCTATCACTGGGAAGTCGGCGCGCCGTTTCTCGTCCTCATTGCCTTGCGCATGTATTATGAAAAGCGCACCCGTGTCTTTGCAGGATTCTTTATGGCGAGCCTCATCCTGTTGGTCGTTTCGTTCATGGCTTATCCCAACTGGCTGGTTCCATTCTTCCGCGCCACCATCAACAACATCAAAGTAGATTTTGGATTCAACGTCCATTCCATATTCACCCGCATCTGGCCGACGTTCGGCGGCACCTTTGCATGGTTGTTCATCGGCTTGCTGGTCGTCGCGCTCGGCTACGAGTGGAGCGCCGCCCGCAGCGGCGATTTCCGCCGTTTTTACTGGGCGGCCTGTCTGTCACTTGCGGCGGCGCCTCTGCTTGGTTTTCGCACTGAAATGGAAAACCTCGCCGTTCTGATCATTCCGCTCGCTTTAATATTCGCCATCGTCCACGACCGCTGGTATAAGATCGGTAACTTCCTCACGATCCTGTTGATGCTTCTTGTGCTTACATTGCCCTGGGCCTTGTACCTGTTCGCCGTGCCTCGTTTTGGGATCATTGCCGAAGAAGGCCTTTTCCTGTTTCTTCCCCTTTTTACTTTCATTGGCTTATACTGGATTCGTTGGTGGGCGATCCGCCCGCCGCGCATTCTGAGCGATCTTGCAAGCCGCCTCTAATCCCCATCCTGAGCATAGTCGCAGGACAATCACCCAATCCCCTTATGAACTTTCGCACCTACTTCTTCCTCTTTCTCTTCGGGCTTGCTGTTCCAGTCATCATCGCCCAATTCCAGCCGATCCCCGGTTATCTCGACTCAGACTATTACTACGCAGGCGGAATTCAACTGGCAACCGGCAAAGGTTTCACCGAGCCCTACCTGTGGAATTTTTTAGACGGCACAACCTCGCTTCCGCATCCATCCCACAGCTATTGGATGCCCCTCGCTTCCATTGTCTCTGCGTTGGGGATGTGGCTCACCGGTCAAACCACCTTTGCTTCGGCGCGCTTGTTCTTCTTTTTGATCGCCGCCTTCGTCCCGCCGCTGACCGCCGCGCTGGCTTACACCTTTTCTCAAAAAAATGACATCGCCATTGCATCTGGAATGCTGGCGATTTTTTCCGTCTATCACGCACCCTTCGTCGGTGTAACAGATAACTTCAGTCTCTTCATGTTGTTTGGCGGTTTGTATTTCATCATCGCCACACAACTCATGCAAGACCCGACCCGCATGCGTAATTGGCTTTTACTCGGTGTGCTTTCAGGGCTGATGGCGCTTTCCCGCAGTGACGGCCTGCTTTGGCTGCCGCTTACATTTCTATTTGCACTCTGGCGTGCGAAAAAGATTTCATCCTTCCTCCCTCATCCTTCGCCCTTCATCTTTGCTCTTCTTGGCTTCCTTCTCATCATGTCGCCGTGGTACATCCGCAATCTGAATTTGTACGGCACGCCCATGGCTCCCGGTGGAAGCCGCGCCCTCTGGCTCGAAAATTACGACCAGACCTTTGTTTACCCGCCCACACTGATTACCAAAGAATCATTCCTCGCTCAAGGCTGGGACAAGATTCTCGACGACAGATTATGGGCAATGAACATGAATCTGCAAAGCGGATTCGCGGCGCATGGCGGAATCATATTATTTCCATTCATCGTGGCGGGAATCATTTATTATCGAAAAGATGATCGCGTCAAACTTGTCACGATTGCCTGGTTGATCCTCTTTTTTGTAATGACCTTTCTCTTCCCCTTTGCGGGTGCGCGCGGCGCATTCTTCCATGCGGGCGCAGCACTTCAGCCAATGTGGTGGACTCTCGCACCGTTGGGCCTTGAGTCGATCCTTGTGTCCCTGAGAAAACGCGGCTGGGGCAATGACCAGAACCGGGTCGTGTTCCGAAGCGCGCTGGTCATGGTCGCCATGATCCTCACGGTCTATGTCGTCTATCTGCGGGTGTTCACACTGGGCTGGGGCGAGATCGATGCCGATTACAAAGCCGTCGACCAATTCCTTGTCGAACACGGCATCGAGGAACAGGATATCGTCATGGCGCGTAATGCGCCCGGTTATTATCTCAACACCGGCCGCTCTGCGATCTCCATTCCATATGGCGGCGAAACGGCTCTCTTGCAAGCCGCCCAGGAATTCGAAGCATATTATCTGGTGTTGGAACCTGAAGCTGTTCTCGACCCGATCAAGGATCTCTTTCAAAATCCCGATAGCCGCAACAAATTTGTGTATCTAGGTGATGTTGATGGTGCGCGCATTTACAAACTCGAAACTAAATAAGATCTCAAATCGCGACCTCTTGATCCTTGCCGCTGCGGTGATTGTCATTGCAGTTATTTATTTGCTTGCAAGCCATTTCAATTACGGCATCGGCTTTCCCCTCGACGATTCTTGGATTCACCAAACTTATGCCCGCAACCTTGCACAGCGCGGCGAATGGGCATTCCGCCCCGGCATTCCCTCGGCGGGTTCCACTGCGCCGCTTTGGTCGGCATTGCTGGCCATCGGCTTCCTCATCAGCCTCTCTCCCTACATCTGGACGTATTTTCTTGGCGCGCTCACACTCTTTGCACTGGCTGTCGTTTGTGAATGGGCTGTTCGCATGTTGGTCGATTCATATCGCCCGAAGTTTCCGTGGGTGGGAATCTTCTTTGCCGTCGAATGGCATTTCGCATGGGCCGCGATGTCTGGAATGGAAACCCTGTTTCATGGATTGATCGTCACGACCGCTCTTGTTTTGTTGATGACGAACACGCATCGCTATTTAACCCTGGGCCTGCTCACCGGTCTAGCGGCCTGGGTCCGCCCCGACGGTTTGACTCTGCTCGGTCCTGTTCTAATGGCGATTCTGCTCAATGGGCAGGATACCCGTTCAAAGCTCATCGCATTTGTGCGTTATCTGATCGGCTTTGGTTCGCTGTTTGTTCCCTATCTTTTGTTTAATCTTGCCATCGGTGGCACGCCCATGCCCAATACCTTTTATGCAAAACAGGCAGAGTACGCTTCGTGGCAGACCATTCCCATCTTCACACGTCTGGGGCAAATGTTCCTGCAATTACTGGTCGGGCCAAGTCTTGTATTGATTCCCGGTGTCGTCGGCTGGCTGGTCAAAAGCATTCAACAAAAAATGTGGGGCAGTCTCGCCGCTTTCATTTGGTGTGCAGGGTATCTTGGAATGTACATTTCCCGTCTCCCCGTATATCAACATGGACGTTACATCATGCCCGCCATGCCCATCTTCTTTTTGTTTGGAATCCTGGCCTTTGCAGAATTCGACAAAGGAAAACTATTCGAGCGTTATCACTGGATCGGTCAGTTGATTTGGCGGGCAAGCATTGTCATGCTTGCGGCTGCTTTTATTTTCCTCGGAGCACAATCCTATTCACAAGATGTGGCCCTGATCGAAACTGAGATGGTTGTCACCGCAAAATGGGTCGCCGCAAACCTGCCCCCCGATGCCCTGATCGCCGCACACGATATCGGCGCGCTCGGCTTTTTTGATGAACATGCGTTGATCGACCTTGCGGGTCTGATCTCGCCCGATGTTATTCCATTTATTCGCGATGAACCTCAATTGACGAATTATCTTAACCAGCAGGGCGCCGACTATCTAATTGCCTTCCCCGGCTTCTACCCGGAGATGACAGGAGGTGTTGAAAAGGTGTTCGAGACAAACAGTGTAGTCACCCTTAAGTATGATGAGGAAAGCATGGCCGTCTATCTGTGGAAAACCCCTTAATGGGTTAAAATATGAGCACACAAAACCTATGAAGAAGAGAGAGAATGGGCTTGGGATGAACCAGATTACACTTTTGATTGTTGATGATCATCCATTGTTTCGCCAGGGCGTGGTGGATGCCTTGTCATTGGAACCCGATATGCGCATCATTGCCCAGTCTGCCGCTGGTGATGAGGCGCTGGAGTTGATCCGTACCAAGAAGCCGACCATCGCTGTGATGGACGTCAACTTGCCCGGCATGAACGGTCAGCAGATCACGCATCAGGCTTCGCAGGATAGACTGCCCACACGCATCATCCTGATGACTGGCTATGATGATGTGGAACAGGCCATTCATGCAGCCTTGGCAGGTGCGCATGGCTACTGCTCCAAGGATATCGAACCTCAAAGCCTTTCACGGATCATCCGTGAAGTTGCGGAAGGCAAGTACGTTTTCGAGAACAACGTCTTTACCCGCCGTGAGCTGGAGCTTTGGGTCGAGGATCGTATCGAAGGCGCACGCCGCTCTTATAGTGAACCTGGCACTCCCTTCCACCCATTGTCTGATCGCGAGATGGAAGTGTTGGCCTGTGTCGTACGCGGCATGAGCAATAAAGAGATCGCAACCCTGCTGGGAATCAGCCACCAAACTGTCAAAAATCATGTCACCGCCATTTTGCGCAAGTTTGGCGTTGAAGATCGCACGCAGGCGGTTGTGTATGCCTTGAAACGCGGGTGGGTAACCTTGAAGGATACCAACATTCACCCTCAGGAGTAATAAATGACCAGTAATGAGCCCATGGACTTTCAAAATGAATTGGATGAGACGCAGCGTGCGCTACGTGAAGTGACTTTGATGATGGAGCAAAGCCAGGGCGAACTTGCCAAGATCACACAGCGAAACACCGCGATCACTTCACACCTTCAACAATTGCAAAAACAGGGGACCACGGTTGAAGACCTAAAGATGTCCTACGACTCCGCTTTGGATGTTCAGCAGAGGTTGTTTGTGATGCGCGGCCAGTTGGAAAAACTTCAAAACGACAAGGGGCATCTCGAAAAATATAAAGCCACACTGGAAAACATCGTGTCAGGCAACGGAGCAGGCGGGGATGCCTCAAGTGCCGGCGCTCCCTCTGCAGGGACCAAAAGCCAAATGGCGGGGATCGAAATGATCGTCAACGCGCAGGAGGCCGAACGTCAGCGCCTGTCGCGTCAAATGCACGATGGGCCCGCCCAGGCATTGTCAAACTTTATCCTGCAGACTGAAATTGCCATGCGTTTATTGGATGTGGATCCTGCCCAGGCAAAGGATGAACTGGGTAATTTGAAGACCTCTGCAATGGGCACGTTTCAAAGAGTCCGCAGTTTTATTTTTGAATTACGCCCGATGATGCTCGATGACCTTGGCCTGGTGCCGACTCTGCGCAAATATGCCGATGCGTTCAAGGAACAGGCCGGGCTTGATGTGAGCGTTACAGTCACTGGCACGGAACGTCGTCTGGAATCTTATTTAGAGGTCATGATCTTTCGTGCTGTGCAGGAATTGCTGGGAAATGCCTCTCGTCACAGTCAGGCTACCTTGATCAAGGTTCAAATCGACCTTGGGAATGACACGATCCGCGTCAGCGTTGAAGATAATGGCAAGGGGTTCTCGCCTGAGATCCTAAAAGAATCGAACAATCTGGGTCTTAAACTGATTCGGGAGCGTTCTGAGATGTTGGGTGGAAGTTTTGAAGTAGACAGCTCTGCCGGTTCTGGTGCTCGAATCTCGTTTTCAGTACCCGCGAAAGTGTAGAATTCCTTCCATTGGAAGTTGCGTGACCCAATCACCTAACAATATTGTAGGCGGTTGGGTCGCACTGCACTTGTTTTGCCTGACGGGGTAAACATATAATACGGAACAGTTTTCATGGAGGGGAGCACGTATCCCCTGTAAGTTTGCCTTGCCAACACCGAAGAGAGCAGCCTTCTAACGACGAAAGCCTCGTTTCTGGCCGTCGAAATTATGTTTTTGGCATTTTTCTTGTATAATGAATGTGTTATAAAATACTCTGTTCAAAGAATGTGAAAAGAGGAGAATCCTATGCGTCGCGGAAGAACCCTGATCTTCGTAATTTTAATAATAATTATCGGTCTAGTGGTGGCGTTTGTGGCTTATACCCAGTATTTTAGCCAGGCAGCCGCGCCAGAAGCACCGCTTACCGTTGATGTTTACATGGTCGGCCAGCCAATTCCACAAGGTGGTACGATCACTGCAGAGTTGCTTGCCCCTATGACAATTCCTCAGGCAAACCTCATGTCAGTGATGTACACTATTGACAGGCAGGCGGAACTTGTGGGCAAAGTGGCTAAATACCCGCTCGATCAAGGTGTTGTAATTACGCAGGCCATGGTGAGCGACGCCACCGCTGCAGTCCCGATTTCGGGTCCGCAATGGGCATCGTTAATCCCACCTGGAATGACAGCCATCTCCATTCCAACTGATCGCTTATCGCTTGCTGGTTATGGGGTAAATAATGGAGCCCATGTTAATATCAACGCCTGTTTCCTTTTTGTAGATATTGATCCCTCCTTCCAATCTGCTCTGCCGAATCAGACAGGTATTTTGACGGGCACGGGTTTTACACCTGAAGGTTTGCCGGTGCTTTCTCTTGGTGTAACAGCCAGCGGCTCAGGTCAGGGAAGACTCGAACTTGATCCCTCGATCCAACAACCCTACTATTTGATGCCTTCTGAGCGTCAGCGCCCAAGAATGGTATGTCAGATGCTGTTGCAGGATGTGGTCGTAATGAAGGTTGGTGACTTCCCCGCTGACCCGGCTGCAAGTCTGTCTGCCCCAGCCCCGGTTGCCACCGACCCGCAGACCCAACAGGCAGCGCCCGTTCCGCCGGATATCGTTACCCTGATCGTTCTTCCACAGGATTCAGTCACTCTTTCATATTTAATCAGTACAGATGCCAAATTGACCTTGGCTTTAAGGAATCCCACCGACCAGTTACGGCAGGCAACCGAGGCGTCAACTCTGCAATTCCTGTTGAGCCAATACAATATACCCGTACCTGCGAAGCTTCCTTACTCTCTTGAGCCTTACACAGTCAGTTTTTGTAACCTTAGCCTTGGCACGTCATCGGTATGTTCAGCCACTCCTCCTCCGGCGCAATAAGCAGGTTGTCTGCTGAAAAGCTTGTTCGTGGCCTGCCAGTTTTGATTCTCTGGTATTGCAAGGAATTAAAAGGTAGTCGTATATAGGATTGATAAAATCAGACTTAAACTTTCGAAATGAATGGAAGTAATAAAAATGGCCGCAGATAAAATTCGCATACTCATTGTAGATGATATTGCAGAGACGCGAGAGAATATTCGCAAGTTATTACAGTTTGAATCGGACGTTGATGTTGTTGGTGCGGCCCGGTCTGGCAAGGAAGGTATTCAGCTGGCTCAGGAGCTGGATCCGGATGTTGTATTAATGGATATCAACATGCCGGATATTGACGGCATCACTGCCACTGAGCAGGTGAGAAAAAGATCACCGCATGTTCAGGTGGTCATCTTATCGGTACAAAGTGATCAAAGTTACATGCGCCGTGCAATGCTCGCTGGTGCGCGGGATTTTTTGAACAAACCGCCATTGGGCGATGAATTGATCTCTGCGATTCGTCGAGCCGGAGAGATGGCACATGCTGAGCGGGCGAAAAACGCGCAGCAGAACTTTGCGGCTTCTGTTGTGGCTGGTGCTGGGGGCGGGTCGTCAGGCTTTGCACCTGCGCATAAAGGCAAGATCATCACCATATACAGCCCCAAAGGCGGAACTGGTTGTACCACTCTTGCGGTAAACCTGGCGATCACTTTGAACAATGAAGATACCCGCACTGCGCTTGTTGATGCAAACCTGCAATTTGGTGATGTAGCCATTTTTGTCAATGAGCAGGGCAAGAATGCGATTATTGAGCTTGCCCCGCGCGTGGACGAATTGGAGCAGGAAGTTGTCGATGAAATTCTGATCAACCATAGTGCGTCCGGAGTAAGAATTCTTACCGCCCCCCAGCGTCCGGAGTATGCTGAAAAAATATCCGCAGAGCAGTTCACCAAGGTGGTGCAATACTTGCAGCGGATGTATGCATATGTGGTGGTGGACACTTCACATATTTTGTCTGATGTGGTTTTGTCCATGTTTGATGTGAGTGATGTGATCGTATTGGTGACCACACAGGAGATTCCTGCGATTAAGAATGCACGATTATTCCTTGACCTGTTGCAGACCATGGGAATTAACAAGAATCGTGTCATCTTTACGATGAATCGATATGACAAACGAATTTCGATCACCCCGGAACGGGTGAGTGAAAATCTTAAGCATGAAGTATCTGTTACAATACCTCTTGATGAGAAGATTGCGATCACAGCGGTTAATCGTGGTGTGCCTTTTATGCTGGACAATAAATCCCAGCCGATTGGAAGGGGTATCTTTTCTTTGGCTGAGGCCGTCCGGGGTCGCTTAATAACTTTAGAATCTGAAACTGAAGTGTCTGAAAGACGGTAAGGAGAGTAAATTATGTCGTTGCTTCGACGTATTGAGCAGGGGCAGGGTGGCGGACAGCAGGGTGCTGGTGGTAACAATGGTACACCAACTCCACCTCCGAGCAAACAACCTGGTGGACCAGCCCAACCCGGTTCCGGGGAGGGTGCAGGCGGGGGAGGCGATACTTCCCGTTTGTCCTCCTTGCAGGCAAGGCGGGTAAGTGCTCCGATTACATCACCGCAAGCCGGTTCATATTTTGATTTAAAGACTCGCGTTCAAAACAAGCTGCTTGCCGAGATTGATCCGTCGATGGATGTTTCCAGAACGGATGACGTCAAGCGCACCATCCAGGGCTTGTTTGAGCAAATCCTGACCGAAGAAAATATTGTTCTTTCGAGACCTGAACGGGCGCGTTTGTTCGAACAGATCGCGGCGGAAATCCTGGGGCTTGGTCCACTACAGGCTCTGTTGGAAGATGATACGATCACCGAAATCATGGTCAATGGTCCCAAGAATATCTACATTGAACGCAAAGGTAAGTTGCACCGGGTTCCCGTGACCTTTGAAAGCAACGAACATGTCATGCGTATTATTGACCGTATCGTAGCTCCTTTGGGACGCCGTATCGATGAATCCAGCCCATATGTAGATGCGCGTTTGCAGGATGGTTCCCGTGTTAATGCGGTGATTCCCCCGATCTCCTTGATCGGACCCGTGCTGACTATCCGTAAATTTTCGAAGAACCCAATTTCAATTGAGCAAATGATTCAATTTGGTTCGATATCACATGAAGCTGTTCAGTTTCTGAAGGCTTGTGTGGAAGCCAGACTGAACATTGTCATTTCCGGCGGTACTGGTTCTGGAAAAACGACGTTGTTGAATGTCCTTTCCAGTTTCATCCCAGGTGATGAGCGCATCCTGACCATTGAAAATGCGGCCGAATTGCAATTGCGCCAGGAACATGTCGTGACATTGGAATCCCGCCCGCCTAACATTGAAGGTCGCGGCGAAATTACAATTCGCGACCTCGTGATCAATGCCCTTCGTATGCGCCCTGAACGAATTATCGTTGGCGAGTGCCGTGGTGGAGAAACCCTCGACATGTTGCAAGCCATGAACACAGGTCATGACGGTTCAATGACCACCGCCCATGCCAACTCCCCGCGTGATGCGATTTCCCGTATCGAAACCATGTGCCTGATGGCGGGCATGGATTTGCCGGTCCGCGCGATTCGCGAACAGATTGCTGGCGCGGTTGATGTGATTGTCCAGCAGGCACGTATGCGTGATGGCAGCCGTAAAGTGACCACCGTCACCGAAGTAAGCGGCATGGAAGGTGACGTCATCACGATGACCGATATTTTCACGTTTGAACAAACCGGCATGGAAAACGGCAGGATCATTGGGCGTACACGCCCCACTGGTCTGCGTCCGAAGTTCATGGACAAGATCGAGGCTGCGGGCATCCACTTGCCGCCGTCCATCTTTGGTATTGGCGAGCGAAGGCGTTACTAAAGAAAACTTCATGGTGTAGAAGAGTACTACATGGCTACCTTTATTATCATCGGCGGTGTTGTTCTAATCATTCTATTGATAGTAGGCGTTATTGTTTCTTCAAACAGTGAACGTGCTGTTGTCGAACAACGCCTTGCTCAATATTTGGATGATGATAAACAAAGTTTGGACCGTGAAGCTCAAAATTCCGTCCTTACAGAGTGGGTATCCAAGCGGGTGGAGAAAACATCCTTTGGCGATCGCATCGCCAGGGATCTTGCTCGCGCAGATCTGAAGTTCAAAGCCGGTGAATATTTTATTTTGATCATCGTTTGTATTTTGATTGGTGGTCTTGTCATATGGTTTCTGGGGAACCAGCACTGGGCTTCTGCTGTAATGGGGGCGATAGGCGGTGCCTTTGCCCCGGGAATCTATGTCAGACGGCAGCAAAAGCAACGCCTTCAAAAATTCAACGACCAGTTGTCCGATATGCTCAACTTGATGGTGAATGGTCTTCGTGCTGGGTATTCGACCATGCAGGCCATGGAAGCTGTGAGCAAGGAACTTCCGTCGCCGATTAATGACGAATTCCGTCGTGTTGTGCAGGAAATGCAGATCGGTATTCCCATGGAAACCGCGTTGGAGAATCTGCTCCGCCGTATTCCCAGCGATGACCTTGACTTTGTCGTGACCGCGATCAACGTTCAACGCGAAGTAGGTGGTAATCTTTCCGAAATTCTGGATACCATCTCGTTTACCATTCGTGAACGCGTTCGTATCAAAGGCGAGGTTCGCGTACTTACCGCTCAGGTTCGCACATCCGGATCTGTGCTTTCGTTGATCCCGTTTTTTCTTGTTCTTATTCTCTGGTTTTTGAATCCTGAATACATTATGGCTGTTACCAAAGGCGGCCCTATTATTACGGCGGCAATTATTTGCGTCGTACTTGGCTTGATTTTCACAGGTTACTTTATCATGATGAAGATTGCGGATATCGAGGTGTAATATGGGTACTGTTGTTGGGATTATTCTGGGCATCGTTGTTTTGGGCGGCGTGATTGCGCTCATTGTTGTGGGGTTGCGTGCCCGTCAGGGCGGGCAGGACGAATCCGACCCTGTTCTTTCGCGTTTAGCTGAAGCCACCCAGCGTGGTGAGTCGGTTTCCCTCGAAGACATTGAATTGCAGCAGCCCTTTATTCAAAGGGTGATTGTTCCAATGATCGAGAAGGTGGGTGAGGTTTCCTCCCGCTTCACACCGCAAAAACTCCTTCAGGAAACGACCCTTAAATTGGAATTGGCTGGAAATCCAGGCCGTATTGATGCTGCCACCTTTTTAGCGACACGCTTTTTTGGTGCAGGCATATTCGGTGGCGGCTTGTTGCTGATCGCGCTGGCTTCCAAGACCTGGCCGGTGGGCAGAATTGTTCTCGTTGTAGGTATATTTTCTGTGATTGGATTTTTCTTTCCGCAGTTGTGGCTGCAGAGCCGAATTAACAGCCGTCAAGGCGAGGTTCGCAAAGCCCTGCCTGATGCTCTCGACCTGTTAACCATCTGCGTGGAAGCAGGTCTGGGTTTTGATGCATCCATGTCGAAGGTCGCTGAAAAATGGGAAAACGAACTCTCGCTTATGTTCGGGCGGTGTATCAGGGAGGTTCAATTGGGTAAAACGCAGCGTGAAGCGTTGCGTGACATGGCAGACCGCCTTGGCTTGCCTGAACTGACCAGTTTCGTTGCGGCCGTGATTCAGAGTCAGATCCTCGGTGTTAGTCTTGCAAAGGTGCTTCGAATTCAATCTGACCAGTTGCGCGTGAAGCGCCGTCAGTTTGCAGAGGAATTGGCGCATAAAGCTCCTGTAAAGATGATCATCCCGATGGCTTTGTTAACTTTCCCGTCCATCATGATCATTTTGATGGCTCCTGCAGCATTCCAGATCGCTGGTGCTTTTGGTCCGTTCTTGGGCCAATAAAAAAACAAAAAAACGTCCTTGTCCTTCTTTAGCTCGTTCTAAATGGAGGCAGAATTTGCCTGACAGCTCTTTATCGTATCTTCTTTACAGGTCAATATGGACTGGGTTGGACCTCCTGTATCCTCCTGTGTGTGGAGGATGTGGGAAAACAGGCTCTCGTTGGTGTTTGGAATGCCAGCAGCGTGTGCAGGTCTTAAAAGGGACTTTGTGTGAAGTGTGCGGCCTACCGCAAAACAAGACGGGTGTCTGTGACACCTGTCGAGTGGATAGGCCGCGTTTTCATTCTCTGCGCGCATGGGCTGTTTTTGAAGACCCGGTGCGGAAAGCACTGCATAAATTAAAGTATCGACGCGACCTTGCGTTGGGAGATGCGCTTGCTTCGCACATGACCCATTTCGTAAGGGAATTAAATTGGAATGCGGATGTAATTGTTCCCATCCCGTTGGGAAAACAGCGATATAAAGAACGGGGATATAATCAGGTTGCAATGATCGCAAAACCGCTGGCATTGGCGCTTGGTATGGAATTCGCACCGAAGGCATTAAGCCGCCGCAAAGAAACGCGTTCACAGGTGGGGCTTACAAAGGAAGAGCGGCGTGAAAATGTCCACGAGGCATTTCAAGCTGGGGGTGGGGTGAATGGAAAGAACGTCATCGTGTTGGATGATGTCTCCACAACAGGATCAACTTTATCGTCCAGCGCGGACGCGTTATTTCGATCGGGTGCAAAAAATGTTTTTGCGTTGACAGTCGCGCGCGCGTTGCCTCATCACGGTCTGAGGCATGCGTGAGCGTTTTGTGTTCGTAACTTTTCATCCCTAAAAGGAGGACGTATGTCCAACAAAGTGGAAGTTCAGACACGCAACATTCGTTTGACCGAAAAAATTGAAGAATATGTAAACAAGAAGGCGGGCAACCTCGACCGTTACCTGCCAACAATAGACTCTGTGCGCGTGGAGCTTGCTCATTTTAAAGCGGCGCGCAGTGCCACCGATCGCAATGTAGTGCAGATCACAGTGTATGGCAAGGGGTTTACGCTTCGCACAGAGGAGCGTGCCGATGAGGCGCTCGCCGCATTTGATCGCGCGGTTGATAATATGCAAACCCAGATCGAGCGCTACAAAGGCAAGCATCAACACGGGCGCGGCGATGGCCGTTCAGCTGCCGAAGCTGCCGAGCCAATCATTGATGATGAGACGGGCGAGCTTTCCCCGCTTGTGGCACGCAAGAAGAAGTTTGTGTTGTACCCGATGAATGAAGAGGAGGCTGTGGTCCAAATGCGCAACCTCGGACACGATAACTTCTTTATCTTTTATAATGCTGAAACCAGCAAAATCAACGTGCTGTACCGCCGTCGTAACGGAAGCTATGGGTTGATCGAGCCTGAACTCGGTTAATCGGTGAGCCAATGACTGGCTTGGCGGCTATGCTGCCAGGCCAGTTTTAATTTATCAACCCATCCCGCGAATGTGAAGAATCCGCGCGGGATGTTCGGAGTAAAAATGGAATTTGATGATGTGAATGAGAACGATGTGGCAGACACGGCCATTGATAACCCTGCGATAGAAAATGCAGTGACGCAGATCCTGAACGCCGTGGGCGAAGACCCGCAGCGCGAGGGATTGCAATTTACACCGCGCCGCGTAGCGCGCATGTATCACGAACTGCTTGGCGGTTACACAATGGATTCGGACGCCATCATCAACGGCGCGTTGTTCAACGTGAAGTATGATGAAATGGTGCTCGTACGTGACATCGAATTTTATAGTCTGTGTGAACACCACATGCTGCCTTTCATGGGGCGGGTGCATGTTGCCTACATCCCCGATGGCAAGGTGCTGGGCTTGTCGAAAATTCCCCGCATTGTTGAAATGTACTCGCGCCGCCTGCAGGTGCAGGAACGCATGACCCGTCAGGTGGCGGATTTTCTGCGCGACTTGCTTAAGCCCCAGGGCGTGGCTGTCGTTGTGGAGGCCATGCATCTGTGCTCGATGATGCGCGGCGTGAAAAAGCATGATGCCCGCATGACCACCTCGGCAATGCATGGCGCATTTCGCGCAAACCTCGCCACGCGCCAGGAATTTCTGGCGAACATCTCGCGCGGCTCATCGCCTTTGCAAATTTAGATATAAAAAATTGCGGAATTTTATTCCGCAATTTTTTATTATTGGATGTAAACCCGCGCCTGACTTAACCCAGGCCTGCTTCTGTCATTTGACATGAATCGCCGCCGAATCAGTTTCGGCTTTTGGCGATGATTTGAATCTTGTTTCAATGAAAATAAAGCAAATGGCAAGCACCAGCCATGCGATGACTTGTTCCTGGCGCAGGCTGTTTAAGATCAGCGTGCTGTCGCCGCGGAAGGCTTGTAGAAAAAGCTGTGCGGCTGCTGTCAGTGCGGCGAAGGTAAGGAAGAGAATGCCCGGGCGTGGATCATGTTTTTTAAACCAGATCAGGCCAAAGATTAAGAGAGAAGCGAGCGTCTCATAGACCTGAGTCGGATGTCGCGTGGCGCTCCACAGGTTGATGCCCCATGCCACATCGGTCACTTTTCCAAAGGCGGTGCCAGCCGCCAAATGGGCCAGCCCCATGCCGATGGAGAGGATCGCAAGGAATGGAGTTAGTGCATCGAGAGTGGGCCAAAGCGCAAGCTCGCGCCGCTGACCGAAGATGAATGCCGCAATGAGTGCGGCGGCCAGTCCGCCAAATGCGTCGAAGATATCGGGGTTGATCGAGACGATTCCGATCGGGCTTTTGAGAAATGTGGGGAGATTTTGGAGAACGAATGAGATTCGCCCGCCAAGGATGAACGCGACCAGCCCATAAAAGATGACGTTATTGAGATCGTCTTTGTGGATGCCGTGGCGCTCGGCGCGTTTTTCGGCGAGGGAAAGCCCGATCCATGCTGCGATAACGAGCAGGATCATGTGACGGGGCGGTGAGAAAATGTTTCGGAAAAATTCAAGCATATTATTTTAGGATCTGTTCGATGCGGGTGCGCAGCAACGCCTCAGACATGGGGCCGCCGATAACGACTTCTGAGATGATGCCTTCGCGGTCAATGAAATATGAAGAGGGCAGGGACCGCAGTTGATATAGTGCGGCGACATCCCCCGTTTCTTCGAGCAGGATGGGAAAGGTGAGGTTGTGCTCCTCTGTGAACGGCACGACTGCAAATGGGTCGTCTTGATAGGTCATGTCGATGGCGAGGACGACGAAGCCCTGATCTTTGTATTCCTGATACATGGCTTCGATGGTGGGCATTTCGGCGCGGCAGGGCGGGCACCACGTTGCCCAAAGGTTGACGAGCACGGCTTGTCCGCGCAATTCAGAGAGTGTGTACGATTCGCCTGTGGGGGTCTTGAGCGAGAAATCGGGTGCGGCAAAACCGACCTGTGGTGCGGGGATGTTCCCTGATGTGGAAGCGCCTGTTTTATCCGCACTCAGCGCGACCCATGATGCGCCTGCAATGAGCAGGAGAATGTAAAGAATGATTCGCTGATTTTTTTGCATGATGACCGAGTATACATGAATTGAGGTGTAAAATAGGCTTAAGTTCTTTTGCCTGTTAACCTGTCTACTTGATTCTCTCATAACTTACCCATGCTATTCACAGACTCTGCCTTTGTTGGTATCGACCCCACTTCCGGACGCAAATCTTTCACGTACGCTGCGCTGGATAAGGATCTGCGCCTCATCGCGCTGGCAGATGGTGAGATGGAGGATGTGATTGCCTTTCTTGCGGGTCAGAAATCTGTGACCGCGGCGATTAATGCACCCGCAGGAGTCAACCGTGGACTGGTTCGCGAAAAGATGAAAAAGGAAATGCTCACGCCGCATCAGGTGCGCGGTGCAGAGTTGCGCATGGCGGAATTTCAATTGCGCGAGCGTGGAATCACTGTGACCGGCACTGCCGCAAACGCCGCATTATGCCCTGCGTGGATCCAGGTTGGCTTTGAGTTGTATCGCAAGCTGGAGAAAGCGGGTTTCAAGAAATATCCTGAAAAGGATTCGCCCTATCAGATTCTGGAGACGCATCCGCACGCCTGCTATTGTGTAATGGCGGGGCAGGTTCCGCTGGCAAAGCCTTCGCTGGAAGGCCGCCTGCAAAGGCAGTTGATCCTGCATGAGCGTGGATTATATGTCAAAGACCCGATGGATTTTTTTGAAGAGATTACGCGCTACAAACTTATCAAAGGTGTCTGGCCGATGGAGTTGTTGTACCTGCCTGAACAACTCGATGCGCTTGCGGCGGCTTACACAGCCTGGCTGGCCGTGAATAAAACGGAACGCATTTCAACGGTTGGCGACGAAATGGAGGGATTGATCGTCTTGCCAGAAAAAGAGTTGAAGGAAAAGTATTAGAAATAAAACAACAATGCCTGAAGCATCGGATGTTAAGGCAATGATCCCTTAATTATTTAAGTCTTGCTGGCGGAATGGATAGGGGAGAATGCCTGCGGATGTAATCCTCCAGCACCTCGGGCATGATGGTGGGAACTTCAAACTCAATTTCTTCAAAGGGGATGACGAGATAGCCGATGAAATCTGCGAATTCCATATCAGTGGAAGCGACGAGGAAACTTTCATCATCGCGGATGACCCTGCCCTGATACTCGATCTCAACTTCCCCGGAACTGCTCCCGTTTCGACGAATGATCGCCCCGGCAATATGCGGCATGCCGACCGCTCGTCCGCGTAAACCGTGAGGAGTGCGCGCGGCGTTTTCGGCCTTCAACGCTTCGCGTAGAAATTGTTTGATCTGACTCCCCGTCAATTTAAGCCAGGCAGGGTTGGCAGTGGATCGATTCGCCGCGAACAAGGTTCCCTGCGTAAGCAAGCCTTTCTCCAGAGCGGTCTCCCAATGTCCTGCAAGGACAAAGGCCATTTGTGCGCCCTTCACTCTTTCCAGCAGGGCATCTGCAAGCAGATTGCCGACGGCACATTCTTTTTCATCGGATAATTCGAAAGGTGCAGACAGCATCCCAACCTCACGTGACATGATCGCTTGCACGCGCACGCGTTCCGATTCCACTGCGGCATGTGCGGCGGGGTCGGGGTCGATTGTCTCTTCGATGGGGAGGAGGGCATGCTCAAAGTGAGTCACTTTTCCTGATGCAGGATCAATTGTCAGGTCGAGGCGACCGAGGAATCTTCCGTAGTCACCTGCCTGTGCGAGGATTGTCTCGTTGATCTGCAATGGCGGGTCAAGCAGGTCGTGGCTGTGTCCGCCGATCAGCAAGTCAATGCCGCCGATGTTTTCGATCACGCGTTTGTCATCCCGCAGGCCAAGGTGTGAAAGCAGGAGGACGGTTTGTGCGCCCAACACGCGGACCTGGCCGACGAGGTTGGGCAGCAGGTCATCGGCTGGGACGACGTGCATGTTGAAGAATGTGTTGTACGCTTTGTTCGGATCAGTTACGCCGATGATGCCCAGTTTGAATCCACCGAAATCATGAATGGCGAACGGCTCAAGTCCTTTTACCAATTCATCGTTGGCGTCGAAAAAATTTGCACACAAAAGCGGACGCCCGAAATGCAAAGCGAGGTCTGCCACGGCTTGCGGACCGTAACGCACCGGGATGGCGTTGCCCAGCGCGGCATATTCACAGCCCGCGCCGCGCAGAATGGCGTTCATGGCGCTGCCTTTGGTGAGACTGCTTTCGAGCAGGATGGTATCTTCTGCGTCGCCTGCATCCACGTATAAACAGAAACCGCCATTCGACTCAACCTCCCCGCGAATTTCTCGAACCAGGGTTGCGACTCTTTCAAGTTGTGGAACCCTGCCGTGGATGTCGTTCGTGTGCAGGATGGTTAATTTGAATGTGGTGGGCTGGGAACTTTGAGCATTTGGTTTCATTTTGCCTCGATGAATTACAGATCAAAGGTGATTTTCTTTACAGGTTTCATTAAAAGCATATCATCGTTTGGTAAAATAGTAAAAAATCTTTTTTCACAGGATTCACTCATGACTGCTGATTTGCAAGCTCGCGCAATTAATACTCTTCGTTTTCTCTCTGCCGATGGTGTGCAGAAGGCCAACTCTGGCCACCCCGGTTTGCCAATGGGAACCGCGGCGATGGCATACACCATCTGGACTCGCCACCTGCGGCACAATCCACGCAACCCAAAGTGGGCGGGACGTGACCGCTTCATCCTTTCGGGTGGGCATGGTTCGATGCTCCTTTACTCTTTACTGCATCTGACGGGGTACGACCTGCCACTTTCTGAGCTGCAAAACTTCCGCCAGTGGGGCAGCCTCACCCCGGGTCATCCTGAATATGGATTAACCCCGGGCGTGGAAGTGACTACAGGTCCGTTGGGACAGGGTTTTGCCAATGGCGTCGGTATGGCAATCGCCGCTTCGCATCTCGCCGCAAATTTCAACCAGCGCGGACATGAGATTATCGACCCGTTCATCTACGCCATCGTCACCGACGGTGATTTGATGGAGGGCGTTGCCTCCGAAGCCGCATCGCTGGCAGGGCATTTGTCGCTTGGGCGTTTGATCTATCTTTACGATGACAATCACATTTCCATCGATGGATCCACAGACCTTGCCTTCACCGAAGATCGCGCGATGCGCTTCAGTGCATATGGCTGGCAGGTCTTGCGTGTGGAAGATGGCAATGATGTGGAAGCGGTTGACAAAGCCATTCAGGAGGCGAAAACCGATCCACGCCCGACTTTGATCGTGTGCCGCACCATCATTGGGTTTGGTGCGCCCACCCGGCAGGGGACTTCCAAAGCGCACGGCGAAGCCCTTGGCGAGGAAGAATTGAACGCCGCGAAGGATAACCTCGGTTGGCCGAAGGAACCGCGCTTCTTCATCCCCGATGATGTGCTGGCCTTCTATCGCAAAGCCGTGGACAAGGGCCGTGAACTCGAACATGATTGGAAGATGCGCTTCGAGGCGTATGCCCGTCTGAATCCCGTCTTGGGCGCGGAATTACAGCGCCGTTTGAATGGTGAACTGCCCGCCGATTGGAAATCTGCATTGCCGACCTTCCCTGCGGATGCAAAAGGCATGGCTACCCGTGCGGCCTCTGGCAAGACCATCAACGCAATTGCAGCGAAACTCCCAGAACTCATCGGCGGCTCTGCGGATCTGGCTCCCTCGAACAACACCAAAATTGACGGAAGCCCCGCCTTCCAAAAAGATTCCTATCAGGGACGTAACTTCCATTTTGGTGTGCGTGAACATGCGATGGGTGCGGCATTGAATGGCATGGCGGTCTTTGGCGGCGTGATTCCTTATAGCGGCACCTTCCTCGTGTTTGCTGATTATATGCGTCCGTCGGTTCGTTTAGCGGCGCTCTCGCATATCCCGTCCATTTTTATTTTCACACACGATAGTGTCGGCCTTGGTGAAGATGGCCCCACGCATCAGCCCATCGAACATTTGACTTCCCTGCGCTTGATCCCGAATCTCGTGGTCATTCGGCCTGCGGATGCAAATGAGACCGTCGCGGCTTGGAAGGTGGCCATCGAGAGACGTAACGGCCCGACTGTCCTTGCGTTGACGAGGCAGAACGTCCCGACTTTGGATACGTCTGCACAGGTTGAAAAAGGTGCGTACGTGTTGAAGGATTTTGGAAATCCAGAAATGATCCTGATGGCTTCAGGCTCTGAGGTGGGCTTGATCCTCGATGCTGCACAGAAACTTGCTGACGAAGGTAAAGGCGTGCGTGTGGTTTCCTTCCCAAGCTGGGAATTGTTCGAGAAACAAGACGAAGCTTATCGCGAGTCCGTGTTGCCGAAAGCCATTCAGAAGCGACTCGCTGTCGAAGCAGGGGCAGGCCTCGGCTGGGAACGATACGCAAAGTCCGTCATCAGCATTGACCGATACGGCGCATCCGCTCCTGCGAAGATCATCTTCGAGAAGCTTGGGTTTACTGTTGAGAATGTTGTAGCGCGAGCGAAGGAATTGTAATTGTTAGACCCTAAAGGTCTTTAAGACCTTTAGGGTCTCTTAATGGAGTAAAAATGAAAGTAGCAGTTGGTTGTGACCATGGCGGATTCCCGCTGAAAGAAGTTGTGATTGAAGCGGTGAAGGCCGCTGGGCACGAAGTGATCGATGTCGGCACCTACAGCGCAGATGCTGTGGATTTCCCTGATTTCACAAAAAAAGTTGGCGAAAAAGTTCAAAGCGGTGAAGCCGAACGCGGCGTGTTGATCTGCGGTTCGGGCATCGGCGCGGCGATCGCGGCCAACAAAATGAAAGGCATTTACGCCTCGATCTGCCACGATACCTATTCCGCTGCGCAGGGCGTTCAGCATGACGCGATGAATGTCCTTTGCCTGGGCGGCCGCGTGATCGGACCTGAATTGGTGAAGGTGCTCGTCCCCGCATTTTTGGGCGCAAAGTATCTTGGCGAAGAAAAAGGCGGCGAGCGGTTTGCAAAACGGGTGAATAAGATCAAAGAGTTGGAAAGTTGAAAAGTTCGAAAGTTTGAAGGTTTACAAGTTTCAAACCTTCAAACCTGAAAACCAATGAACTAAAAGGGAAACATGCCGACGATTACCCGTTTTGAAGAAATAGAAGCATGGCAGACTGCGCGGGAACTGACCAGACTGATTTATGAATATACAGAAGATGGAAAGTTCGCGCGTGATTTTGGGTTGAAAGATCAAATTCGTCGTGCGTCAGTTTCTATTATGAGTAATATTGCTGAAGGCTTTGAAAGCCAGACGCAGGCGCAATTCATTCGTTATCTTGGAATTGCAAAAGCTTCTGCTGGTGAAGTGCGTTCACAGTTGTATGTAGTACGCGATTTGCAATACATAAAAGAAGAGCAGTTTTCAACTGTATTTCAGCTGGCAGAGAAAAATTCCCGTCAAATTGCAAATTTCATCACGTATCTCGAATCTCATCCGTCATCGGGTAAACTTCGCGAAGACTCCGCTGAATACGAAGCATAAGTAACCTTTCAACCTGTAAACTTGACAACATTTAAACCTGAAAACCAACGAACTGGACAAAAACATGAACCCAATCCCAAAACTTACCTCCCTCGGTCAATCCCTTTGGTACGACAACATTCAGAGGAAGCTCCTCGAAAACGGCGAACTTAAGGCGATGATCGAGCGCGGTGACATCCGCGGCGTGACCTCGAACCCGACCATTTTTCAGAACGCCATCGCAAAGACGACCGATTACGACGCCGCATTGATTCCACTTGCCTGGGCAGGCTGGGATGCAGAAAAGATCTTCTGGCAGGTTGCCATCGAAGATATTCAGGAAGCCTGCGATCTCTTCCGCCCGTTGTACGATGAAACCCGCGGCGGTGATGGCTACGTGAGTCTTGAGGTCAGCCCGTATCTGGCGAATGACACCGAAGGCACACAGAAACAGGCAAAGGAATTGTGGGAGCGCGTGAACCGCCCGAACTTGATGGTGAAGATCCCCGCTACCAAGGCTGGTATTCCTGCGATTCGCACTTCGATCGCGGCGGGAATCAACATCAACGTGACGCTGATCTTCTCGCTCGACCGCTACGCCGCCGTGATGGATGCCTATCTTGCAGGCCTCGAAGACCGCATCGCCGCGAACGAACCCATCGAAATGGTCGCATCAGTTGCGTCGTTCTTTGTCTCACGTGTCGATACCAAAGTGGATCCGCGTTTGCCCGAGGGCTCGCCTTTGCGCGGACGCGCCGCAATCGCAAATGCCAAGATGGCCTACGATGCATTCGAATCCATTTTCACTTCGCCGCGTTTCGCCACCCTCAAAGCCCGCTTCCGCGCGCGCGTGCAGCGTCCGCTGTGGGCTTCCACGGGCACGAAGAATCCCGCATATTCCGACACGCTCTATGTCGATACCCTCATCGGCCCCGACACCGTCAACACCGTGCCACCCGCCACGCTTGATGCCTTCCGCGACCACGGCACCGCCAGCCTCACCATCACACGCGGCCTTGAAGAATCACAGATGTTCTTCGCCGAACTGAAAGCCGCTGGCATTTCGATGAGCACCGTCACGCAGGAATTGGAAGAGGAAGGTGTGAAGTCTTTTGCGGATGCATTCACGACTCTCTTGCAAGCCATTGAGGATCGGAGGAAGAGCGCCGTTTCTTCTCTTGGACCTTTAGCTGATTCTGTGGCCAAGCGTTTAACTACGCTGGAAGAGCACTCGGTCGCCGCCCGAATATGGGCACATGACCCCACACTGTGGGCCAGCGACCCTGAAGGTCAGGCAGAGATCAAGATCCGCCTCGGTTGGCTGCATTCCATCGAAGATGCCCGCACTCGGCTTGATGGTTATCTCTCCTTTGCAAAACAGATCCACGAAGAAGGCATTGACCGAGTCCTCGTCATCGGCATGGGCGGCTCGTCACTGACTGCCGAAGTGTTAAGTTCCTTGCTTGCGGCGGCCAATGTCGAAGCGAAATTGTCCCTCGCCATTCTCGATTCGACTGATTCGGAACAGGTGGCATTGGCGGCAAAGAATTATCCGCCAGAAAAATCGTTGTACATCCTCGCCAGCAAATCGGGCGGTACTGCGGAATTGCTGGCTGCTTTCGATTATTTCTGGGAACTCAGCAAGGGCGATGGCTCGCGTTTCATGGTCACCACCGATGCGGGCACATCCCTTGAAAAACTCGCCAAGGATCGCGGCTTCAGAAAAGTATTCAACGCCGACCCCAACGTGGGCGGACGTTTCTCCGCGCTGACCGATTTCGGTTTGGTCCCCGCCGCCTTGCTCGGCATGGACATTGAAAAACTGCTGGCTTCCGCTGAGAAGATCAAGCATGCCTCACGCAAGAATACCAGCGCGGGCTTTGCGCTTGGCGCTCTACTGGCTGAGTCTGCTCTCGCAGGCAGAGACAAGCTCACGGTCCTGAGTGATGCGCCTGTTTCAGCGTTGGCTGGTTGGATCGAGCAGGTCATTGCCGAGTCCAGTGGCAAGCATGGAAAGGGAATCCTTCCCGTGCCGATGGAGCCTTTGGGTTCACCCGATGTGTATGGTGATGACCGCCTGTTTGTATATTTGCGAAACAACGGTGAATTGAGCGACGGGATTGCCGCGTTGAAAAATGCTGGCTTCCCTGTGATCGAATTACCAATTACCAATCTCTACGACGCGGGCGCGGAATTTTTCCGCTGGGAGATCGCTGTTTCGGTGGCCTGCCATATTTTGGGAATCAACACTTTTGATCAACCCGATGTGCAAGATAGCAAACTGCGCACCATCGCGAAGATCAAAGATTATCAGGCCACAGGCAAACTCGCCGAAGCGGACCTGGTGGACATCGCCGATGCGAAATCTGCTTTGGAGAAATTTGTTTCCGATGCGAAAGCGGGTGAGTTCTTCACGGTCAATGCCTACCTGCCGCGCAACAAAGACACTGAGAACGATTTGCAAGCCTTGCGCGTTGCCATTCGTGAAAAGACCAAATGCGCCGTTTCTGCTGGCTTTGGTCCGCGCTTCCAACATTCAACGGGACAATTCCACAAGGGCGGCCCCAACAAGGGACGTTTCATTCAGGTGGTGTACGATGCCCAAAATGACATGGACATCCCCACGCAGGGAATGACCTTCGGCACACTGATCCGCGCGCAGGCGCTGGGCGATTACGAAGCATTGATCGCCGCTGGGCGAAAAGTATTGCGCGTGAAGTTGAATTCGGTGGAGGATTTGAAGAAATTGTTGTAATTTCTTGTTGGGGCACGGCGCCGCCGTGCCCCAACGGAGATGATATATGAAATACGACCCTCAAATTCATCATCGCCGTTCGATCCGCTTGAAGGGATACGATTACACACAGGCAGGCGCGTATTTCATCACGATTTGTTCGCATCAACGCGGGCATGTTTTTGGCGAGATTGTAAACGGGGAAATGAAATTGAACACATGGGGCGAGACCGTCCGCGTAGAGTGGTTCAAGACTGCGGCATTGCGCGATAACGTGGAATTACATGAGGAGGAATTTGTCGTCATGCCAAATCACGTTCATGGGATTGTATGGTTAAATGATGTAGGGACACGGCGCCGCCGTGTCCCTACGGAGAAATTTGGGAAACCCGTTGCGGGTTCAACACCAACCATCGTTCGCGCATACAAATCTGCTGTGACCTATGCCATTAACGGATTGGAAAAATCGCGCGGCGGTGTGATCTGGCAAAGGAATTATTACGAACATATTATCCGCAACGAAAAAGAACTGAATACCATTGCCAGATATATTTACTATAATCCCTTCAATTGGCAGTTGGATCGTGATAACGAAAATAATACCCGTAATCTGTCCACGCCCGAAACCATTGAAGATTATTTATTGGATGCTGAAGAAATGATGGGAGTAAAAACTTTATGATCAACTTAGCCTCAGGAAAATGTGTCGCCTGCCGTCGTGAAGAACCGACCTTGACCGATGCCGAGATCGCCGACCTGCATTTGCATGTCCCCGCCTGGCAGATTCTCGAAGTGGACGGTGTCAAACGGATCGAGCGCATCTTCAAACTCAAGAATTTCGTCGAAGCGATCGCCTTCACGAACAAGATCGGCGTCATCGCCGAGGAAGAGGATCATCACCCGCTGATCATCACCGAGTGGGGCAGGGTCACCGTGCAGTGGTGGTCGCACAAGATCAGGGGATTGCACAAAAATGATTTCATCATGGCGGCAAAGACGGATGAGAGGGTTGCCGTAGGGTCTAAGGGGGAGTTGGTGAAATCAGCGATTTTTCTGAACCGTTGCGGTTGAAGGGGGGGGGGGGGGGGGGGGGGGGGGGGGGGGGGGGGGGGGGGGGGGGGGGGGGGGGGGGGGGGGGGGGGGGGGGGGGGGGGGGGGGGGGGGGGGGGGGGGGGGGGGGGGGGGGGGGGGGGGGGGGGGGGTGGGGGTGGGGGGTTGGGGGTTTGGGGGTGGGGGCCTTTTTTACAAACTGGCTCTGCGTTTCCTCAACGCCTCATCATCCAACCACTTGAAAATCCTCAGCACGAAATGAAAATCTCCCAGCCAACTGAGAAAGGACGCCCACAACGCGACCAGTCCATTGGGGATTTCGGGTAATTCCGTGGCGGGGGTGAAATCCACTTGGCGATTCCCGATCTCGAAGGTGTAGCGGCCTGTCTGTTTGATTTCGGGATTCAGATTCAGGTAAGCGCGCAGGTGTTCGTACTCATCGCGGGTCATCCACTGCGGCAGGTCTGAGGTGGCTTTGAATTCGCAGATCAGCGCGAGGTCTTGCAGCAGGGATTTTTGTTCGGGGGTCAGCGAATTTTCATTTGACTCAAAATACACCACATCGGGGTCAATGCGCACGAGCGGCTTGAGCCACAGCCGATTGATCACCGTGCGGATGGCGTTCCTTGTCCCTGGGATGGTGAAGTTGTAAAACAGCACCGAGTCGCGGTGTTTTTCCCAATGCGCGCCCACATCGGGTCCGATGCGCATGGCGTCGCACAGGCCGAGTGCGGGCAGAATCGGCGTGCCGCAGGTCAGGAAGAACGCATCCGCGCCCATCGCTTCGCGCATCACGCGCAGGCTTTCACGGTACGCGGCTTCGCGCGGCATGTTGTTGTGCCGTTTGCCTTTCAACGCGCCCGCGTAGAGGAAGTCCAGTTTTAGGTAGTCAAAGCCCCAGGTGCGGACCTGCTTCATGAGCGCAGCCAGCCACGGGGTTACGTCAGGATGCGTCGTGTCGAGCGCATACAGCGGCTGTCCCCAGTTGAATCCCGCCGAGACGAATTGTCCATGTTCGTCGCGCAAAAACCAATCCTTATGTTCACGAAACAGCCGCGAAGTCTTCGTTGCGATCAACGGCGCGAGCCACAATCCTGCGCGCCTGCCCGTTGATTTTATTTTTTGCGCAAGATCAGCCATGCCCGATGGAAATTTTTCGTTCACCGTCCAATCGCCGATATCCATCTGCCAGCCGTCGTCCACTTGCAGCACTTCAAAAGGCAGGTCGGTCAACTCGTCGAAAATTTTATGCAGCGCGGGCTCATCAATGGCGTGATACAGGCTGTACCACGAACACCACACACGCGGCGTATCATTTCTTTGAATGGACCCGAAGCGATGTTCCAACGCATTGGCATATTCAGCAAAGATGACATCTTCCCGACCGAACGCCATGAACCATTCGACATCGCCCGCTTCGCTCCGCCCTGTGAGTTGATCCTGTTCAAGGAGCACGGTCGTGTCTGTGGCAAGCGCGCCCAACAAAAGCACGTTGCCATCCGCGAACTCCACCGCGCCCAGCCATGACCCATGCGGGCGTGACTCATGCACCGACTCCGCATCCACCTGCAATGGATGAAAGATCGCAGGCTTTTGCACAGGCAGCGGACTCAAACTCGTCCACGCCGCCAGCGACCACGATTGCCAGCCGTGACGATAATATTTCACAGGCGTCGAAGGCAGCTCGATCTGCAACTCCCGCGCCTTGATGATCTTTGATTCAATTTGGATTTTTGAGAAGTGAATTTTGGTCATGGGTAGTCCTGAAAATTTTAACCACCAAGGGTCACGAAGGGTCACAAAGTTTTTTCAAGGTTTTCCTTCGTGTTTCTTTGTCTCCTTTGTGGTTGAAAGAAACCTTGCGCCGAAGAACGCCAGCCCGCCGCCGACCAGCACCGAAAACAGCAGCACAAAATGCGACCCAGCCGCAATGGCCAGCGCGGTTTTGTATGGATAATCAAACGCCACCAGCACCGAAGTCCAGCCGACTTCATGCGTGCCGATGTTGGCGAAGCCTTGCAGGGGGAGCAGGGTCAGCGGAATCATCACGATGGAAATGATCGCGATGTGATAGAACGCGACGGGCAGTCCCATGCTGCGCGTGGCGAAATAGAAATTGGAATAAACACACAGCCAGATTCCCGCGGTGAGCAGGGCAACCCGTCCATGCGCGCCGTGACTTTGAATCTCGCGCAGCCCTGCGATGAATTTCATCCACGCCGCGCGGATGCGGGAAAGCAGAGTTTTCTCGGTGGCTGGTTGTTTGTCCATTGCGGGTTTGCTGAATTTCAGAAAAAGAAAAATGCCGATTGTGCCGAGCAAAATCAACAGACAGAAGATGACCGATGATTTGAAAATCCAATCGGGCATGTCCTTTTTTGAAAACGGCAAAAGGATCGCCAGGATCAACGCCACGACCGAAAAGTCATAATAGCGCGCCGCCAGTAAAGTGGCGGTCCCTTCGGTGAGGGAAATATCCAATCTGTTTTTTGCGAGGAAGATATAGGTCACATCGCCTGTTTTGGCAGGCATGAGGTACATCAAAATATTGTGCAATGCCGAAACGGGAATCAGTTCAAGCCACGTCACTGGGCGCGAGTAGATTAAATTTGTAAAACGCAATGCCCGCAAAAGAATATTCACCAGATACGCCAGCAAAGCCATCCCCAGCCACCCCCAGTGGATGTCAGAAAACGCCACGCGCAAAATCTCCCAGTCAAGATTGAGAAGCAAATACGCGAGTAATACTGCAGAAAGGATTCCGCTGATGATGTAAAGGAGGAGGTTACGATTTTTCATATTGGTATCAAACTCTCGTTGGTCGAGTAGGGCGGGCGTTCTTCGAGCCCGTATCGAGACCAACAGGTTTACTTCAACCAATTACCTTCTGTTCCCATTCACTCTCCCTGCCATACCCATACTTCGCCATCCTTGCGCCGCAAAGGGATTGCAATTGTGCGGCTTGTTTCGGCGTCCAATCGGGCCATTCAGGGAAATCGGTTTTGGATGAGGTGTTGGCAGGCTGGCGGAATTTCTCGCGGATTCCCGTCACACGCGGCAGGCCGAGAAAATCCGTAATTGTGCCGAATAAATCCTCGGGATTTTCGGTGTTGAATAAATCTTCAAATCTCACGCGCATATACGGCGTGGACGTGTTTTCCAGGCCTTCCATCACGCGGTTCTTGAAATCCCAGATCCAGCAGTATTTTTCGAAGCGGGTGAATCCGAAGGCTTTGCTGAGCGGCAATTCGCCCACCAAAAACGGATTCGGCTGCCAGAATGGGACGAAATAATTGGCGATGAAACTCGTCCCTTTTTGGCGGGAGAAGTTCAAGTGTGAGGTCACATAACTGCGCGGATCACGCACGATGTGCAGCACTCTCAGGTTTGGATACAGTTCTGGTGCAAGTGGAGCCAGTCCGTACAAAAAGCAATTCGCATCAATGTGGAATTTCGCTTCGCAGGTTTCGATTTCGTTTCCCTTGAGCATTTTCCATGCGGTTTTCAATCCGCTTTTGGGGAAGAGGTGTGAGAAATGTAAATTGGTGAGAATCTGGATCGGTCTTGAGGCGCCGCGCTCATGATAGGAAGCAGCATCGGGATACAGGTCCGCAAAGAGGCGTGAAAAAAAGATCGTCCCCGTGCGCCCAGTGGAGATGATCAAAATTGGCTGGGTATCTTTCATTCGTCTTCGTTGAGAGGGTTGTTCGATTCGCTGCGGTCGAAGCGCAGTTGTGCGATCTGCTCAGAGACCAGCCCCACCATGAAGATCAGCGCCGCAGTGGACATCAGCAGGGCGGAGGTTTGTCCGTAGGGCGCGTTGAGGATGAAGATGCGCATCAGGCCGTAGGCCACGCCGAGCAAAAAGGTGAAAATGCTGACAGGCACAAAGATCTTCAACGGCGCGTAAAAGACCGCGATCTTCAGGATGATCATCAAAAAGCGCAGACCGTCGCGCAGCGGCTTGATCTTGCTCTTGGTTTTGCCCTCACGCCGCGCAAAGCGGATCGATTCATAGCCGAGGCTGTACCCCGCGCGGACGACGGACAGCGTAATGGTGGTGGGGTACGAAAATTGATTCGGCAGAAGATAAACGAATTGGCGCGCAATATGCGCCTTGATCGCGCGGAAGCCCGAGGTCAGGTCTTCGATCTTGCGCCCTGAAACGTAGGTGGCAAGCGAATTGAAGACCCTGTTGGCTACATCGCGATGTGCGGCCGTGTCTGATGCGCGGTTGCGGCTGCCAACGACCATGTCATAGGGGCCGATGCGATTTACGAGTTTGACAATGTCATTCGGGTCGTGCTGGCCGTCACCGTCAATGGTGACGAGGATCTTTCCGCGCGCATTGCGAATCCCTGTTTTGACCGCCGCGCCGTTGCCGATGTTGTAGGGATGTTCGATCACTCTTGCCCCAGCGTCGCGCGCGCTTTGGGCGGTGTTGTCCTTTGAGCCATCGTCAATGACGATGATCTCGTTCTCTGGGTCCAGTGTGTTCACCACCGCGCGAATCCGCCCGATCACGCCGCCGATCACCTCGCCTTCGTTGAAGGCAGGGATGATGACAGTGATCTTCGGGGATGTCTTTTTTTCTGGTTGCATTCATTGCTCCATAAAAGCCGATTGCTCGGAGCGCGGATTTCAATCCGCGTTGTGTGATCGTGTGGCGGACTAAAGTCCGCATTCCAATAATGACTTGCTTCCCCAAAAAGCGCGCTGGGATAATAATCGAAACAAGTATAATTGGCTAGGTATCCCCGATTTTAGGAAGAATCATGCTCAAAAACAAGTCTGTTCTTATTGTCATCTCCATTATTTTCTGGTTGTTTCTCTCGTTATATCCCTGGCAATCCTGGCTCGAATGGACAGGCGTCCTGCGTTTTCTGATCGGCCTGTTCATTTATTTTGTCCCTGGTGTGCTCACGTTTATGCGCGTAAGCGGCGACGGTAATTTTTCTCCGCGCGTTTTTCTTGGCGGGTTTGTCGTTTCTGTTTTCGCAACAGGCTTGCTCGGCCTGCTGGCGCGTTTGTTTCAACTCAACTTCACCTTCATCCGCTGGGGTTTTGCGTTGTGGGGCGCGGCTGCCGTGCTGCTCTTTTTCCTGATGGATGTGAAAGTCACTTTTCAATTCGAAAAATTCAAATGGTGGGAGATCGTCTCTCTGCTTTTTGCAACAGGCGGCGCAATTTATTTTGCCAGCATCGCCCGCCCGCCGTTGATCCACGACGACGCCTTTACCTACAACGCCCTGCTTTATTACTATCAACACGCGCCCGCGCTCGAATTTCAATTCCCTGTTTCGCTCGATCGTTTGGAAATCCCCCGCTTTTGGATCGCCTATTGGCCGCTCGTCGAAGCCATGATCTCTGGATTCAGCAAAGTGGACGGGCTTATCATCGCGGGGGCGTATCTTCCCCCCGCTCTGGCCTGCTTCTCCTTTTTGGGCATTTACTCCCTCGGGCGGACTCTCGGTCTACCCCGCGCCGCGGCTGGGCTTGCCATCCTCGCGCAGGGATTCAGCCTCATGCGCCTGACGAAGTGGAATCAGCCTGGCAATCTCTTTTATCAACGCCTCACTGAAGATAAGGTCGTTGCGGCTTTCTTCATTTCGTATCTTTTCATCCTGCTGGCAGTGGAATATCTGGAAAAGCCCGAAGTGCGGAAATTGATTCTCGTCGGTGTGGCGGGTTTGGCGATGGTGTTCACGCATCCCATCCAGTTTGGTATGGCCTGCATGATCGTCGGCGTTTACGGTTTGCCAAAACTGCTCGATAAAGATATCCGCTGGAAATATGTGATGATGATCGGAATCCTTGCGGCGGTGGTTTTGATCCCATACACCTTCCGCTTCGGTGGGGGGGAGTATTCGCAGACCCTCAGCTTCTCGCTTGACGATGTCGCCGAGAACGATGAATTCGCCCGCTTCGGTGTTCGCCGCGTGGATATTATCGAAGGCACGAATTTTTACGGCATCTCGCATTATTTGACTCAGGGATTGCCGTATGAGGTCAGCCTTGTTTCGGCAGTTCTTTGTCTTTTCTTCTTTTGGAAACACAAACATGCCCGCTATGTGCTGGCGGCGTTTCTCGTTTTGGGTGTGAGCATGTTCCCCTACACAGGCTGGATCGTCGGCATGTTCACCACGCCGTTCCAATTGTGGCGACTCACCTGGCTGATGCCTTTCGGGTTGGCTTTTGCATTTTTGATCTGGGCTGGTTTTGAAATTTCACAGAAACTTGAATTCGTCCGCCGCATGGAATGGGTTCAACCTGCCTATTATCTGGCGATGACCGTTGCCATGCTGGGGCTGGTCGTGTTTGTTCGTCCATGGGCGATGGAAAATCTCCCGCCCAACGGCATTGACATGGTGGATCTGTATTCCAATTACGTCAGCACCGCGCGGCAGATGAACGAAATGGATGTCGATTCGCCGATCATCATCGGCGGGCCTGATGCCGCCACCAATTCCATCATTCCCAGCCTGACGTTGAAGTTTGAGCCGCTGGTCTTCCGTGTACAATCGGGCGGCGAGCAAACTCAGCTCTGGAAACCCCTTATCGGGGAGAATCTTTCTCCGTCAGAACGCCTGACCAAGTTTCAGGAAAGTAAGATCGAGTATTTGTTGATCCGCGATGAGCCTGCGTGGGTGGTCGAGTTCCAGCAAAGTTTCCCCGAAAACGTTTTCCTTGTCTTCAAAGACCGCAGGTTTAGTTTGTATCGAATCTCCCCGTAAATGGATTTCAACCCGTCTGCCGCCACTCTGTGTGGCGGCTTTTTATTTCCCCCTTGACGATTAAAACGCCACAAGGTATATTCTGCGCGTAACTTTCGGAAGGCATAGAGTGAATCCATGTATGAATTCGACAAAACAGATATAAAAATCGTCAACTTGTTACTTGAAGATGGCCGAATGTCCGCTTCTGAGATGTCCCGCCGTATGGGCGACATTTCTGAGCGGTCTATTCGGTACCGTGTGGACCGCATGATCGATGATGGGGTCATTCAGATCAGTGCGGTGGTCAGCCCCGAGGCGCTGGGTTTCACCATCAAGGCCGATGTCTGGCTGGAGGTGGAATCCGACCTCATTTTCGAGGTGGCAAAGAAAATGGCTGCTTTCGAGAATGTCACCTACGTGGCCTGTGGTATCGGTCAGAACGATATCAGTATTCAGGTGGTCGCCCGCGATACTTCCGAGATATATTATTTCGTCACGGAAGTGGTCCGCAAGGTGACTGGGGTACGCAAGACCACGACCTCCATTGTGCCCATCATCCTCAAGGATGTTTACCAGTGGCGAGTGCCCGAACGAATCGCAAACGAGTTGTCTGAAAAAGAAGCCGCAACAACATCCAAATAAACCATTTCAAGGAGAGTGTATGTTTGGTTCGAAGACGCAGGCATTACAGCAGCGCGCTCAAAAAGTTTTACCTTTGGGGGTGAATTCCAATTTTCGTTTTTGGGGTGACGGGATCACCCCGTATGTAGACAAGACCAAGGGCGGATATTTATGGGACGTGGACGGAAAGAAATATATTGATTATCGCCTGGCCTTTGGGCCGATCATCCTCGGTCATGCCTACCCCGAAGTTGATTCAAAAGTAATTGAAGAGATTCAGCGGGGAGTATTGTTCGCCATGACGGGCGAGCTTGAAGTGGCCGTTGCAGAAATGATCATTGAAATGTCGCCAGCCATTGAAATGGTGCGCTTTGCCTGTTCAGGAACCGAAGCCACCATGCATGCGATCCGCGTTGCCCGCGCGTACACTGGGCGCGATATTATTTTGAAATTTGAGGGAAATTATCACGGCATGCATGACCATGCCTTGTGGTCAACCTATTCGCCCGTGGAAGCTTATGGCAATCGTAGAAGCCCCATTGCTGTGCCGGCATCTTCGGGTATTCCGAAATCGATGCGCGAATTTATCATTACCTTGCCCTTTAACGACTTTGAAGGCTTTGAGCGCGTGATGCGATCCTATGGGGAGCAGATCGCCGCAGTGATCACCGAGCCGTGTCAGGGAAATTGCGCCGCGATCAATCCGCAGGAGGGATTCCTGCAGCTCATCCGAAAAAAGACTGAGGAATATGGCTGTGTCTTCATCCTCGATGAAGTGAAAACTGGCTTCCGCATCGCAAACGGCGGCGCGCAGGAATATTACAACCTCAACCCTGATATGGTCACCTACGCCAAGGCGCTCGGAAATGGATATCCCATCGCGGCCTTCGGCGGCAAACGGGAGATCATGTCCATTATTGGGCATGGGGTGGCACAAGGCGGCACGTACACGAACAATAAGCCCGGTGTGGCTGGCGCGTTTGCCACATTGAGTCTGCTCAAATCCAAGCCGATCCTCAAGACCATCGAAAAGCGCGGACAACGCCTGATGGACGGTTTGAAGGAGATCTTCGAAGAGAATGATATTCCTGCCGTCTTCACGGGATACCCCGCCATGTTCTCATTCTCATTGAATATTGAGTCTGTCACCTGTCAGCGTGATTGGCAGGAAAGCGACCGCGACCTTTATTTGCAATTGGTGGAGAAAGCTGTTGCAAAAGGTGTCATGCCCGATCACGATGCCCGTGAGCCATGGTTCCTATGCTACGAGCACTCCGATGCAGACGTAGACGAGACTTTGAACGTGTACGCTGAGATCGTGAAGGAAGTGAAAAAATAACTGTTTAAAGGTTTGAATGTTGGAAGGTTTCGACTTGTCAACTTTTAAACCTATGTACTTGTTAACCCTATGGAGAATCCATGACCAAACTAACCTCAAAAGAAATCGTTGATCTCAGCAAGGAATACACCTTTTTCTCATGGTCGGTGCAGGGGCAGGCCAATCCCATTCCAGTGGAAAAGGCGGAGGGTATTTATTTTTGGGACGTGGACGGAAAACGCTATATCGATTTTTCGTCCCAACTCATGAATACCAATATCGGCCACCAACACCCGAAAGTGGTCAAAGCCATTCAAGATCAGGCGGCTAAATTGTGCTTCGTGCATCCAGGCAACACCACAGATGTCCGTGCCCAGCTTGGCAAGAAACTCTCAGAGGTGACGCCGGGTAACTTGAAAAAGACCTTTTTTGCCCTTGGCGGTTCAGAAGCGAATGAGAACGCTATCAAGATCGCGCGCTTCTACACCGGGCGGCATAAGATTCTTGCACGTTATCGTTCTTATCACGGAGCGACTCACGGTTCCATTGCATTGACAGGTGACTACCGTCGTAATGCTGTTGAACCTGCCATGCCCGGTGGAGTCCATTTCCTTGATCCATTCTGCTATCGCTGTCCGTTTGGGCAGAAGAAAGAATCCTGCAAGCGCGAGTGCATTTCCCATCTCGAAGAGGTGATCAAATACGAAGGTCCCGACAAGATCGCCGCGATCATCATGGAAGGTGTGGTCGGCTCGAACGGGCTGATCGTTCCGCCCGATGATTACTGGCCGCGAGTCCGCGAGATCTGCGATAAGTACGGCATTTTGTTGATCTCAGATGAAGTAATGAGCGGCTGGGGCCGCACCGGCAACTGGTTTGCCGTGGATAATTGGGGTGTAACCCCTGACATTATCACCACCGCGAAAGGCATCACCAGCGGATATGTCCCCCTCGGTGCGGTGATCGTTTCAGACAAGATCGCCGAATATTTTGAAGATAAATATCTTTATGCAGGCCTCACATATAACGGCCATGCATTGGCTTGTGCAGCAGCACTCGCCACCATTGAAGTGTACGAAGAGGATAACCTCATCGAAAACGCGCGGACGCTGGGCAATTACCTTGGCGAATGCCTCGAAGACATCAAATCGCGGCATCCTTCCGTAGGCGATGTGCGTTACATTGGCCTGTTCTCTACCATCGAATTGGTTGCGAATCGCGAGACGAAGGAAATCTTCGCGCCGTCTGTTATGGCGGAAGTGGGGAAAGCTTTGCGTGAGAATGGGCTTTTCACCTTCATCATGGCGAATAATATGGGCAGTATGGTCTTTGTCGTCCCGCCGCTGTGCATCACAAAGGAACAACTGGATGAAGGTCTGGCGCTGGTTGAAAAGGCGCTGGAAGTTGCGGATAAAAAAGTGAGTTAGTTTAAAGTTGGAAGGTTTGAACGTTTCAACCTTCCAACTTTCTAACGTGATTGGAGAAACCATGGAAATCCTAAACTACATAAACGGTGAATGGGTCAAGCCTACTGTAAAAGAATATTTTGATGTCATCAACCCTGCTACAGGATTGGTGATCGCAAAGACGCCGCTCGGCACCAAGGTTGATGTGGATGCGGCGGCAAAGGCTGCCAGTGAAGCATTGCCTGCCTGGCGCAGAACCCCTGTCAACGACCGTGTGCAATATCTGTTCAAACTCCGCAATCTCATGCGCGAGAACGGCGATGAAATCGCCAAGCTCATCACCAATGAAGCGGGCAAGACCTTTGAAGAAGCCAAGGCTGAAATGGTGCGAGCCTATGAAAACGTCGAAGTTGCCTGCGGAATGCCGCATATGGGCAAGGGCGAATTTGTTGAAGACATCGCCCCTGGCATCGACGAGATCATGATCCGTCAGCCTGTGGGCGTGTGTGCAACCATTGCACCGTTCAACTTCCCGGGCATGATCCCGTTTTGGTATTTGCCCTACGCGCTCGCCGCTGGCAACACCTACATTGTCAAGCCTTCTGAAAAAGTGCCAATGACGATGCAATTCATTTTCAAGCTCATTGAGCAGGTTGGCTTCCCGAAAGGCGTGGTCAACATGGTCAACGGCGCGAAGGAAACCGTGGATGGCATTCTCGAACATCCCTGCCATTCGTGCCATCACCTTTGTTGGTTCGACCAATGTGGCGAAGTATATTTACTCCACCGCAGCGGCGCACGGTAAACGTGTTCAAGCGCAAGGCGGAGCGAAGAATCCCGTCATCATTTTGCCTGATGCAGATATGGAAATGGCGACGAAGATCATCGCCGATTCTGCCTTCGGGTGTGCTGGTCAGCGTTGTCTGGCAGTTTCTCTCGCTGTGACAGTGGCCGAGTCGAAGAATCATTTCACCGAGTTGATCTGCGATGCCGCGGCATCACGTACCGTCGGCTACGGCATGGACTCTGGCGTGCAGATGGGACCCGTCATCAACACCGCATCGCAGCAGCGCGTGGAGCAGTTGATCGCTCTCGGCGCGAAGGAAGGCGCAGGCGTGCCGGTGGATGGACGTGGGACGGTGGTGAAAGGCTACGAGAGTGGATCTTTCGTCAGACCGACGATCCTCTCCGACGTTAAGGCTGGAAGCGAGATTGCGAGAACGGAAATTTTCGGGCCAGTGCTCAGTCTCATGCATGTCAACACCATTGATGACGCCATCCAGTTGGTCAACAGCGGACAGTATGGAAACCAGGCCAGCTTGTTCACGACGAGCGGCAATGCAGCGCGTCGTTTCCGCTATGAAGCGGATGCAGGCAACATCGGTATCAATATTGGTGTAGCTGCGCCAATGGCTTTCTTCCCGTTCAGCGGTTGGAAGGATTCGTTCTTCGGCGACATGCATGGACAGGGGACAGATGCTGTAGAGTTCTTTACCCAGAAGAAAGTTGTGGTCGAACGTTGGCCCAAGGAATGGTCGAGAAAATTTTAGTTAAAAGACCTGACGGGTTTTCAAAACCTGTCAGGTCTGTAAATTTGAGGATAAATCATGGCAGTAGATTACGAAGACGCACTGGATTATTCATCACGTTGGATGGATTTGATCAAAAAGAATGAGTTTCCGACAACCGAACAGGCACACCAGATCATTGATGAGTCGAAAACGAATTTTGCGGAACATTACAACCGCAACTGGTTGGAATACCGAAAGAGTGTGACCGAGTCGGGAGATTGGGCGGCTGTGGAATGGGGCGGCTCAGGAGCGGTGTTCAAGGACGTGCTTGGGCGCGAATACCTGGATTTTCTCGGTGGCTACGGCATGTTGGATTTGGGATGGAGTCATCCCGATGTGGTTGAAACGGTGAAGGCACAATTGAATCGCTCGCCGATGCCTTCGCAGGAATTGATCGATCCCCTTCGCGGTGTACTGGCGAAATTGCTTGCTTCCATTACACCAGGCGACCTGAAATATAGCTGGTTTGCTGCCAGTGGTACGGAAGCCAATGAAGCCGCGATGAAAATTGCCAAGCTGTATACAGGCAAGACGGCGTTCATTGTGGGTGTAAGGGCATTCCACGGCAAGACGATGGGTGCGCTTTCGTTGATGGGTAAATCCGATTACCGCGCCCCGATGGGGGCGCTGTATGCGGGGCAGGTGTATCACGTCCCGTTTGGGGATGCGGATGCGGTGGAAAAACAGCTTGAGATCTGTGAAAAGGTTGGCATTGGTGTTGCTGCAGTGATGTTTGAGCCGATCCAGGGTGAGTCAGGGGCGATCGTTCCGCCTGATGATTTCTGGCCGCGCATCCGCGCCGCAACGAAAAAGTATGGCGTGCTGTTAATAGCGGATGAAGTGCAAACTGGTTTAGGACGCACAGGCAGGTTATGGGGTGTTGAGCACTGGAACGTGGTGCCTGATATTTTGACGGTTGCCAAATCATTGGGCGGCGGCGTCATGCCTGTCAGCGCGGTAACGACGACCGAGGAAATATTCAAGCCAATGATGTATCCAAACCCGTTCATGCATACTACGACAACGGGCGGCGGCGCGCTGGCTTGTTCTGCGGCGATCTCCGCCATTCATGTCACATTGCGCGAAAAGTTATGGGAGCAGGCGGCTGCCAAAGGTTCGTACCTGATTCCACAATTGGAAAAATTCGCGGCGCAGTATCCACAAATTTATGAGAAAATAACGGGCATGGGTTTACTGATCGGCATGCATTTCAAGAACCCGGAGATCGGCTATAAGGTTGCTTCGGGATTGTTCAAGCGGGGTGTGCTGGTTGCAGGCACGCTGACAAGCGCACAAACCATTCGTATTGAACCGCCGCTGGTGGTTACCATGGAGCAGATCGATATGCTGCTTGACCGCCTGGGTGATACGCTAGGTGAAATTAGCAAGACAATGTAATTTTCCAAAACTCATCGAGGAGAAGATAGATGATCAGTGAATTTGCAGTTGAAATGCGCGATGTTGTAAAACGTTTCATTACTCCGGAAGGGAATGAGATGGCCGCCGTGGATCACGTGACGATGAAGATCAAGAACGGCGAATTCTTTTCCATGCTTGGCTCTTCCGGGTGCGGTAAGACCACATCCCTGCGAATGATCGCCGGGTTTGAGTGGCCTACCGAAGGTGAGGTATTTATTGAGGGGAAACCGATGGGGCACACGCCGCCTTTTCAGCGCAAAGTCAATACAGTGTTTCAAAGTTACGCCTTATTCCAACACATGACCATTTATCAAAACGTCGCTTTCGGCTTGGAAATGGAAGGTGCAAAAGAAGAAGAGATAAAAAAACGCGTCGGACGCGCGTTGGATATGGTCCAGTTAACCGGGATGGATCGCCGTAAGCCCAAGCAGCTTTCCGGCGGACAACAGCAGCGCGTCGCTCTTGCCCGTGCGCTGGTCAAGACACCGGATGTTCTCCTGCTCGATGAGCCTCTCGGCGCGCTGGATTTGAAACTGCGCAAGGAAATGCAGCTTGAATTGAAGGCGCTGCAGCAGCAGCTTGGAATTACCTTCATCTACGTCACGCACGATCAGGAGGAAGCCCTGACCATGTCTGATCGTATCGCGGTGATGAGCAAGGGGAAGGTGCAGCAGATGGGGTCGCCGGTGGAAGTGTACGAACGCCCCGCGAATAAATTTGTGGCAGACTTTATCGGGGAGTCGAATTTCCTCGAAGGCAAGATCAGGACCATTTCAAAGGATGAAGCGACGGTTTTCATCCCCGGCTTGAATGCCGAGTTGACCGGCATGCCGGTGTCTGATGGGCTTGTCAAAGGCGAGGAAGTTTATGTTAGCATCCGTCCTGAGAAGGTCCGCATCACCGAGAAAAATGCGATCAATCAGAATATATTCCACGCGAAAGTGACTAATACAGTATATATTGGCGCGGACACGCACATTTATGTGGAAGCACATGGTGTGAAGTTGAAGGTATTGGAGCAAAATCGTATTTCACGGCTTGACCCCAAATCGTTCTACTCGGTGGGCCAGGAAGTGTGGTTGATGCTCATGCCTGAAAATACACTTTTACTGAAGAAGGATTAGCCATGCTTCAGCGACTTCGTGAAAGTAAATCTGCACAGGGTACGCTTTTGGCGCTTCCCACAACGGTTTGGTTGTTTGTGCTGTTGATCATTCCGTTGATCCTCACCTTGATCGTAAGTTTCGGTAAACGCAGCCCCGATGGCGATGTGATCTACACATTTACATTGGATAATTACATCCGTTTGTCAGGCTATAGCACAGACTGCCCTGATGGCCAGACCGCTTGTTTTGACCCGTTATATGTGGGCATTCTGGGCCGCTCAATGTCACTGGCGTTTAATACGACGTTCTTTGTGATCACGCTGGCTTATCCGCTTGCTTACTTTATTGCACGTGCCCATCCCAAACAACGGAATATGTATCTCTTCATGGTTTTGATCCCTCTGTGGACCAATTTCGTTATCCGCGTTTATGCATGGATGATGCTGTTACGCAAGGAGGGTGCGATCAATATCATTATTGGCTGGGTGATGAATTTGTTGAATATCCCATTCACACCGCTTGAGATGTTGTACACCCCGGGCGCCGTGTTGGTGGGGATGGTTTACGAATTCCTGCCGTTCATGATCCTGCCGATCTATACTTCGCTCGAAAAGATCGATAACTCACTTTACGAAGCTGCTGCGGATCTGGGTGCAAATGCCGTCAAGACGTTTTTGCGAGTGACATTGCCCCTTTCCATGCCTGGCGTGGTGGCTGGGACGATCCTTGTGTTCATCCCCGTGATGGGAACATTTATCGTTTCCGATATCCTTGGCGGACGACAGGTGATCCTCGTTGGTAATCTGATCCAGCGTCAGTTCCTCGATGCACGCGACCCGACATTTGGTTCTGCCGCTTCGCTTATTTTAATGGTGCTGACCCTGATCGTTACCTACTTCTACACTCGTAAATTTGGATTTGGAGAGGAGATCGTGGCCGCATGATAATCCCGCACACTACAATCTTATTTGAAATGGAGGGTGCGGGATGAACCCCTTTCGCCGTTCTCCTTTCGTGATCGCTGCGGCGATCTTTGTGTACACCTTTTTGTACGCGCCGATCATTATCCTGATCCTGTATTCTTTCAACGCTTCGCGGACGAATGTGACCTTCGAAGGTTTCATCCCCGCCTTCAGTGACCGCATTGAAATGGACGGCAGTCTCGTGAAAGCGAGTCCCTGCGGACCGTTTCACTGGTACTGCGACCTTGCGAATAATGACGATGTGGCAGAGGCTGCGGGCAACACCCTGACCATCGCTTTCACTGCCACCATCATTGCCACCATCATCGGCACAATGGCGGCGCTTGCGCTTCAACGCTACAATTTCAAGATGAAGCCTTTTTCGCAGTTGTCGCTCTATATCCCGATCGTCATCCCAGAGATCGTGATGGGCATTGGCATTCTTACCTTGTTCAGTCAGTTCTTTGGCTGGGCAAACGAAGCCTTTAGCCTGCAAGGCGATGCAAGACTGTCGCTTGGCATTGTGACTGTGACGGTGAGTCACATTGCTTTTATGGTACCCTTTGTTACGTTGGTGGTTCAGGCTCGTTTACAAGGTTTTGATAAATCCTTCGAGGAAGCTGCCATGGATCTTGGCGCCAACGAATGGACCACCTTCCGCCGCGTGACTTTCCCCATGATTCTGCCTGGCGTTCTCTCAGGTGCCTTGCTCGCCTTCACGCTTTCGCTGGATGATTTCGTAATTACCTTCTTTACAAACGGCCCGGGTTCCACCACCCTGCCGATCTACGTATATGGTCTTTTGAGAAGGATTATCACCCCGCAGGTTAATGCACTTTCAACGGTATGGATCTTGGTTGTATTCACTGCTGTACTACTTTTGCAGATACTTCAAAGTCGTGATTCGAAACAGCATTCGTAATTTGTTTAGGGTATTTCACGCCCGAAAAGGCGTTGTGCCAAACGATTCAATACTTCTAAGGAGGAAGAGATGAATAAAAAGAACCTGTATGGATTATTAGGGGTGTTGGTAATAGCAAGCATGGTGTTGACCGCCTGTGGCGGCGGTTCTGCCGCTCCAGCTTCCGATACTGAATCGGAAGGGCCAAAAGTGACTTCGACCGGCTTTGAATGCCCTGAGCCGAGCCCGCGCATGGAAGTCACCTCTACAGAATTGAACATCTTTGTATGGACCGAGTATTTCCCGCAGGACATGCTTGATTGTTTCGAGCTGGTCTACGGCATCAAGTTGAACCGCGACGAGTATTCCAGCAACGAGGAAATGTATGCCAAGATTTCCGCTGGCGGCTCTTCGTATGACCTTGTTCAACCCACCGACTACATCATCGGCCTGATGATCCGTCAGCAGCTTTTGCAGGAACTGGATCACTCCAAACTGCCCAATATCGGCAACTTCGATTCGGGCTGGATGGATCAATCCTTCGACCCGGGCAACAAGTACACCCTGCCTTATTTGGGCGGCACTGATTCAATCGTGGTGAACACTGCCACCGTCGAAAACATTCCCACCTCATGGGCAGACCTCTGGAAGCCCGAATATGCAGGCCGCATGATCTTCCTGGATGATTCCCGCGCCGTGATCGGTCTCACACTTCTGACCCTTGGCTACGATGTCAACACGACCGATCCTGCCCAACTGGAAGAGGCGAAAGCGAAACTGGCCGAACTCGTCCCGAACATCAAAGTGTTCGATAGTGACAGCCCCAAAACCGCTTTGATCGCTGGCGATGTCGATCTCGGCATGACCTGGACTGGTGAAGCCTTCATCGCTAACCAGGAAAACCCCGATATCCAGTACGTCTACCCGACCGAAGGCCCGATCCTCTGGCAGGATAACTGGGCTATCCCCGTTGGTGCATCGCACACTGATGCGATCTATGCCTGGTTGAACTACACCATGCAAGGTGATGTCTTCTGGCTGACCATCCGTGATTTCCAGTACACCAACCCCAACAAAGCCGCGCTGGAATACGCCAAGGCCAATCAGCCTGATGTTTACAAAGCCTACGCCGATTCCCCGATCACAAACCCGCCCGCCGAGGCTGTAGCGAATGGACACGGCATCGAAGATGTTGGCGATGCAACTCCGTTGTTCGATGATATCTGGGTCGAAGTAAAAGGTGGACAATAAAATAACAGGCGTACGTCAGTACTTGCCTTGAAGTACAATAACCTCAATGGGTAAGCACCCATTGAGGTTATTTTTTATTGTTGGAAGCAGTGGAACGCCTAGACCTTCGTGTAGTCAGAAACTGAGGTCGTAAGCGTTACTGAAAACAATGATTTTATAATCAATAGTTATAAATTCATTGACTTTTGTGCAAAAAAGGAATAAAATAAACCAATGGAGAGCGTAATCGGTAATACCCCTTCCAGTCGTCTCGACAATATAGATCAATACATTATCGATGCCATGCGGAAAGATGGCAGGGAAGCCTTCGCCCAGATCGCCGAGAAACTCAACGTCTCGCCGGGCATGATTCGCCAGAGATATAACCGACTTGTCGAGCTTGGTTATCTCAAAGTGGTGGCGGTCACAAATCCCCTCATGATGGGCATTCGCACCATGGCACTCATCGGCATCCATACCGACGGCCATAAAATGCTACAGGTCGCTGAGGAGATATCCAAACTTGATGAGGTCGTCTATCTCGTGGTAGTCAGCGGCAGATACGACATTGTATGTGAAGTCTTTTGCCGTGATCACGAAGACTTGCTCAAGTTCCTTACCGAAAAGCTGGCCCAGGTGGATGGGATCCGTGAGACTGAATCATTCATCCATTTGAAAATCATGAAGGAAATTTATTTTTAGGAAATTCACGCTGCACACCGGACCTCGGTCCGGGTGCGGCGGAATAAAACTTTGTCCGCCCCGTAAAATGAACGACGGTGGAGCCTCTTGAAAGGGAAAATGAAAGCGTTTTTGAAAGCAGTTCGTATGATTGGGGAAACCTTTACCAAAGTATATATGGTGGGGCTATTTATAAATCCAAACTGTCATCCTAACTCGCGTATTCGCGAGTTATAAAACTAAATGGAGCACAGATCATGAAAGTATTACTTGTTGGTGTTGGCGGGGTGGGTGAGGCGATTGCCGCAATCGCAAAGCCGCGTGCCTGGATGGAACAAATGGTGCTGGCTGATTACAACGTCAAACGCGCCGAGGAAGTACAGAAGAAAATGGGGAATACCGAACGCTTCCCTGTTGAATTCATCGACGCCAGTAATCAAACAATGATCGAAGACCTCGCCAAAAAATACAGCGTGGATCTGATCATGAATTCCGTCGATCCGATCTTCAACAAGCAGATCTTCGATGCCGCCTACAATGTTGGCGCAAAATATATGGACATGGCCATGACCCTGTCCGAACCGCATCCAACCGATCCGTTCAACAAACCGGGTATCAAATTGGGCGATTATCAATTTGACAAGGCGAAAGACTGGGAGAAGAAGGGCTTGCTCGCAATGGTAGGCTTCGGCGTGGAACCAGGTATGGCAGATGTGTTTGCCCGCTATGCTCAAGACCATCTCTTTGACGAAATTGAAGAACTTGGCATTCGTGACGGCGCCAATATTGCCATCGAAGGCTATGAATTTGCCCCCAACTTCTCGATCTGGACAACGATTGAAGAATGTCTCAATCCTCCAGTCATTTGGGAGGAAGGCAAAGGCTGGTTCACCACTGCGCCATTCTCAGAACCCGAAGTATTTGACTTCCCAGAGATCGGCCCCGTGGAAGTTGTCAATGTGGAGCATGAAGAAGTGCTGCTCATGCCGCGCTGGGTAAAGACCAAACGCGCCACCTTCAAATACGGCCTCGGTGACCAGTTCATCGGTGTGCTCAAGACCTTGCACATGCTCGGCCTTGATAACAAAGAGAAGATCACCGTCAAAGGTATGCAAGTCGCGCCGCGTGACGTGGTTGCTGCCTGTTTGCCTGACCCTGCTCACCTTGGCGAAAAAATGTCTGGCAAGACCTGTGCAGGCACATGGATCAAAGGCACCAAAGACGGCAAACCGCGCCAGGTCTATCTTTATCAGGTGGCCGATAATAAAGCCTGCATGGATGCGTGGGGCTGTCAGGCTGTGGTTGCACAGACTGCTTTCAGCGCAGTCATCGCCATGGATTTGATCGAGCATGGTGTTTGGACAGGCGTGGGCGTTCTTGGCCCAGAGGCTTTCCCGCCCGATCCATTCATGGAAAAAATGGAAGATTACGGCTTCCCGTACGGGATGAAGGAAATGGCCGCGTAAAGAAGATTAAGTGGACAAACGGAAGAGCGTTTGTCCACTTTTTTGTAGTAACGACTTCAGTCGTTGGTGGCTGGCATGAGTAACTACACCACATGGCTTAGTCTGCCACCGCCATGAGCTTATTCGGAGGGCAAAATGAAAGAGAATATTGTCAGCGCTGAGACTAAAAAGCTAAAGCGCGAACTGACGCTATTACCACTTTTCGGGTTGATCTATTTCACAGTGTGCGGCGGGGCATTTGGTGCAGAGCCTATGGTGGGTTGGTCGGGGCCGGGCTTGGCATTGCTTCTTTTTGTATTAACTCCTTTGTTCTTCAGTATTCCAAATATGTTGATGGTGCGTGAGATGCAATCCATGATGCCTGTGGAGGGTGGATATTACCACTGGCTCAAGGTTGCTTTTGGCCCCTTCGTGGGCTACATGGGCGGCTGGATGAACTGGGTGGTTTCATGGGTGGACGTTTCCATTTACCCCGTGCTCGCTGCTTATTATCTTGGATACTTCATTCCTGCATTGCGCGAAGGTGCAACGATCGGCGGCGTGTTCGTGGATAGCACCTGGCTTTCCTTCCTTGTTGCTGTCACTCTCATTTGGCTGGTCTCTGCATTGAATGTTCGCGGCGCGCGTTTTTCTGGCTTGCTGACCAACTGGCTCGGCGTCATTATGCTGCTGCCGTTGATCGCGTTGACGGTCATCGGTTTCATGGCGTGGATGAAGGGCGGCACGACGGTTCAATTGCCATTCCTGCCTGGCGGCGCGGAAGTGAATTTCAGCAATACCATTGGCGCATTGAGTACGGGTATCTTCGTAGCCATGTGGAATTTCATGGGTTGGGAATTGCCCGCCGCGGCTGGTGATGAGATCGTCAACCCCAAGAAGACGTATCCACTGGCGATGGTGTTGGTATTGGTCGCGGCCATTGCGACGTATGCTCTGCCGACATTAGCTGGTTTGTATGGCGGCGCGGGTGAAGATGGTCGTTATCAAATGTGGGGCATTGAAGAATATGAAAGCGGCGAAGGCATTGGCCCTGTTCTGGATGAATATGGAGTTCCGCATGAGCAGGCGCAATCCTGGGGCGTGGATACATCCAGCTCGGTGGGATGGGAATTCCCTGATATTGCTCATGCCGTGGCGGATAAATTGACGGGTCAAACCAACGGGACGCTTGCTCTTGTGATGGGTGGTTTGGTCACATTCTCGGCAGTGTTGAGCATGATCGGCTTGTTCATCGGCAATGGACTGGGCGGAACGCGCGTGCCTTTCGCGATGGCTGCGGATGGGATGATGCCGAAGTTCATGGTCAAAGTCCACCCGAAATATGGCACGCCGTGGGTGGCGATCCTGTTCTGCGGATTGATCTATTCCATCTTTTCGCTTTCAGCATTTGCCGCATTGGTGGTCATTGATGTGTTCCTCAATATGCTGGTGTTGATGGCGGAATTCTTTGCCATGTGGAAGCTGCGTTTCACCATGCCGCATTTGGAACGGAAACAGGTGCCGGGAGGTTATTTTGGCCTGACACTTGTAACCATTGCACCCGCAATGATCATCAGTCTCGCCATTTACAGCCAATATGTGGAGGAAGGCATGGCATCCATTTCATGGGCATTGGGTGCAATGGCTGTCGGCGCGGTTCTATATTTTCCCATTCGCATGTGGATCAAGCCGGGTGTTCCAGACGTTGACCCATTTGTGGCAGGCGATGGTGATGATTAAGGCATGGGGTTGATTTTGTTTTTTTAATACCACGCCAGCTCCACTTCGAGTTGGCGGGTCTTTTTCCTTGTTTGCCTTTCTGCTAAGTAAATAGGCAACTTTTCAGGTTCATTTTTGATTGGGAGGCAACTCACGTGCATAACAGGGGCGTTGAAAGGCGGGGGTTCCAAGCTAAAGGGGAGAACCGAGGAGTGAGTACCAAAACAGGTTTATAGCGAGGCTCAACGGCTCCATTTGAAAATGGGAGATTTCAAACGAGCCCTGGTGGTTTCAGAGGTTTTGTCGACTCTTTGAACTACCCACCGCAGAGTAAGAGTATTTACCAACATGGATGATGCCAAGGCTTGGTTGCTGGAGAAGTGAATATCGAAATCTAGTTTTGGATTTGAGAACAACTTCTCGATGGAAACTGCCTCTCGAGGCTGAATCAGCTTCCAGTTAGGAATGAATCGGTGCTAGTCGTGTAAGAAAAAACTTATTTGTGTGTAAAGTCTGTCGCTTTCGGAAATTTCCCGTTGTGTGAACCTTCGGGCGCTTGTTATAATCGAACAAATAAAATGACTGGCGCATTCAGAATGCGCTTCGACTACGTTCTACGCGGAACACCAATACTCACACGGAGGAACCCATGCCCAACGGTTATAACGGAAAGATTTTGCACGTTGACCTGACTAAAGGTACGCTTGAAGTAGAGGAACCCAAAGAGGCTTTTTACCGAAAGTATCTTGGCGGCAGTGCGATGGGGATGCACTATATTTTGCGCGATATGCCAAAGGGCGCTGACCCGATCGGCCCTGATAATGTATTGACATTGTTTACGGGTGTGACAACGGGCGCGGCGATTTCGGGGCAGAGCCGTTTGAATGCGAATGCAAAGTCGCCGATCAGCGGTGGTATTGGTGATTCGCAGAGCGGTGGATTTTTCCCTGCTGAGTTGAAGTTCGCTGGCTTTGATGGGATCGTGATCAAGGGGAAATCTGCGAAGCCTGTTTATCTTTCGATCATTGATGGAAAATTTGAATTGCGCGACGCGGCGCATTTGATGGGCAAGTTGACGGGGGAAGTGGACGACATCATCCACAAGGAAGTTGACCCGAAGGCTGAAATTTTGCAGCACGGCATTGGCGCGGAAAACGGCGTGCTGTTCTCGTCGCTGTGTTCCATGTCCAACCGCCACAATGGACGCACGGGCATGGGCCTTGTGATGGCTTCCAAGAATTTGAAGGCGGTTGTGGTGCGCGGCACCAAGAAGGTTCAGCTTGCTGATGCGAAGGCGTTGACTGCTTTGAACCGCGTTGGCCCGAAGGCGCTTCCTGAAAATGGTGATATGGACGGCCTTGCCAAGTTTGGTACAGCCGTGGTTGTTTTGTTCAACAACACCATCGGCACGTTGCCGACCCGCAACTATAACGAAGCTCAGTTCGAAGGCTGTGAACCGATCAGCGGCGAGAAAATGGCTGAGACCATTTTGAAGGAACGCGATACCTGCTACGCCTGCATTGTCAAATGCAAACGCGTTGTTGAAATTAAAGACGGCCCGTATCATGTTGATCCGCGCTACGGCGGCCCTGAATACGAAACCCTCGGAACTTTCGGTTCCTACTGCGGTGTTGACGATCTCGCGGCGGTTTCACTTGCCAATCAGGTTTGCAACGAATACGCAGTTGATTCCATTGCCGCTGGCGCAACGATTGCCTTCGCGATGGAATGTTACGAAAAGGGTGTCATCACCAAAGAACAAACTGGCGGACTTGACCTGAAATTTGGAAATGCCGATGCCATGATCCAGGCTTTGTATATGATGGTGAAGGGCGAAGGCGAATTTGGCAAGACTCTCGGCTTGGGTTCTGAACGCGCCTCCAAAGTTTGGGGCAAGAACTCCGATGAATTCCTCATCACCGTCAAAGGCGCTGAGGCTCCCGCGCACATGCCGCAGGCCAAGCGCTCGCTCGCGCTCATCTATGCCGTCAATCCTTTCGGCGCAGATCATCAGTCCAGCGAGCACGATCCATATTACGAAGAAGGCATTGGCGATTTCAACCTCGACCGTCTCAAGCAAATTGGGCTTGGCTCGCCGCAACCCGCGTACAGCCTCACCGAAGAAAAAGTCCGCTTCGCGTATGAGACCGAAGTCTTCTACTCCATGCTCGACTCCGCCGAACTCTGCCAATTCGTCTACGGCCCCACGTGGACTCTCTACGATGGCAAGGACACCGCGCACATGGTCAGCTCCGTCACGGGCTGGGATATGACCGTTGAAGAATTGATGGAAGTTGGCCGCCGCCGTTTGGATCTCTTCCGCGTGTTCAATGCCCGCGAGGGATTGACCCGCAATGCGGATAAACTGCCAAAGAAATTCTTCAAGCAATTGGCTGGCACTGGCCCGACAGCGGGCTTCGCTCTGACTCACGAGGAAGTTGATTCTGCCATCGATCATTACTACAAGCTGGCAGGCTGGACGAATGACGGCGTTCCCACCCCTGAGACGTTGAAGAAGCATGATGTTGAATGGGCCGTGGAATATTTGCCTGCATAAATAATTAAACACCAAGGACACTACGGACACGAAGGAAAAAAGCGGGCAAGATTAAAAGTCTTCCCCTTTGGGTACTTCGTGTCCTTTGTGTTTAGAAAACATATTTTCAAGGAAAATCATGACTGATCAACTCTATCAAGATAACTTCTCTCACATGACTCCCGCCTGGAGTCGCATTTTTAATTTTGTAGCCGACCGTGCCGAAGGCGCTTACATCTACACCGACGATGGCAAAAAACTGCTGGACTTCACCAGCGGAATCGGTGTGACGAACACAGGTCACTGCCATCCCAAAGTCGTGGAAGCCATCCGCGAGCAGGCTGGGTTGTTCCTGCACGCGCAGGCCAATATCGTTGTCCATAAGCCGATGCTGCAATTGATCGAAGAACTCCGAAAAATTGTTCCGCCTTCGATTGACTCTTTTTACTTCGCTAACTCTGGCGCGGAAGCATTGGAGAATGCGGTCAAGATCGCACGCGCTGCAACAGGCAGACAAAATATCATCGTCTTCAATGGCTCTTTCCATGGACGCACCGCTCAAACGATGGCATTGACCACGTCCAAGATCGGTTATCGCACGGGCTTTGGCCCATTGCCTGCTGGGATTTACGTCTCGCCGTTCCCGTATGCTTTCCACATGAACATGACCGAAGAGCAAGCCTCCGCGTATGCGTTGGAACAGCTTGAATATCTCCTCGCTTCACAAACTGCACCGAAAGACACCGCTGCCATCCTGATCGAATCCGTGATGGGGGAGGGTGGTTATATCGTCCCGCCGACTTCGTTCATGAAAGGTCTGCGCGAGATTTGCGATAAGCACGGCATCATGCTCATCTTTGACGAAGTGCAGTCAGGCTTTGGCCGCACGGGCAAATGGTTTGCTCTCGAACATTTCGGCGTTGTGCCTGACATCATCACCGCCGCGAAAGGCATTGCCTCAGGCATGCCGCTCTCCGCAGTATTCAGCCGCACAGACATTATGAAGAAGCTCGATGTCGGTTCGATTGGCGGAACCTATGGCGGGAACGCAGTCGCTTGTGCGGCAGGTGTGGCAACTATCCGCGCGATGAGAGACGAAAAGATGCTGGAAAATGCCTCCGAACGAGGCATTCAATTGATGACCGGCTTGCGCAAACTGCAGGAGGAATATCCGCAGATCGGCGATGTGCGCGGCAAGGGCCTCATGGTCGGAACTGAATTCATCATTGATGGAAGTCAGGCCAAAGCCAAACCGCTCGTTAAGGAGATCGTCCACAAGGCTGAGGAAATGGGCATGCTGCTCCTCTCCTGTGGTACTTACGACAACACACTGCGTTGGATTCCCCCGTTGAATGTCTCCAGCCAACAGATCCATGATGGCCTAAATATTTTCAGCGAAGCGTTGAAGAAATCAGCGTAGAAAACAGAAATGAGACAAGTGCATACCACTTGTCTCATTGTAACGATCAGAATATTGAATTGCAAAACTAAACGAATCCGATCACTTTCTTTGATTGATCTTTAAAATCGCGTTTGTCGAACTCGAAAATATCTGCCAGGGTAAGGCTGCCTTTTACTTCAGCGTGACCGAGCTTTTTCGCCAGTGCGGCGGTCTTTTCAGCCGAGAGGGCCGTGAAATTGTATTTTGCGACCATCCTGCCTTTTCGAAGCAGCGCCTTGTCAATGCGTTCGATGTCTGTGTTGAAGGTGCAGATGATCTTGATGTTGAGAAAATCGCTGAACAGGCCGTCCGTCAGTTGTAGGATGGTCGAGACGACTGAATCCTCCGAGACATTATCGCGCGAAACGACGACCTTCTCGGCATCTTCGATGATCAAGGCTGCATTTTTGTTCTGCAAAAGAAAGGATACGAACGACGGTTTCAACAGGTCGCGGACGAAATCGTTCTGAACGAAGATGAAGTTCTTGTCATGAAACCTGGAGATCAGGTTCTTGATGTAGGTGGTTTTCCCTGTGCCAGGCTCGCCGTGCAGAAGGATGATGCCCGATTCTTTTTTGGTCATGAAATCTGAAATAGTCGCGTCGATCTCCATAAAGTCGTCGTTGTAATACTCGGTGAGATTGATGGCTTCGAAATCATTGGTATTGACGTCCTCTGTGCCGAACATGCCCTCCTGTTGCATAAGCACCTTGAATTTCGGCTGTTTCGCCGGGCTGAACTTCGCACGCAGGTTTTGGTTCGTTTTGAGGATCCATTGTTCGCAGTCGGCGCGATTCACGTTGTAGTAAAAATCAACGGTGATGAAACCTTCACGGGCGTTGAGATGAACGAGCATTTGTCCGCTTTCGCTTTTGAAAACGTATTCATAGGGATAATCATCGGTGGGCAGCGCGTTCTTGAAATCCTCGGTGGACCAGTTTTTGAAGATCGTTTCGAATGAAAAGCGTTCGAGGTCAAGGCAGGTAATGATCTCATCCACAAGTGTTCGGGTGCGGTCTGTGAATACGGAAAAGCGCAGGCAGGATGGCAGGCCGCCGAAGCAAACCGTGTGATACGCATATATCCGAAAGCGCTTGTCTTGATTGAGCGTGTCGAGCAAAGTTCCAGTAGCTGTGTTTTCCATGTTTTCCTCGGTAGAAGGTGTGGGTATTCGCTTGAAGCCCCGCGTACAATGAAATATAAAGTTGATTCAAGATATTGACAATCCTAAAAACTTATTTGCAATGGACATAAAATGACAAAATCACTTGACCGTTCCAAACTTGAATCCCTCCTCAAACAAGAGGAGGAACTCTTTCATAAGAACCATCCAAAATCCTACGAACTTTACCAGCGTGCACGCAAGTCGCTGCATGGTGGCGTGCCGATGTTGTGGATGATCCGTTGGGCGGGTTCCTTTCCTGTCTTTGTTAAGGAAGCCAAAGGTGCTCACTTCACCGATGTGGATGGTAACGACTACATTGATTTCTGTCTCGGCGATACGGGCGCAATGACAGGCCATGGCCCTGAGGCAACCATCAAAGCCATTACTGAGCAAATTCAAAAAGGCATTACGCTCATGCTCCCGTATGAAGATGTCATCTGGGTCGGTGAGGAACTTCAGCGCCGTTTCAAACTTCCATACTGGCAATTTGCTCTCACGGCCACCGATGCAAATCGATTTGCGTTGCGTATGGCGCGCCTTATCACGGGGCGTTCCAAAGTTCTGGTTTTCAATTATTGCTATCACGGTTCCGTGGATGAGACTTTTATTACGCTTGATGAAGAAGGGACGCCGATGTCACGTCCCAACAACATGGGTCCACAGATTGATCCGCGCGAGACCAGCAAGGTTATTGAATTCAACGACATTGCCGCGCTTGAGACTGCGCTTTCCGCCCGCGATGTGGCGGTCGTCCTCGCTGAGCCTGCGATGACCAACATCGGAATCATTCATCCCGACCCTGGCTATCACAAAGCCTTGCGCGACATCACCCGCAAATACGGCACTTACCTCATCATCGATGAGACTCACACGATCTGCGCTGGACCAGGCGGATACACCGCTTCTCACTCCCTCGAGCCTGATTTCTTGACCCTCGGCAAACCCCTTGCTGGAGGAGTGCCCGCCGCGATCTATGGCTTTACTGAAGAAGTCTCCCAAGCCTTCGCCGCCAAACTCGCCATGGACGATGCTGACGTGGGCGGCATCGGCGGCACATTGGCAGGCAACGCCCTGTCCATTGCGGCGATGAAAGCCACGCTGCAAAATGTCTTGACCGAGGATTTCTACGCAAAGGCAACCTCACTTCAGGAGCAGTTCACTGAAGGCGTTCAATCGGTCATCAAAGAGTTCCAACTTCCTTGGATCGTTAAACAATTGGGCAACCGTTCCGAATATTGGTTCCGCCCCAACCCGCCGAAGAATGGCGGGGAAGCGCATGCGGCCATTGACCCCGAACTTGACCGTTACATGCATCTCTACGCCCTAAATCGCGGCATTCTCATGACGCCCTTCCACAATATGGCTTTGATCTCGCCTGAGACCACACAAGCCGATGTGGATTATCATACGAAGGTGTTCAAGGAAGCGGTAACTTCTTTATTTGGGAATTGATCGTTAGGAGCTGGAGCACTTAAATCTTGATTCCCAGCTTTTGCAAACTTTTTGAAAATAGATGTGAATATAATCCTGTTCACAGGAGTGAAAAATGGCTGAATACAAATCTCAAATTTGGCGGGTGAACACCCGAACGCAGGAACTCAAGCGTGAGCCTGTCCCCGAAAATTGGCAGCGACTGGGCGGACGCGGTCTGATCGCGCGTGTCCTCGTGGATGAGGTGGATGCAAAATGTGATCCGCTTGGTGCAGAAAACAAGCTGATCTTTACGCCCGGACTTTTAGTTGGGCACATGCTTTCTTCCACAGATCGCCTTTCAGTGGGTGGCAAATCCCCGCTGACGGGCGGCATCAAGGAAGCCAACGCGGGTGGGCGCACGGGCTATCACATGGCTTTTATGGGTATGCACGCCTTGATCATCGAAGATATGCCAAATGAAGATGGCTACTGGGTGCTGTATCTTTCAATGAATGGTGCAAAATGGGAACGCGCCGACGACCTCGCCGGGCTGGGTGTATATGCCACTGCGCCAAAACTGCTGGAAAAATATGGTGATAAGGTCGCCATTTCCATGATCGGGCCTGGCGGCGAGATGCGTATGAAGTCTGCGGGAATCCAGAATCTCGACAAGGATAGAATCCCTTCACGTATTGCAGCCCGGGGTGGACTCGGCGCGGTGATGGGTTCGAAGGGGCTCAAGGCCATCGTGTTCGATCATGCTGGTGGGCAGAAACCTGCCATCGCGGATCCTGAAGCGTTCAAAGTCGCACAGAAGGATTACACCCAGTCTGTGATGAATCATCCGCAGTCGGTTACGTATCGTGACTATGGCACGGCGGCTATGGCTCAGATGACGCAGAGCTTTGCGGCCATTCCCGCACATAATTTTTCGCGCGGCACATTTGACAATGTGGAAGCCATCAGCGGCGAGACCTTGCGCGAATTCACGCTGACCCGCGGAAAACCGTCTGACCCTGCGCATGCCTGCATGGCGGGCTGCACTATTAAATGCTCGAATGTCTTTGGCGGGGAAGATGGCAAGATCATCGTCTCACCTTTGGAATATGAAACCATTGGCTTGATGGGTACCAACCTCGATATTGACTCTCTCGACGCCATTGGCCGCATGAACTGGCATGTCAACGACCTTGGGCTTGATTCGATCGAGGTCGGTGGGGCGTTGGGGGTTGCCGCCGAAGCGGGACTCATGCGCTGGGGTAGTGAGGAAGACGCCCAAAAGTTGATCGACGAAATGCGCGCTGGAACTGAACTTGGACGCATTCTGGGCGATGGCGCGGTGACGGTTGGAAAGAAATACAACATTGAGCGTGTCCCTGCCGTGAAGGGACAGGCCATGTCGGCGTATGAGCCGCGCTCCATCAAAGGCACGGGTGTTACCTACGCAACCACGCCCCAAGGCGCCGACCACACCTGCGGATTGACCATCCGTGCCAAAGTTAATCACTTGGACCCGACCCAGCAAAAAGAAGCTTCGCTCAACGCCCAGTTGAACATGGCGGGCTATGATACCCTCGGTGCCTGTATTTTCGCTGGCTTTGGTTACGCCGCCACTCCCGATGGCGTGGTGAAGCGCCTGCTCAAGGCGCGTTATGGCTGGGACGACCTGCCCGACAACATCTTGCAGGCGCTTGGCAAAGAGACCATTAAACTGGAGCGTGAGTTCAACAAGCGGGCTGGCTTTACCAAAGAAGATGACCGCCTGCCGAAGTGGATGATGGAAGAGGCTATCCCCGAAAACGGCTCAGTCTTCGATGTGAGTGAGGATGTGCTCGATCACATTTTCGATGGAATTGAATAAATGAATGAAAAAGCATCCCCGAAATAATCTTTCGGGGATGCTTTTTGTTGACACTTGCATGGCTTAGCGAAGATTTTCCTGGTCTTTCTTGAACTGTTCCCTTTTGGCCTTGATGTCGTTGCGTTTTCGCCAGCTGAAATAAAACCCTGCGACAATGCATGCAATGCCGACCCAGAGTGAACCTGTGAATGGCTGCACAGCGATCAAGTAGCCGCCTCCGAGAAGCAGCAAAAGAATGAAATTTGCGGGTAACTGCATGGATTCCTCCGTCAATTTGGGTTTGATGAGGCGCAATTATACCGATATTTTTTCGCTGGCTTCCTTTTTCATTCGATACTGGTACAGCATCCACCCTGCCACACCCAACAAAATGGATGTGATAATGCCTTCATTTGTAGGAGTGAAAACAAACCCCAGTGGACCATTGACCTTGATAAAGCCATTCATGAGCAGCGGCATACTCAGTGCATTGATGATGTTGTGCAGAATGAAGACAGGCCACACCGATTTGCTCAATAGCCTGAGTTCGCCAAACAAAATGGATGTGGGGAACATGACAATATAGCCAGTGACGAGAAAAACTGGGATGCTTGTTGTGAGGGCGCTTTCCAGAAGGGCGCGGTCGAGGTAGTAATAGTAATACGGCAAATGCCAGGTCATCCATAGCAGGCTGACGATGAAGTGATTCATCAGCGGGTGGATTTTTGCCGCTTCCAATCGTGGGGTGAGGTAGCCGCGCCAGGCGAATTCTTCAAAGATGTTTTTCATCAACGAACCGACGAACATTGTGCCTGCCACAGAAAGATACGCGCCGAAGCCTTGCGCGGCAAAACCGTCGGCGCTGACGATGCCGAGAAGGGCACCCAGGCCAAAGGTCAAAAGAGCCGCGAGCGGATAGACCAGGATTCCGATAAGGTACCACTTCCAGCCTGAGATGAGATTCAACCCGAAGCCAGAATCCTTCCAGCCGTCCCCACCGATGGCGCGCAGCAAAATACCTGATAGGGCGGGAGTTGTCAGCCAGATGAGCGCTCCCAAGCTTTGCATGGGCGGCATGGTGTTGCCAGTGATGTTGTTGAGCCAGATGCCCAGCCAGCCGCCGCCCACGGTGAAGAGTGCGACAATGACGATATTGCGAATTATTTTGTTCATGAGTTTCCTATATTGATCGTGTAGTTTTTGTTTTCGATGCGTTCAATGGCAGAGCGCAGCCATGATGCGATGGATTGCGTGTTGACATAGCCTGCCTCCAGTGTGAGCACGCTCAGGAAGATGGCGCGCGGGTCGTTGATCTTTGACGGGGTGCTTTGGATCATTTGAAGAACCGATTCATATACTGCCAGTTGTTCTTCAGTCTTTGTGAGTTTGTGGCGAAACACCTTGAGCAATTCATCGTCACTGAGCTGGCTGCCGAAGTAGACTTGAATCAAAAACGGTTCGCGGCCGTCGCGCTCGGGCAGGGGAGTGGCAAGCCATTGATGCAGTTCGCCGCGGCCTGTTTCGGTGATATGGTATATCTTCATGTCGAGCCGTTCTTCGCGCTCAATGATCTCTTTTTCGACAAAACCGTCTTCCTCCAACTCGGCCAGTGTGCGGTATATCTGGCTTTGGTTGGCAGGCCAAAAATGCTGAACCGAATGGTCGAAGGCTTTTTTGAGATCGTAGCCTGAGAATGGAGCAAAAGACAGAAAACCGAGGATGGCGTGTTTGAGCGACATGTTTACTTCCTTGCGTATAGTGATTATAAACCTTATACTATAATACTAGTATTATAGTATAAGGTTTATAATATATTGTCAAGGGTAAAAAAATGCTCTGGGTTTTCCAGAGCATTTAGAGGGTTGGTTTTTCCGAGAGGGTGAAGTAGAAAGTTGTCCCCGAGCCGTAGCCATGTGAGTCGATCCAGATCCGCCCGCCATGTACCTCGATGATGCGCTTGACCAGCGCCAGTCCGATCCCCGTGCCACTGCTATCGGGGTCGAGCTTGTCGAAAAGTCCAAACACTCTGTCGTGGAATTCCTTGCGAATGCCGACGCCATTGTCTTTGACAAAAAAGATATTTTCGCCGTCCCTTTTTTCCACACCGATCTCAATGGTGGGGTTGGGTTGGTCGCCGATGAATTTGCAGGCATTATCGACCAGGTTTTGGATGACCTCTATGAGACGTTCCTTATCGCCGAGGATTTGCGGAAACTCGCTTCCCACCTGGACTTTGGCCTGTCTCTGATTCAACTGGCCTTCCACTCGCCTCAAGCCTTCCTTCACGATCTCTTCGAATTGAATGGTTTGTGGTTCGCTCATGATTCGGCCAACGCGCGAAAGTTCGAGCAAGTCATTGAGCAGGTTGTGCATTTTTTCGGCGGCTTCCGAAATGCGGCTGACATCCTGTTGCAGTCGGTCGAAATTGCCGCTGCGCGCGTCGCGTTCGAGATAGCCCAAGTAGCCGCGGATGGTGATAAGCGGAGATTTGAGGTCGTGCGAAGCGGTGTATGTAAATCTTTCCAGTTCCGCGTTCTTTTGCTCGAGTTCCATGACCAGTTTTTCCTGAATGGTCAATTCCCTTTTTAGCGATTCCTGCAGACGGGTATTTTCGATTGCAACCGCGAGATTGGCGGCGATGGTGGAAAGCAGGCGCAGGTCATTTTCAGTGAAGACGTTTTCCTTCTCCATATCGTGGACGGAGATCGCACCGATGCCTTTGTCGCCAATCATCAGCGGTACGGTCAGCGATGATTTGGCGGGATGGTTGTCGTAGTAGATGATTCCGTATTCGGCGGAGTTTTCGTTCCAGTTCTCGTTGATCAGGAGCGGCTTCTTCATTAACAGCACGCTGGAGGTAATCCCTTTCCCGAATGTCAGCGAGGGAGCCTGAAGTTCCTGGCCCTTTTCAACATAATACGGGAAGTGGATCTGGCTGGTGGTGGTGTTCAACAGGGAAATGAAAAGGTTATCGACCCCAAAAGTGATCCTGATCTGGTCGCCTGTTTGTTGGATCAATTCTTTCAAGTCGGTTTGGGCGATAAGTGTCTCGCTTACTCCGCGGACAGCGTTCAATTCCGCGAGACGTTTTTGCAGCTGATCTTCAGCGATCTTACGGGCGGTGATATCTACGAGGAAGCCCTGCAGAACGTTGTTTTCCATCGAGCGCATACTTTGATCCTGCACCCAGATGTAGGCACCGCTGCGGGTTTGCAGGCGGTATTCGGTGCGAGGCATGTGGCCCTCGCTGAGCGCGGTGGATTCAGCTTGCACGGTTTTCTCGCGATCTTCTGGATGGATGAGCCGATACCACAGGTTTTGATTGCCTGTCCATTCTTCGGGTGTGAACCCTGTCATCGCTTCGATCTGCGGACTGACGTAATGCCAAACGCCAGCCGCGCCAGGCTCGGAAATATAAACAACTGCGGGGATCTGCTCGACGAGGTTGCGGTAGCGATTCTCGGCATCGCGCAATTGTGTTTCCACAAGTTCGCGCTCTGCGATTTCCTGCTCGGCGGTTTTGATATTTTCATTGAGACGGGCAATTACCAGCCATTGAAAAACAGTGACAAGCACAATGCACAGGCTTGTGGAAAAATAATCTGCAAAATAGTTGAACTGGCTGAATTTATTTGTGATGTATCCCTGTGATTCGAGAAAGCCGAACAGGATCACCTCGGCAAGGATGGCTGTGCCAACGATAATGGTCCCTTTGCGGCCTGCCAGCAGCCCCGCCGCGATCAAAACCACGACGAGCCCAAGTATGGCGGGGTCACGTATACCGTTATTTTTGTAAACGAGGCTTGAAATCACCCCCAGTGTGGTGAAGAGCGAGAGCCAGCGCGCCACGTTCAGGTAGCCGAAATACCCGAATAGCAATGTGATGAAAAGCATCACACTTAACGGCATCATTTCGGCGCGGTTGATGTTGATGACCGCCATCAAGGCAGACCCTATCACTCCGGTAAAGAGGGTGGCGAGGACAATTCCGTGCGCGTTAAGCGAGCTTGTCTTTTCTGCGAGGTTTGGTGTCTTTCTGAGGTGTTTTTTCATATTGTCAGATTGAACAATTCTACTTTAAAAAGAGAACCCGTAAGGCTTTATTGCCCTGCGGGTCGCGGAGAGGAATTTATTGAGAGCCACCAGTGGGATACGAACCCACGACCTAACGATTACGAATCGTTTGCTCTACCAGCTGAGCTATGGTGGCCTGATACCTGTTAGGGTATTTTGAAGCGGCGAGATTATAAAGGATTACAGATAAACCCGCAAGTTTTCGGGGTTTCATGTCGTCAGTACCCTGGAGATTGATATCATTATGCTTCGTATTGCCATGCTTTCGTATCATACCTGTCCTTTGGCCACGCTTGGCGGCAAGGACACCGGTGGAATGAACGTTTATGTCCGTGACCTGACCTGTGAATTGGGGCGGATGGGAATCCATGTGGATGTTTTTACCCGCTCGCAGGATGAGCACGTGCCGCATGTTGTCCATGAATTGGGGTTCGGTAACCGCGTGGTGCATGTGCCTGCGGGCCCGGAAGCACCCAAGTCCAAGAGCGAGATGGCGAATTACATCCCTGAATTCGTGGAGGGTATCAAGCAGTTTGCCGCGGAAAAGGGCATCACGTATGATGTCATCCACAGCCATTATTGGATGTCTGGTTTGGCGGCGGAGGCGTTGAGTGATGCCTGGGGCGGCACGCCGATCGTCCACATGTTTCATACGCTAGGGGAAATGAAGAATCGGGTGGCGCGTTCAGAGGATGAACGTGCAGGGGAGGACCGACTCAAAGGTGAGAGACAGGTTCTCGGTCGGGCGGATCGGATCGTCGTCGCCACTTTGGCTGAGTTGACCCAGTTGAGATTCCTCTACCGCGCGAATGACCGCAAGCTGGTTGTCATCCCGCCCGGTGTGGATACGAGTCATTTTTATCCCATCCCTGCGGATGAGGCGAAGCAGTATATTGGCCTGAAGCCTGATAACCGCATGGTGCTTTTCGTTGGGCGTATCGAGCCATTGAAGGGTGTGGATACGTTGATCCAGGCGATGTCTTGTTTGGGTTTGAATGAGGCGCATCAGCCTGTACATCTGGCGATCATCGGCGGCGAGCCAGATGTGACGCCTGAAAATATGTCGGCTGAAATGACACGCTTGCAGAAAATGTGCGACGACCTGTGCATGGGGGGCATGGTGGTTTTTCTCGGCAAGCGCGGGCAGGATACGCTGCCGTATTATTACTCGGCGGCAGAGGTGCTGGTGATGCCTTCGTTGTATGAGTCGTTTGGGATGGTGGCGTTGGAGGCGATGGCCTGCGGCACGCCCGTCATTGCTTCAGAAGTGGGCGGCCTCGGTTATCTCGTGCAGGATGGGGCGACAGGATACACGATTCCCGACAGTGACCCCGAAGCATTGTGCAATAAATTATCTGGATTATTAGGTGACGCGCATCTGCGCGAAACGATGGGTCTGCATGCGGCGGAATATGCATTGGACTACGCCTGGGCCAACATCGCCGCGCAGATTGTGGATGTGTACAAGGGGCTGGTGGAGAAGCGGAGTGTTGGCCTTTTGTTCACGGATGGTTCTAGGGTTGCTCGTTCCTGAGAATTTCTGGTCCTGTTTTCGCGCGAATACACGGGAACAAATGACGCGGCGAATGCATCTGACCTTTATGCGATTCCTAAATGTATTTTTACTTTCAAGCGTACTTGTCTTGGCGGCGGGCTGCTCGACGCCTGAAGCCATCTCGTACAATGCGCCGATGCCAGTAGCGACCCCTGTTTTGTATGTTTCGGGTGCTCCAATGGTGGATACGAAGTTTGCTGCTGAAGCCGCAGGCATAAGAATTTTGGAGACGACAGGTGGCGCAAATTGGCTCACTGTTCCCAGGCCGTTATTTGCGGAAGAGATGAGTTTTGAGGAAGCCAACCAAATGATCGGGCTGGGCGATGGGGATTATAGTACCTGGCCTCGAGAAACAAGGGTGTGGTTTGTCATCGTAAACGGACGGTATCAAGGAACTCCTCTTGATCCTACACAGTCTAACCCACAGCCTGTGACCTACGAGGGGTGCCTGTTTGTGGTATTTTCTGCCAGGAGTGCTGACACGATTGCCATGGGTGATTCCGTTTGCCCGGTCAATTGACAATCTTTCATGATCCGCCCAAGTTCGACTTTCTCTTGGATTATCAAAGTAGGTTCCTGACATAATTTTGAGTGCGTAAACCGCCGACTTTGTGCCCGTGGACTGTCGATGGGGCGGGCGTGGACAATGCTTGGGGGCAGGGAAAACTCGAAGCCATGAAAATGATTGTAAATCGGGCACGTCGCAAAACGGCAGTTCCTGGCGTTCAGTGCACGCTGTGTTAGCCTTAGCCCGCCGCTTTATTCGGGCTTGACTGCCATAGATTTTGCAACACCTGGCAAATGACGCCATAGTTGGACAATTAATCTTGCCAGCTCCAACAAGAACTATTCCAAGAATTTGTCTTGAGTTTAGCGGCTCATCTAGGAACAGCCACGCTAGTATTGCGATCTGTGGCAACATCGTATTATTTATAATGCTCGACTCAACTGCGGTAAGTGTTTTCAAGGTGTTGTTCCACAATGTAAATGCAACTGCTGTATTTACAACTGCAAGCCAACCTACGATTAGCCATTGCACAAGGTTAAGATTGCCAGAGCCCTGAGTCGTTACTCCGATAATTAATAAAAGAAAACCGCCAATACCCATGCTTATTGCTGTAACAAGAATTGGCGTTAAGCCACTTTGATGATTGACTCGTCTTCCTAGTATGGATGACCCTGAATTTGCCAAAACGCCGATAAGCGCAATTATTAAACCAGGAACTTGTCCTGTGGGTATATTCAACGGAAGAAAGTAAACAATTGCACCTACTGCCGATAAGATGATACCGCCCCATTGAATTATTGAAGGTGATTCATCTTGTAGAAAGCTGTTCGATAATGCGACAAAAATCGGTGAAAAATTGAGTAGTAAACTCAAGGTGGCGGCAGGTAAAAAAGAAAGACTTACAAACTGCGCTCCTTGTGTCAAGGTATAAAATACAATTCCAAGTAAAGCAAGTTGCCCCCATGTAGCACGAGAAAAGGTGCGTAATACATTTCGGTGATTTGGGTTAATTAGAATAAATGGAATCAAGCAAAGGAAAGCGATGAAATAACGCAAACCTGCGAAAGTAATAGCGGGTAGGCTGGCTTTTAATCCAATTTTGACAAGCACCCAAGATGTTGACCATAGAAAAGTTACAAACAATGCTTGCAATACGGCTTTGATGTGTAACCTGGAGGCCATCAGTTCATTATCCCATATTGGTGAATTACTAATTTGTAACTCATTGATAATATGCGAAGGCGGGCTAACGGTTTGCGTTACCTGCATATGGGTGAAAACGGCGAAGCCGTCCAGCTGGAAAAATGCTAAGGCGTAGAAAACTGCCTGAGATTGCCGCAGAATCCCCAGCGTCAGGCGCATGCTTTGTTAGGCGCTTTTCACCAAAATGGTAAAGTATATGGGGTGC
>JADKEA010000028.1 GCA_016718275.1 Candidatus Villigracilis affinis
CCCCGTTACGCCACTTTCATTAGTGCATGACTCCTGCCTTTTGCCCCATTAAATCCAGAGTTCGACTACTCCTCAATACGATCTCCAATCCAAAAATTATCATCGTCGGCAGATGATGGATCAAGATATCTGGGTTTGGTAGATTTTGGTTTTGGTAATTTTTGAGCCCTCTTCTTCGGCTCGGGTGGATACTGTATCGGCTCAAAAGGAAGTTCCCCATCAGATCGGCGATTTTGAGTCGCCCCGAGATCTTCGTGCCACCAACCAAACTCATATTCTGGAAGCACACCAAACTCGCGCCAATCATGTCCAATGACGGCTACACTCGGATCAATGCGAGGAATACAATATCGAAACTCATCCACCACCCAACGCGGACCCAGAATGCAGAAAACTATCGGAATCCCCCACTCTCTTGAATGCTCATAAGCTAATCTCAACCGTCTCTCGTAATTGACATGTATGGTTTTTTTGGAACTGTGGCCGCTATCCACTTCAAGCCAAAACAAGATTTCATGTTTTCCACTATGTCCCCAAGCTAATGCATCGGGAATACCATAGCGCACTGAGACTTCGGTCCAACACTCCCAGATACTAATTTTAGAATAAGCAGACTCAAGCCAGGCCCGCCACATACGCGCCACGCGTCGGTGACGTTCACCAGCGTATCGGAATTCCCGCCGATACGGAGCAAAATGCACACCCCTGGGAATGTTCCAGGAACGATGTGCCAGACGCAGGCCTTTGTCCTTGATCTCCCAGCCGTCATATTTTCCAATCCGTTTCCACTCGATCAGATGATCAGCTTGAAGTTCTTTCAAAAGAGTACGAACATGCGTCTTACTGAAGCCAGCCAGAGATGTGATCTCCGAAGTATGTGCTGTCTTCAGACGTGCAAGAATGCGAAGAATACGCAACGGACTTGTCTTGATACAATAATCATTCACATCAAAGCAACGACCCACTGACGGATATGTAGAATGTTCTTCATGGAAAGGGAAACCGTGGGGGCGAAAAACCCAGGCATCTGTGGGCATTTCATTTGTCGGCAGAATTATTGTCGGCATCCGATATTTCACCAATCGTCGAATTTCGTTGATATACCAAATACCTGGTGCATCCACCGAAACCCACAGACACGACCGTGGCCGCGCCTTTACCAATTGATTGGAAATCAAGTCAATAATGCGCGCTTGTGTATAGGCGGTAGCCCATCCGTGGCGGACAGGCTGTGTTTGAAAACATCTACAATCACCTTTCCATCCTTCGTTAGATGAATGGGTTTCCATTCCAGAGGCAAGACGGGACAAATGATCCATAGGATTGCTACTGATCATGCCTTTTTTGCATGGAAAGGTTTTACGGGCAGGTTATAGTAATTCCGAGCCGCATCCACTTTTGTTGCAGATGAGCAATGCGGCTTTCCCATTCTCGGATCATGCCCTCAATCGTCTCAGGATTGTTATCCAGCCCCTTGCCGGCCCTGCCTGATGAGGAAACAATTGGGATAAGACAGTTGCGCAGGCTTTCTATTCCCTTGCGGATCTTGCGATCACGAGTGTCATTGCCCAGATTATTTTGTGCCTCCTCACCAAACACTACACGGATCAATCCCTTGCGGTTCAAACCATTTGGAGCCTGCAAAAGCGCTTCCAGGATCTTCCGCTCGATCTTCTTCAATTCGCCGGCCATGAGCTCGGACAGCAGTTTTTCGTATTCGGGTGTTGTTGACATGGTTCTCCTTTTTTGGAGGCCATGATATTGATTATTGAAGTAGGGTAGCCTGAATGTGTCGCTCAATTGTCATTGACGGATCCTTCAGAATGAGATTATGGGGAGAATAAAATTAATTTCGATATGTTCTTTTTCTGTAGTTCAGTAGTCTCACATCCAATACCCCCCATATCTGGATTTTCTTTATCTTTTATTTGAAATGCCAATATCTGGCGGGTATTTTCAGGAACTACTCAGTGCACTACATCTTTTAAGTAGTTCAGTAGTATAGTTCACAAGTAGTGCAGTAGTAGTGCACTTTAGTAGTTCAGTCAAAATACCCCCATATATAAGAATTATTAACTAAAAAATAATCTATGCCATATATCGGTACTAATTTTTTGAGTGAACTACTGAACTACAAGAGAATCTGTTTTTTTAATTAAAATTTCCCGCCCATTCGATCCACACAAAGACGAGAATCAAAAAAGCCTGGCTCAATTTTCAGAACCAGGCTTTTTATCTACGTCACTTTTTTGGTCTTACCAACGAGACGTCATATAAACGCTCGACCTGTTGGAGATCCACTTCCAAGACCCGCTGGTTGACCTGCCACAAGACTTATTCACCTCCACCTGGCGCTCCCCCGCTCGTGCAAGCAGGCCTGGTATCTGGCTTAACTGTCGGCGCAGCGCATCTGGCATGATATCCAGATTCTCATCCAACCCATGCCAGAATTCCTTGGCTCGCGCTAAACACGCCTCCGTGCGCAGGTAAATCAATTTTCGCTCCACACCTGGGTCAAAATAACCAATCAAGTCGGCATTGTATGGAGGCAGGTACTCAACCTCTTGCGTACGCGGCGCAAGATAAACTTTCCTGTTCCACGAGCAGACTCGCAATGGCAGTAAAGAATTTGCGGAGCGGCGATTCAGCTGCAACCTGCTCCGCCTGATTTTGGATAATTGCGAGCAGGGCAGCATTGTTTTCCTTGATCATTTTTCCATCCTCATCCTGGAGATCAATTGCAATTCCTCGAAGCAACGCAATGCCAATTCCTGCGAGGCAGCCAGGACTGCATAAGCATCTGGCAGACGGTTTTGCAGGTTGCCTGCTTGCCTAACATCCTGAGAGGCTTTGTCTACCAATTCAGGATATTTAATGGCTATACGCTCCCAATTTTTCGCCAGATATTGAAGGTATATCGACATGGCTCCCGCCAGCAATCCTTGTTGCGCCTTTCTTGAAGTTTGGTCAATTGGTTTTCCAATTATTTGCGATCCTTGCGCGGCAGAATATCACCCGGGCTCTACTCCCACATACAACATGCGCCCAACAATGCTTTGCCCGATCAACGGATTCTTCTGCGGTCATGATCACCAAGCCACTGGGAAATCGTGTTTTGTTGGGATAGGTCCGCGCGTGAACGTCCACGTGCCGAACGGTTGCCCACCGAGCGCACAACATGATGTGCCTTCTTGTGCATGCTACGCGCTTCGGCGATGCTGGAAAACTGCGGCGCAAAGTCATCGATCACCAGTGGAACATCCTTGGCCAGAAACATAGCTGCTTCAATTGCGGTCACTGTGGAAGTCCAATCAATCGGTGCGTGATAATCGCGTCCCTGAATGAAGCCTGTCCCATAATGAGTCAATGCCAAATGTGCGAGTGTGGATTTTCCGCTTTGCGTTGTGCCGTATACGGAAAGCACAGCATTCAAGGGACGCAGACTGGTGAGCGGCGCGGCATACATTGCCGCCCATAGTGGAGCTGTCACCTTGCGCGGACCGAGGGTCAGAAATTCCAGGGTGGCGCGAGCAGCTTCCTCCCGATTAATATCTTCCTTTGGCAGAGCATAATGACGCAAATTATTCGCACCTAAATCAACACGCACCTGATCATTCAGCCCATCTACAGTTAGTAGCCCTGAGGCGCTTAGAAATCCGCGTTGGCCATCGTTTTCATGCCAACCTGTAAAGGTATACAACCGTTCCCGTTGGACTTTTTCCAGCGAGACTTCCTGAATGGCACGCGCCACCAAATATGATTTTCCAGGAGGCAGCGTGATGATCGGACGCATGCCCCAGCTATCGGGAACCCAATCCAACTTTCCAAACGAGCGTGCGTCCACCTGGACAGGTTGCAGGGGTTGTCCCGTCGCCAGTCCCCCTTCAATGCTATACCGCACGGTCGGCGGATTGAGACCATCATCCACCATCAATTCGTGGCTGATGCGTGCCCAGAAGTTGCCAAGTGGATCACCCATGAAGTGCAGCCGACGCTCCCTGATCTCGGAGTATAGCGAACCGTTATTGTCTTCCTGTTGGTTCATTAACCGCTTGAGGTCCCGCCGGCTAATGTTAAGTTTCTTCTCGACTTGAGCGAGATAACGGGATTGCAACCCATCCGGTAGATCACTCAAATACACGGTAATTTCTTTCAGAAACTCTTCCAATTCCACTGGAGAAGCGGAGCGGCTCTGATCAATCAGGATGTCCAGCCAGGGTTTGGCCGTGGACAGATGTTTTTCAAGTGTTTGCAATGTAATCCCTTCTGCAGCCATTCGTTGCAATCCTTGAAAGGCAAATCCATCACCACCATCGTCAGGGCACCAAGTGAATCACATAATCGTTTGGTTGTATCTGTCTTTGCGTTTGCGGATCTTGTCCTGCTCTGAGACGGAAAGCTTTGACTTGAGCAGATCATTATCCAAGGCCAGATAGATCGTGCGGCGTTTTCGGATGCGCTCGATTTCAAATGCCGGCAGATTACCTACGCCACATAACGCCAACGCCGAACGTCCGACCTGTCTCAGGCTTTCGGCATCTGTTTGCCCTTCGACAATGACAAGATTTGGATCGCCTGGGACAAGCGCCCAGTACACCTGACGCTCGCCCGGCAAGTTGCGGGATTTATCATTTGGATCTTTGGGATTCAAAGCACGTGCAGAAAAATACGATGTGTGCCCATTCCAGATGTGAGGATAAATGATGTATCCATCAGGAGAGGCGCTTTGTCCATTTGCATTGGCAGTGAAATCCAATCCATCTGCCCGTACAAGTCCAAGTTCTTTTGCCAGGGTTATATCGACCCCAATTTTCTCCAGATGGTGCAATAACCCCTGTGTCCGATTTTCCAAATCCCCAACCTGCTTCTCGTATTGCTTTCTCCGTCAATCCGCGCTTGAGCAAGTAGGCACGCGCAGACTGGCCGGCTTCGCTCCAAAGTTGAGATGCAAAAAAGCGAGCTGCCTCATCAAACACATCCGCCAGTTTGCGCCGCTCGGTTTCTACTTGGATGGCTTGTGGTGTGTACCCAAGTTCTTCCAAAGGCAGTCCGATCATTTCAGCCAGGTATTTCACCGCGCCCATGAAATCCAATCCACGCCATCTTCGGATAAAGTCGATCGCATCCCCGCCCGCGTCACATTTGGTGTGGCAATGCCAGCGGTCATGACCGTCATCGCCTTTATACACGCTGAATGCAGTTGGGTTATCCCCTTTATGCAATGGACAGGCACAGCGAATTTCATAGCCGCTGCGCTGAATTTTTGCGCCGGCACTCTCCACCAATTCAACCAGGTTGACCCTTGAAAGCAGGAGATCAAGATTCAGCGGATTGAATCTTGTGGTATGATGCGACTTAGCGTTTGACGCGTTCGCGTTTTTTGTTGTTGTTGCCGCCGGTTTCCGCCCGGCGGCATCGTGTTTTAAGTCCATAATGGTTTCCTTGTTCGATGCTATTGAGTGATGAGGTGTTCGACAGCCAGTTCAAGATCACGTTCACTGGGAACTATGTAAATGCGGGTGGTGTTCAAGCTGGAATGCCCAAGCAGAGCTGCCACCTTCTCCAAGCCAACTCCGTTATCGACCAGGTTTTTTGCAAAGGTGTGCCGGCAGATATGCGGGGTCAGCTCTTTCACATCGGCGGTTTTGGCATAGCGCTGCAGAATGCGCTGTACCGTGCGTCCACTCAGGCTTTCATGTTCTCCCTCCACAGTCATCCAGAGATGATCGCTCGGCGGTCTTACTTCGTTCCACTCCTGCAAAGCTTTGCGCGCATCCGAGTTCAAAGGCACACTTCGCTGCTTGTTACCCTTCCCGTTTTGGACCGCCACACTCCCCTTGCGTTCGGAGAGTTGGATATCGCTCATCTGGAGATTAATAGCCTCACTCAATCGCAAACCGGTATGTAGCAGGAACAAGACCATAGAGGCGTCGCGCCGGCGCGTCACACAACGCTTTGGGTAATTCTTTTTTGCCAGCTCCAGGTCATTCTCAATAGCGCGTATCAGGCGGTGCTGTTCATGTTTATCCAACCATTTCGGACCCCGTGCCACACCCGCCACACCCTTGATGTTTTCGGTGGGGTCGCTGGTGATCTGTTTGGTTAGTCGTGCCCATTTGCATAGCGCTGCAAGCGCAGCCAGCCGCCGATTTACCGTGCCAGCTTTTCGCCGTTCGACACCCAACAGGAAATGTTTATATTCCTTCACATCGGTTGGGGTAATGCGTTGAACCGTGAGTGCCTCCCCATTCGTTTGTTCAAACCAACAATCGAAGTGTTGCAGGTCGGAGAGATATCCTTTGATGGTGAGGGGTGAGAGATCTTGATCATCAAGATGTTTTTTAAATTTATTTAGCAAGGTATTCATTGTTCAACCTCTTAATTTGATATTTTGGTAAAACCGCCAGGAAGCCTTGGGAGCGTCGATATTTTTGAGACAGGCTATGTGTCAGACACAAAATTTCAGCAGGCTTCCAGCCCGTCCTATTGAATGAAGGTAAGCGGGACAGTAAGCAGGTTTGTAAGCAAAGGTAAGCAGGAAGTAAGCAGGTTTGTAAGCAGAACGCTTACAAACCTTTTTGATTTCCAAATTTGCTTCCGCAGTTGGCGGAAAACTCCAGGTTCGATTTTGGCTGGTTGTCATTCGGACCAGCCCTGAACCTGCATTTGCATCACAACCGGCTCGCGTTTGATCTTCAATTTCCCATCCCGAAACGCTTGAATGCTGTGACGAAAGAACGCACTCAAGATATCTGCCAATCGCAAGTTGTATGCATCGGCAATGGTCTTGAGTTTGATATGTCGCTCCGCACCCAAACGATATGCCGCTGTCTGACCTTTGAGTGAATAAAAACGCGTATCGGCTTTCTTCATCGATCTGTGTCGGCGACTTTGTAACTGGATCGGCTGTGTATCGGCTTCTTCCCATCCCAATGTATGTTTGCGTCCCTTGGGATTGAGACGGGGTTTGAACTTGAGCGTCCCACGCGTGTGACAGGTCTCGGCATAATCAAAGAGGACACACGCCAGCGGATCGACATTTTCCATCAGGGCTTCGGCAAGCGCCGCGACTTCATCACGCACATCGACCGGGATCAGGTAACGACGGGCAGGATTGGATTTTTCCCAATTCCGAGTCTGCCGGCGTTTTTGCGCAACGACCAAATCCTGCGCCACTGTGGTGCTGTTATTTGAAAAAGCATTTCGTCCGGACATGTTTCCTCCTATTCCAATTTGGAAAGTCGTCTTGCCAGGTCTTCGTATTCATAGGCACTGCGACTCTTCATGTCTTTTTCGAAAATTGTCAGCCCATCGGCGGAGGCTTCCCGCAGTAGGGTCGCGCGATGAATCGGGGTAAATACCTGATCGGGAAAAGCTGTTTGCAAGTTCATCATTTGCTCGCGCGTCGTGCGGGTCTGCTCGTCATAGAAAGTCGGCAGGACACCGCAAGTTTTCCCGCGCCATTGTTTTTCCGCATGCAGGATCTTGAGCATTTCCACAAAGCCCGGAAACGCCATCTGCAGAGAGATAGTCCAGGCTCGAGACAATGACTGCCAGGTCCGCAGCCCACGAAGCCATCTCTTGCAAACCGCCTGTTGAGGGAGGGGTATCAAAGAGCAAATAATCAAAGCCCATCCGTCGAATGGCTGGTAACTGGTCTTTGATATAGTTGATCGGTTTCTCTTCAATTGTGAGCAATCGCTGTGCCTTGGCGGTCATTTGATTGCCGGGCAATACAAAAAGATTTTCGCGCCGTGTAGTGCGGATCCATTGGTTCATGATTTCTGGCGTAACTGGATTGGTGTTGAAGATCGGATGCATCAGCCAGTTCGCCACACAAGTTTCAGTATCCAAATTCATAGAGACCGCAGCATGTCCCTGTGGGTCGAGATCAGCGATCAAGACTTTCTTTCCCAAGCGGGCTAAGGCATCACCGACATTGATCACGGTGGTGGTCTTGCCTGTGCCCCTTTTGATTCGCGAATACGATAATTTTCATTTTTGATTCCTCATATGATTTTCCAGAACGGTATTACCTTCCGCGTCTTGATCGAAGGTGGCATCTTCGATGATCGCTAACGCAACAGGCTTTCCGTCCAGGTCAAGATTCAAGGTTCGAACGCCGGTATGCCGGTTCAGTGCGCCTAATGCACTGATAGTGAGTGCCATCGCCTCGGCGGAATGGGGCAGGCGGGCGGCACTCCGTTTCACCAGCTGGATCGCCCCGGACGCCACGATTTGGCGCGCCGAATCCAGCATAACGTTCCATCCGGCAGGCCGGCTCACGTAGGGTTTTCCTCGGGTGGCTTTGCACCGTTTCCATTTACGCGAGTCTCCACTGGAACTAGTTCAGGTTCAGAAATGGGAGCATGAGGCTTTTTCCAACGGCGTATTAACGGCCAGATCGAGAAGTTACTTTTGGAGTTGGCTGCCGGCTGTTCCGACTTTTTTGTCTCGTACTGGCCAATACCCAGTTTGTCCGCTGTGCCGAACGCAGAACGGAAGTTGCCGCGCCACTGATTGACAATGTCTTCCATCATTTCATCCGCCACGGTTTCGGAGTCCTTCTCGATTCGTGCCAGGGCTTTGAACATGACAAAGTCACGCGCAGCGCCTTCTGCGATTTCTTTTAGCACGTCAATCCTGCCGAGTTCAAAAACAATGGTGGCGAAGATGTTGATGGCAATCAAGGCAGACATCGCAAGGATGACCATGCGGATTTCGTCCTGCGTCATTTGACTGACCAATCCGTTTTCACCAGAACGATACAGTGTGTCCATTGTGAACAAGGCAGCTTCACCGAGGAAGTCGAGCAAGACCATCAACAGGGCCGTACCGCGCTGGATAATGCCATCTGCGCGATACAGGAAAACCAACAGCCAGCCGATCATGCCACCAGATGTGGCGAGCAATGCAAAGTACCCGAGCACCTGATCATTCGCCGGCAGGGTAGTCTGAACAAAGTCCAGAGAACGGGAGGCGGCATACACAAGCAACCCGCCACCAATAACAAGAAAGGCGACCGTCGCCACGAACTTAAAAAGAGCTTTCATCACGATCCTCCACAGTATTTGGAATGAACCCAGCCAGTCTGGCCAGCGGGGGTTATGACTTCGATCCAGTCTTGATCTATCTTCTGAATTTCCAGAACATCACCCTTCGACAACCAGGCAATCACTGAGCAATGCAAGCCCGCGCACGCTCTCAAGTGCAGGGACTGTGCAGATACCGTGCAGGTCTCGGGGATTGTATGGATGATGGGTTCAGGGTCATTGACTGGTGTCGTTAAATAGATTTTCTCCACCAACTGCACCTCTGTATCTTTTGCAGTTGGTGGAGTCGTCAGTGAGCAAGCCAGGATGAAAAGGATGGATAGGATTAGGAAATAGGGGATCGTTTTCATTGGGACACCAATACTTGTACAGTCCCCTGCATTTCCGCCTCCCTTTTGCGGGACTGAGCATTCATGCGCTTTCCCTCTGACACCTGTGCCCATGCCCAACGTGGTGGGAAACCACAAACCAACACGAAGGTTCCAACCACCTCATTCGTATGCACCAGCCGTTCCAGGAATTCCACACGTATCATCTGCAAATCCTGTTCGGGTGGAATGATGATCAGCCAGACTATCTTCTCGATCAGATAGTGACGGCGTTCATTGTCCACAACTTCGATCTTGAGAGTTTCTGCGCGTGCAACCGCATGAAACGATTGGTAAAAGTTCGCAATTCGATCCCGGATTCTTCGAGTTGGATGGCAGCCCGCAAGGCAGAACGATACAGAATTTCGAAGATCGGTTTCTTAACGGGTCCAAGCAAGTTGGAAAGAAACATGGCACTACTCCTCCTTCTCTTGGAATAAACCGGTATTCTCCGAGATGAACCTTTCCATCTCAGACATTGGAATACGGGTGGACCCTCTGCCCGCATGAAAGACTTTTAATCTTCCCTGTTCCACCCAGCGATAGACTGTGCGTAGTGAAACACGCAGGTGGTCTGCCGCTTCATGCATGGTGACATAGGTCTCCTTGCGTTCCTCCAACGGATTTGATTTTTCTGTCATACAAAACCTCCTTAAAAATTGGGTTAAAAACAAAAACGCATATGGTTTTTCCATATGCGTTGAGTCGACTCGTGCGTAGAGACAACTATCTAAGTTAGCCCAGTTTTAGGAGAAATGCCCGCCCTCTCCGCCAGAAAAACCGCTTTGCTTTGCAAGGCGGTTCCCTTTTAATCGAGGGAACGCCGCCCCCGCGGGGGAGCCGCCCGGCGCGGCCCGTTCGCACGCCCCATCGAGGGATAATATTCGAATCTTGCCCTCTTCGCCAGAAAAACCGCTTTGCTTTGCAAGGCGGTTCCTTTTTAATTTGGTTCGCGCACCCAGAGAGTTACTAATCAAGAGTTAAGTAGAAATTTAGGTCACCCTACTCCTTGGGCATAAGGTGCGCAGAGTGCGCGGTCGATTTGTGTGTGTTGCGACTAAGAATTTTGTTCAGGTAAGCTTGCTGCCAAAGTGCAATACCCGTCAAAGCAATGCCGGGGAGCGTTACAAACTGAATGATTAGCCTAAGAGTCTGATCGCCAGAGATGGGCGAATAGAAATACATTCCGAAAGTGACAGCGGCGACCAGGTGAATGATTCGAATTACATTACGCAAATTTTTGTTACTCACAGTTTTTTTCTCCAATATGATTTTCTTTCCATGTAACCGAATATAGCAATTCATTGTGTAGGAATTGAAAAAGAAAGCCAGAAATCATGGATGATTTGGATAAAAATATGTCAGGAACATTGCTTACTGCAAACTATTACGTAACACAAGCTTGTAAATTCGTACGGCCTGTCGAGGTTGTTGATAGAGGCAAACAAAAATGACCCGATCTATCTGATCGGGTCATTTTAATTCAAAATTTGTTTTATGGCTTGGGAGTAGATGTTGGGGTTGGGAGCGGTTTACCCGCGAAGATCACCAAATCAGAAACTGCTTCGGTATGACCGGGGACATCGGCCTTGGCCGTAGTAAGGAAATCGTAAAGTAATGAACCTTCCCATTTTCCACCGCCAAGAATGTCGGTGCCCTTGGATTCGGCATCGGCGCGGCGTGAACCGGCGGTAATGCCTGCATAGCTGCTCAGGTCAAGCTGGGCAAGGGAGATGGTCACATCCACAGAGTGACAGGATACGCAGGAAAGCGAGCCCGAAACCCAGAAATTGGATTCCACAAAGAGCGGCATCACTTCTGTGAAATTGGATTCGCAATTCAGGCCGTTGATATCGGTGAATTGGAAAGCCTCGGTTTCAGAGGAGCCTGCTTCAACCCATGCACCGATCAAATCCACTGCGGCGACGCGGCATTTATCCGAAACGATCACCTTGCCATCACCAGCCTGCATGGCAGGCATGGTTGCGGGCAAAAGGGTCGGGATGGGTGTGCGTGCCACAGTCTGTGCGCCGCGAATACAGGTCAATGTGAAACCGCAGGAGTTGATATATACAATGGCAACCCAGGCAAGCACACCAACGAGAAATACCGTCACTGCGCCGTAGATATACTTCTTAACATCGTCATTCATACTGGTGCCTCCCTACTGCGCCGCTACCGGGATCGTGAGCGTGCGAATGTAGTTAACCAAATCCCAGCGCTCGCGCACGGAAAGGTTCTCGCTCAAGGGCGGCATTTGCCCCGAAAATTCAGTACCGGGGAAAAGCGTATTATTCGGATTGAAGATGCCGTTGGAAATCGTCAGAAACAAACTTCCATCGGTCTTGCTCTGTACCAGTTCACTGGTCAAATCAGCGGGTTTCTTCTTCACCAAAAAGGCGGAGATGGTCCCGTTGCCCTGCCCGGCTGCGCCATGGCACATCAGGCAGTGAATGGTGTAGAGCTCTGCACCGCGCGAAATGGATGTTTCATCCGCAGGTACAGGGTTGGCTGGCGCACCATTTCCAGGAATATAGGCAGCGCCTTCCACCGGAATGGATTGGGCAGGCACCGGCAATGGATTTTCCTGCGCACTGTAGGATTGCTGGATCTCCATAAACACGACCCAGTCAATTTTGATCACGTCGTAGGCGAAGATCATCAAAGCGCCGACAAGCACGCCAAGTGCTGCAAATACGACAACGAGTTGCTTAAAGAGTCTCATAAGTGTTGCGCCTCCGCAGGTTTCACGGATTCAGCGCCCATTTTATTCAAGGCATCCGTAATTTTCTTTCATCTGCATTCGGGCATTCGACCAGAATGGCAATCTTGCCGTCACTGATCTCAGGCACGTATTTCATCGGACGATAGTTGGGGAAGAAGCTATCGAGGAACACACCAACGAAAGTTGAAATCAACATGCCAAGCATAGTCAATTCGAAAAGGACAACCACAGTGGGAGGTCCGGGAATGAACGCCTGTGTGCTGACTTGAACAGGATAGGGGTAGAGATAGGGCGAGATGAAGGCGAGGAAGAAGCCGCCACCAAAACCCAACAAGGCACCGCCCATGGCAATGCGAGGCACGTTCGTCCACTGGTGAGGACGGCCAAGCATGGCTTCGGTGACAGGGATGCCGGAGATGACGTTCATGCATTCGTCATGAACACCCAAGGCGCGAAGATGCTCAATGGCGTTCGCAGCAGGTTCGAGGTCAGGGAAGACCGCAAGCAGGTCAACAACTTTTGATTCAGTCATGTTGTCCTCCTATTCCAATTCGCTGACCGAAACAACGGTCTCGCGTCCGAATTTCTTGAGTTCGTGTGCCATTTGACCTTCCTGCACTTCCCAAACGGGAATGAGCGGGATCAACTTGGAAGCCGCCATGTACAGGAGGATGAACAAAGCCACAGTACCGATGCCCATGGGAACTTCGATACCCGGTTGGTACAAACGCCAAGTGAATGGCATACGGTTAATGGTGACGGAAATAGGAATGATGATGTAGCGTTCAAACCACATGCCGATGTTGATGGCGATGCCTACGGTGGCGATCAACCAGGGGGTTGCGCGCCATCGGGCGTTCCACAAAATCGCCCACGGAATTGCAATATTACAGATCAGCATGGCAAACCACATCCAACCCAGGGGACCCGCTTCATGGAAGTGCAGCATCTGCTGCGTCCATTTGTCGCCGCCATACCACTGTACCATGTAGTCGTTGAAGAAGAAGTAGGCCCATGCCATCGAGATAATGAGCATGAGTTTGCCGATGGCGTCGAAATGCTCGCCGCGGACAAAGTATTTCATATGCTTCATGGTGCCTTGAATGACTGCAAGCACGATTGCAGCGGCGCCCATGCCGGAATGTAACGCACCGACGATGAAGTACGGGCCAAAGATGGTGGAAGACCAACCAGGGCGGGTGGCAGCGGCAAAGTCCCAGGACACGATGGTGTGTACCGAGAACATGACCGGAATGATCGCAAACGCAAAGATGTTCATCGCGTTGCGCAGATGGGTCCATTCACCTTCGGTTCCGCGGAAGCCGAGCGCGAGAATTCTATAAAAATTCTTGCGCCAGCCGGTAGAGCGGTCACGCGCCATGGCCATATCGGGGATCAACGGCAGGAACAGGTACATGGTGGATGAAAGCAGGTATGTGGTAATCGCCAGCAAGTCCCATGTCAATGGAGAATGCAGGTTGGGCCAGAGCATACGTTGGTTCGGGTAAGGCATGAGCCAGTAGAAAAGCCACACACGGCCCAAGTGCATGAAAATGCTGAAGCCAGCCTGCACCAGACCAAAGGTGGTCATCAACTCGGCGGCGCGGGTGAACGGGCGGCGAAATTCCGCTTTGAACACACGCAGAATCGCGGAAATGAATGTACCTGCATGGCTGATACCGATCCAGAACACGGTGTTGACGAGGAAGATACCCCAATAATCGGGGCGCATAACGCCTGCCTCACCCTGACCTTTTGCGATCAGGACGCCCCACTTATAGAACAGGAAATATGCAACAACCACACTCAGAAAGGCAAAGATGATCCAGAATTTCCAAGTCGGTTTTTCCAACATGGATTCCATGACCATATCGTTCATTTGACCGCGCGGAAGCGGGTCAAGCATCAAGTGTTTTTCGCGGAAGTGCTCTGCTGAATGAGCGCCGTGGTCCGCATGTGTTTTGTTATCAGACATGTTTACCCTCCCTTGAAGTAGGTCACGTTGGGAAGCGTGCCAAGTTCTTCAAGATGTTTAACGCCATGACCTTTGTGCGCCAATTGCGAAACCAGCGACTCGGGATTGTCGACGCGTCCAAAAACGATCGCGCTCGCAGGGCAGGCTTGCGCACACGCGGTAGTGAATTCGCCATCCTGCACTTCGCGTCCTTCTGCTTTTGCCTGATCCTGCGCCTTGTGAATGCGCTGGATACAGAAGGTGCATTTTTCCATCACGCCCATGCGGCGCACGGTAACGTCAGGATTCAATTGGTTGGACAAAGGCTCGGGACGTTGATAATCGCGCCAGTTGAATGCACGCACCTGATATGGGCAGTTGTTCGCACAATAACGCGTACCTACACAGCGATTGTACACTTGCAGGTTTAACTGTTCCGCCTGTGAGTGGACAGTGGCGAATGCGGGGCAGACCGGTTCGCAGGTGGCATGTCCGCATTGCTGGCAGAGCATCGGCTGGCGGGGAGTCATCTTTACTTCAGGATATTCACCCTCCCAGAAGCGTTCGATACGGATCCAGTGCATGGCACGGCCATAACCAGAATCTTCCTCACCTACAAAGGAGATATTATTTTCCATGGCGCAGGCGGCAACACAAGCCTGACAACCGGTGCAAATGTCCTGGTCGATGACCATGCCCCATTTGCCGTTTTCTTCCGAGCTGAGTTTGATTTCTTCAGGTCGAATCATGATTAATGCTCCTCTCCAAGACCAATGCCGTACACACCCATAATACTTTCAAGGCGGGAAAGAGGCTGCTTCCTGCCGGGTCTTTTCGATCTTAACTTTTACACCTGCAAATGCGAGATCGCCCGCTTCATTGAAATGCTGGACAAGCAGATCCGTGGGATTGACGCCGCGCTTTTCGGCATATCTGCCATAAGCAGTATGACCCTGACCATAAGGAATCGCGATCGTATCCGGACGAATGGCTGGATACCGATAAACAGGCACTTCCAACACTCCCGCTTCGCTGGTGATTCTGACCACGTCGTCATCTTCGAGGCCGAGTTCGTGCGCAGTTTCAGGATTCATCTCAACCCAGGTGTTCCACATAACGGTCGTGGTGGGGTCGGGCAATTCCTGAAGCCAGGGCTTGTTCGCGCCAGCTTCGGCCAACGTCGGCGAAACGAACGGAACGAGGAAGAATTCACCTTCACCGGCGAATTCAGCTTCGGCGCCATCCATGTTGCGATTGAGGACATCCGCCGTACCGGGCACGCCGCGTCCGTCGGATAATTTCCACCATCCACCGTACTGTTGGAAGGAAGCCATAAAGGTGTTGAGATCAGCCGCAGAGAAGAAGCCATCGGCTTCGCTCATCAACGGAGCAACCTTGCTCTGCAAGAACTCAACTTCATCTTTAAACGGCAAGGCGGTTGCAAAGGCTCCGCCAGCGAGCTGTGCGGCAGTGACCAGGACATCCACAGTGGCGCGGGTATTGTAGAAAGGTGACACAACGGGTTGTGACCCTGAAAGGACCGATTGATTGGAACCAGTGATTACTCGCTGATATCCCCAGGATTCAAGTCCATGGTGATCGGGGAAAACGTAATCAGATTCGAGTGCGGTTTCATCGGGGAATGTGGCAAATGAGATTACTTGCTCAACACCCTTCAATGCACCTTTGAAGTCCAATGAAGCGGGCAATTCAAAAATGGGATTGACACCGTGAACGAACAGCACCTTGAATTTTCCATCAGCCATCTTCTGAATGAAGTCCTGCATTTCCTTAGCGGAGGCAGGGCTTTGGTAGGCTGTCTGGTTGGGGGCAAGCGGTGAGAAATACACGCCACCGGGTTTACCGAAGTTATCAGCAACCGCATTCAAAGCGAGAACTGCTTCGGCAACGGTGAGGCCATTGCTCTGGCCGAGCGCCGAGCCGCCGGGGATGGCAAGCGCGACATGCGAACCAGAGAACAGTTCAGCGATATGTTCAAGCATTTCAAGTTTGATACCGGATTTTGAAGCGGCATCAAGCGGGTCGACACTCGAGAAGGCACGAGGCATGGGGCCGCCGCGCAGTTCGGAGGCGAGTCTGCCGATCGCAAGCGCGACCAGTGCCTCGGTCCCGGGGCGGATCGGGAGCCATTCATCCGCCTTGCCAGCCGTGGAAGACATCCGCGCTTCAAGTTGAATGAATTTGCCGCGCAGCTTGGTCTTTGCTTCGCGCAGGCCAACAAAACCACGGGTGTATGAAACAGGCGAGATCCATGTTTCGAGGAAGTTCGCGCCGAAGGAGAGGACGACCTCTGCCCCACCCACGTCAAAGAATGGCATTCTGGCTTCACCGAACAAATTCTCAGCGGCCTTGCTCAGAGTGGCGCGGGATTCGAACATGCCCAAAGCGCCGAAACGAACCGGGGCGTTGATGCCTGTCGTATTCGCGAGATCAGTTACCAGGTCAAAGAGATGATCGGGGGCCATTCCCATGAGGAAGGCAATCTCTTCGGGCTTGTTGTTCTTGAGGGCATCCGCAACTACCTGAGTGGCGGCATCCCAATCCACGGCTGTGGTTGAGGCGCTGCCACGGGTGCGTTTGACCGGGTCGGTCACGCGGTCAGGGTTGTACAGACCGTGTAATGTGGCCTGTCCGCGTGCGCAGGTTTTTCCGAGGTTCAGCGGATTGTTCGCATTACCTTCGGTTTTGAGTGCACGTCCCTGCATGGTGCGGACGATGAGTCCGCATCCGGCCGCGCATTCGCGGCAAGTGGTGGCGTAATATGTGCTCTGGCCGTTATAGTTGTATTCGGGCATCTGCATGTACGGTTCGCGTTTGACGTATCGCGAGGCAGGCCCACAACCAGTGAGGATCGCAGTAGTCGCCGCGCCTACACCAGCCAGTTTCAGAAAATCACGCCGGGAAAATTGTTCGCTCATATTGATTCCTTTCGCCCGGGTTTAATAATGACAAGTGCCGCAGTCGGTGAGTTTGACCAGTTTCACATGATCTTCACCGGCATTCTTGACGTGGCAATCCAAACACCAACCCATGTTCATTACCTGCGGGTTTTGGGCAATGGTCACTTTGCTCATATCGCCGTGACATTCTTCGCAGTTCTTCCCAGCCGCAATATGCGCACGGTGGTTAAACTGGACAAAGTCCGGCACGATCGCAACCGGCACCCATTCAATGGGTGTGCCGCTTAAGACCGCATCCTTCAAAGGCGCAAGCAGAACGCTGGTTTGTGTCTTGGCGATCTGCTGATGGCAGGCCCAACACTTGGCTTGGGCTGGAATACCAGCAGTGGGTCCCTTCGCTGCATTCGGATGGCAATACAAACATTGAATACCAAATGCAACATGCGTCTGATGGGGGAATTGAATGGGCTGTGCAGGTGCCTGCTGGGTCGTATACAGACCATAAGCCGCGACACTGAACAGCGCCAGGAAAGCGATCCCCACCGCGATCAGACCAAGAGGCTGTTTCAGCCAGTCAAATATTCTTTTGATCATGGATGCTCCTGAATTAAAACTTTTAAGCACAACGCCGCCGAATTAAAGGCGGCGAAGGCTAATTTACATAGATACAAACAAAGGACAAACACAAAAGTTACGAAATGAAACCCGCCCGGCCATTAAATGCATATACACAAAACCCGTCCCGATAACCATCAGGACGAGAGAAGGAAATATGAATTTCATCAAAACAGATTCCATGCATTCTCCAAAAAAGTGATTTGCTGAACCCCAACCAGCAAATAATCTGGCGCATTATACATCGAAAGTGCAGAAAAGTACATATAAGTACATATTGGGGTTAAATTATATGTTTTCAAGCCATGATACAATTGAAACCGATCAACAATGAAAACAATCTATATATATGGGCTTGCTTTTATATTCCTTTTGTTCGTTTTTGTGCTCACGAGCGCGAACTTCAACCAATCCTTCGCGCAGGCGCAAAGTCAAACAAATTCCTTCACTTCCCTGCAAACAACCCCCACCCCGGCAGTCGAGGGCGAATCTGTCATCGGCTCCACAGATGGCATCATGCTGATGGGAATGGTTATCACTGTCATTGTCACCGTCCCGCTGTTCTTCCATCGAAAAAAGCATTGAGATCAACGGCCGAATCAAAACATCCCGCTCATGAGCGGGATGTTTGCTTTTTACAACGAGATCAGCCCCAATTCAATTCCCCGTTTGATCGCCTCAGTACGGCTGGAAATTCCCAACTTTGCGTACAGCGATGACAAATGGAATTTCACAGTATGTTCGCTAATACTCAATGAAAGCGCGATCTGTTTATTCGCCAATCCCTGCGCCATTAATTGAATGACTTCCTTCTCCCGGGCAGTCAACTGCTCGGTGAGAGACTCTTCCCCCAAAGATTCCCTGCGCCCCGAAAAGCGGATCATTTCCCGGACCAGGCTTGGTGCGCCAACCCAAAGCCCTTCCCCCACCGCGCGGACTGCCGCCGCCAATTCATCTTCCGTGGCATCAGGAGAAAGCACCCCCCAGGCACGCACATCCGACCCCAACACCGCACGGACAGACTCCACATCATCCGTCAAAAACAAAATGGGAGAAGTGATTCTGCTTTCCAATAAACGCGCAGAAGAGACCGAGGCAAGCACAAGCACCTCGGTCTCCATTTCATGGATACCTTCAAGATCAACCGCTTCGCCTGTTATCTGAATATCGGGCTGCCTGCCAAGCAATTCACGCAGACCGATCCGCAATGCGGAATTCGGCGAAACGATCATGACACGGATCAATTATCTTTCTCCAATCTCCACTTTGATCGCTTCCAATTTGCCGCCACGCAACACATCCACCGGGATCGATTTGCCGACCACGTCGCCGCTTAAACGGGCGAACAGGTCATCCTGATGCGCAACGGGTTCGCCAGCGATTCCCACAAGGATATCACCAACGATCAAACCACCTTTGCCTGCGGGGCTATCGGCTTCGAGACCAACCAGCAGCAGACCACTTTCCTGCTCACGTTTCAGGGCTTTCTTTCCATCCGCCGAAAGTTCAACGACCTGACTGCGGATACCCAAATAACCACGCTTGATCTTGCCATGCTTCGCGAGCGCCTCGGCGATTTTCCACGCCACATCAGCGGGGATGGTGATCGCGCCAGAGTTACCAAAGCCAGAAGTGTTGATACCAAGAACTGTGCCATCGCCATTGACCAAGGGTCCGCCCGAAAAGCCAGGGTAGGAAACCACATCGGTCTTGATGTATTTTTCCAGCATACCGCCACGCCCAGTACGGACAGGGCCGCCGAGGGAATTGATCGAACCAAAACTGGATTCAATTCCATTGGCAGAGGGACGGCCAACGGCCAAAACGAATTGCCCCACACGCGCGGGAGTCTTGGATACTTCGGCGGGAGTGGCTGAGGCCGAGTCTAATTTCAAGACGGCCAGATCAGTTCCAGGGTCCCGACCAACGAGGCGCGCTGTAACTTCCGTGCCATCGGCGAGAATCACTTTGATATCCTCTTCGCGCTCCACCACGTGGTCGGCCGTCAAGATCAGATCCTTGGCAAATGCAATCCCGCTGGCGGGGAAACGTCGGCGCGCATCCACTAAGACCGTGGATTTGCCAGCCTGTTCGGCGGCATCGGCGATCGCGTCAGATAATTCTATAAAAATATTTTTGCTCATGTTTATCTCCTTGCGCATCAGTATAGCGAATGCGTCTCTGGAGTGTATCGCCTAAAGGGATGGATTTGTACTGGACAAACGGGTAGGTTGGGAAAAGGAGAAAGGATGAAAAAATCAGGCTGTCTTTTTGCGTGCTTTTTGTTCGAGAGGCAGGAGGGTTGAATAAATGAATTCATTGGTCGGCACGGAGATGTTTGCTGCGTGCGCCATGCGGACCAATGCACCGATCTGTGCTTCCAACTCGGAGGGGCGGCCTTCCATCATATCCTTTTGCATGGATGCCATCATATCTGGCTGGGTTTGATCAATGCGGGCCAATACACTTTCAGCGGATTGCTCGGTCAGATCGACGCCACGCGCACGGGCCACGGCAACCACTTCTTGAAGCGATTGAATGAACATGGCACGCGATTCAGGGTTGGAACGAAACACGCCAACAGGCTGGCGGGTCACTGCACCCACGCCGCTAAAGGCACAGATCAGTAAATATTTTTCCCACATGGCCAACTCAATATCGGGCGGAGTATCTGCCGTGATCTCTTTTATCTTTGAAAATGCAGCCAGAATTTCACCCACCCGCGGACTGGCTTCCTGCTTCCATTCATTGAAATCAATATGCGGATTCACCGCCACATGACTCACGTGGGCAGGCGCGATCAAAAACGAACTGATCCTGCACAAGCCGCCGAGAACATGACCGCCAAATTCGGCGCGGAGTTTGTCGATGTGCTCCATGCCATTGAGCAGGGGCAGGATCGCCGTCCGCTCCCCCAGCATGGGTTTCATTTCGGCGATTGCAGAATCCAACTGCCATGTTTTTGTGGCAAGCAAAATAACATCCAGATTCTTGAGCGATTGCGGCGAATCGGTGACTTGCACTTTTTCCAGCAGGAAATTTCCAAGAATCGAATCCACGCGCAGGCCTGAGGTTTTCAGGGCTTCGAGATTTTTTCCGCGTGCAATGAAGGTGACGTCCTCGCCGATCTGCGCGAGTTTTCCACCAAAGTATCCGCCAACACCGCCTGTTCCAAAGATCGCAAATTTCATTCGAGTCTCCTACGCCTCATGGTCTGGCAAAATATCTTCCGCATTATAAATGGCAGGGAAAAAATAACCGGCGAACGCGGCCAACATTCCAAACAGACCACAGAAGAAGATCAAAAGCCCCATGCCAGAACCAGGCCCGGTTCCAACGAGCCAGCTAAAGGTTAAAGAAAGAGGCGAGGAATCCGTCTTCATGGCAGGTTCGAGAACAAAATCGGCCAGAGTCCCTGCGATGAGCGGTGAGATCGGATTGGTCAGCCACGCGATCAACATGCGCGCGGAAAAGACTCGGCCCTGCACATCGGGTGCCACCTTGGACTGCCAGATGGCTTGATTGGACCCATTGATGAGAGGCGAAATGATCGAAGCGATGATGATCCCAGTCACCCATACAGGGAGTCCGCCCGCCATACCGAGGATCATTGTCCCGAGACCAGCCACGATCCAGCCAAGCAACACGCCATGCACACGCCGCTTGAAACCTCCCCACGCACTCATGATGATCCCGCCAACTACTCCACCGACCGCACCTGCCGTTTGCACAGACCCAAAAACCAGGCTGTTGCTGTTCGTCTGCGCGAGAACCATCGGAGCCAGCACTGTATATGCGATCCCCGAAAAAAGGTTGCCGATGAAAAAAATCAATTGCAAGCCCAGCAGGCTCGGGCGGGCAAAAATGTACTTGAAACCAAAAGCCGCTTCCTTCCACACATTGCCCTGACCCTGCTCCCCATCGGCGGTACGCGGCGGTTGTGGAACGTGCACCACCATCAACGCACCGATGGCTAAAATGAAGGTGCAAACATCGATGAACAGGATACCAGTCAACCCGATCAAAGGAAGCAATGCACCTGCCATCAATGGAGCGAAGACACCCGGCCCCGCCTCAATGAGCGACATCATCCCATTTGCACGGCCCAGTTTTTCCTTGGGAACCATGGTGCTGATGGCGGCGGAATATGCGGGCCATTGAAATGCCATGCCCAGCCCGTAAATAATTGAAGTCAGATACAGATGCCAATATTGCATCACGCCAAAATATTGCAGAGCAAGGACGGTCAGCGTGGCGATGCCCGCGCCAAGGTCGCTGACCATCATCATCATTTTGCGATTGTGACGGTCCACCATCACCCCGGCGATGGGCGAGATTAGCAGAAAAGGTGTAATAAAAAAAACCTGCATGGTGCCCATGGCAAGGGCGCTTTTGGTCTGCTCGTACATCCAGACGCTGAGAGCAAACTGACTCATTGTGCTGGCCATCACTGAAACGATCTGACCAAGCCAGACGATGGTGAATCCGAACATGCCTGTTGGGCGATTGGGTGTAGGTGTGGGTTTCATCATAAAGTTCAAAATATCACATCCACTTAATATAAACAACCCTCCGAAGAAGGTTGTTTATAGCGGATACCAGCCGCTTCCCCCCAGGCTGTTATACATAATAAGAAATGTCTTCACCCTGCCGAGAGAAAACCATCCCGATAAAAAGTCGTCACGGGGTGAAGGATATTTTGGAAATCAAGGCGGCAACTCGCGTTGCGCAACGAAATGAAAATCTACTCCACGTAGATCTCAACGTGCTCACCGTCTTCCTCATCGGTCACGTCAATGATCTTGCCGGTCACGCCCATGCGCAGAGCTTCCATCACATTCGACATATCCACGCCTTCCACCTCGGGGGCGAAGTGCGCGCCGATCTTCATACCGGCATCCACCAACGCAAGCGGAATTTGCACAGACGCCTTGGAGCGGCCTGTGCGGGTATCGGTGACGCGAATGCGCAGCCAGCGCGGAGCGGAGCCGCTGATGCTCGGCGGACGCGGCGGAGTCGGCAGGCCCCTGCGCGACTCATTCAATGCCGAAAGCAACTTCGAGCCTTCATCGGCGCTGATTTTCCCCTCTTCGATCATCTTCAAGATCTTCATTCGTTCTTCTGCGTTTGCCATGTTAACCTCTCATCCTATAAACACTTGCACACGATCGCCGCTGTTGTCATCGTCCACATTGATGATCAACGGTTCGGTGATCGATTTTGCCATTGAAATCGCCATCAGCACTTCATCAACCGTGGTCCTTTTCAACCCCTCAATATGGGAGCCAAAGTTCTTCAAGAACCAGCTTACCAACCCAAGCGGAATGGGCAGGGCCAGCGTAATGTTCCTCGGCCACTCGGTCTGATGCGAACGATCTACATTGATATAGATCCAGCGTGCAGCCCTGCCACCCGCGCCGAGCGCGATTAACAGAACCCCAAACAATAATGGAAGTGTCAGGCAAAAGAACCAGAAATTCAACCCCGAGCTCTGCTGGACGGAATACATTCCCCACGAACTCAACACTGTGACGACGACTCCGATCCAGAGAGGGATCATCGCAAAGCGGAATGCCCGCCTGCGAACTTCCTCAAACTCCGGGGCATCGGTCTTTTCGGACCCGAAACCTGATTCGGGTTGAATGACCTCGATCTGCTCTTCGACAGAATCTTCATCCAACGTCCGCATCAATGTCGCGGCTTCTTCGGCGCTGATCTTTCCATCAGCCACCATTTGCAAAATCTTTCTGCGCTCTTCAGAAGACATTATGAACCTCCACCTTCCAACGCGGAGAGCAATTTCTCAGCATCTTCCGCAGATATCTTCTTTTCCTGCAGCATCTTCAAAATGGTCATGCGTTCCTCTTCGGAAGCCTGCGAAGGAGACCTCATCGGCACGCCTTTCGGGGAAATATCCCAGTTCCAGCGGCCCACCTTCGCATTGACATTGACCCGGGCTCGGCGTTCGACACTCTCCTCAAATCGTTTTTGCGTCTCTGCCGCACGGCGCATGGCTTCGTCGGCATGTTTCGTGGCACGCCGGGCCACCTGCTCCACCTGCCGCGAAATACGCTCGCCGAATCCCGACCAGTCCATACCGATGCCTGCAAAATTACCAAAATCCTCAGCCGAATCGCCCGCATTGGACTGATTGGTCACGCGAATATCGCCGCCCGCGTTTAATGTCATCACGGCTGAGCCATCGCCCAGGGTGATTACTCGGGAAGTGGCGTCCTCTTCATTTTCAACACCCTTCCATTCAACATCGATCTCATCCGCTGCAAGGGTCAACGTAGCATTGGCTTTCGGGGGCATGACCAGCAAAATGTCATCGCCCGCGGTAACCGCATACGCATTCCCAGCCTTGGGATTGAGATAGAGCACAACATCCTCAGCCACGTTCGCGCTTACATTTCCATGCACATCGCGTAACGCAAGGTCATCCGCCACCGACTCGAGCGCCACATTCCCATCCACATCGCGAATGGATACGTCACCGTGCGCGCTTTTTACAGCTAAATGCCCTTTCGCGCCGCGCAGGCTAAAGTCAGAGTGGATCGTGTCGATCGCCACTGAATTCACATCGCGTATCGAAAGGTCGCCCTCGATTTCCTTTAATTCAATATCACCCAACACGCCGCGAATGGCCGCATCACCGCCGATCTTTTTGATGGAAACCGACGCTGATTTCGGCACGCGCAGGGAAAGGTCATCATCACATGAAAGTGTGACCTCACCGCCATCCTGGCGGAAGTGCATTTCATCCTCATCGCCTTTGAGCAGAATATCATCCCCATCCCAACCGACAAGGCTCAAGTCGCCTGCAATGTTCTCAATGATGATCTTTGGCGAACGTCCTGCAGAAATAGTCTTGGACATCGTTTACTCCTCCTCGCCGCGCAGAATGCGCATGGCTTGTTCGGCAGTGATCTTGCCGGCTTCCAGGTCCGCGATCGTGTTGCTGCGCCTCTCAGCCTCGATCTCGGGTGATTCTTCCTTGCCTGGCTCATATCCCAACGCGCGGATGATCTCATGCAGGCGGTTGCGAATGGTTGGATAGGATAGGCCGATCTCCTGCTCCATGCGATTGATCTTGCCTTCGCAGCGTACAAAGGTGAACACGAATTCCAACTGCTCAGGGGTCAGGTTCGAGAATTGACCTGAAGCGAAACTTCCTTCTATGGTCGTATCGCAGGATGAGCAGTGCAATCGTGCAACAGTCAATTCAGATTGGCAGATCGGACAACGGGTAGGGGCTGGTCGCATGAGGGTTCCTCCAAATTTATGATGCCGCAACTTTGGGCATGAGTTCCACGTTTTGTGCCTGCTTCGATTTCATTCGATACAGTGCGAGAAAACCGATCGTCGAAAGCATGCCGACAAACCCTGCGGCATACCATAACATGTAAGGTGTCGGTCCATCAATGATCAAGCCTGCAAGGTAGGGACCTATTGCAAAGGGTATCCCCCACGAGAAACCGGAGACCGCCATGTATCGTCCGCGCATTTCTTCGGGGGCGAAGGATGCCACGAGCGCCTGCGAAACTGGTGAGACCACCATCTCACCGAGTGTAATTATAACCATAGCCACGATGAACAGGACATAAGTGGTCACAAATCCATACATCGAAAAGCCGATCACGTACAGGAAAGTCCCAGCCGCCATCATCAACATGGGCGGGAATTTCGTGATGCGACGTGTGATCGGGAACTGCATCAGCACGACCATCGCAGCATTGATGCTAAGCAGCAAACCATAGCCTGATTCGTTGGTGCCGTGTTCATTTCGCAGGAACACTCCTAATGAAGTGTTCATATTCATATAAGTGAAGACCTGCAGCAGTACTGCGCCGAGGAAGAGCATGAAGGCTGTATTGCGGAAGACCTGTCCATAACCAGCGAAGGTGCGGGTCATGCTTTCTTTGGGGGCGTCTGGATGCGCCTCGGGTTTCGTTTCGGGCAGGAAAATGGCGATCAAAACCACTGTCAGCAAGGAAATGGCCGCATCAGACAGGAACAGCACAAGGTAAGAACGAGCCGCAAGCAGTCCCCCAATGGCAGGGCCGATCACGACAGATAGATTAAACGCCACGCGCAGGATTCCGTATCCATCGGCCCGTTTATCCTCAGGCAGAATATCCGCAATCATGGCTTGATGAGCGGGGCCAGCCACATCGGTTAAAATCCCGATGAAGAAGGCCAGCACGAAGAAGTACTCGAACGATGTGACCAGACCCATCGCGACGGTGCTGAAAGAGGATGCGATCAAACCGAAGATGATGATGCCCTTGCGACCAAAACGATCGGTCAATGCGCCGCCGACAGCGGAACCGACAAAACTTGAAACCGAGAACGCCGCGAAAAGCACACCCACATCGGCCATGCCCACATCAAATTTGCTGGTAAGATAAAGCGCAAAAAATGGAAAGAGCAACGCACCACCGATACGATCAATAAAAGTAATGACGATCAAGATCCAGAATGTGCGTGGGTATTCGTGGTAGAGTTTCTTCGCCTTTTGAATGGTGTTGTTTAGCATGTTATGCAACTTTCTTTACAAGCCGCGCCGAATTGGATTCCTGCACTGACTGGTTGTAGCGCTTACGCAGTTTCTCACCGCGAGAGACCATCCAGGTCCCAATCAACGCGAGATTTTTATCCAAAAGGGTTTTACCCTTAACAGCTTCCTCTTCAAGATGAATGGCATCCAACTCTTCCTGAATGCTTTTGCGTTTCAACTCGGACATTCGCTCAGATAAAATTTCCATGGGAACTCCTCTCAACTGGTTAAAATTCAAACGGCTTTCATGAAAATCAATGCGCTACGCCTAATTTCTAATAAAATTATACAATCTTTTTGAGTTTTGTCAATAGGTAAATCAATATTTTCAATATCAACATCAATATAATTGATATTTTTCGAGAGAAGTATAGATTTTCCCCACTTTTGGAGGCAAAACATGATTCGTTCGCTATTTTTTTCGCCCGGCAAGCCAGTTCGCACCGATATCCCTACCTCAGAATTTCCCCGTTTCTTGCGCGACAGGCGCGGCCTGCTTTGGGTGGATTTTGTCGCGGAACCTGAGGAAAGCGCGCTGCCAATTCTGCAAAGTTTTGGGTTTCACCATCTAGCCATTGATGATGCACTTCAACAAACGCATGCGCCAAAAATCGATGATTGGGGTGACTATCTCTATCTCGTTTTAAACTACATGCATCTGACAAAAGCCACCGAACCGTGGGATACAGAGATCGATGAATTGGATATCTTCCTCGGGCGAAATTATGTAATCACCCATCACGACAATCCAATCACTTCCATTGATGAAACCTGGAATACCAGTCAGCGCGATCCACGTTATTCGCAGGATGGCGCGGATCATCTGCTTTACAAGATCATCGATGCGATTGTGATGAACTACATGCCCATCATTGAAAAAATAGATGAAGAAATAGACTGGGTCGAAGATCAGGTCTTTGACCGCCCTAGTTCACAGACCCTTGCCAGGTTGTTTACATTGAAACGCGTCCTGCTTGCCATGCGCCGCATTCTGCTCCCCCAGCGTGAAGTGCTCAACAAAATGGCGCGTGACGATTACCAGGTCATCGACCGCAAAGACCGCATCTTTTTCCGCGATATTTACGATCACCTCGTCCGTTTGCACGATGTGAACGAAAGTTTACGCGACCTCGTCGGCGGCGCACTGGACACATACCTTTCCGTTATCAACAACCGCATGAATGAAGTCATGAAAACCCTTACCATTATCACCACCCTCTTCATGCCGTTGACTTTTGTGACAGGCTTCTTTGGGATGAACTTCTTCGCCGCGAATCCACCCTACGAAAACTGGACTCTCCCTACGGTTTTTTACGGGACCTTGAGCCTGATGCTGCTAACCCCAGTCATCATGTTCTTCTGGATGCGACGCCGTACCTGGATATAAATTCACCTATTTATCAGCCCAAGTCCGCCAGTAAAATCCTTGACACAGAACAGGCGTTCGGTTATCATTCGTAGCACAAATGAGCGAAGAATGCGCTCAGGAGGCTAAAATGATGATGGTTAGAAAAAGCAAAGGTCTGGGCGAACGCCACCAGAAAATCCTTGATTTCATCGCGAGTTATCAACGCGAACACAAGCACCCCCCTTCAATTCGTGAAATTGGGGAACATTGTGATATTTCGTCCACTTCCGTGGTCAATTATTACCTTGATCAACTGGAAAAATCAGGCAATATCGAGCGTGATCGCAAGATATCCCGCGGTGTTCGCTTGACAGGCCCCACCCCGCTTGGTGACATGTTCCGCGTACCCGTACTCGGTGTTATTCAAGCTGGTGAACCCATCCCCGTCCCATCCAACTCTGATTTCAACTCCTTTACTGCTGAAGACTCGGTTGAAATCGCCATGTCCTTGATGCCTACGAAAGAAAAAGGCAAGGAATTGTTCGCCCTGAAAGTCCAGGGAGAATCAATGATCGATGCCATGGTCAACGACGGCGATATCGTTATCCTCAAACCCACCCAGGACGCCCGCAACGGTGATATGGTTGCAGTCTGGCTTTCAGACCGCAACGAAACCACTTTGAAGTTCTTCTTCAAAGAAAAGGATAAGTACCGTCTCCAACCCGCCAATCCCACCATGAGCCCGATCTACGTCAACAAGAACGAATCGTTGGAGATCAAAGGCAAGGTGGTCATGGTCATCCGCAAAGTTGAACGATACATGTAATAAAAATAAAAGAACAAAAAAGGACGGCTCTTGCGAGCCGTCCTTTTTATTTAAAGCTTTTTTCTTACTCGACCGTGATAACGGCGCCAGCTTCTTCGAGCTTCTTCTTGGCGTCCATCGCGGCATCCTTGCCAACAGCGGAGAGAACCTTGCCGCCAGCGGTTTCAGCGAGGGTCTTGGCTTCGCCGAGGCCGAGGCTGGTCAACTGACGAATGACCTTGATGACGTCGATCTTCTTGGCGCCTGCATCCTTGATGACCACATCGAACTCGGTCTTCTCTTCAACAGGTTCGGCAGCGGCGGCGGCGGGGCCACCAGCCATCATGGCGACAGGAGCGGCGGCGGAAACGCCCCACTTCTCTTCGAGCATTTTTACGAGATCAGCCGCCTCAAGGACGGAAAGTGTGGAAAGTTCATCCACGAGTTTTGCGAGCTTATCAGACATTGTTTAGCACTCCTTGCTAAGTAATTTGAATTTTGAATATTTATTGTAGATCGAAAACTAGGCCGAGGCCTGTGCGCTTTCAGAATGCGCCTTGATGACTGCTGCGAGACCACGAGCGGGTTCTGCGAGCGTGCGGACGAGTTTGCCAGCCGGGGCCTGCAAAACGCCGAGCAGTGTTGCGCGCATAACGGGCAGCGGCGGCATATCAGACAGGGCCTTCACTTGAGCGGGGCTCAAGGACTTGCCGCCCATCAAACCGCCTTTTACCTTGACGAACTCATTGCCTTTAATGGCGTCCGTCAATGCTTTTGCGGTGGAAGCTGGATCCTTGAATGCGAACGACACAGCTGTGGACTTCACAAGATAATCAGCAGGGACATCCATACCATTATCTGCAAAGACGCGGCGGGCCAGGGTATTCTTGACGATGTGGAACTCGCCGCCAGTCTCACGGATCTTCGCGCGGATGGCGTCGATCGACTTCATGTTCGAGCCGCTATATTCCACAAGAATGACTGCTTCACTGCGTTTGACCCAATCTGCGTACTGGGCCTGTACTTCTTCCTTGCGTTGCTTGGAAATTGCCAAAGGTTATTCACCTCCTTTCAAATAAAAAGTCTTTGCCACTCACGCAGGCAAAGACTTTTTGCAAACCCCACAAGGGGGAAGCCCTAAGAGGGAACCGACAAATGAATGCCGATATTTGCTTTCAGTCTCCACCTGAGCGGGGAATTAAGTCCTGGAGTGATCTCGCAGGACACCCGCCTTCACTGGCGAAGTGGTTATTAGGGTTTAACGAGTATAACTTACTCGACACCTTCAATGTGTTCGTTCGGGTCAGTCTTGATGCCAGGACCCATCGTGGAAGTGATCGTAATGCGCTTGACGAAGTTACCCTTTGCACCAGATGGGCGGGATTTGTTGACCGCATCCATCAAAGCAACATAGTTCTCAAAAAGCTTATCGGCGCCAAATGAAGCCTTGCCGATCGAAACGTGAACGTTGTTGGTCTTATCCAAACGATATTCCACGCGGCCAGCCTTTGCTTCCTTGATGGCGCGTTCCATATCCGCAGCGCCGACGACTGTGCCTGCCTTGGGATTCGGCATCAAACCGCGAGGACCGAGAACGCGGCCCAAACGACCAACCTTACCCATCGCATCCGGTGTAGCGATCGCGACATCAAAATCCAGCGCGCCACCTTCGATCTTCTTCATGGTCTCGTCATCATCAGCAACGAGGTCAGCGCCAGCGGCACGAGCCGCGGCAGCGCCTTCGCCTTGGGCGAACACAAGCACGCGTACTGTCTTGCCGAGGCCGTGCGGGAGTACAACAACATCGCGCAACTGCTGATCAGCCTGACGAGAGTCAAGCGTGGTGCGCATGTGAACTTCAATGGTCGCATCGAACTTGGTGAAGGAAGTTTCCTTTGCAAGTGCAACTGCTTCGCGGGCGCTGTATACCTTATCAATATCAACTTTGGCAGCGGCTGCCGTATATTTTTTTCCGTGTTTGGTCATAATATCCTCCGTGGTTCAAGCGGACAGCACAAGGCCATCCTCCCACATAATTAGTCGGTTACCGTGATGCCCATCGAACGGGCTGTGCCTTCAACCTGCTTCATCGCACCTTCGATGCTAATCGCATTAAGGTCCTTCATCTTCAACTCGGCAATCTCCTTCACCTGAGCGCGGGTCACCTTGCCGACTTTGTCCTTGTTAGGAACGCCAGAGCCTTTCTCAACCTTAGCAGCTTTGCGAAGCAAAACTGCAGCGGGCGGAGTGCGAAGCACAAATGTGAACGAACCATCGGTATAAATGGTGATTTCCGCAGGAAGTGTTTCACCCGGACGATTGGATGTACGAGCATTGTATTCCTTGCAGAAGGCCATGATGTTGATACCATGGCTTGCCAGCGCGGGACCGACGGGAGGCGCGGGATTTGCCTTGCCAGCCTCAAGCTGAAGACGTACGATTGCTTTTAGTTTCTTTGCCATTTTGACTTAACTCCTTCGTGGTTTTAGCGGGTCATTTTGGGAGACCCTCCCACCGCATCAGGCCTGACTAAGGCCTGCTACTGTCCAATTAATTTTGGATGCCTTTTGGCATCCCTTCACTACGCTTTTTCGACCTGGAGGAAATCCAACTCAACAGGTGTTTCGCGTCCGAAGAAACTGACCATCACACGCACCTTTGTGCGTTCCATGTCAATTTCAGAGACCACACCGCGGAAGTCGTTGAACGGTCCATCTACAATACGAACCCGCTCACCCACCTTGAACGAAACCTTGACTGTGGGCGCTTCAGCTTCCATGCGCTTCACGATCTGGGCAACTTCTTCAGGGCGCAATGGCGTGGGGCTGTTCCCCATACCAACGAAACCGGTCACGCCAGGGGTATTACGAACTACATACCAGGATTCTTCAGATAGCGTCAGGTTCACCAGCACATAGCCCGGGAAGATATGACGTTCCACCGTACGGCGCTTTCCATCTTTAACTTCGATCTCTTCCTGGGTGGGAATGACCACATCGAAGATCTTGTCTTTCATACCCATGGTTTCGATGCGCTGCTCAAGGTTGTGACGAACCTTGTTCTCGTATCCCGAATAACAGTGGATCACATACCATGCCGGGCCTTCGACAATTGTGTCAACTGGGGGCAGGTCGGTGGGGATCTGTGTATCGGAGCTGCGAGCAGGCTTCGGGTCCGATGAAGAAGCGGAATCAACCACAGGAGCAGATTGCTCCTCGGTCTGTTCATCCATCGATTCCTGTTCGAACTGCTCTTGCGATTCCGGTAAATCCATCAGATCCTCAATTCAAACCTAAAGTCCAAGTACCAAGTTCACCAAGATATCTGCAAAATAATCTATGAGCGAAAGGAAAATTCCTACGATCACCATCACCGCCAAAACAAGCAAGGTAAGATGTCGCGCTTCCGGCCAGGTAGGCCAGTTTACTTTACGAAGCTCGCCGGATGTTTCGCGGAAATAACGCTGAATGGCGTTTTCGCTTTTCTTGACTTTCTTCTCTTTCTCAGCCAAGGTAATACTCCTTCTATGGTTTTACGGCTAAAACGCCGCACGAAGCGCGGCGTTTTGCCACAGGCAGGCCAGGTAGGAATCGAACCCACAACCGCTCGTTTTGGAGACGAGTGCTCTGCCAATTGAGCCACTGGCCTAAATATGGGTGGGGATTTTACACCCCACCCTTACTCTTACTTGGTTTCGCGATGCTGAGTGTGCTTCCTGCAGCGCGAGCAGTACTTGTTGAACTCCAACCGATTCGGATCGTTACGGCGATTCTTTTCGGTGGTGTAATTCCGCTCTTTGCAGTCATTACACTGAAGTGTAATCACGGGGCGGATATCTTTCTTCTTCGAAGCCATCTTGCTACCTTACTTTCTATATTACTCGAGGATCTTGGTAACGACACCCGCGCCGACGGTGAGACCGCCTTCACGAATGGCGAACTTGGAGCCCTGCTCAAGAGCCACGGGCACAATCAACTCAACGGTCAGGTTCACATTGTCACCCGGCATGACCATTTCCACGCCTTCAGGAAGGGTGATGTCTCCCGTCACATCCATCGTGCGGATGTAGAACTGCGGACGATAACCGCTGAAGAATGCCTTGTGACGACCGCCTTCTTCCTTCTTCAACACGTACACTTCCGCGAGGAACTTCTTGTGCGGGGTGATCGACTTCGGCTTGGCCAATACCTGGCCACGCTCCACATCTTCACGTTCGATACCGCGCAGGAGCAGACCCACGTTGTCTCCTGCCATGCCTTCGTCCAACTGCTTGTGGAACATTTCCACACCCGTACAGACGGTGCTCTTGGTGTCGCGCAAGCCGATGATCTCGATCGGCTCACCGATCTTGATGATCCCGCGATCGATACGACCAGTTACCACGGTGCCGCGGCCTTTGATCGAGAACACGTCTTCCACAGACATCATGAACGGCTTGTCGGTGTCACGCTTCGGTTCGGGGATGTATTCGTCGATGACACGCAGCAACTCTTTGATCGGAGCATATTCCGGGGCGTTCGGGTCGGTCGAGGCGCTTTCCAAGGCCTGCTTGGCAGATCCACGCACGATCGGGGTGGTTTCGCCGGGGAAGCCCTGCTTGCTCAGCAGTTCGCGCAATTCGAGTTCTACGAGCTCCAGCAATTCGGGATCGTCCATCATGTCCACCTTGTTCAGGAAGACAACGATCGACGGCACTTCCACCTGGCGAGCCAACAGCACATGTTCGTGTGTCTGCGGCATCGGACCATCCGGGGCTGCCACTACCAAAATGGCGCCATCCACCTGGGCCGCACCAGTGATCATGTTCTTGATATAGTCGCGGTGCCCCGGGCATGTCTACGTGGGCATAGTGACGCTTGTCCGTCTGGTATTCCACGTGCGCAATGTTGATCGTGATACCGCGTGCTTTTTCTTCAGGTGCATTGTCGATCTGGTCATAGGCTCTGAAATCTGCCTGCCCTGAGAGGCCTGCCACCTTCGTAATTGCCGCTGTCAATGTCGTCTTGCCATGGTCAATGTGCCCCATGGTCCCTACATTCAGATGCGGTTTGCTGCGATCAAATTTTTCCTTCGCCATCTCTCAGTCTCCTTTTTATATTTACATGAATGCTTTTCAGCAACTGAGCCCTCAACGAGATTTGAACTCGTGACCTCACCCTTACCAAGGGTGTGCTCTGCCAACTGAGCTATGAGGGCTTGACGTGCTGTTTTCCCCGCTTACGCGGAGAGTGCCAGCAAAATTGCTGGTCAGGTGGGCAGTGAAGGATTCGAACCTCCGAAGTCTTCTGACAACTGATTTACAGTCAGTCCCCTTTGGCCACTTGGGTAACTGCCCAGGATAAATTGTTACTGATCACCAACGCTTTTTCAATTAGCAATCATTGAGCCGACGACGAGACTTGAACTCGTAACCGCCCGCTTACAAGGCGGGTGCTCTACCGATTGAGCTACGTCGGCGAGTGATTAAGCAGGCGGATTATACCAAAACAACGCTCAGCGTCAAGATTATTGCACTTTCATTATTGACCCAATAGTTGGCATCTTTTGCATCTTGACATCCAAACCCAAAGGTTGTAATATTAGAACAGGCGTTCTAATATGGATAATACAAACCGTTTTACCTTGATGATTGATGCGTTAACCGAGCTTGCAAAAGAAGAGCAAGCGAATCACGCTTCGCATAAACCTGAAACTGGTCTGCCCACATTAAGCACTATCCTCGCCGACATCACTCCACTGCCCGACGAAGCGCTTTTCCTTGGTCTTGCAGAAGATGGCCTGCCGGTGTTGCTCAATCTTTATGATCCCATTCCCGGCCCCATTCTTATTGTCGGCGATCAAGCCTGTGGAAAAACAGCACTCCTGCAAACCATTGCCCGCGCCGTGGAATTGTTGCATTCTCCATCAGATGTTCAATATTGTATTGTCACATCCTATCCGAATGAATGGATCAATTTTCAAGACCGTGAAAGCAACATAGGAATTTATACCACGCAAGACAATGGCGCACAAGAACTCATTCAATCTCTGGTTGAATGGGCACACAAGAATAAAGACGATGATCGCACTTTTTTACTCCTGCTAGACGATCTTGAATTCCTGACAAAACTTGACCAGCAGACCGAACAAAGTTTGCGTTGGCTTCTGCTGCGTGGAACATCCCGTCGCATCTGGCCCATCGTCACACTCAACGCAAGCCGCGCACAAAACATCGAAACATGGCTCAGCTTTTTCCGCACACGCCTGTTCGGTAATATTCAGAACCTGCAGGACACTCATTTGGTTGCAAATGCATCCAATGAAATACTAAGCACACTAGCGGCAGGTTCACAGTTTGCAATGCGCGAGGGCCAAAACTGGCTCAAGTTCCTCTCACCCGCCATTGACTGATTTACCTGTACGGCATAAAGAAAGGAAGGCTTATCATGCACACCGGAATGTTATGGTTTGACAATGATCCGCGTACCACATTGAGCATTAAAATTCAGAAGGCCATGGATTTTTACAACAAGAAGTTCGGCCGCATCCCAGACCTGTGTCTTGTTCACCCCAGCATGCTGGACAGCGGCCAAAGGCAGGTGGAACTTGGTAAGCTGGTCATCCGTCCCTACAAACCTGTCATGCCTGGCCACCTTTGGATCGGCGTTGAGGACCAAAAATAATTGAGATATGGTGGACAACTCCAAGTCCTTCGCCATTCCCATATCCCAATCGTCCTTGCCAACATCCCGCGAATACTGGTCGCGGGATGTTTATTTTTAAAATCAACCAATAGCTACAACAAAAGCAATCGCCTGTGTCTCTGTATGGCTGATGCTCACAGACCAGATTGACAACCCCAGCTTATTCGCCAGCCTCTCCCCTTCTCCATGCAAATAAAGATGCGGCGCGCGATTCTCATCACCGCGAACTTCGATATCCAGCCAACTCACGTCACCAATACCAGTGCCCAGTGCCTTGGCTACAGCTTCTTTCACAGCAAACCGCGCTGCAAGGGAGGAAAATCGTCCAGCACATTCGCGCTGTTCCGTCTCAGTAAAAATCCGCGCGACAAATCGTTCACCATGACGGTCTATCGCTTCACGGATGCGTGTCACTTCTATAAGATCCACACCAGTCGCAAGTTTCATGCCAAAATCTACGGTCCCGCCGTTGATATGACCAACCGATTCGGGTCAATGTACTTACGCGCGGTTTCCAAAACACTATCACGCGTCACACTACGCACCACACTTTCATAACGCTGGTAATAATCCATGCCAAGTTTATAACGCTCGATATTCAAAAGCGCACTGGCAACGCCGCCGTTTGACTCAACTGAAAGCGGCAAACGGCCAATATAATTCGCCTGACTATCTGCAAGTTCATCCTTTGTCACGCCGCTTTTTACGAATTTACGCAATTCTTGTTCGATCAGACCAATGGCCTTCTTTAGATTTTTCGGGCTCACACCAGCATTGACCTCCCAAGTGCCGGGACCGATTCCCGCGCTCAAACTTGAGGATGCGTGATACGCAAGCCCAGACTTCTCACGCACCGATTCGCCAATACGTCCCATCATGCCAAATTGACCTAGAACAGAATTACCCAATGATGCAGCGTAAAACTCTGGATCGTTACGTTTTGGCCCGATCATTCCAATTACCAAATCAGATTGTGACTTGCTGGCAAGGACATGATGATGTCTCACAGTTTTCTTTATCGGCTTATGCGGAGGCAATGACGGCGGCAAAACCTGACCTGGAACCTGCCACCCGCCAAGGACACGTTCCACCGCTGCAACAGCTTTCTTCGGGTCGATCGCACCCACGATTGCAATGACCATGCCCCTCGGTCCGTAGTGAGCGCGATGAAATTCCACCAAATCTTTTTGGGTGATTTGTTCGATCGTCTCCACGTATCCATCTGCTGGCCTGCTGTAGGGGTGACCATCGAAGAGCATGCGATCGAAAGCCATGGCAGCCATGTCTGAAGTATCCTGCTCGCGAATGGCGAGACCAGTAAGGATCTGCGCACGCAGTTTTTCAACTTCATGCTTTGGGAAGATGGGGGTAAGCAGCGACTCGGAAAGTAATTTCAGGACCAGTGGCAGGTCGTCCACAAGGGAGCGGCCGCCAAAACTTGCATTGTGCACACCCGAATCAAAGCCCAGGCCAGCGCCGACAGATTCAAGCTCGTTATAGATCGCGTCAAAACTCTTGGTTTGTGTGCCACGCATCAGGGATGCAGAGACAAAATCTGCAAGACCAAGTTTTTCATCGCTTTCGAAGATGGAGCCAGCAGGCAAATACCCGGCCATACTGATGGATGGACTGTTGAAATTCGAGCGTGTCAGCACTGTGATGCCGTTTGAAAGTACCTCGCGATGAATATCCTCGGGGCCAGGCAGAGACGATCCGTTTTTTCTGATCAATCGCTTGGTCATTTGCTCCTCCGACTGTTGGGCGTATAGATGCCGATGACACGATTCGCGGGTTGGAAATATTTTTGTGCAACGCGCTGTACATCCTGCGGAGTCACTTTGGCGAGATTGCTCAAATGACTGGTGAACCAGTGATAAGAAGAGAACATTTCCGCGTAACCCATCCAGAAAGCTTGATTGGTGATGTTCTCGCTTCCATAAGCAAAAACGGCACGCGCCTGTTTGACGGCACGGGTGATCTCATCTTTGGATACGCGTTTATCCTGCAGCTTCTGTATCTCGGCATCCAAGGCAGCGAGCGTCTTTTCGGTTTTGCGCTTGGGATGATTGGTAATAATGATGCGATACAGGAATGGGTCAATGGTGGCTTCAGGCCAACTGGATACATCCACCGCGAATTCCTTATCGACGAGGGCGCGGTACAGGCGTGATGTTTTGTAGGAAAGTCCGCTGGCACCGCCAAGTAAACTATCCAGCACCTGTAGAGGGAAATAATCGGGATGTGCCGCATTTGGGAAGCGATAAGCAACCTGAATGAATGTAGTTTCGCCTGGTCCCTCAACGGTAAGACGCACCTCTCCTTTTGGCTCAGGTTCGGGGCGATTCAGGCGCGGCGGCATCTTCCCCATCGGCACAGGCTCGAACAATTCCTTGATGCGTTTGAGCATTGCCTTGGTTTGAAAATCCCCAGCAATGGTCAAGATGGAATTATTTGGCACATAATATGTACGGTAATGCTCGTACAAGTCATCGCGCGTAATCGTGCGCAAATCAGCCATATCACCAATGATCTCGTGGTGGTATGGATGCACGTGGAAGGCGGTCTGTTGCACAGCCTCGCTCAGCCTGAAAGTCGGTTCATTCTCAAGACCTTCCCGCTCCGAAATGATGACTGTACGCTCTGAGGCGACTTCCTTTTCATCGAAGATGCTGTTCTTCATACGGTCAGCTTCGAGGCGCAAGGCGAGATCGATTTTATCGGCGGGCATGGTTTCGAAGTAGCGCGTCGAATCACGCGAAGTGGACGCATTCCAACGCCCGCCTTCGCGTGAAATGGCTTTATCCAAAACATTGGCTGGGAATTTCTTCGTCCCTTTGAATTGCATGTGCTCCGTCCAATGGGAGACGCCCGTTTTCCCCGTAGGCTCATCCCTTGAACCCACGCGATACCATATCCACGAAGAGATGATGGGCGCGGTATGTATTTCTTTAAGCATGACTTTCATGCCGTTTTTTAACGTGACCTGCGTAATTTGATTTGTCATCTGGCTCCAATAAATTACCGTTATTTACAAATAGGCTGCTGATCTATATTGAGGGCATTGGGATTAAGCATACAATAAAATGGCCTGACAACATCCTGAAGGCCAGCGAATGGTTTTTGCAATTGCGTCTCGTTCAATGGGATATCCACATCCACATTCAACGTGACTGGGACGGTAGTATCCACAGGGACGACCAAGTTTAGCACAACAGGCAGGGTCGTTCCCTGGGGCAATACAATGGTCGTTAACGCTCTTGTTATATTTAAACCGCCGGTATTCACCGTAACCAGAGCATTGTTGATGGTCACATCCTGGCTTAGGACCACATTTGTCTGTTGGTTGAGTTGAAGATCGAACTTAACGGGAATCGTCGTATCAACGGGAATCGTTCTTGTAATATGAGCGCGTTCCATTTGCTCAAAATTGCTGTACAGGCCGCCCAGCAAATAATTGCCAATATCCAATGCGCCTCCCATGTTTAATTTCATTATATTCGGGAGCAAGGCCAGCAGGACGATCAAAAGCACAACATTCACCGTCATGGAGATCAAACTGGCGATCGTCCAAAATGGAGGACCGAAGTTGAACTTCAAACCTTTCAGAGTGGAGACTGCTCCTTGTAATGGATCAGGCCTCGGCGTAGTCTGAATCGGAGGTTCGGGTTGAGTCAGTTTTGATTTGGTGAGCTCAGGCTCAGGTGCCGCCGCCGCTTTTTTATCATTCTTCAGCTTTGGAAGAAACGCCGCAGCGCCTCCATCCTTTTTGGGAAGGCGCGCCACAGGAGATGGCTTTCCTCCGTTGATCAGATAGCGCATTTTCTGGGCAGGATCTTTTTTGTCATCTTCAGCCATGTTGTCTCCTTTACCTAAAAATACTGATTGCTTATTGCCTCGCTTGCCAAATTATGCGACACTTTGTAATCTTAGCATAGGATGAGACTGCTTGTGGAAGTAAATCTTTTCAAATATAATAAGACTGTTTTTGTCAACTTTTAGGAGGTACGTGCAAGTGAATAATAATTTTTTTGTAGCCGTTATTGGCGCGGGGCCCGCTGGTTTGTTTGGCGCCCGTGAACTTGCCGCACAAGGCGCACGTGTGGCTATTTTCAACCGCGATGTAAAAGCGGGCGGTCTTGCCGAATACGGAATATATCCTGATAAACATACCATGAAAGAAGGCTTGCGCAAGCAATTCCGTCAGGTGCTTGATCTTGCCAATATTGATTACTATGGCAATGTCACAGTGGGTTCCACTGGAGACCTGACCCTCGATGAATTACGCGCGCTTGGCTTCGACGCGGTGCTCGTAACTGCAGGCGCTCAAGGCACCAAATCGCTCGGCTTGCCCGGCGAAGAACTCGAAGGCGTGTATCATGCCAAGGATGTTGTATTTTCGTACAATAAGCTCCCGCCTTTCAGCCAGAAGAAATTTCGCTTTGGAAAACGCTGTGCCATCATTGGCGCAGGCAATGTGATGGTGGATGTAGCCCGTCACCTGCTCCACGTGCAAAATGTGGATGAAGTCACCGCCATCGTAAGGCGCGGCCCAGCCGAGGTGAATTTCACCAAGGATGAGATGAAACACCTGATCTCATATCTGGATCTGGAAGAATTCGACCGTGAAATGGAACGGGTTCGCCCCGCCGTTGAAGCGATCAAACAGGACCTTGAAATTGGTCGCCACAAAGTTTTAGATTCTCTCGCGAAAGCAGACCTCAAAACCGCCCAAGGCAAATTTCATTTTGACTTCCTCGCCTCCCCCACCGGAATGTATGGTGAGAACGGTGCGCTCACCAAATTGGAAGTGGAAGATAACATCCTCACCGAAAAAGACGGCAAAGTCAGCGCCAAAGGCACTGGCGTCAAACGCACCATTGAAGTGGACACGGTCATCTTTGCCATCGGCGATAAAGTGGACGAATCCTTCGGCCTGCCGACCGAGTGGAACGAATTCATCAAAAACAAAGAACCGCGTTTCCCCGTGGATAACCTGACCTTCGAATCATCGGTGGAAGGCGTGTTCGTCGGCGGCTGGTCACGTAAAGCCAGCGAGGGCTTAGTCGGTTACGCCCGCAAAGATGGGACAAACGCCGCCAAAGCCGTCTGGCAGTATTTGCAAACCAAACAACCCGCCAATGCCAGCGCAGAAGCCGTGGCCGAAAAAATGAAACACCTCGGCAAGCCTGTCATCTTGAAAGAGGATATCAAACGGCTCGAAGCCGTGGAAGCCGAAGAGGCAAAGAAACGCGAACTTGAAGAATTCAAGTTCGCCAGCAATGAAGAGATGCTGCAAGCCATGGGCTTCATGGAAACAGCGTAAGGTTTCTCCCCTTTCTTTCAATCAAGGAAGGGGAGATTTTTTTGTAAAGGATCAACCGCAAAGATGAAAATCCTCTGTGGCACTTTGTGACACGTTGTTGTTTAAAGCAGTGGAGTCCGCTGTCGACGATGTATCACATCAAAAAACAGGCCGATCAGTAGGTTATTCCTTTTTAGGTTTCCTGGCGGCCCTGACGACCTTTTTCACCACCCAGTGGTTTTGGCCAAGCCTGCGCATTCGCTTAAATCCCAAACGCTCGAAAATCGAGATGGCCCCATTATAGAGAAAAGACCCTGACACAGACCGTCCTTCCACATCTTCGGGGTAACTTTCAATAGTCCCACCGCCAAGGCGGGCAATTTCCTTCAACGCCCCTTCAAGCGCAGCGGATGTGACACCTTTGCCGCGGTATTCTCGATCAACGAAGAAACAGGTGATCCTCCAATCAGGGAGTTTCTCAAGTCCGCTTTGATACTCGCGCTTGTGCTTGATTCGTGGAAGTTCATCTGTCGGCCCGAATTGACACCACCCCACCGCTTCCTTGCCATCGTAAACCAGAGCGGCGTGTGCCCGTCCTTCCCGAACTCGAAGTTCTTTCTCAGTTCGGTTTTGCAAGGCAGTCTTTCCACGTCCAACCCCTTCTTCATGAAAAGCCATACACCAACATCCGCCCCACACGCCGTTATTTTTTTCAACCAGTCGCGCAAAATCAGGCCAGGTGGTTTTATTAAGAGGTTTGATGGTGAAGTTCGACATTTCAAATTTTCCTTCTCTTCGTGCATCCTTTTTTCAAAATGAGTATAACCAACCCAACTGATGTCATTCCAAACCAAAAAGCCCAGTAACAATCATAAAAAAACCATAAAACAAAAAAGCAATTCCAAAAACTACAGGAAATAACTTTGAATCAAATATAGTGTGAATGTCTTGAATTGCATTTTGCACCATTGATTTAATCGTTGCGAAGAATAAAGCACGATCCCATGTTTGCTTTAAACTGGATACGAAGGACACCACGAGAATTCCATTTGTCAAGAGGGGGGCCCTAAACCAGTCAAAGCAAGACCTCCGAGAGAAAGGACACCAAAAATCAATACTGCAATGGGAAAAAATGATATCTGTTTTTTGAAATACAAATACCAGCAGGCAAACGTGAGTAAAACCGTTGCCATACATACTGGAATAAGGTAATTCACATGGAGGCGGTCTAACCACAGACTTAATATTTACTTCAACTGGCTACTTAACAGAGTATAAACTGAATCACTCAGAGTTTTGAGGCCTTGGTTTTCAACTCCCTCAACACTTCCTCCGTATGCTCCCCCATCAAAGGCGGATGCAGGCGATACTGCACAGGTGTATCGCTGAATTTCAACGGCGAGCCGACCAGTGGTAATTCGCCAATGGTGGGATGATCCATTTTCACCAGCATCTCACGCTCCTGCACTTGCGGCATGGAAAAAACCTGCTCAAAGGTATTGATCGGCCCGCAGGGAATCTCCGCCTCATCCAACGCTGATAACCATTCACGCACACGGCGCGTCACAAAAATGGATTTCAGCAAACCGATCAACTCCTCGCGGTTTTGCACACGCGCCGAATTTTTCGCAAACCTTTCATCATTTGCCAATTCCAATTCCCCAATGACCTCACACAACCGCACGAATTGACGGTCGTTTCCAACCGCAATGGCAAACCACCCGTCACTGGCTTGAAAACTTTGATATGGCACAATGTTCGGATGCGCGTTGCCATGCCGCTTCGGCAATTTTCCCGAGATCAAATAATTACTGGCCACATTCGCCAGCCAGCCCAATTGAGAATCGAATAAGGCGATATCAAGCTGCTGCCCACGCCCGGTCAATGTCCGCGCTTGTAAGGCGGCCAGAATGGCAATGACCGCGTTCTGCCCCGCGAACAGATCCACCACCGCCACGCCTGTTTTCATCGGCTCACCCTCAGGCTCCCCGGTGATGCTCATCAACCCGCCCAAGGCTTGGATCATAAAATCGTACCCGGGTTTATCGCGCATTGGCCCCGTCTGTCCAAAACCGGTGATCGAGCAATAAATCAACTTCGGGTTCAATTGACTCAAAGTCGCAAAATCCAGACCAAATTTTTCCAACGTGCCCGGGGCGGAAATTTTCCACCAGCACATCACTCTGCAATGCAAGGTCACGCAAAATCTTCTTGCCCTCGTCCGTTTTCAAATTGATGACAATATCGCGCTTGTTACGATTGACGCACAAATAATATGCACTCTCCCCCTCCGCAAACGGCGGTCCCCAGGCGCGTGTCTCATCGCCTTCGGGCGGCTCCACCTTGATCACTTCCGCACCCAGGTCTCCGAGAACCATCGTACAATATGGGCCAGCCAGCACGCGGCTTAAATCCAGCACACGAATTCCTTGCAAGGGCTGCATAATTCTCCTTATCGCCATTACGAAGAAATTGCTTCCTCGCAACGACATAGATTGCAATATGAAACGCGACATCTATTTTAGCAAACCAATCATGAATGCGGCGGGATCATTGGGATTCGCACCTGACCCGCGCGCCGGGATTCCTTTTGACAGGTTCGGCGCTTTCATCACGAATCCGATCTCTCTGCGCCCGCGCCTGCCCACTCCCCAACCGGCCTTGATCGAATTCCCCGGCGGATTCCTGCTACATACCGGCCTGCCCAATCCCGGCCTATCGGCCGTGATCAAAAAACACAGCGCCCGCTGGAACCGCGCCGACCTGCCCATCATCGTCCACCTCATGGCTGATCGACCCGAAGAGACCATGCATATGGTTCGTATGCTCGAAGGCATCGAAAATGTAATGGCCGTCGAGCTTGGATTTGCTCCTTTACTGGCTGATGACATCATCTTATTAAGTTTGGAAATGTGCCTCGGGGAAGTTCCTTTGATCTTTTCACTGCCCGTGGAGCAGGTGCTGTCACTGGGACCAAAGTTGATCGAAGGCGGCGCATCGGCGATCAGCATCGCCTGTCCGCGCGGGGCGTTGATGAGCGATAAAAACAAATTGACCACAGGCAGAGTCTACGGCCCGTCCATTTTTCCACAGGCGTTGAACACGGTCCGCTCCGCCGCAATGAGCGGAATTCCCATCATCGGCGCTGGCGGTGTATGGACGGAAAAGGACGCCGCCGATATGCTGTCAGCGGGGGCAATGGCTGTCGAAACAGATGCCAGTTTATGGTCGCCGAAAGAAGCGAGTGCTTGAGTGCGCTGCACCAAACGGGTGGAAAAATCAAATTAAACAAGAGAATCTGCCGGGTGAAATCATCCCGTTAAGTAAGGTGCGACGCACCCTTTCATCCAGCAAATAAAAAAAGAGCCCCGCTTTTCAGCGAGACTCTTTTTGGTTGGTTAAGAGTTACAGAATAACGACGTCAGCGGCCTGCAAACCCTTGGGGCCTTTTTCGATGGTGAATTCCACCTTCTGGCCTTCCTGCAGGTTCTTGAAGCCTTCGCCCTTGATGGCGGAGAAGTGGACGAATACATCCGGTCCACCTTCGCGCTCAATGAAGCCGAAGCCCTTTGTTCCGTTGAACCATTTAACCGTACCGATTACACGATCAGACATTTTTTGCCTCCTACAGCAAATAAAAAAATAAGGTGACGCAGTATGTCTTTCATCGGGCGGTTAAACAAAACGGCTCAAAGGTATTGCTTTGAGCCGTCGTCTTCATACTTCCACAACGAAAAGCTACTTGCATCCTACAAAACAACTTTATCATGAAATTCTCATCTTGACAATTATTTCACTGGCTCCAAAATGATCACCGGAATCTGGCGGTGTGCAGCGCGGACCTTGTACAGATCGTATCCTTTGTAGTAGGAGACGGCCATCTGCCAATACTTTTCGCGTTCTTCGCCTTCGGTCTGGCGGGCAATGAATTTTTGTTCCCGCCCGTTGACTTGCACCGTACACTGCGGATTGGCTTTCAGGTTGTAATACCAGCCGGGGTTGTGCTGACGGCCAAAGTTTGAACCGATCAAAGCGATCTTTTCGCCGTCGAACAAACTCACCAAAGGCATGGTACGCGGTTCACCGCTCTTTGCGCCAATGGTGGTGATCTGAATGATCGGCAGACCGACGATCTCTGTCACCGTATGGCGGCCATGAGAAAGTTTGAGCATGACCGCATCCATACGATGCAGATTGACCGCCAAAAATGCAGAGACCCAGCGCATCATCAAAAAGCGGTGAATAAATTTTTGGAACAGGTTGGGTTTTATGTTCATTTTTCCAGCCAGATGGTCACGGGACCATCGTTATGAATCTCGACGTGCATATGCGCACCGAACTGTCCCGCCTGAGTTGGAACCCCGTGACTACGAAGCAATTCGATAAAACGCTCCACCAGCGGAGCAGCGACATCAGGTAGCGCAGCATCAATAAAAGACGGACGGCGGCCTTTGCGTGTATCGGCGTACAAAGTGAACTGTGAAACGACAATGACCTCGCCTTTCACATCCAACACTGAGAGATTGGTCTTTCCTTGATCATCTTCGAAGATACGCAGATTCGCTGTCTTTTCGGCAAGGAAGGCGGCCTGCTCCTCCCCATCACCGTGACCGACTCCCAATAAAATCAGCAGACCCTTTCCAATTTTGGAGATGGTCTGCTGTTCGACGGTGACGCTGGCTTGTGAAACTCGTTGGATAAGGAGGCGCATGGGAGAATGATAGATGTAAAAAGTGAGAAGTAAAAAGTATTTGACACTTTTTACTTCTCACTTCTCAACTTGTTTATTAAATTACGGCAACTGCATCGCCTCGCGGACTTCAACCATCGTCTGTTGGGCGATGGCGCGGGCGCGCTTGGCGCCGTCGTTCAAAATATCCTGAATGTTATTCGGGTTTGAAGCAAGTTCAGCGCGTTTGGCACGGAACGGCTCAAGATGTTTGTTCAGGTTGTTGGCAAAGCGCAGTTTGCAATCCACACAGCCGATGCCGGCCTTGCGGCATTCGGTGTTGACCATGTCCACTTCTTCTTGAGGGGAGAAAAGTTTGTGCATGGTGAACACATTGCAAATATCCGGGTTGCCCGGGTCGGTGCGACGCAGACGCGCCGGGTCGGTGACCATTTCCTTCACGCGCTTGACCGTCTCTTCAGGGGTGGAGGCAAGTTCGATGTGATTGTTCAAGCTCTTGCCCATCTTGTCCTTGCCATCGAGGCCGACCACTTTCAACACTTCGGTATGCTTCACCTGCGGCTCAATCAAGACCTTGGTCTTGTAGCGATAATTGAACGAACGCACGATCTCACGCGCAAATTCGATGTGCGGAGCCTGATCAATGCCAACCGGCACAACATCCGTCTTATACAGCACGATGTCGGCGGTCATCAGCACGGGGTAGCCCACCAGACCATAGTTAATATTTTCAGGCTGCTGTCGAACCTTTTCCTTGAAAGTCGGCAGGTCGGTCAACTTGCCCAACTGCGTCACCATCGAAAGATAGGTGTGCAACTCCATCACCTCAGGCACATGCGACTGCACAAACAAGATCGATTCTTCGGGGCGAATGCCCGCGGCCAGCCAATCCAGCGCCATCTCGAATGTGTTCTGCTTCAATTCCTGCGTGGTCTCAACCGTGGTCAACGCGTGGACATCCACAATGCAGTACACACATTCGTAATCGTTCTGCATCGCAACATAATTCTTGATCGCGCCCAGATAATTTCCAAGATGCTGACGACCCGTTGGGCGTGCGCCCGAAAAAACCCTGCCTTTTTTTGCCATTCTTTATCCTTCAACCATTTTATGAATGAGATTGACGATCTCGCCCGCTTCCGCATGACGCTTCGCCTGTAATTTTGAATAGACCAACTGCCCGTTCACGCTGACCTCGAACCTGCCCTCGTCCGAGGGAAATAACGCCACCGATTCAATGACATGTTCAAAGTTCTTCAACAAATCGTCCGCCAGGCTCACGGCCCGGCTGGTGTAATGTCAAACTGCACAATAGACGATCTCGATTTTTAACACAACGCCCTCCGCAAAAGACCTCGATTATCGAAGTCTGGTGATTAATTGTTAGAAAATTATAACATGAGGCATTCAAGGCTTGCCCCGACCTGTCAACCGCGCTATAATCCGCAGCGTTGTTCCGAAAGAAGCAAGGAGAAAATAAATGCCAGTTTATACCTATCGATGTGAAGCTTGTGGTGTGCAGTTCGAACGTCATCAATCCTTCACGGACACCCCTCTGAAGACCTGTCCGGAATGCCGCAAGAAGGCGCTCAAGAAGGTGATCACACCCACCAAGATCATTTTTAAAGGTTCAGGATTCTACGCCACCGATCACAAATCGCCTTCGGGAGAATCTTCGGGTACTTCGAGCACGAAGAAGACCAGCAAGAAGGAAAAGGACAGTGCGCCCAAGGAAAGCGCCCCCGCTGAGAGCAAATCACCTTCGGGCGGCGACTCAGAATAACCCAGCCGTTTTGGCAAGCGTAGCGCAAATCGCGCTGCGCTTTTTGTTATAAAAAGGAGAAAACAATATGTCAATGGAAGATATTCTTAAAACACTTGTCAATTCACGCCAGCAGGGAAATTCCGCACAGGATGCTGACCCGATGGCCAGCCTGGTCGGCAGTTTGCTTGGCGGCGGACAATCGCAAGGCGGCGTGAACCTATCCGACGGCGTGGATGCAGGCGATGTAGCAGGGCTGGTCGGCAGTTTTCTGGGCGCACAACAAGCCCAAAGCGCACCTAGCCAGCCGCAGGCCCAGGGCTTGGGCGGGATGATGGGTGTCCTTGAATCGATCATGGGCGGCGGACAGCAAGCCAACGACCCGATCATGAAGATGCTTCAACCGTTCATTGAGCCGCTTGCAAAGAAGGTCAATATCTCACCTGCAATCGCGACGATCATCGTCTCTTTCGTGGCGCACAAACTACTTGCCCACCACCCCACCTCAGGTCGTGACTCGAATACGTTTGATCTCGATGAAATGCTGGGGCAATTGGGCGCAGGCAAAGTAGACTCAAGTCTGCTGCATAATAGCGGCATGGTTAAGGAAATTTCGAATCGCACTGGCCTCGATGAAGCTACAGCCGAGAGAAGCCTCGATGCGGCGTTCACACTGGTTGGGAATCGAGTGGGCCTTGGCAATGCCTCGCCCAAACCAAAGATGCCGACAGGCCAACAGCCAAAACCCAGCGGCGGAAAAGTTGGGATGAACAGCAGAGCGAAATCAATAAAGAAATAGAAACAAAAAGAGCGAGATTTTGGTCTCGCTCTTTTTGTTTACGGGGCGAGTGCGACGCACCCTTGAGATCGCCAAAGTTAGGCAATTGCCCGGGATTTTCGAGCCCGCTTCAAGGTCCAGTAAGAGGCGAGTAATAGGGGGATGACTGCAAAAACGGCGCTGATAAATGCCATCGTGTTGTATCCAAGCGCGGCGAAGATGAATCCGCTGCTGAGGCTGCCAATGGCAGAGGCAAGGCCGACAAGCAAATCGTTGAAGCCTTGTGTGCGCGCACGTTCATCGGGAGAGAGCTGATCGGCAAGCAGAGTCGAGCCGCCGACGAAACAGAAATTCCAGCCGAGGCCGAGCAAAAACAAGGCGACGCCAAGCGGTAACACATCGGGTGAGATGGTGGCGGCGATACAGGCAATGACGAGGGTGAGAGAGCCTGTGATGATGACAGGCCCACGCCCCCACTGATCGGCGAGGCGGCCTGAGATGATCGAGAAGGCATACATGCCAAAGGTATGCGACGAAATCACGAGCGATATATCTGTGAGGTCGTGTTGATGTCCGCGCATGTGCAGGGAGGTGATGACCATGACCAGCACCATCACCATTTGTCCGAGCACCATGCTGGTGAGTGCGACCAGGGCTGCGGGTTGGCTGAAGATCTGAGCCATGCTGCGTACCACCCGCGAGCGGACGATGGTATCGGGATATTTCTCGGCGACTTGTTTGCCGATTTCGCGCGGGTCGGGGCGCAGACCGATGAAAACGACGATGGCTGCGATCACGAACAAGACAAGGCTGACCAAATATGCGCCTGCCAGTTCATCAATGCCCCATGAGCCGATCAAGTTCCCCGCCGGTCCAGCGACAAACGGCCCGATCACTGAGCCGACAGTTCCACCGATGACAACGTTCGAGATGGCACGTCCGCGATGCTCAGGGGATTCACTTCCGCTGCAGCAAAACGGCCGAGTTGTACTGCGGCATTGGCAATGCCCATCAACACCATGCCGCCGAGAAAAATCGCAAATGAATGAATCGCGATGGCGTAAAAAGCAATACCCGAGCCAACTGCGCCAATTCCCAGGCCGATGGTCAACCCATCGCGGCGGCCGATCAGGTCGAAGACATAGCCCCACATAAAAGCGGCAAACGCGCCCGCCAAAAGATAAACCGCTGACGGAACGCCCGCCCAGTCGGAATGTCCGCTGAGTTCCTTGCCCACGATGGAATTCAGGGTGGCGGCGGCGATGAACCCCGCCGAAGCGAGGGATTGCTGGGCAAAGAGGATGCCCGTTATTTTTCGTGCAATAGATTCGAGGTTGGTCATTTATTTTCCTTTGTATTTTTTATCCACAGATCAACGCAGATGAATGGGATGTAAGAATTCGTTACTCGTATGCCAGCGTGTCGCGGATGGTCAGTTTTGCGGCGGTTTGGGCGGGAATCAGGCTGGCAACGATGGAAATGATGAGGATCAATCCAAGCCAGATTAACACGGCAGGGATCGAAAAGATGTAGTCGAGCGGCGTGGCCAGCAGTGAAACACCCAGCGCATCGCCAAGAAAGACTGCCAGCGGAATCGACAGGGGAATTGCGATGGTCCAACTCATCAATGCAATGGTCAGGCCTTCGACAAGCACCAGCCTGCGGATCACTCCGTTTTGAGCGCCCAGTGAACGCAGAATGCCGATTTCACGGGTGCGCTCCATGACATTCAAGCTCATGGTGATGGCAAGACCAAGCCCGCCAACGATGGCAATCAGAATCACCATCGCCATTAGCAATACGGTGAGGGTGTCCATTTGCGCGGCGGTGGATTCTTTCAACTCGGTGGTGGTATGAGAGGCTTGGACCTCATACCCCGCATCATCCAAAACGGCGAGGACTTCAGCCTGCAGGCGGTTTTGTGAAACTGGGTCACCCGCGCCACCTTGAATCACGAGGCGGTTTGCGAGCCCATCTGTGCCCGTTTGTGTGACAAGGTCATCGTAGTGGACATAGGCGGCAGCCCCAAATCCTCGCGTGCCGATGCCAACCACGGTCCAATCATGTTCTTCGGCGCCGATCCTGAGTCGGATGGTGGAACCAGGTTTCAGCGGAGTGAGACCGAGGGTGTCCGAGTTGATGAAGATGGCGAATTCATCCGTCGGAAGCAGGAAACGTCCAAACACCGCTTTGGGTTGGGTCATTTGCGAATCATCAGGAATGCTGATCAGGGCAATGCTGCCGCTGAAGGTGTCGTCTTCAAAAGCGATGCGGCCCGTGTCGAGATTCCAGGATTCAACCCGTGTCACGCCTTCGATACGGCTGGCTTTTCTTTCGAAGGTGTTGCTGGGGTACGGCTGCGAAAAATCCACATCCACATCGTAAATGGCGTCGTTTTGAATATCGAAAACCATCATACGCAGTGACTGGCGGATGCCGACCACGGCAATGAACATGGCACCCGCAAGGACCAAAGTGGCGAAGTTCAAGGTCAGCCTGCCGGGGCGGCGGAAAGTGTTGCGGATGGAAAGGTTGAATAATTGGGAGAGGTTTTTGAAAACGGAAAGCAATTTCCCCACCAAACTCATGCGTGAGGAATCGTTGGCGCTGTAATCGGTAATGGCTTCCCGAATGGTGACGCGTGTGCCATTTAAGATCGGGATGAGGGCGGCCAGAAAGGGAATCAACAATGCGCTGATGAGTTGCAAACCCGCCGTACGAAGCGGAATGAAAAACCTGCTCACGATCATGTTCATGCCATCGGCAACCCCGCCCGCCATGAAATAACCACCCAATGCACTGAGAGGTATTGCAAATACCAGCGCCGCCAGGCCGTACAAAACGACCTGTTGAAAATACAACGCCATGGTCTGGAAACTGCGCGCGCCCAAAGATTTGAGGATACCGATCTGTTTGACCTGCTGATTCATCACCGCGAACATGACCGTGGTGACAAGGAAAGCGCTCAACAACAGGGTGAGATTCCCAAGCGAGCCCAGGATGAACAAAACCGAATCAACATTGTCACCCAGTAGCTGCTTGCCAGGTTCAGGCACGGGTGCGCCGTAAACAGGGATTCCCTTCTTCTCGATATATTTGACAAGCGTTGTCAGCACGGATTCGATGGAAGAGCGGTCTGAAACATCCTTCAGCCTAACGTACATGCGATTGTAATCGTCGGGTAAATCCAATGTCTCTGCGGTCTGCTGGTTGATGTATCCATAAGCTACCAACCCTGCGCTGGTTGGCACCACAGACAGGTCATTTGCAAAGCCTGCGACCTGCAGAGTGTAAATTGTTCCATCGAGTGTCTTCACACGGACGAAATCGCCCACGTTGGTGATTGTCCGCAGGGAACGCTCAAGCAAGACCGAATTTTCAGGCGGCGGGAAACTGGCTCCCGATTCAACCGTGACCTTGTTTATGTTCCATGCTTCGAAATCGGGAATCGTGTGAAGCTCGAAGGTCACCCATTTATCGGGTGCGGTCTCCAGCAAGGCCTGGCTGACCGTACGGGCCTCCACCGATTCCACATACTCCAGCGTGCGGACGTTTTCCACCAACCCATCTTGAAACGGCGAGAGGCTCAACACAGAGTGGGCGGGGCGGCTGGCAGAAAATGAAACCCGCAGGTTTTCGTGCAATACCTCGCCGCCGATTTGCATCAGCCCAAAGGCCATCACACCAACCGCCACCGATGCGATGATGAGTAAACTCCGCGATTTGTTCACCGTCAGGTCACGGAAGACCTTCGCGCGTTGGACACTCATTGCTGTCCCTGCAAGGTTGGAGCGTTTGATGCGCATGGTGGTATGGTCGCGCAGGGGAATCGCACGCTCGGCGGTGATTCGGGACAATTCCTCGCGCAACAGGCGCGATTCGCCAACCAAATGTTCGAAGGCCTTTTTATCCAGCGCAACGACTTTCACATCGCCCGCACTCGAAACCTTGACCGTGGCTGTGCGAACGCCATCTCCCAACAGGGCCATTTCACCGAAATAATTCCCCGCCCCCAATTGATTGACCGCTACTTGACCACCGCCGCGTTGACCAATCAGCACATCCACTTTGCCATCCAGAATAATGTAGAACTTATCCCCCACCTCCCCTTCCTGGATGATGGCAGTGTCACGCGCATACACCTGTGGTTTGACATGCTTCACGACCTCCACAAGCTGATCTTGTGTCAGTGTGGAAAGCGCGCGCACCAGGTATTCATTCACCACTTCGCCATCTGAAACGAGGATGGTGCGGCTGGCACGGCGTGCCAGGTCGCTGTCATGCGTCACCATCAAAATGGTTTTCCCTGAAGCGACCAGGTCTTCAAAAAGCATGAAGATTTTTTCAGCGGTTTTCGAATCGAGATTCCCTGTCGGCTCATCTGCCACAATGAGCGGCGGATCATTTGCCAGTGCGCGAGCGATCGCCACGCGTTGCTGCTGGCCGCCTGAAACGGCAGCGGGAAGTTTATTCGCCTGCGAGGCCATTTCCACTTTTTCGAGCAGATGCATGGCGCGGGCGCGACGCTCTGCCTTGGAATATAAACGGTTCAACTCCATCGGGAGGATGACGTTTTCGAGAATAGTCAGCGTGGGAAGAAGTTGAAAGAACTGGAAGACGATTCCGAGGGTACGTCCGCGCCAGGCGGCCATTTGGGCCTCGCTGAATTTATGGATGGGCGCGCCGTCGATCAGGATGCTCCCCGAAGTGGGACGGTCAATGCCTGTCAGCATATTGATAAAAGTGGATTTTCCGCTGCCCGATTTGCCGATGATGGCCACAAATTCCCCTCTTTGCACATCCACATCCAGGCCTTTGATGGCGGTGAAATCACCGGCGGGCGTTCGATAAGTTTTGACCAGGTCGCGTATTTCGATCAGCGGAGTTTGCATAGTCAAGAATCCTCTAAAATGAATGAGGCCGAGTATAAAACAAAAAGCGATCTTGAGAATGAACTCAAGACCGCTTTGCTTACTTTATCAATTGTTACTTCTTGCCGGCTTTTTCCTCACGTCCCATCACGTCCATGACGGCAACCGCAGCCATTTGGACAATGGCGTTCACATCATCGCCCGTTTGCAAGACGTGCACTGGCGCACCCATGCCGAGCAGGATCGGGCCAATGGCCTTGGCGTTGCCGAGGCGTGAAAGCAACTTGTAGGCGATGTTCGCGGATTCGAGCGATGGGAAGACCAACACATTCGCGTCCTTCACGGCGCTGAACGGATAGCGTTCTTCGCTGATCTCGGGCATGACCGCGGTATCGGCCTGCATTTCGCCATCCACGTGCAGATCGGGGCGGCGGGCTTTGATCAACTGCACAGCCTTGCGGACCTTGTCTGAAAGCGGATGCGGAGTGGAACCAAAATTCGAGAAGGAGAGGAAGGCTACATGCGGATCGATCTCAAGTTTCACCGCAAAGTCTGCGGCGAGAGAGGCGATCTCTGCAAGGTCTTCGGCGGTCGGGTCAATATTGACAGTGGCATCTGTGAAAAGGAAGACCTTGTCTTCCACGATCATGATGTACACACCTGCCGCGCGCGCCGCACCTGGAGCGGTGTGATGGATCTGCAGCGCCGGGCGGATCACTTCGGGATAGTCAAAGGTCAAACCTGAGACGAAGGCATCTGCATCGCCCATCTTTACCATCATCGAGCCGAGGATATTGGGATCACGCACCTTGTTGTGCGCATCGCTTGCCATCACGCCCTTGCGTTGACGCAATTCATAGTAGGCCTTGGCATAGGCATCCAATTTATCAAACTTGTTGGGGTCCACAACCACGGGCTGATAATCCAGGCCAAGGGTCTTGAGGTGTTCATCGATAACGCCAGCATTTCCGATCAAAACAGGAGTGGCAATCCCTTCTTCTTTGATCTGGTAAGCCGCGCGGATGACCTTCTGCTCTTCCCCTTCTGCGAACGCCACGCGCTTCTTGCCGCCCGAAGTGCGGGCTTTGTTCTGGAAGAAGTAGCGAATCCGTTCGCCCTTGCCCTGACGGAACGCAAGCTGTTCTTTGTATTCATCAATATCAATTGTCTTGCGGGCCATGCCGGTCTTCATCGCCATTTCGGCGACGGCGGGCGCTTCCCACAACAGCACACGCGGATCCAATGGTTTGGGGATGATGTATTCACGTCCGAACTTGATGCTCTCGCCACCATAGGCACGGATGACCGAATCGGGCACATCCTCTTTGGCGAGGGCGGCCAAGGCCTTGGAAGCCGCGAACTTCATCTCTTCGTTAATTTGCTTCGCACGCACATCCAACGCACCGCGGAAGATGAACGGGAAACCCAACACATTATTGACCTGATTGACATAATCCGAGCGGCCAGTCGCGATGATGACATCTTTGCGCGCTTCTCTCGCCAACTCGGGCTTGATCTCCGGGTCAGGATTCGCCATCGCAAAAATGATTGGGTCCTTCGCCATGATCTTAACCATTTCGGGAGTCATCACATTTGCAACGGACAAGCCGTAGAACACGTCCGCACCGCGCAGGGCATCGGTCAGCGTGCGGGCATCGGTTTCCACAAGGAAGCGTTCCTTGTATTTGTTCATGCCTTCCTTGCGGCCTTTGTACACCACGCCCTTGCTATCGCAGAGCATGATATTTTCACGCTTCACACCCCAGCTGATCGCCAATTCCGCGCAGGAGATCGCCGAAGCACCCGCACCGGAGATGACGAGTCGAATCTCATCGTGACGCTTGCCGACAATCTCCAACGCATTCGCCAAACCAGCCGACGAAATGATCGCCGTGCCGTGCTGGTCATCGTGGAAGACGGGGATGTTCAACATCTTCTTCAGTTCTTCTTCGATGTAAAAACACTCGGGGGCTTTAATGTCCTCGAGATTGATCCCGCCAAAGGTCGGCGAGATCGCTGCCACTACTTTGATGATTTCGTCTGGGTCGTGGGAATTCAATTCGATATCGAAAACGTCGATATCCGCGAATTTCTTAAATAAAACGCCCTTGCCTTCCATCACAGGCTTGCTCGCCAATGCGCCGCGGTCACCCAAACCGAGAATGGCCGTACCATTGGAAATTACAGCGACCAAATTGCCTTTGGAAGTGTACTCATAGGCGTCGTCGGGATTCTTTTCAATCTCTAAAACTGGCTCGGCGACGCCGGGGGAATACGCCAAACTCAGGTCTCGCTGTGTATCCATCGGCTTGGTTGGAACGATCGCCACCTTGCCAGGCTTGCCCTTTAAACGGTGATATTCAAGTGCATCTTCGCGCGTGATTTTTGCCATAGTGCCTCCAGTGAAATTTTGAAAGTCGAAGAGTTTCAAATACGACAGTTACCATAAATTATCGCATATCTTGCCTAAAGAGAATAGTTCCTTTTGTCACAACTTTGGAGGGCCACAAACAAGGCCTATGTATTCTTACCCCAATCAAGCCAAAAGTTATGTTATCCGAGCATGAAATTTGTCACATTTATTGAGCGGAAAAATCCAAAATGGCCTGACAAACCAACCCCACCATTTCTTCGGTCAACTCTGGGTAAATAGGCAACGACAACACCTCACGAGACACCCGCTCGGTCATCGGGAGGCTCCCCGCAGGGTAGCCTAGGTCGGCATAGGCAGGCTGAAGGTGAATGGGCACAGGATAATGCACCAGAGTGTGAATCCCGCGTTCCTTCAAATACTCCCTGAGCGCGTCACGCCGCGGATGGCGGATCACAAATTGATGATAGACATGGCCTGCATTCTGGGCAGGCAAAACCAAATCGGTGCCTGAAAGCAACTCGCGATACAAATCGGCAAGTTGTCTGCGGCGCGCATTCCACACATCCAAATGGCGCAGCTTGACGCGCAGGATGCCCGCCTGCAATTCATCGAGGCGGCTGTTGATGCCCCTGATCGAGCTGATGTAATGTTCACTCCAGCCATACTGGCGCAGCAGTCGCACCTTTTCAGCCAGAACAGGATTATTCGTCACCACCGCTCCCCCATCGCCAAACGCGCCGAGGTTTTTGGTCGGGTAAAAACTAAACGCGGCAATATCACCCCACGCGCCAACTTTACGATTGCGATACGAAGCGCCATGTGCCTGCGAACAATCTTCGATCACAAACAAGTGATTCTCACGCGCAAATTGAAGGATGGGCTCCATCTCCACCGGGCAGCCATACAAATGCACAGGAATAATTGCGCGTGTGCGCGGCGTGAGGATTCGATGAAGCAGACTCGGGTCAAGTGTGTAATTCGCGGAATCAATATCCACCAAAAGCGGACGGGCTCCGCCCGCTTCCACCGCGCTGACAGTTGCCACAGCGGTATGAGCCGGGACAGCCACCTCGTCATTTTTCCCGACCTCGCAGGCCATCAACGCCAATTGCAAAGCTTCCGTGCCAGAGGCAACGCCAATTGCATGGGCCACTCCGCAATATTCGGCGAATTCCTTTTCAAAGGCAGAAACTTCCGAGCCCAAAATGAAAGAGCCTTTTTCCAACACACGGGCAAAGACAGCGTCCAATTCAGGGCGAATGGACTGGTATTGCTTTTTCAGGTCAATGACGGGAATCTCTTCCATTTCACTCACAAATAATGTTCTTTGTACATGCGGTAAAACGCCAGTAGATTTGAAATGCCAGCTTCGAGCTCCACCTGCGGCTGCCAGCCGACATCCTTTTGAATGAGACTGTAATCGCCATAATAATCGCCGATGTCAATGCTTTTGCGATTCTCAGGAAAAGGCACAAGCGCATACCCGCCGCTGCCATTTACCTGGATCATCAAACGAGCAAGGTCAAGCAGATTGATCGGTGCCCCGCCCAGGTTGTATATTTTTCCGCTCGCCGAAGGATGCGCGGCACATAACAACAGGGCACGGATCACGTCATCCACGTAGTTGATATCCCTGACCTGCCTTCCATCGCCGAATATCTGAATATCCTTCCCCGCCAAAAGCTGATGAAACCACCAGCCGATGAATGTCAGCAGGTCATCTTTAATGCGCATGCGCGGACCATACACATTGGTCATTCGCAAAACACAAGTCGTCATGCCATGCACACGGTTGTAAACGATGTGATACATCTCCCCTGCCCGCTTACTCACGCCATTGTTATCGAGCGGGGTCAGCAAATGATTTTCATCCACAGGCAGGTATTTTGGGCGACCATATACCTGACGAGTGCCTGCAAAAACGATGCTGATTTCAGGATTATTCTGCCTGCAAACTTCCAAAAGCCGTAACTGCCCCACCGAGTTGACATTCAGGTCTTTGAACGGGTTCTGCATGCTTCCCAAATGACTGGTCTGCCCGGCGAGGTTGAACATGAACTTCTGCCCTTTGACCGCGAGGGCCATCTGGCTTTCGTCATTGATATCTGCCTGAATGAAGCGGATGGTTTTCTCGATTCCATTCAAATTAAAGAGGTTGGCGCCAGAATCAGGGTCAAGGTTGTCAACGATGGTGACATCCGCACCAAGGGCTGTGAGTTTATGCGCGAGATTACTTCCAATAAAACCTGCTCCCCCGGTGATCAATACTTTTTGACGGAAATACGTTGCGGCAATATCCATGATGGTCATCGGTTCCGCAAATGCTCTTTTCGAATGACGAGCATCCAGTACAAACCCGCCAGTTGCCGCAACGTACGGACGATCCGCCAGGGGACGAAGAATTGAGAGACGCCGTATTTGCGCGAATAGTGATTGACAGGAACTTCCGCAAAGACATAACCAGCATCCTCGATCTTTTTGACCAGTTCAAGGCAGATCGCGCCGCTGACGCTTTTCAATTCAATTTCTTCGAGAATATGGCGGGGGATCAACCGAAAATCACAATCCACGTCGCGGATGCGGATACCAAAGAGAAATTTGACGAAGTAGTGATAGGCCCGCCCAATCACGATTCGCATCCATGAATCGTTGCGGGTCAATTTATAGCCGTTGACCACATCCACGCCTTCGCGCAGTGCGCGGACCAGATTCACGAGTTCGAGCGGGTTGTACTGCGAGTCGCCGTCGGTATAAAAGACCCAGTCTTTGGATGCGGCGGAAAACCCCGTCCGCAGCGCCGCGCCGTAGCCCTGATTGGATGGATGTGTGATGACCCGCAATTCGGGGTATCTGACAGAAATTTCATTCAGCATGGTGGCTGTGTAATCAGAACTGCCATCATTGACGACGATGATCTCATAATCATCAGTGACCTGATTCAACGCGATCCATGCGGCGGCGACCATGCTGGCGATTGTCCCGCCGTCGTTATAGGCTGGGAATACGGCACTGATACTGGGGAGTTGTCGGCCTTCTTTCTCACGCTTCATCAGGTTTGTCATTTCCTACCGATTGCAATCACGCTCAAACCATACGGCAGGCCAACACGCGAAACAAGGGGCGCTTCAGCGGAAAGAATGAATTTCAAAACGCTGTTGAAAGCGCCCGCGTTCATGGCAAGGTCAGATTGATCATCACTGGGTGGGAAAACTCTTTCGCTCAGCCTTTTTGCCACGGCCAGGGGAAAGAGAAATGTATTGGCGTAGGAAAGGTGTTCAACCATGAATCCGCTTTGTTCGAGCAAACGGTTGACCAATTTCTTTGTATAGCGGCGGTTTGTGTGCACTTTTTTATCGTGCTGTCCGCGCAGCCAATCATAGGCAGGCAGTCGAAGCAGGATACGGCCATGTGGGGTCAGGATTCGGAAAAATTCCTTCAAGGCGGTCAATTCATCGGAGACGGCCCGCTCGTAAAGAACGTCGAAGCTGGTGACCATGTCAAAGGAAGCAGGAGCAAATGGCAGGTCCAGCACAGAGGCGCGGGCGAGGCGGGGAGCATTTCGTTTGCGGCAGAATCTCAGGGCTTCGGCATACAGGTCAATGCCGGTGACCATCCCGTATTCTGCAAGATAGGTTGTCATGGCGGCGCCTGTGCCACAGCCGGCGTCCAAAATTCTTGGGGAGTGCGCGGGCATCCAGCGTTCAAGCAAAGCCCGTGTGATGGTTTCCATGCCGCGATACCACCAGTGACGGTCTTCAACGTGATACATGAGCTCGTATTCGCGCGGATCCAAATCTCCTCTTTAAGGAACTTGATAGGCCAGCAAAATAGTGTTTGAACAATCGTAGCGGTAATGAAGGTCACCGCCAGGATGCAAACGCGCCCAAGCCTCCAACTCAGGAATGCGTTCCGGGTTGGCGATAATGGTTTCACCGGAAATGGGTTCCAACATATCGATCGGGTCGGGAAAATTCGTAATCGCTCTTCTCTCGCTTAAATAATCCGTTGACGCATGACTGCCATAAAAATAAATACTATCACTCAGCAGATAAATAGGGAGTTCATTGTCAACGACTCTTGCGTAGCTGCCGAGGTAGGATGCAAAACGCCCGACAAGGTTTCCACCGAAGCGGCATTTTCCTGCGAAGTCCCCGTAATACGTCCACATATTAAAGATGAGCAAACTGACGAGAACAGCCGAGCTGGAAAGTATGTAGGCATTGCGTGAGGTCTTCCAACCAAAGCCTAATAATTCAAGCACCTGATCGAGTCCCAATGCAGCCATGACCAGCGCAGAAGGGAGTGCCATCAACATACGATAGGAATCCGCACTTGGCGGGATCGCAAAGATACCCACCGAGAAGGTCGCACCCCAAAAATAACCGTTCAGGAGCAAATAGGCAGGGTTTCGAATTCGCCACAAGGCAACGAGCAACCCAGCCAGGAACATGGTGCTGGAGATCATACTCATCATCGGTGAAGATGAGCCATAAAAATCAAGCGCCGGGTAATAGGTCAATGAAAGGAAAGCGTGGACAAATCTGCCGAATAAAATCTCTATTACGCTTTGGCCTGTTGACTGCATGGTCAATTCAAGCCATCCAGATTGGAAGGTGCCGTTCTGCGCCATTCGATTTAAAAACTCGTTGGTGTTCCTATAAATATAAAATGCAGAAGGCAGGATAACAATTAGAAAGCCACCCCAAAAGACCATGGCCTGGGAAAGGCGCGCCTTGAACCATGGACGGTAAAATAGGAAGGCAAGCAGCATAAAAACGAATACAAGCGCAATGATCACCTGGGCGGTCAGATAAATGGAAAAGTGGATCGCCACCAGCACCCCACCCAAAGCTGTCCTCCACGATTCACGTTTTTCGAGCCCGCTTATAAGCAGGTAAAGCTCAAGTGGAGCCAGCCAAGTCCCATGAATATACGCAACCGAAACGATGCGGCTGAAATGAATATGGGAATGAGAAAAAGCAATGATTAGAGCGGTGATCAAGGCGATCCTTTTTCCACCGATCCAGCGAGTTAATAGATAAAGCGACGGGATAGCCAACGTGCCCCCAATAGCGGGCAGTAGCCGCAAGGCAAAGGAACTGACCCCAAAAAAACCGATGGAAGTGTTGATCAACTGCAAATACATCGCGCCAAAGTTCTCCCACAACGAGAACGGATTGGCAAGCAGACCACTCGTGGTGGTTTGGGCGGCGAGACCGATCAAACCTTCATCGCCATCCAAAATGCGCGGAATTCCCCCCAGCCGATAGAAACGAAACGCGGCGGCAAGCAAGGTAATTGCCGCAACAGCCAAAATCTCATTGCGATTCTTTTTCAACCAATCGAGAAACGCATTCAATTTGATCGACACATTGAAGAAAGTATACACATATGCCCATGCACTAAAAAGCCATATAGTGACAACGGGGATGTAATTGATGCGCGCGAACAGCATCAGGTTGGCTGTCGCCACCGTGACCAGCACAGACATCAGAAAGGCGGCCAGCACCCAAAACATCCGCTCCTGAAAAATGAACCATGCAGACATCTTCTGGAGGAATAACGTTGGACGAATGAGCTGGCTCAAAGCCAGAATAAGAACGCCAAAAATCGCCAGCCACGTATAAGGAGGAAACACAATGACATTATCAACAGGCTGTGAAAAGATCAAGAACTGGCTGATTAAAATGAACAATATCCCTAGAAAAGCGATAAAGCGCCGAATATTCCTAATATCTCCCCCGGTCTCATGCTCTTGTTCAGTCATCAATACCTCCATGTAATAAACCCGTCTTTCCTCGCTGGTCAAAGGAAGGAACGCGATTTTTCGTCTATGCAAACAGGAATTTTATTATACTCAAAAAAGCCTATAAGGCCCGTCAGGCCGTCACATTTTTGAAATGGTTTCCAAATGTTAACAAATCTTAAAATTCATGTATAATTAAGGAAATCCGTAAGGGTTCGATATTGAGAAATCTCCGCCGTTCGCGGCCTTGCTTGAAATTTGACTGGAAATTTGGCGCTCGATCCCTCCCCGCCGAAAGCGTTCGGGAGTTACTTTGTGAAGTCTTTCTTGTTAGAAAATTACTGAAACACAAGACGGATTTCACCCATTACAACCCATGCCAAACGTGACTTAATTCCTCACGTACCTGACCACCCACATCCATCCGCATCAAGGCGGACTTGGAGTTTGCTCAGTCAACCCAGACATTTTCCACAGCCAAGGTCGACCTGTAAGGGTCGGGAACCCTGGCTGTGTGTTTTTAACAAATGAAAAAGATAACTGCCATTTCGGTCCAAAAGAAGACCCCCAACCGGGTAAACATCTACCTCGATGGAGAGTTCGCCTTTGGAGTGGCACGCATCACCGCAGCATGGTTGAAAACCGGTGACGAACTCAGCGATGAAAGAATCGCCAAACTACTGGCCGATGATGCCCGTGAACGGGCCTATCAACAAGCCATGCTCTTCCTGAGTTATCGTGCCCGCTCGGAAAAGGAAATTCGACAGAACCTGAACAAGCATGAATTTCCTGAAGATGCCATCGAGATAACGATCGAACGTCTTCGTGATGCGCGTCTGGTCAATGACAATGAATTTGCACAGGTGTGGGTGGAAAACCGCAGTACGTTCCGCCCGCGCAGTCGACGAGCATTGGCAATGGAACTCCGCCAAAAAGGTCTCGACGACGAAACCGTACGCTCCGCGGTATCCGGAGTCAACGAGGAAATACTGGCCTACGAAGCCGCCCAAAAAAGGCTGGGCAGACTCAAAGGTCTGGAATGGAACGATTTTAGAAAAAAACTATCTGAGTTCCTCGCACGGCGAGGCTTCCCATACTCCGTTATTGCGCCCATTGTCACCCGGGCATGGAGTGAAACCCGCCCAGATGGGGAACAAAAAAACTTTGACAATGAAAACGAGGATATAACATGAGCCCGCTCGTCCTAATAGTTGATTTGATTGTGCTCATCGTGGGTGTTACTGCCGGATATTTTTTCCACCGATATCAGGCCGAACAAGCCGCGAAGGCACGCCAGGAAAAAGCAGACGATATTTTGAAGGCGGCGAATTCACAAGCCCGCCTGATCGAAAGCGGCGCACGTGAAAATGCCGCCAAAATCACCAAGGCCGCCGAATCCGAGGTCAAGGAACGCCGCATCGAACTGAGCAAGGAAACTGAGCGCCTCGATAAGCGCCGCGGCGAACTTGACAGCCGCTTCGACAAAATGGAACAGCGCGAACAAACGTTGAACAAACGTCAATCGCAGGTCGACAAGCGCGCAAACGAGATTGACAAGCTATACGAAGACCAGATGAAAAAGCTTGAATTCGTGGCGCAAATGACCCAGGATGAAGCCCGCAAGGAATTGTTCGCTTCGGTCGAAAAGGAAGCACGCGGCGATATGGCACGCATCATCCGCCAGATCGAAGCCGAAGCGCGCGAAGAAGGTGAAAAACGCGCCCGCAAACTTATCGCAGATGCGATCCAACGTGTGGCGTCTGAGCATGTAGCCGAGGTAACCCGCGCCGTAGTCACCCTCCCCAGCGAGGAAATGAAGGGCCGCATCGTCGGCCGCAATGGCCGCAATATCAAAGCCTTTGAGCAGGCCGCCGGTGTAGATGTGATCGTCGACGATACCCCAGACTCGGTCACGATCTCCTGCTTCGACTCCGTCCGCCGTGAAATTGGTCGCCGCGCCCTTTCGAAGCTCATCCTTGATGGACGCATTCATCCCGCCCACATCGAAAAGATCGTGGAAGATGAAACCAAAGCCGTTGAAAAGATCATCAATGAGGCGGGCGAACAGGCGGCCTACGAAGCCAACGTCACCGGCCTGCACAATGAAGTTTTGCGCATGATGGGGCGGTTGAAATTCCGCACATCATACGGACAGAACCAGCTTGCTCATGCAGTGGAAGTTTCCAAGCTCGCGGGCATCCTTGCCGCTGAACTTGGCGCAAACATCGAATTGGCCAAACAGGGCGGCTTCTTGCACGACATCGGCAAAGCCATGGACCATAATCAGGACGGAACACATGCCGGCCTGGGCGCGGAATTCTGCAAACGGTATGGGGTCAACCCCATCGTTGTGAATGCCATCGCTTCTCACCACCATGAAGTGGATCAGGATACCGTGGAAGCAGTCATCGCTGAGTCTGCAGATGCCATCTCTGGCGCCCGCCCCGGTGCCCGCCGTGAAGATCTGGAAGCGTACATCAAGCGCATCCGCACGCTCGAGGAAATGTCCATGTCTTTCGAAGGTGTGCAACAGGCCTTTGCCATTCAGGCAGGACGCGAAGTCCGTATTCTTGTCAAACCAGATACGATCGACGACCTATCTTCCGCAAGACTGGCACGCGATATCGCCAAGAAGATCGAAGAGACCATGCAGTACCCAGGTCAAATCCGAGTAACAGTCATACGCGAGACACGGGCAACCGAATACGCCAAATAAAATCAGATCGAAGCCTAAAGAAACGCCCTTTCTTTAGGCTTTTTCTTTTTTACAGTAGTCTGTACCATTTACAAGGAATCCACAATGTGGAGCTCCAAATTGGCGCATTATAATAAGCCGAAATCGTATGCCTTCCACTCAAAAGACAATAATGAGCCGATATTTGGAATCACCCCAAGCGAAATGGCAACTCCTCGGTTTAGCCGTCATTTTTTATCTGACAGGCTCTATTTTGTTGTTCGACTATTTTGATACGACCATCACCTCTTTGGGCGGGATACCGGTTTTAGTCGCCGCCTACTTCTTTGGAGTGCCGGGCGGCCTGCTTGCCAGCTTCATCGTTATTATTTCAAACACACTGCTGATCACAATGATTAAGGAGATTCCATGGAACCTTCTTAATAAGAATGATTTTGTGCTGTCCTCCTTCATTCTGCTGACGATTGGAGGAAGTGTCGGCATTATGAGAAAGCGCTATGAAGAGCATCAACATACTGTAGCGCAGCTACGTTCACGCGAACGATTTCTTGAACTATTGAACGATATGGCCCACGCCATCACCACTGCGCAAAGTTTCGAGGAAATGGCAAATATCCTCACCAACGACATCACCACCCTGCTTAATGCAGACAGTTGTTACATCACCCGCTGGGACCCGATCAAGGAACAGGTGTTTCCAGTAGCGAACAATAACAAAACCGATTGGACATTCCAAAAACTTAAGTATCCCAAAGGGGAAATCAACCTGACGATCATGGCATTGCAGGAAAACCGCATCCTTGTGGTGGAAGATCCTACAAACTCACCGTATGTAAGCCCAACCCTGATCCACAACTTCCCTGAAAAATCCTTCATCAGCATCCCGTTGATCTACGGTGAACATAAGCTCGGGGCAGCCATTGTCGGATTTTCCGAACGCCATCAATTTACACAGGAAGAACTAGACCGTGCCGGACAAGCGGGTAACCAGATCGCATTGGCTGTTTGGAATTTACAGCAGGAAACCGAGCTTCAACGCGGCTTGCGGGAAATGCAGTCTCTGGCAGATATCTCCCTTGCGTTGAGCGAAACCGAACGCATCGGATTGAGCAACGTTCTGCATTTGATCGTGAGATCTGCCAAAGAACTGATCGTCAATTCTGAACAGGCAGTCATTCACCTGCTCAATGAAAAAGATCAAACGCTTGTCTCAGAAGCAGTTATCGGATACAAAGAACAGGAAGGTGGAAAGAGAAGCATTCGCATCGGCGAAGGTGTGGCCGGGCAGGTCATTCTTAGCGGCGAAACGATCAACATCGCGGATGTCCGTACCGACCCACGCTTCATAAGGCTTGGCGTGGACCCCGCCTATCGATCCCTGTTGGTAACCCCGGTCCGCAGCGGCGAGCAAAAGCTCGGGACGATCAGTATTCAAAGCAGCCAACCGTATGCCTTTACCCCCAACGACTTGAAATTGCTCAGCCAGCTTGGTACACAGGCCGCAATTGCCATTGAGAACGCGAACTTGCTGGAAAACACAAAACAAGCGCTCAAGGAAGCCAACGCGCTGTACCGCATCAACAAGGGCTTGGTGGCCTCACTCGATCCACATGACCTTTTACAGGATACCGTGGAACTCCTGCAAAAGAATTTTGGTTATCACTATGTTCAGATTTATGTGGCCGACCCTGATAACGGAAACTTCGTCATGCGGGCAGGCAGCGGCAAGGTCGGTGCGCAGCTTAAGTCACGTGAACATCAACTCGCACCCGGGGAAGGCATCGTGGGCTACACTGCAGAAACAGGCGCGGCATTCTTCACCAACAATGTGGATGATGTCGTATCCTTTATTCGCAATCCGTTATTACCGGATACAAAATCCGAGCTTGCTGTTCCGGTAAAGATCGGTCAGGTGACCCTCGGGCTGCTGGATATTCACCAGGTCCCGCCCAAATACCTTTCGCAGCGCGATCTGCAATTGGTCAGCGCTGTAGCCGATCAACTGGCTGTAGCCCTGCAAAAAGCGGACCTTTACGAAACGCTGCAAACATCGCTGCAACAGGAAAAAGCCGTTCGCAATCAACTCATGCAAAATGAACGCCTCACCGTGATGGGACGCCTGCTCGCCACTGTTTCGCATGAATTAAACAACCCGCTGCAAGCCATTCAAAACGCCCTGTTCCTGCTAAAAGAAGAGACCAACATATCACCGCAAGGAAAGCAAGATCTCGACATTGTGCTCGCCGAATCAGAACGTATGGCAAACATGATCGGTCGTCTTCGAGATACCTACCGCCCCACCCACGCCGAGGATTTTCAACCCACTCAACTTAACAACATCGTGGAAGATGTGTATGCGCTCGTCTCCACGCATTTTCGTCACAACCAGATCGAATTCGAATTTCAACCCGATCCCGAAATCCCGTTCATTTCCGCCCTTGCGGATCAGATCCGTCAGGTGGTACTCAATTTATTGATGAATGCAAGCGAAGCCATGACAAATGGCGGCAGGATTCACGTCTGCACCGAATATAAAAAAGACACGGGCGAGGTCATGCTCACGGTATCCGATACGGGGCCGGGCATCCCACCCAAAATACTCCCCACCATTTTCGAAGCCTTCGTTACTGATAAGCAAAGCGGTACAGGCCTCGGCCTGACCATCACATACGACATCGTGATGAAACACCGTGGGCGCATCACTGCGGAAAACAATCGTGAAAAAGGCGCAACATTCAAGGTTTGGCTGCCCATCACCAACGGAGAAATTCTATGAGCAACGGGCATATCCTCATCATTGACGACGAAGCCACCCTGCGGCAAAGCCTGGCGCGCATTTTACAGCAGGCAGGTTTTGAAACCACCACCGCCGAAAATGCCGACCAAGGCCTCGCCTTTATCGACACCACAGCATTTGACCTGGTTTTCATGGACCTACGCATGCCCGGCATCGCAGGCCTGGATGCCCTGAAACTCATTCATAATAATTATCCGAATCTGCCGGTCGTCCTCTTCACTGCCCAGCCTGATCTCAATTCGGCGGTTGAGGCCTTGCGCAACGGCGCGACGGATTATCTGCTCAAACCGCTCAAGCCGCAGATCGTCATCGAAAACGCTCAAAAGATCATTGCCAATCGCCAAAAGGAAAAACGCAAAGAGGAGATCATGCAACAGATCGAATCTCTGCAAGCAGAACTAAAAAGCCTGAACAACGGCGATACCGGCCCCCTCCCCACGATCCGTGTTGACGCGCATCGCTTTATCAAACGGGGGGTGCTTGTACTCGATCTTCACAAACGCTGCCTGAATATCAATGAGCAAACCATCAACCTGCCGCCCACCTCTTTCGATTACCTGCTCGTGCTGGCGAGGCATTCGCCAAGTGTGGTCAGTTATCAAACCCTTGTCGCCGAAGCGCAGGGCTACAAGGCAGACACTCACGAGGCGCAGGAACTCAGCAAATGGCACATTCACCAATTACGACAGATCATTGAGCCCAACGCCCATATCCCGTCATTTTTGATCAATGTCCGCGGGACGGGCTACCGCCTTGTGGCCGATTAACCTTCGGCGCTGACCCTTTTCATTGGAGATGAACCCGCTTCCAGCTAAGCTGGAAGCGGGTTTTTGATTCCCAGACAGAATCTCCCCGAAACATCCACGCCAACTTTTCCCAACTTTTTCGTCCAGATGACTAACGGTGAGATTGCAATTCTCGCTGAAAATTGCCAGCGATGACACCCCAAGAAAACACCTCCACTAATACCAATCCTGTCCGCATCCTCGTTGTTGATGACCACCCAAACACCGCAACCACGCTGGCTCGCGCGCTGTCCCAGCTTGGGTCGGGTGTTAACGTCATCTCAGCTTCGAGCGGGCACGACGCCCTCGAAAAAGTAAAAACCAACGGCGTGGATATTTTGTTCACCGATATGATCATGCCTGAAATGACCGGGCTGGAATTGATCGAGAAGATGCAAAATCATCCCGCAGGTCGGCCATCCTATACCTATCTCGTCACTGCATATGATGTTCCGGGGCTGAAGGTCACAGCGCACCGCTTGAAGGTCAATGAAGTGATCGTAAAGCCCGTGCGCCCCGAACGCATTTGCCAGATCGCGACAAATGCCATCGAGGAAATGAAACATTCCACGCATCCGATCAAACAATCGGCGGTGGCACGAAAGAAATTCAAGATTCTTGTGGCAGATGACAGACCCGATAACATCACCCTGTTGACGCGTTATCTCGAATACGAAGGCTACGAACATATCGCCGCGCGCGACGGTCTGGAGACTTTGGATAAAGTCCGCGCAGAATTGCCTGACCTGGTTCTGTTGGATGTGAATATGCCGCACAAGGATGGATTCGCGGTCCTTGAAGATATTCGCAGTGATCCTTCTGTGCAGCATATCCCCGTCATCATTCTGACTGCGGCACGTCTCGATCCATCTGACGTGCAATCAGGTTTGAATTTGGGCGCCGATGATTATGTGACCAAGCCATTCGATCGCCATGAACTGATGGCGCGCATCCGCACAAAACTACGCGTAAAAGAGACGGAGGATATCATCCGCCGCCGCAATCGCGAATTGAACCTGCTGCCCGAGATCGGCAAGGAACTCAGTGCCCGTACAGATATCAAAGACCTCGCGAACATCCTGATCAAACGCACCGTGGAAACGCTTGGCGCGATCCAGGGCAACATGATCATTTTTGATGCCAATGGCGGGCCTGGGCAAAACTATCAGGTCCCTCTTTCAACCGAATCTTCAAGCGGGCTGATGACGATCCCGAAAAATATCATCAGGCATATTGAGGAAACTCATCAGGGTTTGATCATTGCTGACGCGCATAACAACTCGCTCTGGCAATTGGACAACCATGATTCAAACATCCATTCTGCGGTCATTAGTCCGCTGTTTGGGCGCATGGAATTGCTCGGCTTGCTGGTCCTCACCCATGAACAGGTAAATTATTTCAATACCGATCATTTACTGCTCCTGCAAGCCATTACAAGCCAGGCGGCGATCGCCATCGAGAACGCCCGTCTGTACGCCATCACGATGCAGGAGCAAAAGCGTCTCGCTGCTGTGTTGAAGCATGCCGCCGAGGCAATTTTGGTGTTCGACGCCCAAGGCAAGCTTTCGCTGCTCAACCCCGAAGGCGAAAAACTGTTCACCGATTTCAATGCAAACATCAATCAGCCTTTGCCTCACGATCACGGGTACGATGCCTTCATCCACATGTTGGATGATGCACGCACTTCGAATGGCGCAAAATCTGGCGATATCACCTGGCCCGACCAGCGCACCTTCAATGCGCTCATCACCCCCATCGAAGATGGCGGTCAGGTGGTCATTTTGCATGATGTCACACGCTTCAAGGATCTTGAGCAGGTGAAGAATGAATTCATCGCCACAGCCTCGCATGACCTGAAAAATCCGATCACAACCATCGCCGGGTTCAGCACACTGCTCGAACAGGCAGGTCCGCTCAACGCGCAGCAAAAAGACTTTGTCAGCCGTATTCAAAGCGCAACTCATAATATGGCCGAACTGGTGCAGAACATGATGTCCCTCGCGCAAATGGATCTGGATGCGACCCAAAAACATGAAGCCATTGAGATGCAATCCCTGCTTGCAGAGATCGCCAACGAGTTTATCCCGCAGGCGAAGATCAAGAATCAAAAACTTTCCTTTTCGCCTCTCGAAAAGTCTGCTGCAATAAGCGGTGACCCCTTGCAGCTTCGCCAGTTAATGCGCAACCTGCTGGGCAATGCCCTCAAATACACTCCCAATGATGGGGCGATCACGTTCAAAGCAGAAGCCAGCGACTCGCAGCTTTTGGTCGAGGTGCAGGATACCGGCTGCGGCATTCCCGCTGCCGACCTGCCTTTCATTTTCAACCGCTTTTATCGTGTACGCGGCGGCAGGAACAATGAAGTTGAAGGCAATGGACTTGGCCTGGCAATCGTGAAATCCATTGTGGAGCATCATGGCGGGCAGGTCAATGTGGAAAGTGAAATAGATAAAGGAACACGTTTTACCTTGTTATTACCGCTTTCAAGACTCGAATCGTAAAGACATAACATATTACAAAACCAAAGGAGCCTTGCAGAATTATGAAAACAAAAACCTCAAAAATCATGAGCATTTCAATCCTGATTGCGATCCTGTCTCTTTCCCTGTTTGGATGCAGCGCGCTAAATCCCCCTGCAGACAAAGTCACTGTGCAGTTGAGCTGGTTTCCCAGTGTGGAATACGCGGGATTCTATGCCGCTCTTGAAAACGGCTATTATGCCGAAGAAAATATTGAAGTCACTCTTGTACCGGGCGGCCCCGAAGCAACTCCACTGGACGATGTGAACAGCGGCAAAGCGCAGTTTGGCATCACAACCGGTGATAGTTTGATCATTGCAAAATCAAACAATCAGAACTATGTCGCGGTGGCAACCATTTTCAGGCAAAATCCGCTGGTTATCATGGCCTTGAGTAGCGGCACGGTCAGCAAGCCGGAAGACCTTGCTGGAAAAACCGTTGGCGTAATCGCCCCTGATCTGAGCACCACCTATGATGTACAGCTTTTGTCTTTGCTGCGCAAACTGAACATCGATCAAAGCGGCATTACGTTTGAAGCAATTGACGACTATAACGGCGCCAGCGAACTCACTGACGGCAACATGGATGCCATGAGCGGCATGTTTGCCACCAACGAACCTGTGCAAGCGATCATGGCTGGCAACGACCTGAACCTGATCTATTACAAGGATTATGGCGTGGATGTTTATGCAAATGTTCTGTTCACTTCCGAGGAATTTCTTCAAAACAATCCTGAGCTGATCAGTAGAATGGTCAAGGCTACAATGAAAGGATATCAATTCTCACTGGAAAACCCGGACAAAGCCGCCGAGTTTGCCGTGAAATACGACCCAACCCTCGACCTCAAATTCCAAACCAATGTCATGATTGCCCAAATCCCCATCATTGACACCGGCGATGCCGCCATCGGCTCGATGGACGCAGATGTCTGGGAAACAACCCAACAGATCCTGCTGGACTTCAACCTGATCCCTGCACCAATAGATTTGACCACAGTCTACACAAATCAATTTACCAGTCAATAAGAAGCGCCTTTCGCAAAAGGCACAAAAGTTACGCTACAAATAAAATCTTTCATATAGGAAAATATAGTGAACAAGACATCTCTTAATAAAATCGTTTTATTGATCGGCCTCATGGCAATCCTTATAAGTGCCTGCGGAACTCAGCCAACGCCCGTTGTCCCGGCAGATAAAGTAACCATCCAATTAAGCTGGTTCCACGGCGTGGAATATGCCGGGTTTTATACCGCAGTTGAAAAAGGATATTACAAGGAAGAAAATATTGAGATCGTCTTGAATCCAGGCGGCCCGGAAATCAATCCGATAGATGAAGTGCAAAATGACAAGGCTCAATTCGGCATTACCAGCGGCGACAGCCTTATCATCGCCAAGACAAATCAACAGAATTTCGTATCCGTAGCGACTATTTTTAGAAAAAACCCTTTAACCATCACTTCCTTAAAAAAGGACAATATTCAAAGACCGGAAGACCTGGTTGGAAAAACGGTGGGAGTGTATTCGCTCGATTTGAGCAACTTCTTCGATCTCCCCTTTCTGGCGCTATTGAACCGTACCGGTCTGGATCGCAACTCCATGAATTATGCGCTTATTGAAGATTTTCAAGGCGCCAATGAAATTAAAGCAGGAAACATGGATGCCATGAGCGGCATGTTCGCAACAGATCAGCAAGTAATGGCGCAGGATGCCGGTGATGAATTGAACTTCATCTATTACAACGATTATGGCTACGATGTATATATCAACACAATCTTTGTCAAAGAGGAATTCATACAGAGCAATGCCGACTTGATCAGCCGATTAATAAAGGCGACCATAAAGGGCTATCAGTATGCGATTGAAAATCCAGAGGAAGTTGCCGGGTTTGCGGTCAAATATGATCCAAATCTTGACCTCAAGTATCAACAGAGTGTAATGAAAGCCCAAATTCCATTCATCAGCACTGGCGACGCCCCCATTGGCTCCATGGATGCGGATGTTTGGGAAACAACCCAACAGATCCTGCTCGACTTCGATCTAATTGCTGCCCCGATCGACTTAAATACGATATATACCAACCAATTCACCAGCCAATAGCGATTCAAGAAACATGCTTGAGTTACGTATGCCGAGGTGTTCATGAACAACAAATCTCAATTAAAACAAAACAATCGTGGCCGGACATCTGTCCGGTCCACATCGTTGCGGACCAGGTTGCTCATTACAACCATCCTGCTGGTATTTATCCCTGTATTGATCACAGGCGCTGCAGCAAGCTACATCAGTTCACAAGGCTTGCAGCAGGATGTATTCGACCAGTTGGAATCAGTGGCGACCCTGAAGGAAGCCCAGATCAAAACCTGGCTGGAATCCCTGCAAACGAACCTCGACTTGATCTTTGCCAACCCAGACTCACTGGAAAGAGTCTCGGAGCTTGTGCTTAATCAGTCCTCGGCAGAACAGGCTAAATCTACGGTAAGAAGCGAATTGACCAACAATAGTCAGCGTTCCGGTTACTTTACCGAAATATTCGTTATAGATAAAGACGGACAGGTCGTTGTCTCCACAGCAAGCGGACAGGAAGGGAAGATCATGACCTCCCAACCCTTCTTCCATGAGGGATTAAAGGGGCGATATATCACCCCGCCAAATTACGAACTTTCCCTGTCGAATTACACCATCGTAATTTCGCAGCCCCTTATAAGCAATACCGGCAAAACCATTGGCGTAGTCGCTGGACGCGTAAACCTCAACACGCTAAATGACATCATGCAGCAGCGTGCAGGTCTGGGTGATACCGGTGAAACCTACATGATCAGTTCCAATTTCGCCGTATTGACCAATCTACGCTTCGGCGAAACCGTTCTGGGCCAGACATACATCCACACCGACGGTGCAACCCAAGCCATTAAAAATAAAGCCAACGGCTTCGGCAATTACCGCGATTACCGTGACATAGCAGTTGCAGGTGTATATCACTGGGTCCCCGAACTTCAGATTGCGGTTCTTGCTGAGCATAGCGAAAGTGAAGCCTTGCAGTCAGCTAATAGAGTGCTTCAAGTTACTTTGGGGTTGGTCGCTATAACAGTTATCATCGCCGGTTTCGCTGCGTTCCTCATTACACAAGGCATTACCGCCCCAATCATCAAACTTGCTAATGCTGCTGAAAATATTGCCAGGGGAAACCTCAATCAACAGGTGGATATCGTCCAGCAGGATGAAATCGGTGTTCTGGCTACATCTTTCAATTCCATGACGACCCGTCTTAGCGAGTTAATCGGCACCTTGGAGCAACGCGTGACTGACCGTACCAAGGCGCTTGCCACATCTTCCGAAGTCAGTCGCCGCCTTTCAACGATCCTTGACCAAAAGCAATTGGTCACCGAAGTTGTTGAACAGGTAAAAAACTCCTTCAACTATTATCACGCTCATATCTACATGTATGACGAAGACCGTGGTGAATTGACCATGGCGGGTGGTACGGGTGAGGCAGGTGCCCAAATGCTGGCACAAGGTCATAAACTCGCCAAAGGTCAGGGCTTGGTGGGGCGAGCCGCAGAAAGCAACGAGCCGATCCTTGTTAATGACACATCCCAGGATCCCAGTTGGCTGCCAAACCCGCTCCTGCCTGATACCAAGTCGGAAGTGGCAATGCCCATTTCCATTGGTGACAGGGTGTTGGGCGTGCTGGACGTACAACACAATATCGTGGATGGATTGAAACGCGAAGATGTTGATTCTTTGCAATCCATCGTTAATCAGGTTGCGGTCGCTTTGCAAAACATCAGTTCCGTGGAAACAATGGCTAAACGTGCGAAGGAACTTGCGTCAGTTGCCGAAATCAGTACGATTTCATCCCGTGAAGCCGATGTAAGCAAAATGCTGGAAAACGTGGTTCACCTGACCCAACGCCGTTTCGGCCTGTACCACGCCCATATATTTCTCCATGATGAGAAAACCAACAACCTTCAAATCATCGCCTGTGGCTGGAAGGAAGGCGATGAACATGAAGGAACACACGGCACGACATCCATACCTGTGGCACAGGAACAATCCCTTGTAGCACGCGCCGCCCGCACAAGGCAGGCTGTTATCGTCAATAATGTACACGACGAATCAGGCTGGCTGCCCAACCCACTCCTTCCCGATACTGCCTCCGAACTGGCCGTTCCCCTGTTGGTCGGTGATCAACTTATCGGCGTGCTGGATGTGCAATCAGATCGTCTGAATGCCTTTACGGAGGAAGACGCCAGTATTCAAACCACACTCGCATCTCAAATCGCCGTAACTGTGCAAAACGCGCGCAACCTTGTGCAATCAAAACGGCTGGCGGAACGTGAAGCATTGGTAAATATCATCACCCAAAAGATCCAAAGTGCAACCACCGTGGAAGATGCACTTCAAGTGGCCGTGCGCGAGTTGGGACATGCCGTAGGAATGAAGTCAACAATGGTGACACTCGACCCCAAGGTACTTGCCGGTGAAGGCCAGGATAATTAAGGAGTATGACAATGAACATCACCTCAACTTCTACTGGTTCACCAGAAAATAAGAATTTTGGCTTTTGGGCCGGTCTGTCACTTTCGCGAAAATTGCTACTGGCCTTCGGTGTTCTGTTCGTTCTGGCTGTGATCATTGCCATAGTCACGCTGCAAGGTTTGAACAGGTACAGGACATCTTACGAAGAAGCGATAACGCAAGGTATGGAAATTGCGCAATGTGTCAGATCCTTAGAAGTCAACTTGCTACAAGCGCGTCGAGACGAAAAGAACTTCCTGCTGCGCTGGCGTGAAGAAGGATTCGATACGGCTTATGCAAATTATGTAACCTATTCACAAGGAAAGTTTCCTTGAAATCCACGATCAAATCGCAAGCAGTTGCAGTCATTTGGTTCACGTGGCGCAGTCATTGTCCACAAGCAAAATAACCCAAGAACAATATCACGCCGATATCGCCACATTAACCCAAAACATAGATATATATGAGCAAAGTTTCACAGCTTATATAAATGCACTCCAACAAAGAGGTTCTGATGAGAATACAGGCTTTGAAGGTCTATTTAGAACTGCAGCCAAAAATATCGAGAAAAGAATCTCAAACCAGGATGGCTTGGAAGAGTCTGGGAACCATGCTACAGATCCGTCGCCGTAACGAAAAAGATTACCTGTTACGCAGAGATCAGCAATATGTAGATAATGTGCATTCACATGTTGCCCAGCTAAAAAATCACCATACCTCGACAAATTTGACGGTCCTGGTAAAAACTGAAAAGTTGGAAATCCACACATTGGCAAACACATATCTCAAAGCGTTCGATAAGTTGGTAGAAGCAGATCAGGAAATTGCCGCAAGAAATGAGGAGATGATTGCCGCAGCCCGTGCAATCGAACCTCTGACCATCAAGATCGAACAGTTAGGTGAGACCGCCGCATCGGAAAAAATCACACAGGCCGAGGCATCTGCCGCTCAAACTACAACGGCCTCGATTGTCGTTGCAGCAGTTGTACTTGGGCTTTCCATCCTGCTGGCACTCGTATTATCACGACAACTCACCCGCCCTATTATTCAATTGACGAATACTGCCCAAATCATTTCAGCAGGCAAATTTGATACGCAGGCAGAGGTTAACTCTGCAGATGAAATTGGCACCCTCGCACAAACATTCAATATCATGACCAGCCGCCTGGAACAGGCATTTGAAGATGTCCGCCGCCGTGCACTGGCCGTACAAACATCGGCAGACGTCAGCCGCCGCCTTTCCATGGCCACGGATCCACGACGCCTTGCCGCGGAAGTGGTGGAGCAGGTGCAATCTGCATTCAAGTATTACCATGCCCATATTTACTTTTTGGATGAGGCAAGCGGCGACCTAGTAATGGCTGGTGGCACAGGCGAAGCAGGAGCCATCCTGCTCGCAAACGGACACAAAATCGCACAAGGGCGTGGTTTGGTCGGTCGCGCTGCAACAACCAACGCCCCGGTTCTGGTTCCAGATGTTTCCAAAGCTGAAGGCTGGCTCCCCAATGTTTTATTGCCAGATACCAAATCTGAGGTAGCCATCCCGATCTCTTCGGGTAAGCAGGTGCTGGGCGTGTTGGATGTACAGCAAAATGTAGTCAACGGCCTCGATCAGGAAGATGTCAGTCTGCTGCAATCGCTCGCAGGTCAGGTTGCGATCTCGCTGCAAAATGCCCGCTCATTCGAACAATCCAAATCCCAAGCCGAATTGGAAACACTCGTAAACGCCATCGGTCAGAAAATCCAGCGCGCCACCACTGTGGAAGACACACTGCAAACAGCCATTCGTGAACTTGGCACCGCCCTTGGAGCAACACGTGTCCAGGCAGTGATCGCCGGAAAGCAAAATAACAGCAATGAGAATTAATTCACAGGCAGGATTTTTGCAAACCGCCATAAGATTATGTGCGAACGCGGCAGCACATTGCCCGATGAAGGAGAAATAAAAATGGATAAGAACAAACCATTTATTACCGATCAGGAAGATACCCAGGTTAAGCGCACATTTTGGGGAACGCTGTCTCTCTCCACGATCTTGATGCTGATCTATATCTACATCCTGACAGTAGCCAGCCGAGGTGAAAAAACGACGATCACCTACATCTCCATGGCTGTTGTTCTGATGATCGGCACATCAACAGTCATGGGTATCATATTGACCCTTCGCCGTCGGTCGGAGTTGGGCTTGAAATTAATGTTTTATTCGCTGCTAACCTTGTGCGTTGCAGCTGCATTATTATTCCAGGGACGCGCAATATCGATCTCATTTTCCATCCTGATCATTTCCACCATCTGTTTTCTGTGGGTATTCCCGCAACACTCGCGCAGGGAATATGTGATCGTGGCAGTTTCCGCTCTGGTGTTGATCTGGATCATTGAAGGGTTGAATCCAGCCTGGCGTCAGACCATGACCATGGTCCAAGTCGGTCCTGCAGGCGCTGTGGTTTTTGGCCTTATCTTTGCCATTTACCTGTTACGTTACTCATGGGGCATCGTCTCATCAAGTTTGCGCCTCAAGATCACGGTCTGGACAGGTTTTATTCTCGCAGGCATTTCCCTCGTACTGATTGCCTATTCCGCCATCACAGCGCGACAATCTGCCATTGAAGCAGCCCAGGAAGAATCACTGACTTTCGCAGCGTCACAGGCACGCTTGGTCCGAGCAGATGTAGAAATTCCTTTGGACACAGCGCGTGCCCTTGCCCAGGCCTTTACCTCCATTAAGGATCAATCCAATACGGAGGCGATGAGCCGATCTCAAGTCAATGCAATGCTGCGTCAGGTATTGATCGAAAATCCATCTTTTCTGGGAACCTATACCCTTTGGGAGCCAAACGCCTTTGACGGACTTGATGCAACATTTAAGGGTGCAGCAGTACACGATAATACTGGCCGCTTTATCCCCTATTGGGTACGCAGCGATGATGGCAGCGTGGTTGCCACAGCACTGGTAGATTACGAAACCCCCGGGCTGGGCGATTGGTATCTGCTACCACGCCAGACAAAAACGGAAGTGACCGTCGCCCCGCTTATTTACCCTGTTCAGGGTGTGGATACGGTCATGGCTTCTTTTGTTGTGCCTATTTTGTACAACGATGAGTTCTACGGCATTGCCGGAGTGGATGCACCGATCGCCTTCGTGCAGGATCTTGTGGATCAGGTCGATCTTTACAACGGGCAGGCTGGTGCTGTTTTAATGACTTCAGACGGCACGTTGATCAGCGTTCGCAACCAGCCAGATTTGGTCAATCAACCTGCTACAGAGGTCTATCCCGATTTCGCAGAATTGCAGTCACGCATTGAGGCTGGAGACTCGTTCATCAGCATGAGCCCCGACGGACAATATTTGCGGGCGTTCGCTCCAGTAGACCTCGGCAGAACCGGCAAACATTGGTCGTTTGGATTGCTCATCCCATTTAATGAGATTACAGCGCCTGCCACCGCAGCCGCGATCCTGCAAGGAACGATCGGCTTGATCTTGATCATATTAGCCTTAATTATTCTATGGTTCCTGAGCGGTCAAATCGTACGCCCTGTTCGCGACCTTACAACGGTGGCGAATGCGGTTTCACAAGGCAATTTGAATGTAACCGCCCATGTTCAGGCAACCGATGAAACAGGTGTACTCGCCAATGCCTTCAACTTGATGATTTCCCAATTACGCGAATCATTCATCACATTGGAAGAACGTGTGGCAGAACGTACCCAGAACCTGGAATTGGCCTCTGAAGTAGGCCGCTCCGTCTCACAGGTGCGCGCCCTGGATGTCATGTTGAAAGATGCGGCAGAGATCATCCGCTCCAGGTTTGATCTGTATTATGTTCAGGTATATCTGACAAATCCCAGCCAGACCTACCTCAATTTGCAGGCAGGTACAGGGCATGTGGGAGAAGAATTGCTGTCACGCAGCCACCGCCTGCCTTTAAACACAGGCTCCATCAATGGACGTGCTGCCACGGAAAAAAGATCGGTGATCATTTCAGACACCACTAAAAGCGCCACATTCCGCCCCAACCCCCTTCTGCCAAATACCCGTTCTGAAATGGCAGTTCCGTTGCTCATCGGCGAAAAAGTAGTGGGTGTGTTGGATATGCAAAGCGAAACGGCTGGTTCGTTGAATCACGACCTGCTTTCCGCTTTCGAAGCGCTGGCTGGACAGTTGGCTATCGCCATCCAAAATGCGAACCTTCTGGCAGAGACAGAACAGTCCCGCGCTGAAGTGGAAGCACAGGCACAACGCCTTTCTCGAACGAACTGGGCGAACTATCTCGACGCCATTCACAGGCCTGAAGAAACAGGATTCGTATTCGAACAGAACAAGGTCGTTCCGATGGTTCAGGGCGAGCAATTAATGAAGAATGATTCCGCGTTGACTGCTCCCATTGCAGTGACAGGCGAAGCGATCGGAAACATCACCGTGGAAATGGAAGGACAATCGCCGATCTCGCGCACCTCCGACCTAATCAATACAGTGGCTCGTCAGGTTGCACAGCAGATCGAAAGTTTGCGCCTGCTGGAGAACGCCGAACAGTATCGATTTGAGGCAGAAGAAGCCTCACGGCGCCTGACTCGCGAAGGTTGGAAGAACTACAAGGAAAACACATCTGGAAACCTCAGCTATCTTTATGATCTAAGGGAAGTACGCCCGCTCAACGGCGATTCCACGGATCAACATGCGTCCACTGTGCCATTGAAGATCCGTGATGAATTGATCGGTACGCTCTCTATTCAGGGATTAAGTATCGATGACAAGGAATCACTCAATCTTGCAACTGCGGTCGCCGAACGCCTGAGCGCACATATTGAAAGCTTAAGACAGTTCGACGAGACCAAACGTGGTCAGGTTGAATTGGATAAACGCGCCCAGCAGTTGGCGGCAGTCGCGGAGATCAGTACAGCATCCTCCAAGGAATTGGATATAGACAAGATGCTTGCATCGGTTGTGTACCTGACTCAGCGCAAATTCGACTTGTATCACGCTCACATTTTCACGTTTGATGAAAATACGTCCATGCTTCACATTGCCGCTTGCGGTTGGAAAGAAGGCGACGAGCACGAAGGCACGCACGGAACGACGACCATCCCACTGGAACAGGAACAATCCCTGGTGGCACGCGCTGCCCGCACCAGGCAGGCGGTGATCGTGAACGATGTACGCAATGAACCCGGCTGGCTTCCCAACCCACTTCTGCCAGATACTTCATCCGAGTTGGCTGTACCCCTCGTCATCGGTGATCAAGTTCTTGGCGTGCTGGATGTACAATCAGATCGAATTAATGCCTTTTCAGATGAGGATGCCAATATTCAAACCACGCTTGCCTCGCAGGTGGCCACGGCTCTGCAAAATGCGCGCTCCTTTACCCGTGCGCAAAAACAGGCTGAGCGTGAAACCACATTGAACCTGATCAGTCAGAAGATCCAAAGCGCGACGACCGTGGATGCCGTGCTTCAGATCGCAGCCCGTGAACTCGGCCATGCTCTGGGTGCGCCCATGACCATCGCCCAATTGAGCATGAAAGATAAAGAGAAATAACCAGCCCAGGCACAGGAGTCACGAGTTATGTACCCTGATGATAAATCACAGAAACGGGTTGAAAAACTCTTTTCGGGGCTGGAACAAATCACCGGTCAGTCGATCCCCAATGATGGGATTCTGCCCGGAGAAAACAGAAGCAGCCCACCCGTTGTCAAAGAAGCGCCCGTTCCCATCCTGGATGATACGGTAAGCGCGCTGGTTGCTCGCGTCCAGGAATTGGAAGCGAAGCTTGAAGAAAGCAAAATGCGCGCTGTGATGGCGGAGGCAATGCTCGCCGCGGCAAAAACGGACGAGTTAAATCACATCATGCCCGCCATGGTGTATGAAAAGGAAAAGGTGGGCTACGCGTATCAAAACGATAATGTGACCGCGCTCGAGAACGCGCCGTTTCCCACAGAAGCTGGCCATGTTGTCGATGCCCCGTTGACAGCGAGCGGAGAGGTCATCGGCGATATCAAGATCGAGCCGCCGCATGACCGCACATGGACAGAGGAAGAGGAACGTCTTGCAAATGCGGTGGCACAGCAGGCATCGCTTCAGATCCAAAACCTGCGCCTGCTTTCCGCAACGGAACGTGCACGCGCTGAAGCGCAGGAAGCCACCCGTCGCTTCACCCATGAAAGCTGGGAATCTTTTCTCGATGGCATTCGTAACAGTGAACGCATCGGCTATTTGTATAATCAATCTGCGGTGGAGCCGTTTAGCAAAGTACCTGATTCCGAACAGGATCATCAGGAAACGGTGAAAGTGCTCGATGAGCAGATCGGAAATCTGTTCGTCAAGGCAGATCCCGCGCGGCCATTAAGCGAGGAAGATCGGGAAATGATCGCATCGATTGCGCGTCAGGTTTCGCAGCAAGTGGAAAGCTTGCGCCTGCTTGCAGATGCGTCCCGCGCGCGTGCCGATGCTGAAGACGCCACGCGCCGCCTGAGCCGTGAAAGCTGGCAGGCTTATACACAACGCACACAGACTTCACTCGGTTATGTTTACGATTCAACTCAAGTCAGCCCGCTGACAGAAGCTTTTAATTTGAATAGCATCAATCTGGTGCAGCCGCTCACTGTGCGCGGCGAGACCATCGGGCGGCTTGCCCTTGCGAGCACGAACAGTATCACCCCCGAAACAGCGCAATTGGCCGAACAGATCGCGGAACGTGTCAGTGAACAACTGGAGCGATTGCGCCTTACAGAAGAAATTCAAAAGCGCGCTGCGGAACTCGCCACGGTGGCAACCGTGTCCACAGCGGCTTCCACCGTGTTGAACCCAGATGAACTCTTGCAACAAGTGGTGGATTTGACCAAGGAACGTTTCGGTCTGTATCACGCGCAGGTTTATCTTGCAGATGATGCGTGGAATACCCTGCTGTTGGCTGCTGGCGCCGGGGACATTGGAAAACAAATGGTGATGTCTGGCAACACCATTCCAATGGAAAAGAACGAACTCCTCGTATCGCGCGCCACCCATGAACGCAAAGCCCTGATCTCGAACGATGTACGCAGGGAGGAAAGTTTCCAGATCAATCCCCTGCTGCCCGACACACGCTCCGAAATGGCGGTCCCAATGATCGCGGGCGATAAAGTGCTGGGCGTGTTCGATGTCCATTCGGTAAACCTCAACCACTTCTCGGAAGAAGACGCCAACATCTACACCACCCTGGCTTCACAAGTGGCGGTCTCCCTTCAGAATGCGCGGTTGTATGCGGAGCAGGCTGAAACCGTGGCGCAATTGCGCGAATTGGATCGCTTGAAATCCTCCTTCCTCGCCAACATGTCGCATGAATTGCGCACACCGCTCAATTCCATTCTCGGCTTCTCAGACGTCATGCTCGAAGAACTCGACGGCCCGTTGACCGAAAATATGCGCAACGACCTGGGCTTGATCCAAAAGAACGGCCAGCATCTGCTGCATCTCATCAACGATGTGCTGGATATGGCGAAGATCGAATCTGGCAAGATGAATCTCAATATCGAAAAATTCAACCTGCAGGAGATCATCGAAGAAGTTACCAGTATCACCTCGCCGTTCGCCAGCGAAAGAAATCTCTCGCTCTTCATCGAGCCTGATTCAGATTACGAAGTTCGGATCAGCGCCGATAAGATCCGCATCCGTCAGGTGATGATCAATTTGATCAACAACGCCATCAAATTCACCGAACGCGGAAAGATATCCATCCGCGCCGCGTGCGAAGACAACCACGTGCTCATCAGCGTAAAGGATACAGGCATCGGTATTCCGCATGACCACCTCGAAGCAGTCTTCCAGGAATTTACACAGGTCGATACTTCCACCACCCGCAAAGTGGGCGGTACCGGCCTGGGCCTGCCCATCAGTCGCCGCCTGATCGAAATGCACGGCGGAAGATTATGGGCTGAAAGCAGCGGCGTCAACGGAGAAGGCTCCATCTTCTATGTGTTCCTGCCCATCGAAGCCAGAGTCAAAGAAGAAGATGAATCAAAGGTAAAATAATCACATGGCCAAACCACAATTCCTGCAATGTGCCATTTGCGGCAACCAACAACCCTATGAACCCTTTGTCCCTGCTGTTTGCAAATCATGCGGGTCACAATGGCTTGAAGCAAAATACGATTACGAAGTTTTCAAGCGCAACATCCTGCGCGGATTGCCCGACCGCCCAAGAAACTTATGGCGTTTTCAGGATGTCCTGCCGCTTGAGAATCCCGCCGCCTTGGATCTTTACCCCGCAGGCGGAACACCGCTCTGGCTTTCACAGCGCTTCGCGACCAAGCTGGGGCATGATCGGGTGTATTTCAAGGATGAACGCTACGGCCCGACAAGTTCTTTCAAAGACCGTCAGGCCGCCGTTGCGGTCGCAGCGATGAATGAAAACAATATCCGTGAAGCGGTCATCGCCTCCACGGGAAATGCGGCGGTGGCCTATGCCGCCGCCTGTGCACGAGCTGGCATAAAACTTTGGGTATTCATGACCAGCCTGGTGCCGCAGGAAAAACTGCGCGAAGCCGCCCTCTTCGGCGCGGAAGTGATTCGCGTCAGCGGCAATTACGACCAAACCAAACAGATCGCATCACAATTTGCACAACGCCGAAACCTGCACCTTGACCGCGGCGCAAGTTCCATCGCCGCCCGTGAATCGATGAAGACCATCTCCTATGAGATCGTCGAACAACTCGGCTGGCGCGCGCCCGATTGGTACATTCAAGCCGTCAGCGGCGGGATGGGACCGCTGGGTGTATATCAGGGTTTCAAGGAAATGTTCGACATGGGTCTGATCGACCGCATCCCCAAAATCGCGATCATTCAAGCCGAAGGCTGCTCACCGATGGTCAAGGCCTTCAAAGCCGATAAAGAAATAGCCGAGCCCGTTGTACCCGATACACGGATCATCATCCTCTCCACTGGCGACCCAGGAAAAACCTACACTTATTTGTATGGCATCCTCAAAAAGCACGGCGGCACCATGGAATCCGTGACCGATGCTGAAGCCTTCGACGCCATGCGCTCCCTCGCTAAAAGTGAGGGAATGGCCGTCGAACCCGCAACAGCCGTCGCCTACGCTGGACTCGAAAAGATGCTGCGTGAAAAGATCATCAGCAAGAGTGAGACCGTGGTCGTCAACTGCACGGGCCACACCTTCCCCGTCGAAAAACACGTCCTCGGCGATCAATGGGCTGTGGATGTCCACCTCAGCAAAGACCAGTCCCCCGCCCCGCAGGAAGGTCTGCAAGCCGCGCTCGAAAACCTGGATGAGAAAGTCACCACCGTTCTCCTGGTGGATGACAACTCCGATGATGCGCTGATTATTCGCCGCCTGCTCGAAGGGAAGAAATCCTATCGCGTTCACCATGCCAAAGACGGCTGGGAAGGACTCGCCATGGCGCGTCAGCACCTGCCTGACCTGATCGTCAGCGATTTGACCATGCCCGGCATTGACGGGTTTGGTTTCGTGGAAGAATTGAAACTCGACCCGCGCACGAAAGATATTCCCGTTGTGGTCGTCAGCGCAAAAGATATCACCACCGAAGAACGTCAGCGCCTCAACGGACATATTGAAGCGTTATATCAAAAAGGTTCATTACCCACCCGTAAATTCGTGGATAAAGTCATTAACGTCATCGAAGATAAAAACGGGGCCTAAAGGAGAATACGAGCATGGGAAACAGCGTTTTATACATTGAAGACAATCCAGACAATATGATGCTGGTGAGGCGTGCCCTTGAATCGCGCGGATACAAACTGCTACAGGCCCTCACGGGTATTGAAGGCGTCAGCAAGGCCGAAAACGAAGAGGTGGATTTGATCCTTTTGGATATCAACCTGCCCGATATCGACGGCTATGAAGTGGCGCGCAGAATACGCACCAGCGACAAAAAACATGCCCTCACTTATGTGCCGATCATCGCCGTAACAGCCAATGCGCTTAAAGGTGACGCAGAAAAAGCACTCTCCGCAGGCTGCGATGTGTACATGTCCAAACCGATCAACATTCGCGAGCTATGGGCGCGCGTGGAGGCATTTGTCCCTTCACCCAATTCAAAATAAATATTTACAGGTAGTTACTTGTGAAAACATCCTATCTTACCGATCTGACTTGTTCGGATTGTGGAAGATCTTTTTCCATCAATGAAGTTCATACCTTTTGCCCGGATTGCCAATCCACCCTTATTTCAAATTACGACCTGAATGCAGCCCGCAGCCATGTGGATCGTGATGAGATTCATGCGCGCTCCAAGGGGATGTGGCGCTGGCATGAAATGCTCCCCGTGCAAGACCCTGAAAATATCGTCACTCTCGGAGAGGGCGATACTCCGTTATTACATCTTCCCCGCGTTGGAAACGAACTCGGCCTTTCCAATTTTTTCGTAAAAGACGAGAGCAGCAACCCCACAGGCTCATTCAAAGCCCGCGGACTTTGCGCCGCGGTTTCCCGCGCCAAAGAACTCGGTGTCAAGAAAGTTATCATCCCCACCGCAGGCAATGCGGGCGGAGCCATGGCCGCTTATGCCGCGCGCGCTGGTTTGCAAGCCCTCATCTATATGCCCAAAGACACTCCCAATGCGAACATTCAAGAAAGCCGCATCGCAGGCGCCGAAGTCATCCTCGTGGAAGGACTGATTAGCGATGCTGCTGGCATGGCTGGGGTCAAGGCGCGTGAGGAAGGATGGTTCGATGTCTCCACCTTCAAAGAGCCCTATCGCACCGAGGGCAAAAAGATCATGGGCTACGAACTTGCCGAAGCCTTCGATTGGACCCTGCCCGATGTGATCCTCTACCCCACTGGCGGCGGCACCGGCCTTGTGGGCATGTGGAAAGCCTTCGCAGAAATGGAAGCCCTCGGCTGGTTGAATGATGCAAAACGTCCGCGCATGGTTTCGGTACAGGCGGAAGGCTGCGCCCCGATTCCCAAGGCCTTTCATGCAGGCGCTTCCTTCTGTGACTTTTGGCTGGGTGCCCAAACTGTGGCCTCTGGCTTGCGTGTGCCAAAAAGCTTCGCCGACCGTATTATCCTTGCCAATATCCGCGAAAGCAACGGCACGGCTGTCGCAGTCAGTGATGAGGCCTTGATGCAAGCCCAGAAAAAACTCGCCGCCCTGGAAGGCATCTTCGCCGCCCCCGAAGGCGCCGCATGTCTGGCGGCACTTGAAGAATTGATAAAACAAAAATGGGTTCAGCCCGATGAAAAGATTGTCATGTTCAATACGGGGTCGGGGTTGAAATATCTAGACTCGGTGACAAAATAAGACAGTAGTCGGTAGACCACAGACAAATGGTCTACCGACTACGATTAGTTCAATTGCATTACGTTCGGTTTCAATCCCAACTCATCAATCAATCCATTCAATTCATCATCGGTCAAGCGTCTGCCTTTGCCTGCGTAGGCAGTGAGCATGGCTTCGGTGGTGTTTGTGCCGAATGAGCGGCCGTCATAGCGCGGAGTTGTGGTGATGACCGTTTTCACGCCGCGCTCTTTGAGCAGGACGATATTGTCTTCGGTGGTGGTATTTGTCACCACGGTTTTGCCTGCGAGGTTTTTCGGCATATATTTTCGCATGAACAAAAAATCGCCCGCAATCAGGTCGGATTCTTCGAAATACTTCACATATTTCGGCTCATGCTCCGCGCCATCACTGCCGTAGAAGATCATGCTCATGGGAAAGTGACTGACAATGGGCAGCATGACTCTTGCAACCCGCTTGAAAGCAGGAATTCCATATAGCGGGATCGGAACTCCCAGCGCCACCATCAGATCACCTGACACGATTCGGTCGGAGACCTCGCCAACGGCTTCGGCCAACCCGAGCCGATCGACAGCCACAGGGACGAACGCCTGCTTGAAGCGGACCTCTCCCAGCGTGGACTTTGCCAATTGAAATACGCGCCGCTCCAGGGTGTGCTTGAGGCCGCGACCGTCGCAGAGTGGAGTCTGCTTGACACCAGAGACAAGTTTCAGCGCGGCATGAAGCGGATATTCCCTATGGTCGAGGCGCAGATACAAATCCACGCCTCCGACGCCGAAGGCATCCACTTTGCCATCGAGATCGAGATACATCTGGCGCGCCTTTGCCATATCGCCATCGGTGCCGATGCGCTCCACTTGAATCTCGACACCATTGAGATTGACCGCCACGCTTTTATCACGCTTAGAACTTCCCAGGCTGATGCCAACGGCTCGTTTCATGTTCTACCCTAATAAAAAATATCGGGGTGGAGTAATTCCACCCCGACCAATTATGGATTTACGTTGAATGTGGGCAATGTGCCGTTCGAGAAGATCAAATTCGGGAAGACACCTTCCTGAGTGAAGATGAATTTATCCGTGGGTTTGATGGCGGCGGCATTTGCAAGAGCGATTTGCAAAGCAACGAACGACGGATATTTTTCATACAACGCAGCTAACGCAAGTTCTTTGGCGATATCGACCAAAGCTTGTTCATCGGCTACTTGTTGTTGAAGGTTGGTCAACTCCAACTGTGCTTCCGTATTGACCTTTTCCTGTTCGATCACGGCAAGTTCAGCTTCCAATTGTTGACGTTTGATATCCTGCAGGATGGCTTGCTGTCTGGCTTCTTCCTGCAATTTGGCTTGATCCACCCGAATGCGGCCTTCTTCAACTGCCTGCTGGGCAATGGCTTCCTGCTTCGCTTTCTCGGCATCCTGCTTGGCTTTTTCAGTAGCCAAACGGCTTTGGACGATGGCATCCAACCCAGCCTGCACTTCAGGCGAGATCGTAATCTGCGGTACAGCCACATTGCGCACTTCAAGCCCAGAGGTTCGGCCAGGCCGCTCAATTCATCATCGATACAGGCACGCAAATCATCGCGCCCCGAACCAATGACGGCCTCGTCAAACTTCTTGTCACCGACGCAAACCTTCATGGCTTGCAAGGTAAACGCCGTCATACGCTGCTGAAGCGATTCGTCATTCAAATAAATATTTCGATATCGCGAATAATTGGAGATGACAATATCAGCCTCCCGCGGACGGAACACATCGGCGGTGACTTCCAGCCCAATGCGCTGTTTGTCAATTGTGATCAACTCAGGGTCATCCACTGTGATGGCGACTGCACTGGTTGTAATCTTGACCAGATCCACGAACAGGCCAAAGTCGTATGCAATACCAGGTTGCAGCACACCCTGAATTTCACCCGCCTCAATTGTGACTCCAACCTGATCATTCTCGATCACTTCAAAATACCAAAATGATTTACTCACATTGGCAAGCACAGCAATAACGATGACCCCGAGAATCAACCCAACAAACCAGCCTGGAATTAAAGAGAGAAGGATGGTCTTGGATTGGATGGGGGCGTTGAAGGTGTGGAATTCGATTTTTGATTTTGAGCATTTGGATTTTTCATTTTTTCATCTCCTCACTTTTTCAAATTATACAGGAATTAATTTAAACCCACAAAGGGATTGTACATTTTTTCGTGTCCTACTGTCGTTTCAGGTCCATGACCAGAAAGCAGGCGGGTCTCATCAGGCATGGTGAAAATCTGTGTGCGGATGCTATTCTCCAGCGTGGCAAAATCGCCGCCGGGCAGGTCGGTGCGGCCCACACTGCCGTTGAAGATCACATCGCCGCAAAAGCAGATATTTTCCTTTGTAACATACAAAATGCAATGGCCTTTGGTGTGCCCGGGCGTGTAACGCACTTCAAATTCATTCGAGCCGAGTTTTAGAATCATGCCTTGCACAAAATCAATGGTCGGTTCGGGGCCAGGGTCAATATTCAAACCGAACTTCGCGCCGCCGCCGCCCGCCCGCCAGAGGACATGGTCATCAGGGTGTAGGGCCACGTGCGGAAGCGGATTCAAGGCATCGGCAATGGCAGCCGCGCCACCGATGTGGTCGAAGTGCGCATGCGTATACCAGAGATGACCGATGCGCCAGCCGCGCTTCTGCGCCTCTGCCAGAATGATATGTCCATCCCAGGATGGGTCAATGACAACGGCTTCATTTGTATCGGGGTCAGCCACCAGATAAGCATTGGTTTGCGCAGGGCCAAGGGTGAAGGAAACGATCTCAAGCATGTTGTACCTTTCGATAGGAAAAAATAAATGTGGACATCATCGCCAGCACGATCAAACCCATCGCCAGCGGATAGATCAAGAATGGATCAATCACAAAAAGATAACCAGCCAGCGGCGGCGTGAAAATGAAAATGGTCGCGTTGACCGTTTCAAGCGTGCCGTACATCAAGCCCATCTGCGATGGATGCACAAGCTCGCGTCCCTGCGCTTGCGCCATTGGGCGAGCCGCGCGGAAACCGCCCAGCAGAAAATATCCCAGCATGAAAAGCGGTAGACCGAAGCCTTTCCACATGATCAACGCAAAAAGCATCACCAAAACCTGCGCATACAAAAATCCTTTGCGCGGGTCGAGGCGGCTGAAGCCGATGGCAAACAGCGCATTCCCCAACGCGCCCGCTGAAAATATCCATCCCGTTTCACTCAGCGAGAATTTACGAACGCCTTCCAAGAAATTCGGCGTGAGCGGCTGGGCTAGATACATGGCAAAAACGGCAAACCCAACCATGCCCAAAAACGAAATGAATCCACGGTTCTTCCACAAATTAATGGGCGGGGCTTCAGGATCGTGTTTATCAAGCGGCTGTTTTTTGATGAACAAAATACTCGCAACCGAAAAAATAAAAATCCCTGCAGCCACAAGATAACTCATGCGCATGCCGTAATGATCACCGATCCAGCCGCCTGTCACAGGGCCAAGCGCCATGCCAATATTGAAAGAGGCCGACACCAGCGAAAGTGCGGTACCCACTGGCATGTCACCGCGTGCGGCAGTGACATAACTGCTCAACGGCGAAGAGACAAAAGCGGTCAGACCATAGCCAAACAAACCCACCAGGTAAAAAGGCAGAGCGGTCGAAATTCCCATCGTGAACGCGGAAGCGAGTCCTAAAATCCACGCGGTGATCAGCAAAGGCCGTCTGCCAATGCGGTCAGCCAGATAGCCGCTCGGCATGTGCGTGATCGCGCTAAAAAAACCGAATGTCCCAAGCGCCAACCCAATTTGCTCCTCACCCAGCGCAAACTCCTTGCCCAGATAGATCGGGACAAAGTTGAAGAACATCCCTTCGCCGATTCCCCAAAACAAAAGGGATGTCACAACAAACGTCAGATTTCGATTCAAGTTTCCTCTTGGAATTATGACTGGTTTTCAACTCTGCGGATAAAATCCCGCGCCGCTTCAAACACCTGATGACGAGCCGCATCACGCGTAACAACATGGCCTGACCCAGTCACGTATAGCTTTGTCTTGTCTGGAGCATTTACCAGCCCTGCATAAATCTTTTCCATATTCTCAGGCACCACATACGCATCATCTCTGGAATGGATCAATAGCGCAGGCACAGTTATCTTAGGCAAAGCCGCGTGCATCTTATCAAGCAACATCTTCAACTCCGCCGCCGAGCGGATCGGATTCAACGGATAGGAAATATGTCCCTTGAAAGCATCCTTATCGAACCAGCCCGCGTCAGGTTTCCCCTTGGTCTTTGGGAGATATGTTTTGAAATAACTATACAATTGGATCTGCCACGCAGGGTGTTCATCTGGCATCACATACGGCGCGGATATGGTCACGATCCCCTTCACATCCAGCTTCGTGGACATCAGCAAAGACAACGCCCCACCCATCGAAAGCCCCACAAAATAAATATGATCCGCTGCACCGCGCAGGAGATTGTAGCCGTCTTCAACAGAAGCAGTCCAATCGGTCCAGCGCGAACGGACCATATCTTTGGGGCGGGTTGCATGTCCTGCCAGCCGCACACCGAGGCAGGTAAAACCAAGTTCACGGTTTAGGTATTCCCCCATCCAACGCATTTCCTTGGGCGTGCCCGTGAAGCCATGAATAAGCAAAATGCCTGTACGACTACCAGGCAAAAAAAAGGGTTCAGCAGTTTGTATGGTTTGAGTGTTCACACCTTGATTATATCAACGAGCCCACGCAAACCCAATTCATACGAACGCCAGCCAAACCCGCTCACCTTGCCCTTGCACACCGCCGAAACCAACGATGTATGTCGAAACTCCTCACGCGCATACACGTTCGAAAGATGCACTTCGATCACAGGGATCACGATCGCAGAGATCGCATCGCGCAGCGCAACCGACGTATGTGTGTACCCGCCAGGGTTGAACACCACGCCGTTCGCCCACGTCCGCGCATCGTGCAGCGCATCGATCAACGCACCTTCATGATTCGATTGCAGGCAAATCACTTCCGCGCCCAACTCTTCTCCCAACGAAATCATCTTTTCGTTGATGTCATCCAACGTCATCGAACCATACACTTCCGGTTCACGCGTGCCAAGCAAATTCAAATTCGGGCCGTGCAAAAGTAATATTTTCATGATTCCTCACTTTGACGATAGACCACAGACAACGGACAACATGGTCAATGGTCTATTGTCCGTCGTCCAAAACCGATTCTAAATCCGTCACTTCCACCAACTCCACTTTGCCGATCTCAACAGGCAAAGCAAAACGAATGGCCTTCGCAGTTTTCTTTTTATCCACACGCATCGCGCGGATGATTTCTTCACGCGGCATCGCTTCGGGGATTTGGATGGGCAGCCCCAACGCTCTGAACGACTCAGTCACCGCCTCGACCAACCCGTCACCTGCCAGCCCAACCCGAGCAGCATACTTCGCCTCAGCCACTGTACCGATGGCAATGGCCTCTCCATGCCGCAGCTTAAACTTGCTGACAAGTTCCACCGCATGCCCAACCGTATGCCCCAAATTCAACGCCGCGCGGATTCCTTTTTCATACGGGTCTTCCTCAATGACTTTGATCTTCACCGCCATCGCGCGTTTGACAACTTCTTCGAGATTATTTTTCACCCAATCCAATCCGCGCAAGCACAAATTGAATAATTCAGGGTCAGAAATAATTCCATGCTTGACCACTTCCGCCATGCCAGAGATCAACTCTGCTTCAGGCAATGTACCAAGCAACTGCGGGTCGGCCAACACCAATTTCGGCGGATAAAACGCGCCGATCAAATTTTTTCCTTCGGGCAAGTCAAAACCTGTCTTGCCGCCAAGCGAAGCATCCACCATCGAAAGCAAAGTGGTTGGCACGCCCACCCACGCAATCCCACGCATATATGTGGATGCAGCAAAGCCAGCCATATCACTAAGCACCCCGCCGCCAAGGGCAATCACTGTACTTTTACGATCCAATCCGTTTTCGAGGAAGGATTTCCATAAAAGTGAAATGGTTTCCAGATTTTTATGTTCTTCCCCCGCAGGGATAATGACGGCCTTCGCCTGCAAGAGGTTTTGCATCTTTTCAAGATGAAATTTCGCCACGTTCTCATCCGTCACAATGATGGGATTTTGCATGGGAAAGTTTGTCAGGTCGGAAACCTGACCTACGATTGCATCGTACTCCCCCATCGCGGAGAGATGATGTCGTCCCAGCACAACTTGCGCATAATGAGCATTTTGCTCCGCAGTTTTTCCGTCCACATGGATAAGCATGGGGAAAGAGTTGTAATGTTCCGCACGCTTCGCAAGCAATGATGAAAGTTTCTCGCGCAAGTCGCCAGCCAGCAAAGGACGATTCCCAGACTCATAATGCAACCGCTCCAGCAAAGTGGACAACTCTGCCATCAGCAGCAGAACCTTGCCATTGCTTTCAACGAAATTACGATTTTCGTCACGCAACAAAGCACCGCCGCCGAGGGCAACGACACTTTCTTTTTCATGCAGCAGGTTTTTCAACGCCGCAGATTCAAGGTCACGAAAGGCAGTCTCACCCTGTTTCTCCATGATCTGCGGGATCGATTTGCCTGCATTTGTTTCGATCACGCGATCAAGGTCAATGAATGGCAGTTTGAGATTATGGGCAAGTTTTTTCCCAACCGTGGATTTACCTGTCCCAGGCGGGCCGTAGAGGAAGATATGTTTCATAATCCGCATTGCGAAGGGAATGCCCGACGAAGCAATGATGAATGAGTGGAGATTGCTTCGTGTCTACTTGCTTTGCCAGGGAAGAAATTACGCTCCTCCAATCCCAATTAATTATTCCCAAAAAATATGCGGAATGTTATCCATCGGCAAATCTTCGAGGGTGGCTTTTCTCAAAGATTCAAAACGCGGTTTCATTTCGTTGAGCGAGTCACCGCCGAGTTTTTCGAGGAGTGCATCAGCCAGAACGAAGGCAACCATTGCTTCGAGGATCGGCACGGCACGCGGGACGGGACAAAAATCGGAGCGCTCATATTTGGTGGGAGATTCTGTCCCCGAAGCAAGATCAACTGTCGGCTGGGGAAGAAGCGTGGTGGCTATCGGTTTCATCGCCGCGCGGATGATGATCGGCTGTCCATTGCTGATTCCGCCTTCGGTTCCGCCTGCGCGGTTGGTTGAGCGTTGCAAGTTTGCATCTTGCAAACTGATTGGGTCGTGGGCTTGTGTGCCGATTCGTTTGGCGTTCTCGAAGGCGTCACCAACTTCCACACCTTTGATGGCTTGGACGGACATGATGGCGAGTGCGAGTTTGGCTTCGAGGCGGCGATCCCATTGGACAAAACTGCCGAGACCGACGGGAACATTGAGCGCGACAATTTCAAGCACGCCGCCCAATGTGTTTTTGCCGTGAATGGTCTTTTCAATTTCAGCGCGCATCTGACTTGCAGATGATTCGATCGGGCAGCGCACATCGGATTCTTCGGCGCGAGTGAAGCGCTCTTCAAAAGGCATATCGCCAAAATCGGTTTGCACTTCGCCAATGGACGAGACATACCCGCCAACGATGATCCCAAACTGCGCGAGAAAATGCTTGCACACCGCACCAGCGGCTACGCGCATCGTGGTCTCGCGGGCAGAAGCACGCTCAAGAGCGGGGCGCAAGTCTTTGTATCCGTATTTGACCGCACCTGTTAAGTCCGCATGGCCGGGGCGTGGCGCGGTCATCGGCTCGATGGCTTTGCCCTTCCATTTGACATGGTCATCGTTTTGCACGAGCAAGGCAATCGGCGCGCCTGTGGTTTCGCCACCCATCACGCCGCCGAGAATTTGCACGGTGTCTTTTTCGATCTTCATACGTCCGCCCGAACCGTAGCCTTGCTGACGGCGGGCAAGTTCTTTGTTGATGATTTCAATCGTGAGGGAAGCCCTGCGGGGAGGCCATCCAGAATGGTTGTGAGCGATGGTCCGTGGGATTCACCAGCGGTGAGAAAGCGAAGTGGCATGGGGTCTCCGAGTAGTGAGTGATAAGGGTAAGAGATGAAAAAGAAAGAATTAAGGTTGAACAGCTTGGTAAAGGGATTCGCGCGGTGGATTGTGATCTGTCCATTTTTCAAAAGCGAGGGCGGCTTGTTCGATGAGCATGCCCAAGCCCGTCGTGGCGTACAATCCCTGTGCGCGAGCATCTTTCACCAATTTTGTTTCGCGTGGATTGTAGACTAAATCGTAGATAAGTGCGTTCTCTGCAAAAATTATATTTTCAGGCAATGGTGAGGTTTCGATGTTTGGGGTCATTCCCAAAGGTGTGGTATTGACGATAAGAGCAAAAGAGGAAAGATTAAAGATGAAAGATGAGTACTCCACAACTCGTACTTCGAGATTCGCAAAAGAATCTGCAAGTTTTTTGGCTTGTTCGATTCTACGAGCAACGAGAGTGACGTTCCATCCGTCATTACACAGGGCGTAAACAACTGCTCTTGCTGAGCCACCTGCGCCCAAGATAATAGCTGATTTGCGCTTCCCAATTCCCAACTCCCGACTCCCAATAAACTTCTTCAAATCGGCAAGAAAACCCGGCGCGTCTGTGTTATCACCAACGAGTTTGTTCTCTCGCATATAAATGGTATTGACTGCGCCAATAGCTTGGGCAGTGGGTGTAAGTTCATCCATCAACTCAATGACATTTTGTTTATGCGGAATGGTGACGTTGAGTCCTGTAATTTCACCTCCGCGGACGCGGGCGAGCAAGTCTTTCAATCCCTGCTTGTCTTCGGGGGGAATGGGAAATAAGGAATAAGTTCCCTGTAAGCCGCAAGCACTTAAAGCAGCAGCGTGAATCTTCGGTGACAGTGAGTGTCCAAGCGGATAGCCGATGAGACCAAGTACAAATGAGGAATGATGAGTGATGATTGATGAAGGTTCAGGCATAATAATTAGCGCAAGGTTTCTAACACTTCAAAGAAGTTCGGAAATGTTTTCGAAACACAGGATGGGTTTTCGATGGTGACGCCGTCGAAGCGCAAGCCGATGAGAGAGAATGCCATTGCCATGCGGTGATCGTTGTAGGTTTGAATGTTGGCAGGTTGGAAAGTTTGGCATGGATGGATGGTCATACCGTCTTCATGTTCTTCGACTTCTACTCCCAGCCGTTTAAGTTCGGTGCAGGTTGCGGATACTCTGTCAGTTTCTTTGACTCGCGCAGAAGCAATACCCCGAATTCTAGTCGGTGATGAAGCGAAAGGAGCAATGGCAGCGAGGGTCTGAGCAGTGTCGGGAATGTCGCGCATGTCCACATCAACACCGACGATGGACGATCCCTGCGGGCCGTAGACCGTAATCGAGTTATTAGCTTCTTCCACTTCACATCCCATTTGTTTCAATACATCGAGAAATGCAATATCGCCCTGTACAGATTTACGCGAGATATTTTCCACTTTGACGGTTCCACCGCAGATGGCAGGGGCGGCGAAGAAGTAGGACGCGGCGGAGGCGTCTGACTCAATTGGGTAATTAGTAATTGGTAATTGGTAATTGGAAGGTGAAACCTTGAAGGATTTATAACCACTGCGTTCAATTTCAACACCAAAGTCTTTCATTATGGAAATAGTCATGTCCACGTAGGGTTTGGAGTTTAGGTCAGTGGTGAGTTCCACCTCGATGGGTGATTGGGCGTAGGGAGCGGTCATCAACAAAGCGGATAAAAACTGGGATGAAATATCCCCCGCGATTTTTGTCTTTCCGCCTTTCAACCCCGAAGCATTTATTTTTATTGGCGGGCAAATTTGCCCATTCTGCATTTTGCCTTCTGCATTCTGCATTGCCTGAATATCACACCCTAACTGCTCCAACGCCTCCACCAAATCCCCAATGGGACGTTCGCGCATTCTTGGCTCGCCATCCAGGATGTATTCGCCATTTCCAAGAGTCAGAAAAGCGGAGAGAAATCTCGCGGCGGTGCCAGCGTTGCCAATGAAAAGTTCGGCTTGCCTGGCAGGGATTTTTCCGCCCATGCCTGTGACGGTCATTGAGTGATTGGCTTCATCGAGTTGAACATCAAAGCCGAGGGTTTGCAGGGCTTTGGCAAAGTAACGCGAGTCATCGGAGAAGAGGGCGTTGGTGAGATGCGTCGTGCCGTTTGCGAGAGAGGCAATGAGCAAGGCGCGGTTGGTCAGTGACTTGGAGCCAGGCACGCGGACGGTGGCGGAGAGAGGGCGAGACAAAGGATGAATGCGGAGGGATGAAGGATGAATGGTCATAAAGTGGTGAGTGGAAAGTAGAAAGTGGTCAGTTGCCAGTGAAGGATTGGTATTTGGCTTGTGCGTCGTTGAGAAGAGATTCGAGCTTTGCGAAATCTTCAGATGACAATGCGGCTTCGATCTCTGCCAGTTGACTTTGCATTCCATGCAGAGCGTTTAATACATTCTCGCGATTGGATTGCAATACACCCAGCATCATGGATGAAGATGTGCCTGCCAACCGACTTGTGGATTTAAAGCCTGGGCCGACGAAAGGAGTCACATCTGCGGGGGTGGCGAGTGCAAGCGCGGATGAAATCAAGAATGGCAAATGACTTGTGGATGCAAGGATGCGGTCATGTTCAACGGCATCCAGCGTTTTGCCTTTTGCGCCGAGGGCTTCGATGATCTGATTCGCGGCGGAGATGGCTCGTGAAGAAGTTCGTTCCAACGGTGTGAGCAAAAATGGTGCAGCGTAGTAAAGCGTTCTCTCAGCATTTGCCAGCGAAAGTTTTTCCTTGCCGCAGATGGGATGTCCGCCGATGGGGTCGAAGCGTTCGGGGAGTTTGGACATCGCTTCGACCACCAATCGTTTCGTTGAACCCATGTCCATCACGATGCAAGAGTTTGGTGTGAATGTTGGCAACTGCTCAAGCAGAGTCAAGATCGCGGGGACGGGCGCGGACAGGATGACAAGGTCCACTTCGGGGAGGAGCTTGGCAGGATCACTGTCAGCGTAGTCCACGATATGTTGGGACAGAGCAAGCTCGAGCGTGGGAAGATGCGGGTCAATTCCGTAGAGCGCGGCACATTTGCCGCGTAATCCCAATGCCAGCGAGCCGCCCATCAAGCCTAATCCAATGATGGCGATCTTGGACTCTGCGAGATTAAAGTCAGGCTGTGGCATGTTGAGGAACGAGACTGCGATCGACCGCTTCAGCAATTGCTTTGACCTGCTTCACCATTTTGGCAAAGGCCTCAGGCGTGAGGGATTGCTTTCCGTCGGAGATGGCGTGCGGCGGATCTTGATGTACTTCAACGATAAGACCGTCGGCACCTGCTGCGACACCTGCTCTGGCGATGGATTGGACATATGCGGAGTCACCTGTGGAGTGACTCGGATCAATGACAACGGGAAGGTGTGTGAGTTTTTTGAGGACGGGTACGGCGTTGATGTCGGTGGTGTTGCGGGTGGCAGTTTCAAAAGTACGGATGCCACGTTCGCACAAAATGACGCGGTTGTTGCCGCCGTTGAGAATATATTCACTCGCCATCAGCATTTCTTCAATCGTGGCAGACATGCCGCGTTTGAAGAGGACGGGTGTGCGGGTTTCGCCGAGGGCGCGGAGGAGATTGAAGTTCTGCATGTTGCGCGCGCCGAGTTGGAAGATGTCTACATATTTTTCCATCATCTCGATCTGCGACACCGCCATCACTTCGACGACGAGCGGCAAGCCAGTTTTCTCGCGGGCTTCTGCCATGTATTCGAGACCTTCTTCACCGAGACCTTGAAAGGCATACGGCGAGGTGCGCGGTTTGAAGACTCCGCCGCGAAAAGCATTCGCGCCCGCTTCTTTGACGGCTTGCGCCACTTCGAGAATTTGTGTGCGTCCTTCCACAGAACAGGGACCAGCAATGATGGGAACTTCCGTGCCGCCGATGGTGAAGCCGTTGAATTCGAAAACGGAATCCTGTTCGTGGAATTGACGTGAAGCGAGTTTGTACGGTTTGGAAATGCGCTGCACTTCGAGCACGCCTGGGAAGGCTTCGAAGGTTTCTTTGAGAACATAATGTCCATCGCCGACTGCGCCGATGATGGTTTGCTCCACGCCGAAGATGGGATGGGCTGTGAGTTTGTGGCCTTCAACGGCAGCAATAACTGCGTCAATTTGTTCGCGGGGTGCACCGGGGTGCATGATGATCATCATGGTGAGTAAATCTCCTAAATACAAAGGTTGAATTATGAAGGATGAAGTAAATATATTGCATGTTCCGTTGTTTACTTCTCACTTCTCGTTTTTTACTGATTACTTGTTACTGCTCTTACGCCCAACCCTGTTTCAACGGCTGGATATCGCCTTGCACGGTCGAGAGGTTGCGGCCCATGACCTGCGCGATCTGGCCGACTTGTTTGACCATCGCCGCGAAGGCTTCAGGCTTGAGCGATTGCTTGCCATCAGAAACTGCCTTGGCAGGGTCGGGATGGACTTCAACAATGAGACCATCTGCTCCAGCTGCAATGCCCGCACGCGCAATGGCGGCGACATAATTTGCAAGACCCGTGGAATGGCTTGGGTCGAGGATGACGGGAAGGTGGGTCAGGTTTTTCAAAACGGGAATGGCGTTGATGTCGGTTGTGTTGCGGGTGGATGTTTCAAAGGTGCGGATGCCGCGCTCGCACAACATCACGCGCTGGTTTCCCCCAGCCAAAATATATTCAGCAGACATGAGCAGTTCTTCGACCGTGGCGGAGAGTCCGCGCTTGAGCAGGACAGCCGTGCGCGATTCGCCGATGGCACGCAGCAGGTTGAAGTTCTGCATGTTGCGCGCGCCGACCTGCAGCACATCCACGTATTTGACCATCACATCCAGCTGCACCTGTGACATGATCTCAACGACGATGGGCAATCCTGTTTTTTCGCGGGCTTCAGCGAGCAGTTCGAGGCCTTCTTCGCCGAGTCCCTGGAAGGAGTATGGCGACGTGCGCGGCTTGAACACTCCCCCACGCAACGCGGACGCTCCCGCCTCTTTCACAGCGATGGCTGTTTCAATGATCTGCGAGCGACTCTCCACCGAGCATGGTCCCGCGATCACGGAAACTTCATTCCCGCCGACGGAAAATCCGTTCATGGAAATGACCGAGTCTTCGGGGTGGAACTGGCGTGACGCCAGTTTGTACGGCTGGGTAATGCGCTGGACAATGTCCACGCCATCGAGGCTTTCGAAGCGTTCCATTGGGATGTTGTGCGTTTCGCCAATGGCGCCAATGATCGTCGCTTCGACTCCCTGTGAAAGATGGACGTTCAGCCCCGCCTCTTTGATGGATGCGATCACTGCTTCCACTTGCTGCGGTGTCGCGTTGGCTTTCATAATTATCATCATGGTGGTTTCTCCTAGTCAGTTACAAGTTTACAAGTTGCAGGTTGGAAGGTTTTCAACATTCAACATGCAAACCTTCTAACTTTCAAACGTTCTATTGCGCGGCTACCAAATCAGGTCGTAATCTGACCGCATCTCGCAGATACACATGCTTGATCTCACTCTGCGGCGTTTCCGTATTCCAATGCACAAGCACACGGATGGCTTTTGGCAAACTACCAGGCACGGGGATCTCGCGGGCACACATCATCGGAACCATGCTCCACCCCATTTGACGGGCAGCCTGCGCGGGGAAGGTGGCGGCGAGATCTTCCGTCACGGTGAAGATGGCACTGCCGACATCTTCGGGCGTCATGCCCTGGTTCTCTTTAATGATGGCTTCAAGCAATTCCCGCGTTGCCTGAAGGATCAAGTCTGGTTCATCCTCTGCGACGGTGGTAGCGCCGCGAATTCCACGTGTGGGCATATATTCTTCTCCTATTGTCCCCCTTTCCCTCTGGGATAGAGGATGGGGGTGAGGGTAATAAAAAAGAGCGAGACCGTTTGGCCTCGCTCTTTAGTTACAGATTTTTCTGTCTACTTAAGCGCAACCAGCGGCAACCGAAGCGGAGGCCGTTAAAGTAATACGCAAAATAAAAGCGGACAGAAGCTAACATATTGGGCGCTATTCTATGCGTGTCACTCAAATGCGTCAAGGGGGAATTTCCGATTACGCAAGGCGGCGGGTGGAGATTCTATTTTGGATTCTCGAAGATCATCTCGTAATGTTCAACCGCTGGAAATGGATCGTAGAAGTGATGCAATCGTTTCTTCCACTCTTGATATTCATTTGACCCGCGAAACCCAACCGTATGGGCTTCCAATGTCTCCCATTGGACAAGTAACAAATAACGATTTTGTTTTTCCAAACAATGCTGCAACTGATGCGAAGCATAACCAGCCATGCTGGCAATAATGGACGATGCTTCTACAAACGCCGATTCAAATTCTTTCTCGCGACTTGGAATCACATCAAGAATTACCACTTCGAGAATCATTTCTTCACTTCCAATAACGCGCTTCGGAACTCCGCCGCAAACTGCTTCGCTGTTTCAACAGGCTTTTCACTACTCCCGATCAATTTCACACACGCCGAACCGACAATGACTCCATCCGCGAGTTGACCAACCTGTTTGGCTTGCTCGGGCGTGCCAATTCCAAATCCCACACACACAGGCACGGACGTGTGATCTCGCACACGTTGAATCAAATCGCCAAGTCCATCTGAAATGGCAGTACGCGCACCTGTCACACCTGTAACCGAAACCAAGATAAATAAATCCCTTCGCATTGCGTGCAATGGATTCCATGCGCTCATTCGGCGATGTCGGCGCGAGCATTTGGATCAACGGCATATCCCCCACCAAGGATTGAAACTCACCTGCCTCTTCCAATGGCAAATCAGGGATGATAAATCCATCCGCGCCCGCTTCACGCGCATCATGGACAAATTTCTCCAGTCCATACGCCAGCATGGGATTGAAATATCCCATCAAAATAAATGGAATGGTCACGCCACGCTTGCGCAACTCCGCAACAGCCGCGAGTGACTTCTTAATCGTAATTCCATGTTCCAAAGCAACCTGTGTCGCCTTTTGAATCACAGGCCCATCCGCCAGCGGATCGGAGAAGGAAAGCCCCACTTCGATCAAGTCCGCGCCGTTTTTGGCAAGCGCTTCGATCACGTCAATGGATGTTTCCAAGTCAGGATAGCCCAAAGGGAAATAGGGCATGAAGATCGGTTTGTTTTTGAATGCGTTTTCGATTCTGTTCATAAGTTCCTCGGTAAGCGATAATCGCTATTAAAGGTTTAGGAATTTGACCAATGCCTGATTCCTAATTTATCGTTTCCCAATTCCTTAATCACAGTATTCAAATCCTTATCCCCTCGCCCCGAAAGATTGACCAGAATCACCTGATCCTTCCTCATCGTCGGCGCGCGCTTGATGACTTCCGCCACGGCATGAGATGACTCCAGCGCAGGGATAATCCCTTCGGTGTGGCACAAGGTTTGGAAAGCGCTCAACGCTTCCGTATCCGTTGCGGATGTGTAAAATGCGCGTTCGCTATCTCGCATCATCGCGTGCTCGGGGCCAACTGCCGCGTAATCCAACCCCGCAGAGACAGAATGAGTCTCGGCAATTTGTCCATCTTCATCCTGCAAGACATAAGTTCGTGTTCCGTGAATCACGCCCACTCTTGCTTTGGTTGCATCGCCAAATCGAGCAGCGTGTTTGCCTGAAGCAATTCCACTTCCGCCCGCTTCGACGCCGATCAACTCAACGTGTTCATCATCCACAAATCCGCTGAAGACGCCGATGGCATTTGACCCGCCGCCCACACACGCAATCACCGTATCAGGCAAACGCCCCACATCACGCAGCATTTGTTCGCGTGCTTCAATTCCGATCACCGATTGAAACTCGCGCACGATGGTCGGGTATGGGTGCGGCCCCAACGCCGAGCCGAGCAGATAATGCGTATCGCGCACATTCGTCACCCAATCGCGGATGGCTTCGTTGATGGCATCTTTCAATGTCTTCGTGCCTGACTCAACAGGCCGCACTTCCGCGCCGAGCAATTTCATGCGGAAGACATTCGGCTCCTGCCGCGCAATGTCCACGGAGCCCATGTACACCACGCATTCGAGTCCGAGCAATGCCGCAGCGGTGGCAGATGCCACGCCGTGCTGCCCTGCCCCAGTCTCGGCAACGACGCGCTTCTTCCCCATCCGCTTGACGAGCAATGCCTGTCCCAACGCGTTATTGATTTTGTGTGCGCCCGTGTGCGCCAGGTCTTCGCGCTTCAAATAAATTTGCGCGCCGCCCAATTGTTCCGATAATCTTTTTGCATAGGTCAACGGCGTGGGTCTGCCCACGAACGACGCCAGCAAGCCTTCAAACTCTTTTCTGAAAGCAGGGTCTTTTTGCGCATCCACGAACGCCTGCTCCAACTCAATGAGCGCGGGCATCAACGTCTCGGGCACGAACTGTCCGCCGTAGGGGCCAAATTTTGGGGGTAATAATGTTGTCATAAGTTCCTCTTGATTAGAAATTAGAGAACTTGGATCTAGTTGTTCTGGGATCGTCCTAATCTCTAATCTCTGCTCTCTTTACTTCCTTTACAAACGCCTTCATCTTGCTCGCATCTTTCTCACCCGCAGCTGATTCCACGCCAGAGGCAACATCCACGCCCCAGGGTTTGACCTGCCGCACCGCGTCCGCGACATTCTCTGGAGTCAGGCCGCCCGCCAGCAACAGCGGATATTTTTTTGCAAGTTCCGCCGCCGCTGACCAATCTGCTGTGACGCCGCTTCCGCCGTAGACACCTTTGACGGCAGCATCGACTAACAAAGCAGGTGCATCATTGCGAACGGATAACCGGTGATATCGATGGAATTCCGACGAGCGAATGGCTTTGAAGGCTTTGCCGCTGAAGGACTCAAGCAGTTCTGGCGTTTCATCGCCGTGGAGTTGAGCGAGGTCAAGATGGCAGGTTTCCAGAATATTCTTCACTTCATCCACGGGTGAATTTACGAATACGCCGACAAGTTTTATTTGTGGATGTTCTCGCTTCAAAACGGATGTTATTTCTGCACAAGTTTCTTTCTCAATAAAGCGCACGCTCTTGGGATAAAAATTAAATCCCAAATAATCCGCGCCTGCTTCCATGGCGGCAAGCGCATCTTTCACAGTTTTGATTCCACAGATTTTTATTTTGGTCATAAGGTTACAAGTCGAAGGTCAAAGGTTGAAGGTCATAAAAGACTTTAGACCTTTGACTATTGACTCTCCATTCCAGATAATTCACGCACTTTCGCAGGGATATCTTCCGAAGTGACCAATGCTTCACCGACGAGAATTGCATCAATGTTTATATTGGCTAATCGGTCAACATCAGCGGCGGTGAAGATTCCGCTTTCGGCGACGACGGCGATTTCGGGGGAAATCATCGGGCGGAGGCGTTCGGTGGTGGTGAGGGAAACTTCAAAGGTGGCGAGGTTGCGGTTGTTGATGCCGATCAGTTTTACATCTTTCAACTTCAAGGCTCGCTCGGTTTCTGCTTCGTCGTGGACTTCGACCAAGGCGGTCAATCCCAAACTGAGGGCGCAGGCGTGCAGGTCGGCGAAGTGTTTGTCGTCGGTGAGGGCGGCGGCGATGAGGAGGATGGCGTCGGCGCCGTTGGCTCGGGCTTCGTAGATTTGGGTTTCGTCGATGGTGAAATCCTTCCGAAGAAGGGGCAAGGTGGAGTGATGAGTGAAACGTAAATCGTGAAGGGTTTCGAGTTTGCCCATGAAGAATTTTTCGTCGGTGAGGACGCTGATGGCGGCGGCGCCGTTTTGGGTGTAGATGTCGGCCACTTGGAAGAGGTCAAGGTGCGGGGCGAGAATCCCTTTGGAGGGAGAGGCTCTCTTTAGTTCAGCGATCAGGCTCGGGCGGAGTCCGAAGCGGCGGCGCTTGATTGCGGCGAGAAAATCTCTGGGCGCAGGACTCTGCTCTGCGGCGCGGCGTAATGCTGAGGCGTCGAGCGCCGCAATTTCCAATTTCTTTTGAGCGATGATTTTTTCGAGTATGTTCATGGGTAACGGATTGCCTTTGGCAAAGCGGATAAACGGATTACGGATTTTGAGTACTCAACAAGGGCGTTGAGTTTGGCGAGGGCGGCACCGTTATCGAGCGCGGCGGTGACTTCCACAAGCGCGGACTTGAAATCACCAGTTTCGGCGGCGAGAGCACCAGCGGCGTTGAGCAGGACGGAGTCGCGGCGGGCGCCTTTGAGTTTGCCAGAGAGAAGATCTCTCATCATCGCTGCGGATTCATCGGGTGTGCCGCCGCGCAGGTCTTCCATGGTGGCGAGGGCGAAACCGAATTCGGCGGGATCGAGATCATAGGTGTTGACCGCGCCATCTTTGAGATGACTGATGCGATTGATGCCCGTGGTGTTGAGCTCGTCGGTGCCGCCTGCGCCGTAGATGATGAGCGCGGCGCGGGAACCGAGTTCTTTGAGGACGTTGGCGAGCGGCTCGGTGAGCGCGGCGGCATAAACGCCCGTGAGTTGAATGTTCGCGCCTGCGGGGTTGGTGAGCGGGCCGAGGACATTGAAGATGGTGCGTTGACCGATCTCTTTGCGCGGGCCGATGGCGTGCTTCATGGCGGGGTGAAATTTGGCGGCGAACATAAAACCGATGCCGATGTTGTCGATGGCGTGGGCGATCTGGTCAGGTGTGAGGTCGAGGCTGACACCGAGAGCGGAGAGGACATCGGCAGAGCCGCAGTGAGATGACGCGGCGCGGTTGCCATGCTTGGCAACTTTGCGTCCCGTGCCCGCGAGGACGAATGCGGCGGCAGTGGAAATGTTGAAGGTGTGAGCGCCGTCACCGCCAGTGCCGACGATGTCGTAAATGCGTTCATCGGGATTTGCGAGTTTCACCTTGACCGCGTTGGCACGCATGGCGCGGACGGAGCCTGTGATCTCGGGGATGGTCTCCCCTTTCATGCGGAGCGACACCAGATAGGCGCTGACCTGCGCGGGCGTGGCTTGACCTGTCATGATGACGTTCATCGCTTCTTCGGCCTCTGCGACGGTGAGGTCGGTGCGGTTGATGGTCTTGGCGATAAACGGCTTGAGCATGGACGGCTCCGCAGGTGCGGGCGGGGCGATCTTGATATCGAGAAAATTCTTGAGCAGTTGTTTGCCATGCTCGGTGAGAATGGACTCGGGATGGAACTGCACGCCGTAGGTCGGGTGCTGACGATGTTTGAGCGCCATGATCTCGCCTTCGGATGTTTGCGCGACAACCTCAAGCTCGGTTGGGATGGGTTCGTAAACGACGAGCGAGTGATAGCGCATGGCTTCAAACGGCGAAGGAATATCTTTGAAGACACCTTGTCCGTTGTGAGTGACGGGGGAAGTCTTGCCGTGCATGAGGCGCGGAGCGCGATCCACTTTGCCGCCGTAGACTGCGCCGAGACATTGATGTCCGAGGCAGACGCCGAGCACGGGGATTTTTCCCGTGAAGTGTTTGATGGCTTCGGGCGAAACGCCGCCATCTTTGATGGGTTCGCCTGGGCCTGGGGAGATGACAAGATGGTCAGGCTTGAGGGCGATCAACTCGTTCAAGGAAATTTGGTCGTTGCGAAAGACGCGAATATCCGCGCCAAGTTCGCCGAGGTATTGAACGAGGTTGTAGGTGAAGGAGTCGTAGTTATCTATAAGGGCTAACATGGTTGAATTCCTTTCGGTTTGAAGGTTGGAAAGTTAGCAGGTTGGAAAGTTGAGCGAAAACCTTCAAACCTTTTAACCTGACAACCTGCAAACCTCGTTTATTCTTCATTTCCAAAAATATCCACTTCATCTGCAAAGAGGTCGAGGGAATACGATAAGCCAGTCACATCGCGGACGAGGGTCATGGTCTCTTTGGCTTCGGTTTGCATACGGCGGATTCCGTTGGCGAGGACATCGCGCGGGATGGTGGGATGGGCAAGGTAATACGCGCGTTTTTCGCGGATGGGTTCGAGGAAGGCGTTGATGGCTTTGGCAAGTTTTTCCTTGACTTCCACATCGCCGACCTGTCCCTTGCGATAGCGTTCCTTGAGGTCATCCACTTCGGCGTAGGAGGGATTGAACGCGTCGTGATAGATGAAGACGGGATTGCCTTCCACGGTGCCTGGGTCTGTGGCGCGCAGGCGCTTGGGGTCGGTGTACATGCCTTTGACTTTTTCTTCGACGGTCTTGGCGTCATCGGATAAATAGATGGCATTGCCAAGGGACTTGGACATTTTGCCTTGTCCATCTGTGCCGACGAGCAAAGCGCCTTCGCCGATAATGGATTCTGGTTCGGGGAAGACTTCTTTGCCGTAGAGATTATTGAACTTGCGTGCCATTTCGCGGGCGAGTTCAACATGGGATTGGTTGTCACGTCCCACGGGGACAACATTCGCGCGCGGCAATAAAATGTCCACGGCTTGCAGAACGGGATAGCCGAGCAAACCAAACGGCATGGAGTCGATGTTGGCGTCGCGTGCCATGTCTTTGAGCGTGGGCATGCGTTCGAGGCGCGGAACGGTGACCAGCATTTCAAAGAGCAGATTCATTTCGTAGGTTTCTGGAATTGCAGATTGCACAAAGATGGTGCTGACGTTCGGGTCAATGCCCACGGCGAGATAGTCCAAAACGATCTCGCGGATGTAGGTTGGAATCTCTTTGATGTACTGCGGCTCGGGCTTGGTGGTCATCGTGTGCAGGTCAGCAATGATGAAAAAGGAATCATACTGATGTTGCAGGCGCACACGATTGCGAAGCGAGCCGACATAATGACCAAGGTGCAGGCGGCCTGTGGGGCGGTCACCAGTGAGAAGGCGGGGTTTTGTTTGTCATGGGTAATTTCCTTTCTAAGGATGAAGGATGAATTATGAAGGATGAAAAAGGGCAAAGGCAAAAGACGAAGGGCGAATGGTTTTCATTCATCCCTCATCCTTTATCCTTCATCCTTGATTTTCCGCTGCGTCTATCGCTCTCAACATCGCGCTCGCCTTATTCACCGTCTCTTGAAACTCGGTGGATGGGTCTGAGTCTGCGACGATGCCTGCGCCTGCTTGCACGCTGACGGTGTTGCCGCGCCCGACCATGGTGCGGATGGCGAGGCAGGTGTCCATGGCGCCGTCGAAGCCGAAGTAGCCGATCATGCCTGCGTAGGCGTTGCGTGCGTCTGATTCCAATTCAGCGATGATTTCCATCGCGCGGACTTTCGGCGCGCCGCTGACTGTCCCTGCGGGGAAGGCGGCTCGCACTAAATCGAAGGCGGTCAGTTCGGGGCGCAGAGTCCCTTCGACGTGGGAGACGATGTGCATGACGTGTGAATATTTTTCAACGGTGAAGAAATCAGAAACTTTGATCGTGCCATATTCGCAGACGCGTCCGAGGTCGTTGCGGCCGAGGTCAACCAACATCACATGCTCCGCGCGTTCCTTCGGATCGGCGAGCAGGTCTTTGGCAAGCGATGCGTCAGCGTTGGCGTCTGCTCCTCGGGGGCGCGTCCCAGCGATCGGTCGGAGTGAAGCGGTTCTTCCTTCCAAACGCACGAACATCTCAGGCGACGATCCAACAATGTAAAGCGGTTCATCGTCCACGAGTCCGAAATCAAAAAAGAACATGTACGGCGAAGGGTTGAGGCGGCGCACGGCGCGATAAACATCGAAAGGCTCGACGTTGGTTTCGCGGCTGAAACGCTGCGAAAGCACAACCTGAAAAATATCGCCAGCGACGATGTGCTCTTTGGCGGCAAGCACCATGTCTTCAAATTTTTCGCGCGTGAGATTGGATTTTATTTCAGACGGCTTGACTTCAATTTTTTGCGCGGCGGGCAAAGGCTGATGAATGCGCTCGGCGATGGCGTCCAGTTTTTGATTGGCGGCTTCGGCGTTTCCATCCAAAACATTTGCGATGAGGAAGATGGTGCGGCGCGCGTGATCGAATGCGACGATGGTATCGGCGAGCAAATACATTCCATCGGGGATTTGAGCGCGGTTCATTTTCTCGCTGAGAGTTGGTTCAAAATAACGGACAGATTCATACCCGAGATAGCCCACCAACCCACCCGTGAAGCGCGGCGCGTTCGGCAAGTGGACAGCGGGAAAGCGGCTCATTTCATTTTGCAAAAAGATGGTCGGGTCGTCGTGATCGAGTTGGACGGTGCGTGTTTCGCCGTTCTCTTTGACCTCGACCTGACCGTCGCGCAGAATATATTCCGCTCTGGGTTGGACACCGATAAACGAATAGCGCGCGATGCGTTCGCCGCCTTCGACGGATTCCAATAAAAAGGACGCGCCGTCGCCGCGCAGTTTGAGATACAAGCTGACGGGGGTTTCAAGGTCGGCAGAGACCTCGCGGATGATGGTTTGGACTTGGGTGGCTTCTAATAGCATGGTTGCTCCTTCGGAAATGCAGAATGATGAATTCGGAATGATGAATGACGATAGACCGCGGACGATGGACGATTTGATGGTCAATGGTCTGTTGTCTATGGTCTGCCCTTAAAGCAGAATCCTCTCCGTCCATAAGGGACGAGAGAGGACTCCCGTGGTGCCACCCAGGCTTGAAGTGTCTTAACAAAAAATCTCTGTTGTGAGCAACAGAGATCAAGAAGCCAGCTTCACTTTGTCAGGTACGGCCTTGCGGCTTATACCCTTACTCTGGGTAACGGGAGTTCCCGAATTGGACTACTTGCTTTGCTTTCGTCCTCTCAACTCGGAGGGCCATTCGACTTCTGCGCTTTTGCCTCGCTTTCAGAACTTCTGCTCGGCTCTCTGGTAATCGCTTTGAAGTGTACTCGTCCTCGTCAGCGTTTTATGTATGTTATTGGGCGGTATTCTATGACGGAGGATGTCAAAGAGGAGAAATTTGGTTTTCAATCTTTTCTTGCCAACTTCTCTATACTCCAGAATAGGGCTTAACTACTCTAATTATTGATATTAAGTTCTTTGGCATACTCATTCCACTTGGCATCCTCTTCCTTGGTCACATTATTTTCATAATCAGAATTCCATTCAGGTCTCAGATATATATGTTTATTGTTAGAAAGGTTTTTTTAAAATGGTCGGGATAAGCTTGAAGAATGACCAAATTCAAGCAAACCTACCCGACTGACCTCAAGTATACCGAATGGCTACTGATTGCGGACTTCTTTCCTGATAAGCAGATGGGACGTCCTCGAAAATGGGAGATGTGGCAGATCATCAATGCAATTTTATATGTAGCCCCTTTGGTTGCCACGGGCGCATGTTAGCCATTTTGCGCCATTAGACCGTGTGGAGTTACTTTCGACGCTGGAAACATCAAGGTCTTTGGGGCGCATAAATGGAGCATTGGTTAGAACGTACGAGTGCAAGCCGGGTATGTCCAAACCCAGCGCCGTGATCATTGACAGTCAAGCGTCAAAACATCGGCGGCGAACAGCGCGGCATAGATGTTCATCAACAAACTCCGGACGCAAACGCCAAATCATTGTTGTTTAATCCTGTCTTGCTTTTCATGGTTTTGGTTCAAGCGCGAGCATTCAGGATGGTCGCGGCGGATATCAAACCTTGCAAAAACTGTTCGATAAGATTAAATATAGCGTTCATAATCGTTGGTGTCGTTTGAAACTGATTTGGGCAGATGGCGGTTATATCTCTATAATCAAAGAAACGAAGCAGTTTGGCTGGAATTTGGATCTTGTTCGCAGATCAGATGACAAATGTTTAAGTTTAAATCTTGCCGCATCGTTGGATTGCAAGCGAACCTTTGGCTGGCAGGGTCTCTATCGTCCCTATCTGACTTTGAACATACCGTTTCATCCAGCGAGTCTGTTGGTTACTTCAGATTGGATAATGAATTAGCCACGATTTGACTTAAGATCGCCTTAGGAAAATCCCTAGCTCAACATATGGAGCTCCAAGTGTGATCCGGAAAACGAACTTCCACGAACTGAGGCAGGATGCTACGCAATCCGCCGATTATTGAAGCTTTACACCTGTCACAAATAAATATCCACTACTAAGTTGTTCCACCATTTGCGGTATTAATATCTTTAAGTTGTATTCGTAAACTGGGCCTTTCCAGTATTTTTTTAGCATATCGCGTGCTTTCTCATTGATATGAACTTTGTTCTTTTTGTCAACTAATAGTAAGCAACATCGTTTGTGTGTTCCGGTCCTGCAAAGAAATAATCATCTTTATCTTCTTTTTTAGATTTCAAGTATTCGTCCACATGCTCTTCCAATTCATACTGGAAGAGCGCGTATGCCATTTCGCCATCATGAAGTAATGCTTTAACGAGATTCTTTTCAATCACCTTTTTGCTCATAGGTTTTCCTCTCCGCAGTTATACAAAACTGCGCCATCCGACAAGACTTCATGCAAGTCAGATGGCGCGGGAGGGCAACGCTTCGGGATAAATCCCTAGCTCAGTACATGGAAGCCCTTCGGGCTAGTCCGCTTTAGCGGACTTCCACGAACTGAGGCAGGACTTTGCGAAGCACCCGTCCGCCGAAATAATAAACAGCAAGATTGTCATCACCACAAACGAAATAAACAAAGCGCGCCCAACCAGACGCGCTTCTAGTAGATAATGGATTGTAGTTGTCCCCTACTGAGGTTCAGCGCCCCAAACACGGGAACCATTTACGTAAGCAGGCAAGCTGCTCCAATCGATATAAGTGACAGGAAGTGTGCCGTTGGTGTGCCACCAGTCATTTGTGCCGCTGTAATTGCTGGCCCAGTCGTTCAATCGCAAAGCGGTATGATATTCCCAGTCAGCGCCAGCGGCGAGAGTTGCCGCGCCATAGTTGACAGTGAAATAATAGGTGGAGCCAGATGCGAGAGTCGGCCCCGAAACCGTTGCTGCTCCCGATTGATCATAATATTTTTCAAGCACATAACTGGATGCAGGTTGGGACGCATCCAGCGTGAAGTAAATCCGCACGGAAATATTTGACTGCGCACTGGAACCAGTATTCTTGATGAGATAGTGGAAGGCGGACTGCTGGTTGTTATCGGTGCCGCCCGTGATCAACTGCACCTTCAAAGCGCCAGTACTGACAGATGTATTTGTCGGTTCATTCGGTGTAGCGGTGAGGATGGCCCTTTGATCAACTGGTGTAGTGACCGCATTCTGGTCACCGCCGCCAGCGGGCTGATCGATGTTGCGATGCTGGTAAAGAAGATCCTTGGTGAATTGTCCCATGTAGTTCTCGCCGCCAAGCAGATTCCAGCTCGTATCAAACATCATTGGCTGCCAGTAATCATCAAAGACCCAGGCAGTCCAACTCACGCCTTTTGAATCAAGATAGGCGCTAAACGGAATCCCATACCCGGAGGTTGTGCCGCTGGTGGGAAGGCTTCCGCCCTGCTGCCAGCCCCATTCCGTGATGAAGTAAGGCACTGTACTGGAACTATCCCCAAACCAGGAATCCCAAACGTCCTGTCCGCCTTGCTGTGGATAGATGTGAGCCACATAAACCAGATTGCTGCCTGCAAAAGGACTCGTCGCAGCTTCGGCAACATTCTGCGACCAACGCGGGCCGCCGATCAGGATTAAGTTGTTCGGCGCAGCAGCGCGGATAATATCCACCCAGGGCTGGGCAGTTTTTTTCCATGTGCTCCAGTCATCGGGGTAGATCGGCTCGTTGTAAAGCTCAAAGATAACGTTTGGCGAGTTGGCATATTTTGGCGCCACATAATTCCAGAAAGCGCGCGTGGCCGTATCCACATCACTGGATGTGTAATCCTTAATATAATGCCAGTCTATAATGCAGTAGATCTGCTTGCTGATGCAGTATTGAACAGCGGGGTCAAGGTGCTTGGTGAAATACGCATCAGGATCGGCAGTCCAGCCTGGTTGTCCATCAATGGCTCCCGGGTAGACAGGCAGACGGACAACACGCGCGTACCAACCGTCCGCATGATCGGTTGCCATGTCGATCAACGCATTGGCATTGCGTGTGCGTGAATTTGCAACTGCAACATCCACAAGTGAAACACCGCGCAAGATCACATTCTTACCGTTCGAGTCTTTGATATAGCGATCTGAGACGGAAAGCCATGATGTGCTGATGGCTTGGGAATTCTGGGCAGGCAAAGTTTCGATGGATAAATCCTCAGTAGCTGAAATCTGAGCAGGTAAAATCTGTGTAGGCAAAGCTTGGGTAGATGAAGTGCAGGCGGACAGAACGCCAAGTGTCAGCACAATACTCAGGAACTGGGGAATTGATAACAAACGCAAATGGATATAACGAAACATATTTTCACTCTTTGATATTCAACAATGGGTTAATTCGGATCTCTGTTTTTTTCATGGACAGCGGTTTATCAGAGTCTATCTATCCAATGATCTACGCCAAATTCCTGATACTGCCTTTGGAGACTTCGTATCCGCGGTTTTGGCTCTTTTGGCGGCTTTGCTGGTTTTTCAGGTTTATCTGGTTTCCCAGGTTTGTCTGGTTTCACCTTAATCGGATGTACTTTAAAAATTTTCTCAGGTTTCAATTCAGAAGGTGCAAAATTTGCATAGATCGGTTCTGATGGCTGAGGTAACAGGCGAAACATCAAAAATCCAAACAGCAATAACGACACCAACGCAACAGACCAGCGAGCGGCTTGAGTCTCCGCGATCACCTTCCCATCGATATCGCCTGCGCTTGTAACCGACATTGATTTGGTGCTGCGTTCACTCAACAGGCTGTACGCAGGCGCTGCCAGATATAAACCCATTTGCCAAAACAGGAATATGGCGGTCAGCCATCCTTCAAAAGGAGGCTTGCTGATCGCCAGAAATAATCCTGTCAAACCACAGGCGATGCCGATCCCGGTTTCCCACTGAGTGACAACCAGCGCTCGCAAAAGATTCGAGTCTCCTTTGGATTTGGATGTCCGCAGGAAAACACCACGCGGTTGGATAAGTCCCTGAATACTGGCCAGGGTCACGACCCAACTCAAACTGAAGAAGCTGCCCATTGCGCGCAAAGCCCGCATCCAGCCGAGGTTCAACCTGTAGCGCAATGCCCATAGGAATCGCCCCAGCCCGAGGGTAAGGAATACAAGCGGTATCACCGCAATTGTCCCAGCCAATGGCCGTACCCCAGTGTCCCATCCAAGCATGATCGCGATACTGCTTATCAGCAGCATTGTCGTAAATACCAAGGTGATCGACTCATTGAACCATTGCAGACTGGATAAAAGATAATAATAGCGTTGAGTCGCGGTCAATTGATTTTTCGGGTCCACCCAATGTGCCCAGGGCATTAATGATTCCCAATGTTTGCGCAAAACCTGAATCCCACCAAAGCACCAGCGGAATCTTTGTTTCTTCAAGCCTTCAAAATTCAACGGCATGATGCCATGCCCATAAGCCTGATTAATATAGATCGATTTATATCCCAGCTTGAGAATGCGCAAACTTGCCTCGGCATCCTCTGTGATGCACCACTCATCCCATCCGCCAATTTCCTGCACCACAGATTTACGGATCAGTCCCATCGTCCCGCAAAAGATGATCGCATTGTGTTCATTCCGCGAAGGCATTGAGACTTCGAAAAAATATTTGTATGCGTCGTAACAGGCTTCCAGAAATGGATTGCCTTTGTAATCCCGATAATCCTGCGGTGTTTGAACAAACGCCACCTGCGGATCATTAAAATATGGGATGAGTTCTGTCAAATAATTTGGCTGGACTTGATAGTCCGCATCGATGATGGCGATGATCTCCGCATCAGGATCGGTTTGTGTGAGAGAAAAGTTTAATGCGCCAGATTTATATCCAGGCCATTTATCAAGGTGCAAGCATTTAAAGTTTGGGCCAAGTTCTCTGCAAAGATTCCAGCGGACGCCATGTGGCTTCATCCGGGGTATTGTTATCAATCAAAAGAACTTCAAAGTTTGGATAATTGATTTTTGCCAATGTGCGCAAGGTTGCTTCGACCACTTCCAACGGTTCGTTATAAGCTGGGACTTGCAACGAGACCTTCGGAGTGTACCCGCTGACAGGTTGGGCGGGACCCGCTACATGATTCCAGCGAAAGCGCGTACAAACATCCAGCATTTCAAATGTGTATGAACTCATTGTCCAGGTCGTTTGCCCAAACCAGTTCCAATTGGGAAGCAGCAAGATCCAAACAACTCCGCACACAATGGCCACCAGGCTGAGGATCAATACCTGGTTTAACTCACCAAATGTGAACACTGCCCATAGATCCCCAAACAAGATCACGGTCAATAACCATAAAACCCCGTTCAACTTATTCCCTTGACGCACACGTGTGCCCAACAGGAACGTAACGATCGAGCTTAATATTAACCAAATTGCAGAAAGAGCCAGTGAATTCGTCAGCATTGTGTTTTACACCAAATGTAAGGCAAGAATAAAGATAAATCCCAGCGCGATCAGCCACAACAATATTGCGCCGCCAATAACGATCCAGGCGCGGCGATGATCAATGAGTTCGGCTGGTTGGTTGAGTAATTTAATTGCGGCGATCACTGCCAGCGGAGCAGTGATCAATGTGCCCAATCCGGCCGGGATCAACCCAACGACAGACCATCCCAGCCAGTGAATGGCTGTTCGCGCAGGCGGGGAGTTTTGAGGCGGAAACAGTTCCGCCATGGCGCGGTCTTTTGGATGAATAAATTGAAATTCTTCAAATGTGCGGACCTTGTAAATAACATCGGTCTCCCCCTCATACGCAAGAAACGCATCCTTGCGCAGTATTTGCTGCATGGTTTCATAAAGCGTTTGCCGTGCCTCAGCATTTTCTGGATTCAACTCAAGCACCTGATTAAGTGCAGTAACTGACTCTTCCAAAGTTTCGCTGGGATCGGCAATGCGCAGTGATGAAGAAGGCTTGGTTGTAATTTCCATATTACCTTTTATGATTTTGGGAAACGTGAACGGACTTCCATCACGTCAAAAAGATATCAGCCCGCACAATATTGTGCGGGCTGGTTCAACATCAAGACCAGCGCCTGCGTACAGGGAAGGCCGGCAGAGATTCGATCTGGTGCTTATCAATACTTAGGAACAAAGTATCATCGCCAGTATCCACCATCGCCGAGATTGGGATGACCACGTCTTTCTGTCCCCACAAATGTCCCTGCCGCATCACCAAATGTGTAATATGACCACTCTCCGCGTTGACCACGAATTCGTCAACGGACCAACATAACCATCTTTTGCTTTCGACACGGTGCCGCGATGTACAGCCAATTCTCCGCCGGGATCTGTTGACTCTCCACGGTTACGGCACCGTAATTTCTGAAGTAACGTAGGGCATATAAAAATATGATCCCACACCTGATATCCCACCACGATACCCGGCATAATCCAGCACTTTCTCTTCAACGAATTCAGTTTGAATAAACGGAGACATCTTCTCCAGCTCTGCCTTGCTGCAACTCAACTGGATCGTATCGTCTATAGTTTCTTTCACGAAATCAACCGGGACAATGTGCTCTGTATTGGGAGATGCCTCCTCTTTCACGACCAAATGAGTCACTTTGTCAGTCACCGGGTTTATTAGCACGTACGCTGAAGTTCCGAAGACGCCGTCCGTGCACTCCACTTTCGCTTGTAAAGGAATTTCCATTTCATACCTCCAAAAAATATACGAATTCAACATTCCGTCATCTGGATCAGCCAGACAGAATGCCAACTATGAATCCATCATACAACGAACCCTCCCCGGCCGCATCCATCAGCCGGGGAGGGTTTATCTCCGCCACTTCGCAAACCCTGGTTTCAGATGGATTCATCATTAAAGTGATGGTATGACCTTTTCGTTCGTGCCAGCATATACCAACCCCTTTCCCCAAGTAACCTGACCCGGCAAGTGTATCGAAGACGATTGCCCCCTTTTCCATCATAAAAATCACCTGATACATTCCGTTCACCTGCTTCAACACCACAGTAGTGCCTTGAGGGAAAAAACTGTCGGCTGCGAGAATCCAAGTCCCGCTGAAACCACAGCCATCAGGGAGTTCATTCGATTCGCTGGCGCGGATTCCGCAAAAGGAAACCGGGCTGTCTTTCACAGTTGTAAAAGTGTTTCCCGAAAACACAAGGGTTAGATCGCCCAGCATCTGCGAATTCAAGGTGGCGGTATCGCCATTCACAGTTCCCTGAAGAACATCCTGCCGTCCTAAATCACCATAACTATCTGTGGTGGCAGTGATCTCACCACTGCCATTGACATCCTGCTTGAGATCCAACCTGCCAATATTGGTGATCCACAGCCCGTCCAGTTCGCCAGCTACAGTTGGCTCTGGGGGTGATGGGACTGTATCGGATGTCGCAGGCAATCCCACCAGCAGGGATTGAACCATCGCATCCAAAGATTCAATAGATGGATTGAACGGGTTACCAGACTGACGGATGCGGTCTACAGTCGTATTCAAATAACTCGGATATTGATCGGCATTCTCAGGCGCAGGGTCCAGACCAGCGAGTTCAATGGGCATCATCACAGACACATAATACTTCCCATCAAGAGTAATTCCCTGAAAAGAATAGATCAAATTTGGGCTGATATCAGGAAAGCCGCCTGACTATAGGATGTGATGTAGCGAATGCCATTTCCATTTTGAAAGTTGGAATTGTTTCCCGGGTATGAAAACCTGATATGCATGTTGATCGATCTGGCAAAGCCCGGGAGACGGTCTGGCACCTGAGATTGAGGCGAAAAATTCCCTGTGGCGATATTATGTTGCAAAGTAGTGATCATCGACCTGGCATCATACACATCGAGGTTGCAGGATCACCGCTCATCTTTGATACTCGTCCGCTGGAAAGACCACGACCTGCGGCTCAGCCATTTCCCTGCAAAAGGGATACCCCTGCAAAACGATCTTTGTGTGTGCCCAGGCCACACATTCAAAGATGCCTGAGTTGGGCCCGCTTGGCGGCTCGCGGTACGATCTCATTTTGCGTCCCATTCGCCAAACCAAGCG